>NZ_JAERQF010000003.1 GCF_016734815.1 Hymenobacter rubidus
ACGGCGGGTGCGTTTGGGACTCATGGCGTTGACTAAGATAGCCCGCCTTAACTGTCCAACTATTGGGGAGTACTACACATCAACGCAGGCCTGTCTTTGCAAAAGGCGCCCGTCGGGAGCGGCCTTGCGGCCAGCGGCAAGAGCGTCAGCATAAAAAAGCCTTCCCATAATCAAATGGAAAGGCTTTTTCGTGTTGAAAGTGAATCAAGATTGGCTACTTGCCAACGGCTTTGTGCTGCCGGTACGAATCGACTTGCTGGCGCAGCACGGCCAGCAGGCTGCCGTAGCGCTGCCGGGCTTCTTTGGTGCCTTCCAGGCGCTTCAGGCGAGAGCTTATCAGGTCGGAGAAGTCTTCTACGGTGTAGGAACGTTTCGGCGCGGTGGTCACGGGCGGAACAACAAAAGGAAACCGGGCAGTATAGCAAGGCGGCTGCGTCTTGTACGTAGCACGTTCAAACTTAGTAGGTAAAAGTTAGAAACGAAAGAGCGGCCGAGCCGGATTCCAGATGCCCCACGGAATCATGAGCAGCACCAGCAGCAGGGCCACGCCAAAATACGTGAACAGCTTTTTGTGCTTTAGGGTATCATCGCCGGCTTTTTTCATCGCAATGCGGCCTACCTGTGCCAGAATGGCCGCCAGAATCATGATGGCAATATGCTCCATTTTGAAAAAGCGGTTTTCGCTGCGGGTGGCGGCATCCATAGCGGCCGAGGTAACCCGCGCCGGCCAGTTGCCCATAAAATACAGGCCCAGCCCAATGAGAACCTGAAGCCACATAAAGCCCGAAAAGGCGGCGCTCATGCCATTGTCGGCCTTCACAAAGGGGCGGCGGCCGGTCCAGCCCACATAAGCGCGGTACACGGCAATGAGGCCAAAGATGAGCACGAACCAGCGGGACCAGGAGTGCAGAACAAGTAGGGTTGGGTACATAAAAAAGGGAAGAAGTGAGCAAAATGAACGGCTGCCCCCGCACCAAGGCAGCGCGTGAGTGCTTTAGGCGGCTACGGTCACGGCCAGCCGCTTTTTGTCGCGGTGCACCACGAACATAATCACGAACAGCGACACGTAAGGCAGCCCGCAACCCACGCCAAACCACCGCCAAAACGAGCGGCCGTGATTATACGCCATGAAGGCCGTCATCAGCGGCATGAAAAACAGGGGCGTCAGAATGACAACAAGGGCCTCAAGCATTGGACGAAAACATAAGCGAGCAACCCGGCAAAGGTACGGCCGCAGGGCCGATGGCCGATTTTCCAGCGCTGCCTGCACCGCTCTGGCTGCGGCGGGCGCTACGGCCGGGGAGGCATTCGGCGCTGCTGTTGCTCGGCTTTTTCCTCGGCCCACTTGGTCCGCATCGCCATAAACAGTGCGATAAATACGGATATAAACGGCAACAGCAACCCAATCCCAAACCAGCGCCAAAACGACCGGCCGTAGTTGTAAGAAATGTAGCCGGTGATGGGCGCGAAGACCAGCAGGGAAACCCCGAAAATGAGCAGCAGGCGAAGGAAAAACACGAGAATGGAGAGAAAGGCTTACTTGTTTATGAATTAGCACGGTCATGCTGAGCGCAGTCGAAGCATCTCGCGTGCAATACTAAAATCAGTTAGTTGCGCAGTAGAGATGCTTGGACAAGCTCAGCAGGACGTTTCAACGCACCTTGCCGCGCTTCACCAAATAGGCATACAGCACTTTCTCAAACGGCTCGCGCACATCTACGGGCACGAAATCGATGCGCAGCTGGCCGCAACGCTGGGCCAGTTCCTGCTCGTAGGCCGTCATGGCCGCCTGGTATTGCTCTTTAATTTGCGAAGGCTGGAGCTTGATTTCGAGGCCGGTTTCTACGTCTTCGAAAATGTAGGGCCGCTCGGCAAAGTCGAAATTGGCTTCGGTGGCGCGGTCGAGAATGTGGAAGAGCAGCACCTCGTGGTGCTGGTGCTTAAGGTGCTGGAGGGCGGCCAGCGCGGCGTCCTGCTCGGCGGCGCCGCGCCCCAGCATGTCGCTGAAAATAATGACCAACGAGCGTTTCGGAATCTGCTGGGCAATGGCGTGGATGGTGCCGGCCACATCGGTGCCCCGGCCCGACTTGAGGGCCGGCGGGCGCTCCAGCAGTTGCTGCAGGGCCAGCAGCAGGGTGTGCCGGTGGGTGCTGGTGGAGCGCACCGGCGTTTGCAGCTCAATAGTATCGGCGAAAGTGACCAGGCCCACGGCATCGCGCTGGCGGGTGAGTAGCGTGGTGAGCGCCGCCGAAGCCAGGATGCTGAACTTCAGCTTATCGTAGCTCGGCGCGGGGTAGTACATGCTGGGGCTCACGTCGAGCAGCAGGTGGGCGCGCAGGTTGGTTTCTTCCTCGTAGCGCTTCACAAACAGCTTATCGGTGCGGGCAAAAACCTTCCAGTCGATGTGGCGCGTGCTTTCGCCGGGGTTATAGAGGCGGTGCTCCGAAAACTCCACCGAAAAGCCGTGATAGGGCGACTGGTGCAGGCCGGTAATAAACCCATCAACCAGCTGGCGGGCCAGGAATTCGAGGTTTTCGAAGGAGCGGATGGAAGCGAGGTCAAGGGGCATGGGGGGCGGCAGGAGAAAAGGGCAATTGGGAATGTCTGTCATCCTGAGCGCAGCGAAGGACCTTACCACGTCTGTGTCGGCTAGGTTGTTGCAAGCTGTGCAGTCGTGATAAGGTCCTTCGCTGCGCTCAGGATGACAGTCACAGTTGACAAACGCTCAAAGATACCCTCAACACCAACGCCCGGCCCGCCGTTTATCTTTGCCCCAGAATTCGTAAGTTAGGCCTTCCAACCAAACGACCAACCTATTTCCCACCCATACCCCCAACCCATTCCCGTGGACGACCGTCACGAACAGGAAGAAATTTATTCCCAACGCATTAAAGCCGGCAAGCGCACGTATTTCTTCGACGTGAAAGCCACCCGCGGCCAGGATTACTACCTGACCATCACCGAGAGCAAGCGTCGCCAGAACGGCGACGATTCCGTTTCGTACGAAAAGCACAAAATCTTCCTCTACAAGGAGGATTTTCTCAAATTCGTGGATGCCCTGCAAGATGCCGTGGACTACGTGCGCGAGGAACTGCTGACCCCCGAGGAAGTGGCCGAGCTCGACCGCCCCCGCGACTACGACGACCGGGACCAGCCCCGCCGCGAGTTCGACCGCCCGGCCTTCGACCCCAACCGGGCCGACGACGCTTTTTAAGGCATTCGTTTGACCAAACGGTCCGGAAAAAAGAACGTCATGCTGAGCGCAGCCGAAGCATCTCAACCGCAATAGTAAAATAATTACTTACTGCGGTAGAGATGCTTCGGCTGCGCTCAGCATGACGTTCTTTTTTCCGGAAGCCATGGCTGCAAGCCGTACCTTTGCGGCCGAATTGCCCGCAATTCAACACTCAACATTCAACACTCAACCCTACATAAATGGGCCTCCGCTGCGGTATCGTCGGCTTGCCGAACGTCGGTAAATCCACCCTTTTCAACGCACTCTCGAACGCCAAGGCCGAATCGGCCAACTACCCGTTCTGCACCATCGAGCCCAACGTGGGCGTCATCACCGTGCCCGACGAGCGGCTGCAAATCTTGGAAGCGCTGGTGAATCCCAAGCGCGTGCTGCCCACCATCATTGAGTTTGTCGACATCGCCGGCCTCGTGAAAGGCGCCAGCAAGGGCGAAGGCCTGGGCAATAAATTCCTGGCCAACATCCGCGAGGTGGACGCCATCATCCACGTGGTGCGCTGCTTCGACGACCCCAACATCGTCCACGTCGCCGGCGGCGTTGACCCCGTTTTCGACAAAGACGTTATCGACACCGAGTTGCAGCTCAAGGACCTGGAAAGCGTAGAGAAGAAGCTGCAGAAATCGGAGCGCAGCGCCAAGGCCGGCGACGCCGTAGCCAAGAAGGAAGTGGTGTCGTTGCAGAAATTCAAAGCGGCGCTCGAAGGCGGCGAAAATGCCCGCGCCGTGGCCGCTTCCGAAGACGACCTCGCCGCTGTGGCCGACCTGCAGCTCCTCACCATCAAGCCCGTGATTTACGTGGCCAACGTGGACGAGGCCAGCATTGCCAGCAACGGCAATAACCACGTGACGGCTCTGCGCGAGCACGTGAAAGCCGAAGGCGCCCAGGTAGTGCTGGTGTCGGCCGCCATCGAAGCGCAGATTGCCGAGATGGAAGACCCCGAGGAAAAAGCCATGTTCCTGGGCGAATACGGCCTCACCGAGTCGGGCCTGAATAAGCTCATCCGGGCCAGCTACGAGTTGCTGAACCTGATTACCTACTTCACCGCCGGCGTGCAGGAAGTGCGCGCCTGGACCATTCACCGCGGCGACAAAGCGCCCGCCGCGGCTGGTGTTATTCACTCCGATTTCGAGAAAGGCTTCATCCGCGCCGAGGTGATTAAGCTGCCGGATTATCAGGAATACAAAACCGAAGTCAAAATCAAAGAAGCCGGCAAAATGGCCGTGGAAGGCAAGGAATACGTGGTGCAAGACGGAGACATCATGCACTTCCGGTTCAACGTGTAGAGTGACTCTTTTTTATTTTTTGATGGATAAATGGGTAATAATTGTAATTAGCAATATACATGAGCGATAGTGAAAAAAATAGCTTGCAGATAAATCATTTGAGATATTTAGATGGTTTCAGAGCTATAGCCGCACTCTATGTTGTAATACATCACGCCAGCCACTACTTCGGTTTAAAAGCGGAGGCAACAATGCCTTATCACATTTTCTACATGGTTAGTAGTAAGGGACATTATGCAGTAGATATTTTTATTGTTATTTCTGGTTTCTGTTTGGCTTTACCTGTGGTGAAGAATGGTGGAATTATGCGAGAGAACAGCTATTGGGATTTCGTGAAAAGAAGAGCAAAGCGAATATTGCCAACATATTATATAGCGATTATATTTTCATTGCTAATTGCTTCTTTGTTTGCGATAGGTGGTGAGGTCCCTGTTAGATTAGAGTCTTTTACATCAGTTACCAGCCGTGACTTGCTGATTCATTTGTTTTTATTGCAAGATGTGTTTTTAGATACGGCAGGTTCGATTAATCATGCATTCTGGTCTATTTCTGTTGAGTGGCGTATTTATTTCTTATTTCCGGCAATAATATGGTCTATTCGCAGTTATGGACTAATTACAACGATGATTTTTGCTGCTATTTTCTCATCTCTGTTTTTGTTCTTGTTAAAGAAAAACGCTGAATTTTATTTAGGTATTACTGGTATTAGCCCACATTACCTATTATTATTTGGCACGGGTGTTATTGGTGCACAAATATCTTATTCAAGTCTAAAAAATATTAATAATTTCAGAAATAATACTTCATGGCGCAGTCTTATAGCAGGCTTAGTTCTGTTTACGCTCATTGCGGATTGGCGAACTGAATGGGAACCATTTGAAAATTGGCTGTTAGGAACAAATTTTGTCTTCCTTGATATCCTGATTGGATTATGTACGTCATGTCTACTTATTAATTTTTCAATTGGCAATTTTCGCCTGTTAATGAAAATACTTTCCAGTCAGGTGATTAGTAAAATTGGAATATTTGCTTATAGTATATATCTGGTTCATGTGCCAATACTTGAAATATTTTATCTGATTGTGATAACAAGGTTAAAGCTTTCACCGTTTTATCAGCTTGTCATTATGGATTCTTTGGGGTTATTAGTAGTGATTATAGCTTCGTATGTATTTTTTCTAATTGCTGAAAAACCATTTATGCGTAAGCATAAAATTATAGCAATGACCTAGGTATGAATGTAGCAATATTAGTAATTGCAATTTATACATTAGACTTGTTGCAGCGGCATCAAGGCAGGATATTTGAGCATGAAAATCTCCATTCCGGATTTAAAAACGCCCCGGCAATGGCGGTCGGCCCTGGGGTGTGATGCCCATCATTTCGCCCAGCTCCTGCTCGTATTTCGCCGGGCTTACGCGGCATTACACGAAATGCAACTGGCTGACCGAATAGTGATTCATCCTGACGGAACACGCATGAAGGACGAAGAAGACTTGCTTTTCTTTACCCTTTTCAGCTGCAAATCCGGCCTGACGTATGACGTGCTGGGACTGGTCTGCGGACTGGATGGGGCCACGGCCAAGCGCCGGCAAGACGAAGGCCTGGCCGTGCTGCGCGAAGCCTTGCGCCTGGCCAACTGCTTGCCCGAACGCGAATTTCAATCCCCGGCTGAATTACAGCGCTATTTTTCCAAACGGCGGGCCGTGTTGCTGGATGCCACCGAATTGGCGACCCAACGGCCACAGGAAAAAGCAGCCCAAAAAGCGCAGTACAGCGGTAAAAAAAACGCAACACCTTAAAAGCGCTTATCTTGGCTGATGCCGAACGGAAACTAATGTACGTGGGCCGGTTAGTGCCGGGGGCAATGCACGATTTTACGTTGTTAAAACGGGATTTTCCACCAGATAAGCAGTGATTTAGCAGGTTGACGGTGCGCCTGGATTCCGGCTTTCAGGGCTTCAACAAAGCGTATCCTTGCGCGAAATTATTTCTGCCAACCAAGAAACCACGCGGTGGGCAATTAACCAAAATCCATAAATTTCGCAATACGCAACAAGCCCGCAAACGAGTCGTGGCGGAACACAGCATCGGGGGCCTAAAACGGTATCGTATTTTGTCCGACCGCTTGCGCATGCATAATCTGGAACAGTTTGATACGGCACTGGAGGTATGCGCCGGACTGTGGAACTTCTGCTTAACTCATTGATAATTCAGTACAACAAGTCTATAGTAGTTCTGCTGGAATTATAATAGCAGCCATATTCGGCGCAATAGTTGTAACATCATAATTGGTATTAATGCCATTGCGTGAAAATATATCATACACGATTTTGGGTATTTATACATGAAATTATGCATTTTTTTAGCTTTTGAAGTAAGATAAAATTGCTTTCACAAGCTGCTAATCCATAGGAAACGTCTTTGTTACTCATAAAACCGGCGCATCCGCCGAATAGTCGTCAGTACCACCCAGTCGCCCAGGCGGGGCAGGGTATTGTGCACCAGTACGATGATGCGGCCCAGAAACGAAATAACTGTGCGCCGCTTCCGCTTCTGGATGTGGTGCACAATGACGGCCGCTACTTCGGCCTGCGACTTCTGCCAGCGGGGTGGGCGGTGCGCGATGGGGACAGGCTGGCCGGCGGCATCGAGTACGCGCTTGTCGGGGTCGTTTTGGGTGAAACCGATGTGGACCACGCCGAAGTGCAGGCCGGTTTCGGCCAGCTCCAGGCGCAGCGTGTGGGCCAGATTGGCCACGGCTGCCTTGCCGGCGCAATAGGCCGAGCCGCTGGGCATGCCGTTGAGGGCCGAGATGGACGAAATAAATGTGACGCTGCCCCGGCTCCGGATGAGGTGTGGCAGCGCGGCTTTAAGCGGGTACACCGAGCCATACACGTTGCTGTCCAGCACGCGGGCGAATACCTCGGGCTGCATATCGGCGAAGTAGGCCCGTTGCGAGATGCTAGCGTTGGTGACCAGCACATCGAGCCGGCCAAAGTGCTGAATGGCCGTGCCGATTAGTAGTTCGCACGCGGCATAATCCGTCACGTCGGCCACGCAGCTGGCCACCGCATAGCCGGCCGCCGCCAAGGTCAGGCGCGTTTGTTCGAGGCGCTCGGCATTGCGGCCATTGAGCACCACGGCGGCCCCGGCGGCGCACAGCGCGCGGGCTGTTTCGCGACCAATGCCCGATTCAGAGCCGGTAACGATGGCCACCTGGCCGGCGAAGAAACCGGCGCGGGCCGGCGAGGAGGGTGAGGGCAAGACTTCGGGGAAAATAGAAAAACGGAATGGCCCGCCGGTTCGGATTTACGCGGGTGGTGCGAAACACCGTTTTGCACCACCCGTCCTTCAAACATAGTCATGCGCCCTGAACCACGCGAAAGCTTCGGCCACGGCTTGGGTGATGGGCGTGGCGGGCAGGTCTAGCTCGGCGCGGGCTTTCTGCACGCTGAAGTAATGGCCGTCGTTGGCCACGGCAGCCATGGCGGCATTCAGCTGGGCTGGCCGGCCGGTCAGGCGGGCCTTTACATCGCAAGCCTGGCCGTAGAGGTAGGCCAGCCCGGCTGGCAGGGGCCAGCGGGGCGGTGGCACATTCATCACCTTGGCCATTAGGCGGAAGGCGTCGCGGTAGCTCAGGTTTTCATTGCCCAGAATATAAGACTCGCCAATGCGACCCAGCGTGAGGGCATTGACCGTCGCCACGGCTACGTCGCGCACGTGCACGTAGTTTTTGCCACCGGGCGGATAACCGGGCAGGCGGCCCCGGTACAGCTCCAGCAGCAGGGCGTTGGACGTGGGCTTGGCGTCGTGGGGGCCCAGCATGAACGTGGGATGGACCAAAATGGCGGGCAGATGTTGCTGGGCGGTAGCTCGCAGTACCAGAGTGGTAGCGTCGTGCTTGCTGTCCATGTAGTCGAGGCCGTATCGGGGGCCGGCGTAGGGGCGGGTTTCGTCGCCAGGCTTTTGCTTGGTGCCGAAGCCAAAAACGTTGGCCGTGCCCACGTACACGAACCGGCTGATGCCGGCCTTTCGGGCCAGTTGGAGTATATTGTTAGTGCCAGCCAGATTCACGGCCCACACGGCTGGGTTACGGGCCGGGTTTACCTGGGCCAAGGCAGCGGCGTGAATAATGGCGGCGCAACCATCGGCAGCTCCGGCCAGTTGGGCAGGCTCGGTAACGTCGGCAAAGCGGCAGTCAATGTCCCACGCAGCCGGAAAAGGGGAGGCCGAGCCCGGCCGTAGCAACGCCCGCACCGAATGGCCGCGTTGCCGCAGCTCTGCTACCAGGTGCCAGCCCAAAAAGCCGCCGGCGCCGGTCACCAGCACGGGTTGTGGTGCCATCAGCGGTAGTTGAGCATGGCCTTGTAGGTGCGCGCGATGCGGGCGGGCGACACCTTCAGAAAGAACATCGAAAACGCGGTCAGGTTGGCCAGCTGCACCCGGAGCCAGCTGTTGGTTTCGTATTTGCGGGCCGACACCAGCACGTCCTGCGGCACAATGTAAAAGGCGGCCACCCGTCGAATGCGCTGGATGATTTCGAAGTCTTCCATGATGACAAACCGCTCGTTGAATCCGCCCAGCCGCTGAAACAAGGCTTTGGTGATAAACAAAGTCTGGTCGCCGCCCCGGCTCATAATGCCTTTGAAACGAGTGCCGTAGCTGTTGATGCGCAGCAGCGGATGCGGCGAGTTGAACCGAAACCGGTAGCAGCCCGCCTCGAAGCCATCGGCCACGGCCCGCCGGATGGTGGCCACGTAGTCGGGGTGAATGCCGACATCGGCGTGCACGAAATACAGCAAGTCGCCGGTAGCCTGGGCGGCGCCAAAGTTCATTTGGGCCGCGCGGCCGGGGCGGGGCGCAAGCAGCACGGTAGCGCCCGCTTGCCGTGCCGCCTCGGCGGTGCCGTCGGGGCTGTGGGCATCCACCACCAGCACTTCGGCCTGGCCGTTGGGGGCAAACCGCCGCAACTCCCTCACGAGGCCGCCAATGTTGGCCGCTTCGTTGTAGGTAGGAATGATTACGCTGACAGTCATACGGCGGAGTTGTACGGCGCTGCAAGTTTAGTGTTCATCCCGGAAAGCACGGCAGCGCCCGAACATCTATTCTACGGCCCGGCCTCGTATACTGCAGCTCATGAGCACGCTAATGATAACCTCCATGCGCATTTCCCTCGCCGCTGTGGCCGTCGCCGCTTTGGGCACCTTTGTCACTCCAGTAGTTGCCTCGGCCGGCACCGGAGCACCAGCCAACAGCCGGGCCGTGGCGGCCGTCGACCACAGCGCCTACGACCGGCTGCTCAAAAAATACGTCAGCGCAAAAGGCCTCGTCAACTACAAGGGCCTCAAGGCCGACCAGGAAGAGCTGAACAAGTACCTGGCCCTGCTGAGCAAAAACAAACCCGCCAGCAGCTGGAGCAAAGCCGAGCAAATGGCCTTCTGGATAAACGCCTACAACGCCTACACCATTCGCCTGGTGCTCGACCATTACCCCATCGGCAGTATCAAGGACATCGGCTCAAAAATCAAGATTCCCTTCGTGACCACGCCCTGGGCCATCAAGTTCTTCAGCATCGGTGGCGAGAAAATGAGCCTCGATAATATCGAGCACGGCACGTTGCGGAAAAAATATGACGACCCGCGCATTCACTTCGCGCTGGTGTGCGCCTCCATGTCCTGCCCGCGCCTGCGCAACGAGGCCTATACCGCCGACAAGCTGGACAAGCAGCTGGAAGACCAGGGCCACGATTTCCTGAACAACCCGGCCAAGAACAAGGTCGGCAAAGATGCGGCTCAGCTCTCCAAGTATTTCGACTGGTACAAAGGCGACTGGGAAAAGAACGGCCAGTCGGTGGCGAAATGGGTGAACAAGTACTCGGCCACCAAAATGGATGACAAAACCAAAATCACCTACCTGGACTACAACTGGCAGCTGAATGAGCAGTGAGCGCGGAGCTGGCTGGCGCTGGCTGTTGCTGTTGGGAATGGGGGCGGTGCTGCCGGCCACTTGCCACGCGCAAACCCCGAAGCCCGGCACCGCGGAAACCCGCCGCTACGCCATTGAGGTGGCGGGCCTGCGCGTGGGCACCATGACGGCCACCCGCCAGCCCCAGGCCAGCGTCGGCGACGTTGTTTGCACACTCACCAGCGACGTGAAAGTGACTTTCCTGTTCTATCACCTGAAGATATATTATCAGGTAATCAATCGGATGCACAATGGGCAACTCCTGCTCTCGACCGTGGAGGCACACACCAACCAAGGTGATTTCAGCTCGCGCGCCGAGTGGAAGGGCGACCATTACGACATCCGGGCCGACCAGTACAAGCACCACTACCAGGCCACCGAAACGCAGCCCATTGCCTACACCGTCACGGATATGTTTTTTGGCGAACCGCATAGCCGTCCGCGGGCCTTTGCCGAGTATTTCGGGGATTTCTTCCGTGTCGTGCCGGCCGGGGCGGGCATTTACCATGCCACCCGCGACGGCCGGGAGGACGAATACCATTACGCCAACGGCCAGCTGGTCAGTATCATCAAAAAGAATTCACTCAAGAATTTTATTATTCGACTGGAGCCGTAGCCGTTGCTGGGCGGGGAAAACAACTGCTCTTAACCGTCATGCAGAGCGCAGCGAAGCATCTCGCGTGCAATAGTAAATGATTACTACTGCACGCGAGATGCTTCGCTGCGCTCTGCATGACCGCAAAAAACACTAAAAAAAAGCCCGCTGCAATTACTGCGGCGGGCTTTTTCCATTGTCGGATAAGTTCGTTATTTCCCGACCACTTTATACAGCATGCCTTTGCTCAGGCGGTCGGTGGTTTGCATGCCGTTGAGAATAGCCATCTCTTCGTAGCGCTTGGAGGGCACACCGGCGGAAGCCAGCGCCGACGCCAGCGTGGTGGCCGAGGCGGCCGTGCGGATATGCACGTGCTCGGGCTGGCGGTTCAGCTTATTGGCTTCGGTGAGGCGGCTGTAACCCTGGGCGGCTTGCTGGAACTGGGGCGCGTAGGTGCTAAACGAGGCCGGTGCGGCCAGGCCCACGAAGGCGAAGATGCTTTTGCCGTCCTGAATAAGCTGGGCCAGCACGTGGGCCGGCGTGCTAGAGCTTTGGTCCGAAGCCTGCTGGTCGCCTTCAAACACGAGGGCCGGGAAGCCGTTGATGGTGGTTTTGCTGGCATTGGCCGACGTCAGGCCGATGGATTTGGCCAGCGACTGGCCGGCTTCTTCCAGCGAGCTGCCGCTGGCACCCAGAAACACGAGCAGCGCCTTGCCATTGGGCTCGGCCATCTGAAACTGCTCGGGTGAATTCTGCGATTTCCAGCCCGACGGAATAGGGAAGCGGAATTTCAAATCGGGGTGGTAAAACACGCTGCTTTCGACAAAGCCCTGGCGCGGGTCTTCGCCAAACGTCAGGCCCTCGATTTGGCGCAGGTACTGGTCGCGGTTCACGGCCAGCGGGCGGTTGCCGACGGATTGCTTGGCTTGCGCGGCCAGTTGCTTCACGCGGGTGTAGCGGTCGGCCGAGTTGGGGTGGGTGCTGAGGAAGGTGGGGATGCTGCCGGCGCCGCTCTGGGCTTCGGTGCGCTGCAAGGTCCGGAAAAAGTCGGCCATGTGGCTGGCGTCGTAGCCAATTTTGGTCGAGTACTTCACGCCCAGGCCATCGGCTTCGTTCTCGTCGTCGCGGCCGTATTTGAGCATGCCCAGGCCCACCACCTGTTGCGCCACGCCGCCCACCGACTGCATGATTTTGGGCGCCAGCACCGAGCCCAGTATCATGCCAATGCCGGCGATGGTGCTGCGCGTCTGCTGCTTTTTGCCGTGCTGGGCGGTGATGTGGCCCAGCTCGTGCCCCAGCACGCCGGCAAACTGGGCTTCATCGTTGAAGTAAGCCATGATGCCGCGCGTAAAGTACACGTGGCCATCGGGGGTAGCAAAGGCGTTGATAACCGGCGAGTCGACCACCGTGAAGCCGTAGTCGCCGGGGCGGTCCGACACGGCCGTCATCTGCTTGCCTTTGGCATCGATGAGCTTTTGCAGGGTGGCACTTTGGTAAAGGCCGAATTGGGCAATTACGGCCGGGTCGGGCTTGGCGCCCTGCAGCGGGCGGGCAGCGGGCGCACGTTCGGGGGCGCGGTGCTCCAGCCAGTTGTTAACGCTGGAAGAACCTGCCAGCGGGGCCAGCAGACAGAAAAATGCGCCGGTGCGCAGGACTTGGAAAAGCGGAAGATTCATAGGAATAAATAAAGCGGAATTACCCGGTGAAGGACTACGGATGCGCTTGCAACGGCAGCGGGCGCCATGCGGTTACGCCGGCCCCCCGGCCAGGGGCCGGAACCACTGCCAAGACGCGCACCCACCGGCGCCTACGCCATTTTCCTGCCAATTTCCAGTTCAGGGTATTCCTTTCACCCAAAGCACACGTGGCCGCGAGTAGTATCGCATCGGTTTCGGCCCACTTCCCCGCCCTGTTGCTGATGCGCTTTTCTCGTTTGTGCCCACTGGCTTTGTCCGGTGTTTTTTTGTTTGCGGCTTGCAGTCGCCAGCCCACGGCCAGTAGCGCCAGCCGCTACGTGCCCGCGCCGCCTACCATCGACGGGCAAGCCGCCGACTGGACCGACTCGCTGCGCTACGACCCCGGCAGCAAGCTGCAGTACCAGGTGCTGAACGACGGCCGCATGGTGTACGTGCGCCTCAAAGCGGCCGACCCGGCCACGCAGGCCAAAATTGTGCGCCTGGGCCTCACGGTGTGGCTCGATACCACGGGCCGCAACCAGCACCAGTTTGGGGTGCACTACCCGCTGGGCAACCTGCAGGCCGGCCGCGGGGCGGGCGGAGAGGGCAACTCCCCTCGGCCCGATAACCCCGATGCCTCGGGCACTGACCGCCAGGCCTCGCGCCGGGCGCGCCTCACCCAAGCCCTGGCCGACATGCGCGAAATGGAGCTGCTCAACTACAAAGGCAGCAAGGAGCCCACCCTCACCGATGCTCAATCGCAGCTGGGCGTAAAGGCCGCCATTGGTCTCAACGAGCAGGAAGACCTGATTTACGAGCTGGCCGTGCCCATGCGCCTGCTCTACCGCAAGCTGCCGGCCCTGGCCACGGGCCAAAGCGCCGTGGTGGGCGTAAGCGTGGCCGGGGGCAAGTTCACCATGCCCAGCCAGGGTGGCGGCGGGGGCATGCAAGGCGGCGGCATGGGCGGCGGGGGTATGCGCGGCGGGATGGGCGGTGGAGGTATGCGCGGAGGTGGAGGCGGTGGTATGCGCGGTGGCGGGGGCGGCATGCGCGGCGGGGGCGGCTACGGCGGCGGGCAGCAAATGACCCCGCTGGCCCTGAAAACCAGCGTGCAGCTCAGCAGCCATTAGGATTTAGTTGTCAGTTGTTCGTTGTCAGTTGTCAGAGCTCGATACAATTTCTGACCAGCAAACTACTAACTGACAACTGGCAACTGACAACGAACAACCTACAACAAACAACCGACAACTACAACCGCATTACTGCCGGCTGTTCATGTCCACCATCTGGTAGCCGATGAGCAGGTCGGCGCGGGTGCCGGGTGGGCGGTAGTACACCAGCAGGTCGTACTGGTTTTCGGTTTCGTAGTGCGAGCCTTCAAAGTACGCTTCATTCGGCGCGGTGCCGCGCGCGCCGGCCACCGCAAAATCGTAGTTGTAGTAGCCTTGCTTGAGCAGGGCGTGGCCGGTGTAAAGCTGCTTGGTTTCGTCGTAGGTGAGCTTGAACTCGTCTTTCAGCTGCCAGTCGGTGAGGGCGCCGAGCACATACACGGGACCGGGCGCGGGCTGGTCGGCCTTCAGCTGAAAGGTCACGTCGGCGTAGTCGGCATTGGTGGCGCCGTTACCGTACTCGCGGCTTTCGAACACGCGCTGGCCGTTGGAGTCCACGTACTGGTTATAGGCCGTGGGGCTGCGCGACACTTCGGGCTGCAAGGTGACGGTGGTGACGGGCGCAGCCCGCGGGTCGACGTGCAGCACGCCCATGCCCGCCGCCTGCACCGAGCGGGTGTCGAAATACCGGTATTCGCTCAGGCCGGGGAAAGCGTTTTCAAAGTTGAAGTACTGGTATTCGAGGCGGCGGTCGAGGTCGCGCACGAAGGTGGGACGCAGGTTGTACTTGGCGTTGTCCCAGCGGAAGTTCTGGCGCAGCACCGTTTTCACTTCCACGGCCGGGTTCACCAGTTCCACGCTGGCGTAGCCCACACTGAAATCGAGCTGTTGCATGGTCATTCGCTGCTGCCCGCCGATGACGATGCCCGGCTTCAGGCTCACCTGCACCTGGTTTTCGTACACCAGCAGCCGGCGCGATACCACCGGCACGCCGGCCGTGGTTTGCACCACCAGCAGGTAGTTGCCGCTCAGCTTCACCTGCGGCGCCTGCATCCGGTAGTGGAAGTACGGCACTTTGGTGCCCGAGCCCACCCGGTAGTCGGTAATCAGAAACTCGTTTATCTCGTTCAGGAACTGCATGTTGGTGAGCACCGAGGGCTGCCAGTCGGCATCGCAATGAATCAGCTTAGCCGTGTAGCGCTGGCTCTGCCCGTTCAGCACGTCAAATTCCAGGGTGATGGACGGCGACTGCCCTAGCGGCACCACCGGCGGCTGAAAAACTTCGTTGGGCTGGCCCGTGGCCACGTAGCACTGCACGCTGCGCACCTCGGGCGAGTAAGTGTAGTCCTGGTAGCGCAGGGTCTTGTCGGCGTAGTACTCCGGGGGCTGCTGGGTGCCGGGCGTGGTGCTGGTGATGGGGGTGCCGAGGGGAACGCAGGCAGCGGCCAGCAGCAGGAGGGAGGCAAATGGAAGAAGGCGCATGGCCCGAAAGGTACGGTAACCGGGATTGTGGGTCAACTTCGGAGCCGGGCTTCGGTGGCGGCGCGCCCGCCGTGCCGGCGGCGGCTCACCGGCGGGCGGGGCAGAGCAGGGAGTAGTAAGCCGTGTCCAGAAATTTACCTTGCCACAACCCATTCTCACGGAAAAGCCCTTCCTGCACAAACCCCGCACGTTTTAGCACCTGCGCCGAGGCCACGTTTCGTGGGTCGATGACGCCCTCTACCGAATGCAGGTTCAACTCCCCGAAGCCGTAGGCCAGCGCCGCCGCCACGGCTTCCTGCATCAGGCCCTGGCCCTGATGGGCCGGGTGCAGCAGGTAGCCAATCTCGGCGCGGTGGTTCTCGGGCTGCAGGCGGTAGAAACCAATGGTACCAATGATTTCGTCCGACGAGCGCAAGGCAATGCCCCAGTTAAGCAAGTCGTTGCGGCTCATGGCCTCGTTCATCGTCTCGATGTAAGCGGCCGAGTCGGCCACCGACGTAGCCAGGGGCCGCGGGATGTACTGCATCACCTGCGGGTCGGAACGCAGAACAAACAATGCCGGCGCGTCGGCGCCGATGAGCGGGCGCAGCGTTAGGCGCTCGGTACGGAGGGTAGGGAAGGGCGTGAAATGGAAAGTCAGCATGGCTGGAGCATTGTTTTAGCACTGGCCGCAATGCGGCTTGTGCGGCAGCAGCTGCGAATGTAAAGTCCGTGGCTCGCGCTGAAGGAGCTACCGGCGGCAGACGCTGGTGGCAAACGACCGAAAAGCCCCGCGCCTTGTTTTTATGTGATTTACAGTGAGCGCATTGCGCCTTTACAAAGGGCGCAGAATCCATGCTGATAAGCAAGGTATTTATTATATATTTACGCGTTCGATTTTCGCGCTATCGCCAGCGACTTCACTTCATCAGTACCACCACCATGGAACAGCAACTTGAGCAAATTCGCGAGCAGCAGCGCGCCTCCTGGAACAAATTCTCGCCCGGCTGGAAAAAGTGGGACACGCTGATGATGAACTTCATGCGGCCCATTGGCGATGAAATTATCCGGCAGCTGCACGTCCAGCCCGACGACGTGGTGCTCGACGTAGCCTCCGGCACCGGCGAGCCCGGCCTGACCATTGCCGGGATGCTGTCCAGCGGCAAAGTCGTCAGCATCGACATCGCCGAAGACATGCTGGCCGTGGCCCGCGAAAACGCCGCCCGGCGCGGCCTTCACAACTTTGAAACCCAGGTGGCCGACGTGTGCGAGCTGCCCTTCCCCGACAATTCCTTCGATGCCATCAGCTGCCGGTTTGGGTTCA
Source organism: Hymenobacter rubidus (assembly GCF_016734815.1). Lineage (GTDB taxonomy): Bacteria > Bacteroidota > Bacteroidia > Cytophagales > Hymenobacteraceae > Hymenobacter > Hymenobacter rubidus. The sequence continues at coordinate 16,669 of NZ_JAERQF010000003.1, forward strand.
TGTTTTTCCCCGACATGCAGCTGGCGGCCAACGAGATGGCGCGGGTGCTGCGGCCCGGTGGCCGCGTTTCCACCGCCGTGTGGGCCGGCCCCGAGCAAAATTTCTGGGTCACGGCCAGCATGGGCATCATCAACAAGCACCTGCAGCTGACGCCACCACCACCCGGCGTGCCCGGCATGTTCCGCTGCGCCCAGCCCGATTTCATCGCCAACCTGTTCCGGCAGGCAGGCCTGAAAAATGTAGCCGAAACCCCCGTGCCCACCGCCCTGCCCGCCGGCACAGCCGCCGGCTACTGGGAAATCATGACCGACGTGGCCGCGCCCGTAGCCGGCGCCCTCAGCCAGGCCACGCCCGAGCAACGCGCCGCCATCGAGCACGAAGTGCTGGCCCTGATTGAGCAGCGCTACCCCAACGGCGAGGTGGCAATTCCGGCCGGCACGCTGGTGATTGCCGGGGAGAAGTAGAAAATGGCTGGAAATACGGCCGAATTTCAATAATACGTCATGCTCATCCGGCGTCCACTGGCCGGGGCATATCCCAATCGTTCGGGAGAAAAGCCTCGCCTAACGGACGCCGGATGAGTTTTTATTTTAAGCAACAAAAATTTATTGTTTATCAATAAATTTTTGTTATGTTTGTCTCGGATTTAAGATTGTCAAGCCGTTATGAAAAGAATTTCAATAACATTTCTTCAGGCAGTCGTCGTGCTTGTTGGCGTTGTGGCGCTTACCCTTTTGATTCGGCTTCCCATGACCGAGGGACGAGCTGCCAACCTGGATTGGGTTGGTATTTACTCCGACCCGTTTATCCTGTATGGGTACGCGGCATCAATTGCTTTTTTTGTCGCGCTATATAAAGCGTTCAAATTGCTCAAATACATTGGGCGAAATGAGGTATTCTCACTAAATTCTGTCGGGGCTTTAAAGAGCATTAAATATTGCGCACTGGTCTTATGCGCGTCAATTGTGACAGCAGGAATATCTATTAAAATATTCCACAATAAGGCCGACGACCCAGCGGGTTTTCTGGCGATGTGTATGGTAATTTCTTTCGTATCGATTGTAGTGGCAACTGCTGCGGCAATCTTTGAAAGAATATTGCAGAATGCCATCGATTTGAAATCCGAAAATGACTTAACAATTTGAGCAATGCCAATCATTGTAAACTTAGACGTGATGATGGCTAAGCGAAAAATCTCTCTAAATGAGCTTTCTGAAAAAGTTGATTTGACGTTATCAAACCTTTCTATCTTGAAAACAGGTAAGGCAAAAGCAATTCGTTTCAGCACTCTGGAGGCAATTTGCAAAGCATTGAATTGCCAGCCAGGCGACCTTTTGGAATATGTAAACGAGAAGTAAAAATGAACCGCTGATACAAATTTTGCATCAATTAAGCAGGCCTGAGTTTAGTAATTAATTAGGCATCAGCTCAGGATTTCGCACTTAGCAAATTCCTGGAATGTGTTCTGTTTGTTGCTCATAAAAAAAGCCTCTCCCGAAGCAAGATGCTTCAGAAGAGGCTTTTTTAGGTGGATTTGCTGCTACATTTCGGCCAGGATTTCCCAACGGTCATTAAGCTTCGCCAGCTCTTTTTTCACCTGCTCAAATTTCAGCGTGGTGTCTTTCAACTGCGCGGCGTTCTGGTAAATCTTCGGGTCGGCCAATTCCTTTTCGTAGCCGGCCAATTCCTTTTCCAGCGAGTCGATTTTCGCTTCGACTTCGGCCAGTTCTTTCAGGGCTTTTTTCTGGTCGGGCGAGGAGGTTTTGGCGGGTGTGGCTTCGGGTTTTTTCTCTTCCTTGGGTTGGGGCTTATTGGCGCTAGGGCTGGGCAGGCCGGCTTTCTTGGCTGCTTTCTCGCGGTCTTCCTGCCAGAGCTCGTACTCGGCGTAGGTGCCGGGATACTCCTTTAGTTGGAAATCCTCGATAAACCAGATTTTGGTGGCCACGTTTTCCACGAAGTACCGGTCGTGGCTGATGACGATGAACGTGCCTTCGTACTGCTCCAGGGCCTGAATCAGGATGTTTACCGATACCATGTCGAGGTGGTTGGTCGGTTCGTCAAGGAGCAGGAAGTTGGCTTCCGAAATCAGGGTCTTGGCCAAGGCCACGCGGCTTTTCTCGCCGCCACTCAGCACCTTGATTTTCTTGAAAACCTCCTCGCCCGTGAACAGGAACGAGCCCAGCACCGAGCGCAATTCCATGTCGTTGCGCTTCGAGCCGGCCTCGCTCATCTCCTGCAGAATCTCGTTGTCGAGCGTCAGCGACTCCAATTGGTGCTGCGCGTAAAACGACATAATCACGTTGTGGCCCAACTGATGCTTGCCCGCCGTGGGCGCTTCAGTGCCCGCCACTAGGCGCATCAGCGTCGACTTACCTTTGCCGTTGGCGCCGATGAGGGCGATTTTGTCGCCGCGCTCGATGTGCACGTTGGTGTCGCGGAAAATCAGCTTCTGGTCGTATTTCTTGGTCACGTGCTCCATGCGGAGAATGTGGCGGCCGGGCTCAACTTTGAAGGTGAACTTCATGTTGATTTTGGCCGCGTCCTGGGCCACGTCTTCGATGCGTTCGAGCTTATCCAATGCCTTCACGCGGCTCTGGGCCTGCTTGGCCTTGCTGGCCTTGGCCTTGAAACGCTCGATGAAGCGCTCCGCCTGCCGAATCTGGGCCTGCTGGTTCTCGAAAGCGCCTTTCTGGATAAGGTTGCGCTCCTCTTTTTCTTCGAGGTAGTAGCTGTAGTTGCCGGCGTAGGGCACCAGCTTGCCGCCGGTCACTTCCACGGTGGTGTTGGTGGTGCGGTCGAGGAAGGCGCGGTCGTGGCTCACGATGATGACGGCACCTTCGTAGTCAGCTAAGTAGTTTTCAATCCACTTGATTGACGGTAAGTCCAAGTGGTTGGTGGGTTCGTCGAGGAGCAGGAGGGAGGGCTGCTGAAGCAGGATTTTGGCCAGCATCACGCGCATGCGCCAGCCGCCCGAAAAGCTTTTCAACGGCTTTTGCAAATCCTCCGTCGAGAAGCCCAGACCTTCCAGAATTTCCTCGGCACGGGCCTGCATGGTGTAGCCGCCCAGCGCCTCGAACCGTTCCTGCATGGTGGCCAGCTTATCGACCAAATCATCGGAATAATCGGTTTCGAAAAGGACCAGCAGGTCGTCAATTTTCTTCTGCAATTCCAGCGCTTCCTCAAAGGCCTGCATGGCCACGTGCAGAATGCTCTCGTGCGTATCGTAGCTCAGCAAATCCTGGTTCAGGAAGCCCAGGCTCACTTCCTTGCTCATCGAGATAGAGCCGCCGTCGGCCTTGTACTCGCCCACGAGCAGGCGCAGCAGCGTCGATTTGCCGGTGCCGTTGAGGCCGATGAGGCCGATTTTATCCTTGGGCTTGATGTGCAGGCTGGCGTTGTCGTACAGCGTGCGGGAGCCGAAGTGGAAGTCGAGGTCGGTGATTGAAATCATGGGGTCGCGGGGTATTCAGGCACAAAGGTACGGAACCCGGCCCCGGCGTTTTTTGCTCCCGGGCGAAATAAGCGGCTGTTTAATGGCGGCGCGGGGCTACGAATCGACCTTGCATCCCTGAAAAGCCACCTCGCGGTTGAGAACAGTGTGCTTTTCCGGAAAAAGCGTTGGGGTTTTGATAATGCGGCCGGCGTTGTAGCTTTGGACTATGCTCAATTCTACTTCATTGCGTTCTTGGAAAGCTCATTTCATGGCCTGTATCGCGGGGGCTGGGTTGCTCGTGCTTTCAGCCGCCAGCCCGGCCACGGCGGGCCCCAATCCGGGCCGGCCGGGCCTCGATTCGGCCCTGACGCGGCAGGTGTATGCGCTGGGGCCGGTGTTCGACGTGCCCAAATGGGAGGCGGTTTCGGCCACGCTGCGCTTCCGGGCGCAGCCGGTGTGGACGGGCATTGGCAGCGGCTACGTGTCGTTGCGCGACCGGCTGCTGCGCTGCCCCACCAACCTCGACAGCGGCTCGAAGCATCCGCTGGCCGGCAACTATTGGCTGCACTACGGCGGGCCCTACCGCTGGCAGCCCACGGCGGCGCTGCGGCAGCTCAACAACCAGATGGACAACCTCGACCTGGACCGCCGGGCGGTGGAATACGAGCGCCTGAGCATGGTGCTGCGCGAAAAGGCCAGCAAAATGCGCAAACTGGAAGCCGCGCTGCCCGTGCTGGTGTTTGCCCTCGATAGCGTGGGCAAAGTGGTGGATGTGGGCGTAGACCCCAACCGCACCAAGACCGGCCTGACGCGCCGGAGCCGTAGCCTGATGCTGAAGGCGTTGCGTGACCAACGTTTCCGCCTGCCAGCCCGCCAATACACCGTGACCACCAAAGCCACCCACTACCGCCCCGCCGTGCGCCACGCGCTGGAAGAGCCCCGGCCGCTCGACGAAAAGCTGCGCCGGCTGAGCCTGGGCTACCGGGCCAAGCGCCTGGGGCAGGCGCTGGTGTGGGCCGCCGCGCCGGTGCGCCTGCCCGTGCGGGCGCTGCTGTTCCGCAAAACGGCGCGGTACGGGCGCTGCCATACCTTCATGGGATATGAATGGGTGCCGCGCTTCTGGGGGCGGCGGTATTAGGGTTGTACCGGAGCCAGGTTGATGAGGCGAACTGCTGGCGCGAAGCCGGCTGGTCGCTTGGGAGAGACTAAGCCGCAACTCCTTCCACGGCTGATTTCGGCGTTTTCAGCTGAATGATGCCTAACCTATCCAGCGTCCAGATGATGGGGTAGGAGGGGTCGACTTCCCATTTTTTGACGCCGAAATTGACGCGGCTGGGCAGCTTGTGGTGGTTGTTCTGAAATAATTCGCCGCCGGTCAGGAAGTCAAACACCAGCGAATTGCGGCTCTTGTCGTGGTTGTCAAAGTTCTGGTAGCCGTATTTGTGGCCGGCCCAGTTCACGATGGCGCCGTGCACGGCCCCCATCATCAGGTGGATGGGCAGCAGCAGGTATTGCCACCAGGCCGTGGCAAAGTTGATGTAAAACAGCACGTACACCAGTCCCCAGGCCAGCCGCGAATAGGCGCTGTGGGCAAAATCTTCCAGCGAAATCCATTCCGGGTAGTCGCCGGCAAAGCGTTGGGCGGCCACCGAAGTCCCCTTGATGCAGTCTTGGTAGGTTGTGCGCGTCTTCCACATCATCACAAACGCATTGGTGCTGTGGTGCGGCGAGTGCGGGTCTTGCGCGGTGTCGGAGTAGGCGTGGTGCATGCGGTGCAGCAAAGCATAGGCCCGCGGCGACATGAAACTGCTGCCCTGCGCCAGGTAGGTGAGCACAAAAAACACCCGTTCCATCAGCGGCGACATCGTGAACATGCGATGCGCGGCGTAGCGGTGCTGGAAAAACGTCTGGGTAAAGAGCGACAGGTACCAGTGCGCCACAAAAAACAGGAGGACAGCCATACAACAACAGTGAGGTCGGACGCGCAGGTCGATAAAAAGAAACCCGGCGGCCCGATGGCGGCTCTGTTGCTTCGCTTTGGCTAGTGCCCCGGCAAGGTACGGCGTTTCCCACGGTTGGGCTTGGGTTGGCCTCCCTGGAAGCTATACTGAATGGGGTTTGCTACCGAATGAAGAAAAGCTTCTCTGAAGCCCTTTTAGAAGCTGTTTGAGTTAGTCGAAAACAATCCAACCCGTCATGCTGAGCGCAGTCGAAGCATCTCTACCGCAGTAGTAATCCAATTGTGACAACGCAGCGATAGAGATGCTTCGACTGCGCTCAGCATGACCGTTTTTGTTAACCCAAACACCTTCTTAGCGGCTGCCGGCGGGCGGCAAGGGGGCCACGTCCTGGCTTTGGCTGATTTTTTGGGCAATGCCTTTGGGCAGGCCAATATTGTTCAGCAAGCCGCTTACCACGCCCTGCCGCCACAGCACGAACACCGAAAAGCGAGGCTCCCGCTTCGAAGTCATGTCGCCGGTGACGACGCGGCCACCCTTGCGCGGATTTTCGTCGCGAATGACCAGCACGTTGGCGGCCTTGGAAATAATTTTCTTGCCGAGCGACTGCTTCACCTCGCCTTTTTTGTAGCTCAGCAGCTCCAGCTGCAGGCCGGAGTAGCGGGCCGTCATGGTGCCGGTTACCTGTTTTTTATCGGCCTGCAAGGCAAAATCGATGCGCTGCACCTGGCCTTTTTTGAACTCAATCAGCCGGGTGGGCACCGTCATGGCATTCAGGCTGCTGAAGGCGCCCGCACCAAAATTGCCCCACACGCGGTGGCGGCCGCTGGGGTCGAGCAGCGGAATGGCGGCGTGCACCGTCATGCGGCACTGGTTCTGGAGGTAGGCGGTGGCCGTGCCGGTGAGCGGGTGGGCGGTGGTTTGGTGGCGCGGGTCGTTGCTCACGTTGTAGAGCGTGCCGCTGAAGCGGTTGATGTTCATGGTCCCAATCACGGGGCTCAGCGGGCTGCGGTAGCGGGTGTAGAGGTTGCCGCCCACCAGGTCGAGCCGGCGCACATCGATGACGGTATGCACCTTGCGCATTTCTTCCGGCGTGATAATGGAGCGGTGCGGGTTGATGGGGCCGCGGCCATCGGAGGCCAGGTGAAACACCGCGCCGCGCACCGTGGCCCGGCTCGCGTGCACATCGCCGTGCCGAATCAGGGTGGCAAAATCCAGCCCCGCCACTGCCAGCTCCGGCACCCGAACGCTGAACTGCGGAATCTGGTAGCCGTGGCGCAGGTTCATTTGCACCGGCGTGAAATGCGGCGTGAGCGACAGCCCCGTGAGGCGAATGGTGCGGGCCGTCGTGTTGAGGTGCAGGTGGGCGCCTTTGGCCCGGTATTCGGGGCCCTCAAAATTGGCCGCCAAGCCGCCCAGGCTGGCTTTCCATGCGCGGGCGTAGGCAATGCGGGCGGGCATCTGCTTCGCCGCCGAGTCGATGCGAATGCCGAAGCCGGTGGCGTCCACGGTTTCTACGGTGGGGGCGTGGGCGAGGCCGTTTACCTTCATGTGGCCGTGGCGTACGGCCAGGTAGGCCAGGTCCGAGCGCCGGGCCAGCGGGGCCAGCAGCTTCCAGAGGTCGGGCGGGCGCTTGGCGGGCGGCGTGAAGGCTAGGTCCGGCGCGTCAAAAAGCAGCGAATCGGCCCGAAAGCGGCGCTGGTGCTGCCACTCGGCCGCCCGCAGCCCGGTCAGCACCACCCGATTTTCAGTGAAATTGATGCGTACGGCACCGGGCTTGCCCTGGCCGGGGGCCGGCTCCCGAATGCGCAATGAATCCAGTGTCGCGCGCCGGGAAGCCGTGGTGAAGCGCAACTGCCCGAAGCTGATGCGGTGGCCGGCCGCGCGGACCTGCAACCGGTGCAGGGCCACTTGCCAGGCTTGCGCAAAAGCCACGCGCTGGGTATCGGCCGCGCCGGCCGGACTCATGAGCAGGTGCTGGGCCGTGAGCGTGGCTTGCCCAAGCCGCCCCGTGAGCGGGGCGTCGGGCTGGTAGCCGCCCTGGGCGTGCAACAGACCGAAATAGCCAATTTGTAAGCCCTTAACGTGCAAGGGCAGGCGCTCCTGCCAGGGCTGCCCGGCGTTTTTGCCAGACTTCCGGGGCAGGGCCAGCACCTCCAGCTTGGCCGAGTCGAGCACCACGCTGTCGATGGGCACCACTTGCTTGCGCAGCAGCGCCCACAGACCTACGCCCGTAACGTGCACCTGGGCCAAATCGAGGCGCAGGCGGGGGAGGGTATCGGCCACTTGGGCGGCGGGGTGCAGGCGCAAGTGCCCCAGGCGAATGCTTTTGGACCACAGGCTGGTGTGCAGCTCGCCCACTTGCAGGCTGTACTGGCCATGCGTTTGCTTGGCAACCTGCTTTTCCAGGGTGCGGCGCAGCCAGGGGTCGAGCAGTAGCAAGGCCGCACCCACCAGCCCCACCAGTGCTAGCAGGCCCACCAGCAGCCAGCGGCCCCAGTGGCGGGGCCGCGCGGCAGTAGTCGCAGCGGAAGAGTCGGCAGCGGTAGGTGTTTCGAGCACGAAGTCAGGGGTTACGGTTTGCGTAACGGGAATTAATCCGTTTGGGATGAAGCAAGAATGGGCAAAGTCGATGGAAGCCGGGAATCTCCCGACCGTGACGCTTTATACAAGGACTTGGCGGCGGGAAAGTTTTGGTGGCGCGGGGCTGGCCCAGTGCGTTACTTTGGGCTTATGCAAACACCGTCGCCTTTTCCCGACCCCGTGGGCCTGGCCCTGCTGGCCACGTTTCGCCACAGTTTTCAGCAATACAAAGCCCTGTCCGACCGCGCCCTGGCCCAGCTCAGTGCCGCCGAATGGCTGTACCGGCCCGCGCCGGGCAGCAACAGCGCCGCCGTTATCGTGCAGCACATGGCCGGCAACCTGCGCTCGCGCTTCACCGATTTTCTGACCACCGACGGCGAAAAGCCCACCCGTCAGCGCGATTTGGAATTTGAGGAGCCCGCCACCGCAGCCGCGGTGCCCGCCCTGCAGGCCGAATGGGAAGCGGCCTGGCAGGTGCTGTTTGCCCTGCTTGATGAGTTGACGCCGGCCAACTTGCTGCGCACGGTCACCATTCGGGCCGAGCCCCACACGGTGCTGGCGGCTGTGCAGCGGCAGGTGGCGCACTACGCCTACCACGCCGGCCAGCTGGTGCAGCTGGCCAAGCTCATCCGAGGTGAAGGCTTTCAGTCGTTGAGCATTCCGCGGGGGCAGAGCGAACAATTCAACCAGCGAATGACCACTGCTTCCCACGCATGAGCTTCAACCTGAAAGGCCAATTGCGGGCCGAGCACACCCACCCCGAGCCCTCCGTCTCGGACCTGTTGCGCCGAAAATTTGACCCGGCCAACCACCGTACCACCGCCAACGAACGTACCAGCCCCATGCTCGCAATTACTTCACTGCTCAGCCAGGCCCACGCCGTGCGCATCAACGCCATTATCAAAAGCCTGGAAGAGAAATTCGGCCTTGATGACGTGCAGGCCACCCTCGACCCGCACCTGACCTACCAGCTGGCCGGCGTCAAAAAGCTGGCTTCGCTCAAGGAAGTGCTGGCCGAGGTGGCCGATACGACCGAGCCGTTTCCGGCCTTTACCACGGGGTTGGGCGTGTTTCCGGGCGAGCGGCCGGTCATCTACATCCCCGTGCTGCGCTCCGATGCCCTCAACGCCCTGCACCGGCGCATTCTGGCCGCCACCGCGCCCTTGTGCCTGCGTACCGACAAGTTCAGTGGGCCCGACTGCTGGCTGCCGCACATCTCCCTGGCCCTGCACGACACCACCGCCGACCTGCTCGGCCCCGTGCTCGCCTACCTCAACCAGGAAACCTACAACCTCAAAATCAGCATCGACAACCTCGCCATTTTGCGGCAGGACGGCGAGCGGTTTGTGAAAGAGGAAGTGTTTAAAATGGGGGCCAGCGTGGTGAAATAGGGAGTAGTTAAGCGTCTGTCATCCTGAGCGCAGCGAAGGACCTTATCTTGTTGAAACGAATTGTTCGCAGGTGATAAGGTCCTTCGCTGCGCTCAGGATGACAGACGTTTTCCTGCTTTTTCCACCAAAGCCCTATACCGTCGGCGGAATCTGCGTGCCTTGGTCGAGGCTTTGCCACAAGTATTTGCAGGCCAGCGTGCGGTAGGGCCGCCAGGCTTCGGCAATGACGAGCATGCGCTTTTGCAGCGCCCGGCCGGTTTCCTCCAGGCCATATAGCCTGCGCATGGCGTTTTGCACGCCCAGGTCGCCTTCCGAAAAAACGTCGGGCTGGTCGAGGGCAAACATTTGCAGCATTTGGGCGGTCCAGCGGCCCACGCCTTTGATGGCGGTGAGGTGCTGGGTAAAAGCTTCTTCTGAGAGGCTGGTGAGGTGCTCGTAGTCGAGCAGGCCCCGCTCGTTGTACTCGGCAATGGCTTTGAGGTAGCCGGCTTTCTGGCGCGAGAGGCCCACGGCGCGCAGCTCTTCCTCGTTCAGGGCCAGCACTTCGCGCGGCTCGGGGTAGCCTTCGGGCGGGAAAAGCGACTGGAAGCGCTTCCAGATGGCCGCCGCTGCTTTGGTCGAAATCTGCTGGCTCACAATGGCGCGCAGCAGCGCCAGGTACAAATCTTCGTGGGGCCGCGGGTGAATTGCGCGGCCGCCGGCAATAACGCCGCCCAGCACGGGGTCGGCAGCGGAGAGGTGTTCGATGGCAGCTTGGTTCAGCATTTAGCGGGGCGTGAGGGGCGAAAGGCGGGGTTTCTCCAGCAAATCGTCGGGGTTAACGGGAATCAGAATAATGTCGAGGACGGTGCCGGTCGGGGAGAGGCGCAGGCCGGTCAGGTTGCCGCCAAATACGGCCCCGGTGTCAATGTACAGCGTGTGCGACTCGGGGTCGTGCACGGGTTCGCCGTCGCTCATGGGTGTGTGGCCCACCACCTGAATCTGGTGGTCGAGGCGCCGGAGGGGGCCGCGCGCCCACAGCAGCCCGTCGGCGCTTTCGGGGTCGAAGGCGTGCGGCGAGGCGCTGATGCCGGCGTGGCTCACCAGCACGTGGGCGTTTTGCCAGAGCAGGGGGCGTTCTTGCAGCCAAGGCAGGTGCCGGGCCAGCAGCTCGGGATGCCGCTTGTACTGGGCATTGGTGCTGCGGCCGCCCCAGCCCAGCCAGCCGGGGTAGGGGCCGCTGGGGCCAAAGTGCAGCAGCATGGCGTCCTCGTGGTTGCCCATCAGGAAAGTGGTCGAGTCCGGGTACTGCTGGTTCAGGCTGCGGGCCAGCTCCACGGTGGCCGGGCTGTGGGCGCCCCGGTCCACCAGGTCGCCCACCTGAATGAGGTGGTCGGTAGCCGGGTCCCAGTGCTTCAGCAACTCCTGAAACGTGAGCAAACAGCCGTGCACGTCGCCAATAATGAACAGATTCATGGACGGAACAACGTTAAAAGCGCGGTTTTTGGTCCGGTTTCGTGGGCGTTTTGCCAGTTATTCGGCTGGCGTCGCCCGCCCCACGCCCAGCCAGCGCACCAGCGGCCCAATGGTCAGCCCCTGCCCGATGATGGAAAATACCACCACCACGTAAGTAATGCCCACCAGCAGCTCGCGCGGCATGGTGGCCGGCAAGCTCAGGGCCAGCGCCACAGCCAGCCCGCCGCGCAGCCCGCCCCAGGTGAGCACCGCCACGCCGTGGTCCGACGGCTCAAACGACGGTACCAACCGCAGCAGCACCAGCGGCACCCACACCGCCACCAGCCGCGCCAGCAGCACCACCCCAATGGCCACCACGCCCGCCAGCACCGTGCGCCCCGGCAGGTCCAGCACCAGCACCTCCAGGCCCATCAGCACGAAGAGCAGGGCGTTCAGCACCTCGTCTACCAGCTCCCAAAACTTGTCCACGTAGTCTTGCGACTCATCCGAGAGCACCCCGCGGCTGCGGCTGAAGTGGCCCACCAGCAGCCCGGCCATCACCATGGCCAATGGCCCCGAGGTGTGCAGGCGCGTGGCCAGGGCCGTGCCGCCCGCCACCACCGCCAGCGTCATCAGCACCTCCACCTGGTAGTTGTCGATGGTGCGCAGCAGCCACGCCGTGCCCAGGCCCAGGGCCGTGCCCAGCGCCAGCCCGCCCAGCGTTTCGCGGGCAAACACGGCCAGGACGTGCCCCAAGGTGAAGTCCTGCGGGCCCATCAGGGCCACTTCCAGCGTCACCACAAACAGCACCACACCCACGCCGTCGTTGAACAGCGACTCCCCCACAATCTTCGTTTCCAAAGACTTGGAGATGTTGGCTTTGGTCAGGATGCTGAGCACGGCCACCGGGTCGGTAGGCGAAATCAGCGCCCCAAACAGCAGGCAGTAAATAAACGGCGTGGGCAGTCCCAGCAGCGGCAGCAGCCCGTACATAGCCCCCGCTACCAGCCCCGTGCTCAGCGGCGTGCCCACCAGCGCCAGCACGCCCACCGGCCAGCGCAGCTTGCCCAGCCGCCGCGCATCCACATGAATGGCGCCGGCAAACAGCAGGAACCCCAGCATCACCTGCATCACAATGGTGCTGAAATCGAGCTTGTTGACCAGCTTAGCCAGATGCAGCACCGGCTGCACCTCGAAGCGCGCCAGCCCCACCAGCGCCAACGAAGCCGCCAGCCCCAGCACCATCAGCCCAATGGCCGGCGGCATTTTCAGGAACCGGTGGTTGACGTAGGCAAACGCGGCGGCGATGACGAGCAGCAGCGCAAGGGCGGTGTAGAGGTCCAAATTAGTTAGGGGAAATGCAGGGAGATAAGGAGTACAGGAAAAGAAAAATGAACGTCATGCTGAGCGAAGTCGAAGCATCTCTACTGCAACAGTAAACAGTTACGTAGCGCGGTAGAGATGCTTCGACTTCGCTCAGCATGACGTTTTTTCAGCAGCAGAGAACTATGATATTCCCGCCAGCGCCGCTTCCACTCGCGCAAGCCCGGCGTCGTCCACGTCCAAATGCGTCACGAAGCGAATCCACTGCGGCCCGAAGCTGCTGGCCCGGATGCCCTGCTGCTCCAGCGTGGCCAGAAATTTAGCGGCCGGCGCGGCCTCGTGCAGCCGGAAAATAACCAGGTTGGTTTCCGGGTTCAGCACTTCGGCCACGTAGGACTGCTGGCGCAGCACCTCGGCCAGGCGGGCGGCGCGGCGGTGGTCATCGGCCAAGCGCTCCACGTTGTTTTCTAGGGCGTAAATGCCCGCCGCTGCCAGGTAGCCGGCCTGTCGCCAGCCGCCCCCCATCACTTTGCGAATGCGCTTGCACCGCTGAATAAACGCCGCCGAGCCCAGCAGGACCGAGCCCACCGGCGCCCCCAAGCCCTTCGACAAGCACACCGAAATCGAGTCGAACAGCTTGCCGTATTCCTCACTCCGCTGCCCGGTGGCGACCAAAGCGTTGAAAATGCGGGCGCCGTCCAGATGCCGGGCCAGGCCGTGCCGCTGCGCCACCTCGCTAATGGCCCGCAAGTCGGCCAGGGCGTAGCAGCTGCCGCCGCCCCGGTTGTGGGTGTTTTCGAGGCACACAAGGCGGGTGATGGGGTAATGCACGTTTTCGGGCCGAACGGCGGCCTCGACCTGCTCCGCCGTGAGGCGGCCCCGCTCGCCGGGCAGCAGGGCCACCGAAGCGCCGGAATGAAACGCAATGCCGCCCACTTCCCACAGATATACGTGGGCCGTTTGCTCGCAAATCACCTCGCTCAGCGGCTCGGTGTGGGCCTTGATGGCAATCTGGTTGGTCATGGTGCCCGAGGGGCAAAACAGGCCGGCTTCCAGCCCAAAGCGGGTCGCCGCCATTTCTTCGAGCCGGCGCACGGTGGGGTCTTCTTCGTACACGTCGTCGCCAACGGGTGCGGCCAGCATGGCGGCCAGCATGGCTGGCGTGGGACGCGTCACGGTATCCGAGCGCAGGTCAACCAAGGGCAGGGAAAGGTTTTCTGTGGTCATAATAAGCAGCAGGCAATAGCAGGGCGAAAAAAAGGAAAATGATAAACAGCAGGATGGATTGCGCCGCCCCCAGCCCCGGCGCGCAGCGGAAAAGCAAAAGTAGCCCCCGCAGCCACTGGCTGGCCCAGCCGCCGAATGCGCAGTAATTCAGCAAAATGCCTCATGGGCTTGCACTTTCAACAAGAAAGCCTTACTTTTGCCCTCCGTTTCGTAAGCCCTAGATTCTAATCATTCCGGTACCATGACCGTTACCCGCCTCAAGCGCAAACACCGCAAGAACATTGCCCGCGCCAACAACAAGCAGCACATCATCAAAGAGTTGCTCCGTACGCCCGTTCTGAAAAACGTGGATTTGGAAGAGCTGAAGTCGCGCTTTGCTCCCACCGGCGTAGCCGGCGCCGTGGCTGCCGTGAAAAGCACCGCTGCCGCTGCCGTTGAAAAAGTGAAAGAAGTAGCCGATGCCGTTGTGCAAAGCGACGTGGTTGAAAAAGCCAAAGAAGTAGTAGCCGACGCCGTTGACTCGGTGAAGGAAGCTGTTTCGGGCACCGACGAGAAAGCCGACAACGCCAAGGCGTTCGACGCTGCCGATGCCGAAACCAAGCCCGTGAACGAAGACGGCCAGGAAGGCGAGCACCCCAAGCCCGAAATCGCGCTCTAAAAAATCTGCCGCCGGGGCCCCGCTCTCAACTACACCCGTAGTGTTGTGGCTGCCCCCGCTGCTTTGCATCAAGCCCCGTTTCCTGTTTCGGCAGGTGGCGGGGCTTGTTGGTTTTGCATCGGCTTAGCCCAGGCTAGTGGCCGCGCTTGCCCAGCTCCACCACCTGGAGGTCGACCACCTTGCCCGCGTCAATGCCGAAGCGTAGCAGCGTGCGCACCTGATGGAAGCCGTGCTGCCCGGCCGCGCCGGGGTTGAGGTGCAGCAGGCCCAGCCTGGCATCGGGCATCACACGCAGAATGTGCGAATGCCCGGTGATGAACAGGCCCGGCCGGGCGTTGGCCAGCAGCGGGCGGGCCGCCGGCGCATAGTGCCCAGGGTAGCCGCCAATGTGCGTCATGAGCACGCGCAATCCCTCAATTTCAAAATCCTGCACCAAAGGTTGGGTGCGGCGGACGTCCGTGCCGTCGATATTGCCGTACACGCCCCGGAAGCGCGGCGCCAGGTCCAGCAGTTCGTCCACCACGTGGGCATCGCCGAAGTCCCCGGCGTGCCAGATTTCGTCGCAGCCGCGCAGATGATGCGCAATTCGCTCGTCGAAATAACCGTGGGTGTCGGAAAGCAGGCCAATGCGCGTCATGCCGCAAAGATGGGGCCGGGCCGTAAATCGGCCGGGCCCCTTATCTTGCAGCCGCTGCCAAAAGCTGTATTCTTCCTTTTTTCTGATTTCGGCGGCCCGTGTTGCCCGTTATCGTTTCCCCAAGCCGCTCCTCCCGATGAATATTTTCATCAACGACATTCCGCTGGTTATCAAAAAACTCAGCGAAAAAGTGTACAAGCACAAGTTCGACCTCATCCTTAGCCCCGACGACGAATTCACGTCCAAGGACTTGGTGGGCGACGTGCTGGTGCGCGACGCCGGCCCGCTGTTCATCGACCGGCTGCTGCGCCTGATGGAAGTGAAGAAGCTGAAAAAGCTGAAGTCGCTGACCATGCTGGTCAAAAAGAAAAAATTCATCACCCTGCATTTCAAGGACCAGTTCAAAATTGCCAAAGCCGGCGGTGGGCTGGTGGTGAAGGGCGACCAGGTGCTGATGATTTACCGCCTCGGCAAATGGGACCTGCCCAAGGGCAAGCTCAAGAGCGACGAGGACCAGGCCGCTGGCGCCCTGCGCGAAGTGGAAGAAGAAACCAACATCAAGCTGGAATTGGGCGAAAAGCTGCCCAGCACCTGGCACAGCTACGCCTACAAAGGCAACAAGATGCTGAAGAAAACCAGCTGGTTTCTGATGAAGTGCCTCGATGATTCGCTGATGAAGCCTCAGACCGAGGAATACATCGAAGAAGTACGCTGGATGTCGCCCCAGGAGGCCCTGGCCAAGCTGGAGGATTCCTACGCGTCCATTGCCCTGGTGGTGCGCCATTACCTGAGCAACATGGCGGGCAAGCCATCCAAGGAAAAACCGGCTGCCGGCAAGTAGCCGTATATTGCGGCCTATGCGGCCGGTATTTGCAGGGTTATTCATTGTCGGGCTGGGCCTGGGCGCCTGCTCGGGCTCGCACGAGCCGGTGCATGAGCGTGCCCACCAGGCAGCTCCGCCCCAGGCCGCTGAGCTTGACGTGCCCAATCTACTGCCGTTGTCCATTGATGAGCTGAGCCAGCGCGTGGGTCCGCTGCTGCCGGTGCCTGCAAATTTCCAGGACCCTACGCTAACCCCGCTCCAGCAGCGGCAGGAAACGCCGGATTCCATGTGCCTCTTTCGCTATCGGGGCCTGGCCATGGTGGTGGCCTACAGCTACAGCACCCGCCGGGTGAACAATCTGCTGCTGCTGGGCTCGAACGAGGACGCGCTGATGAGTCGGGCTAAACTCAAACTTGGGGCGACGGAATACCTCGTGCTGCCCGTATTCGAGGCGCGGCGCTCCACCAAATTGTTGGGCCTGCGAGTGCTGTCGACTCACTTAAACCAATAGGCCAGGCTATTATGCCTTTGGCGGCAATGCAAAGGGCAGAAATGCATCGACGTTGCCACCAAAGCGGTGAATGTCGCGAATAATGGTGCTGCTGACGCTGGCCAGCGCGGGCGAGGTGAGCAGAAACACGGTTTCCAGTCCGGGGTTCACGTGTTGGTTGCCGAAGGCAATGGGCTTCTCGTACTCAAAATCGGGGCTGTTGCGCAGGCCGCGCAGCAGGTAGCGGGCCCCGGTTTCGCGCGCAAATTCGGCCGTAAGCCCGGTAAAGGTGCGCACCGAAACGCGGGGCTCGTCCTGAAATAAGTTGTTGAGTATTGCCAGCATCTGCTCAACGGGCAAGTAACGTTGCTTGCTGCTGTTGGTGCCAATGGCTACCACTACCTCATCAAACAACCCCAGGCCCCGCTGCACAATGTCGAGGTGCCCGTTGGTGAAGGGGTCGAAAGAGCCGGGAAAAAGGGCAATGCGGGACATGGGGAAGGTTTGAATGTTGAGGGTTGAATGTTGAGTTGAAAAGAAGGTGCCGCATTCAATCCTCAACATTCAAAACGCAACTTTTTTTAGGCAAAATGCAGGCTGAACAGGTCGAAATACCGGTATTCGAACACGTCGTTGAGGCGGTAGCTGTACTGCGCGTTGCCGGGGCGCGAGCCGAAGCGCACGTTGCGCACATAGGTGCGCAGCAGGCTGAAAATGGCGGAATCAGGGGTTAAATCTCCCCACACGGTCACTTCGTCCTGGTCGGGGTCGAGGGCGAGCTCCTGCATCACCAAAATGGTGTAGTACACCACATCCTCGGCCGTGGTGCAGGAAAACACGTTGCAATATTCCAGCTGCTGGCCCAGTACTACCAGCGTCAGCTCCTGCTGGCCGGGGTTGAGGTAGAGGCGGCGGGGCGAGTTGGCCCCGCGCTGATGTACCAGGCCAGCCAGCAGCGCGCTGGTGTGGTGCAGCAGCCGGCCCGCCGTGCCATGCGTGAATGCCAGCCAGTCGGCCACCGCCGTATCGGCCGCAAACACGTTCACCAGCTCCAGGCTGGGGTGGGTGGTGTGGCGGACCGTTTCGAAAAAAGTGGGGGTATGGTGCAGCCGCAGTGCCGCCTCTTCGTCGCCGGCCCGGAACAGCGGGGCCGGCAGCAACGTGAAGGCCCGCCCCGTGACGGCCAGCCGCACCGCGTTCCAGCCCCGGTGCTCCAAAAAATCGTGCTGCGCCGCCAGCGCCGGCACGCCACCCACCGGCAGCTGGTATTCTTCGAGGGCTACGAATTTGCGGCGCTCCACATCGGCTGCTGCTACCTGCAGGCGGGCGGGGCCGGCCAGCAGGTAGAGGTTGTAAGCGGCCGGATTGGCCGGCTCAAACGTCTCGTCGCGCAGACGCAGCAGGGTGGAGGGGGCGGCTGAGGCTGCCGAAGACGTGGAAATAGAAGCAGGCACGAAACAGAGCTAAACCGGCACAGTGGCCGGGGCTAAAGATAACGCCGCGCTTAGGATTGAGTGTGAAAAAGGAGCAAGGCAAGGTGGGAAACGCCTGCGAACAGCCTCAATCAACAAACCGGGTTTGGGGGACGAACACATCGTCGGGACTCAGCACCATGCGCAGAATGGGGTGCACCTGCGCCGGAGGCAGCTGCAGCAGCTGGCGCGGGGTGAACCAGGCCAGCTCCGTCAGGAGCTGCTGGTCGGGCGCGTGCTCGGGGTCGTGGCCGAGTTTGGGCGAGTGCGCATCGGGCACCTGCACCTCAAAAAAAAGCTCCAGCGCCTGAAGCTTGCTGGTGCTGAACTCGTGCAGGTGTAAGAAACGGCCCACCTGGGCCGTCAGGCCGGTTTCTTCGGCAAACTCCCGCACCAGTGCCCCCCGAATGCTCTCGCCAAACTGCCAGCCCCCACCCGGCGGCGACCAGAACGGTGCCCCCTTGGGCAGCAAGCCCCGGTGGGCGGCTAGCAGCATGGCGCCGTCGCGTAGCAGCAGCCCGCCCACGCGCACACGCACCTGCCCGGAGTAGGCCCGCAGCAAGTCGTCGGGAAAATTGGTTGTTGAATTGGGCATAGGTGTATTCCTCCAGTTAGCGCCGCTGTTAAGTCCAGCGCGCAGTCGTGTACGGTTAACGCCGATTTTTCGCCATTGTTATTTTCTGCATCCCCAACGCTCTTCCCTCAAGCAGCATTTCGCCGCCGTGCCCGCCAGCGCCGCAGCCGGCTGAGAATAACCACCACCAATAGCAACGCCAGTCCGGCCGCTACCAGCGGCAACAGCAGCGTGAGGGCCACGCCGCCCACGGCCAGCGTGTTTTCGGCGGTGGCCAGCACGGGGTTGGCAAGGCCGGCGGTGGCGGCGGTTGATGCCCCGCGCAACAGGGCCGTACCGGTTTGCACCAGCCCGGCCGTGCCACCGCCCACCAGCACGCCCAGCGTCCAGCGCAGGGTAGGGTCGAGGTGGGGCAGGGCCGAAGTCATCAAAATAGTGCCCGCCACGAACGAGGCCGGGGTGGTGAGGGTATCGAGCAGGTGGTCGACCAGCGGAATGTAGTAGCCCGCAATTTCAACTACCGTAGCCGTGGCCAGGGTGATAAGGGCCGCCCAACTGCCCAGCCACGCAAAGCCCCCAGCCGGCACCAAATAGCCCGTGTGGTAAGCCAGACTGGCCGCCAGCAGTGGCACAAACACCCGAAACCCGCTACACGCCGCCAGCCCCAGGCCCAACGCGCCCGCCACCAAAAACTGTATTGCCGGCACCTGTTCCATCATCGGTATCAGAAGCAAATGTGAAGCGGAAAGATACGGGCGCCACCCCGAAGCCAGTACCTTTGGCCCTTGCCTCACAAAATGTCCGTCAGACCTTGCAGGAGGAGCATTTTAGCTCAAGAAGGTTTTAATTTCTACTGTTCAGTACAAAGCGGCACAAAATATTCACAAGCCTGATTCCTCTTATAACTTACTGCTAGCCAATAATTCTGATTCACCGTGTCAATTGCTAACCAAGCCCCTGGCTCCGAACATACTCCTGCGTCTCTACCTGCCGACGACCTCGAAGCCCGCATTCGGCGCAAGCTGGTTCGTCAGAATTTCATGCACCTCATCGGGGCTGATTTGACGGTGATTACCCCCGGCCGGGTCGAGGCCGAACTGGCACTTGCCGACAAGCACCTGCAGCAGCGCGGCTTTGCCCACGGCGGCCTCATTGCCACGCTGGCTGATTTGGTGGCTGGCTTCGCTGCCGTCACCCTCGTGCCCGACAACTTTGGCGTAGTCACTTCTGACCTGAAAATCTCTTACCTGCACCCCGGCGTGGGGCAGCGCATCAAAGCCATTGGCTGGGTGCTGAAAGCCGGCCGGCGCCTGCACTTCTGCGAGGCCGAGGTATGGTGCGACGACCTCCTGATTGCCAAGGCCAGCGCCACCATGGCGGTGATTGAGCCGGCAACATGAGCCAAGTAGTGCCTGAGTTGTTGCCGGGCTACTTCCGGCTATTTCAGGGCGTCGACGGCAGTTTTGTCGATATGCACGAAACCCACGGCAAGCTCGAAAGCCGTCAGAACATTCCCATTGCCTTGTTCCTGGCAGCGCGCGGGGAACGGGTGCGCCTGCTGCCGGTGGCCGCCGCAACCGGCGCAAAGAATCCCGACGCTACTCGCGATGACAGCATTTGGGAATTCAAAAAACCGTCGGCAATCAGCCGCAACGCCATTGACAAAGCCCTGCGGGATGGTAGTCGACAGGCGGACCGCATTTTACTTTGGCTGCCCCCGGAGTTTCCGTTGCCGTGGCTGGAAGATGGCATTTACGACCGTTCGCAGCGCACCCCCAATATCGCGGCCGTGGCGGTATTGCTGGGGCAAACGTTGTACACATTCAGCCGTTCAGAAATAGTCAGCAACCGTTTCCGCGGCATCCTGCAGTAAAAAAATAGGGGTGCATGGTCGACCATGCACCCCTTTGGGGCCCGGGCTTTCGCCCCGGCCTAAATTGGTGCCGAAGCACCAACCTGCACAAATATACACTGCTGAAGGGTACTAAGTTCTCCTCTCCCTCAAGCTTACATTTGTTCGTTCTATCCAGATTTCTTCGTGCTCTCCATCCGCACCCCGTCCGTTCGCGACTATTTCCCCTACGAGCCTACCGATGACCAGGCCCTGCTCTTCACGCAGCTCGATGCGTTTTTGAAAGACCAGCTGCCGGGGCGCAAGGTGTTTGTGCTGCGCGGCTACGCGGGCACCGGCAAAACCACGGTGGTGAGTGCCCTGGTGCAGTGGCTGCACCGAATGCAGCGCAAATACACCCTGATGGCCCCCACCGGCCGCGCCGCCAAGGTGATGGCCGGCTACGCGGGCGTGGCCGCCAGCACCATCCACAAGAAAATCTACCGCCAAACCTCCGGCGCGCCTTCCGAGCGGCTCAACTTCCAGCGCCAGCCCAACCGCACCGAGCAGGTGCTCTACATCGTGGACGAAGCCTCCATGATTTCGGACGAGAAAGCCTTTGGTGAAAATGGCCTGCTCGATGATTTGATGGGTTACGTGTTTGAGAAAACCAGCAACAAGCTGCTGCTCATTGGCGACACGGCGCAGCTGCCGCCGGTGGGCCAGCTTCTGAGCCCCGCCCTCGACCCGGAGCTGCTGGCCCACCGCTTCCGCGCCACGGTGGGCAGCGTGGAGTTGCGCCAAGTGATGCGCCAGGCCCAGGAGTCGGGCATTCTGGTGAATGCCACCGAGCTGCGCGAGGAACTGCGCGAGGAGCAGCCCAA
This sequence comes from Hymenobacter rubidus, assembly GCF_016734815.1. Taxonomy (GTDB): domain Bacteria; phylum Bacteroidota; class Bacteroidia; order Cytophagales; family Hymenobacteraceae; genus Hymenobacter; species Hymenobacter rubidus. The sequence continues at coordinate 37,387 of NZ_JAERQF010000003.1, forward strand.
TGTTCAGCTGCACACCAAGGGCTTTCGGGACATTTTCAAGATGGGCGGCGACAAGCTGGAAGACGGCCTGCGCTGGGCCTACCGCCAGTTCGGGCACGAAAACACCACCATTATCTGCCGCTCCAACCGCAACGCCAACCAGTACAACCAGCTCATCCGGCGGGCCTTGTTTGATGCGGAGGAGGAGATTGAAGGCGGCGACTACCTCATGGTGGTGCGCAACAACTATTTCTGGCTGCCCAAAGAATCAGAAATCGGCTTCCTGGCCAACGGCGACTTTCTGGAAATCCGCAAGGTCATTCGGCGCGAAGAGGTATACGGCTTTCATTTTGCGCAGGCACTAGTCCGGCTGGTGGATTACCCCGACGAGCCCGAAATCGAAGTCAAGCTCCTGCTCGATACGCTGCACACCGAAAGCCCGGCTCTGCCTTCCGACCGCAACAATGCCCTATATATGGCCGTGAACGAGGACTATGCCCACCTCAAAACCAAGTCCGAGCGCTACAAGGAAATGCGCAAAGACCCCTACCTCAACGCCCTGCAAATTAAATTTGCCTACGCCCTTACCTGCCACAAGGCGCAGGGCGGGCAGTGGCAGGCCGTGTTTGTCGACCACGGTTTTCTAAAGCCCGACGAGCCGCTGGCGGGCGAGTTTGCGCGCTGGCTCTACACGGCCATCACCCGCGCGTCGGAGCGGTTATTTCTACTGAATTTCCAGCAAAAGCTAATCAGTGACGCTCCGGAGGAAGACTGACCGGTGAAGTGCTGCCGAAACGGCAGCGCCCAAGCGGAATTTAACGGCGATGCCCTACGTTTACTAAACTTCACGCTTTCTTCAGGTCCGCCCGGCTAGTTTGGTAGGAAATTTGTGAGTACGGGCGAAACCAGTAAATTTGTTAAACCCCACATTCCTCTTTACTCTCCTCAACCCAATTACGTTCATGAAAAAAACCTTGCTCCTCGCCCTGAGCCTGACCGCTGCCGCTTACACCGCGCAGGCCCAGGCTACCCCGGCTGCCGCCAAAGCCGGTGCCACCGCTGGTCCCGCCATCACCTTCGAAGAAGTGAAGTATGACTTCGGTTCCGTAGTACAAGGTGGTACCGTGGACCACACCTTCAAATTTAAGAACACCGGCACGGCGCCGCTCGTGATTTCCAACATCGGCGTGAGCTGCGGCTGCACCACCCCCGAGTGGACCAAAGACCCGGTGATGCCCGGCAAAACCGGCACCATCGCGGCCCACTTCAACTCGGCCGGTAAAATGGGCATGCAGAACAAAGTGCTGACCATTGAGTCGAACGCCACTGCTGGCAGCACCACCGTATCGCTGGTAGGCGAAGTGAAAGAAGCTTCGGCTTCGGCCAGCGTTGCTGCTCCGGCTGCAGCCCCCACCACCGAAGCGGTTAGCGTGAAGGACAACGGCAAAAAAGTAAAAGAGAAAAGCGGCGACAGCAAGCTGAAAGCCAAAGTGAAGTAAGCTTCAACCGCTGCTGAGTTCAACAAAAAAGGCGATTCGCAGGTGCGAATCGCCTTTTTATTGGCATTTCATTGAGGTCGTCATGCTGAGCGGAGTCGAAGTATCTCTACCGCAAGAGAAATCCAATCGAAAGGGTTAGCCGCGCAGTAGAGATGCTTCGACTCCGCTCAGCATGACTACGGTAGGGATTACAACTCCCGCAAGGCCAGAATCAGGCTAACCCAGCCGGCCAGGAAAAGCAGCCCGCCAATGGGTGCTACCGCACCCAGCTTGGTAACGCCCGTGAAACACAGCGCATAGAGCGAGCCGCTGAATACCACAATGCCGCCCAGCCAAAGCCAGCCGGTGGTGCCCAGTGCCCGCAGCTCGGGCCGGGCAGCCCACAGCGCGCCCACGGACAGCAGGGCCAGCACATGAAAAAACTGGTAGCGCACGGCGGTTTCAAAGGTGTCGAGGCGGCCGGCTTTTACCAGCGTATCGTGCAGAGCGTGGGCGCCGAAGGCCCCAACGGCTACGCCGAGCCCGCCAAACAGGGCCGCGAGTTGAATCAGAAGTCGAGCAGTCATACAAATAGCAACCAGGGAAATGATGCGGCCTAAAAGCCTGCGCAAAGGTAGGCCCTGAGCCGGGCTCAGATTTGCCGCTTGAGGCGCACGTTGGTGGTGTAGAGTTCACCGTTGGGCCGCCGGACCACGAACAGCAGCACCCGGCCGTCTTCGGAGTGCATGAGGCGGCCCAGCTGGGTGAGGGAGAAGAAACTGACGGGCAGCAGGTTGATGTTGACCAGCTCATCATCGGCGGACAGGCCCGCCAGGGCGGCCGGCGAGTTGGGCTCGACGCGCAGCACGAGGTAGCGGCGGTAGTCGGGGCCGGTGGCCAGCAGGTCCAGCCCGCACATGTCGTGCTCAAAGGGCTGCGAGTATTGCAGGTTGGGCCGCAGCAGCAGGCGTTGGTGGGGGTAGTCGATGACGAGTGAAAAGCGCTTGAGCAGCTCGTAGCCCACGTTGCCGTTGCGGGGCACATCGACGCGGCGGTGCACATCGGCCGCGTTAGGAAAGGAGGTGAGGACCGAGCGCATGGTGTAGCGCCCCAACTGGAACGACCGCACCCGCCCCAAAAAGCCGCGCACCGTGCCCGTGAGGCCGCGTCCGAGTTCAGTAGCCAGGCGGGGGGTGGGCGCCACCAGGCACGGGTCGGAGTCGAGTTCCACGGAAAGCGCGTGGCTGGCGCCGGTATCGAGCACCAGCTTCAGGGGCATGGTGAGCGAGTCGGTGAGCTGCACGGTGGCCGTGAAGTAGGCTTTGTTGTTTTCGAGCGAAATAGGCACGGAAGCCCACTTCCGGCCGTGTGGCGCACGGAAGGTGGCCGGGGCCTGCACCAGCAGCTGGCCGGTTTCGGGGTGCAGCGTCACCACGAAGCTGTGGAACAGCTCCGACCCCAGGATGCCGTAAATCGGCACGCCCACGTACCCCGAGAGGTTAAGCACGTCTTCGGACAGCACCAGCCAGGTCATGCGGGGTGCCTCCAGGCCGGCAAGCGTCACGCGCACGCTATCGGTTTGATAGGCCAGCAGGCCCGCTTCGAGCCCGCCGGCGCCCACCACCCGAAATTTCTGCCCGTGGTGCAGGGCCAGCGAGTCGGCCAGCGCAGGTGAGGTGATGATGGAAGTGCCCACCCCGGTATCGAGCAGAAAGTTGAACGGGCCGTAGCCGTTCAGCTTGGCCTGCACCACCAGCAGGTTGCGGTTGAGCTGCATGGGCACGATGGTGCGGTGGCGCCGGGCGTTCTGAAACCGAAAAGGCGCGGCCGGGCCAATGGCCTGGGCCTGCACGTCAGGACTTATTCCTGCGCAAAAGCACAGAAAAAGCCACCAACGAATAAAGCACGAAACAGGCATGGCGAAGCGCAATCGATTCGGTAAATAAAGCGAAAAGACGCGCCATTATCTGCCGGGGCCGTATCAGCCGGGATGCTCCCACGGACCCGCCGGGTCGTAACGCAAAGCGCCGTGCCCGATGTGCAGCGGGGCGGCCACGTTGTTATGATAAAGCTGCCCGGTGCCCAGGCCCTGCGGGAAGCCCCGCACGTCGTACTCGCCCGTAAGCTGCGCCACGGCGTTGAGGCCCACGTTTGATTCCAGGGCCGAAGTAATCCACCAGCCAATGCCGCGCGCTTCGGCCAGCGCTATCCAGCGGCGGGTGGCGGCGTGGCCGCCCAGTAAGGTCGGTTTCAGAACAATATAAGCGGGCCGCACCTCGTCGAGCAGAGCGGCCTGCTGGGTGGAGTCGGGAAGATTAATCAGCTCCTCATCGAGCGCAATGGGGATGGGGGAGGTGCGGCACAGCGCGGCCAGGGTGGCACCCTGCCCGGCCGCAATGGGCTGTTCGATGGAGTGAATGTGAAAAGCCGCCAGCTGAGCCATCTTGCCCAAGGCTTCGGCCGGGGCAAAAGCCCCGTTGGCGTCCACGCGCAGCGTGAGGCGTTCGGGCCCGGCTACGGCCCGGATTTCGGCCAGCAAGGCCAGCTCCGTGGCAAAATCCAACCCGCCGATTTTGAGCTTGAGGCACGAATAGCCGGCCGCCAGCTTTTGCCGAATCTGCTCGCGCATGAACTCGGCGTCGCCCATCCACACCAGGCCGTTGATGGGAATGGCGGCTTCGCCCCGGCTGAAGGCGTTGTCGTACAGTTGCCGGCGGCCGCCGTGGGCCAGGTCGAGCGCGGCGGTTTCGAGAGCAAAAGTGAGGGCCGGCAGGCCCGGACCCACGAACGCCGGCGCCTCGGCCGCCGCGAAGGTGGCCAATGCGCCGGCATTGAATCGGGCGCAGAGCTGCGCCACGGCATCGGGAAAATCAGGCCCGTAATCGGGGCTGAGGCCGGCCAGCGGGGCGGCTTCGCCCCAGCCCGCAACGGCCGGTATGGCGTCGTCGGTAAGCTGCAGGTAGTAGGCAACGTGCTCGGCCAGGGCACCCCGGGAGGTGCGGGCCGGAAAGTTGAAGCGCAGGGCGCGCTGCGAGAAGCGGAGCTGGAGCATGCCGCAAAGATGCGCGCCCGGCGCCGGCCCGGCTGTGGCCCTATTGCTGCTTGGCGTTGGTGGTTTTGCCGCGGCGGCTCACCAAGCCGCCTTTGCGGCCGGCGTCGCGGGCCTCATCGGCCGAAAAGCGGTGGCCCCGGCCGCTAGCGTGCGAGGCTTTTCCGCCTTCGCTGGCAATGCGGCGCTGGGTCTCGGGGCTCATGGCCGCAAAGCCCCGCCGGCTTTTGGTGCCCACTCGGTTGGCAGGGCGGGTAGGATTTTTGGCGGCCGAAGCCGTGGACATAGTTGGAGTGGCCATTGGAATAGTGGAAAAGAAGGTTATGTGTAGTGCAATGCTAGCATTGACTGTCGGGGAAACCTACTCGCTTAGAGCTGTTTCGTTGTGTTTTTCGCCATATCAAGCCATAAATACCACTTTTTACCGAGGAGCTTCTACGTACTTTTCATCGGGGCCTGCGTGTTAATTTGCTTTCCTTAAGTAGGAATTTTCCACCGTTTTGAAAACCCGCGGCAACCTCTCGGTTGCCAAGTCGGTTAGTGCCGTACGTTTTTATTTTTTGCGCTCGCTCATGTCCCAAGTTCAGGCCCTCGCGGCCCCGTCCCGTACTGCATTGTCCTACTTGGAACGTTTCGCTGCTGTGCGTGCGCAAAGCCAGGCCTTGTGCGCGCCGTTGCTGCCCGAAGACACGGTGGTGCAGCCCATGCTCGACGTGAGCCCGCCCAAGTGGCACCTGGCCCACACTACCTGGTTTTGGGAAACCTTCCTGCTGAAAGAGTATGCCCCCGGCTACCAGGTATTTCACCCCGATTACGCCTTTCTATTCAACTCCTATTACAATTCCCTGGGCTCGCGCGTGAACCGGGCCGACCGCGGCACGCTCTCGCGCCCGCCGCTGGCCGACGTGCTTGCCTACCGCGCCTACGTCGACGCGGCCTTCGGCACGCTGCTGCGCGAAAGGGAGGACCTGCCCGCTGCTTTCTTTGAGCTACTGGAGCTGGGCCTGCAGCACGAGCAGCAGCACCAGGAGCTGTTGGCTACGGACATAAAGTACATTCTCAGCACCAGCCCGTTGGCGCCAGCCTACGCTTCGCGTTCCGCTGCGCTTAATGAGGAATTAAGAATGAAGAATGAAGAATTGGGGACGCCTGATAATTCCTCATTCCTCATTCCTCATTCCTCATTAAGTGAAGCGTCCTGGTTGCCGGTGCCGGGTGGCATCTACCGCGTGGGTTTTCAGGAAGAGGGCTTTTGCTTCGATAACGAGCTGGCGGCGCACGAGGTGCTGCTGGCGCCCTTCGAGCTGCAAAACCGGCTGGTGACCAATACCGAATACCTGGCTTTTATGGAGGCCGGCGGCTACCGCGACTTCCGCTACTGGATGGGCGAGGGCTGGGACCTGGCCCAGGCGCAGGGATGGGAGGCGCCGCTGTACTGGGTGCAGCAAAACGGCCGCTGGCAGCGCTTCACGCACCACGGCATGCGGCCCGTAGACCCCGCCGCGCCCGTCACCCACCTCAGCTTCTACGAGGCCGATGCCTATGCCCACTGGGCCGGTGCCCGCCTGCCCACGGAATTTGAATGGGAAACGGCCGCCCGCCATTTCGGTGCCGGCACCGAAGGCGGGACTTGGCTGGAAAGCGGCCAGTTTGACCCGCAGCCCCTGCCCGCCGATGCCGACCCCACGCAGTGCCATCAGCTGCTCGGCGACTGCTGGGAGTGGACATATTCGGCCTACCACGCCTACCCCGGCTACGCCCGCGCGGCCGGCGCGCTGGGCGAGTACAACGGCAAGTTTATGGTGAACCAGCTGGTGCTGCGCGGGGGCTCCTGTGCCACCCCAGAAAGCCACATTCGCGTTAGCTACCGTAATTTTTTCCACGCCGACAAGCGCTGGCAGTTCACCGGCATCCGGCTGGCCAGGTCCGTGCGTAGCTAACGAACCCTCGGGTACGTTTCAGGAGCAGCGCCACCGCGCCGGCCGTTTTACTAAATCTATTTTTTGCATCCATTTTTTCGCTACGCGCTGGCCGAAGGCTGCCGTTTGGCGGACCATAAACTCGTAATTTCTACATGGTAAATGTTCTGACCGAGCTGGCCCAGCACGTTGCTGATGGCCTGCGACGCAGCCCCAAAGCGTTATCGTCAATGTATTTCTACGACGACGTGGGCAGCCGGCTGTTCCAGCAAATCATGGAACTGCCGGAATATTATCCTACCCGGACGGAGTTTGCCATCTTTCGGGAGTACGGCGCGGCCATTGCGGCTGCGCTGCGCGCCGAAGCAGGGGAGGGGTTTACCCTGGTGGAGCTGGGCGCGGGCGACGGCGCCAAAACCAAGCTGCTGCTCCGCGAGCTGCTGGCCAGTGGCCCGGACTTCACCTACGCACCCGTCGACATCTCGGCCGGTGCCATGACGGGCCTGGTAGCGGCCCTGCAACAAGAGCTGCCTGCCCTGCGCGTGGCGCCCGTGGTGGAAGCTTATGGCCCCGCTCTGGAGCAACTGCGGGCCGGGCCGGACAGCAAAGCCGTCCTGTTTTTGGGCTCGAATATTGGCAATTTTGGTCCGGCCGAGCGCCTGGATTTTTTGCGCCAGCTGGCCGCGCCCCTCACGCCCGCCGACCGCCTGCTTATCGGGTTCGACTTGCAGAAGGACCCGCGCCGCATCCGGGCCGCTTACGATGACGCCCAGGGCGTGACGGCCGCCTTCAACCTCAATCTGCTCACCCGCCTCAACCGCGAGCTGGGCGCCGATTTCGACCTGGCCCATTGGCAGCACTACACCGACTACAACCCGGTGAATGGGGCGGTGCGCTCCTTTCTGGTGAGCACCCGCGCCCAGCAGGTGCACATTGCGGCGCTGGAAGAAACCTTCGATTTTGCCGCCTGGGAGGTGATTCATACCGAGAACTCCTACAAATTTACCCTGCCCCAGATTGAGGCCCTGGCCACCGAAGCCGGCCTGCGGGTGGTGGCCACATTCACGGACGCGGCCACCGACTTTGCCGACGTTGTACTGGCTACGCAGGAACAATAACCCCTTTAGGAATGGACCGCATCAGCCTTGCTTCCGGCTACGGAAATTTTGCCATCCCGCCAGCCGCGTTGGCTGCCGCGCAGGCCGTTCTGACCAGCGCCGGGCAGCAGGGAAACCCGCTGGCGATAAGCCCGGCAGCCGGGCTGCCGGAGCTGCGCGAGGCCCTGGCCCAGCGCTACCGGCAGCGCGGCGCCAGCGCAACCACCGCCGAGCAGGTACTGGTCACAGGCGGCGCTAAATCGGGGCTATTCGCCGTGCTCAGCGAAATACTGGCGCCGGGCGACGAAGTGCTGCTGCCCACGCCCAACTGGTTTGGCTTCTACGACCTGGTGCGGCGGGCCGGTGGGGTGGTGCGCCCTCTGCCGCTGGCCGCCGCCGACAACTACACGCTGCGCCCCGAAACCCTGCGGGCGGCTCTCGGCCCCAGTACCCGCCTGCTCCTCCTCAGCAACCCCGGCAACCCCACGGGGCGCGTGTACTCGGCTGCCGAGTGGGCGGCGCTGCTGGCCGTAACGGCCGAATTTCCGCAGCTGTGGGTGCTCAGCGACGAGATTTACGAAGGCATCAGCTTTGGTTCGGTACCGGTGCCTACGCTGCTGGCCCAGCCCGACCCGCACCAGCGGCACGTGGTGGTGAGCGGCTTTTCGAAGTCGCTGGCGCTGGCGGGCTGGGGGGTGGGCTGCCTGGTGGCGCCGCCGGAACTGGCGCAGGCGGTAGCGGCCCGCCTGTTCAGTACCGGCGTGCCGGTTCCGCTGCCCAACCAGGCTGCCGCTCTGGCTGCTACGCGCGACGCCGATGCCATTGGGGCGATGCTGTGCGCGCAGCTTCTTGCGCGACGGCAGCTACTGCTGGATGCTCTGGCTGCGCTGCCGGGTGCGCCGGTGGTGACCGCGCCCGAAGGCACGTACTACGTGTTTGCTGATTTCACACGGTTTCTTGGCCCGGAGTTGCCAGCCATTGAGGCATCGGCGGCGCTGGTGCAGCGGCTGGCAGCGGCCGGCGTGGAAGTAGTTGACGGTGCTACGTGTGGCGCTCCCGGCTTCGTCCGGTTGAGCTATGCTGTGGATGAGAATGCCCTGCAACAGGCCCTGGTACGGATGCGGGAAACCTTGGCAGATTAGTCTCCTGCGCTCAGTTGCCGGCCGGTGGGGTCTGGGCGAAGCCTGCGACTTACAGCCGATTCATAGTCCGTATATGGGAGGGTGTAGAGATGCATCCTTGCGTCTCGTCGTTGGTTCCGCTCGTCTAACGGCAGACGCAAGGATGCGTCTCTACATCCCACCTGGATACGGAGGCCGAAAGCGCTGTAGCTGGGCAATTGGATAGCCTGCTGCATCACGGCCCTACCCCGCCGGCTGGGCCCGTACCTTTGTCGGCCCTTTTTTGTTGTTATGTTGAAAGACCTTCGTCCGCATTTGCGGCCAACTGTGCTGCTGGCCGTGCCGGTGGTGCTCTCGCAGCTGGGCCATATTATGGTGAGTTTTGTCGACTCGGTGCTGGTGGGCAAAATCGGCACGGTTGAGCTGGCCGCCGTGAGCCTGGGCGTGAACAGCACGAACGTTATCCTGATTCTGGGCATTGGCCTGAGCATGGGCAGCGTGCCCCTAGTGGCCGCCGCCGATGGCCGCCACGACCACCCGGCGCTGGCCCGCCTGCTGGTGTCGTCGGTGTGGTTGAGCGTGCTGGCCGGGCTGGTGCTGGTGGGCCTGGGCCAGCTGGTGCCGCCCCTGATGCACTTCCTGGGCCAGCCGCCCGCCGTGGAGGCCCTGGCCGCGCCCTGGGTGCGGGTCATCAGCTGGTCGTTTCTGCCGCTCATGGTGTTCCAGGGGTTTCGGGAATTTGCCGAAGGGCTGGGCCTCACGCGGCAGGCCATGTGGTTGTCGGTGCTGGCCAATGTGGTGAACGCGGCCCTGTGCTACGCGCTGGTGTTCGGGCACTGGGGCGCGCCTGCTTTGGGGCTGATGGGCTCGGCCTGGGCCACACTCATGGCCCGCATCCTGATGGCGGTGCTAATGGCGGCTTACGTGCTGCTAGCCCCGCGTCTGCATACGTACCGCGCCGCCGTGCACAACTGGCTGCCCGATGCCGCCACCCTGGCGCGCCTGCTGGGGTTGGGCGCCCCCATTGGCGTGCAAATGGCCTTTGAAGTGGGCGCATTCGCGGCGGCGGCCCTCATGATTGGTCGGCTGGGGGCGGTATCGCTGGCGGCGCACCAGGTTGCCATCAATCTGGCTTCCATTACTTACATGGCCGCCAGTGGCATTTCGGCGGCGGCTACCATCCGAGTGGGCAAGCTGTTTGGCAGCGGCAATCTGGCCGGGGCCCGGCAGGCCGGTTTTGCCGCGTATCTGCTGGGGTTTGCTTTCATGGGCACCATGGCGGTGCTGTTTATTGCCACGCGGCACGTGGCGCCGCTGCTCTACAGTCCGGCCGCCGGGCCTGACCCGGCGGTAGTGGCCCAGGCAGCCACGCTGCTGCTCATCGCGGCCTTGTTTCAGGTATCCGATGGCTTGCAGGTGGTGGGGCTAGGCGCCCTGCGCGGGCTGGAAGACGTGAAGGTGCCTTCGGTGGTGGCGCTCCTGGCGTATTGGGCGGTGGCGCTGCCGCTGGGCTATTTTCTGGGTATCCGCATGCACTGGGGCGCGCCGGGCCTGTGGACGGGGTTGCTGGTGGGGCTCAGCATAGTGGCCGGGGTGCTGCTGCTGCGCTTCCGGCGCGAAACGGCACCGGGCTACGTGGCGGCGCGGCGCGTGGCGGCGGAGGAGCCAGCCGCGGCGTGATAAGTGGCGTTTGTCATCCTGAGCGTAGCGAAGGACCTTATCACGCCTGCGTAGCGTAAATAATTGCCTACAGCGGTTTCGGAGTCGGTGTACAGGCGCTGGAAGTAGCGCGAACTTTGCAGTTCGCGTCCCCGCGCCAGTCGCTTCGATAAGACGGCGCGGGGACGCGAACTACATAGTTCGCGCTACGGTACACCGACTCCGAAACTGCTCTAACTACTCACTGCCAACTGTTCATTGGTGAGAAGGTCCTTCGCTGCGCTCAGGATGACAAACAAGCTCTGACGGTTGAATTCTTAAACCATTTCCACCGCTTGCAAGCGGCGGCTGCATATTGCCAATGAAGCTGTTTAGAAAGTCTGATTTGCTTACACATCTGTCATCCTGAGCGCAGCGAAGGACCTTATCACGGCAGAATAGGCGTTGTTCTGCCGTGATAAGGTCCTTCGCTGCGCTCAGGATGACAACGATTTTGACTTTCTAAACAGCTTCAATGGGAAATTTTTTCCGGCGAATGCTAATTCCCTCTAAAGAGGCAATTTTTGTGCGACCGGAAGTGTTTCGGTGGCCTGATTAACCAAAGGTGCTGCCCTAAATTACGTGACTATGCTTTCCTTTCTGACTTCGTTTCTGGTAGTGGCCTCGCTGCTGCAAGGGCCTGCGGCTAAGCCCGGCCAAGGTCCTGCGGCCAAGCCCGTACCCGCGTCGGCGGTGCCGGCCCCGGCTGCGGCTGGGGTGGCGGCCAAGCCCGCGCCCGCGCCGCCCATTCAATGGTCGGCAACGCGCAAGCTGGCGGTGGCCGACTTTCTGGGCCGCCCCGGCTCTGGCGACCCGCTGGCTTCCTCCACTTCCAGCGACATCAAAGCCAACGCGGCGTGCAAGGATTTTGTCTTCAGCAGCACGGTGCTGGCCACGTTCGACCCGAATAAGTCGTGGTTTCGGAACCCCAAAACTGCCTCGGAGGCTTTGCTGCGGCACGAGCAAACCCACTTCGACATTACCGAAGTGTACGCCCGCATCATGCGCCAGAAAATGGTGCTGTTTCAGGCCAAAGCCGACTGCCTGAAGCTGCAGCCCGCCTTCAACAACCTCACCAAAGGCGTGTACGACCTGTGGGACAAGGAGCAAAACCGCTACGACCAGGAAACCAACCACGGCCTGAATGCCGTGCGCCAGGCCTCCTGGGAAAAGCAAACCCAGGCCAAGCTGGAGCAGCTCCAGGCCTTTGCCCTGCCGCAGTAAGCCGGGAGAAATCATTGAAACGACGCTGAAACGTCATGCTTCGACTGCGCTCAGCATAACAACGCCGAATGGCAGCAATTTGCCATTTCCAGTACAGAGCAACATTGCCTATGGCCACTACGCCTTTGACCTGGGCCGAATTTGAGCGGGTAGACCTGCGCGTGGGCACCATCGTGGAGGCGCGGCCTTTCCCGGAGGCCCGCCGCCCGGCGTACCAGCTGCTGATTGATTTCGGGCCCGAAATCGGACTGAAAAAATCCAGCGCCCAGCTCACGCACCACTACACGCCCGAAACGCTGCTGGGCCGGCAGGTGCTGGCCGTGGTGAATTTTCCGCCCAAGCAAATCGGCAAATTTCGCTCGGAGGTGCTCGTCACCGGCTTTGCCGACGCCGAAGGCCACGTTGTGCTGGCGGCGGTGGCGGCGGCCGTGCCCAATGGCAGCCGGCTGGTGTAGGAATTTGATTGACGGGACAAACCTACCCGAACAATCAATCCAGCACGTGCTGCTGCGCGCAGCCGAAGCAGCTCTTCCGCAGGAATAAATCTGATTACCTACGGGGTAGAGATGCTTCGGCTGCGCTCAGCATGACGTTCTTCCTTGCTCAACCCGCTTCTATCTGCTTCGTCAGCCCCCAATAGGTTACTTGGCCCAGCCCGGCGGCACGGCCTTCTCCGCGGGTTTAGGGGCAAATTTGGCTTCGCGCTTGTTGAGCGTGTCGATGACTGCCCCGTAGATTTCGTCCAAATCCTTGCCGTGGATGCTGTAGTAGCGGAAGCTGCGGTGAAACGCCGAATCGGTTATCTCCCGCTTCCATAGCTCGGCCTTCTGCTGCACCAAGAACAGGGCCCGCGCCGAATCGGGGGAGAGGCGGCTGTTTTCGACCTGTGCTTCCAGTACGTGCAGGTCGGCCAGCAGCGGAATCATTTTCTCTTTTGGGAGCAAATCGGCGGGCACGGGGGCCTCTTCGGGCGTTTGGCAGGCGGAGACCCCCACCAGCAAGGCGGCCATCAACAGGCCCAGGCAGCAACGACGGAATGATTTCACATCGCAAAGTTAGTCCCAAGCCGTAGCTTCGCCTTCGGTGGTTTTTGAGAGCGGTTTTGGGGTCGCTGTATCGTAGCGCGAACTTTGTAGTTTGCGCTACGATACAGCGACCCCAAAACCGCTCTAGGCAGGGAGCAAAGAGGAAACTTGCCGTTAGGGCCCGATGCCGACAACGAACAACTGACAACGAACAAGCGCTAGCATATGAATTCGCCCCTCACCGACCTGGTGCGCCGCCTGCGCCACCTCGAAATCCGCATTCGCAAGGCGGTGGAGGCGCAGCTCCAGGGCGATTTTCACTCCGTGTTCAAAGGCACCGGCCTGGAGGTGGACGACGTGCGCCTGTACCAGTACGGCGACGAGGTGCGCGCCATCGACTGGGCCGTGAGCAGCAAAGGCCACGGCACCTTCGTGAAAACCTACAAGGAAGAGAAAGAGCAGCAGGTGCTGGTGCTGCTCGACGTGAGCGGCTCGCTGGACGTGGGCGACGGGCAGCGCCGCAAGCTGGACGTGGCCCGCGACATTGCCGGGCTGCTGGCGCTGGCGGCGGCCCGGCAGGGCTCGGCGCTGGGCTTGTTTGCGTTTTCGGACCAGAAGGAGCTGTACCTGCCGCCCGTGAAAGGGCCGCGGGCGGCGTATGCCCTCATCAACCGGCTGTTTGGGCTGGTGCCGGCTTCGCGCCGCACGGGGGTGGGGGCGGGCATTCGGCAGGCCATGGGCTTGCTGAAGCGCCGCACGCTGGTGGTGCTGGTGTCGGACTTCATCGACGGCCACTACGAGCGGGAGCTGACCATGCTGGCCCAGCGCCACGACCTGATAGTGGTGCAGGTACTGGCCCCGCGCGAGCGGCAGTTTCCGGCCCTGGGCATTGTGCCGCTGCGCGACGCCGAAACCGGCCAGACGCGCTGGGTGAACACCGCCAGCCCCGATTTCCGGGCTAGCGTGGAGGCCACCGCCGACCGCCAGGAGGCCGAGCTGCTCAACATCTGCCGCCGCCACCGCACCGGCTTTCTGGCCCTGAGCACCGAAGCGGACTTTGTGCCGCAGCTGGTGAATCTGTTTCGGCATCGGCAGCAGTTCGGGCGGCGGGGGTAGCTTTGTTTTTTACCTTCGCTCTTATGCAATCCCAATCCCTCAACCGCAACCTGCAAGCCGCCAACGGCGCCTGTGAGGCGCGGCGGCTGGGCGGGGCCTAGCGCGGTTATAGGCAGTGTCAATCTGTCAGTAAATCCTGCCATAACCCCCCTCGACCCTGCCATAACCCCCCTCCGAGGGTGCAAATGAGCTGCTTAAGCATCCATTTCGCCCCTTGGAGCCCAGCAAGGGACGTGCAAAGGCCCGGCTCCAACCCTCAGCGAGTCGAAACCGGGCCTTTGTTTGGCGGGGCCGGGGCGTTGCCTAGCCTTTCAGGGGCTTCGGAGGCCGGCCACCGCCGTTGCCGGGGAAGCGCTGGCTCAGGTCGTCGTAGGCGGCCTGGGCGCCGGGCTGCTTGTTTTTGGCCAGAAACTTAATGTTGTTGTAGAGCACCAGCGCAGCGGCGTAGGCGTCGGAGCCGGCCAGCATCATCGTGGAGCTGGCGTCGAGGGCCAGCCCGTCGAGCAGCTGCTGAATGGGGGCTAGGCCGGCGAGGGCCGCCGAGTCGCTGGCAAACTCCTCCAGGTCGAGGAAGGCGGGCACGAAGCTGGGGTTGCTCAGGGCGTAGCCGTAGGCCTTCTGCACGAAGTCGACGGTTTTGGCGCCCATTTTCAGCATGGCCGACCGCTCTTCGGGCGTAAGGGCTTGCAGGTAGGGCCGCAGCTCGGCGGCGCCCTGCTGGAAGAAGCCCAGCGCCTTTTTCAGCGTGGCGTCGGGGATGGGGGTAGAAAACAGGTTCTGCATAAAAAAGTAGAAGAAGGGGGAATGAAAGCCGGCAACGTTGCCGGAAGTATGGGCAAGGTAAGGGGCGGGTTGCTAGGAACCTAGCACGGCTTGGAGTAGGGGCGGGGCCTGCCCCCGCCCGGACGCTGGTGTCGGTGCAATGATTCCGTTCAACGGCCGGGCGGGGGCAGGCCCCGCCCCTACGGCACACGTCCCCAACCCAGTCCTGTGGCTACATTTGGCCTTGTTTTGCCCGCTATGCTGTCCGTTTGCTTACTTCTGCGTTGGGGTTGCCTGCTGCCGGTGCTGCTGCTGCTGCCGGGGTTGCTGGCGGCCCAGCCCGCGCCGCTGCCCGCGCCGCAGGGCCGTTTCCTGAAGCCCACGGTGCTGGTGGGCGAGCCGCTGGACTACGAGCTGCGCTACGCCCACGCCCCCGACCTGGAAGTGGTGTTTCCGGATTCGCTGGCCCGGTTTGCGCCGTTTGAGTACGCGGGCAAAACCTTCTATCCGACCCGCACGCGCAACGGCGTGAGCCTCGACCGCGCCATCTATCACCTGCGCACTTTCCGGCTCGATTCGGTGCAAACCCTGGCGCTGCCCGTGGCCGTGCTGCAAGGCCCCGACACGCTGAGCATCCTGCCCCTGCCCAGCCGCGTGCGCCTGCGCCGCACGGCTAGGCCCCTGCCCGCCGGGGCAACCGCGCCGCCCAGGCTGCGCCAAAACCTGGCCCTGGTGCCCGTAGAGCCGGTATTCAACTATCCGTATTGGCTGGCCGGCACGCTGGCGGTGCTGCTGCTGCTGGCGGGGGGCGCGGCTTTGTTCCATCGGCGGCTCACGCGGCGCTACCAGGCCTACAAGCTGCGCAAAAACCACGGCTACTTCCTGGCCCAGTTTGCCCGCCACGTCGAGCGCTTCGAGCTGTCGCGCTCCGCCACCAACGTGGAGCGGGCCGTGGTGCTCTGGAAAAACTACCTCGCTCGCCTGGAAAACAGCGACCTGAATTCCTTTACGACCCGCGAGCTGGTGGCGTATTTCGAGAACGATAACGACGTGCGCAAAGCCCTTAACGCCACCGACAAAGTGATTTACGGCAACCTGCAAACCGAAGAAGCCGCCGAAGTCGACCGGGCCTTTCAGCGCCTGCGGGGCTTTGCCGAGCGCCGATACGCTTCCATCATTCAGTGAGCCATGAGCAAAAGGAACGTCATGCTGAGCGTAGCCGAAGCATCTCGCTCGCTTCGTCCTCACGATTGAATTACTTCGGCACGCGAGATGCTTCGGCTGCGCTCAGCATGACGTTCTTTTGCTCATTGCTCATTGCTCATTGCTCATTGCTCATTGCTCATTGCTCCCTGCTCATTGAATCAAGTTGAACGACTTTTTCACCCTTTTGCGCTACACCACGCTGGCCGGCTACCAGTGGCAGCACCCGCGCCTGCTGCTGCTGCTGGCGGCCGTGCCGCTGCTGTTTTTTCTGCGGCGGCTGCTGGCCCGGCGGCGGGCGCGGGTGGAGGTGGCCTTTGCGCCGGGCCCGGCGCAGCGCAATTGGACGGCGGTGCTGCGCTTCCTGCCCGATGTGGTGCTGGGCCTGGGTTTGAGCTTCATCGTGGTGGCCCTGGCCCGGCCCCAGCGCACCGATGAACGGGTGGAGCAGTCGGGCCGGGGCATCGACATAGTGCTGGCGCTCGACGTATCGGGCTCGATGGAGATTGAAGACCTGCGCCCCAACCGCCTCGCCGCGGCCCGGCGCCTGGCCGCCGACTTCCTCGGCAGTCGCGTGGGCGACCGGCTGGCGCTGGTGGCGTTTGCCGGCGATGCCTACTCGCTGGCCCCCCTCACTACCGACTACGACCTGCTGCGCGAGGACCTGGCCGGCCTGCGCGTGGGCATGATACCGAATGACGGCACGGCCATTGGCACGGCGCTGGGCGTGGCCACCAACCGCTTGCGCGAGTCCACGGCCCGCTCGCGGATAGTCATTTTGCTTTCAGACGGCGAAAACAATGCCGGCAGCCTCGACCCGCAGCTGGCCGCCCAGCTGGCACACGCGTTTGGCATTCGCATCTACACCATCGGGCTGGGCAAAGACGGCTTTGTGCCCTACGGCCACGACGACGAAGGCCACCCGCGCTACGTGGAAACCCGCCTCGACGAAACCACCATGCGCCAGCTGGCCGCCGCCGCCGACGGCCAGTTTTTCCGGGCCACCGACGCCGGGGCGCTGCGCGAGGTCTTCACCCAAATCAATCGCCTCGAAAAGTCCGAAATCAAGCAATTGCGCTTCCGCAACACCAAAGATTTTTACCCGCCCTACCTCTGGCTCGGCATCGGCTTCTGGCTGCTGTGGCTGCTGCTGAAAGGCACTTTCTTGAGCAACCCGCTGGAGGACTGATGAACAATGAGCAATGAACAATGAGCAATGAACAAAAGGAACGTCATGCCGAGCGCAGCCGAGGCATCTCGCGTGTGGTAGTAAATAAATCGGTGAACGAAGCGAGCGAGATGCTTCGACTGCGCTCAGCATGACGTTCCTCTTGCCCATTGCCCATCGCCCATCGCCCATTGCTCATTGCCCATTGTTCATTGCCCATTGTTCATTGCCCATTGTTCATTGCCCATTGCCCATTGCCCATCGCCCATTGCCCATTGCTCATTGTTAATTGAAAGCATGTCCATCGCCGATAACATTCACCGCATCAACGCCGAACTGGCGGGCACGGCCGCCCGCCTGTGCGTCGTCACCAAAACCCACCCCGTGGAGAAACTGGAAGAAGCCTACGCGGCCGGCGCCCGTTGCTTCGGCGAAAACCGGCCCCAGGAAATGGCCGCCAAGCAGCCCCAGCTGCCGCCCGATGTGGAGTGGCACCTCATTGGCCAGCTCCAGACCAACAAGGTGAAGCTGCTGGCGCCCTTCGTGCACACCATCCAAAGCATCGACAGCGGGAAGCTGCTGCGCGAAATCAACAAGCACGCCGCCGCCAACAGCCGGGTTATCAACGGGCTGCTGCAATTTCACATTGCCCAGGAAGAAACCAAGTCCGGCCTCTCGCTGCCCGAAGCGGAGGAAATGCTGGCTTCGGAAGAATACCGCCAGATGCAAAACGTGCGCCTCACCGGCGTGATGGGCGTGGCCACCTTCACGCACGATGAAGCCCAGCTTCGCCGGGAATTCCAGCAGCTGCGCAGCTACTTCGAGCACCTGAAAGCCACGTATTTTGCCGACGACGACGCCTTCCGCGACATTTCGATGGGCATGAGCGGCGACTACCCGCTGGCCGTGGCCGAAGGCAGCACGCTGGTGCGCGTGGGCAGCGCCATTTTCGGCAGCCGGTGACGCTGCGCTTAATGAATAATGAGGAATGAGGAATGAAGAATTGGGAATGCAATAAAACCCCTACCTTTCTTTCATGCATGGAAGCACGGATAACTCATCATTCTTCATTCCTCATCCTTCATTGAATACCCCCCCACCGGCCATTGTGGCCAACCAGCACATCTACGACGACTATTTTCGGGAGGAATTCACCCAGACGCTGGACGAAAACATCCTGCAGCTGCTCGACCGCGTGTGGTTCCGGTCCAAGCTGGTGGGTTTTGAGAACTTTCCGCAGCGCAACAACCCCAACCGGCCGCTGATTTTTGCCAGCAACCATTCGGGCATGGCCTTCCCCTGGGATGCTATTGTGGCCCTGTCGCACCTGTGGCGCTACCTGCCCAAGCACGCCAGCCTGAGCGACTTGCCGCGCCCATTGTCGGCCCCGCTGCTCTCCCAAACGGCCCTGATGAACCCGTACTTGGTAAAGGAATTCTGGAAAAAAGCGGGCTGCGTGGATGCCACCACGCTGAATTTCGAAACCATGATGTACTACCAGGACCACAACCTGATGCTCTACCCCGAAGGCGTGCCGGGCATCGGCAAGGGCTTCAACCGGAAGTACCAGTTTCAGCGCCTGGCCACCAGCATGGTGCGCTTGGCCCTGCAGCACGGCACCGACATCGTGCCCTTTTACACCATCAACGCCGAATACCTGAATCCCTACGCCTACAGCTGGGATTTCATCAACCGCTTCACCAAGAAAATCGGGATTCCGTTTCTGCCGCTCACGCTGCTATTGCTGCTGGTCATTGTGCAGCCGTGGGCCTTCTACCTGGCGCTGCCGGCCAAGCTCACGTTCGTGATGGGCACCCGCATCCGCCCGTCGGACCTTACCGACAAAACCACCGACCAGCTCACCCGCGAAGAATACCTGGCCCTGAGCGAGCAAATCCGCCAGAAAATGCAGGCCGAAATGGATGTTGCCGTGAAAAACTACGGCCAGCATCCCTACCGCTGGGCCGAGCTGTGGCAGCGCATGAAGGAAAACCGGCGCTTCTTCCCGTTTTTCCTGCCCTTCGCCTGGCCGGCCCTCTTCACCGAGTTCGAGCGCCTGTACGTGAAGGAAGGGCGCCGCGATTTTCACATGCAGCTCGACCGCCCCGGTGCCTGGCTACGTATGCTGTGGCGCAACCCCATTACCCTGGCTTATTTCATCCCCGTACTTGGCTGGATTCCCTTGGCCATCAAAGGGTATAAAGGCAATAAGCTGGGGCAGAAACCGTAGTTTGTTGCTCCGTAAATCGTCTGTCATCCTGAGCAGAGCGAAGGACCTTGTCAGGTTTGAATAGCTTGCCGTAATTCTATTCTGCGCTGGCGTGATAAGGTCCTTCGCTCTGCTCAGGATGACAGACTTTTCACACCCTTCCGCCCTCCCCAAATCCCACCCAATGCCCTCGTTTCAGCACCTGCTGCTCAAGCAGTTTCTCACGGCGGCGGCCGCGCCGTTGGCTAGCCGCAAGCCCAGCGTGGGCGCCATGCGGCTGGCCATGGAAGCCGGTTCCCTGTTCCAGTTTATGCCCTGGCGCGTGAATTTGGAAAGCTTTCAGCTCGATAACCGCCTCGAAGCGGAGTGGCTGCGGCCCCGCACGGCGCATCCCACGCGGGTGCTGCTCTACCTGCACGGGGGCGGCTACGTGCTGGGCTCGCTCAATACGCACCGCAGCCTGGTGGGCAGCTTGGCCCAGCGTTGCGGCCTCAATGTCCTCACCATCAACTATCGCAAGGCGCCCGACCATCCATTTCCGGCCGCGCTGGACGATGCCCGGCGGGCTTACCGCTGGCTATTGCGCCAGGGCCACCAGCCGCACGACATCGTGGTGGGCGGCGACTCGGCCGGGGGCGGCCTGGCACTGGCGCTACTGCTGGCCCTGCGCGATGCCGGCGAGCCGCTGCCCGCCGCCGGCATCGGCCTCTCGCCCTGGACTGACCTCAACCTGCCCATCACCGCCCTGCGCCGCGTGGCCCGCGAAGAAGGTCTCCTGCTCGAAGCCCTGCAAATGCGCACCTGGGGCCCGCTGTACGCCCATAAAACGCCCCTCACGCACCCGCTGCTCTCGCCCGCGCAGGCCGATTTGCACGGCCTGCCGCCGCTGCTCATCCAGGTTTCGACGGCCGAGGTGCTGTATGGTGACGTGGTAAAATTTGTCAGAAAAGCCCGCGCCGCCGGCGTGCCTTTAGTATTGCAACCATTTGAGGGACTGGTGCATTGGTGGCATTTGTTCTGGCGCATTGTGCCCGAGGCCCGGCAGGCGCTGGACCAGGTGGCGGGCTTTCTGGATAAGCTGTGGGCCGGGCAATATCAGACCAAAACCGCACGGGTCCGGGCGCCGCGTGTGCTCTCACGGCGCGCCGCTTAGCGATTCGCTGTTATCGGTTATCATACGTGAGGCATGAGAACTATTGATTGGCCAGTGGAATTTTGTCTCCGGTCTGAAACAGAAAATTTTACTCGCATTGAAGTGATTTTGAGCCACTTTTCGAAAAATACTGCGTACACCGTTCCACTATATTGCGGAGTATTCGTAGGTTTGCACCAGAAATAGTCGGCTTGCATACTACTTTGTGCCTGCAACGCATTTGTTTCCAGTTGCTTCCCTTTTTCATTTTTCACCTCAACATGTTTCCTCATCATGGAAGATTTGTTTAAAAAATTCGTAAATGCTGGCGTGGGTTACATCGCCCAGGGCAGCAAGTCGCTACAGAGCACCATCGAAAAGCTGGTGAAAGACAACAAGATGACCCAGGAAGAGGGGAAGAAAATTGTGGATGAGCTGTTGAAAAGCGGCGAAACCAAGCGCGTTGAGCTGGAAAAGCAATTTCAGGGCCTGGCCGAGCGCGTGAAAAGCTCCGTTGGCCTCGGCGATGCCAAGCCCAAGGGCAAGGCCGCGGCCAAAAAGCCCGCTGCCAAACCCGCTGCGAAAACAGCCGCCGCCACGGCCAACAGCGCCGCCAGCAAAGCCGCTGGTGCGGTGAAGAAAGTAGCCGACAAAGTGAGCGCCGTCGCCGATTCGGCCCAGAAATCGACGGCTGCCAAAGCCGCTGCTCCGGCCAAACCGGCTGCCAAGCCCGCCGCAAAAGCCTCCGCAAAGCCTGCTGCCAAAGCGGCCGCGAAGCCCGCTGCCAAACCCGCCACCAGCAAGCCCGCCGCCAAGAAGCCCGCTGCCGCAGCACCAGCCGCCAAAACTGACGACAACGCATAGCCAAGCGTTGAGAACTGATAAAACCCCGTTTGCTCGGCGCAGGCGGGGTTTTTTAGCATCGTTCGAGTGCGAAGCAACCGGCTGTGCCAGCCCGTGCGGCGCGTTCGAATCCGCGAAATCGGTTTAATCTGCGTAAATCTGCGGTCCGTAAATCGGCGCCCTATGTTCAAAAACACGATTTCTAATTTGCAGCGCATCCGGGAAGTGGCGGAGGTGCTGCTACGCTACGGCTTCGAGGATGTGGTGACGACCACGCCGCTGCGCCGCCTCGTGAGCCAGGCGCGCCGCCTGAGCTGGCAGCGGGCCGACCGGCAGGTGTTTGAAACCACGCGCTGGGAGCGGGTGCGCCTGATAATTGAGGAGCTGGGGCCCACCTTCATCAAGCTGGCCCAGGCCATGAGCAACCGGGCCGACCTGCTGCCCGAGGCGCTGATTGACGAGTTTGAGAAGCTGCAAAGCAACGTGCCGCCGTTTGAGACGGCCCTGGCCCGCCAGATTATTGAGGAGGAGCTGGGCCGGCCGATTTCCGAGGTTTTCAGCGAGTTTGATGACGTGACGCTGGGCTCGGCCAGCATCGGGCAGGTGCACCGGGCGCGGCTGCTCACGGGCGAGGAAGTGGTGGTGAAAGTGCAGCGCCCCAACGTGCGCGAAAAAGTCCGTTCCGACCTGGCTTTGCTGCACGAGCTGGTGCGCCTCACCTCTGGTTTCCTGCAAAAGCAGGGCCTGGCCAACCCGCAGGACATCGTGGACGCCTTCGAGCGGAGCATGAGCAAAGAGCTGGACTACACCGCCGAAGCGCGCTCGATGGAGCAGTTTCGCAAGCTCTACGCCGAGTACACCACGTTTTACGTGCCCAAGCCGTACCGGGAGCTGAGCACCTCGCGCATTCTGGTGATTGAGTTCGTGAGCGGCTGCAAAATCACGGACAAGGCGCAGCTGCTGGAGTGGGGCCTGAGCCCCGCCACGGTGGCCGAAAACGGCATGGATATCTACCTGACCCAGATTTTCGAGTTCGGGGTGTTTCATGCCGACCCGCACCCCGGCAACGTGCTGGTACGCCCCGACGGCACGGTGGTGCTCATTGATTTTGGGATGGTGGGCCGCCTCACCAAGCAGCAGAAATACGCGTTTGCGGGCGTGTTTATCGGCATGGCGCGGCAGGACCCCCGCAGCATGGCGCTCAATTTCCGCCGCCTTGCCCTCACGGCCGAAATCCCGGACATGCGGGCGTTCGAGTCGGATTTGAGCCAGCTGATTGAGGATTTTGCTACCCTCGACGTGAAGGAGATGAGCATGAGCGACCTTGCCGACTCGCTCCAAACCATCATTTACACTTACAAATTGCAGGTGCCGGGCGCGGTGTTCCTCATCCTGCGGGCACTGGTTATTCTGGAGGGCATCGGCAAGGTGCTGCACCCCAATTTCAACACGTTTGAGTTTGTGCGGCCGTACGGGGCCAAGATTATTCGGGAGCAATACTCCCGGCAAAACCTGCTCAACGAAGCCGAATACACCGGCACGCAGCTGCTGGCCCTGCTCCAAACCCTGCCGGCTGATGTGCGCCAGATTGTGCGCAAGGTGAGCAAGGGCGAGCTGCGGGTGAAAATCGAGCTGATTGGCTACCAGACGCTGCTGCGCAAGGCCGACCAGCTGGTGAGCCGCACCATTCTGGCGCTGCTGAGCGTGGGCGGGCTGCTGTTCTCGGGCCTGTCGCTGCTGGGCCATTATTCACCCGACATGCCCTACCGGCGCGGCGTACCCGAAATAACCTGGTGGAGCTTGGGCGCCACCGGCTTCTTGCTGCTGATACTGCTGCTGCTGGGCACCCGGCGGCGCGAGAAGCTGAAGTAGCGGCAGGCCGATGCCGCAACGAGCCGGCGAGGTTTTGGACTGACCCGGTCAAGAATTTAGTGGCGGAGCTTGGTAGCCGCGCGTGCGGAGCCCGACCTTTGCCGGCGTGGAGCGCTATTTCCGTTCCACTTGCCTGCATGTCTGCTTCGTTTTGCTTCCGGTTGTTTTTCGCCTTTTTTGGCATTTTACTGGGAGTGGTGCCGCGTTTTTCCAACGCCCAGACGGCTCCGGTCGGCGGCTTGGTGCTGCGCGATGCCAGCCTGCGCACCGATACTTCCACCTACCTCCTGAGCCGCAACACGGTGCCGGTGCAGGGCGTGCCCACGCTGTATTTCTGGTATAGGCGCGACGATGAAACGGTGGAGCTGCGCCTGTACCCGGCTAATCCGGCCAATGCCAAGCCGGTGCGTCTGCGCCGCAGCCCTGACTACCAGCAGCTCGACTCGCTGAGCAAGGAAGACGATGGCAGCCTGCGCACCCGCCTGAAATTCCAGAATTTGACGACCAGCCGGTTCCTGCGGCTGGTGGTGGAGCAGGCTTCCGACTCGGCCGGACGTACGCCCAGCCGGCAGGAGGTGCCGCTGCTGCCGTTGGCCCGCACTTCGCTGGCGCTGCGTGTGACGGATAACGAGCTGTTTGTGGGCGAGGAAAAGGTGTTTGAGCTCACCAGCTCGAACCCGCGCAATGTGCACACCACCGGCGAATGGATGCGCGGGCCGGAATTTGACTACCGCCTGGTGGCCGAGGCCAACGGCACCCTGCGCCTGCACGTGCTGCCCAACCAGCTGGGCGTGCGCACCCTGGCCGTGAAGCTGCAAACCGAGCGGCCCACGCTGGTGGCCGGCAACCGCCTCAGCTACCAGCTGCCGGTGCTGAAGCAGGAGTTCAACGTGAAAGCCAGTCGCTTGCGCTTTCTATCGCCCGACCAGCGCAGCGTGACCATGGACGACGTGAGCCGGCGCCGGGGCGTGGAGCTGATACTCGATAACGGCCGCAGCTTCGAGCTGCATCGCACCTACCGTATTGAGGACCAGGAAGAAGCCGGCGGCGCGCTCATTGCCGAAATATTCACCCGCCAGTACCTGAGCAACGACCGGGTGCTGTGCTACTTCCGCCCCTACAACATCCACCGCCAAACCGCCGGCTACCTCTACATCAAGGAAAATGACGCGCCCCGCTACCTCACCAACCTCGACATCACGCCCCAAACCGTGATTCGGAACGTGCAGGTGCTGCACCGCGGCGGCGAGTGGACGCCCGGCCTGAGCGTGAGCCCCGGCGAAACCGTGGACGTGCGCCTCGAGGGTGACGGCCTGCAAAAAGCCCGCATTAGCTTCGAGGATTTGCCGGTGGTGCCTTCCGATTCGTCGGTGCGCACCGATAGCCGGCTGGTGTACCGGGTGCATGTGCCCGTGAGCTTCGACAAGCGCAAAAGCACGATTTACAACCTGGGCCAGCCCACGGGCTACACGTTGAACATAAAGGAATTCCAGCGGCCGCATCCGCTGGATTTTGTGTCGGTGGCCTACGGCGACGCCGCCCGCCCCATCACCCGGCTCAATGGCCCGGTGCTGTACGACGGCACCATTCGGGACGTAGTGTTTCAGTTCAACCCCAACGGCATCGACAAGGCCGACCAGCTCTACGGCAAGCAGTACCTGACCTTCGAAATCAGGACCGTGAATAGCAAGGGCGACCTGGTGGAGCAGCGCGCCGTGGAAAGCCTGCTGGTGTGCCCCGGCGACAACTCACCCCGCGCCGCTTTCTACGCCGATAAGCAGTGCCGCACCGACCCGCTGAGCCTCAACACCATCCTGAGCCGCAAAACCTATGACCTCGACGAGTGGAGCCGCATTTTGGTCACTGTCAAGCACCAGGCCAGCCAGTACGGCGAAACCGGCTATACCCAAACCGTGGAGCTGGTGCTCAAGCGCCGCTACAAGTTCGACATCGACGTGAGCTTCCCGGCGGGCCTGCTCACCCGCAAGCAGGGCGAGAGCAGCTACGGCGACCTCGGCGGTATCTCGCTGGCCACGCTGGCGCAGTTCAGCTTCTACAGCCCCAACAAAATCAACCGCTTGCGTCCGTACAAAATCGGGGCCGGTTTCGTGGCCCTCAACGCCTTCAACCTGGGCAGCAGCAGCGCCAACCGCGACCTCGGCCTGGTGATTCTGGGCTCGGTGTACCCCACGCGGCGCGAGGCCAAGTTCACGTTTCCGCTCTACCTGGGCGGTGGTTTTTTGCTGGGCACCAGCCGGTGGTTCTACATGCTGGGGCCGGGCATTGGGGTGCGGCTGTAGGGCTGCGGAACGGCCAAACTGCTTACTCGTCGGCGGCTTTCCGGGGCTGAAACTTGAACACCGGCGAGGGCTTGTGCTCCTTGGTGAAAATTTGCGCAAAGCGCGCAATTACCGCCGGTTGCTGTTTGGCCACGTCGTGCGTTTCGGCCGGGTCGGCGTCCAGGTCATACAGCTCGATGGGGCCGTTGGGGGTAGTCGCCATGTTCAGGCGCACGGCTTTCCAGTGGCCCATGCGGGCGGCCACGCTGCCGCCCTGCTCATAAAACTCCCAGTACAGGTACGGATGCTGTTGCTGCTGGCCTTTGCCGGTTAGCGTGGGCACCATGGAAACGCCATCAAGGTTGGCCGGCGTTTTCAGGCCCGCTAATTCGGTGAAGGTGGGCAGCAGGTCCCAAAAGGCCACCACCTGCTTGGTTACAACTCCGGCTTTCACCTGGCCGGGCCACCTGGCAATAAACGGCTCGCGAATACCGCCTTCGTACAAATCCCTTTTCGCCCCGCGAAACCCGCCGCTGCTGTTAAAATAATTCAGCTCCTTGCCACCTTCCGGCGAAGGGCCATTGTCGGAAGTGAAAATTACCAAGGTGTTGCCGTCAAGATGCAGCTCCTTGAGCGTGCGCATGATTTGGCCCACTTGGTCGTCGAGCACCCCCATCATGCCCACGAAGGCCGCCCGCGGATAGGGTTGCGACAGGTAAGGACCCGATTTGGTGAAGGTTGGAGCACTGGTATCGGGGCCGATATACGGCTTTTCCGGACCAAATTTCCCGATGGTCTGCTTCATGTACGCGGGCGGGGCGGCTAGTTCCGCGTGCGGAATCACCGTCGTCACAAACACGGCAAAGGGTTGGTCCTTATGCTGCTTGATGAATTCCAGCGTTTTTCGATGGATTAAATCCGGGGCGTAGGTGCCCGAGCGGGCGCCGCTGTTTTCGGGCAGCATTACTTTTTCCCGGTTGTGCCACAGGTAGTAAGGGTAGTAATTGTGGGCCAGGGTCTGGCTGTTGTAGCCAAAGAATTCATCGAAGCCCTTGTTCACCGGGTCGCCGCTGGTGCCGGGGCCGCCCAGGCCCCACTTGCCGAAGCAGCCGGTGGCATAGCCGGCCTTCTTCAGCAGCTGCGGAATGATGACGGTCGAATCGGGCAAAGGGTACTGGCCCTCCGGCTTCACCGCGAGGTTGCCCCGGACGGGCGTGTGCCCGGTGTGCTGGCCCGTGAACAAGGACGAGCGGGACGGCGAGCACACCGCCGTGCCGGCATAGGCCTGCGTAAACTTCATGCCTTCGGTGGCCAGCCGGTCAATGTTGGGGGTTTTGAACCGCTTCTGACCGTAGCAGCTAATATCCCCGTAGCCCAAATCATCGGCCACAATGAAAATGATATTGGGCGGGCGCTGGGCTTTGGGCTTCGTTTGAGCAAGCGCCACGCCGCAAACCACGCCCAACAGCAGCACCAGCAGTTTCGCAGATTTCATATCCAGGGAGTTGGCATTTCGGGGTACCACAACAGCCGTTGCGGGTAGTTCTTCACTGCGAAGGTGTCACCTATTTCACGTCTTTGGCACAGCGAAAGCCTAAATTATTTGCGGCGCTTCTCACCTCGCCTTTGCCCCGGCTGCCGGCCTTGTAGCGAGCACAGTACTGGTCGCTGCACAAAAAGGAGCCGCCGCGCTGCACGCGCTTTACCAGGCCGGGCTCGTCGGGGTCGAAGCTGCTGGCCGGGCCTGGCGGATTGGCCACCGGGCTGGCCCGGTAGTAGTCGGGGCGGTAAAAGTCGCTGCACCATTCCCACACGTTGCCTTCCATGTCGTAGAGCCCCAGGGCATTGGGCGGAAACGACTTGACGGGAGCCAGCCCTTCAAAACCGTCTTTGCGGGTGTTGCCGGCCGGAAAATCACCCTGGAAAATGTTCGCCATCCACTTGCCGCCGGGGTTCAGCTCGGCGCCCCAGTAGTAGGGCGTGGCGACGTTTTTGCCGGCGCGGGCAGCAAACTCCCACTCGGCCTCGGTGGGCAGCCGCTTGCCGGCCCATTGGGCGTAGGCCAGGGCGTCTTGGTAGCATACCTGCACCACGGGGTCGGTTTCGTGCCCGGCGAGGCTGCTGCCGGGGCCCAGTGGGTGCCGCCAGCTGGCCCCGGCCACGTAGCGCCACCACTGCCCTGGTTCCGCCAGCGACACCGCGCCATCGGGCTTCAAGAAAACGGCCGAGCCCGCTGCCAACTGCGCCGCTGGCACCCCCGGCAATTCCTGCGGAGTGGGTTTGCGCTCGGCTACCGTCACGTACCGTGCCGCCTTAGCAAAGGCGGCAAATTCGGCATTGGTGACCTCGTGCTCGTCGATATAATAGGACCCGAGCGTAACCGGGTGAATGGGAGAAGCGTCGGGAAAATTCGGGTCATCAGAACCCATCAGGAACGTTCCGCCGGGCACCCGTATCATTTTGGGCGACGCTTCGGCCTTCACCGTGGACGGCTGCTCGCTGGTGCAGCTGCCCAACAACGACAAGCCAAAACCAATCAAGAATAAGCTTCTGGAAGCAGCCATGGTTGCTTAGCGTTACGGAAAGGAAGGACAGTAGAAGGGAAGAAGCACGGTCCGACGGCTGTGAGCAGAAATTTCGCTGCAAAGCTCCAACATTTACGCACACCGCGTGCAATGCTACGCCCCGAGAAGTGCTGGCAATCATCTGCCTTTTTGCGGCGTTTGTAGAAAAAGCCGGCCTTCAGGGCGTGGCTGGCGGTAAGTTTGGGGTATGAAGCCACCGCGTCCGCCTCGCACTTGCTGGGCTTCTTCTCCACCTTCAACTCCGACGCCATCAAGGACCTGACCGTGTACAAGGGCGGGATGCCGGCGCAGTACGGCGGGCGGCTCTCGTCGGTGGTCGACATCAAGATGAAGGACGGCAACAACCAGCAGCTGCACGGCAGCGGCGGCATTGGCCTCATTGCCTCGCGCCTGGCCCTGGAAGGCCCGCTGGTGAAGGACAAAGGCTCGTTCCTCCTCACCGGCCGCCGCACCTACGCCGACGTGTTTCTGAAGCTCAGCTCGAACCCCACCACCAAAAGCGCCAGCCTCTACTTCTACGACCTCAACGCCAAGGCCAACTACACGCTGAACGCCCGCAACCGCATCTACTTCTCGGGCTACCTGGGGCGCGACGCGCTGGGCATCGACGCCTTCGGCAACAACTACGGCAACCAGACCGCCACGCTGCGCTTCAACCACCTGTTTACGGACCGCCTGTTTTCAAATACCTCGCTCATCTACAGCAAGTACGACTACGAAATCAACATCAAAACCAACGACCAGAATTTTCGCATCGACTCGAAAATCAAGGACTGGAACCTGAAGCAGGACTTCGAGTTTTCGCCCAGCGCAAAGCAGACGCTGCGCTTCGGGGCCAACGTTATTTACCACACCATCACGCCGGGCCACGTCACGGCCTCGGCCGATGCGGCGGTGAATTCGACGGCCGATAAAACCAATTATTCGCTGGAATCGGCCGCTTACGTGTCGCACGAATGGGCGGCTACCGACAAGCTCGACTTCACTACCGGGCTGCGGCTGTCGGCGTTCAGCCTGCTGGGTGCCGGCGACTACTCGACCTACAACGCGGCCGGTACCGTGCTCGCAACCCAGCACTACACCGCCGGCGAGTTCATCAAAACCTACCTGAACCTGGAGCCGCGCCTGGCCGTGAGCTACCAGCTGTCGGCCAGCACGGCCCTGAAGGCCGGCTACGCCCGCAACGTGCAGAACCTGCACCTGCTCAGCAACTCGGCTGCGTCGTCGCCCACCGATATGTACGTGCCCACCACCAACAACGTGAAGCCCGAGCTGGCCGACCTGTACTCGGCGGGCTACTTCCGCCAGCTGGGCACCAAGGGCGCCTACTCGTTTTCGGCCGAGGTGTACTACAAGCAGCTGCAGCACCAGATAGACTACCGCGACGGCACCCAGCTGCGCGGCAACCAGGACGTGGAAAGCACCCTGCTCTACGGCAAAGGCCGGGCCTACGGCGTTGAGTTTCTGCTGAAAAAAGAAACCGGCCGCCTCACCGGCTGGCTGGGCTACACGCTGAGCAAGTCGCAGCGGCAGTACACCGAAATCAACGGCGGCGCTTGGTTCAATGCCCGGCAGGACCGGCCGCACGACCTCTCGGTGGTGGGCGTGTACCAGCTCACGCCCACCTGGAGTTTGTCGGGCACCTTCGTAGCCAGCACCGGCAACGCCGTGACTTATCCCATCGGCAAATACTACGTGGCCGGCCAGGCCGTGAGCCTCTACGGGGCCCGCAACGCCGACCGCCTGCCCAGCTACCAGCGCCTCGACCTGGGCGCCACCTGGGAAAAAGCCCACCAGGAAGGCCACCGCTTCCACAGCAGCTGGAACTTCTCCATCTACAACGCCCTGGGGCGCGAAAATGCCTACAGCATCACCTTCCAAACCAACCCCGACGACCCCACCAAAACCCAGGCGCTCCAAACCGCGCTGTTCAAGATGGTGCCGTCGGTGACGTATAATTTCAACTTTTAAGGCACGGGTTTTAGAACGAAAAAAGCACGGGTCATGCTGAGCGCAGTCGAAGCGTCTCTCCCGCGCAACTATTCCAATCTATTGATTTTACTCCTGCGGTAGAGATGCTTCGGCAAGCTCAGCAGGATGTTCTGGTTTACCTTATGAAATACCTGTTTTCCCTCCGCTTCCTGGCCGCCGCGCTGCTTATCACCGCTTCCTGCCAGAAAGTCGTCACCCTCGACCTCAAGCAAACCGACCCGCAGCTCACCATCGAAGGCAACCTGGCCGACGACGGGCAGCCTTGCACCGTGCTGCTGTCGCGCAGCGTAAGCTACACCGAAACCAATACGTTTCCGGCCGTAAGCGGCGCCGTGGTCACGCTGAGCGACGACGCGGGCGGCCTCGAAACCCTGCCCGAAACCAGCACGCCCGGCCTCTACCAGGGCAAGAAAGTGCTGGGCCAGCCCGGCCGCCGCTACACCTTGCGCGTGGAAGTAGCGGGCCAAGCCTACGTGGCCGTATCGACGCTGCCCGCGCCGGTGGTGCCGCTCACGGGCGTGAAGGCACAAAAAGCGCCCATTGGCACCGCTGTTCAGCTGGTGCCGGAATACCTGGACCCCGCCGGCGGCCGCAACTACTACCTGTTTCGGCAGTACCGCAACGGCCGGCTGAACAAGGCCATTTACCTGCAAAACGACGAGTTTACCGACGGCAAAGCCAACGTTCGGGGCTTGGGCGGCGGAGGCGGTGGGGGCGGAGGCAGCACCGATGCCGACAAGCTGGTAGCCGGCGACAGCGCCCGCGTCGAAATGCAGAACGTAGACGTCGATGTGTACGAATACTTCCGCACCCTGAACCAGATTCTGCAAAGCAACCCCATGACCAGCGCCTCGCCGGCCAACCCCAAATCCAATTTCACGGGCGGCGTGCTGGGGTATTTCAGCGCCCACTCGCGGCGGCAGCGCACCATCTTGGTGCCGGTGCTGTAGGGAAGAGGTTGCATAAAAAAGAACGTCCTGCTGAGCGGAGTCGAAGCATCTCTACTGCAGTAGTAAATGAATTACTTGCGCGGTAGAGATGCTTCGACTCCGCTCAGCAGGACGTTCTTTTCTGCTTTGCGAAACCTTGCGCGCTATTTCAGCTGCATGTCTGCAATAATGGCCTTGATTTTCTCGTGGCCCAGCCGGGTGGCCAGGTCATAGTCCACGGCTGATTTCAGCGGCTGCTTCACGCTGAAATAGAACTTGATTTTGGGCTCGGTGCCGCTGGGACGAGCCGAAATCTTGCTGCCGTCTTCGGTGAGGAACTGGAGCACGTTGGAGCTTTCGGTGCCGGTTTCGGAGGAGAGGCCGGTGGTCAGGTCGTGGATTTTGCCGGTTTTGTAGTCGCGGATTTCCACCACTTTCAGGCCCGCAATGGACTGCGGCGGGTTGGCGCGCAGGCTGGCCATCATTTCCTGAATTTCTTCGGCGCCGCGCTGGCCTTTTTTGGTGAGGGAAATCAAATCCTCTACGTAGAGGCCGTAGTGGGCGTACATATCCACCATTTCCTGGTAGAGGGTGCGGCCCTTGTCTTTGGCCACGGCGGCCATTTCGGCCACCAGCGCGCAGGCCGAAATGGCGTCTTTATCGCGCACGAAGTCGCCGATGAGGAAGCCGTAGCTTTCTTCGCCGCCGCCAATGTAATTTTCCTGGCCCTTGAGGTCGCGGATGAGGCCGGCAATGTACTTGAAGCCGGTGAGCGTCTGGTAGCTTTTCACGTTGTATTGGCGGGCAATGTCGCCGAGGATTTCGCTGGTCACGATGGTGTACACAATGAAATCCTGCGGGGTGGCCGTGCCGGCGCGGTGCCGGGCCGAGAGCAGGTAGTTGGTGAGCACGGCGGCCGTCTGGTTGCCGTTGAGCAGCACCCATTCGCCCTGGTCGTTTTTCACGCCCACGCCCACGCGGTCGGCGTCGGGGTCGGTGGCCAGCACGATGTCGGCATTGGTGGCTTTAGCCTGGTCGAGGGCCAGCTGCATGGCGCTTTTCTCCTCTGGGTTGGGCGACTGCACCGTGGGGAAGTTGCCGTCGGGCGTGGCCTGGGCCTGCACCACGTTCACGTTGGTGAAGCCAAATTCGCGCAGCAAACCCGGCACCAGCGTGATGCCCGAGCCGTGGATGGGCGTGTACACGATGTTCAAATCGTGCTGGCGCTGGATGGCGGCCGGGTCGATGCTGAGGGTTTTGGCGGCGGCGAAATACTTCGCGTCAATGTCGGCCCCGATGCGGACAATTTTCGAGGAGTCAGCCTCAAATTTTACCTCGCTCGGGCTGGTGATTTTATTCACCTCAACAATGATGTTGGTGTCGTGCGGAGCTACTACCTGCGAGCCGTCGTTCCAGTACACTTTGTAGCCGTTGTACTCCTTGGGATTGTGCGAAGCCGTTATCACACAGCCGCTTTGGCAGTGCAGCTCCCGAATGGCGAAGGACAGCTCCGGCGTGGGCCGCAGGGCTTCAAACAGGTAAACAATGATGCCATTGGCCGAGAAAATACCGGCGGCAATGGCGGCAAATTCGGGGCTATTGTTGCGGCTGTCGTGGGCAATGGCCACCTTGATTTCCTGGCCGGGGAAGCTTTGGAGCAGGTAGTTGCACAGGCCCTGCGTGGCCATGCCCAGGGTGTAGCGGTTCATGCGGTTCGAGCCCGGCCCCATGATGCCGCGCAGGCCGCCCGTGCCAAATTCGAGGGTGCGGTAGAAGGCGTCGGTGAGGGCGTCGTCCTGGCCGGCGGCCTGCAGGTCGCGGATGGCCTGCTGGGTTTGGGCGTCGTACGCGGGCGTGAGCCAGGTATTGATGGTGTGCTGGATTTCGGGGGAAACGGGCATGGGGAGCGGGAATGAAAGTCGGTAAGGTCGGAAACGGCCGTAAAGGAAAGAGGTTTGCCGGAAAAAGCAGGCAACGTCGTATTTTATCGTGGATTCAGCCAGCGGCGCAGGTCCAGGGCATAGAGCCGTTGGCGCACCAGCCTAAAGCGCTTGGGCAGCCGCTCATTCGATAGAAAAACGCGGTCGGCATCAATAAAGCACAGCCCCTCGGCCTGCCCCAGACGCAGGGCGTGCGGCAGCTTCAGCCGCCGCTGCTGGCCACTGAAGATGCTAGTCCCCGTAAAATCGGTCAGCAGCCACAGAAAGGTGCGCCCCGTTTTGGTGTAGCCCAGCAGGGCCGCGCTGGTCCCGGCAGGGCTGAGGGCAGCCGCCGTGACGAGGCCCCGCGCATCGAAACTGCCTTTGTAGTGCGCCACGTAGTTGCCGGGCTGCGCCGGCAGGGTGTAGTAGCGGGTGCGCTGGTCGGCCCAGTTCTTGGTGAACAGGTGCAGGGAATCGTGCGCGTAGAAAAACGCCTCGCAATCAAAATTGTGGCGGTAGGCGCCGGGGCTGAAATCCTGCTGGTCGGGGTAGCGGAAAGCAATTTCCTCGGCGGCAACGGCGACATCGGGCGCCGGACTGATGGCAGATTTGGCCACGCGCAGCACCCGCAGATTGTGCCGGTTGCCGGCGTTGTTGCCGAAGTCGCCGATGTACAAGCAGCGGGCATCAGCGGCCAATTCTTCCCAGTCCACGTTGGGAAAGTTGGTGATGTGCACGCGCTGCACCACGCGCCCGGTGGCCGAATCGAGCCGGAACAGCACCGGCGGGTTGCCGCTGTCGTTCAGCGTCCACAGGTTGCCATCGGTATAGAGCAGAGCTGAGGTTTCGGGTATGGCTTGGTCCAACAAAGCCTTGCGCAGGGGCCGGGCGCGGCCGGGTAGGTGGCGCTGGGCCTCGACAGGCCCAATGGTAGCGCAGAGCAGCAGCCCAAGCAATAAAATTTTGGGCATCGGGCTGGGTAGAAATAAAAACGACAGGGCTGAAAAGGTACAATACGAGAACGTCATGCTGAGCGAAGCCGAAGCATCTCGCGTACAACAGTAAATGAATTACTACCACACGCGAGATGCTTCGGCTTCGCTCAGCATGACGTTCTATTCAGGCTAAGCGAAATACCGTGCTTACAAATTGCCGCGCAGCGCCTGCTCGCGCTCAATGCTCTCAAACAGGGCTTTGAAGTTGCCTTTGCCGAAGCTCTTGGCGCCTTTGCGCTGAATGATTTCGTAGAACACCGTAGGCCGGTCCTCCACGGGCTTGGTGAAAATCTGGAGCAGGTAGCCTTCCTCGTCGCGGTCCACGAGCAGGTTGAGGGCTTTCAAAGACTCCAAATCCTCGTCGATGGCGCCGATGCGCTCCAGCAGGTCCTCGTAGTAGGCCCCGGGCACGGTCAGGAATTCTACGCCGCGGCGGCGCAGCTCCGTCACGGTCGCGCGGATGTCCTTGGTGGCGATGGCAATGTGCTGCACGCCGGGCGAGTGGTAGTAGTCGAGGTACTCTTCAATCTGCGACTTTTTCTTGCCTTCGGCGGGCTCGTTGATGGGGAATTTGACGTAGCCGTTACCGTTGCTCACCACTTTGCTCATCAGGGCCGAATACTCGGTCGAAATGTCCTCGTCATCGAAAGTGAGCAGTAGCTTGAAGCCCATCACGTCCTCGTAAAACTTCACCCACTGGTTCATTTCGCCCCAGCCCACGTTGCCCACGCAGTGGTCGACGTGCAGCAGGCCCACCGGTGCGCCCTGCGGCACGCCGCTGCTCTTAGCCACGTAGCCGGGCAGGAACGGGCCGCTGTAGTTGGTGCGCTCCACAAAGGTGTGGATGCTCTCGCCGTAGGTGTAGATGCCCGACAGCGTAACGGAGCCGTGCTCGTCCTCAATAGTATAAGGCTCGAAGGCCGAGCGGGCGCCGCGCTTGGTGGTTTCTTCCCACGACTTGCGGGCGTCGTCCACCCACAGGGCCATCACCTTCACGCCGTCGCCGTGCTGGGCCACGTGGCGGGTGATGTCGGAATCGGGCAGGAGGGAGGTGGTGAGCACCAGCCGGATTTTGTCCTGCTGCAGCACGTAGCTGGCGCGGTCGCGCAGGCCGGTTTCAGGTCCGGCGTAGGCCACCAGCTCGTAGCCGAAAGCGGCCTGGTAGTAGTAGGCCGACTGCTTGGCGTTGCCGACGTAGAATTCGACAAAATCGGTGCCTTTGAGGGGCAGAAAATCCTGGGCGGGCTGGGCCAGCACTGCGGGCGAGGTCATGGTTTGCATAGGCGGAGAAGGGAATGTTGGGGCGGGTGGTTGATGAGGTAAAAATACGGCTTTGATTGGTTTCGGCGTCAATTTGGCCGGCGCTGGCGCCAAGCTGCGCGGCATGCCGCGTAGGTTTGCCAAATCATTCCCATTTTTGTGCCCAATCATCTGCCTTAGCGCCACCCAATGAATACCGAAGAACTGAACCGCGCCCTCGTGGCCCTGATTGAGAAGAAGGCCGAGCTGCACAAGCTCACCTACGACGACGCCCGCTACGACGACGTGGAGGAGGCCCTGCACGACCTCGAAGACGACTTCAACGATGAGTACGGCGACTTCCTGGAGTCGGCGCTCGACAAGGTGCACACCGACCTGAAATCGGACACCGACGTGCTGCTGCCCACTGCTTACTTGCCCAGCACGCCCGGCGCTACGCCCTCGCCCAAAGAAGGCGTGTGGGTTGATTCGGAGAAATATCCCGGCAAAGAAGCCCGCATCACGCTTATTCCGAACCCCGTGCGCATCATGCTGACCGTGGGCAAGCAGGTGCAGCAGGAGCTGTGGAAAGCGTAGCGCTGACGTGACGGTTTCGTAAGAACCAAAAAAAGAACGTCGTGCTGAGCGTAGCCGAAGCATCTCGCGTGGGGTAGTAACTCAATCGTTGAAACGGTTTTGTTTACTACTGCGGTAGAGATGCTTCGGCTGCGCTCAGCACGACGTTCTTTTATTATTCCTGTTCAAAAAAATATGCTTTACCGCATTGCCGAACCCGCCGACTGGCACCTTGCCCGGCAAACGGACTTTTTCGCCAGCGCCGACCTGGCGGCCGAAGGATTCATCCATTCTTCCGAACAGCACCAGATTCTCGAAACGGCCCGCCGCTACTATGCCGGGCGGGCCGATTTGGTTTTGCTGGAATGGGACGAGGACGTGCTGGCCGCTGCCGGCGTGCGCGTGGAGCGGGAGTGGGTGGCGAGCCGACGGCAGCATTTTGCGCACGTTTTTGGGCCGGTACCGCTGGCGGCGGTGCGCCGCGCGTGGCCGTTTGGTGCCAATGAAGCAGGTGATTTTCAACTGCCGGCGGAGTTGTAAATTAGGGTAAAAAAACGGCCGGAATCATGCAACCTTAGAGCGTTGGGCTGCATCTTCCCGCCAGAAACCCACCACTAAACCAGCCGGTTTTATGGACCTCTTTACGTTCCGCTCCCTGCGCTTATTGGCCCTGGCTGGGCTGGCCACTGCCTGCGCCCCCACCTATCAGCTGGGCCTGAAGCCCGCGAAAGCCACCCATCAATACGTAGAAGGCCGCGAGCAAGCCCTGGCCACTACCGACAGCGTGGAAGTGCGCCTCAGTTTCATTTGCTACGAGCCCACGCGGGTGGTGTTTGAGGCCGAATACCGCAATCCCACGCGCCATTCGCTGGTCGTAGACCCGGCTGCTTTTCAATACGAAGCCAGCCGCCAGCCCGCCCCGGCCCTCGACCCCAAAGCCCGGCGCCCTAAGCCGCTGCCTGGCACCGAGGTAACCGCCGCCGTAGCCGCCGCCAGCATGGCCCTGCCGCTACCTCCGTTGCCTCCCAAAGCAGTATCTGCCTTCGACCCCGAGCCGGAAATCACCATGCTGCGCGCCAACGCGGATAGGGAAGCCATTAAAGCCGCCCGTTTCGATTGGCTGGGGCTGGCCCTGGGCGCCGCCAGCCTGGCCACCGACGTAGCCAGCATTGGGCGGCGCGAAACGCTGGCGCAGTACCAAGGCCGCGCCGCCATTCACGACGCAGCCGTGACCTACAACGTTATTTCGGCCGCTACTAAAATGGAGCACGCCGTCGCGGCCAATGTGCTCCAGCAGCGTGCCTCCATGCTGCAGGAATATGCGCTGCGCAAAGTGACGCTGGAGCCCGGCCAGCAGGTGCGTGGCTACCTCTATTTCCCCCGCTACGATGCGGCCGATGCTCTGGTAGTGAAAGCCCCGGTGGGCAGCAGCGTGGTGCCGCTGGAGTTTGCCCAGGTGCGGCGTCGGCAATAGGCCTTCGGAAAGCGCATTCCAACCCATAAAAGGGCCCCGTAGCAATGCGAGGGCCTTTTTTATGGGCAAAGTTGTGTAGGGATGCCCCTTCACGCTGGCGTTCGGGCGGGCTGCCGTTTTTCACGGGCTGTCCGCCACGCCAAAGCAACTTCCCGAACCGCTTCTTTACGCTGCCATTGCCTGCGTGCGCTCCAGACCAACCCTCATTGACACGTTCGGGAACGTTACCGGCATCGTTCCCACTATTATTTATGCGGAATCGCATTGTTTCAAACAGTGATTTCTTCACCTTTACTCGCTGCCATGCGCGGCTAAATGCCAAGGCTGGCTACCTGTTTTCCCACCAAACGGTTTGTTATGAAACGTACTTCTACCTTCTACACGGTGCTGCTATCCGTGCTCCTGCTCCTGCTTGGGAAGAGTGCCCAGGCCCAGACTTATGACTTAGTGGTGGCCAAAGACGGGTCCGGTGCTTACCGCACCGTGCAGGCGGCCATCAACGCGGCGCCCACGGGACGCACAACGGTGTTCACCATCTTCATCAAAAATGGCAAGTACCGAGAGAAAATCACGGTGCCGAGCAACAAGCCGTTTTTGCAATTTATCGGAGAAAGCGTGGCCAACACGGTGCTGACCTGGAACGATGCCAACACCCCGTCGTTTCCCGGCAACTCGGCCAGTTTCATCATCAATGCCTCCGACATCAGCGCGCTGAACATCACCTTTGAAAATTCTTACGGCGACGCACCGCAGGGCTTGGCCATGTACATCACCGGCGACCGGGTAGCCTTCAAAAACTGCCGTTTCCTGGGCGGCCAGGACACCATGCAGCTCAATTCGCAGGTCGGCAACCGCAGCTACTTCAAAGAGTGCTACATCGACGGGGTGGTCGATTTCATCTTTGGGGCCGGCCGCGGGCTGTTTGAAAACTGCATCATTTACGCCCGCACCCGGCGCGATGGCGGTAACGGCGGCTACATCACCGCCGCCAATACCCAGCCCGGCCAGCCCTACGGGTTCGTTTTTCGCAATTGCATCATTCCCGAGAACCGGGGCACCACCACCTACACCCTGGGCCGGCCCTGGCAAAACGACTCGGGTTCGACGCCGGCCGACCGCTCGGCCACGAAGGTGGTGTGGCTGAACACCATCATGGGCAGCTCCATCAAGCCCGTGGGCTGGCAGGTGTGGGACGCGGGCACCGTGACCAGCGTCATCCAGTACGCCGAATACAAAAGCCGGGACTTCAACGGCAATTTGGTCAATATCAGCCAGCGCGTGCCGTGGTCCATTCAGCTTACGGACGCCGACACGGTGAATTACACCCGCGCCGCCGTGCTGGGCAGCTGGAACCCCTGCGCCTTGGTGCCCAACTTCTGCGGGCACCAGGACCCCGCCATTGCGGTATCGAATTTCTGGGCCGTGAAAGGCACTGCCACCGCGCCTTCCAACCTGACCTGGAACAGCAGCTGGCTCATCGCGGGCGTGCAGTACCAACTTTTCCGTAGCACGGCGCGCCGGGGTACCTACACGCAGTTGTATACCACCACCTCGGCGGTGGCCGCCAACATCAACTTCGGCACCACCGACCCCATTCCGGCGCCGGGTACGTCGTATTTCTACTACGTGCGGGCCTCGAAAACCGGCCTGGCCACGCACATCACCGACACGCTGGAGATTTCGAGCACGCCCACCATCTTCACCGCGGGCACGCTGCAAGCCTTTTTGCAGGGCGGCACGCCGCCGTCCGCCATCCAGAACCTGCTGGTAAGCGCCGAGAACCTGACGGGCGCCGTCACGGTGACGCCGCCGGCCGGATTTGAGGTTTCCGCCAACGGCGGCACCACGTGGTTTGGCAGCGCTACGCCGCTGACCTTGGCCCAAAGCGGCACCGGCAGCGTGGCCAGCACCACGCTCAGCGTGCGCCTCAACGCCGGGCCCGTGGGCGCCTACGCGGGCAACCTGACGCTGGCCAGCGCCGGGGCCGTCACGGTCAATGTCCCGGTTTCGGGCCAGAAGCAGGCCGCACTGTTGCCGCAGTCGAACATTCTGCAGTGGTGGCCCATGGCCCGCACCAACCAGGACAGTGCCGCCGTGCGGGTGGCCGCGCTGCAGGCCAGCACGCCCACGTTCCGTAAGTTTCAGCTTTCGAGCGGCTCGACCGCGGCCACCATCCCGCCTTATTCGACGCGCTACGGCCAGGCCTTCGCGCCCGTGGCCGATGGGGGCTGGACGACGGCGCTGGGCGGCAACGGCAGCAACCTGAACCGCACGTACTACGAGCAGTTCACGCTGGCCCCGAGCGGCAGCGGCGCCGTACGGCTCGATTCGCTGGTGCTGAATGCCTACGTCACGGGCTCGGTGAGCGGCACCAAGCTGGCCGTGGTGTGGTCGCGCAGCGGCTTCGCGACCGACTCGGCCGACGTAACTGGTGGCAAGGGGCCCACCGGCACCCTGCTCAGCACGGCCAACGGCGGCTTCACTACTCCCATACTGACGACCAGCGCCAGCGACAACTACCGCCTGGCTTTTGCCGGGGCTGCGGGCGTCACGCTGCAAGCCGGGCAGCGCCTCACGTTCCGCGTGTACTTCAGCTGCGGCTCCACCACCGTCACTACCCGCTTCGCCACGTTGAAAAACGTGCAGGTGAAGGGCCAGGCCAACGTGACAACGAGCACGCGCCGGGCAACTGCCGAGGTGCTTCAGCTCTACCCCAACCCCGCCACGGCCGAGTGCCTGGTGGTGCACCCAGCCGCTCCCGGCGGAGCCAGCCTAGCAGTGTATTCTGCCCTGGGGCAGCGGGTGGCTACGGTAGCCTGTGTGGCAGGTACCCAGCAAACGATACTCAATATCAATGCCTTGGCGCCTGGCTATTATGTGGTGCGCTACACCAGCGGCGCCGGGCAGTTTGCCGTGCCTTTGCACAAAGATTAACCTCGGTTTTTCGGCACAGCCAGAAAGCGAAAGGAGCCAAAGCTGTTCAGCTTTGGCTCCTTTCGCTTTTTTCATGAGAATAGGTGGCTGTAGGGGCGGGGCCTGTTCCCGCCCAGCCGTTTGCGCCAGTCTACAGATGCCGTTCAACGGTTTGGCGGAGGCAGCCCCCACCCCTACATCGTCCTGACATTTGCTAGCCTAAACCAGCTCGGCCAGCTCCAGCCAGCGCAACTCCTTTTCCTCCAACTCCTGATTCAACGCCGACAGGCGTGCGCCCCAAGCCGCGAAATCCTGCGGGGAGCCGCTGCCGCCGTTCAGCTTGGCGGTGATGTCCTGCTTCTCGGTTTCCAGCGTTGCCATGGCTTTTTCGAGCTGCTCGTATTCCTTTTTCTCGGCGAAGGTGGCGCGGCGCTTTTGGGGCGACGGGGCTACGGCCGTGCTCACGGCAGCGGGCGCGGCCAGCTTGGCGGCGGCGCGGGCGGCTTTGGCGGCTTTTTCTTCTTCGATGAGGGCGGCTTCGGCTTCGCGCTCTTCGAGGTATTCGCGGTAGTCGGTGTAGTTGCCGGGGAAGTTGAGGACGGCGCCGCCGGGCTCGAGCACGAAGAGGTGCTCGGCGAGGTGGTCGAGGAAGTAGCGGTCGTGGCTGACGATGAGCAGGCAGCCGGTGAAGTGCAGCAGGAAGTCTTCCAGGATGTTGAGCGTGGCCAGGTCGAGGTCGTTGGTTGGCTCGTCAAGAATGAGGAAGTTGGGGTTTTTGATGAGTACGCGCAGCAGCTGCAAACGGCGCTTTTCGCCGCCGCTCAGCTTGCTCACCAGCGTGTATTGCTGGGCGGGCGGGAACAGGAACAGGTTGAGGAACTGGCTGGCGGTGAGCACGTCGCCGTTGGCGAGCTCCACCACTTCGGCCACTTCCTTCACGATGTCGATGACGCGCTGGGTGGGGTCGAATTCCAGCTCGGTCTGGGTGTAGTAGCCGAACACGGTGTTGGTGCCCACGTCGATGGTGCCGGAATCGGGCTTGAGCTTGCCCGTGAGCATGTTGAGCAGCGTGGACTTGCCCGCGCCGTTCGGTCCTACCAGACCAATCCGGTCCTTCTTTTTGAAGACGTAGCTGAAATCATCAAGCACCACGTTGTCGCCGAATTTCTTGTTCAGGTGGTCGGCTTCGATGATTTTGCCGCCCTGGCGGGTGGTTTTCACGCTCAGCTCAATCTGCTGCTTGTTGAGGTTGGTGCTGGCCTTTTCCTTGGTGACGTAGAAGGCGTCGATGCGGGCTTTTTGCTTGGTGCCGCGGGCCTGGGGCATGCGGCGCATCCATTCCAATTCCTTTTTGAAGAGCTGGCGGGCCTTCTCCACTTCCACGGTTTCGCGCATTTCGCGGTCGGCCTTTTTCTCCACGAAATAGGCGTAGTTGCCCTGGTAGCGGTACACCTGGCCCTTGTCGAGCTCCACGATTTCGTTGGCCACTTTGTCGAGGAAGTACCGGTCGTGGGTCACCATCAGCAGGGTGAGGCTGGGCGAGTTCAGGCGGTTTTCGAGCCACTCGATGGTGGCCAGGTCGAGGTGGTTGGTGGGCTCGTCGAGGAGCAGCACGTCGGGCTCTTCGATGAGGACGCGGGCCAGGGCTACGCGCTTGCGCTGCCCGCCCGAGAGCTGGCTCACGTTGCGGGTGAGCAGCTCGCCGAGGATGCCGAGCTTGCCCAGAATCTGCTGCACCTGGGCTTCGTAGTCCCAGGCGTTGAGGGCGTCCATGCGTTCGAGCACGCGCTGCAGGTCGTCGGGCTTGTGGTCGGGGTCGTTCACGACGTGCTCGTACTCCTGGATGGCGCGGAGCGTGTCGTTCTGGCTGGCGAAGATGGTGGCTTCCACGCTCAGGCTTTCGTCGAACACGGGGTTCTGGCCCAGGTAGGTGACGCGGATGCCCTTGCGCACGCTCACCGAGCCGGTGTCGGGGGCTTCGAGGCCGGCCAGCACCTTCATCAGGGTGGTTTTGCCGGTGCCGTTGATGCCCACAAAGGCCACGCGCTGGCCCTGGTTGAGGCCGAAGTTAAGGTCTTTAAACAGCCAGCGGTCGGCGTAATTCTTCGAGATGTTCTCGGCGGATAACAGGTTCATAGGCCGCAAAGGTACGGCCGGGGCGGGCGGGGTTGGCGCCTAATGACTGTTAGAAAGAAGCATGGACTTGCTCTTTCCGAATTGCAACTCTTGTGGGGTCAGCGGCATCGACTACTAATTGGTTGCGGGTGTTCAACCCCGCTTTAGGCACTACTATTTCTTGAGTTACCAACCAGTAAAAACGTTTAGTTTTTGAATCGTATTCAAATTCAATCTTATCAATAGGGGCGATTTTCTTGCCGAAGCGTTTAGCTTGTTCAATTACCTTGCAAACTGTAATCGTAGTATCAATCGGCTTGTAGTCTTTTTTTGAAGGAAAATTGAAAGGAGAAATAATATTTGCTTTCTCGTCCACTGCAAACCCAACGCAATATGCTGCTTTCGGGTCAGCGCGGAAATAATAATAGAAGTAATATTTTCCTTTGCATCCGGCCTTCTTTGCTTCGGGCATTCTATCCTTGAACTTGGCAATACTATCAGCATATACTATGTCAACTGTATAGAAAACTAGCCGAGAGAAAAAAGCTTCCCCTGCGTATTCCCTTATCTTCTGTTCAACTGTATTTTTGACCGGAAGAATAGTTGCTTCGACTTGTCTGATATCAATTGGATTGAGAATGCTCCATTTTTTAGAGGTTTCGCCTTTGTACGAAAAGCTATAAGTTGGGCAGAAGAAAGTGTAATCATAAGAGCCAAAATCTCCTCCGTATTTGATTTTATCCTCGCCGATGCACTGTGCAGATGTTGTAGACCCAGCGAAGGAAATAATCAGGAGTATTAGGAAGATATTTCTCATAGATTTTGTAAGGAAAGAAATTTGTGATTCCCAGAAGGTGCTGCAAAATAGGTCATAGCATCATTATCCCATTGTGTCTCCAGCCCCTTCAGCGGCTGCCGACACGCCCCGTCGCGGCGGGGGCGGGGGGGAGAACTTTGCTACCTAAAGCGTATTTCCAAATTCCAACCGCTGCGCTGCTCCATGGAAGTTGGACATCAGATGACATCCCAATGTTCGCAACTCTTCGATGATGAGCGGCTGCTCAAAATCTCTTGGATTACGCGTTATGAACAGTTTGGGGGAATCAGCCGGTAGTAGCCGCAAACCAGCCAGAACCGAGGCGTAGACCAATGCGTCTTGTGGGCTTAGCCCATGGCGCGCC
Source organism: Hymenobacter rubidus (assembly GCF_016734815.1). Classification (GTDB taxonomy): domain Bacteria; phylum Bacteroidota; class Bacteroidia; order Cytophagales; family Hymenobacteraceae; genus Hymenobacter; species Hymenobacter rubidus. The sequence goes on from NZ_JAERQF010000003.1 coordinate 80,482, forward strand.
TGCACCATTTGAGCCTCTGTCAGTACTTCGGAAGTGAGGGCCGGACCGAGTGCAACCCTTGCCAACTGAGCCGTAGTAGCATAGAGGCGGGTAGTTTGCGCAGCTGTGCGCTCGGTCAGCAAGTTGTTGAGCAAGCGCACCAAATTATCGGTGTCAACCAAGTCCACATCGGTTTCGCGGCGATGTTGCTCAATCTCGCGTTGGAAATAACTCTGTTGCTCGGCACGCTCATTGGAGCGATAACGCAAGGTTTGAAACACTTCAGTTAACGCATACTGGGGCACGTGTAACCGGTAGCGCCCAGAAATTGCACCGGCTAGTACCCGTTCGCAGGCAAGATGCTGGCCCTGCAAAAAGGCCAGTTCCAGAATGAAGTTTGACTCAACGAATACGTCCATCCAGCTACGCGGCTAACGGTTCGCGTTGAACGTAGCCCCGATAGATTGCCTGGTGTAAACCAGATTCTACTAACCAAGCTTGGGCCGGCATGGCTGAGAGTGTCGTTGCTGGCTTGAACATAACCGAACCAAGCCAGGAAGAGACAATCAAGCTAAGCTCTTGCTCGCTAAGCGCAACAAGTGGGTAGCGTTCAATGGCTAAATAGTTAGCTAATACTTCGGCTGATGGCATTCGCCGGGAAGCCCTTTGCTGAATAGATTCGCTGCTACTTGCTGAAGCAGGAGGCCAAAGGGTCATTGCTTCTGGGGTTACCAACAAGAAGTAGCACGCGGCTAACCCCATTTTTTCGCGTTGCCGATTAACAAGCGCGTGTTGTCCGGATTGCATTGGGGCAGGCTGCCATTTTTTTACTTCTACCAATAGCTGCTTTTCCCCCGTTGCGGAAGAAACGATAAAATCAGGCCGTATGCTGTTGCTGTCCGAGTACATAGGCGAAAGTTACGCAAAAAGGCAGCAAGGATTGCAGGTTAGCCGTCACTGAAGCCCCGCCAGCGGCGGCCGACACGCCCCGTCGCGGCGGGGGCTATTGCATGGGCTTGGGCAACGCGTACTGCTCCTTATCGAGCAAGACGTAGCCCGTGAGCAGGTAGAAGCCGCGATGATGAACGGCCAAGCCAATGGCACTGCTATAAGCCACGGGGATATAAAGCCACTGCACGGCACCGTTCAGGCGGTGCTCTTTCAGGAGCGTTTTGCCGTCCATGGTAATGCGAAAACGTTCCTGAACGCGGCCGTTGCGGCGGTAGCGGGTAATGTGGCGCCAGGCAATGTTATCGGGTGCCCATTGGGCTTGGCGCACGCTGGTTGGGGCCGGCGGCGCACTCTTGAACGCTGACTTTCCTTGCACCACCACGCGTCGCCGGTTATCGCCGCGCACATTGGTAGTAAAAAATGCGCTGGTCTGTACGGCACGCTCGCGCAGCAGCGCGGCCTGGTGCAGGAGCGTGTCGCGGGCTGCCGTGGCGCGGGCGGGGTCGGTGATGAGCTGGGCGTGGGCCGGCGCGGCTAGCAGCCCCAGGGCCAGTAGGGCCCCAAGTCGGTAGAGCATTGAAAAAGCAGGCGTGGGGAAGGCGCCAAAGCTACTATTGCGACTCGCTCGCTCGCAACTGCCGCGGAAGAAAAACGGATTCATAACAATAAGGCAACCGCATTGCCTACCCCTCCGCCCGCAGCACCTCCAGGGGCGAGCGGCGCAGCACGTCGCGGCTGTTGAACAGCCCAATGCCGGCCGTGAGGACCGTGACCAGCGCCGCCAGCCCCAGCAGCGGCAGCACAGCCAGCCCGAAGCTGGCCTCGAATACCCACACGGCCAGCGCCCAAGCCGCCAGCACCGCCAGCCCGATGCCGGCCAGCGCCGCCAACAGCCCCAGCAGGCCGTATTCGACCAGCGTGATGCGCAGAATCTGGCGGCGGCTGGCGCCCAGCGTGCGCAGCAGCACGCTTTCGCGCACCCGCTGGTAGCGGCTGATGACCACCGAGCTGCTGAGCACCAGCAAGCCGGTGAGGATGCTGAAGCCCGCCATGAAGCGAATCACAAAGGAAATTTTATCCACGATGTCGTTTAGCGTGGTCAGAATCAGGCCCAGGTCGATGGCCGACACGTTGGGAAATCTTTGCACCAGCTGCTGCTGCACGGCGGCCAGCGCGGCCGTGTTGGGCGTGTGCGTGAGCACCACCTGGAACTGCGGCGCCCCTTCGAGCACCCCGGCCGGGAAGATGACCAGGAAGCTGGGCTGCACCCGGCTGCGGTCAATCTCGCGCGTGCTGCCGATGATGGTGCGCTGCGGCAGGCCCTGCACGTTGAAATCCAGGGTATCGCCGAGGTGCAGCTTGGTGCGTTCGAGGTAGCCGCTTTCCACCGAGATGCGCGGGATTTTATCGGGCCCGATGACGGGCGCGGTGCCGGCCACGAGCTTTTCGGAGGAGTTCAGCGAGTCGCGGTACGTCACGCGGTACTCGCGGGTGAGGGCCCAGGCCGGGATGCCGCGCGCGGTGTCCTTTTTGATGACGGACACGGAGGTGCCGTTGATGGCGGTCAGGCGCATCGTCACGATGGGTACGCGCTGGAGCACGGGTAGCTGCTGGGCCGTGAGCAGGGCCTCCACGCCGGCGCGCTGCTCGGGCTGAATGTCGAACAGCACGAGGTTGGCGGCCGATTTTTGTTCGGCAATCTGCACCCGGCCCAGCAGCATGGCCTGGGTGAGGAAAAGCGTGGCCAGCAGAAACGTGCCCAGCCCAATGGACGTGACCAGCGTCAGCGTCTGGTTTTGCGGGCGGTACAGATTGGCCAGGCCCTGCCGCCACACGTAGCCCCAGCCGGCGGGGAAAAAGCGCCGCACGGCCCCCATCAGCAACCGGCCCAGCCCGGCCAGCGCCCCGAAGGCCGCCAGCAGCCCCGCTCCGAAGCCCAGCGTGAGCTTCCAGTCGCGGGTTTGCCCGTAGGCGAAGGCCAGAATGAACAGGCCAATAATGCCAATCACGATGCCCCGCACCGGGTCGGGCCCGGCCGTGTCGTCCTCAAAGGCCGTGCGCAGCACCCGCAGCGGCGATACCCGCCGAATGCTCAGCAGCGGCAGCAGCGCAAACAGCACCGCCATCAGCAGGCCCGTGAGCAGCCCCGTGCCGATGGCGCCCCACGAGACGCTCACCGTGATGTCAACGGGCAGAAAGTCGCCCAGCACGCGCGGCAGCAGCGTTTGCACGGCCGCGCCCAATGCCGCGCCCAGCACCGCGCCGATGAAGCCGAGGCCGGCCGTCTGAATCAAATAAATGAGCAGCGCCTGCCGGCCGCTGGCGCCCAGGCAGCGCAGCACGGCCACGGCCGCTAGCTTTTCGCGCACGTACAGGTTCACGGCGCTGGCCACGCCCACGCAGCCCAGCAGCAGCGCCACGAAAGCCACCAGGCTGAGGTAGCGGGTGAGGTCGGCGAAGGCGCGGCCGGTGCTGCGCTGGCGCTCGGCCACGGTATCGGTGTCGATGTCGGCCGCGTCGAGGCGGGCCTGCAGGGCTTTGACGGTGGCCGCCACATCGGCGCCCGGCGCAAACTGGTAGCTGCGGGTGTAGCGCACACGGCTGCCGCGCTGCACTAGCCCGGTGGCCGTCACCTCCTTCAAAGGCAAAAACACCGTAGGCGCCACGGCCGAGGTAATGCCCGACTGCCCCGGCGTCTTCAGCACCCGCCCGATGATGGGCAGCACCACGTTGCCCACCTGCACTGAATCGCCGATTTTCGCGCCGAATTGCGTCATCAGCACGTCATCAACCAACGCTCCTGGCGCGGCCGTGGTATCGGCAAAGCGCCGGGCGGCCGCTTTCGGCTCGGTCTCCCAGGCGCCGTAGAAGAAGCCGCCGTCGCGGGCCCGCACCTGGGCCAGCCGGGTGCCCCGGCCCGGCCGGAACTGCACCAGCGAGGCAAACGATACTTCCCGCGTGCGGGCCGTGCCGAGGCGGCTCAGGGCCGGCTCCAGCTTGGCATCGAAGGGCTGGTTGGCGCTCAGCACGAGGTCGGCCCCGAGCAGCTCCCGGGCCTGTGAGTTGATGCTCCGGGCGAGGTTATCGCCAAAGGAATTGATGCCCACCAGCGCCGCAATGCCCAGCACAATGCTGGCCATGAAGAGCAGCAGCCGTGCCCGGCTGCGGCGGCTGTCGCGCCACGCCATGCGGAAAAGCCAGGAGGTGTTATTCATTTTTTGGTGTATTTGGGTAGCTGATAAATAACAGTCATGCTGAGCGCCGCCGAAGCATCTCTACCACGAGAGTAAATAATTACTATTGCAGTAGAGATGCTTCGGCTGCGCTCAGCATGACGTTCAGTTAATTATTTCATTCATTCCTGACACTTCCACCACCTTGCCGCCGCGCAGCCGCAGCGTGCGCTGCGTCTTGGCGGCCAGCTCCAAATCGTGCGTCACCAATACCAGCGTGGTGCCGGCTTCGCGGTTTAACTCAAACAGTAAATTCACCACCCGTTCGCTGGTGTCGGGGTCGAGGTTGCCGGTGGGCTCGTCAGCGAAGAGCACGGCGGGGCGATTGGCGAAGGCACGTGCCAGGCTTACGCGCTGCTGCTCGCCGCCCGAAAGCTGGGCCGGGTAGTGACCGGCGCGGGCGGCCAGGCCTACGCGGTCGAGCAGGTCGAGGGCGGTGCGGGTGGCGCCGCGCTGGCCGCGCAGCTCCAGCGGCACCAGCACGTTTTCGAGGGCCGTGAGGGTGGGCAGCAACTGGAAATTCTGGAAGATGAAGCCCACGTGCTCGTTGCGCACGGCGGCGCGCTGGTCTTCGCTCAGGTTATCGAGCTGAATGCCGTTGACCCAGACGCTGCCCGAGGTGGCGCGGTCGAGGCCGGCGCAGAGGCCCAGCAGCGTGGTTTTGCCCGAGCCCGAGGGCCCGACGATGGCAAAGGTGTCGCCGGCTTGCAGGTCGAAGCTCACGGCGTGAAGCACGGTGAGCGGCTGGCCGGCGCTGGGGTAGGTTTTGGTGAGGTTTTCGACGCGGAGGATGCTCATGGATTGGGGTAGGAGGGGATGGGGGAGGCGGGAAGGAGTGAAAAGGCCGTCATGCTGAGCGCAGCCGAAGCATCTCTCCTGCAATAGTAATTTAGTTGCGTTGCGCGGTAGAGATGCTTCGACTGCGCTCAGCATGACGTTCTGCTGCTGATGTTCTTTCAACGCATCACACCCGCACCGCACAACCGCGCCGCCACCCGTTCGTTATTCAAGACGTGGAAACCACCGGGATGTTTTTCGGATTTACGGTTTCGTGCCAATACGCCGCTTATGAAATTCCTGAATCTGTCCTTGGCCGCCCTGTTGGGTTTGGCCCTCGCCGCCTGCAATTCCAACTCCACTCCCGAAACCGCTAAAGCCCCGGGCGCTGCCCCGGCCACCGCCGCCACCAGCACCCCGCCCGGCCCGGCCACCGGCAAGAAGCGCCTGCTGTTCTTCGGCAACAGCCTCACGGCCGGCTACGGCGTCGAGCCCGAACAGGCATTCGCCGGCCTCATTGGCCAGAAAATCGATTCCCTCCAGCTGCCCTACGAGGTGATAAATGCCGGCCTGAGCGGCGAAACCACCGCCGGCGGCCGCAGCCGCGTGGGCTGGATTCTCAAGCAGCCCGTCGATGTGTTTGTGTTGGAGCTGGGCGGCAACGACGGCCTGCGCGGCCTGCCGCTCTCGGCCACCCGCGAAAACCTGCAGGGCATCATCGACACGGTGCGGCGGCGCAGCCCCGGTGCGCAAATCGTGCTGGCCGGCATGCAGATTCCGCCCAACATGGGCCAGGCCTACGCCAAGGATTTCAAAGCCCTGTACCAGGAAATGGCCACCAAAAACCACCTCGTCCTGATTCCCTTCCTGCTCGAAGGCGTGGGCGGCGACCGGACGCTCAACCAGGCCGATGGCATCCACCCCACGCCGGCCGGGCACCGCATCGTGGCCCGCACGGTGTGGGCGGTGCTGCAGCCGTTGCTTCGTTAGGGCAAGAGGGTAGGAGGTGTTTTAAGGCGAAAGCAAAAGGGACGAACTCACACCCCCATACCCTCCTGCCCTCACACCCTATCCTATATCACCCGCAGGCCGTCGAGGTTCACCTCGTCGCGCAGCAGCTCCAGGTGGCGGTAGGCGAGGGGCCGGCCGGCGTCGGTGCTGAGCTCGGGCAAGGGCTCGCGGGCGGCGTCGAGGGTGAGTTGGGTGAGTTTGCGCTCGCCGAGGTAGATAGCCACCGGGCGCCCCAGGCGGGCGTCGTGGGCGGCGAGGGCATGGTCGATTTCGGCCAAGATGGTGCTCATGGATAAAGAATTGAGCTTGATGGGAGCGGAAATATAGCGAGGTTTTGAAGAAGCAGGGAAATGTTGATTTACCGCGAGGCGCAACGCATTCCCTATCGCCTGGCCGTGGGCTGGTGCCCCGGCAGCGCGTGCTCCCGGCTACCTTTGCGCCATGACTCCTGCTGTTTCTGCTGCGGCGCTGGCCGCCCGGCCCATTGGCATGTTCGATTCCGGCATTGGCGGCCTCACCGTGGCGCGGGCCGTGGCCCGGCGCCTGCCCCACGAGCGCATCGTGTACTTCGGCGACACGGCCCACCTGCCCTACGGCGACAAAAGCACGGCCGCCATCCAGGCCTACTCCGTCAAAATCTGTGACTTATTGCTGCGCCAGAATTGCAAGCTCATTGTCATTGCCTGCAACTCGGCCTCGGCCGCTGCTTACGAGCTGGTGCGCGAGTACGTGGGCAGCAAGGCCAAAGTGCTGAGCGCCATCGACCCCATTGTGGCGCACCTGGGCCGGGCCTATGCCGGCCGCCGGGTGGGCCTCATCGGCACGAAGCAGACGGTGAACTCCAACGTGTACAAGAAGAAAGTCGACGACCTCGACGCCGGCGTCGACCTGCACTCGCTGGCCACCCCGCTGCTGGCCCCCATGATTGAGGAAGGCTTCTTCAAGAACTCCATTTCTGACGACATCATCGGGACCTACCTCGGCAACGCGGCCCTGGCCGACATCGACGCGCTGGTGCTGGCCTGCACGCACTATCCGCTCATTAAGGAGCAGATTGGACGCTACTACGCCGGCCGCGTCGATGTACTCGATGCGTCCGATGTGGTAGCGGCCGATGCCGAGGCCTACCTGGGGGCGCACAACTTGCTGGCGCCGGCCGCGGCCACGCCGCCGGCGCACCACTTCTACGTGTCCGACTTCACCCGCTCGTTTGAAGAAAGTACGCGCATCTTTTTCGAGCAGGAAGTGCACTTGCAATACTACCCATTATGGGAGTAGCCGGACTCCTACCGTTCGTGTTCATTAATCCGTAACTTTCCAGGCCCGGTATGGGGCTTTATCTTTGGCCGCAGCTGCACGAGTGCAGCCACGTCTATTCATTCGTTTTCCTACACTTTCACTTTTATTCACCCATTTTCGATACCTATGAAACACTTTTTCACTTCGCGCCTGCTGGCTTGCCTGGTGATGCTGGCGCTGCTGTGCCCGGCCCTGGCCGGCTACGCGCAAAACATCACCCAGGCCGATTTTACGGGGGTAGTAGTGCCCCAGTACCTGAGCAGCGGCAACAATTCGACCACGACCACCAACCCGGGCCCGCGCCTGGCCTACGTCTTTCGGGGCACCCTGACCAACCTGACGCCCAGCACCCTCTACCGCTATTTTGTGCTGGCCGCTACTTCCACCGATTTCGGCACCACGGGCGCCGCCGGGGTGGTCCTCTCGCTTACGCCCGGCACCACGCCGGCCACTTCCACCTACGTCACCACCTCGACGGGTAGCCTGAGCACGGCGGGCAGCTACGCCACCTTTACCACCGACGCCTCGGGTAACTACACCGGCTGGTTTGGCTTTGTGAACTCGACCAACGCGCGCTTCACCACCTCCGGCAATGTGCTTTATCCGATGATTACGCTGGCCACCGACGCTACGCCGGCCACCATCGTGGCCCGGCGCGCTCTCGACCTGGGGGCTACCGTGCTGGCCTTTGGGACGGGTGCCAACACCGGCACGCTGCTGACCGGCTCCTCGTCGGCCACGCCCAAAAACCTTGTTTTTACCTACGACAACACCACCGGCACCGGCCGCCCGGTGAGCGGCGGGCTGGTTGAGGGCGTCGGGGTGGCCACCGGTACCATTGCCACCTACGGCACCACCGACGGTTCTTATTCTGTCATTATTCCGGGCACCCTCGGCAACGGCGTGCGCCGGGTGGAGGAGCGCAGCATCGTGACCGGGGCAGTGCTGAACTGCAACAACGACGCCGATGGCCTCTGGCCTTCGGGCGCCAACACCGTGAGCCCCACCGGCGGCGCTACTCCCGTGGTGCTCACCGCGACCGACACGCCTCTGAATGCCGGCTGCGCTTCGGCTACCACGGCCACCATCACGGCCGCGCCGGCTACGCTCACGGCCTTTAGCACCGTGGTGGGCACGGCCTCGGCCACCCAGACCATCACCGTCGGCGGCTCGTCGCTCACCGCCGGCATCGTGGTGACGGCGCCGGCCGGCTACGAAGTATCGCTGAGCGCCACCAGCGGCTTTGCGGCTTCCCTCACCGTGCCCCAGACCGGTGGCACGGCTGCCAGCACCCCCGTGTATGTGCGGCTGACCGGTGCGGCCACGGGCACCTTCGCCGGCAACGTTGCCCTGACCAGCACCGGCGCTGCGGCCGTGAACGTGGCCGTGACCGGCACCGTGACCACCGCGGCCACGCCCGCACCCACCGTCACCAGCTTCACGCCCACCAGCGGCCCGGTGGGCACCACGGTAACCGTCACCGGCACCAACTTCACGGGTGCCACCGGCGCTACGCTTAATGGCCTGGCCGGCACCAACTTCATGGTGATGAGCGCCACTTCGGTGATGTTTGACGTGCCCACCGGCGCCACCAGCGGCCCCATTGCCGTGACCACGCCCGCCGGTACCGGCACCAGCGCCGGCACCTTCACGGTGACGCTGCCGGTGGTGGCCCCCACCATTTCGGCCCTCACGCCCAATGCCCAGGTTCTGGGCGGCCCGGCGGTCACGCTGGTTATCACGGGCACAGGCTTTACGCCCACCTCCACGGTAAGCTTCAACGGCGTCACCTACCAGCAAACGTCCAGCACCGCCACGTCGCTCACGGTCACCATCCCGGCCAGCGCCGTCGCCACGGCGGGCAGCTATCCGGTCACGGTCACCAATACGGCAGGGACGTCGACGGTTCTTACCTTCATTGTGAGCAACCCCAGCACCGCCGGTGCGTTCGAGGACTTCGAAACGGGGACAAAAACGACCTATGCGGCTGCTTCGGTGGCCTTGGCCAGCGGCTCGTGGACGTTCTCCGATGCCCTCATCGGTACTTCGTTTGCTGATAAGTTCAACGGCCTGAAATCGGCCCGCATCCGCGCCGGCTTCATTCGCATGGACTTCGACAAAACCACCGGTGCCGGCACCGTAATCGTGAACGCTGCCTTGTACGGCACCGACACGGGTGCCACGTTCATCCTCGAAAAATCGACCGACGGCGGCGCTACCTTCACCACCGTTCCCGGCGCTCCGGCTACCCTCACGGCTACGCTCACACCCTACACCTTCGCGGTGAACCAGGGCGGCAACGTGCGTTTCCGCATCACGAACACCACCACGGCCACCGTCCGTGTCATTGTTGACGATATTTCCATCAGCAACTACACCGCCCCGGCCAACCCGGTGCCTACCATTACCAGTATCACGCCGAACTCGGTGGTGGTGGGTAACACCGGCAACGTAACACTAGTAGGAACGGGCTTCACCAGCGCCTCAACGGTGGTTGTGAACGGTGCGAGCATTCCGGCCACGGTCATTCCGAGCACGTTCGTGTCGGCTACGCAAATCACGGCCACGGTGCCCGCCGGCGCGCCGGAAGGTGCCTACACCGTGACGGTGGTGAACCCCACGCCCGGCGGCGGCACCTCCAACGGGGTGGCCTTCACCATCGTGCCTCCGGCTCCTACCATCACCAGCTTCACGCCCACCACGGGCGGCCCCGGTACTGGCGTGACCGTGACCGGTACCAACCTGTTGAACGCTTCGGCGGTGCGCATCGGCTCGTTCAACGTGCCCAACTATTCGGTGGTATCGGCCACGAGCATCACCTTCGTGGTGCCCGGCGGCACGGGCAGCGTGAGCGGCCGGATTACGGTGGTAACGCCCGGCGGCACGGCTACGAGCACGGCTTCGTTTAACCTGGTTTCGGCCACGCTGGCCGGCCAGGCCCTGCCCGGCCTGTCGGTGTTTCCGAACCCGGCGGCTGACCGCATCACCATTAGCCTGCCCACGGCTGGCGCAGCCATGGTTGCCCTGCGCGACCTCGCCGGCCGCGTGGTGCTGGCGCCCGCCGTGCTGGGCGCTGATAAGCAATTGGTGCTGCCGGCCACACTGGCCCGCGGCATCTACCTGCTCGAAGTGCGTCAGGGCGATGTAACCGCCGTGCGCCGCATCGAGAAAAACTAAGAACAGCCCGGCCGGGCGTGGCCTGCCAAGCTGTTTTTACCTGAATAAAAAAGGTCTCCGCAGTTGTGGAGACCTTTTTTTATTCAGGCAAAGGCTGTTTAGGAACTGTCTCATTGGCCGGTCCGACGCCCTAGGCGTCCGACCGGTTGTCGCCAGCACGGCTTCCAACAGACCGTCGACCCACAACCGGTCGGACGCCTCGGGCGTCGGACCGGGCAGAGCCGATTTTCTAAACAGCTTCGCAATGTGGCGTTGTTGTCGGGAACGTTTGCGCAAGTAAAAAGCCACAAACGCTTGGTAGCGGCTGGCGTGGCCCCGACTTTTAGCGGACCAATCCACTGGCTGCCGCCGTTCCAATTACGTGATGCCCTCTCCCGAACCTTCTATCCCTTCCTTCGTGTCCGATGCCGGCGTTGAGTGGGAAACCACCGGCCCCGGCGTGCGCCGCAAAGTGCTGGCCCACGGGCCCGACCTGATGCTTGCCCGCGTCGCCTTCGAAACCGGCGGCATCGGCGCCCGCCACCAGCACCCGCACGCCCAGCTGAGCTACGTGGAAAGCGGCACGTTTGCCTACACCATTGGCGCCGATACGCAGACGCTGCGCGTGGGCGACAGCTGCTACGTGCCGCCGCTGGCCTGGCACGGCGTGGTGTGCACCGAAGCCGGCGTGCTGGTGGATGCCTTCACGCCCCGCCGCGACGATTTCCTGCCCCAGACTTGACGCTAGGGTAGCGAAGCCGCTTGTTCGCTCAATCACGCCTTTCCCCTTCCTCTCCTGCTTTCTGCTGATGAAAACCACCGCGCTGCGCCTGCTGGGGCTGCTGATTCTCTTGTTGCTCGGCTTCTGCCTGCTGCCGGCCCGCGCCCAGACGGTGACCGTGGCGCCGGACGGGTCCGGAAATTACCGCACCATTCAGGAGGCCATCAACAGCCTGCCGGACGCGGCCAGCAAGCCCCGTACGGTGCTCATCAAAAACGGGACCTACCGCGAGAAGGTCTACATCGACGGCAAGGCGAACCTCGTGCTGAAGGGCCAGAGCGAGGCCGGCGTCGTGCTCACGTATCCGCAGGCCCGCGACATGTGGCTGTGTAGCCCCGAGGCGAAAGCCGGCGATTGGGGCGTGGCCACCCTCAACCTGCGCCGGAGCCCCGACATCACCCTCGAAAACCTCAGCGTCGTCAACAGCTACGGTTTCGACGCCACGGGCGAAGTCACGATTGACTGCCCCACGGCGCCCACGGGCAAGAAAACCGTGAGCAAAACCGGCCACCAGATGGCCCTGCGGGCATTGCCGGGTGCTACCCGCCTGATAGCGCGGCACTGCACCTTCCGGGCGCTGGGCGGCGACACCGTGAGCCCCTGGGACACAGAGGCGGGCGCCTATTATTTCAAGGATTGCACCATGGAGGGCGGAGTGGATTTCTACTGCCCCCGCGGCTGGGCCTACGCCGAAGACTGCCGCTTTATTTGCCACAGCCGGGAGGCCGCCATCTGGCACGACGGCTCGGGCAGCCGCGATTCGAAAACCGTGCTGCGCCACTGCACCTTCAGCGGCGATGACGATTTCAAGCTGGGCCGGTTTCACCGCGAAGCCCAGTTCTACCTCATTGACTGTAAGTTTGCTAAAAACATGGCTGATGCAGACATCTACCACGCCGCCTCGGGACCGGGGCCCAAGCAATGGGGCCGGCGCGTGTACTACGCCGGCTGCCACCGCACCGGCGGCGACTACGCCTGGTTCGGCGATAACCTGGCCAGCGCCGAGGGCGCCCCGCAAGCCAAGGACATCACCCCGGTCTGGACGTTTGGCGGGCGCTGGAATCCGCTCACCGGAGCCGTTTTACAGCCAGGCGTACCCGCTGCTGCCCCGGCACCTGCGGGCCACTGAGTGCTCCGACTAACGGAAAGCGCGTAGGTAGCGAGGCCGGCTTTAAAATGCGGGAGCCGGAAATACGGTTAGTGCCTTTGCTGGTGCCGTATTATAGAAGCTGTTTAGGAGGGGTGTCGTTAGCCGGCCCGAAACCGCTCCAGGGCCAACAAGGCGGTGGGGTTGAGTAGGGTGAACACCCGGCGTCAGATGGCGAGGGTGCGGCGGCGCAAAAACTTCCGCATGGCCGCATCAAGTGGTTGCGAGGCAGCCAGCAGATGGTATCAAACCCCTGGCGATGGGCCGTTTGCGCGGTGTCGCGCAGCCAATCCTGTAATTGCTGCCGGTAGGTAGCCCGTTGCCCGTCGGCATCAATCTGCAGGGTCTGGCCGGTTTCCGGGTCCCTGAGCGTAACGGCCCCTGGCAGCTGAATTGCAGCTCATTATGCGCCATCAAATGCAACCACAATACCTCGCCGCTGGTGGCACGCCAGCGGCTAAGCAGCGCGTTGATTTCTGCGCCCTCTTCATACAAATCACTCACGCAGACGGTTAGCGCACGCTGTTGCCGGGCGGTGAGCGGTGCCAGTGTCCGAATGTCCTCCAGCGTAGCGGCGAAGCGGCCGTGCAGCAACGCCTATGCTTTGGCGCAAAGTACCAGCGCCTGTCCGGCTCTCGGACCAGCGCCCCAGCGCCCGTGGTCCTGGATAAATTTCACTTCCCAAGTAGCCGGCCGCGTGGCGCGCACCAAGCGGTTCACAAAACCCGTTACACCGACTCCGAAACTGCTCTAGTTCCGGGTTGGAGCTGGCTTGCCGCACCAGCGCCCGCAACGCCCGGACATTGGCCCCGCCCAGCACATCCTGCGCCGTTTGGCCGGCCGCGCCGGTGGTGCCGCGCAGCACCGCCAGTTCCTCCGCGGCCGTGGGGTAGCCGATGCGAACGTACCGCAAAAACCGGTCGAGCTGCGCCTCGGGCAAGGGGTAAGTGCCTGATTGCTCAATCGGGTTTTGGGTGGCCAGCAGGAAGTTGGGCTTGGGCAGCGCGTGCGGTTTTAGGGATTTTCTTCAGGGCACCTGCGCCAAAGCATTGACGCCTCTGCTCTGCAAAGGAGCGGGCAAACAGGCCGTCGATGTCGTGGTTACAATCGTCCACAAACACGAAGCCACCGTTGCGCACGTAGTGGATGAAGTGCTGCTGCTCTGTGCTCGAAAACTGCACCAGCCGGTGCCCCGACAGGTAGCAAAAGCAGGAATTGAACAGTGCCGGGCTGTCCAGCGCCACCACTTTTTCTTTGGGGTCCGACGGGCACTTTGGTGTATTGGACCAGCGAGTGCAGCAGGGTGGCGGGCATGCGCTCGGTCACCACGTCCCAGTCGCCGGAGTGGTATTTCAGGCGTACGAATACGAAAGTGAACGGGGCCGTCAGCACAGCGAGTAGGGTAGAAGCGTAAGAAACGAAGAAAGTAACCCGGACGTTTGGATGATGGTCGTACCGAAAATAATTGCGCTGCTTGCGGCGTTGCGTTAGCGGTGGCAACACCAACGCGCGCCGCCCACGCTTGCAACCTTTTGCCCGGCACCGGCTGTATTTACTGCGGCCGAATCTAAGGCCGAAGCATTCAACGTATTATCGTTTATTTTCCTCACGCCGTTGCTGTTATTTGCCATGAAAAAACTGTTGATTATCGGTTTTCTGAGCTTGTTTTTTGCGTCGCTGGCGCAAGCACAATTTGGCATAAAGGGCGGCCTGAACGTGGCCGAGCTAACGGGCAGTGATGGCCAAAGCGCCACCTACATGCCTTTTTACCACGTCGGGGTTTTCTATCAGGCCAACATTCTGGGGCCGCTTTCCATCCAGCCCGAAGTGCAGTATTCGCTGCAAGGCGGCAATTTGAAATCGGCCTATACCAACTACGACAGCCAACTGCACTACCTCACCGTGCCCCTGCTGGCCAAACTTACCGTGGGCCCGGTGTTTGTGGAAGCGGGCCCGCAGTTTGGACTGCTTCTCAGCGCCAATCAGTCGGGCAAATACCAGATTGGCTTCACTGCCGATGGCATGCCGGCCTACGGCAACGAGTCGCGCCCGGCCACCAGCGAGTTCAAGCGCGGCGACTTTAGCGTGGTGGGCGGCGTGGGCCTCAAACTGGCCAGCACCTTCTCGCTCGGCGGCCGCTTGGTGGCGGGCTTGAACGACGTCAACGATGCCAAGAACCTGACCGGTGTCAACGACCCCCGGCTGCAAAACCGGGTTTTCCAGGTGTACGCCGCGTTTCAGTTTGGCGATGGCAAGAAATAGATAGCCCCTCGGTCATCCCGAGCGCCACGAAGGACCTTCTTCCGTTTGAATCGCTTATTCAGCGTGAGAAGGGTGCCGTCGCGCGTCAGGCCGGTGTAAAGCAGCGTCTGCGGGGCGACTTCACGGAGGTACCACGGGCGCGTCACCAGAATGCCTTTGGTGTTGCGCTTGGCCACGAAGCTGGTCCCGCCGTCCAGGAAACCGGCAGCGGTGAGGTTCTTGACGGCGCACAGGTTCATGGGCTCGGCCGCTGGGCCCGCGTGGCGGCCGTAGAAGGCGTGGGCAGATACGTCTGCGGACCGAGCAGCGGCACGTATTCCGGGCTTTCGGACGCGAGCTTGGCAATGTCTTCGGCCTGCTGCACGGAGCGTTTTAGGGTTTTATCGTCGAACCCGTTGCAGGTGGCAATGCCGCTGCGCTTGCCATACCGCGACTCTACAGTGAGTGGTACGGAATCCTGAGCGCCGACCGTGCTCACGCTGTTGCGGGCGTAGCGGATGTTGCCGGTGGTGCGGCCGCGCAGGGAGGCCTCGCACTCGTCGGCGGTGCTGTAGGTGAGAACCTTTTTGAGTAAAGCCTGGGCGGCGTTTTTGGAGAGAATGGCCATTTTGATTGAGCTGTTAGCTAATAGCTGCTGGCTATCAGCGGTTAGCCGAGGCCTCCTCAACGCAAGCCAACAGCTAACAGCTAGCCCAACGGAGCCGGGTTGCAGCTTGTCGGCCACGATGTTGACGGCTTTTAAGCCATAGGGAAATGTTCTTCGCCTTCCATTCAAGCGTAGGGCACTTTGTTGGATGGGCATTTTCCAGCTTACTTCGCTGTAGCCTTGCTGGGCGGCCAGCTGCAGGGACTCCTTCAGCACCAGCTTGTTGGCTTCGGCAATGGCGGCGGCTACGCGGGCCACCGTGGCCACACTGGTCGAGGCAAAGCCCCAGCAGCCGCCCACCAGCGCCCGGATGCCCACGCCGTAGCTCTCGGTGCTCACGTTGTTCTGCACCTGCTTCGCGCGCGCAAACAAGCACTGGTTCAGGGAGCGGCCGATGCGCACGTCGGCACAGCTGGCCCCAGCGGCTTTGGCGGCGTGCAGGCCGGCATCGGCGAAGCGTTTTTTCTGGGCCGCGTCGGCGCCTGGTTTCAGCAGGTGCGTAGGGCCGACGGGGTTGCCGCCGAAACTGGGAAGGCTGGGGAGGAAGAGGGCGCCGGCCGCCAGGCCGGAAAGTCCCACAAAGCCACGTCGTTTCAAAGCAGCGTGGTTATTTTGATAAAGCAGCTGCTCTAGAAAGTCGGCTTCGGGTGCCCGTCGGTCATCCTGAGCGCAGCGAAGGACCTTCTCACGCCTGCACAATCGCCGTTTAGTTGGGATAAGGTCCTTCGCTGCGCTCAGGATGACATCGGTCTTCATTTCCTAAACAGCTATGAAATCAGTTGAGTAAGGATGGGTACAAATCTTAATGAAAAAGACAGTCTGACTGCAACAACGTTGCGTTGTTCATAGCAGGCCCGCACAATTGCTGCGCCGCGGGAGAGAAGAAGCCCCGATGCTTATTAGCATCGGGGCTTCTTCATGAGACGACAGCGACTGGCCAGCGAGACACTCCCTTAATAGCTTCGTTGATTATTGCGGCACGCAGGTTGCCTCGGCTGCGCCCGGCAAGGCGGGCGGCTTGTGGGGTTGCTTGGCCAAACCGCCTTAGTTGGAAGGCCGCCAGCTAATGGTCATGCCCGGCGTGCCGTTGCCGAAGTAGGTGGGCGACATGCCCACGTCGCGGCCGATGGATTTGCGGCCCCAGCGGTTGCGGTGGCTCAGGTAGGCCAAGTGAGCGGAAAGGATGCCGAAGCCGGCCCCGGCCACCACGTCGGACTGCCAGTGCTTGTCGTTAATCATGCGCAACGCCGCTACACTCGTGGCAATGGTGTAGGCCCCAATGCCGTACCACTGGCTTTTGTCGCGGAATTCGGTGTGCACGATGCTGGCCGCCAGAAAGGCCTGCGCCGTGTGGCCCGATGGAAACGACAGGTCATCGGAGCCGTCGGGGCGGGTTTCGCGTGCTATGTACTTGACGGCGAAGGTAGAAGCCAGCATAATGGCCTCGCCCTTGGCAATAATGAGCAAAGTGTTAATGCGGTCATTGCGCGACTCTACGCCCGCAATGGCCACCGCCGCCAATTCAAAATACGGGGCGATAATCAGCGTGTTGTCAAAGCCAGTGCTGACCGGCCGGAACTGCTTCTGCACAAAGGTTCGTTCGCTGTGGTTAATGCCGGCATCGCCCTGCGCCGTGATGGCGCCATAGGTGATGAGCACAGCCGGAATGGCCACGGCCTTGAACAGCTTGCTTTTAAGGAAAGGCTTGCTGCCGGGGGCCGAAACACCGCCGGGGTTGGCGTACTTTTTGGTCGTATCGGTTGACGTGGGTTTTACTTGGGCCTGGACCGGATGGATTGCCCCGAACAACAGCATAGCAGCAGCGAAACGGGTAACTAGAAATGAGCGCATGAAGGTGAAATTGGAGTCAGAACGATTTTGAATTCGGTATTACGGGCTTGTTAACATAAACGTAACGGCAGATTCTGAGGGAAATCTTAATAGGCTGATTATGCGCAAATTATTACGATAAAAAAAGTCCCCACCAATGGGCGGGGACTTTGAAATCTGAGCGAAATCTGTTGATTATGTGGCTATTCCCAACCGCCGCCCAGCGCCCGCACCAGCGCTACGCTAGCGCCTAGCAGGTTGCTCTGGGCCTGGGTGAGCAGGGTGGCCGCATCCAGTGTCTGCCGGTCGGCATCCACTACTTCAAAATAATTGGTGAGGCCGGCGCGGTACCGCTCCTTGGTGAGGGCGCTGGCGAGGCGGGCGGCGCGGTAGGCGCGCTGGCGGGCGGCCACCTGGGCCTGGTACTGGCGTACATCGGCCTGGCTGGTTTCCACTTCCTGAAACGCCGCGAGGGCTGCCTGGCGGTAGTCGGCCACCAGGGCTTCGGCTTCGGAGCGGACCACCTGCTCGTTGGCGCGGTTGCGGCCCCCGTTGAACACCGGGATGCTGATGCCGCCGCCCACATAGTAGGTGTAGTTGTCGGCCACCCGGGCCAAATCGCCCAGTTGGGCGCTTTGCGGCCCCAGAAATCCGTTGAGGCGCACGGTGGGCAGGCGCGTGAGCTTGGCCACATCCACGCGGGCACTGGTGGCGGCCAAGCGGCGCTCGGCCTGTTGCAAATCGGGCCGCCGGGCCAGCAAAGAAGCTGGCAGCGAAGCCGGCACCGCAGGCGCGGTGAGCTGGCCCGGCTGCGGCGCCACCGCAAACCCGCTGGCCGGTACCCCCAGCACCGTAGCCAACGACGCTTCGAGTCCCAAGCGCTGGCGGCGGGTTTCCAGCACGCTGGCATCCACGTTGGCCAACTCGGTTTCGGCGCGATGCACGGCAATTTCGTTGTCGACGCCAGCGTTGAAGCGGGCCCGGGTCAGTTCGAGGCTGTGCTGGCGGTCGGCGCGGGCAGTATCGAGCACCTGCAATTGCGCATCGAGCCCACGAATGCCATAATAATACGTAGCGGCATCGGCCGTGAGCGAGAGCAGCACGGTGCGCCGGTTGGCTTCCTGCACCTGGGCATCGGCTTCGGCCGCCCGAATGCTGCTGCGAATCCGGCCCCACACGTCCACTTCGTAGCTGGCGTTCACGGGGATATAATACTGGGTCTGCACTACGCCGAGGTTGCTGGTGGCTACCGGAAAAGGCAGCGGCCGCAGGCCCGACAGCCGCGTGCGGTACACCTGCGGGTCGACGGTGACAAGGGGCGAGCGGTAGGAATTGGCTACGCGTACGTTGGCACGGGCTTCTTCTACGCGGGCCAGGGCGGCTTGCAGGCTGAAGTTCTGAGCTGTGGCCTGCTGCTCCAGGGTGGCGAGGCCGGCATCGTTGAAAAGCGTCCACCAGTTGCCGGGCGCGGGCGGGTTGTCGACGCTGGGCGGCGTACTACTGGCCACGGCGGCGGGTGGCGTGGCGGCGGTGAGGCTGTCGGCGGTGTTCCGCCAGGCCGCCGGCGTGGGCAGGCTGGGCGGCGCGTAGCTGGGTGGTCGCACGCAGCTGGCCAGCAAGGCAATCAGAAGAAAAGGGAAGAAGCGAAGGTTCATTTGGCAGGGCAAAATCAAAGCTGGCGGTCATGCTGAGCGAAGTCGAAGCATCTCTGCCGCAGCAGTAATCCAATTGAATAAGTTAGTTGCGCAGTAGAGATGCTTCGACTTCGCTCAGCATGACCGTCTTGTATCGCAACTAATACCTATTTCACCGGCATGGATACCCGCGGCGCATCGGGGTCGTTGGGGCGGGGCTTGGCGGGCGGCGGGCCAGCCGGCTTGGCGGGCGGCACAAAGGCTTTGGTTTGCACGGCCTGGCCTTCGGTGAGGTTTTCGGAAGGGTTGAGCACCAACAGTTCGCCGCCTTTCAGGCCCTGCGATACTTCGAGCTGCTTGCCAAAATCGCGGCCCGTGGTGATGGTCAGGTAATGGATTTTGCCATCCTGCACGGTGGCTACGCGACTATCGGTGCCGCCGGGCACCAGCGCATTGGCCGGAATGATGACGCTGGGCGCCGTGCGCGGCAGGTAGAAGCGGACCTGGGCGTAGGAGCCGGGCCGCAGCTCACCGCGCGGGTTGGGTACCTGCACTTCGGTGAGCAGCGTGCGGGTGCTGGGGTCGAGGGCGCCCGCATCGCGCACTACCTTGGCGGCGAAGGGCTTACCGGCATACTCCGGTACCAGGTAGTCGGCCTGCATGCCGTTTTTAATGGCGGGGGCGAAGTTCTGGGGCACCTGCACGTAGGCGCGCAGCTTGTCCGTCTGCTCAATCTTGAACAGCTGCGAGCCGGGGGCGTTGTTGCTGTTCACCAGGCTGCCCACTTCCACATTGCGTTGGGTAACAATGCCGCTGAACGGAGCCGTAATGCGCCGGAATGCCTGCTGGGCCAGCAGCTGTTGCACGCCGGCTTGCTGGGCAGCATACTGCGCTTTCGCGGCATCCAATTCCTGCTTGGAAATGGCTCCGGGCAGCGCCACGCCGGCCAGGCGGTTGTAGCTGGTTTTGGCCAGGCCGAGGTTGGCGCGGGCCTGGGCTACCTGCTGGTCAAGTTCGGGTGTGGTTACTTCGGCCAGCGCCTGCCCGGCGTGCACTTTCTGGCCGATGTCGGCGCTCCACGACTTTACGAAGCCGTTGGCCTGGGCAAACACGAAGGTTTCGCGCAACGATTTGGTATCGGCGGGCAGGGTAACGGTGGTGGTATCGGGCGCGGCTTTGGCCGGCACTACCGTCACCGTGGGCGCGGCAGTCGAAACCTGAGCCGCTTCGGCGTCGCGGGCTTTTTCCTGCTTGTGCCGGGGCATGTAGCCCAGCAAAAACAGGCCGCCAAAGACCAGAAGGACAATAAAGATGATGAGCCAGAACCGGCCAGAACCGGAAGAGTTAGAATCAGACATTATGCAAAAGAATCGGGGCGGAAAGCGGGGTAGAACGTCATGCCCCTCTCTCCTTTGGAAAAGGGCCAGGGGTGAGGTTTGCGAGGCCGAAGTGGGAATGATGCTTCGGCTCCGCTCAGCATGACGTTTTACTAACTAAGTAGTTAAGCCTGGGTCGTAGCCACTGGCTTCATCTTTTTCAAATACGAGAACATAATCGGCACAAAAAACAGGGTCGTAACCGTGGCCAGCATCAGCCCGCCAATTACGGCGCGACCCAGCGGGGCGTTTTGTTCGCCGCCTTCGCCCATGCCCAACGACATGGGCAGCAAGCCAATGACCATGGCCAGGGCCGTCATCAGCACGGGGCGCAGGCGGGTGAAACCGGCATCCAGGGCTGCGTCGCGCGGCGACAGGTCCGGCTCTTCCTCGCGGCGCTCGTTGGCGAAGGTGACGAGCAAAATCGAGTTGGCCGTGGCCACGCCAATGCACATGATGGCGCCCATCAGGGCTGGCACACTGAGCGTAGTTTGCGTCACAAACAGCATCCACAAAATGCCCGCCAATGCCCCCGGCAGCGCCGTGATGATGATGAGCGGGTCCATCCAGCTCTGGAAATTGACAACCATCAGCAGGTACACCAGCACAATGGCGCCGGCCAGCCCCAGGCCCAGCCCGGCAAAGGACGTGCGCATGGAATCAGCCTGCCCGCGCAAGGCCAGGGTGGTGCCTTTGGGCAGCGTTTTCTCGGTTTCAGCCAGGATTTTACGGATGTCTTTGCTCACGCCGCCCAGGTCGCGGCCGCTCACGCTGGCGTACAGGTCTACGGTGCGCTGGATGTTGTAGTCCGACGCTACAGCCGTGGTTTGGGTGCGGCGCACGGTGGCAAAGTTGCTCAGCAGCTGGGCCTGACTTTGCGTGGGACCGGTCACGCCGATGTTGTTGATTTCATCGAGCGTTGACAGGTCGCGGGGCGGCGTTTGCACGGCCACGGTGTAGTTCACGCCGGTGGTCGGGTTCAGCCATTGGTTGGGGTTGGTTTGGGTGCTGCTGCTCAGGTTCACCAGCACGTTGTTGGCAATGTCGCGCTGCGAAAGGCCGGCTTCCTGGGCGCGCACCCGGTCGATGTCGATGCGCAGCTGCGGCTGGTCAAACGCCTGGTAGATAAAGGCATCGACGACGCCCGGCACCTTGTTGATTTTCTGGTGCAGCTCGCCCGCAATGCGCTGGTTGGCCTGCTTGTCGCGCCCAATCACCTGAATATCAATCGGCGCGGGCAGACCGAAGTTCAGCGTTTGATTCACGATGTCGGCCGGCTGGAAGAATATAATTAGGTCGGGCTGCTCTTTGCGCAGCCGCCGGCGGATTTCGTTGATGTAGTCGGCCGTGGGGCCGTGGTCTTCCTTCATGCTCACCAGGATTTCGCCATCGCCGGCCCCAATGGTGGGGTTGTCGCTGAGCAGCAGGTTGATGGAGATGGCCGGCAGGCCAATGTTGTCGAGCACCAGGTCCAGCTCATCGGCCGGAATCACGCTGCGAATCACGTTTTCGACCTGCCGGAACCGCACCTCCGTTTCCTCTACCCGCGTGCCGGTGGGCACCCGCACGTGCAGGCGCAGCTGGCCGGCATCCACGGTCGGGAAGAAATTCTGGCCGATGAGCGGAAACAGCCCCAGCGAGCCAATGAAGAGCACCGCAAAAGCCACAATCACCTTGGGCCGGTTGGTCAGGCTCCAATCCAGGGCCCGGCCATACACGGCCCGGAATTTCTCAAATTGGTGCTCAAAGGCCGTGTGCAGCTTCCAGACCCAGGTTTTGGTAATGCCTTCGGCCGCCCGGCGCTCCTCGTCGGTAATGGCTTCTTCGGCTTCTTCCTCGGGGGTGGCGCTGGGGTGGGCCTTCTCAAACTGTTCGCGCCGGATGCGCTCCAGGTCGCGCTCGACCTGGCTCACCGGCTGGCCGTTGCGCTGGTGCTGGCTGGGCAGGTCGGGCTCTTCCTGGGCGTGGTAGATGGGCAACTCCTTGCGCAGCAGGTACATCACGAGGGTAGGCACCAGCGTCCGGCTGAGAACGTAGGAGGCCAGCATGGCAAAAATCACGGCCGTGGCCAGCGGCGCAAAAATGGCCGACGCCACCCCGCCCAGGAAAAACACCGGCACAAACACAATGCAAATGGCCAGCGTCGCCACCAGGGCCGGCGTCGCAATCTGCTGAGCGCCATCGAGAATGCTGCGCTTGAGCAGCTTCTTCATGCCCATGTTGCGGTGAATGTTCTCGATTTCCACCGTGGCATCATCCACTAGAATACCCACGGCCAGCGACAACCCGCCCAAAGTCATGATATTCAGGGTTTGTCCCAGCACATTCATCACAATGATGCTGACCAGAATCGAGAGCGGAATACTCGTTGCAATAATCAGCGTGGAGCGCCAGGAGCCCAGAAACAGCAGAATCATGAGGGCCGTGAGGGCCGCCGCGATGCAGGCCTCAATGATAACGCCCTTGATGCTGGCGCGCACAAAGAAAGACTGGTCAAACAAGAGCTTGATGTTCAGGCCGGGCGGGGCGTTGGCCTGAATGTTGGGCAGCACCTTCTTGATTTTGTCGATGATGTCGAGCGTGCTGGCCGCGCCACTTTTCAGGATGGGAATGATGGCAGTACGTCGCCCGTTCTGCCGTACAATGTTGGCTTGCACCGCCGCGCCTTCGTGCACGAAAGCCACGTCGCGAATGTATACCGGCGTGCCATCTACCGTTTTGATGGGCAAGTCGTTGAGGGTGGCAATGGCTTCGGGGCTGGAGTTCAGCTTCACGTCGTATTCCCGGTCGCCAATCTTGGCCGAGCCGGCCGGGATGATGATGTTCTGGGCCAGCAGCGCGTTCACCACGTCGTTGCCACTCAGGTTTTTACCGGCCAGCTTCTCGGGGTCGAGGTCGACCATAATCTGCTTTGGCTTGCCACCATTGGGCAGCAGCACCGAGGCGCCCTGCACCACCGCCAGGCCCGGCCGGATGAAGGCATTGGCCGCGTCGAAAAGGTCCGATTCGCCCAGCGTTTCGGAGCTGAGCGAGGTTTGGGCAATGGGCACGTTAGAGGCCGAGTAGCGGATAACGAGCGGCGGCGTGATGCCGGGGGGCAGCACCCGCAGCAGCGTTTGGGTGATGGCCGTGAGCTGGGCCACGCCCGCATCGGGGCTGGTGCCGGGCTGAAAAAATACTTTAATCAGGCCAATGCCCTTCAGGCTCTGGCTTTCGATGTGCTCCACGTTGTTGACGGTGGTGGTAATGGAGCGCTCCACCGGGGTCACAATGCGCTGGTTCATCTCCTCCGGGGCCATGCCCGAGTAGCCCCACACCACGCCCACCACCGGAATGGGAATGTCGGGGAAAATGTCCACCGCCATTCGCTGAATGGTGAGGGCCCCGCCTACCAGTATAAGCAGCGCCATCACCACGAAGGTGTAGGGGCGTGCCAGCGCCAGTCTAACTATCCACATACTACGTCTCCTATTAATCCAGAGCAGCCCGGTTTGGCCGCAAGGGTTCCTAACCAGCCAAACTACTCAATAGTTGGCCTTCGAGGGGTAAAATTAACCCTTCGACCTAGAAAAAGGGCCTTTTCATCGACAGAGAGGTCAAAATCCATCGACTGAAGCACTGCAATTCAGGATTGCGCGCCGCTACGCCAAGGTCGAGCTTATTTGTGGTTTTTCCGGCATCGTTTGTTGCCGGTAGGAGAGGCGCAACAAACTGGGCAGCACCATCAACAGCAGCGGCAGCGCCAGCAGCAGCCCGCCAATGACGGCAATGGCCAGCGGCTGGTGCAGCTGCGCGCCTGCCCCAATGCCAAGGGCCAGCGGCAGCAGCGCCGCAATGGCCGAGAGGGCCGTCATCAGCTTCGGCCGCAGGCGGGCCGCAATGGCGTAGCCCACGGCCTGCTCCACGGGGTTGCCCTCGGCCAGCACTTCGAAAAACTGCTGGAAGGTGAAAATGGCGTTTTCCCCAATGATGCCGACCACCATAATCAGGCCGGTGTAGGAGCCCACGTTCAGCGGCGTGTTGGTGGCAAACAGCGCCAGCGAGCCGCCGGCCGGCCCCAGCACGGCAATGAGCAGGATGAGCCCGGCTGCTTTCAAGTCCCGAAACAGAAACAGCGCCACCGCAAACACCAGCAAGCAGGCCGTGCCCAGAATGGTGAGCAGCTCCTGAAACGACTGCTGCTGCTCGGCATACGAACCGCCGTACTGGATGAAGTAGCCCGGCGGCAGCGGCACGTCGCGCTCCAGCTTCTGGCGAATCTCACTCATGGCGCCCCCCAGGTCGCGGCCGTCGAGGCGGGCCGTCACGGCTGTCATCGCTTGCAGGTTTTCGCGCTCCAGCTCGGCTTCGCTGGGGGTGATGCGCACGGTGGCCAGCTCGTCGAGGCGGCGGCGCTGGCCGTTGGGCAGAAACACGGGCTCGCCGCGCATCTGGGCCAGGGTGGCCTGCGCAGCGTTGGGGTAGCGCATCCTTATGTTCAAAAGCTGCTCGCCTTCGAGCACATTGCCGGCCGTGGTGCCGGCCAGCTGGGTTTGCAGCTGGGTCTGGAAATCGGTGGCGGTGAGGCCGTACTGGGCCAGGCGGCGCGGGTCGGGGCGCACGTCCACGCTCGGGCCCATGCGCACAATGCCGTCGAATACGTCGGCGGTGCCGGCCACTTTTTCCACCACGGCGGTCACCTGCTCGGCCAAGGCGTAGCGCTTGGTGGCATCGGGTCCAAAAACCTTTATTTCGATGGGCTGGACGGTGCTCATGAGGTCGCCGAGCATGTCGCCGATAACCTGGCCGAAGTCGATGGTGAGGGCCGGCTGGGTGGCTTCAATTTTTTCGCGAATGTCGGAAATGACTTCCTCCGTGGTGCGCTTGCGCGTGGTTTTCAGGCGGATGAGGTAGTCGCCGCGGTTGGGTTCAGTGATGAAAAAGCCCATCTGGGTGCCGGTGCGGCGCGAGTAGCTGGCTACCTCGGGCACCTTTACAATCAGCTTTTCGGCCTGGCGCAGCATGCGGTCAGTTTCCTCGATGCTGGTGCCGGGCGGCGAGTTGTAGTCGAGCACGATGGCGCCTTCGTCCATATCGGGCAGAAAGCCCGTGGCCAGGCGCGGAATAATCAGCGCCATGCTGCCGATGAGCGCGAGAATGCCGATAATGCTGTAAGCCGGGTGGCGGATAACGGCGCGCACCCAGGGGATTTCGTGGTGGGCGGAGTCGGCTTTGCGGTCGACCTCCACGGTCACCTCCCCCCCCCGGCCCCCCTCTCCCGCGGAGAGGGGGGAGCCTGACGATTTTGTTGTGTCGGTGCCGACTGGCTCCCCCTCTCCGCGGGAGAGGGGGCCGGGGGGTGAGGTGAGCGGCTGGCCGGCTTTGCCCCGCCGCGACAGCAGCAGATATATCACTGGCAGCCCCAGCCACGCCACCAAAAACGAGCACATCAGCGCCACCACCATCGTGGTGGCCAGCACTTTGAAGTAAGCCCCCGCCACGCCGCCAAGCAGTGCAAACGGCAGGAAAATCACAATCGTACTCAGCGAAGACCCCACCAGGGCCGGCAGCAGATGCCCCACCGAGCGGCGCACCACCTCGCCGGGGGTGGCCTCGGGGTGCTCCTCGCCCACGCGGTGCAACTGCTCCACCATCACCACGGCGTCGTCAATCATCAGGCCGATGGCGGCGGCAATGGCGCCCAGCGTCATGATGTTGAACGAGTAGCCCAGGCCGAAATACAGCACCGCGATGGTGAGCGCCAGCGCCACCGGAATGGCCCCGAGAATGGTCATGGTGGCCCGGAAGGACCTTAGGAACAGCGCCGTGACCACGAGGGCCAGCGCCAAGCCAATCCACAGCGCATCCTGCACGGAGCGCACGACTTCGGCCACAAAATCGGCCTGGTCGTAGTAGGGAGCCATGCGCACGCCACGCGGCAGGCCGGTTTTCAGGGCCGCTACTTTGGCCTTTACGCCATCGGACACCTGCACCACGTTGGCATCGGGCTGGCGCAGGATGGAAATAAGGACGGCGTCGGAGCCGTTGGCGTTGATGCGGGTGTATTCGGGCTGTTCGCCGAGGGCCACGGTGGCCACGTCGGCCAGGCGCACGATGCGGCGGCCGTCGTTGCGGAGCACGATATTTTCGAGGTCCTCTTTCTGCAGGATGGTGGCGTCCGTGACGGTGAGGTAGAGGCGGCGGTAGTCGCTCAGGTAGCCGTTGCTCTGCACGAAATTGGTGGCGGTGAGGGCCTTCGTGATGTCATCGGGCCCGAGGCCGAGGGCGGCCAGCTGGTCGGGCAGCAGCTGCACCTGGTATTCCTTGGTGCGGCCGCCCTGCACCGCCACTGACGACACGCCATCGACCTGCGACAAAAACGGCTTGATGGTGTAGAGCGCCAGCTTGCGCAGCTCCAGCGCCGAGCGGCCGGGGGCTTCCAGCGTGTAGCCCATCACCGGCAGAATGGCCGGGTTCATGCGCTCGACGGAGATGTTGACGGTGGGCGGCAGGTCGGCCCGAATCTGGTTCAGGCGCGACTCAATCAGGGTTTGGCTGGTGGCCACGTTCACGCCCCAATCCAGGAAAGCCGAGATTTCGCAGCTGCCGCGGCTGGTGGTGCTGCGCAGCAGTTTCAGGCCGGGCACGCGCTTCATGGCGTCTTCCATGGGCTTGGTCACGGTCACCATCATGCGGTCGACGGGTTCCAGGCCGTTCTCAGCAATCACCTTCACCTTCGGGAAAGTCACCTCCGGAAACAGCGCCACGTTGATGCGCCGGTAGGCCACCGTGCCCAGCGCCAGGGCCAGCGCCAGCAGCACCGCAATGGGCGCTTTGTAGGCTTGGAAAATGGATGGGCGGTTAGGCATTTGGTTGGTATTCTTTGCTTTTGTTGAACGTCATGCAGAACGCAGCGAAGCATCTTGCCCGCAGGAAATAATTCAATCGACTGGTTTAGTGGTGGCGGGCAAGATGCTTCGCTGCGCTCTGCATGACGTTCCTTTTGCTCATTTCAGAGGTTCTTCCTATTCCTTCTCCGCCGCCGCCGGCCGCGTCACCTTCACCGCCGCCGTGTCGTCGAGCCCAAAATTGCCGCTCAACAAAATCTTGTCCTTCGCCGAAAAAACCGGCTTTTTAATTTCAACCTGCTCCTTGTCCTGTTCGCCCACCGTCACCGGGACCTTCACGGCCGTGGAGTCATTGAGCAGCTTCATCACCCAGAACGCGGTTTGCGTTTCATCCGTCAGCACCGCCCCGCGCGGCAGGGTGCTGGCCAGGTGCGGGGCCGTCTTGTCGATTTCGACCTGCACGGCCAGGTTTTCGGGCAAATCGGGCACGGTGCCCACCGGCCGGATGGTGTAGCGCTGGGTCTGGATGCTGACGTCGGCCGTGGCCAGCACCTCGGCTACGCGGCCGTTCAGCACGCGGCCATCGGGCAGGAAAATGCGGCAGTTCTGGCCCGTGTGCACGTAGCGCAGCTGGGTCACGGGCACGTCGAGCACGAAACCAAAGCGGCTTTTGTCGTAGGTGAGGCCGAGCTGCTCGCCGTCCTGCACGTAGTCGCCGGCCAGCTTGTCCACCGTGGCCAGAATACCGCTGCGGGCCGATTTGATGGCAATAATGCCGCTGAATTTTAGGCGCGGGTCGCCGGTGAGCTGGTCGAGATGCAGCGTTTTCGATTCCTTAGTTTGGATGGTAAAGACCGTCTGGCCGGC
Source organism: Hymenobacter rubidus (assembly GCF_016734815.1). GTDB lineage: Bacteria > Bacteroidota > Bacteroidia > Cytophagales > Hymenobacteraceae > Hymenobacter > Hymenobacter rubidus. The sequence goes on from NZ_JAERQF010000003.1 coordinate 108,258, forward strand.
CCGCACCTGCTGGCCCACCACGGGCGTAGGCGCCAGCACGTAGCCGGTGGTGGTGGCCCGTAGCGCGTCCTTGGCCGGGTAGGCCGACACGGCGCTCAGCCGCAGCACATCGGCAATGGTATCCGTCTGCACCGTGCCGATAGTAACAAGGGCGCGGGGCTTCACGGCGGGCTCTTCCGCGCCGTCGGCAGGCGTGTCAGCGGCGTCTTTCGAGCCGCAGGCGGTGAGGCTGGCGAGGGTGAGGAGAAAGAGAAAGCGGGGGAGATTCATCAGGAGTAGGGGCGGGGCCTGCCCCCGCCCGTCGTTGAACGGTAATTGTTGAGACTTACACCGGCCGGTGTGAATGACGGGCGGTAATTATTGGAACGCAAAACAAGCGGCCCCGAACGGCGGGCGGGGGCAGGCCCCGCCCCTACACCTTCTCTACTGTTCGGCCAGGTAATCCAGGGCGAACCGGCTACGGAGCTGGTCGGTCTGCGCCTGGGTTAAACTAAACTGTAACGTTCGGTAGCTAGTCACTAGGTTCAAATAATCGAGAATGGCCACGTCGCCGGTAGCCAGCTGCTGGCGCGCCGCGCCCACCAGCGCATCTGCCACCCGCACCTGCTCCCGGATGCGCACCAGCAGCGCATCGGCGGCCCGAATAAGGCCCTCCAGCTGCTCGTACTGCTGCTGCCGCTGCACCGTGAGAAACTGCCGGTAGCCGCGCCGGCTCTGTTCGCTAAGTTCGATGCGCTGGTATTGCAATTGCCGCTGGTGGCCATCAAAAATCGGCACAGCCAGCTGCAAACCAGCGCCAATGCCCACGCTGTGCGCCAGCGCCACCGGCAGATAGGAGGAAGATTGCAAGCCCCCATCTAGCACGGCGCTGAGCTTGGGGCGGTAGTTGGCGTCCACGGCGCGGCGGTCAAGCAACAGGCGCAGGCTGTCGAGGGTGTACTGGCGCTGGGCGGGGGCCAGCAGGCCGGCCAGCGGGCGGTGGGTGGGCGGGGTGGGCGTTTCGATGGCCACCAACGCCGTATCGGCCACGCCGGCCAGGGCGCGGAGGGTGCCCAGCTCGCGGCGGTAGGCCAGCTGGTTCTGCTCCACAGTTACTTCCTGGGTACGCACCGACAGGTAGAAGCTCAGGTACTGCGTCTGCTTGAAAATGCCGGCATTCACCAGCTTGTGCAGCAGGGCATCCTGCTGGCGCAGCTCGGCCAGCAGCGTGCGGCTGAAATTGAGCTGAGTTTCGGCCGCGTAGGCGGTCAAGAACTGGTCGGTGATGCTGCGGCGCAAATCCAAGGCCGAGAGGCGGCCGGTATTGCGCAGCACCTGGCCCTGGTTGGCAATTATCTGGTAATCGTTCTGAAGCTGGAAGCGGTTCAGAATGGGTTTGGTCGCTTGCGCGATGGCCGCGTAGTTGCCGCCGTTCGAAATGGCGTTGTCGTAGCCCAGCACGCTTTCGCCCCGGCTGTTGGTGATGCTCGGATAATACAGCGCCGAGCCAATGCCGGCCACCTGCACGCCGTTCTGGCGGGCCCGCACCAGGCTGTCGATGCGGTTCTGGCCGAGCTGGTTGGCGGTTTCGCGCAGCAGCGGGCTGTTTTGGCGGGCCACCAGCAGGAAATCTTCCAGGCGGCGCGGGCTGGCGGGGGCCAGCGGCACGGCCGGCAGCGGCGTGATGGTGGCCCGGTCAGGCACCTGCTGGGCTCGGGCGGGCGCTTCCGGCAGCAGGCCGCTCAGCAGAACCGCGCAAATGAGGAAGGGGCTTCGAATAAACAAGGAGAAAAAGGGATGGCAACAGCGCAAAGCTGCGGGATGATTCTGAAGAAAATCGGACCTGGCCGGGGCCCGGCCGCTGCGGCCTATACGCGCAAGCTCACAGAAAATGTACAGGATTTTGCTCTTCCTTCGCGGTGGGTTGCCGCGAATGTCCCGGCCGGCCCGGTCCCATGCCCTATGAAGCTGCTGCTCGTTGAAGATGAATCGGCCCTGCGCACGGCCTTGCGCAGCTCGCTCCGGCAGGCGGGCTACGTGGTGGAGGAAGCCCACGATTTTGCCCAAGCCCAGGAAAAAATCATGCTTTACCAGTACGACTGCGTGCTGCTCGACCTGACCCTGCCCGACGGCTCCGGGCTCGACCTGCTCCGCGCCCTCAAGGCCGAAGGCTCCCCGGCCGGCGTGCTCATCGTCACGGCCCGCGATGCGCTGGACGATAAAATCACGGGCCTCGACCTCGGCGCCGACGACTACCTCATCAAGCCCTTTCACTTGTCCGAGCTCAACGCCCGGCTGCGGGCCATTTTGCGGCGGAGGCAGTTTCAGGGCCAGCAGCAGCTGGTGTTTCGCGACCTGCTGGTGCTGCCCGACCTGGCCGAAGTGCACGTGCGGGGCGAACTGGTGACCCTCACCCGCAAGGAGTACGACCTGCTGCTCTACCTGCTGGCCAACCCCGGCCGCGTGCTCACCAAAGAAGCCATTGCCGAACACCTCTGCGGCGATGCCGTGGACGCCGCCGATTCCTTTGACTTTATTTACACCCACCTCAAAAACCTGCGCAAAAAACTCCAGGAAAAAGGGGCCGACAACTACATTCGCACCATGTACGGCGTGGGGTATAAGCTCAGCCATGAATAAGGGTTGCGGGCTTTGCGGGTGCCCCCTCTTTACGCCTGCTGCCCGGCCGCGTGTGCGGCTGGCCGCTTGCTCTGTCTGCCGCGATTTTCCTGCCCCATGAAGCTGCTCGCTACCACCACCCGCTACTACCTGCTGCTGGCCACGCTCTTGTTTATCCTGGGGAGTTTTGGCTTGTACCAGGGCGTGAACTGGGCCCTGCGCACCGAGATGGGCGAGCAGTTGGCAGCGCGGCAGCGGGAACTGCTCGACAAAGCCCGCACCAACCAGCTGCCCCCCGTGGCCCTGCTCAAAACCCTGCTGTTGGTGAGCACCCAGCCGCAGCCGGTGGGCTTCCGCGATACCTTGATTTACGACGCGCAGGAGCACGAGCAGGTGCCCCACCGCCAGCTCACCTTTGCGCTGCCCACCCGCCGCGAAGGCACGGTGTGGGTGACGCTGCGCAAGTCGCTGGTCGAAACCGAAGACCTGCTGGGCGTGGTGCTGGCCGTGATGCTGGGCGTGCTGGCCCTGCTGCTGGGCGGCACCGTGCTGCTCAACCGCTGGCTGGCCAGCCGCATCTGGGCGCCGTTTCAGCGCACGCTGGCCGCCCTGCGCGGCTACGATTTGCAGCAGCACCAGGTGCTGAAGCTGCCCACGGCCACCGTCTCCGAATTTGCCGAGTTGAACCAGGCCCTCACCACCCTCAGCCAGCGCCTGGTGGCCGATTACGAGAACTTGCGCGAGTTCACGGCCAACGCCGCCCACGAAACCCAGACGCCCCTGGCCATCATGCAGGCCCAGTTGGAACAGCTGCTGCAAGTGCCGGCCCTGGCCGAAGACCCCGCCGCGGCCCCGCTCGTGGCCGACCTCTACGGCGCCACGCTGCGGCTTTCGCGCCTGCACCAGGCCCTGAGCCTGCTCAGTAAAATCGAAAACCGCCAGTTTGCCCACGCCCAGCCGGTGCGCCTCGACCAGCTGCTGGCAGAAAAAATGGCGCAGCTCGAACCCCTGTTCGATGCCCGGGAGCTGCGCTATGGCCTCGACATCAGCCACCCACCCGTGGTGGTGCAGATGCACCCCGGCCTGGCCGACTCCCTGCTCCAAAACCTGCTGCAAAACGCCGTGAAGCACAACGTGCGCGGCGGCGAGCTGGCCGTGAGCCTCTCGGCACAGGAGCTGGCCATCAGCAATTCCGGCCTGCCCGTTGAGGGCGACCCGGCGCGGTTTTTCGAGCGGTTCCGCAAGCACAACCCGGCTTCGGACTCGCCGGGCCTGGGCCTGAGCATTGTGCAGCAAATCTGCGGCTATTACGGCTGGGCCGTCAGCTATTCGGTTGCCGAAGGGGGCACGCGGCACCGGCTGCGCATCCGCTTAAAGCCCGATTCCGCCGTGCCTTCAAAGCAGAAAACGGCCAGCCTTGCCGCCCCCAACCAGCCACGCAACCGCGCCGCGCCCCCGGTTGCCATGAGCCCGGAGTAGCCCCGGTGGCAAGCGCCGCCAGGTACGGTTGGAGGCCAACGCCCCCGCGCCGGAAAGCAGGCCGCTAAGCCGGAGAGCCATGCCGGCCAGCATAAAAAATAGGCATTGGGGCAGCCTGGTCTCGCCGTTGCCGTATGAACGTGCAGTGCCGGGGGCTTACTTCTCGGTGATGTTTCGGTATGTTGTTTTTACTTAAAGGTTTACGTGGAAAAGTGGTGGGCTGCGCGGGCCTCCTGCTGCTCCTCCTGCCCGCGTGGGCCCGCGCTCAGCAGCCCAACAACGACGGCTTTCAGCGTCGCAATGGTCAGATGCAGGTGGTACGCAACGGCCAGCCCCGGCCCATGACCCGCGACGCGCATCTGCCCACCGGCGCCACCGTTACCAAAGACGGTTTCATTGTGAGCCCCAGCGGCCAGCGCACCGAGCTGCGCGAAGGCCAGGGCTGCGACCTGCGCGGCCGGCCGGTGGCGGTGCGCACCACCGCAGCCGGCACCCTGGCTTTGGCCACCGCCACCCGGCCGGCACCCGCGCCGGTGCGGGCCGTGCCGGCGCGGGAGGGCCTTTTCGGGCTGTTTGGGCGGGGCAATGACGATGACAGCCCAGGCTTTTTCAAAGGCAAAAAGCACAAGAAAAAGCACGGCAAAGGCCGGGGCCACTGGAAGGACGACTGACCCATCCGTGGCCTAAAATGCCTTGCTTGCCGTACTCGTTTTTGCTCCCATGGTTTATAGTTTTCTCGCTTCTCCTTTCACTGATGCGGCGCGAACTGCGCAGTTTGCCGCCGTGCGCACTGCCCTGCAGGCTCATGGAGGAGCCGATGCGCTGCTGCTCGGCAATCTGGTGCTGGAAGACGAAGCAGCACCCCTCGATGCCCTGGTGGTGCGCCCGCACAGCATCACGCTGCTGGTGCTGGTACCCGGCAGCGGCCATCTGAACATACCTGCCCTGAGCTATGGCAGCTGGACGCTCGACGGTGCCCCACTGCCCGGCCCGGCCGAATTCGACAATCCCTTTGAACAGTTTCAACAGCAGAAAGCGGCTGTAGCTGCCTGGCTACAACCAAGGTTTAGCCCCGAACAAGCTGACCTGGCCGCTATCAGCGGGGTGGTGCAGTTTGCCGAACCAGTGGTGCTGGGGAGCAATGTTGGGCCCGCGCTGGAAGCCGCGCCGGCTACCTTTCGGCTACTACCCGAGCCGGCCCAACTGGGCCGCTGTCTCGATGACCTAGCCTCGTCAGCCATCAACCTCAGCCCGGCCGCCATTGCCGAGTGGGCGGCCGAGTGGGAGGATTTTTTGAAGAAAGCCGAGGAAAAAGAGTCGGCCAGTACGGCCGCGCCCACGGCGGCCGTCTACTCGGACGCGGCCACGGCGGCAGGTAGTTTTCTTAGCCAAAAAGCCCGCGCCATCTGGGGCTGGCTGGGTGCCCATGACGTGCCCGACGACGACCCGCCCTACGGCTACGACCGCGCCGCCGTGGCCGCCCGCAGCGAAGAAAAAGAGCACCTCGAACAACTGCGCCAGCAGATGCAGGCCGACCTGAATGCCCAAATGCAGGCCCTGGCGGCCCGCGAAGCCGAGCGCGAGCGCAGCATTGCCCAGTTGCGGGCCGAACTAGCCCAGGCCCCGCCAGTTGCTGCCGAAGCCACCGCCCTAGTGTCGCGCCTCGGCGCCGAAACCCGCGAAAAAGCGGCCCTGGAAGCCGAAATGCAAGCCTCACGGGCCGAGTCTGAAGCCCGCAACCGGGAATTGGACGCCAAGATTCAGCAGCTTAGCCAGCTCATCGAACAGCTCAGTACCCAGCCAACCGGGGAGCGGGGCAGTTGGAATCCGGTCCCGCCCGCTTCGGCCCCCGAGCGCCCGGCGCCAGCAGCGGAGCCAGTGGCCGCGTCGTCGGCGCCTTCCTCCCAGCGCCCTGCTGCCGCCGTGCCGCTGGCCGAGCGGGTAGGCAGCCGCTTGCAGGGCGCTGGGGCTAGTTTGGGCATGCGCTTTCAGCAACTGCGTCGCTGGCGGCGCCGGTTCACGCGCGTGGGGCTGGTGGCGGGCGTGGCAGCAGGCGTGGCGGTGCTGGCGTTGGGCGGCTGGGGCCTGAGCCGAATGGGAGGCAGCGCGCCCGTACCGTTTCAGGAAAATGGCCGCTGGGGCTACGCCGACGCCAGCGGCCAGCCCGTGGTGCCCGCGCAGTTCACGGCCGCCGGCCCGTTTCAGGATGGCCGCGCCGTGGTGGCCCAGGGCGGTGCTTACGGCTTTGTAGATGAAAAAGGCAAGCCCCTGCTGCCTCCCACCTACGACGCGCTGAACCCCTACGCCGGCGGCTATGCCCGGGTGCGGGTGGGGGAGGCCTACACATTCATCGACGAAGACGGCCAGGAATTCGACCATTATTATTTCAACGCGTTGGACTTTGCCGAAGGGCACGCCGCCGTGCTCGACCACCGGGGCTGGCACTACATCAGCGGCCCCGACGAGCCCGAAAAGCCTCCCATCTTCGCCGAAGCGTATTCCTTTGCCGAGGGCCTGGCCCGCGTAAAACTGCCCGACGGCTACACCTACATCACGGCCGATTACCTCGACGACCCCAGCCGGGGCACCAAGCCATTTGGCCGCTACCAGCAGGCTGCCGACTTTGCCGGCGGCAAGGCCCGTGTGACCCAGGCCGGCCGCAGCTTCGTGATTGATAAGGACGGTGAGGAAATAAAATAGGCCCAAAACCGGCGCCTTCACCAAATGAACAGACCTAAGTTGTAGTATTGCTATATAATCCAAATTTTTCCTCATTTTCGCGCATGGATACTCCCGACCCCCGGCGTCTCGCCAATCAAATTGCCCTCGTCACGGGCGCCAGCTCCGGCATAGGGGTGGCCGTGGCCAAGGGCCTGGCCGCTCACGGTGCCAAAGTGGTGGTGAACTACGGCCACGATGCCGACGGGGCCAACGCCACAGTGGCCGCCATTGAGGCCGCCGGCGGCATGGCCCTGGCCATTCAGGCCGATGTGAGCAAGGAGGACCAGGTGCAGGCCATGTTCAAGCAGGCCATTGAGCACTTCGGCACCATCCACATTGTGGTGGCCAACTCGGGCATTCAGCAGGATTCCGCGTTTATCGACATGACCCTGGAGCAGTGGCAAAAGGTGATTGACGTGAACCTGACCGGCCAGTTCCTGTGCCTGCGGGAAGGTGCCCGCGAGTTCATCCGGCGCGGCGTGCAGCCCGAAATTTCCAGGGCGGCCGGCAAAATTATTTGCATGAGTTCGGTGCACGAAGTCATTCCCTGGGGTGGGCACGTGAACTACGCGGCCAGCAAAGGCGGCATCATGCAGCTCATGAAAAGCGTGGCCCAGGAGCTGGCGCCGCACAAAATCAGGGCCAACAGCATCGGGCCGGGCGCCATTGCCACGCCCATCAACCTTTCGGCCCGCGACACGCCCGAGGAGGAAAAAGCCCTGCTCACCCTCATTCCCTACAACCGCGTGGGCGACCCCGACGACATCGGCAACCTCGCTGCCTGGCTCGCTTCCGACGAAGCCGACTACATCACCGGCCAAACCATTTTCATGGACGGCGGCATGACCCTCTACCCCGGCTTCGCCTCGGGCGGCTGAGACGCTGCGCTTAATGAGGAATGAGGAATGAAGAATGAGGAATTCTTCGCACGGGCCTTTTCATCGCCCTGCTCTCAATTCTTCATTCTTCATTCCTCATTCCTCATTAAAAATATGTCTCCCGAACACCAACGCCTCCAGGAAGCCAACGCCGGCACCAAGCGCTGGCGCAAATTTGGCCCTTATGTATCTGAGCGGCAGTGGGGCACCGTGCGCGAAGACTACAGCGCCAACGGCGACGCCTGGAACTACACCACCCACGACCAGGCCCGCAGCCGCGCCTACCGCTGGGGCGAGGAAGCCCTGGCCGGCTTCTGCGACGATGAGCAACTCATCTGCTTCGGCCTGGGCCTGTGGAACGGGCAGGATGCCATTCTGAAGGAGCGCCTTTTTGGGCTGAGTGGCACCGAGGGCAACCACGGCGAGGACGTGAAGGAGGTGTATTATTACCTCGACGCCACGCCCACGCACTCCTACCAGCGCATGCTCTACAAGTACCCGCAGCATGCGTACCCCTACGAGTGGCTGGTGACGGAAAATGCCCGCCGCGACCGCATGAGGCCGGAATTTGAGCTGATGGATACGGCAATTTTTCTGGAAAATCGGTACTTCGATGTGTTTGTGGAATACGCCAAGGCCGACGCCGAGGACATCCTCATCCAGCTCACCGTCGTGAACCGGGGGCCCGATGCCACCACGCTGCACCTGCTGCCGCAGCTCTGGTTCCGCAATACCTGGGCCTGGGGCAACGACCCCTACCGGCCCACCATTTCGGCCACCGCAGCGGGCCACCTGCTGGCCGAGCACAAGGACCTGGGCCCGCTCACGCTCTACTGCGACGAAGCGCCCGCGCTGCTGTTCTGCGAAAACGCCACCAACAACGCCCGCCTCTACGACGCGCCTTCCGACGAGCAGTTTTTCAAGGACGGCATCAACAACTTCCTGCTGCACAACCAATACGATGCCGTGAACCCGGCCCGTACCGGTACCAAAGCCGCCGCGCAATACGAGTTGAGCATTGGGCCGGGCGCCACCCGCGTGGTGCGCCTGCGCCTGGCCGCGCCGGGCCTCACCGCCCCCTTCGCCGACTTCGACCAAACCCTGGCCCTGCGCGAAACCGAGGCCGACCAGTTCTACCAGGTCATTCAGGCCGACCTGACCGACCCGGACGCTCGGCTGGTGCAGCGCCAGGCCTTTGCCGGCATGCTCTGGAGCAAGCAGTTCTATTATTACGATGTGCCGCAGTGGCTGGCCGGCGACCCGGCCCTGCCGCCGCCCCCGCCCGAGCGCCGCGACGGCCGCAACGGCACGGGCTGGACGCATCTCAACAACGGCCACGTCATTTCCATGCCCGACAAGTGGGAATATCCCTGGTACGCGGCATGGGACCTGGCTTTTCACTGCCTGCCGCTAGCCCAGCTCGACCCGCAGTTTGCCAAAGGGCAGCTCCGGCTGCTGTGCCGCGACTGGTACATGCACCCCAACGGCCAGCTGCCCGCCTACGAGTGGAAGCTGAGCGACGTGAACCCGCCGGTGCACGCCTACGCCACCTGGCGGGTGTTCAAAATGGACCAGAAGGCCCGCGGCGATGCCGGCGACGTGGCTTTCCTGGAAATCATTTTCCACCGCCTGCTGCTCAATTTTACCTGGTGGGTGAACCGCAAGGACCGCGACGGCCACAACATCTTCGAGGGCGGCTTTCTGGGCCTCGACAACATTGGTGTGTTCGACCGCTCGGCGCCGTTGCCCTACGGTGGCTTTCTGGAGCAGGCCGACGGCACTGCCTGGGTGGCCATGTACGCCCTCAACATGATGCGTATTGCGCTGGAGCTGAGCCAGACCAACCCTGTGTACCAGGACTTGGCTAGCAAGTTCTTCGAGCACTTCCTCTACATTGCCGAGGCCATGACCAACGTGGCCAACGACCACATGGACCTCTGGGACGACGAGGACGAGTTCTATTACGACGCCCTGAACACGCCCGACCGCGGCCACGAGCTGCTAAAAGTGCGCAGCCTGGTGGGCCTCATCCCGATGTTTGCCGTGGAGGTAATCGACGAGGAACTGCTGGCCGGCGCACCCCGCTTTCTGGCTCGCATGAACTGGTTTCTGGACAACCGCCCGGTGTTGGCGGCCCTGGTGTCGCGCTGGCAAGACCCCGGCAAGGGAGCCCGACACCTGCTCTCACTCCTACGTGGCCACCGAGTGAAGCGACTGTTGGCCAGAATGTTGGACGAGACGGAATTCCTCTCGCCCTACGGCGTGCGCAGCCTCTCGCGCTATCATCTGGAGCGCCCGTTCGTGTTTCGCGGCACCGAAACCCAGTTCAAGGTGAACTACGAGCCGGCCGAGTCGCAGACCAGCCTCTTCGGGGGCAATTCCAACTGGCGAGGCCCCATCTGGATGCCCATGAACTTTATGCTCATCGAGTCGCTCCAACGCTTCCACCACTACTACGGCGACGATTTCAAGGTGGAATATCCCACCAATTCCGGCCAGACCGTGACCCTGCTGGCCGTGGCCGATGCCCTCACTACCCGCCTCACCAAACTATTCCTGCGCGACCCCGAAACTGGCCGGCGTGCTTGTTTCGGCGAAGACAAACAACTGCAAACCGACCCCGATTTCCGCGACTATCTCTGGTTTCACGAATACTTCCACGCCGACAACGGCCACGGCCTCGGCGCCAGCCACCAAACCGGCTGGACGGGATTGATTGCCAAACTGCTCCAGCCGCGCAGCGGGGGTAGTTAAATCGTCATGCAGAGCGCAGCGAAGCATCTCGCGTGCGCAACGCAATTCATTCGATTGAGTCACTATTGCGAGCGAGATGCTTCGCTGCGCTCTGCATGACGCTTTAATCCTATGCCCGTCCCCTCCACTTGGCTCGACGCCACCACGCCCATCAGCGACGGCATGGTGCACTGGCCCGACAACGCGCCCGTTCACGTCAAAAAAACGCTCAGCATTGCCACCGGCGCGGCGGCCAATGTCACGGAAGTATCGATGAGTGCCCACACCGGCACCCACGTCGACGCCCCGCTGCACTTCACCGCCAACGCCGGCGACAGCACCACCATCGACCTCAGCCGCCTCATGGGCCCGGCCCGCGTCGTGGCCATCACCGACCCGCGCAGCATCAGCCTCGCCGAGATTCAACCCCTGGAAATCCGGCCCGGCGACCGGCTGCTGTTCCGCACCCGCATCTCGGATGCCGAATGGAGCACCGCGCCGTTCCAGCCTGATTTTGTGGCCCTCGACGCCGATGCGGCCCGGCACCTGCGCGACTTGGGCGTGGTATGCGTGGGCGTCGACTACCTGTCCGTGGGCAAAGCCGACACCCACCACACCTTGCTCGACGCCGGCATTTGCGTAATTGAGGGCCTCGCTTTGCAACACATTCTGCCTGGCGAGTACGAGATGCTTTGCCTACCACTAAAAATAGTGGACAGCGACGGCGCGCCCGCCCGCGTGCTGCTCCGGCCTCTATGAGGATGACATAAGCTGCCAAACGTTTAAAAACATAACACAGGCGCCGCAAAACAATCATTCGTTGTTTTGCGGCGCCTGACTACTTTAGCCCGAACGAAGCCAGCGCGACAACACAGTTGATGATTCGGCGCAAAATATTTTTATCGGAAACGATTGCGGCGCTGGGTTGTCTCCCGCAAAACCCTTAGCTTGCACCCCGCTTAACATTACGGTAACATGGAAGTCCAAACTTTGAAGTATCCGGCCATTCGCAATTACGTGGCTGGTCAACCCCAAGAATCTGCTGCTACGCCCACCATGGACGTATTTTCGCCCCTTAATGGGCAACTGATTTCCACTTTGCCCCTCAGCAACGCCGCCGCGCTCGACGTCGCCGTGCAGGCTGCCAAAGCCGCCTTCCCCGCTTGGTCGGCCACGCCCATCAAGGAGCGGGTGCAGATTTTCTACCGCTACAAAACCCTGCTGGAGCGCGACATGAAGGCCCTGGCCGACCTCGTGCGCGAGGAAAACGGCAAAACCTACGACGAAGCCCGTGCCGAAGTCGAAAAAGCCATCGAGCTGACCGAGTTTGCCTGCTCCATGCCGCAGCTCATCCAGGGCGAATTCCTGGAAGTGAGCAAGGGCGTGGAAGCCCGTGCCGAGCGCAAGCCGCTGGGCGTGGTGGCCAGCATCGCCCCGTTCAACTTCCCCAACATGGTGCCCCACTGGACCATCCCGAATGCCATCGTGCTGGGCAACACCATGATTCTGAAGCCCTCGGAACAGGTGCCCCTGAGCGCCGTAAAAATTGCCGAGCTGCTGAAAGAAGCCGGCTTGCCCGACGGCGTGCTGAACGTGGTGAACGGCGACAAGGAAATCGTGGAAGCCATCTGCGACCACCCCGACATCCAGGCCGTGAGCTTCGTGGGCTCTACCAAGATTGCCAAAGTCGTGTACATCCGCGCCACCAGCAACCTGAAGCGCTGCGTAGCCCTCGGCGGCGCCAAAAACCACCTGATGGTGCTGCCCGACGCCCACCCCGAAATGACGGCCTCTAACGTGGCCGCCAGCATGTCGGGCTGCGCGGGCCAGCGCTGCATGGCCGGCTCCACCATGGTCGGCGTGGGCGCGGTAGATGGCATCGTGGCCAAAATTGTGGAAGAAGCCAAGAAGATTGTGGCCGGCCAGAACCTCGGCTCCGTCATCAGCAAAGAGGCCAAAGCGCGCATCGAAAAGCACATCAGCGAAGCTGAAGCCGCCGGCGCCAAAGTCCTGCTCGACGGCCGCAACGCCGTAGTGCCCGGCCACGAAGACGGCTACTATGTGGGCGCCACCGTCATCGACTACGTGACGCCCGACATGCGCATTGCCCAGGAAGAAGTCTTCGGCCCGGTGCTCGCCATCATGCGCACCAACACCTTGGATGAGGCCCTGGCCATCGAAAACGCCAACCCCTACGGCAACGCCGCTGCCGTGTTTACCAGCAGCGGCAGCAGCGCCCGCTACGTGATGGACCACGCCAACGCCGGCATGATTGGCGTGAACATCGGCGTGCCCGTGCCCCGCGAGCCCTTCTCCTTCGGCGGTTGGAACGACTCGAAATTCGGCGCCTGCGACATCACCGGCAAAAGCTCCATTGAATTTTGGACGCAGCTGAAGAAGACTACGACGAAGTGGAACCCCGAGTCGCGGGTCAACTGGATGAGCTAGTTGGTCGGTCAGAAAAAGAACGTCATGCCGAGCGCAGCCGAGGCATCTCGCGTGCAATGGCAACCCAATCGTTCAACGACTTCGAGCGAGATGCCTCGGCTGCGCTCGGCATGACGTTCCAGGATGAGCTTCTACGTTTACATTCTCACTAATCCAGCCCAAACAGTGCTCTACACCGGCGTTACCAATAATCTGGAACGCCGCCTTTACGAGCATGGTGAAGGCTTAGGTGAATGGGGTAAATTCACAGGTCGCTATCAATGCAACTTGCTCGTCTATTTCGAAACCAGTCCCGATGCCAAGCAGGCAATTGCCCGCGAAAAGCAAATCAAAAACTGGACTCGCGCCAAAAAGGAATTTCTAATCGACACGCTTAATCCTGACTGGGAACCGATAGATTTACAAAATTGGAGCGGCTAGTAAAAACATCCAACGACAGCACGCGAGATGCCTCGGCTACGCTCGGCATGACGTTCAAAACAGAACCAACGATAATGGAAACCACCTTCGCCACCGACAAAGACCAAATCCTGCACGACAACCTCGACCATACCCTCTTCTCATGGTCGAAGCAAACGGGCCTGAACCCCATCAACGCCGAGCGCGCCGAGGGCGTGTACGTGTACGACCGCGACGGCAAGCGCTACCTCGACTTCTCGGCCCAGCTCATGAACGTGAACATCGGCCACGGCGACCAGCGCGTGACCGAAGCCGTGGCCGCCCAGATGCGCGAGCTCAGCTACGTGTACCCCGGCATGATTACCAAGGCCCGCGGCGACCTCGGCAAGCGCCTGGCCGAAATCACCGCAGGTAACCTCACCAAGGCGTTTTTCACACTGGGCGGGGCCGAAGCAATCGAAAACGCCATCAAGCTGGCGCGGGTGTACACCGGTCGCCACAAGATTGTGTCGCTCTACCAGTCGTTTCACGGGGCCAGCTACGGCGCCATGAGCGTGGGCGGCGACCCCCGCAAGTTTGCCGTCGACAGCCAGGCCATGCCCGGCACCGTGCACGTCGAAAACCCCTATTTCTACCGCTGCCCCTGGTACTCCGAAACGCCCGAGCAGTGCGCCCAGCGCGCTGCCGACGCCATGGAGCGCATAATAGGATACGAGAACCCCGGCAGCGTGGCGGCCATCATCATGGAAGGGGAGTCGGGCACCTCGGGCTGCATCAAGTACCCGCCCGGCTACTGGACGCGGGTGCGCGAAATCTGCGACAAGCATGGCATCCTGCTCATTGCTGATGAGGTGATGTCGGGCTTCGGCCGTACCGGCAAGTGGTTCGGCTCCGACCACCATAATGTCAAAATTGACATTATGTGCATGGCCAAGGGCATCACCGCCGGTTACTTGCCCCTGGGCGCGGTGATGGTGGACGAGAAAATTGCCAAGTCCTTCGACGACAAGCCCCTGCCGCTCGGCCTCACGTACTCGGCCCACCCGGTTTCGTGCGCCGCTGCCGTGGCCGTGCTCGATATCTATGAGTCGGACAACCTCCTCGAAAACACCGTGGAAATGGGCCGGTACATGGACGAGCAAGTGGCCCAGCTCATGCGTCACCACCCCAGCATCGGCGACTGGCGCAACACCGGCCTCTTCGGCTGCCTCGAGCTGGTGAAAAACCGCGAAACCAAAGAGCCCATGGCCCCCTGGAACGCCACGCCCGCCCAAATGGACATCATGAACCAGGTAGCTGCCAAAATCCGTGAGCTGGGCATGTACACCTTCGTGCGCTGGAACTACATCTTCATTTGTCCCCCGCTGACAATTAATAAGGAGGAGATTGATGAGGGTTTGGCTATTATTTCGGAGGCCATCAGCATTGCGGATAAGTACGTGAACTAGCACGTAGCGCGGACTTTTAGTCCACGACAGACAACAATAGAGCCCCACAAACTATGCAAGGCTGCGGACTGAAAGTCCGCGCTACTTTTCACATGTCCATTCTCCTCAAAAACGGCCGCGTCGTCACCGCCGATTCGGACGCCGTCTGCGATATTCTGATTGAAGGTGAAACCATCGTGTCCATCGGCCGCAACTTGTCGGCCGATGGGGCGGAGATGATTGACTGCACCGGTAAGATGGTGATGCCCGGCGGCATCGACCCGCACGTGCACCTTGAAATGCCCTTCATGGGCACTTTCAGCTCCGATACCTACGAAACCGGCACCCGCGCCGCCCTGCACGGCGGCACCACCACCGTCATCGACTTCATTCTGCAAAAGCAGGGCAATTCGCTACGTTCTGCCTTTGAAGAATGGAGCGGCCGCGCCACCGGCAACGCCGTGGGCGACTACAGCTTCCACATGGCCGTGACGGATTTTAACCCGAGCACCAAGGAGGAAATCAAGGACATGGTGACCGAGGGCATCACCTCCTTCAAAACCTTCATGGCCTATAAAGGCGCGCTCATGATTGACGATGCGCAGATGGTGGGCCTGATGCAGGAAGTGAAGAAGCACGGCGGCCTCGTGACGGCCCATGCCACCAACGGCGACATGATTGATACGCTCATCGCCCAGCACCGGGCGCAGGGCAAGCTCACGCCGCTCTACCATTACCTCTCGCAGCCCGAAGTGACGGAATCCGAAGCCTCGGGCCGCTTCGCCGACATCGCCAACTACACGGGCGTAAATGCCTACATCGTGCACCTCACCTGCGAGGGCGCGCTCAACCAGGTGCGCCGCGCCACCGAGCGTAACCAGCGCGTGTTGGTCGAAACCTGCATTCAGTACCTCACGCTGGATGCTTCGCTATACGAAGACGAGGCCAACGGCGCGAAGTGGGTAATGTCGCCCCCGCTGCGCGAGAAGAAGGACCAGGCCACTCTCTGGGCTGGTTTAAATCAGGGCCTCGTGAACGTGGTCGGCACCGACCATTGCCCCTTTATGTGGGAGCAGAAAATGATGGGCAAGGACGACTTCTCGAAAATCCCGAACGGCCACCCCGCCATCGAGCACCGCATGGAGCTGCTATTTTCGGAGGGCGTAAATACCGGCAAAATCACGCCGCAGAAATTTGTAGAAGTGACTTCGACCAACGCCGCGAAAATCTTTGGCATGTTCCCGCGCAAAGGCACCATCAGCATTGGTGCGGATGCTGATTTAGTTATTTTCGACCCAAATAAAAAGCACACGATTTCGGCGAATACGCACCACATGAACTGTGACTATTCCGCTTACGAAGGCTGGGAACTGACCGGTAAAATCGACACCGTGCTGCTACGCGGCCAAGTAGCCGTCGATGCCGGCGAAACCAAAGTAGCAAAAGGTTACGGCCAGTTTATCAAGCGCGGCAAGACGAACATTTAGAACGAATAAAGTTCGGCGCCGCAAGCCGGTCATGCTGAGCTTGCCGAAGCATCTCTACTGTGGCAGTAATCAATACCAACTCAACGAAGCAGTAGAGATGCTTCGACAAGCTCAGCATGACGTTCTATTTTGCTGACGTTCTGAAATCAACACAATAAAACTCAACCCCACCTAATAACCCCAATGCCCAGAATTATTAAATCCGGCCTCATTCAGATGAGCCTGCCGATGACCGAAGGCGAAGGTACCATCCAGGAAATCATGGCCGCCATGGAAGCCAAGCACATTCCTCTCATTGATGAAGCCGGTCGTCAGGGCGTGCAGATTCTCTGCCTGCAGGAAATATTCAACACCCCTTACTTCTGCCCCGGCCAAGACAAAGCCTGGTACGCCTCGGCCGAATCGGTGCCCGGCCCGACCACGGACCGCATGGCCGAATACGCCAAGAAGTACAACATGGTGATGATTGTGCCCGTGTATGAGCGCGAGTCGGCCGGTTTCCTCTACAACACCGCCGCTGTGATTGATGCCGATGGCACCTACCTCGGCAAATACCGCAAAAACCATATTCCCCACACCACCGGCTTCTGGGAGAAGTTCTTCTTCAAGCCCGGCAACATGGGCTACCCCGTGTTCCAAACCAAGTACGCCAAAGTGGGCGTCTACATCTGCTACGACCGCCACTTCCCCGACGGCGCCCGCATCCTGGGCCTGAACGGCGCCGAAATTGTGTACAACCCCTCGGCCACCGTGGCCGGCCTCTCACAGTACCTCTGGAAGCTTGAGCAGCCCGCCCACGCGGCCGCCAACGGCTATTTCATGGGCTGCATCAACCGCGTGGGCGAGGAAAAACCTTGGAACCTGGGCCGCTTCTACGGCACCAGCTACTTCGTGGACCCGCGCGGCCAGATTATCGCGCAGGCCGATGAGTACAAAGACGAATTGCTGATTGCCGAATTCGACCTCGATATGATTGAGGAAGTGCGCAATACCTGGCAGTTCTTCCGCGACCGTCGCCCCGAAACCTACGAGAAACTGGTGGAACTATAGAAGTTTTGAGTGCTGAATGTTGAGTGTTGAATTGAGTGCCGGATAGTATTCGGTCTCAAATTCAACACTCAATATTTTTCACTCAACATTCAAAACTCAAAACTCAACATTCCTAAAGATGGCCGAATTTTCTACACCTACCACCGAGCAGCAATTCGCGGAAAATTTCGCGCAATTAAAGCCGGTGATGAACCGCACCGAGGCGCTCTACGAAAGCTCCCGCTGCCTTTTCTGCTTCGATGCGCCGTGTATAAAAGCGTGCCCGTCGGGGATTGATATTCCGCAGTTTATCCGCCAGATTAATTCGGGTAACGACACCGGCGCGGCGCGCACTATTTACGAGGCCAACTACTTCGGCAATGCCTGCGGCAAAGTGTGCCCGACGGAAGTGCTCTGCGAAGGCGCCTGCGTATATAACCTGCAGGAAGTGAAGCCAATTGAGATTGGCCGGCTGCAGAGTTTTGCTACTACCAAGGTGATTAAGAGCGGCGAGAAGCTGTTCGGCCCCGGTACGGATAATGGCAAGAAAGTGGCTGTGATTGGCGCCGGTCCGGCGGGTATTTCGGCGGCTTGCGAATTGCGCTCCTTGGGCTATGGCGTAGATGTTTTCGAGGCGAAAGCACAGCCTTCCGGACTCACCGTTTATGGCGTTGCGCCGTATAAAATAACCAACGAAGAAACGCTGGCCGAGATGGCCTATTTGCAGGCGCAATTCGGCTACAATGTGCATTTCAATTCCGCTATTTCTTCGCGTGAGGAATTAGAAAAATTGGAGGATAAGTACGACGCTATTTTCCTCGGGATTGGCCTCGGTAAAACCAATGAATTGGGTTTGCCGGGCGAGGACAAAATCAATTGCACCGGCGCGGTGGAATTTATTGCCGAATTGCGTCAGCATCAGCACAAAGTAGCCGTGGGGCGCAGGGTAATTGTGTTGGGTGGCGGCAACACGGCCATGGATGCCGCCTCTGAATCTTCGCGTCTCGGCGCGGAAAATGTGATTCTGGCCTATCGCCGTGCCAAGGAGGAAATGGGTGCTTACGAGTTCGAGTACGACCTGGCCAAGGGGGTAGGAGTTAAGGGCATGTTCAACGTGGCGCCGGTGGAAATTACCGGCAACGGCTACGTGTCGGGCGTAAAATTTATTCGCACCGAAACCAAAGATGGTAAGGTGTCGGAAATTGCCGGTTCTGAGTTTGTGGAGCCCTGCGATATGGTGATTAAAGCCACTGGCCAGGCCAAACAGACTGAATTCCTGAGCCTGATTCCAGGCCTGAAGCTGGACGGCAAGGGCCGCATCATCGCCAATGCCCACACCGGGCAGACTTCGAACCCGAAGTACTTCGCCTCCGGCGATGCCTGGAATGGCGGCGCCGAAGTGGTGAACGCTGCGGCCGAAGCCAAGCTCACGGCGCGCGGCATCCACGCTTATCTGAGCAAGTAAAAAGCACGTCATGCTGAGCGTAGCCGAAGCATCTCGCGTGTGGTAGAAAATAAATCGTTTAACGATGCGAGCGAGATGCTTCGGCTACGCTCAGCATGACGTTCTGAAGAATAAAAAAATGCCTGATTTATCCATCAATTTCGCCGGCATTAAATCGCCGAACCCCTTCTGGCTGGCTTCGGCCCCGCCCACCAACTCCGGCTATCAAGTCATGAAAGCTTTCGACGCCGGCTGGGGTGGCGCGGTGTGGAAGACGCTGGGTGTGCCTGTCGTGAACGTATCGAGCCGCTACGGCGGCGTGAACTACCGCGACAAACGCCTCGTGGGCTTCAACAACATCGAGCTGATTTCCGACCGGCCGCTCTCGCACAACCTGCGCGAGATTGAGGAAGTGAAAAAGCGCTTCCCCAACCACGCCGTCATCGCCTCGCTCATGGTGCAGAGCCGGCAGGAGTGGCACGACATCGTGCGCCAGAGCCAGGACGCCGGCGCCGACGGCTTCGAGTTGAACTTTGGCTGTCCGCACGGTATGTGCGAGCGCGGCATGGGCTCGGCCGTGGGGCAGGAGCCCAAAGTGCTGCAGATGATTGTGGAGTGGGTGATGGAAGTGGCCCAAAAGCCCGTCATCGTGAAGCTCACGCCTAACATCACCGACATTACGGAGCCTGCTATGGCCGCCCGGCGCGCTGGCGCGGATGCTATTTCGCTCATCAACACGATTCAGAGCATTGTGGGCGTTGATTTGGACCAGTACGCGCCGTACCCGATTGTGGATGGCAAGGGCACCAACGGCGGCTACTGCGGCCCGGCCGTTAAGCCCATTGCCCTGAACATGGTGAAAAACTGTGCGCAGCACCCCGATATCAAGCTGCCCATCTCGGGCATTGGCGGCATCGAGAACTGGCGCGATGCGGTGGAGCACATCCTGCTGGGCGCCAGCTCGGTGCAGGTGTGCACGGCGGTGATGCACTTCGGTTTCGGCATCATTCGCGAGATGACTTCCGGCCTTGAGCAGTACATGGTGGAGAAGGGCTTCCACACCATCGACCAGATGGTGGGCAAGGCCCTGCCCAACGTGCTGCACTGGGAAGACCTGAACATGAAGTACAAGGTCACGGCCAACATCAACGAGGACAAGTGCATTGGCTGCCAGCTGTGCTACACCGCCTGTGAAGACGGCGCCCACCAGGCCATCAAGCTGAACGCCGGCACCCGCGTGCCCGAAATCATTGAGGAAAACTGCGTGGGCTGCAACCTGTGCTCGCTGGTGTGCCCCGTGGAGCAGTGCATCACAATGGAGCGCACCGACGACGGGACCCAACACGTGACTTGGAAGGAGCGCACCGAAGCCGGCGACATTCCCACCGAATTTGAGGACGAGCAAGCCGGTGGCCGCCACCACTGGGTGCCCGAACCCAGCGCTGCCCTGGGCAAAGAGCGTCACAAAACACTGCCCGGCAAAGCCCGCGTCATCAACGGGGAAACCAAAGTGCCGACCGAAGCATAAGGCATTCTCATGCCTGGAGCCGCCACACAATAGAAAGACCCTTCGGCGGTAAGCCAAAGGGTCTTTCTATTGTGTGACTTGTGTGGGTTATTCTTACGTAAAAACTGTTTAGCAAGTGAAACCCGACGTCATTTTGAGCGCAGCGAAGGACCTTATCCCAACGGAACGGCGATTCTGCAGGCGTGAGAAGGTCCTTCGCTGCGCTTAGGATGACTGATAGGCACCCGAGGCCGACTTTCTAAATAGCTTCGTAACTTGTTTGCCACCATCACGAAGTCAAACGCCATGAAATCAATTCTACTCGCGCTTTTCCTGCTGCCGACGTTTCATCTCACCGTGAAGGCGCAGTCGGCAAATCCGGCCATCTGGTGTCCGGCGGGGGCAACCTGGGTATACAATTATGGCGTGTTTAACGAGTTTGGAACCGTAACGGTCCAGTACCAGCGCGACACGGTGGTGGCCGGACAGCCCGCGCAGATTCTTACCCGTGTCATTCGTTCCTCTTTTTGGGTGGCGTTTCCCACCGTTTCGACGCCGGGGCCTGCCTACAGCCTTCCGAAGGTAGTTACCCGCGTGGTGAATGACCGGGTGGAGGTGCAGGCCACTGGCCTATTTTACACGCTCTACGACTTTGCGGCCGTGCGCGGCAGCACCTGGCCGACGCCCATGGTCACGCCGTTTGGGCCGTGCGCGTCGGGGCTGGCGCAAGTCACTGTTGACAGTGTGGGGCGGCAGGTGGTCGGGGGGCGTTCGTTGCGCTGGTTTCGGGCGCATCTGACGCCGGTGGCCGGCGCCACGATGGCAGGAAGCTGGACGGGCCGCATCTACGAGCAGTTGGGCAATTTGGCGCAGTACATGCAGCCGCAGTCACCCATTTGCCACGGCACCGACCCCGGCTACATGGGAGCCTTCGTTGGCTTCCGTGCCATTGGCTGGCCCAGTATTGGCTACAATGCGACGAGTGGCACGTTGCTGGCTACCACCCAGGCCCGCGCCGAAGCAGCCGGTTTCACCGTGTATCCCAATCCGACGGCCGGCACCGGGTTTCTGACCGTACAACTGTCGCCCTCCACGAACCCGGAGGCGCAGCTGACCGTGCTGGACATTACGGGCCGGCCAGTGATGCAGCAAAAGGCCGTGGCCGGCCACACAATGGACGTGCGCAGCTTGGCGCCGGGCATCTACACGCTTCGGCTTAGTGCGCCCGGCACGGCGACCCTTTTTCAGCGCGTGGTGCTGGAATAAAGCGGGTGTTTGCAACTGATTCTGGTCCGCATTTTGTTTAGTGATTGTACAAGAACAGTCACTTTTTAAATCGACGTGTTTTTACACGCTTCCCAATAGTATGAAACGCAAATCAGTAATTTTTGCCTTGTTTATCAGCCTGTTTATGCTGGGCGGCTGCGTGGCCGCAGGTCCTGGCTATGGGGGGTACGGCTATTACCCGCCGGTTCAGCCCTATGGTTATGGCTACGCCCGGCCGTATTATGCTCCGCGTACGGTGATTGTGGCGCCGGCCCGGCCGTACTACGGTGGCGGCTACCACGGCGAGGGCGGCTACCACGGAGGCGGGCGTGGTGGCTACCACGGCCGTGGCCGCTAAGGTTGCCAAGTGAAATCAATAACCAAACGCCCGCCCCATCAGGCGGGCGTTTGGCGTTTATAAGCGGTTGACTGGCAGTGCTCAGTCGAAAATCACGGTCTTATTGCCGTGCACAAATACCTGCTCATCAAACACCATTTTGAGGGAGCGGGCCAGGGTGATTTTCTCAATGTCGCGGCCGGCCTGGGCCATTTCGTGGGCACTCTGGGTATGGTCGATGGGAATGACATTCTGGGCGATAATGGGGCCTTGGTCGAGCTCATTGTTGACAAAATGTGCCGTGGCGCCGATGATTTTTACGCCCCGCGCAAAGGCTTGGGCGTAGGGACTGGCCCCCACAAAAGCGGGCAGAAACGAGTGGTGGATATTGACCAGCCGGTTGGTGTAGTGGGCCACAAATTCTGACGACAGGATGCGCATGTACTTGGCCAGCACTACAAAATCGGGCTGGTATTGCGCCAGCACCGCCAGCACTTCGGCCTCGTGGGCTTCGCGGCTGCGGCCGGTGTGGGTGAGGTAGTGAAACGGGAGGTTGAACTTTCGGGTGAGGTCGCCCAGCACTTCGTAGTTGCTGATGACGGCCAGCACGCGGGCGTTGAGCTCGCCAAACTCGTGGCGCACCAGCAGTTCGCTCAGGCAGTGGTGCTCCTTGGTGGCCATGAGCACAATGTTTTTTGGTTGGTTATTGGTGAGCCGGATTTTGGCGCCCGGCGGCAGCACGTGCTGGAGCTCGGCGTGAATCGCGCCAGCGTCGAAGGGGCCGGCCACTTCGGTGCGCATAAAAAACTGGTTGCCCTCGCGGTCCACAAACTCGCCGTTGCGGACAATGTTGAGGCCGTGCTTGAAAAGCACTCCCGTGATTTTATAAACCAAGCCCGGCTCGTCGGAGCAGTGAATGAGGACCAGATGTGCCATAGCGGGAAGGCCACGAGCTACCGTCGCGGCAAAAGGATGAGCGGTAAAAATAGCGCGATTCGAATAGGACGGCGTGTTGTTTCTTTGCCGGCTCTCCCTTTTGCTTAAGCTATGCCACGACGCTTACCTCACTTTTTTGCCCGGGCGTTGCCGGTTTTGCTAGTGGCAGGCAGCCTGTTGCGCCCCCACACCAGCCAGGCGCAGGGCTACGCCGAAGGCATTGGCCTGAGCTACGAAGTGCTCCCGCTGAAAATGACAAACGTCGGCGAGCACAGCTTCCGCGCCGACGTATTTCGCGCCAACATCATCGTGCCCGTGGCGGTGGCCGCCGATAGCAGCCGCGGCCTGTTGCTGGGCGCCAGCGCCGAAACCCTCCGTTTCAGCGGCGACCGGCCCGGCTTTGCCGTGAGCAGCGTGTACGGCCTCTCGCCAATACTGGGCTACCGCCAGCGCCTCTCGCCCCAACTAGAGCTAACGGCCCTGGCCCTGCCCGCGCTCAACTCCGACCTGCGCGATGTGCGTGGGGCCGATGTGACCTGGGGCGGCGTGGTACGGGCGGCCTACCGCCGCAATGCTCGTCGCGCCTACCGCCTCACGGTGGGCTACCGGCAGCAATTCTACGGGCCGCAGTACGTGCTGCTGCTAGGTGTCGACTGGCGGCTGGGAGAGCGGTGGCGGGCGTTTGGCGACCTACCTACCACTTTCAATATCAGCTACGCCGCTGGCCCAAAAGTGAACCTGGGGTTCAACCTGAATGGCATTAATACCGCCTACCGCCTGCAGGAGCAAGACCGGTATTTCCAGTACCAGCAGGGCCACTACGGGCTCTTTGCCGAGCGGTATCTGAGTGCGCATTGGGTGCTGCGGGCCACGGCCGCTTACGCCGTTACGCGCCGGCTGGATGTGTATGCGCAGAACGACCAATGTCCAGCCACCCTCGACTATATCGGCCTCGGCAAAGCACCAACGCCGCTGAACCCGCACATTGAGAAAGGCGCGGCCTTCCGGCTGGCGCTCAGCTACCGGGTGCCGGCGCCCTAGCTCCGACGCCCGCTGTAGTTGGGCTGCGCTTGGCGATGAAATATCCAGGCTGAAGCTTATGCTACGTGCTCTGTCTTGGGCGAATCGGCGTGAATAGCCGCTGTAGTATCGCGCAAGTGCTGGGGGCGCCGGCCATTCTTCACCGCCTGAATTTCAGCCACAATAGCCAGCGCAATTTCTTCCGGCGTTTCGCCGCCCAGCGTCAGGCCGATGGGGCTGTGCAGGCGGTTTTGCAGCGCCTCAGCTATTTCAAGCTCCGACAAATCCAGCTCTTCCTCGCGCAGCAGCCGCCCGGCTTTGGCGCGGGGACCCAGCAGGCCAATGTAGGGCGCGGCGGAGGGCAGCAGCGTTTGTAATGCGGCCAAATCATACGCATAGTTGTGGCTGAGCAGCACATGGTAAGCCCCTGCATCGGGCGCCAGCTCGGCTAGCTCGCGCACGGGCACAATGCGTACGTCGGCCGCTTCCGGGAAGCGGGCCGTAGTAGCCAGGTTGGGGCGGCCGTCGACTACCGTTATGTGCCAGCCGAGCGAGGCGGCTAGGTGCACCAGCGGCTGGGCATCGTTGCCGGCGCCATACACCACCAGCCGCAGCGGTGGCGCGAGCACCTCCAGCAACGCCCGCACCGGGCCAGCATCGGTTTCCACGTCCAGAATCTGCGATTTGCCCTGCTCGAAGGTGGCCCGGGCCGCCTCGGCGAGCGGAGCGGCCAGCAGGGGAGTGCCCCGCACGGCCCCGGCTGCCGACAGCAGCACGCGCTGCCCCACCGTGGCCCGCAGGCCGGAGGCATCCGTTTCAAAAACAGTGGCTAGCACCGCCGTTGCGGGATATTGGGCAAAGCCGCGTAGCAGTTCCATTGGGTTGTCGGGGGCTGAAAAATCCAGCGGCTCGAGCAGAATACGCACTACGCCCTGGCAGCCGGGGCCGAGGCCATGGCGCGGGTCGTCTTCGTCGCGGGTGTCGTAGGTAACCAGTGCGGGCTGGCCCCGGAAAATGGCCTGGCGGGCCCGCTGGCGGGCATCGCCCTCCAGGCACCCCCCGCTGATGGCCCCGGTCAGCTGGCCATCGTCGGTGACGAGCATGCGGGCGCCGGGTCGGCGGTAGGCCGAGCCCAATACCTCGACTACAGTGGCCAGGGCGCAAGGGCGGGCCTCGGCGCGGTGCTGGTCGTAGGCAAGGAGCAGGCGTTGGAGTTCAGTCATGGGGCGGTAGGTTGCGCAGGAAATACGCCCGGGGGCGGGGCGGGGTTATTTAAACCCGATATCGGTTTGGGTGGTTTGGGAGAGGAAACACCGGCCGGCCCGCGCCGTGTAGATTGACCTGTATGAGCGCCACTATCCCCGTTTATCAACTAGCCAGCCTCTCCGAAGCCGAGAGCGGGCCGAAAGCGGTGTTTTTTCTGGGGCCGAATTCGGCCGCATCCCACCTGCCTATCGACCGGCCGTATCGCAGCAACTACTACAAAATTGGCCTCTGCCGCCAAGGCAGCGCCCGCCTCAAGGCCAATCTGGAAACCTACGATATCGGCCCAAATTCCCTGATGGTACTCTCGCCGTACGTCATCAAGCAATGGGCCTTTATGTCGGATGATTTCGATGCCCTGAGCATCTTTTTTACCCGGGATTTTATCTCGGCCAGCAGCAGCCTGAACCCGGACACTTTCTCATTTTTCGAGCGCGATGCCCGGCATGTGGTTCAGCTGCCGCCCACCCAGGCCAGCAGCATTGCGGCGGTGCTCGTGGCCATCGAGCAGAAATACGACGCGCCGCACGCCTACCGGGAGGAAATTCTGCGCAGCCTCATCCATATTCTGCTGCACGAAATTGCGCCGGTTTACAGCCAGCAGTCCGTTGCGGGCAACGCTATGCGGACCCGAAGCCAACTCATTGCTGCCGAATTTAAGCAGCTGGTAAGCACCCATTACGCCACCGAGCGGAGCCTGACTTACTACGCCGGCAAGCTCTGCATTACCCCCAAGCACCTGGCCGAGACCGTGAAGGAAGCCACCGGCAAGCGCGCCCTGGAATGGCTGGCCGAAGCGGTATTGCTCGAAGCCCATGTGCTGCTGCAAAACCCCGCCCTCACCATCGGCCAGATTGCCGACACGCTGCATTTCGCCGACCAGTCCGCATTTGGCCGGTTTTTCCGAAAGGAAATCGGCGTTTCGCCGGCTACTTACCGGCAGCGCCTGTAAGCGGTTGGGCGGCAGGCGCCAGCCCGGTCTTGCCGAGTGCAGTCGAAACATTCCCGCCACGCAAGTAACTGGGTTAATATGGCAGTAGAGATGCTTCAGAGATGCTTCGACTGTGCTTAGCAGGACTATTCTGTTTTCAGCTTGCCCGTTGCCGCTCTTTAGCCCAACTTTCCCGCTCTTTAGCCCTTTCCGCCCATCCAAACCGAGCGGAGCTTTGTCGTATGAAAATCATTCTCACTGGTTCCCTCGGGAACATCAGCAAGCCCCTGGCCACCGCACTGGTGCAGCAGGGCCACGCCGTCACGGTCATCAGCAGCAAGCCGGATAGGCAGGCGGAAATTGAAGCATTGGGCGCTGTTGCCGCCATTGGCAAGGTAGAAGATGTTGCGTTTCTGACAGCCACCTTCACCGGTGCCGATGCCGTGTACCTGATGGTGCCGCCGCACTTCGCCGTGGCCGATTCGCGGGCTTACCACCAGCAAATTGGCCGCAACTATGCCCTGGCCATTCAGCAGTCGGGCGTCCGGCGCGTGGTGCAGCTCAGCAGCTGGGGCGCGCACCTGGCGGAGGGCACCGGCGGCATCCTCGGCTCGCACGATGTAGAGGTGATTCTGCGGACGGTGCCTGGCATCGCGCTCACGCAGCTGCGGCCTACGTCCTTCTACACCAATTTGAATAGGTCGGTGGGCATGATAAAGGGCGCGGGAATTTTGGGGGCCAACTACGCGGGCGACACCAAGGTGGCTCTCGTGCATCCGCGCGACATTGCTGTAGCGGCGGCCGAAGAGCTCACTAAGCCCGCCACCGCCACCGGCCAAAACGTCCGCTACGTCGCCAGCGACGAACGCACCGCCGATGAAGTGGCGCACGCCCTAGGCGCGGCCATCGGCCAACCCAATTTGAAGTGGGTGGCCTTCACCGATGAGCAAATGCGGGAAAATATGGTGAAAAACGGCGTGCCCGCCACTCGGGCCAACGAAGTCGTGGACATCTATGCCAGCATCAACAGCGGCAGGCTGGGTGAGGATTATTGGCAGCACCGCCCCATTTTGGGAGAGGTGAAGCTGGAAGATTTCGCCCGGGAGTTTGCAGCGGGTTTTTAGGAAGTAGGGAAAGCAGAACGTCATGCTGCGCGGAGCCGCAGCAGCTCTATCGCAACGGTAATTATTTACTTGCTTGCGCGGTAGATATGCTTCGGCTCCGCGCAGCATGATGGCCGTTCAGAGCAATTGACAGTATGGGTTACCTTTGATTTTTACAACTTCCTGCCATGCCATCTCTTCCGCTCGCCGAACTGTACACTAAACTGGCTCCCGAGACCGCCGAAACGTTGCTCTTGCCGGAGCGGCCCCATGGGGTCGGCCATTTCAACGTTTTCAACGTGGCCGACCTGATGCTCGCCAACCGCGACCGGCCGCCAATGACCTTCGACCGGCGGGCCTTCTACAAAATCAGCCTGATTCGGGGCCGCAGCCGCATCGAATTTGCCGACCAGGTGGTGGAATTGGAAGCCGGCGCCCTGTGGTTTGCTTCCTCGCGGGTGCCCTACCGCTGGCTGCCGCACGACCAAAACCAGACCGGCCACTTCTGCGTCTTCACCGACGAGTTTTTGCAGCCCACCAAGGGCCGGCGGACGCTGGAGGAACTGCCATTTTACCAGCCCGGTGCCTATCCCGTGGTGCCGGTGGCAGATGCTGATTTTGGCGCAATAGAAGCTATTTTTAGAAAAATGGAGCAAGAAATTGCGTCCGATTACGCCTATAAGTACGACCTGCTGCGCGCCTATCTGCTGGAGATGATTCACTACGTGCAGAAGCTGCAGCCCACCCAATCAGTGGCGGCGCCCCACAATGCATCTGCCCGCCTGACAACCCAGTTTGCCGACCTGCTGGAACGGCAATTCCCGCTGGAATCGCCGCAGCAGCGCCTGCGCCTGCGCACAGCTGCCGACTACGCTGCCCACCTCGCTGTGCACGTCAACCACCTCAACCGGGTGCTGAAAGAAGCCACCGGCTACACCACCACCGCCCTCATCAGCAGCCGCGTAGCGCAGGAGGCCAAAATCCTGCTCAAACAAACCAACTGGAACATCTCCGAAATTGCCGACAGCCTGGGCTTCGCCGATGTAGCGCATTTCTGCAATTTCTTCAAACGCCAAACCGGCAAAACGCCCGGAGATTTCCGGGGTTAGAATAATTGTTTGAATCATTCAACAGATGGTTTGGCCCGCGCAACGCCGTCGCCACCTATTTGCCGGACCTTTGTAGGGTAAGTATTCACCATTTTAAAAGGAAAATAACATGCGTGTTTTTGTAACCGGCGCTTCGGGGTTTGTCGGCTCGGCCGTTGTTCAGGAATTACTCGGCGCGGGGCACCACGTGTACGGCCTCGCCCGCTCCGACGCCTCGGCCCAGGCCCTGCTCGCGGCCGGGGCCGCAGTGCACCGCGGCTCCCTCGACGACCTCGACAGCCTGCGCAATGGCGCGGCGGCAGCAGATGGCGTCATCCACCTGGCCTTCAATCATGACTTCTCCGCCTATGAAACGGCCGGCGAAACCGACCGGCTAGCCATCGAGGCGATGGGTGGTGTACTGGCCGGCTCCGCCCGGCCCCTGCTCGTTACCGGCGGGCTGGCCGGCTTCAACCTGGGCCGCCCCGCCACGGAAGAAGACACGCCCATGCCACTGGCCCGGATGTCGGGCCCGGCGGCGGCGGCGCTGGCGGCGCAGGGAGTGCACGCTTCGGTGGTGCGCCTGGCGTCGTCGGTGCACGACCGGGGCGACCACGGCTTCGTGCCCACACTCATCAACATTGCCCGCCAAACGGGCGTTGCGGCCTACGTGGGCGACGGCCTCAACCGCTGGCCCGCCGTGCACCGGCGCGATGCGGCGCGCCTCTACCGGCTGGCGTTGGAGAAAGGCGCTATCGGGGCCGTCTACCACGGTGCGGCCGATGAGGGCATCCCCATGCGTGCTATTGCCGCCGTCATCGGCCGCCACCTGAACCTGCCAGTCGTTTCCAAAACCCCTGAGGAAGCCACTTCCCATTTCGGCTGGATGGCCCGCTTCGTGGGCCTCGACATGCCGGCCACCAGCATCCTCACCCAGCAGCGGCTGAACTGGCACCCCATCCACCCGGGCCTACTGGCCGACTTGGAAGACGGAGACTATTTCGAAGTGGGAAAATAGCGCGGCGTCTCCCATAAAAGTATAAAGAATAGGACTTACGCAGTTGCAGCCCCAGCGGGGCGCCATCTCGATAGTAACTGGCTGATGTTGGGTAGAAAGCCCCAGCGGGGCGACACTCGGTTGAGTGCTTGGCGAGTGTCGCCCCGCCGGGGCTATACCATTGCATAATGAATAACTTACTACCAATATGCCGCCCCGCTGGGGCTGCAACTTCGTAAGTCCTAAAAGAATAGCCCCTGCGGACAATCAACGGCAAATTCGTCGTGGATTGTTCGTAGGGGCTATTCTTGTTTAATAGGGTTACTTTCCGGCCCGCATCTGCCGCGTCCAGCGGCACTTTTGGGCCTGGGGGTGGGGCGGGTTGGTGAGGAAAGTGAAGCCTTCCTTGTTACCTTTAATTCATCCAGCCCGCAGAGCCATGACGATAAGTAAGCAGGCAATTATCGACCGGACCATCAAAGCCATCAACCTGCTTCCCGCTGATAAAGCCGAAGAAATTTCCGATTTCGCTGACTTCGTATGCAAGCGTTACGAAGGGCAGTTGTTGGCGCAAGGAGTCCAGCAGCTTGCCGCCGAGAGCAAGACGTTCGACTTCCTTAATACCGAGGAAGATTTATACACCGAAGCTGATTTAAAGGAGGCGTATAGCAGCTAGTTTGATAACTTTCAAATCAATATAAATATGCTGCAAAAGGTCAATGCATTCGCAGATGAATTTGGAAACAACTCATTTGATTTCAAAACACAGGGCAGTCATTTCATTGTTGCAACTGTTATTTCCAAAACAGATAATCTCGATAGCCTCAAAGCTGGAATTGATGAAATTCGTCGGAAACATAATTTTCAGGCTGGAGAAATCAAATCCAGTGGTGTTGGTCCTAATCATTCGAGAAGGAAAAGAATACTGGAAGACATTGCAAAGCTGGAAATATCTGTTTATGCTGTAATTGTAGATAAAAGGGAGCTTTCAGGTAAAGGATTTGATTATAAAAAATCATTTTACAAATTCATAAACAACTTGCTGTACAAGGAGTTGTTCAGAACTTTCCCCAAGCTCGATTTGACAGTCGATGAGCATGGTAGTAATGACTTTATGAGGGAGTTTAAGAAATACGTTGAGAAGAATCATCTCAGAACGTTATTTTCTGGCTCTGAATTTAATATTCAAAATAGTAAGCTTAGTGAGTTTATTCAGGTTGCGGATTTTGTTGCCGGAACACTAGGCTACATACATGACGAAACGAAAAAATCGGACCATAGCAAGGAATTTGAGAAGTTGTTATCGCCGATTATAAGTAGCCTTAGCTTTTTCCCGAGGGAGTTTTCATTTTCTGACTTTGAAGAATCCAATATTGATGAGGGTTTTGATGCGAAAATTGCTGAAGTTTGTTTCTTAAGGGTTAAAACGTTCTTGGATACAGAAACTGGCTCGGACCAACAAAAGACCGACCAAATTAATTTTCTTAAACTTCTGCTTTGGTTGCAGCGGGCTAATGTCAGGAATAAATATATTTCAACAAAAGAAATATTTGGACACCTGAATCAGAGTAGGCAAGAGCGTTTGAAAGAGGAATACTTTAGAACTAAAGTCGTTGGTAATCTTCGCGACAGAGGCGTCTTAATTGCATCAAGTCGTGATGGATATAAAATCCCAACATCACTAAAGGATTTAGATAGTTTTATCAAGCATGGTAAACGAATAATTTTGCCGATGCTAAACCGTATCAAGGAGGCGAGAGATGCAATAAAACTTGCCACAGGCAATGACTTAGATTTGTTGCAAGGTGAAGAGTATAAAGAGATAAAAAGGTTTTTTGACCTATAATTCGCTCTAGGAAACGG
This sequence comes from Hymenobacter rubidus, assembly GCF_016734815.1. Classification (GTDB taxonomy): domain Bacteria; phylum Bacteroidota; class Bacteroidia; order Cytophagales; family Hymenobacteraceae; genus Hymenobacter; species Hymenobacter rubidus. Next base: position 139,212 of record NZ_JAERQF010000003.1, read on the forward strand.
AGTGAATTATTATTGAAAAAGAAACGCCCCGTAACGAATTCGTTACGGGGCGTTTCTTTTGAAGCTTCAGCTACTGCCGCACCTTGCGGGGCGGAAGCGCTGGCGGGTGGCCTTACGACTTGGCCAAGTCGAAGCGGCCGAGGTTCATCACCTTGGCCCACACGGTCACGAAGTCCTTCACGAACTTCTCCTGCGAATCGGCGCAGGCGTACACTTCGGCCAGGGCGCGCAGCTCGGAGTTCGAGCCGAAAATCAGGTCGACGCGGGTGCCGGTCCACTTCGTCTGGCCGGTTTTGCGGTCGCGGCCGTTGAAGAGGTTTTGGGCGTCCGAGGTGCTGGCCCAGGTGGTGTTCAGGTCGAGCAGGTTCAGGAAGTAGTCGTTGGTGAGCGCGCCGGCCTGGGTGGTGAACACGCCGTTGTTCGAGCCGTCGAAGTTGATGTTGATAGCGCGCAGGCCACCGAACAGGACGGTCAGCTCGGGAGCGGTCAGGGTCAGCAGCTGGGCTTTGTCAATCAGCAACTCCTCGGCGGCGGCGCGGTGGTGCGTTTTCAGGTAGTTGCGGAAGCCATCGGCGGCCGGCTCTAGGGCCTGGAACGATACCACGTCGGTTTGCTCCTGCGAAGCATCGGTGCGGCCGGGGGTGAAGGGTACGGTTACCTCGTGGCCGGCGTTTTTGGCGGCCTGCTCGATGCCGACCACGCCGGCCAGCACGATGAGGTCGGCCATCGACACCTGCTTGCCGCCGGTCTGGGCCGCGTTGAACTCCTGCTGAATGCCGCCGAGCTTGTTGAGCACGGTGGAGAGCTGCGCGGGGTTGTTCACTTCCCAGTAGCGCTGCGGGGCCAGGCGGAGGCGGCCGCCGTTGGTACCGCCGCGCTTGTCGGAGCCGCGGTAGGTGGAGGCCGAAGCCCAGGCGGTAGATACCAATTGCGGCACCGTGAGGCCGGCGGCGGCAATTTTGCCTTTCAGCGCGGCCACGTCTTGGTCGTCAATCACCTGATAGGTTACGGCAGGGATGGGGTCTTGCCAGAGCAGTTCTTCGGTGGGCACTTCGGGGCCGAGGTAGCGCTCCTTGGGGCCCATGTCGCGGTGCGTCAGCTTAAACCAGGCGCGGGCGAAGGCATCGGCAAACTGGTCGGGGTTTTCGTGGAAGCGGCGCGAAATGGCCTCATACGCTGGGTCGGCACGCAGGGCGATGTCCGAGGTCAGCATGAAGGGGGCGTGCTTCACGGCCGGGTCGTGGGCATCGGGGATGGTGCCGGCGCCGCCGCCGTTCACGGGGCGCCACTGGTGCGCCCCGGCGGGGCTCTTGGTCAGCTCCCACTCGAAACCGAACAGGTTGTCGAAATAGTCGTTGCTCCACTTCGCAGGCGTGCGGGTCCAGGCGCCTTCGAGGCCGCTGGTGATGGTGTGCTCGGAGTGGCCTTTGCCGAAGCTGTTGCGCCAGCCCTGGCCCAACTCTTCAATAGGCGCACCGGCGGGCTCACGGGCCACGAATTTGGCGGGCTCGGCCGCGCCGTGGGTTTTGCCGAAGGTGTGGCCGCCGGCAATCAGGGCCACAGTTTCTTCGTCGTTCATGGCCATGCGGCCGAAGGTTTCGCGGATGTCGCGGGCCGAGCGCTCGGGGATGGGCTCCCCGTCCGGGCCTTCGGGGTTCACGTAGATGAGGCCCATTTGCACGGCGGCCAGCGGGTTTTCCAGCTGCCGGTCGTCCACGTAGCGCTTGTCGCCGAGCCACTCGGTTTCGGGGCCCCAGTACACGTCTTCCTGCGGCTCCCACACGTCGGCGCGGCCACCGGCGAAGCCGAACGGCTTCAGGCCCATCGACTCCAGGGCGCAGTTGCCGGTCAGAATCATGAGGTCGGCCCAGGAGATTTGCTTACCGTATTTCTGCTTGATGGGCCACAGCAGCAGGCGGGCTTTGTCGAGGTTGGCGTTGTCGGGCCAGCTGTTGAGGGGGGCGAAGCGCTGCATGCCCATGCCCGCGCCGCCGCGGCCGTCGGCAATGCGGTAGGTGCCGGCCGAGTGCCATGCCATCCGGATAAAGAAGGGGCCGTAGTGGCCGTAGTCGGCCGGCCACCAGTCCTGCGAGTTGGTCATCAGCTCGAACAGGTCCTGCTTCACGGCGTTCAGGTCGAGCTTCTTGAACTCTTCGGCGTAGTTGAAGTCCTTGTCCATCGGGTCGGTCAAGGGCGAGTGCTGGCGCAGGATGCTCAGCTTGAGCATATTGGGCCACCACTCGCGGTTGGTGCGGCCGCCACCGGCCGTCTGCTTCACCGCGCCGTTGAGGAAGGGGCACTGGGCGGCATCCGCGTTCAGGTCGTGGAGGATGGAGTTGTCTGCGGGGAGGTCGTGCAGGTTGGCGCTCATCTTGGGATTGGGTTTAGGTGGTCGGCCTAGTAAATGGCCGGGTTCAGTGTAACGTTTGCAGGCTTGGCTGGCAGGCCGTGTTGGTGTTTAGAAATTCGTCAGACCGTCATGCAGAGCGCAGCGAAGCATCTTTACCTCGATACTAAATTTAATTGCGTTGCGCAGTAAAGATGCTTCGCTGCGCTCTGCATGACGGTCTTGTTGTTTCCAAACAGTTTCAGTTGCCGATGAAGCATTGCTTCAATCAGCAGCTTTGCACAAAGCTAGTTGGTGCAAATGCATAATCAAAATCGATTTTGTTTATAACTTTATAACCAAAACCTATAAGTAGCGCGCTACTCATCTGCCATGAATCTCCAACAACTCGGCTACCTCGTGGCCCTGGATACGCACCGCCAGTTCGGCCTGGCCGCCGAAAAAAGCTTCGTGAGCCAGCCCGCGCTGAGCGTGCAGGTGCAAAAGCTGGAAGAGGAGCTGGGCGTGTTGCTGTTCGACCGCACCCAGCGCGGGGCCGAGCCTACGGCCGTCGGGGCCCAGGTGATTGCCCAGGCCCGGCGCGTGCTGCACGAAGCCCAACAGCTGCGCGAGCTGGTGCAGGTGGCCAAAGGCGAGGTGGTGGGCGAGCTGCGCCTGGGCGTCATCTCCACACTGGCCCCGTACCTGGTACCGCGCTTCCTGGTGGGCCTCAGCACGGCCTACCCTAACCTGCGCGTCCACATCGAGGAGCTGCGCTCGGAGGAAATTATGCTGCGGCTCAAGGACTACCGGCTGGATGTGGGGCTGCTGGTCACGCCGCTCGATGACCGGCTGCTGCACGAGCTGCCCCTGCTGGACGAGCCATTCCTGCTGCTCGCCTCCGAAGACCACCCGCTGGCCGCCCGCGCCACCGTGAGCCCGGCCGACCTGGCCAGCCCCGGCCTGTGGCTGATGCAGGAGGGCCACTGCTTCCGCAACCAAGTCCTGAACCTATGCGGCCGAACGGCTTCCACCGGCGCGGTAGCCTACGAAAGCGGCTCCATTGAAACCCTGAAAGAGCTGGTGCGCCACCACCACGGCTACACGCTGGTGCCCGAACTGGCCGTGCTGGACGAAGTCGACAGCAACCCGCTGCTCAAGCGCTTCGTGGCCCCAACCCCGGTGCGCGAGGTGAGCCTAGTGGTGCATCACGGCTTCGTGCGCACAACGTTGCTCACCGCTTTGCGGGAGTTGATTCTGGCCAGCGTGCCCGCCCGGTTGCGCGCGGGCAAGGCTGGGGAGAAGGTCCGGTGGCGGTAGTGGGTTGAGTTAGGTAATTTATTCAGTGCTGTTACGCCCTTGGGAATTGATGGCGCGGGGCTGTGTCCAATGTCTATTAGTGGAGTAGAAACCACGCGCCTGTTTCATTGCGCATTGTGGCTCCATCATTGCGCGAACGCTGGGTTCAGGAGGTACAGATTAGAAAGTGCGTTGCCATCCATTCCCGGAGAAACTGCTGCTGAAGATTTGAATGGGCTTAAATTCAGAAGTTTTCATAGAGATTGTGTTTTCGCTATAAGAAATAAGTAAACGCTTGGATGGCCTGGACTGAAATCACGGAATGCTTTTGTAATATTTAGCTATATTGCCGATAATTGGCAGATAATACTCTTTTGTCAATTAGAAATGCCTGCTAGTTTAACTTGTTGATAAACAAAAACATGAAAAGACCGATATTGCTCACTAAAAAAGCTTTGACAAAGCCAATCGAACTCACTCTGGAAAGAATTGAATCTATTCGACAAAGAAAAGTTGATAATACGGATAAAATTATATTAGAAGGCCTATTTGTTTTGGCAATGGCTTCTTTTGAACATTCTCTTAACGACACTTTGAAAGTCCTTTTAACCCATATTCCGGAAAAGCTTGATATTAAAACAGAACCAATTTCTAAAGATGAATTGATTTATGGAAATCCACTTGAAAGAGCTATTGATAATAAAGTTACATCAATAGGTTATAAAAATCTTTCTGATATTATCAAATACTTTATCAAGATAGTTGATATTCCGGAGAATATCATATCTGAAGATGAATTGGATAGTTTGCTAGAAATAAAGGCTACTAGAAACTTGCTTATCCATAATAATCTTGTCGTAAACAACATCTATAAAGAAACTGCAGGGGTGAAAATTAGAAATCCCCATTCACAAGGACGCTTATTGATAGACCAAAGTTACCTTTTCAATTCCTTGGTTGTATTAAGACAGGTTTTAGAAAATATAAAAACTGAATTAGAGTTGAAATATATTGCTTTTACTAAAATCAAGGCAATAAAAAGCTTGTTTGAATATATTTTTAAAACGCCGGTATTGGTATTTGAAGATGAGTTTTCCATTGTAGGAGATGAAATAGGGGGATTTAAGTCGCAGTCTTCTTCAATTGAAAGTTTGTCAACAAGTGAACGACTCTTCTATGATATTTGGTTAGCACACTCTGACGGCAGGGAATTTGAATTTCCCAGACATATAATCTATCATTTAGATAATGCCAATATCGACAAGATTAAGTATTTTATATCAGCTTTAGATTTGTTGAAATCATAAATTTGGATTTGGCAATGATTTCTTTAGTAATGTATTAGATAATTGTTTTATATATTGGATATGATATTTATCATTCTATTTATAAAATATGTGTCTTAAAATGGGACGTCCCGCAAAGGGATGGACTATTAAACGCAAAAACGCCCCGCAACCAACCAGTTGCGGGGCGTTTTTATGTCACCTCAGCGGCACCAGCCGCCGGAGTTTCTACAGCAGCTTGTCAATCGTCACGGGCAGGTCGCGCACGCGCTTGCCGGTGGCGTGGTAGATGGCGTTGGTCACGGCGACGTATCATTGTAGTGCAGCCTTAACTTTGTCAAAAGCGCTGAAAATGATACTGCCTGATGGACATTCGATACGACGCTAATGCCTCACGCGGGTTCACGACCTTTGAGTTTGTGAGCGAAGGGCCGAATGGAAGCGTGACGAAAGTTGTTCGTTACACCGAAATTAATCTGAAAGGTTTTTATAACCTGGGTTTCGGTGATGAAGACCCTGTGACCGGCTATGTGAGCGATACTAGCGTTACAAATAACAATGACAGCCAGAAGGTGTTGGCTACGGTAGCCGCGACGCTCTACGTTTTCATGGACGCGCACCCGGGGGCCACGGTTATTGCCACCGGCAGCACAGAAGCAAGGACCCGGCTTTATCGAATGGGGATTGCCAACAATTTAGAAGCCATTGAACGGGACTATATTGTTCTCGGGTTAGCAGAGGAGAACTGGCAGCCTTTTCAAAAAGGCGTGCATTACGGCGCGTTTCTGGTGCGCCGAAAATCTTTACCTTTATAGCCATGAAGCCGAAAAAAGAACCAACGAAGAAGAAGTTGCTCGAAGGCTTTTCCATCAAGCCGGGCTTGGATAAGAAGTATGACGACCAGCCGTTGTTCAAGGACAAGGTGGACCGGGCAAATCATATACTGAAAACGGTGGGCTTGCCAGATTTCAAGCTCACTGCCGAATAGCTTTTGCTAACAAACCAAATGGAAAGGCCCCGCAACCAACCAGTTGCGGGGCCTTTCCGTGTCACTTCAGCGATACCAGCCGCCGGAGATTCTACAGTAGCTTGTCAATCGTCACGGGCAGGTCGCGCACGCGCTTGCCGGTGGCGTGGTAGATGGCGTTGGTCACGGCGGCGGCTACGCCCAGCAGGCCCACTTCGCCCAGGCCTTTGATGCCGAGCGGATTGACTTTGTCGTCTTCCTCACTCACGAAAATCACGTCGATGTCGTGGATGTCGGCGTTCACGGGGACGTGGTATTCGGCGTAGTTGTGGTTCATGTAGCGGCCGAAGCGGTGGTCCATCACCGATTCCTCCATCAGCGCCGAGCTGATGCCCCAGACGACCGAGCCGAGAACCTGGCTGCGGGCTGTTTTAGGGTTGATGATGCGGCCGGCGGCCACGGCATTCACCACGCGGGTGACGTGCACGGTCATCAGGTCGGGGTCTAGTTTCACTTCCACGAACACGGCGTTGTGGGCGTGCATGGAGTATTTCGGCGGCTTCAGCATTTCCAGCTTGGCCAGTACCGTGGAGTTTTCGGCTTCGATTTTGGACTCGCCGCTGGCCTGCACGAGGTCGCGCAGCACGACAGCCTGGGTTTCATCGGAGCGTAGGCGCAACTGGCCGTTGGCAAACTGCACGTCGTCGATTTTGGCGTCCTTGAAGGCCGGATGGTCCATTTTCTGGGCCTGTTTCAGCAGGGCTTCGCCGAGCTTGGTACAGGCTTCTACCACGGAGTTACCCACGGAGGCGGCCGTCCAGGAGCCGCCTTGCAGGGGCGACTCGGGCAGCGTGGTATCGCCCAGCACGAAGGTCACGGCTTCGATGGGCAGGCCCATGCTTTCGGCCGCAATCTGCGTCATGATGGTATAGGTGCCGGTGCCGATTTCGTTCGTGCCGCTGCTCACGGTGAGGTGGCCGTCGGCGTCGAGGCTGGCTTTTACGGTGGCGGGCATTTTGGAGGCATCCCAGATGCCACCGCCCATGCCCCAGCCTACCAGCATCTTGCCGTCGCGCATCGAGCCGGGCTCAGCGGTGCGTTTTTCCCAGCCGAATTTGGCCGCGCCCTCGGCGTAGCACTTGCGCAGAGCCTTGCTGGAGTAGGGGAGGTTCTGGGCTTGGTCGAAATCGGAGTAGTTGCGGATGCGGAATTCCAGCGGGTCGAGGCCAGCGGCGTAGGCCATTTCGTCCATCGCAATTTCCAGCGCAATGGAGCCCGAGGCGGCACCGGGGGCGCGCATGTCGAGCGGCGAAAACACATCGAGCTTGCTCAGGCGGTAACCCAGCTCCACGTTTTTGCAGTCGTAAAGCGTGCCGCTCCAGCCCACCACGTTTTCGGTGAAGTCTTCAAACTGCGAGGTTTCGGCCACGGCGAAGTGGTTGATGCCGGTAAGCGAGCCGTCGGCAGCCGTGGCCAGGGCTACGTGCTGCAAGGTTTCGGGCCGGTGACCGAAGCTGAACATCTGCTCGCGGGTGAGCGACACGCGCACCGAGCGCTCCAGTTGCAGCGAGGCCATTACGGCCAGAAACAGCTGATACTGGGGCCGCAAGCCGGAGCCAAAGCCGCCGCCGGTGTACTTCGAAATCACCCGGGCCTCTTCCTTACTCAACCCGAAAATCTTGCTGATATATTGCTGGCTGTTGAAAACGCCCTGCGTTTTGTCGTACACCGTCAGCTTCTTATCCCCGAGCCATTCCACCGTGGTGGCGAACATCTCCATGGGATTATGATGCTGGGCGTGGTGCGAATAATTCGCCTCCATGTGGGCCACACCCTGCTTCCAGCCCTTGCCGAAGTTGCCGCGCGACTTCGGCGGCTTGTAGCCGGTTTTGCCCCGGCCGGGCTCAAAAGCCTCGTCGATGCGCTTGGCCAGCTCGGTTGCGTGGGCTTCCTCCTCGTACTCAATATGCAGGATGGAAGCAGCATAGCGGGCCAGCTCAAACGTGTCGGCCACAACCAAGGCCACGGGCTGCAGGCTGTACTTGATTTCGGCATCGTGCAACGGGCGGAAGGGCGAGCCGCCGGGGGCTACGTCGTCCTTGTAGCTGCGGTCGAGAAAGGCGAAGCCGGGCACGTTTTCGTGGGTGAAAACTTCCTGCACGCCGGGCAACGCTTTGACCGCCGCGCTGTCGATTTTCGTGATTTTGCCTTTGGCAATCGGGCTGCTCACCACGTAGCCGTAGAGCAGGTTGGGTACATTAAATTCGGCGGCATACTTGGCGGTGCCGAGGACTTTTGCCGGGCCATCGACGCGGTTGGTGGGTTTGCCGATGTAGTCGGTGGTGTGGCTCATGGGTTAGAGTTTTGGAAGGCGTTGGTGTCGAGCACCTGATTCATTTCGGTGGCTTGCTTGAGGGCGCGCACGATGGCGCGCTTGGCCAGCTCAATCTTAAACGTGTTGGCCCCGTAGCCTTTGGCGTTTTCGAGCACCTTGGCCGCCACGCGGCGGAAGGTGTCGGCGGTGGCCGGCTGGCCGATGAGCATCGCCTCGGCTTCCTTGTCGCGCCAGGGCTTGTGGGCCACGCCGCCCAGCGCCAGGCGGGCATCTTTGATGGTGTTGCCATAGAGTTCCAGCGCCGTCGCCACGCTTACGAGCGCGAAAGCGTAGCTCGTGCGGTCGCGCAGCTTCAGGTAGCTAAAGTTCTTCTCGAAGCCTTTGGCGGGCAGGTCGAGGCCGGTGATGAGTTCGCCGGGCTCCAGGGTGTTGTCGCGCTCGGGCTGGTCGCCGGGCAGGCGGTGGAAATCCTCAAACTTGATGGTGCGCTCGCCGTTCGGGCCGCTCACGCGCACGGTGGTGTCGAGGGCGGCCAGGGCCACACACATGTCGCTCGGGTGGGTGGCGATGCACTGCTCGCTGGTGCCCAGGATGCCGCACACGCGGTTGTAGCCGCCGATGGCCGAGCAGCCCGAGCCGGGCTCGCGCTTGTTGCAGGGCGTGGCCAGGTCGTAGAAATAGTAGCAGCGGGTGCGCTGCATCAGGTTGCCGCCGTCGGTGGCCATGTTGCGCAGCTGCGGGCTGGCCCCGGCCAGGATGGCTTGGTTCAGCAGCGGGTAGCGCTTTTCTACTTCGGGGTGCCAGGCGGTGTCGGCGTTGGTGGCGAGGGCGCCGAGGCGCAGACCGCCGTCGGGCAGGGCTTCGATGGTGTCGAGGCCCAGCTTCTTGAGGCCGATGAGGTGCGTGGGGCGGGCCACGTTTTCCTTCATCAGGTCAATCAGGTTGGTGCCGCCGCCGATGTAGGCCGCGTCGTCGTGCGCGGCTTTGTCCTGCACAGCGCCCGCCACGGCAGTGGCTTGGGTGAAAGTGAAACTGTTCATCTTACTGAAATGAGGAGTGAAGGATTATTTCTTCGGCGGTTCGACGGGCGCGATGTCCTGTTTGGTAGCGCCGGCCGACCAGGCTTTGTCCTCGATAATTAACCCTTCGTTGTTAAGCACTTCCATCACTGCGCTCAGGATGTTGGTGTAAGCGCCGCAGCGGCATACGTTGCCGCTCATCAGCTCGCGCACCTGGGCTTCGGTCTTGGCTTTGCCTTCGTTGATGAGGCCCTGGGCCGAGCAAATCTGGCCCGGCGTGCAGTAGCCGCACTGGAAGGCGTCGTGGTCGATAAACGCCTGCTGCAGCGGGCTTAGCTCATCCTCCGTGCCGAGGCCTTCGATAGTCTGGATTTTGGAGTCTTCGTGCATCACGGCCAACGAGAGGCAGGAGTTGATGCGCTTGCCGTCGACCAGCACCGTACAGGCACCGCACTGGCCGTGGTCGCAGCCCTTCTTGGTGCCGGTCAGGTCGAGGTACTCGCGCAGGGCGTCGAGCAGGGTAGTCCAGGGCGCAATCTGGAGGGTGTGGTCCTGGCCGTTGATGTTCAGGCTGACGGACTGAGTGGGGGCCAACGCCACGGGCGAGCGGCCGAGCGGGGCTTGGGTAACTTGGCTCATAAGGGCAAATAGCTTGGGTTGCGAAGACTACTACTTGCCTACGGACGCGTTTTGCTCCGTGTTTTGCCCGGCTTGGTAATTAAAGGGCGGGTGGATTCCGATAAGCGCAACTGCTCGGCGCAGAATTATTAATAATCAAGCCGAAACAGGTTGGAGTATTTCTTTTGGTTAAACGCTATAAACTCTCGTTTCCAATGATGGACTCAACCATAACTACGTTGTATTTATAGCAATACAGCGTGTTAGCTTCTGGTCGATTTTGGTGGGGGCGGCATAAAAAAGTGCTGAGCTTTCGCGGCTTCCAGAGTGCGGTTTTTCATTCGGCGAGAAATAGTCAGGATTCGCCTAGCAATGGTTTGAATTAAGCCAGAAAAAGTCGGATGAAGAATGGCAAAAGGTAATTTTGTATAGAAAAAGGAATGGCCCAAACCCCCTCTTTTATTCCGTTTTGCCCAACCCGATGCTGACAAATTTTCAACGCTACTTCCGTTTTTACCTGGCCTCGTTTCTGTTCGGTTTGCTGCTGGTCGGCATTCGCTGGCAGGCCGCGCCACTGGGTGAAACCGTGCCTACCCAAGAAGGGGCTGGCCACGACCAGCAAGTGGTTAATCCGCCTCGTCCGGCCACGGGCGAACTGGCAATGCGCTAACGCATAAACGCACTTATCCGGTCCGATTTTGCTGATTCGGCCCCTGCTCCGGCGCTTGCGTTGGGGCAGGGGCCGGCTGCTTTTTCGGGCTGGCTGCGCTACCTTCCGGCCCCATGAAAATCCTTTTAGTTGAAGACGAGCCCTCCGTAGCGGCCTTCCTGCACCAGGGCCTGACGGAGCAGGACTACACCGTGGACCTGGCCGCCGATGGCCTGCTGGGCCTCAGCCGCGCCCAAACCACGCACTACGACTGCCTGATTCTGGACCAGATGCTGCCCGGCCTCAGCGGCCTCGAAGTATGCCGGCAGGTGCGCGCCCACGACCCCGGCGTGCCCATCCTCATGCTCACGGCGCTGGGCGAGACGGACGATAAAATCCGCGGCCTCGACGCCGGCGCCGACGATTACCTGGTGAAGCCCTTCGCCTTCGATGAGCTGCTGGCCCGGCTGCGCGCCCTGGTGCGCCGCCGCACCGAGGCCCCCGCGCCCAAAGCACCCCTGCGCCTCGCCGACCTGACCCTCGACCCCGCCGCCAAGCGGGTGGAGCGGGCCGGGCAAGCCATTCAGCTCACGGCCCGCGAGTTTGCGCTGCTGGAGTACCTGCTGCGCAATCAAAACCGCGTGGTTTCACGGGCCGATTTGCTGGAGCACGTCTGGGATTTGAGCTTCGATACGGGGTCGAATGTGATTGACGTGTACATCAACTTTTTGCGTAAAAAGGTGGACAAGGGGTTCGAGCCCAAGCTGATTCACACGCTGGTGGGCATGGGCTATGTGATGAAGACGGAGGGGTAGAATGAGGCGGAAGATGGAAGAAGACCGATATGCAGAGCGCAGCGAAGCATCTCGCGTGTGGTAGTAATGCAATCGTGCAAACGTAAAGGATTAGTGACAGGACGCGAGATGCTTCGCTGCGCTCTGCATGACGTTTTAAAAACTCACCAACTCACAATTTCACCAGTTCACCTCCCGTGTCCATTCGCCTTCGCCTTGCGCTGCAGTTTGGGTTCATTCTGGCCGTAACGCTGCTGCTGTTTGCGCTGGTTATTTACCTTGCCACGCAGCAGTCGCGCCGTACGCTGTTCACCCAGAGCCTGTTTAAGCGGACGCTGGTGGTAGGGCACGCTTACGTAGCCGGCCAAAACGACCACGGCGGCGCCGGCGAGGATGCTTCTTATCGACGCTACCTGCGCCAGCTCTACCGCACGCTGCCGGCCGAGCAGGGCCGGGTGTATGATGCTACTAATCAATTGGTATTCCGGGAAGGGCAGGGGGTTGCCAAGCCGGCGCCGCCGGCCTGGCTGGCCGAAGTGCGCCGCACCGGCCGCGCCGTGCTGGAGCCCGAAACCAACTTCCACGAAACGGTGGGGCTGCTGTACCACGATGCCGTGCTGGGGCCGTTGGTGGTAGTGGCCTCGTCCGTGGACGAGGACAGCCGCCAGCAGCTGCAGGAACTGCGGCAGCTGTTGGTGCTGGGCTTGCTGGTGGCGGTAGTGGCCACGGGCATTGGCAGCTGGTTTTTTGCCGGGCAGGCCCTGCGCCCGCTGCGCCGCATGGTGAGCGAAGTGGATGGCATCACGGCTACCGATTTGAGCCAGCGCCTGACGCTTGCCGATGGGGCGACCGACGAAATCGGCCTGCTCACCCAGCGCTTCAACCGGCTGCTGGACCGGCTGGAGTCGGCCTTCGCGGGCCAGCGCACCTTCGTGCGCGACGCCTCACATGAGCTGCGCACACCCCTTACTGCCCTCATTGGTGAATTGGAAGTGGCTCTGCTGCAAGCCGAACGCCCGCCCGCCGAATATCGCCGCGTGCTGGAAAGTACCCTCGACTCGGCCCGGCAACTCAACAGCCTGACCAACGGCCTGCTCCAGATTGCCCGCGCCTCCGATGACCCCTCGCAGGTACCCATGACCACCGTGCGCCTCGATGAGCTGCTGCTGCAGGCGCACGAACAGCTGCTGCGCCGCCACCCCACCTGCCGCGTCGATTTAGATTTTGGCGAAGCAGAATCCTTCGCGGTACGAGGCAATGAGGCGCTGTTGCTCTCGGCGGTGCTCAACGTGCTGGACAATGCCTGCAAGTTCTCAAAGGACCAGGGCAGCACCGTAACGGCCAGCCTGACCCGCACCCGCAAACAGCTCTCGCTGCTCGTGGCCGACGAAGGACCCGGCCTTGCGCCCACCGATTTGCAGCAGGTATTTGTGCCGTTTTTTCGGGCGGCCTCGGCGCGGGCGGTGCCGGGGCACGGCATCGGGCTGCCGCTGGCGGCCCGCATTATGGCGCTGCACGGCGGCACCGTTCGCGTCGAAAGTGAGCTGGGCCAGGGCACGCAGGTGTGGCTGGAATGGCCGGCGACTGAAGTTGCATAAAGCCAAGTAGTCCTTTGGCAAGGGAGGGCTGGTCAGCAGATAGATTTAGCCCGTCATGCAGAGCGCAGCGAAGCATCTCGCGTGCCGAAGTAATCATTTACTGTTGCACGCGAGATGCTTCGCTGCGCTCTGCATGACGGGCTGCATTGCGCCTTGTGCGGAGCTGCATGACGGTCTGTTCGACCTTGAAATGCCCCGTTTCGCGCTTTTAATTTCCTTTTAATTCGACTTTAATTCGGTCTTAATAGCGTCCTCGTAACCTTGTTTCTGAATTCCTCGCCAGCCCTTGGCGGGCCTTCCGATGCAATTCGTATGACGCAGGTTATTTCTTCCCCCTCCCGAACGGGCACACCCATTGCCGCCCCCGCCGAGCCTGTTGATTCCCAGCCGCAGAGGTCGCTTTTTAGCACCATCGGGCAGGATGCGCCGGCGGGGCTGGTGGTGTTTTTGGTGGCGCTGCCGTTATGCCTGGGTATTTCGCTGGCTTCGGGCGCGCCGCTGCTGGCGGGCGTTATTGCGGGCATCGTGGGTGGCGTGCTGGTGAGCTTGCTCAGTGGCTCGGCGGTGAGCGTGAGCGGCCCGGCGGCGGGCCTCACGGTGGTGGTGCTGTCGGCTATTTCGACGCTGGGTTCGTGGCCGGCGGTGCTGGCGGCTACGGCCGTGGCCGGCGTTATTCAGATTGGGCTGGGGCTGGCGCGGGCGGGCATTATCGCGCTGTATTTCCCGGCGGCCGTTATTCGCGGCATGTTGGCGGCTATTGGCATTATCTTGATTTTGAAGCAGCTGCCGCACTTTTTTGGGGCCGATGCCGACTATTTTGAGGACATGAATTTCCTGCAATTCAATGGTCTGAACACATTTTCGGCCATTGGGGCGGCTATGAAGGGGCTGAGCCCCGGCTCGGTGCTGGTGGGCGTGGTGTCGCTGGTCATTCTGTTGCTCTGGAACACGGCGCCGGTGCGGCGGCAGTCCTGGTCGCGGCTGGTGCCGGGCGCGCTGGTGGCCGTGTTGGCCGCCGTGGGCATCAACCAGCTGCTGAAAACCGTGGCCCCTGATATACAGGTGCGCCCCGAACACCTCGTGAAATTGCCGGTGCTTTCCTCGCTCAGCCAACTGGCCAGCGAAATGACCTTCCCCGATTTCAACGCCCTGCGCAACCCCACGACCTATACGGTGGCCTTCACCATTGCCATTGTGGCCTCGCTCGAAACGCTGCTGAGCGTGGAAGCGGTTGATAACCTCGACCCGCAGAAGCGCCACACGCCCACCAACCGCGAGTTGCTGGCGCAAGGCGCGGGCAACCTGGTAAGCGGCCTGCTCGGGGGCCTGCCACTCACGGCCGTTATCGTGCGTTCTTCGGCCAATATTGCGGCCGGCGCGCAGAGCAAGCTGTCGGCTTTCATCCACGGCCTGCTGCTGCTCACAAGCCTGCTGTTTCTGGGCGCGGTGCTCAACATGATTCCGCTGTCGGCGCTGGCGGCGGTGCTGCTGCTGGTGGGCTACAAGCTGACCACGCCGGCGCTCTACCGCAAGCAGTGGCGGCTGGGCCGTGAGCAATTTATTCCCTTCATCATCACCATCGTGGCCGTGCTCTTTACGGATTTGCTGAAGGGCGTGAGCATTGGGCTGGTGCTGGGCTTCTTCTTCATTCTGCGCGATAATGCCAAAGCGGGCTCCTACCTGCGCCGCGACGACTCCGAAGACCTGGCCGAAGCTACGGAGGCACCCTTGCACTTGCGCCTGCCCGAGCACGTTTCCTTCCTCAACAAAGCCAGCATCGTGACCACACTGGAGCAGCTGCCCACCAACAGCCACGTCATCCTCGACGGCACCCGCTCCGATGTCATCGACCACGACGTGCTCGAAGCCATTGAGGCCTTCCGGCAAGCGGCTCCGGCGCGGGGCATCGAGCTGGAGCTGCGCGGCATCCGGCGGGTAGCGTTGGGCACGCACTAGCGGGTGACTGTTTTGGCAGCCGTACCCGTTGGGCAAACGATACTTTTGAACTCCAATTTAGGCGCTACCTTAGGCGCCGCACCATGCATGACCGACAGCCGATTTTGGCTTCGGCACGTATAGCCAGCTGGTTGCTTCGGGCAGCTGGAATGGCTACCATTTTACCCTTTTTCACGCTATGGCTGGTATCAGCAAAATCCTCGAAAACAATAAAAAATGGGTTTCGGACCGCAACGAGAAGGACCCCAACTTCTTTAAGAACCTGGCCAATGGCCAGAAGCCCAAGTACCTGTTCATCGGCTGTTCCGATTCGCGGGTGCCGGCTTCCGGCATCACGGGCACGGGACCGGGCGAGATGTTCGTGCACCGCAACATTGCCAACCTGGTGGTGCCGGCCGATATGAACCTGCTGAGCGTGCTGCAATACGCCGTGGAAGTGCTGGGCGTGCAGGATATTCTGGTGGTGGGCCACTACGGTTGCGGCGGCGTGGCCGCGGCGGCAGCCAACAAGCAGTATGGCCTGATTGACAACTGGCTAGTGAACATCCGCGACGTCATTCGGCTGCACGAAGCCGAATACCTGCGCATCAAGGACGACGCCCAGCGGGCCCGCCGCCTGGTGGAGCTAAACGTGATTGAGCAGGTGCGCAACCTGGCCAAGACCAACATCATCCAGAACGCCATGCGCACCGCCAACCCGCCCCGCCTGCATGGCCTCGTCTACGACATTGCCGACGGCGTGCTCAAAGACCTGAACGTGGACGGCGATGACGTGATGATTGACATGGAGCACATCTACGCCACCGAAGCCATGACCAAAGTCCCCGACAAGGATGCCAGTTCCTACGAAGGGGCCAAGCACGACCCGGCTAAGGAAGAACCTGCTAAAGAAGTCTTAGCCAAAGCCAAATAGCTTTTTCGTTTTCCCTGTTTCACCACCACCAAAAAGGGCCGGCCGCAATTGCGGCCGGCCCTTTTTGTATGTTTAGAACCAACTATCACCAGTCCGTCATGCAGAGCGCAGCGAAGCATCTCGCGTGGGGTAGTAACTCAATCGTTGCATTGTCATTGATTAGCTGAAGCACGCGAGATGCTTCGTTGCGCTCTGCATGACGTTTTTAGAAAGGCAGTGTCACTACTTCGCTGCCGCCAATTCCTGCGTGGCTTTGTCCACCGCCGCCTGGTCTTCGGTGGCGTGGGCGCGCCCGGTTTGGGCTTTGGCCGCGCCCTGGAGCAGGCGCACGGCCAGACGGTCCGCCCCGTAGCCTTTGTATTTCACGCCGAGGTCGCGCAGTCGGGTTACGCCTTCGGCAAAGGCGGCGGGGTCATCGAGGCGGCCCATCATGTTAGCCAACGGCTCGGCCAGGTTGAACTTGCCCTGCACGCGGGCCGCATCGAATTTGTCGCGCACGAAAGGCCATTCGGCGGCACCTCCGGCCTGGGCATAGGTAGCTACCACGGCCTGGGTGAGGGCGCTATGGCTGTCGCCTTCCAGGGCTTTGGCACGGGCCAGCGCCTGGGTGGGCTGCACGGCGGCCAGCGCACCCAGGGCAGCACCCTGCACGCCATACGACAGGCTATTCAGCTGCTGGCTAAAGAGCTTCTCGTCTTTCTTATCCTTCGCTTCGCCGAGAGCTTTAAGCAGCTGCGCCATCACGATGGTATTCTTCTCGGTGGCAGCCAGCTTGCGCAACGCGGGCGCGGCGGCTTTGGCCACGGTTTTGTCTTCCAGGTTCAGGGCTTCGAGGGCGCCCTGGCGCACCATGTAAAATTTGTCGTTCAGCGCGGCTAGCAGCACGCCGCGGGCGGCGGCGTTGGTGGTTTGCTCCTTGGCCGCTGCGGCAACTGCTTCCAGCCGGTCCACGAATAGCGGGGCGTGGCTGTACTGGTACACGTATTCCGCAATGGGCTTATTGTCGGTTTTTAGCCACAGCGTTTTTTTGTTGGCGTCCACATTCACCAGTTCGGGCCTGGCGGGCAGGGCCATCGAAAAGGTTTGGGTGGCTTCGGTCATGGTCACGGCCTGGTGCAGCACCTTGCCGCCCACGTAGTAATCGATGGTGAACGGCAGCTGAAACGTTTGGCCCGCCTGGGTCTGCTTCACGGTCACCGACTGCGTTTTGCGGGCGGTATCCCAAGCGTAGTCAATCGTCACGACGGGATGGCCCGGCGCGAAATACCACTGGTTGTAGAACCAGTTCAAGTCCTGGCCCGACACGGCTTCAAACGCCAGGCGCATCTGGTGGGACTCGCCGTTGCCGAAGGCATTATCCTTCAAATACTTTTGCAGGCCGGCGAAGAAAACGTCGTCGCCCAGGTAGGTGCGCAGCATGTCCATGATGGCGCCGCCCTTCTGGTAGCTCACCAGGTCGAATACCTCTTCCTGCTGGTCGTAGTGGAAGCGGACGAGGGTTTTGGTGGCGTCGCGCGGGCTCATCAGGTAGCGGCGCAGGTAGCGGTAGTAGTGGGCATCGGCGGCGTCTTTGCCGTACTTGTGCTCAGCGTAGAGGCCTTCCGAAAAGTCGGCCATGGTTTCATTTACGGTGATGTTGGACCAGCTTTCGGCCGTCACGTAGTCGCCAAACCACTGGTGAAATAGCTCGTGCGCAATCACCGATTCGCTGGAGTATTCGCGGTCGAGTAGCTCGCGGTCAGTCATTTGCACCTGTTCGCCGTGCAGGGTGGCGGTGGTGTTTTCCATGGCGCCGCTCACGTAGTCGCGGGCCACAATCTGGGCGTATTTATTCCACGGGTACTCCACGCCGAGGCGGTTGGAGTAAAACTCCAGCATGTCGGGCGTGTTGCCAAAAATCTGCTTGGCGAAGGGCGCGTACTTGGGTTCGAGGTAATAATTGACCTCCTTGCCGCGCCAGGTGTCCTTATAGATTTTGAAGTCACCCACGGCCATCATAAACAGGTAGGGCGAGTGGGGCAGGTCCATTTTCCACACGTCGGTGCGCAGGCCGGGGCCGGCGGGCGTGCTGCTCGCCAGGCGGCCGTTGCTGAGCGTAACGTACTTGCTGGGCACGGTCATGCTGATTTCCTCGGTGGTTTTCTGGTTGGGCCGGTCGATGGTCGGGAACCAGGCCGACGAGCCTTCCGTCTCGCCCTGCGTCCAGATTTGTACCGGCTTGCCGGCCGTGGCCGAGTCGGGGTTGATGAAATACAGACCCTTGGCATCGGTGATGGCGGCGCTGCCCTGTACTTTCAATTCGTCGGGTTTCGAGGTGTAATCCAGGTAAATGGTGTATTCCTCGCCCGGCTTGAAACTGCGGCCCAGGTTGATGCGCAGGTTCATGCCGTCGGCGTAGTCGTATTTCAGCGGGGTTTGCTGGCCGCCGCTCACCAGCGCCACGGCTTTGATGTCCATGCCTTTGGCGTCGAGGCGCAGCGAGTCGGTGGGGTAGGCGTGGGGCTTCAGCGTCACCCATTCCTTGCCGTAGAGGTAGCGCTTGGCGTAGTCGAACCGTACATCCAGCTTGGTGTGCACAAGGTCGTTGATTTTGGTGGCCGAGGCGCGGTAGGGCGATTCCGGCTTGGCCGGCGGCGGGGTGGGAGCCTGGGCGAAAGCCGGGGTGGCGGCCACCAGACCCAGGAAGCCCGTTGCAAAAAGATACTTCATCAAAAAACGGCGGTGAGTGAAAATTGGGAGTTCGCGCGAAGGACACAGCGACGGGGCCGACGTTGCCGCTGGAGCTACGAAAGTAGCAGGTGAAGTAGCGCGAACTTTGTAGTTCGTGTGGCAGAACGACAATCGTCGGAACGGCGCGGGGACGCGAACTGCAAAGTTCGCGCTACTGCCCGACGTAAGTTTGTGGCCTCATCAACCCCCTGCTGAATGCGACTTACGCGCTACGCCACGCCCCTTTTCTACATTTTTTTCACCTTTAACGTCCTCGCCCAGAGCCCCGCCGACAGCAGCCGCACCCTGCGCGAAGTTACCGTTTACGCCTCGCGCCTGAGCCAGCCCCTGAGCCAGACCGGCCGGGCCGTGACGGTTATTTCCGGGGCCAGCGTAGCCCGCTACCCGGTCAATTCGCTCGATGATTTACTGCGCTGCCTGCCGGCACTGGAGGTGCAAAGCCGCGGCAGCTTCGGGGCACAGGCCGACGTGAGCCTGCGCGGCAGCACCTTCACGCAGGTCCTTTTCCTGCTGGATGGCATGCGGCTCAACGACCCACTGACGGGGCATTTTGGGGCTTACCTGCCCATCACGCCGGCCGAGATTGAGCAGATTGAAATCATTCGGGGCGCGGGGGCCGCGCTCTACGGCCCCGATGCCGTGGGCGGTGTCATCAACATCGTCACCAAAACCTTCGCCGCCACTACGCGCCACGCCGAGGCCGAGCTGACCAGCACCACGATGCGCGGCGAGTACAACCTCTGGCACACCAACACCGGCGGCTTTCTGGCCACCAACCGGCTGCGGCTGGGCGGCGGCCTGCTGCTGAACACCACCGACGGCCAGCCGCGCCCCACCCCCAGCACCCAACGCAGCGAGGCCAACCTGAAAACCTACTCCCTGTCGGCGGCCTACGACCTGACGGACCGGCTGAGCGTGGCCGCCCGCGCCAGCCTCGACCGGCGCGACTACAACGCCCAGTATTTCTACACCAACAGCCCGCTCGACCAGGCCCGCGAAACCACCAACCGCGACTGGTACCAGGGGCAAGTCCGCTACCAGGCCAACGAGCATGCCCGCACCGAGGCGCAGGTGTCGGCCAGCCGGGGCACCGATTATTACGTGTTCAATCCCGACCCAAAATTCATTCCCAGCGACCACCTCACGCACTACACCAACGTGCTGCTGAGCCACCAGCAGCAGTTTTCGGAGCGCGTGCGGGCCACCGTGGGCGGCCAGGCCGACCGCCGCGCCGTGGTGAGCAACGACCGGGGCATTCATGCCAAGTGGCACTACGCGGCCTTTGGCGTGGTGGCCCTCACGCCCTCGGCTGGCCTGGCCCTCACCGGCGGCCTGCGCCTCGACCACGACCAGTCGTACGGTACCGAACTGGTGCCCCAACTCAACGCCAGCCAGCAGCTGGGCGAGGTGCTGACGGTGCGCGGGGCCATTGGCCGGGCCATTCGGGCACCGGATTTTACGGAGCTGTACAATAACAACGGCCACGTCGGTACGGTGTCCAGCAATTCCAACGTGGGCAATGCAGGCCTTCAGGCCGAGCGTACGATGAACTACGAGGTGGGGGCCGACTACCGCTCGCTGCCGGGCCTCACGGCCAAGGCCACGTATTTTCTGCGTCGGGGCAACAACCAGATTGACTACGTACCCACGCCCGGCGCCCAGGTTATTGAGGCCTCGGGCCTGGCCAACCTCAATCCCGCCGCTACCTACCGCTTCGCCCAAAACCTGTTTGAAGTAACCACCCAGGGCCTGGAAACGGAGCTGACGTACGCACACCAATTCACTACCAAAACCCGCTTCGATGGCAGCGTGGGCTACACCTATGTGCACGTGCGGAATGCCGAAAATATTGCCTCGCAGTACCTCGCCAACATTGCCCGTCACGTAGTGGCCGGCACGGTCAGCCTCACCTCCAACCGGGTAAATGGCAGCCTGAGCGGCCTCTGGAAACAGCGCGATGGCAGCGCCGTGGCCGCCATTGCCCGCACCCAGGCCACCGAATACGTGGTGTTCAATGCCCGCCTGGAGGTGGCGCTGCTGCCCCAGCGGCTGTGGCTGACCGGGCAGGCCCAGAACCTGTTCGATGAGCAGTACTCCGACCTGCTGGGTGCCCAAATGCCCGGCCGCTGGCTGATGGGCGGCGTGCGGCTGGCGCTGCGGTGCTAGTGGGTGGTGAGGCCGTTGTCGTCCAGCTCGTCATCGTCGCGCACGCGGGACAGGCTACCTTCCAGGTCCACAATTTTGTCGGCTACGGTGGGACCGGGGCGTTGCGGCGCTGGGTTGGGAGCCTGTTTATACACGTCGATGGCGCCGTTGGCATCCAGCAGGGTGCGGGCGCGGTCGGCTTCCTCGGCAGTGGCGGTATTTACGGTGAGGACGGCGCTATCGGGTCGAGTGGCGGCGATGTGGGCCTGGGCGTCGGCATTTTCATTGTCCGCAAATAAGTCGGTGAAGAACCGGACCAAGCCTTCTTCGAAGGGCTCAACGGCAGCCGTGTTATCTGTGGTGGGCAGGTGTTGGGCCCGCAGGGTTTCTTCGGTCGCCAGGTTGAGGTTGCTGCGCTGGAAGCCTTCGGCGAGCAGGCGTTCGATGGCAAACTGCGCTTCCGAAGCGCTGCTGAATAATCCGACGACGGTTTGGGCCATGGTGCGCGGGGAAGGGTACCCATTCTCTACGGCGGTGACATTGATTGGTTGTGTGCGAGTCTTTCTGGCGGGGGCATCACCCCCTGAACCCCGCTCCGAAAAGGAGAGGGGACACCGGTTTTGCGTGTATATGTAGTGGACGACTGGCACCCCCTCTCCTTTTCGGAGAGGGGGCCGGGGGGTGAGGCGCCCCGCCAGAACGACTAGCTTACAACTACTTCAGCACCTTGCAGCGGCTGGGTAACCGGCCGGCGGTAATCAGCGCATTCAGGTCGGCGGCGGGGTTGGGGTAGGTGGAGCGCGGGCCGCAGTCGCAGAGGGCCGTAAGCGGGTCGCGGTCGATAATCATGGTTTCCATATCGGCCAGCGACGGGGCGGTGGTCAGCTGCGCGTAGTCGGCGTAGGTGAGCTTGAGGAAGGCCACGTTGGGGCCAATACCCCGGTTGTCGAGCCAGTAGCCCTGGGCCAGTGCCGTGGGCTGCGGCAGGTGCCCCGACACGTCGCTCGGGGCCGGATAGGCCACGATGCTGCGGCGGTCGTCGCTCAACGTCACGGGCACCAGCTCGTGGTAGTCGGCTTTGGTTTTGTAGAGGAGGGTGGGGGCTGTGGCCGCTACCGGCGCGGTGCCGCCGGCCGGCGCTGTTGCCGTGCGGGCCGCCTCCGGCGTGTGCGTCATCCGGCTGCCGGTGCAGCCCGCTACGGCCAGCAAAATCAAGGTGCTTGCTCTCATGGGTTCACAGAAATTTTCTTGGTGATGAGGCCGGCTTTGGTATCGAGCTGCACCAGATACAGGCCGGCCGCCAGATTGCTCACCGGAATGGTCAAGGGTGCGGCGGGACTTACACGGGTGGTTTCGAACACTACTTGCCCGGTCATATTCAGCAGGCGCGCGGCGGCCACGGGCGTGCTCAGAGCGTGCAGGTCCACGTTTACCACTTCCTTCGCCGGGTTCGGATAGATGCCCACCTGGGCCGCCAGGGTGGCGGGGGCGGTGGCACTCACGGCCCCGCGGCTCAGGGCCATATCGAACAGGTAGGTGCCGGTATTGCCCGCGAAGTAGGGCGCTACTTTGATGTAGAGCGTGCCGCCATTGCCCAGGAAAATATTATTCGGCATCACGTCGTCGTAGGTGGTCGACCAGGTGTTGCCGCCGTCGGTGGAGTAGGAAAAGAGGGCGTCGAGGGAGTAGGTCTGGCCGTTGCCGCTGTTGTAGGAGTCGTGCAGGCGGGCCGTGATGGTGTAGCTGTTGCCGGCCGGCAGGTTCAGCTGGTAGTAGTCCACGTCGGTGGTGAGGTGGCAGTTCGAGCCCACGGTGTTGCGGGTGGCGCTGTTGCCGCTGAAGCTGACCGGCAGCGCCCGGGCCGAGGCCACGGCATCGTTCGGCTCGTAAGAATCGGCGGCCAGGGCGGCGGCCTGCACGGTCACGCGGGTGGGGTTTTGGAAGGTGCCGGTGCCCGTGAGCTGCCAGGTGCTGGAGCCGGTGGGCTTGTGCAGCACCGCCAGCAGATACGTCCCCGGCGCGGCTGTAACGGCCGTGGTGCTCAGCGTGAGGTAGGGCGCGAGGTAGGTGTAATTGGCCGGCAGGCCGGTGGTTTCGTTGTAAGTATTGATGGTTTGCACGAAGGTGCCATCCAGGTTGTACAGCCCCACCATGTACTGGCCGGTGAAGGTGCTGGTGCTGGCGTTCAGAATGTTGAGGTTGACGGAAGCAGCCTGGCCCTGCGTGAAGGTGGTGGGCGTGGTGGTGATGGCCGAATTGAGCCGGATGGTGTTGTTATTGATGACCGTGATTTGAGGCAGGTTGGTAAAGCCGTTGCGGTCGGCTACCAGCATCCAGTTGCCGCCGGTAGGCCGAAAGAACACGCCCACCCGGTAGGTGCCCGGCAGCACGCTAAACAAGCCCGTGGTGCTGAACGTGAGGTTGTTGGTGTAAGTGTAGCCAGCGGGCAGGGTCAAACCGGTTTTGGTTTCCACGTAGTCCACCAGCGCATTGTTGAGGTCGAACACGGCGGCGCAGTAGTCGCCCGCAAACGCAGCCGTGCTGGTATTAAGCAGGTTGGTGCTCACCGAAAACGCATTGCCGTAGCCGATGGTGGTGGCCGAGGGCGTGACGGCGGCGTTCAGGCCCATGGCAGCCGCGGCCGTACCGCCGCCCCCGCCACCCCCACCGCCAGCCGGCGGCTGAATGCCGATGATGGCCTGCTGGCCGCTGTTGTAGCCGCCGCTGCCGCCGCCGGTGCCCAGTCCGGCCGGGTTCACGGCGTTGATGGAAAAGTACCCGTCATAGGCCCCGCCCCAGCCCCAGTTGAAGTGCAGAAAGTTGTTGTTGTCGTAGCCATCGGCCACGAAGCAGTGGCCGCCGCCGCTGCCGAAGCCCGCGTACACGATGGGCCGGCTGGCGTCAAGCTCCGCCTTCATCATGTTCAGCCATTGCGTGTCCGAGTAGTTGGCGCGTTGCAGGCCCTGCATGGTGGTGCGGTAGCCAAAGTAGGTTTTCAGGGCGTACTCGGCGCAGTCGGGGCCGTTGCTGGCGGCCGAAATCACGTAAGCGTTGCTGGAATGGGCGCTGTAGCCCATGTTCACGCTCACGCCCACCTGGTACATGAGGGTGGCCACGGCCGTATTGGCCGAGGTCACAGAGTTGGGCATCGAAGTCCACTGGTAGGTGGTGGTGCCGAAGTTGGCCGAAAGCGTGCCCAGGCTGGTTGTGTTGTAGGAGTGGAAGCCCGCGCCGGTGGTGGGGTAGTTCCAGAATTTCATGACCTGGCACATGGCCGTGGCCACGCAACCGGTCACGGAGCGTCCGCCCCCGGCGTTGTCATAGGGGCACAGGTCGTTGTAATAAGGCTGCTGGTTCCAGCGCGTGGCCACCAGCGGCGCCACGGCGGCCGTGCCGGTGGGCCGGCCGGCGGCCGTGGCGCCGCTCAACAGTTCCTGCCAGGCCCCCCGAATGTCGGGTGTGGCGGCGGTGTGCGTTTCCACCACCTGGCGCACCTGGGCGCGGTAGCCTTCGAGCCACTTGGCCACCTGCGGGGCCAGGTGCGCGGGGTCGAAAGCGGACTGGTCGGAGTAGCCCAGCACGGGCGTCACCTGGTCATCGCCGGCCACCAGCACGAAGCCGGGCGTGGGGCTGGCGGTGCTGAAGACGTAGAAAGCCGGCGCCGGCTTGGTGGCACCGGGCGCGGCCATCGAGCCCATTTCGGCCCGGTAAACCAGCGCCAGTGCCGCGCTGGCGGGCAGGCCGTGCCCGGTGTGGGTGGTGAGAAAGGCCCGGCCGACGCGCTGGGCGGTAGCTTCGTCGATGGGGTTGGCGACGGCGCGGCTCAGCAGCAACAGCAGGAGCAGGGCCAGTGAGTACAGTTTTTTCATGGGCCGGAGCAGGTTACTAACAATGAAATGGAAGTGCAAAGGCCGCCGCCGTTCGAAGCAGGCGGGCACCTGCCGGAAGGCCTCGGCAACTTCCAAAGGCACTGCTTTTATTCTTAATAAAGCGGATGTTTATATTGAATGTAATCAGGGATGATGTGCGGTGCAAAGGCAGCCGATGCATAGTCGAGCAGTTACCTCAAAAAGTCGACTAAATCGCGGCAGCGTCTACTAGTCCATTGCCGGACCCCGGCTCCAAGCCATTGCCGAGGCCGGCGCGCTGCACCCCCTGGGCCGAGTGGAGAAATCAAGCACAGCTGCCCTGGGGTGAGGAATGCCTTCAGCACCCGCTCCCGCTGGAGCAGTGCAAACAAACTCATGCAAAGCCACCGCTTCCTGCTACCTTCCGGCCGGGCTAGGCAGGGAGCCGGGCCCGTTTCACGCACCACCCCTACACCTACCGCATGGCCCAGCCCAAATACGCCGCCCGATTCGAGAATTTCTTCGCCAACCTGCGCCTCAACCGCGACCAGTTTGCCGACATGGCCGCCTACACCCTGCAGGCCCTCAAAGACGGCAAAAGCCGTTATCAAGCCCTTGCCGACCCCCTCGAAGTGGCCCTCACCGACTACCGCACCACCCACGCCGGCCAGCTGTCCGGCGAAGGCCAGGCCAGCACCATCACGCTGGCCCAGGCCCTGGCCGACTTCAAGGCCTACGTGAAAAAGACGGAGCGCAAGGTCATCATCCCCACCTACGACGAAGGCAGCCCCGACCTGCTGGCCATCTTCCCCAAAGGCCGCTCGGGCCTCACCAAAAGCAGCCAGGCCAAAGTCGAAGATGCCTTCACGGCCTTCCTCGACGCCCTCGATGCCCGGCCCACCGTCTTCACTTCGCCCGTGCGCACCGAAGGCCGCACCGTGCTGGCCGCCCTCACCGCTGCCCTGCAACGGGCCGATGGCCTGGCCAAAACCGCCGGCACCCAGCGCGTCGACCTGCACGACGGCCGCCAGGCCGCCTGCACCGCCCTGTTCCGGGCCTACGGCACCCTGCTGGTAGAGTTTGCCGAGAAGCCGGGGAAGGTGGCCCCGTTTTTTGATTTGAGCAAGGCCGATACCGGCGGCGGTAAAAAAGTGAAACTGCCCCCGCCCACCAACCCCGAAATCTAAATTCAGCTGATTCTGCACCGAAAGGCCCGTTCCGGAACTCCGGAACGGGCCTTTCGGTGCAGAAATGAGCACTCCGGAGCTCCGGAGTGCTCATTTCCGTGCGGAGTTGGTTGTTCCGGAGCTCCGGAATGGGCTCCGCCGTGCAGAAATAGCTGTTCCGGAGCGCCGGAGTTGGCTTGGTAAGCCGCGAAGGGCGTTCCGGTGCTCCGGAACAGGCTTTGCCGGACGGAAATGGTCGTTCCGGAGCGCCGGGAGATGGCCCCGGCCGGTATGCCGGCGCGGGCCGGGCTACGGCATCCGTTCCCACACTTCGCCAGCTAGGCTCACCATGCGCACCAGTCCTGCCTGGCGGTCATAGTAAAGCTCCCGCATGAACGAGGCCGAGACCGGCGCGCAAGTTGGCCCCCGGTCTGAAGCTATGAAAGCTACCACTTCTCCATATTGCCGGCCTCGCACGGTAAGCTGCTGAAACGGCCCGTTCAACTGGGTGTTGCTTGGGAATTTCAGGCCTCGGCAGCTGTAGTAGTCGCTGATGAGGTCGGTATTGCCCGCAAAATCATACCATTCGCCTTCGGCATAAAACCGACTGACGTTGGTTGCATAACCACCGGAACTCAGGTTGGTAAGCATCGCGGCGGCGCGGTAGAAGCGCAAGTCGGCTCCACCTTTGGCGCTGTCGGTGCGGCTCAGCCGCACGGTCACTTGGTCGTAGTAATTGAGCAGCTTCGAAGAGCCCGGAATACCGCCCGAATACGAGTGACTGGCCCCCTTAATGTCCTCGATAATCCCCGCCCGGTATACCCGCTGATAACCCTGCTGGTTCACCATTCTCCACTCATCGCCCTGGTGCACTTGCAGCCACAGCCGGTCCTTATCGGTGAAATGATAGTACGGTACCCCGTCTACGTTCGATAGGCCGTTGTCTTCCAGTTCATCTTTCGTGCAGGCCGAACTGCCCAGCAGCACACAGCCAATGAACACATAC
Organism: Hymenobacter rubidus; assembly: GCF_016734815.1. Lineage (GTDB taxonomy): Bacteria > Bacteroidota > Bacteroidia > Cytophagales > Hymenobacteraceae > Hymenobacter > Hymenobacter rubidus. The sequence goes on from NZ_JAERQF010000003.1 coordinate 165,867, forward strand.
TTGAGGGAATGGAAAGTTGCCATGCGTTTCTGGAAAAGCTGAGAGGTGCTTGCTGAAACGAAAGGTATCCGCCGATAGCAGCGTTTCGCAAACGAAAATTGCCGACAATTAGACTTTGTAGATAAACTCTTTTGGTCGATATATATTTAATTTCAGTGACTTATGTGTTATTTATCAGTCGTTACACCTGGCATGCTGAGTGGCTTAATTCCCTCGCTGGCCCATGTCACAGACGCGCGCCAGCAGGGCCAGCCGAAAAGGCGCGTTCTACGTTATTTGTTGCTATGAACACCCTCCCCGCCCGCTGGCACCGCCTCACCACCCCGCTCGTGCCCGATGCCGCCCGGCGCGAGGCCGAATACCAGCGCCTCAGTGCTGCCTACCAAAGCTCCACGCGCCACTACCACACCCTGCAGCACATCGAAAACCTGCTGAATAGGGTAGAGGCCGCCCACCTGCAAGACCCCACCGTGGTGCAGCTGGCCGTCTGGTTTCACGATGCCGTGTACAACGCCCTCAAGCATGACAACGAAGCCCGCAGCGCCGCCGAGGCCCTGGCGTTTCTCAAAGACTCCACGTTGGAGCCCGCCCGGCAGCAGCGCGTGGCTTTCCTCATCGAGCGCACCGCCGACCACACCCAGCCCCAACCGGCAGATGATGCCGACCTGCTGCTTTTTCTGGATGCCGATTTGAGCATTCTTGGGGCCTCTGAGGCTGATTATTGGGCCTATGCCCGCCACGTTCGGCAGGAATACCGCCTTGTGCCCGACCTACTCTATCGGCCCGGCCGCCGCAAGGTGCTGGCCCGGATGCTGGCCGCCCCGGTCCTGTTTCGGACGCCGGCCATGCGCGCCGAACTCGATGCCGCCGCCCGGCGCAACCTGGCCGCCGAAATAGCCGCCTGGGACCAGGGCGGCTTATAACCTGGCCGCCTGGACTGCGCTGGGCCGGGTTTTTAGCAGATTGGTCCGGATTTCATCCGCCGTTCAGCCAGTACGGGGCAGCTTTAAAAAGTGCTGGTTAAACTTTTGATGATTCCATCGGCTTTAGCCTCCTGCACCCACGCCCTTCCATGAGCCTTACTTCGTACCCCGAGCTGATTCCTTCTTACGAACACGAGCGCTTGGCGGCGCTGCAACCCTACCGAGTGCTGGGCACTCCCGGCCAGGGCGTTTTCAACAACTTCGTGAGCATGGTGGCCAAGCTGCTGGAGGTGCCCATTGCCCTGGTGTCGTTGGTGCGCGAAAGCGACGTGGTATTCATCGGCAACGAAGGCTTGTTCGATGCCGACGTGGTGGCCCGCGAAGACAGCATGTGCTCGGTGGCCATTCTGAACGACGGCCTCACCGTGTTCGAGGACATTGCCGCCGAACCTTGTGCCCTCGTCAACCCGTTCGTGGCGCAGCACATGAACCTGGGCTTTTACGCCGGCCAGGCCCTGCGCGCGCCCAACGGCATGGCCCTGGGCAGCCTCTGCATCATCGACCGGCGCCCCCGCCACCTCACCCCCGCCGAAAGCCAGCTACTCACCCAACTAGCCTTCGTGGCCCAGGACCTGCTCGCGCTGCAAGCCGCCACGGCCCCGTCCGTCCTGCAGGAGCCCGTCCTCCAGGCCCGTCTCGAAGAATTGGTGCAGCAGTCGCTCACCCGTCTCCAAACTCTGGCCCAGCTGATGCAGTGGGACACCGCCGCCGACCCGGCCGATAAGGACCGGTACACCGCCTCCCGCCTCGACGAAGCCAGCTACCTGGCGCAGGCGCTGCACCGCGAGCTGCAGGCCGCCCTGCGCTAAGAAGCTGTTTGAGTTAGCTGAAAATCCTTCTGAAACGTCATGCTGAGCGCAGTCGAAGCATCTCTACCGCTTCGTTCGAACGGTTCAACGAAGCGGTAGAGATGCTTCGACTGCGCTCAGCATGACGTTTTTAGTAACTCAAACAGCTTCTAAGGCCTGGCTGGCCCAGCCAGTGGCCCCCGAATACTCACTCGCCCAGCAGGGTAATGACCAGCGTACGCCGGCCGCCGTGGTCGCGGTGCTCACCTAGGTAGATGCCCTGCCAGGTGCCCAGGGCCAGCCGCCCATTGGTGACGGGAATGCTGACGCTGCTGCCCAACAGGGCGGCTTTCAGGTGGGCGGGCATGTCGTCGGGGCCCTCGGAGTTGTGGCGGAAGTAGGGGGCATTTTCGGGCGCGGCCCGATTGAAAAACTGCTCGAAATCGTGGCGCACCGTGGGGTCGGCATTTTCATTGAGGCACAGGCTGGCCGAAGTGTGCTGGATGAACACGTGCAGCAGCCCGGCCCGCACCTGGGGCAGTTCGGGCAATTCGCGCAGCACCAGGTCGGTGATGAGGTGGAAGCCCCGGCGCATGGCCGGGAGGTGGAAATGCTTTTGGTAAATCATGGGAAGGAGGCGGAAAATACGGTAGACATACGCGGCTTCGCGCCGCAAGTCGCAGCGCCCGATGGCGCGGGTCCCGATGGCGCGGGTCCTGATGGCGCGGGCCTGCGGCCCGTGCCGACTATTGGCAGGCCTCCAGGCCTGCAATCGTTGAACAATATGCTAATGGCGTTGAACGACCCACTGGCGGCACGAGCACCCACGCACCAGAGGCCCGCTAATAGCCGGCCCGGGCCACAGGCCCGCGCCATCGGCCAGTTTAGCTAGAACCGACCTTTTTCGCGGTTACCTTTGTTGATTCCCTGCGCCGAAAACCCACCGGCGCAGCCCCAAAATCAGCCCAGAATTCCGTGATAGTTTGCATTGCCGAAAAGCCCAGCGTGGCCCGTGAAATTGCCACCGTGCTGGGTGCCACCCGTCGCATGGACGGCTACATGGAAGGCAACGGCTACCAGGTGACCTGGACTTTCGGCCATTTCTGCCAGCTCAAGGAGCCCGACGACTACCAGCCCGAGTGGAAGCGCTGGAGCCTGCACAACCTGCCCATGATTCCGGACAAGTTCGGCATCAAGCTCATGCGCCGCGACGAGGGCGTGGTGAAGCAGTTTCACACCATCAAAAAGCTGGTGGACGAGGCCACGGAAGTGATAAACTGCGGCGACGCCGGGCAGGAAGGAGAGGTGATTCAGCGCTGGGTGCTGCAGGAAGCCAAGTGCCGCAAACCGGTTAAGCGCCTCTGGATTTCGTCGCTGACCGAAGAGGCCATCCGCCAAGGCTTCGCCAACCTGCGCGAGGCCAAGGAATTCGACAGCCTTTACCAGGCCGGCAAGAGCCGCGCCGTGGGCGACTGGCTGCTGGGCCTGAATGCTACGCGCCTCTTCACCCTGAAGTACACCACCTACCAGGACAAGCAGCTCCTGAGCATCGGCCGGGTGCAAACGCCCACACTGGCCCTGCTGGTGGAGCGCTGGCACGAAATCCAGAACTTCCGGCCCGAGCCGTACTGGGTGTTGAAGACCGAATACCGGGGCACGCTGTTCAGCCACATGGCCGCGCCCGACAAAGCCAAAGACGCCGACGCCGCGCCCGACACCAGGAGCCGCCTGCGCGCCCTGGGTTACTTCGTGACCGAGGAAGAAGCTAAGGAAGCCCTCGAAGCCGTGCGGCCCGCGCCCCTGCGCGTGACCGACGTGGAGATTAAGAAAGGCCGCGAATCGCCGCCGCGCCTGTTCGATTTGACCTCGCTGCAGGTGCAGTGCAACAACCAGCTGGGCCTCTCGGCCGAGGACACGCTGAAAATCGTGCAGGTCTTGTACGAAAAAAAGGCCGTGAGCTACCCGCGCGTCGACACCACGTTTCTGCCCGACGACCAGTACGCCAAAATCCCGGGCATCCTGCGCGGCATCAATGGCTACGATGCGCTAACCAAGCCGCTGCTGGCCGCTAAGATTCCGAAGACGCCCAAGGTCTTTAACAACAACAAAGTCACCGACCACCACGCCATCATCCCGACCGGCGCGGCCGGCCCCGGCGGCGGCATGGAAACCAGCGTGTACGACATCATCACGCGCCGCTTCATCGCTGCCTTCTACCCCGATTGCGAGGTGAGCAACACCACCGTGCTGGCCGAAGCGGCTGAGCGTCCCTTCCGCGTGCGCGGCCGCCAAATCCTGAACCCCGGCTGGCGCGTGGTGTACGGCGACCCCACCCAGCAGGCCGCCCCTAAGCCCGCTGCCCCTAACAACGGACAACTAACAACTGACAACGACGACGATGCCGTGGCCACCGTCCTGCCCAACTTCGTGAAGGGCGAAAGCGGCCCCCACGACCCGCGCCTGGAAAGCAAGATGACCCAGCCGCCCAAGGATTACACCGAGGCCACGCTGCTGCGCGGCATGGAAACGGCCGGCCGCAACATCGACGACGAGGAGCTGCGCCAGGCCATGAAGGAAAACGGCATCGGCCGCCCCAGCACCCGCGCCGCCATCATCGAAACGCTGTTCAAGCGCAACTACATCCGGCGCGAGAAAAAGCGCATTGTGCCCACGCCCACCGGCGTCGAGCTCATTGGCCTGATTCGCAACCCCACCCTGAAATCGGCGGAGCTCACCGGTCAGTGGGAGCACAAGCTGCGCCAGATTGAGCGCGGCGAGCTGTCGTCGGAAGGCTTCCTGGGCGAGCTGTCGGGCCTGGTGAAGGAGATGGTGGCCGAAGTGAAGAACGACGGCCGCGGCCGCATGGTCACGTCCGGCAGCGCCGAGCTGGCCGTGCAGCAGGAACAGAATTCGGCCGCGGCAGGAGGAAGCAAGGTGCCCGCTGGCATGACCGGCGGCCGCCCCACCAAGCCCGGCGGGCCGGCCACCCTGCCCGGCGCCAACGGTCTCGGCTACTGCCCGGCCTGCAAAACCGGCCACATCGTGCGCGGCAAAACGGCCTTCGGCTGCGTGCGTTTCCGCGAGGGTTGCAGCTTCCGCCTGCCGGCCGAAGTGCACGGCAAAAAGCTGAGCGACCCGCAAGTAAAAGTCCTGCTCGCCAAAGGTCGCACACCCGTGATGAAGGGCTTCGTGGGGGCCGACGGCCAGAAGTTCGACGCCGCCATTGGCCTCGACACAGCTTTTCAGCCTACCCTGCTGCAAGTGGCCGAAAGCAAGCCCGGCGCCTCGCCCGACTCGGGCCAGATTCCGTGCCCGGTGTGCCAGTTGGGCACCATGCTCAAGGGCAAGGCCGCCTACGGCTGCTCGCGCTTCCGCGAAGACTGCCAGTTCCGCGTGGCCTTCGAGTGGGGCGGCAAAACCCTCACCGAAACGCAGCTCAAGCAGTTGCTGCGCAAGGGCGAAACGAGCGTCATCAAAGGCTTCATCTCCGCCAAAACCGGCAAGAAGTACGACGCCGCGCTAAAAGTGGAGGAGGGGCGCGTGGTGCCAGTGTTCGGGTAGGTTTTTACTTAACGACCACCAACTTGCCAATTCACCCGCAGATTGACTTGGTAGTTGCTTTTGAAATCGGAAAGCAGGCTTGGTTCAAAGCTGATGGCTGTATGGGGCAGTGGCACCTGCGCGCTTACGAAGCCCATGGGGCCGGGCAGTTCGGTTTGGTTGTTTCCGATGCTGGTCCCGATTCCAACGGGCATTGCGATGCCCGCCAGCACAAAGCGGCCGGTGCGGCGGCCCAGGCCCGAACCTATTCCAGCTCGGGCAAGGTAATGCCCCAGGCAATTGCTGCCCAGTCCCAGGTCCGATTGCCAGTACACCTTTTCGCGCCAGCCCAGCCACCAGGCAAATTGCGGCCCTACGCGCAGCGTTGTCAGGGTGGTGTCGTAGTAAGTAGGCAGCCGATAGCCCAGTTTGCCCATGTTCAACCCCAGGCGGAGGCCTCCACCGAAACGGTGCGGCTTCGCAAAGTTTACTTCTGCAAAGGGGCTGATGGCATACAGCGGAAAGGAGGTGCTTGGCAACTGTCCCAACCCGGTAGGCACATACCTATTGACCTGGGTGATGGCTAGTTCGTCTTTGCCGGCCCAGGCGCCCACGCCCACACTTACAGTGGGTCCTGGGCCGGCATGTGCTAAGTCGTAGCGCGCCTCACCACCCGCCACGCGGGCGCGGTGTTCATACTCCGTCACATCCGTGGAAGTACCGCAACCGGAAGTGCCTACGATGTCGGTGTAGGACGACTGCTGAGCATCGAGGCTAAGGGTCAGGCGCCCGGCCACGGTGCTGTCGGCCGGAGCTGGTCCCTGGCTGGTGAGCACGAATACAGCGGCCGCCAGGCTCACCGGCAACAGGCGCGGCAGCGTAACAGAACTCAAAAAATTTAACGACCAGCTAGTCGATTCTCCGACCACTCGGGTTGAGCCCGCCGCGAGCAGGTGGCCCGCCTCCAGCGCCAGCACCGCCAACAGCAAGCCTTTCACGGCCACCGTTTCGGGGGGCGTCAGGGCCGTGGCCGACAAGCCTGCCGTGAGGCCCAGCATCCCCACCATCACCAGCAAATAGCGGCTGGCCGGCACCAAAGGGGCGTCATGGGGTTGGCTAAGGGCTGGCGAGTCGACCCGACCCACCCGCCACACCCAGACACCCATTGCCAGCAGGCCCAGTGGCAGCAACCACAGCTGCAGGCCGAGCCAACGGGTGCCCAGCCAGATGAATACGTTGCCCGCCACCGGCTCGCTGGCCGGGTCGCGCCAAAAGGCCTGGGCGAAGCGCCCGAGCAGCAACAGTCCCGTTTGCAGCAGCAGCCACGCGCCCACCGGCCAGCGCTTGTGGCGGGTGGCCAGCAGCACCCCGGCCACGGCGGCGCACAGCAGCATGGCCAGCACCTGCGTGGGCGCCACCGGCAAGCTATGGGCGGCCGTGGCGGGCAGCAGCCCGGCCTGCACCTGCATCGCCCACGGATGGGTGCCTGCTGCATAGGTGAGGCCCCAGGCGCCCGTGGTGGGCAGCCCGAAGCAGCAGCCCGTGAGCACGCAACCCACGCACTGCACCACCAGCGCCGCGCACAGCGGCAGGGCCAGCGCATCCAGCACCGCCCAGGGCAGCCCCAGCCAGCGCCGCAGCGCCAGCACCGAGAGCACGGCCGCCAGGCTGCCGCCCAGAATGGAGCGGGCCGAGTCGGCTGGCGCATCACTGCACAGCAGGGCGTTCCACTCGCCCACGGGGTGCGTGATGAGCTTGGAGCCCAAGATGAGCGCCAAGCTGCTGGCCGCCACCAGCGTCAGCCAGGGCCGTAGGGGGAAGCCGCGCCGCCAGCCTTCCCACAGCAGCAAGGCCACGTTGGTGAGGGTGGCCAGCAGGTAGAAGGGCGTGTAGAAATCGTGGCCGTGAGTATCGGGTAGGGTCATAGCGTAGGGTAGCTAGTCGGGCCAGGAAAGGGAAGTCTAAACTTACGCGGCTGCGCAAGCGGGCTCCAAAACAACTTTCACAGTTTTTAGACTTCGCTATCTGCTACGGCACGGCTATAACCTTCTGACCATAAGTGGTAATCGTTGAAATAATCAGGCATTACAATAAAGCATAATGGGCCTTTAGTGCGCCAGCGCAGGCTGCCGTTTGGCTTCGCTAGGCTGCTCCCCGTACCGCACAATGTTCCGGGCCATGCCCTTGAAAATGATGCCGTGAAAGGGCAGCACCGAATACCAATACAGGCGCCCGGCCAGGCCGCGGGGGCGGTAGGCGGCCAGCTGCTCTAGGGCGTGGCTGCCGTCGTCCTGGTCCACGATGCGGAACTGCAGCCAGGCCTCGCCGGGCAGCTTCATTTCGGCGTAGAGCAGCAGGCGGCGGCCGGGTTTGTCGGCCACCAGCACGCGCCAGAAGTCGAGCGGGTCGCCGGCCCGCAGGCGGCTGGGCGAGCGGCGGCCGCGGCGCAGGCCGGGCCCGCCCACGGCCTTGTCCATCAGGCCGCGCAACTGCCAGAGCCAGTCAGTTTTGTACCAGCCCCGGTCGCCGCCGATGCGCCAGATGTTGTCCAGCACCTCCGCCACCGGCCGCCGGAAGGGCACGAACTGGCGGTCGAAGAACATGCCGTTTTTGGGAATCTGGATGGCGTCCATGTAGTTCTGGCGCATGGTGCCCGAGCTGATGGCGTCGCTCCAGCTGCTCACCACCTCGTTTTGCTCAATGCGCTGAAAGGCCAGGGCCAGCGCGGCGCGGTAGCTCATGCACTCGTGCGGAATGACGGCGCTGATGCTGCGAGCCGGGTCGCAGACGGTATCGTTTTTCAGGCTCTCGACCAGGCTTTGGGCCAATGAAAACGTGGTGCTCGTGACCAGGTACAGCCACCACGACGAGAGCCGCGGCGTGAGCACGGGCACCGTCACAATCCACCGCCGATAGCCGCGCTCGGCGGCCAGGCCCAGCAGCATTTCGCGGTACGTCAGCACATCGGGCCCGCCCACGTCGAAGGCCTGGCCGAAGCAGGCCGGGTTATCGAGCACCTGCGTGAGGTAAAACATGATGTCGCGGATGCCAATGGGCTGGCAGCGCGAGTTCAGCCAGCGCGGCGTCACCATCACGGGCAGCTTCTCCACCAAATCCCGAATAATCTCAAACGACGCCGAGCCCGAGCCGATGATAATGCTGGCGCGCAGCACGGTGAGCTTGGCGCGTTGGGCCTGGCCCAGCACGCTTTCCACGGCAAAGCGGGAACGAAGGTGCACGCTCAGGCCGTGGTCGTTGGCAATGCCGGAGAGGTAGATGACCTGGCGGGCCGCCGTGGTGTCCAGGTAGGCCGTGAAGTTGCGGGCCGACTGCTGCTCCTGCTGAAAAAAGTTGTCGTTGCCGCCGCTCATCGAGTGCACCAGGTAGTAGGCCGCGTCGATGTCGGTGGGCGCTTCGGCCAGGGTTTCGGGCCGGAGCAAGTCGCCCTGCACCACGCTAATCCGCGCGACCAGGGCTTCTGGCAGGGTTTCGGGCAGCGAGAAGCGGCGGGGGTCGCGCACCAGGCACACCACCTCGTGGCCGGCCCCGGCCAGCAGGGGCAGCAGGCGCTGGCCAATGTAGCCGGTGGCACCGGTGAGGAGAATTTTCATGCGGAATGAAATCAGAAGGGCCAGGCAGGTGCCTGGCCCCAAAACTCCTACGGGGGAGCCGAGCAGTTGTTTGCCTGCGGCTTAGAGACTGTTTGAGCTATTTTTTTAGTCGCCCGAACCGTGTAGCGACGCATCCTTGCGTCTTGTCGTTGAACAAAATCGGCCAACGATGAGACGCAAGGATGCGTCGCTACACCAGTCCGCTGGTATCCCTCGCTAACTCAAACCGCTTCTTAGGTCACTACGGCTTCACCCAACGGCCGCGCCAGGGCTGGCCATCCACCACCGTTTCGACCAGGTAGACGCCCGACGCTAAGGCTGATGCCGCGAACGGTAAGGTGCTGACGCCAGCCGGCACAGCTATTTCCGACTGCCACACCCGCCGGCCGGCCAGGTCGCGCACTTGCACGCTTAGGGTTTGGGCTTTGGGAAGGGTGAGGTGCAATTCCGGAGCAGCGCCGGGGTTGGGACTGATTTCCAGCGGCTGCGCGGCCACGGCGCTGCGGGCGGCCGTCAGCACGCCCAGGGTTCCGTTGTCGCTGATGGTTTGGGCGTAGATGCCATCGTCGGTGCGGCTGTCCTGCCACACGTTCACCAGCTGGTTGTTGCTGAAGGGCAAGGTGGCATATTTTTGCTTCGCGCTATTCACGCTGCTGAGCAGAATGTTGGGCGTAGCCACGGGAAAGGCCGGCTGGGCCAGGTAATTGACCTTGGTGGCCCACAGGGCGCGGTTGCTTCCGCTGGCATTGAGGTTTTCGGTGTAGGTGATGATAAGGCCCGTGCCGGTGTCGCGCAGGGTTTGGGCCGAATAATAATTAGCACTCACGCCCAGCACGGGTATGCCGCTGGTGCCCAGCATGGCCACGCCGGTGGCCGGGTTTAGCCGCTGCATGGTGAAGCCGGAGGTGCTTTGGGTGCTGCTCAACTCGTTCACTACCGTCCACACTTCGTTGCGGGCCGCCACGTATTGCAGTGCGCCGCCAATGCGCGCCGTGCCCGTGCCCGTCAGCAGTTCGGTACCCGAGGTGCCCCAGGGCAGGCTGCCATCGGCCAGCACGCGTTGGGCATACATGTCGCCCAGCGCCGCACTGGCGGGGTTGCCAGAGGCCAACAGCACGTAGAAGCCGCCGTTGCCGTCCGGCACCAGCACCGGGATTTCCGCAAAGCCAATGGTTTTGTCGCTCACCCGCACCGGGGCGGCCCATACGGGCGCACCGCTGGCATTGTAGCGCTGCGCATACACCGTCGAAACGCCCAGGCCGGAACCGGTTTCCTCCACGTACTGCACCACCACATCCTCGCTGCCGGGCACGGCCACAAAACTGGGCCGGCTGTAGCGCTTCACGGGGTCCTGAATGTCGACGGCCGTGGTCCACAGGGCTACGCCCGCGGCCGACAGCTTTTGCAGCGGCACAAACTTGGTGCTGTGCACGGTGTTGGCCGTGCCGCCTGCTATCCAGCCAATTATCACATTGTTGCCCGTGGTGACGCCGATGACCGGCCCGAGGCCCGAGGTGGCTGCTGCATCGAGCAGCGCGATGCCATTGGCGCCCCAAAGCTGCTGCCCGGTGGGCGAAACCTTGTAGACCACGCACTGATTGGCGCCCGTGCGGGTGTCCTGGAATGCTAATATGGCATTGCCCAGGTTATCGGTTTTGAGGTCATAACCGAAAAGGGCAGTGCCCTGGGGCTGGTTGCTCACCAGCAGCCCGGCGGTGCCCAGCTGGGGCCGGCCGTTCACGTCCAGCAATTGCAGGCGCATTTGGTAGTTGGTGCCGGGCACGGTTTCAAACCAGGAAACCCAGGTGCCACCGTTCAGAGCGGGCGAGATGCGTGGGGTTACTTCGCCAGTGCCGGCCACGTCGCGTACGGCCAGGTTCTGGGCAGGGTTGGCGTTCCACTGGGCCTGGGCCGAAGCCGAAGTCAAGGCCGTTGCCAGCAGCAGGAGTAAGGTTCTTTTCATAGAAAAACGGGTTGGACTGAAGCCAGATAAAAAATTGCCGAAACGTGAATGTCGTTGAAAATAACGGTTTGTCCAACGACCCTTACTGCCGCAGCTATTTAAGCGTTCATGCAGCAGTACCGTATCCAAAAAGGGTGTCATGCTGCGCTTGCCGAAGCATCTCTACCGCGCAACTAGAGCAGTTTCGGGGTCATTGTATCGTAGCGCGAACGGTGTAGTTCGCGTCGCCGCGCCGTTTGCCCTTTCTTCACGGCACGGGTTACCGGCGCGGGGTACGCGAACTACACCGTTCGCGCTACTACTGCCGTTGCTTCGGAATGTACACTGATACCAAAACTGCCCTATTTTACTGCTGCGATAGAGATGCTTCGGCAAGCGCAGCATGACGGGGTATTTTATCCGGTTACTGCTGCATGACTGTTTAGGAAGTCCGGGCCTCCAGCGGTCGGACCGGGGAACACAAAAAAGCCGCTCCGCGGCTGGACGCGGGGCGGCTGGGGCTTGGCCTGGGCAGCCGTTATTTTTCCGGCTGGCTCACCATTTGCGTGAAACTCTTGGCCGCGTTGGTAAATTCCGACGGGATGAGCACCACCGTCGTCGTGTTGTTGTCGATGCCGATTTCCGAGAGCATCTGCATGCGGCGCAGCTCCAGGGCAATGGGGCTTTCCTCCATTTGCTTGGCGCCCTGCGTGAGCTTGATGCTGGCTTCCAACTCCGCCTCGGCCTTGATGATGCGGGCGCGCTTCTCGCGGATGGCCTCCGCCTCGCGTGCCATGGCCCGCTGCATGGATTCCGGAATTTCCACGTCCTTGATTTCGACCAGCTCAATTTTCACGCCCCAGGCCTCGGTGGCCGCGTCCACAATCTGCATCAGCGCCGAGTTGATGGCGGCGCGCTCGCGCAGCACCTCATCGAGCTGGTGCTGGCCGATGATGTTGCGCAGCGCCGTGACCGACAGCTGGTAAACGGCCTGGTTGAAATTGGCCACTTTGATGATGGCATCGGCCGGGTTTACCACCCGAAACCACAGCACGGCGTTCACCTTGATGGTCACGCTGTCCTTGGTGATGGTTTCCTGCTGCTCCAAATCCACCGTTTTGGTCCGAATGTCAATGGTTTGCTGGCGCTCCAGAAACGGAATAATCCAGTACAGCCCCGGTCCGCGTCCGCCCACAAACCGGCCCAGCCGAAACACAATGGCCCGCTCGTATTCCTGCGCAATACGCAGGCCGGAAAGTAGGAGTAAAACGACGAGCAGGATGATGAAGAGCGTTGACATGAGCAAGAAAGAATGTAAGTGAAACTCGGTGGTTGTATCGCTGCAAGTACCGAAGCATTACATCCGCTGGAGATAACAACACCGAGCCGCTCAATATCGAGATAATACCGCTTTAACCGTTATGCCTTCGCGCCGAGTTAAGGTTGGGGTGCGTGATGGTCATCATTTGCTTAGCCGATAAATGTCCGTATACGATGGGCCTGGCTTGGTGATTTCCAATGCATTGCCCGTTGCAGTGAATTCATAGTCGCCACTCAGTATAAGCGTCCAGTCAAAGTCTGCCGTCCAAATGCAAGTATTCGTGAAGGTTATCTTTTTGCCAATCACTGTATAAGTGCCTTTGCACAGCCCGGGGTATTTGGGTGTCTGACTGGTTCCACTCCATTCGCCTCCTGAAAAAACCAAGCTCACCTGAGAAATAGGGCTGCTACCACTGGTCTGTCGCTGAAAAGTGCCAGTGTAGGTGCCATCCAGGTTCGAAACAGCAGGAGAAGCAGGAGTCGATTTCTTGCAGCCGGCAACTAGCAGCAGGGAAATTAATGCGGAGACATGTAAAATGCGCATAGTCAGAAGATTAGTTTTTTGCCTGACCTGCGAATGTCAATAACGGTTGCGTGAGCTTCGCTGGATGCATTGAAACAGTAACTTGCCTGCCGTCAAATTACCGCCCCACTACCGGCAATACGGCCACACTTTCATGCCCGGCGGCGTCAATACTCGCCACGCCGAAAATGAAGTTGTCCTTGCTGATAGGCAGGTCGGCCGTCAGGCCCGACACCGGGAAGCGCTGCTGCCATTGCGGGGCATTGGTTTCGCGCACCAGCACCACGTAGCTGCTGGGCTTGGGGCCGGCGGGGGCCTGCCAGCGCAGCTGGGTGCGGTTGGTGAGGTCGGCGGTAAGGACTTCGACCTTGGCCGGGGCGGCGGGGGCCAGGGCCAGGCTAGCCATGGTGGCGAGGTTGATGCCGGCGTTGCGGCGCAGATAGGCGAAGTCCACGCCTTCGGTCACGTCGCCGTAGGCACGGCCTTTTTCGGTGCGCAGGTCCTGGTGCTGGTGGGTGTAGTCCTCGTTCATCTCGGTGAAGCGGACGGCGGCAAAGCCCTGCTGATTGAAGGGCGTATGGTCGCCGCCGCGCAGGAACCGGTCGGGGCGGTATTCCAAGGCCACTTTGTGGCCACGGCCGTAGAGTTGCGCCGTGCGCTGAATGTAGCGGGCCAGCTGGCGGCTCGGCGCATCGTTTTCGGAGCTGAGCTGGCGGCGCACCTTGGCCTGCTCGAGCGTTTCGGTGGCCGGCACGCCTTCGCTGAACACCCGCACCTGGGTGGCGTCGCTAATTTCCGGGTCGAAGCCGTGCGAGTTGCCCACGATGTCGTTGTTCAGCATGGCAATCAGGTTCCAGCCTTCTTTTTTGGCGCGCTCGGCCAGGTGGCCCGAGCCGTAGAGGCCTTGCTCTTCGCCCTGCACGGCCACAAACTTGAGGGTGCACGGAAACTTCTGGCCCGCCAGCACGCGGGCCAGTTCCATCACCAGCACCGTGCCGGAGCCGTCGTCGTTGGCGCCGGGCGCGTCGGCGGTGGCGTTCATCACGTCCGAAACGCGGGAGTCGATGTGGCCGCTCACGAGGATGACGCGGTTATCGGTGGGGTCGGTGCCGGGCAGGGTGGCCAGCACGTTGGCCATCAGCACGGGCTTGTTGATGCGGCGGCCATCGGGCTTGATGGTGAAAGTATCCATTTCGACGGTCATGCGTCCGCCGCCGGCTTTGCTGTATTTCAGAAACTCGTCGCGCACATAGTTGCGGGCCGCGCCGATGCCGCGGGTGGGGCTCTGCGTGTCGCTCAGGGTGTGGCGCGTGCCGAAGGAAACCAGCTTGCGGATATTGGCTTCGAGGTTTTTGGCCGAGATTTCATCGACCAGCTTTTGAATAGCGGGGTCAGCGGGCGGCAGAAGCGGGGCAGGCTTTTGGGCCAGTGCGGCGAAGGGCGCAAGGGCCAGGAGGTAAGTGGCTAATTTCATAAGGGGAAGGTAGGGTGATAAGGAATAAAACTGAACGTCATGTCGAGCGTAGCCGAGACATCTCGCTCGCGTCGTTGCAACGGCATTGGGCTGCTATTGCACGCGAGATGTCTCGGCTACGCTCGACATGACATTCAATTTTTTGGATATGTTGGACAAACGCTCAAGCCTTTTCCAGCATCTTCAGCACCAGCCGCTCGGTGGGCGAAAGCAGGTCATCTTCCGTTTTCTCCGCGTTGTTCTGACGCAGAAATTCAATGAGCTGACCCGATTTGAACAACTCCACCACTTGCGGGTGAATGTAGTATTTCGAGCACACGGTGGGCGTGTTGCCAAGGCCGGTAGCTACCTCCTTCACGGCCTTCTTGACCACTTTTTCGGGCGCTAGTTCGGGCTCTTCGTCCAGCACGGCTTCCAGGCATTCCACCATTTTCACGGTGCCGCCCCAGGTCCGGAAGTCCTTGGCCGACAGCTGCAGGCCCGTGTGGCGGTGCAGGTAGTCGTTTACATCGCCCGATTCGAGGGCGTGCTTTTGGCCGTCGGCGGAGTAATACTGAAACAAGTGCTGGCCTGGAATTTCCTTGCACTTGCGCACCAGCCGGGCCAGGCGGGCGTCGTGCAGCGTCACATCGTGCGCCACGCCTTTCTTGCCCACAAAGTTGAAGTTTACCGCCGCTCCTTCAATGGCTACGTGCTTGTCCTGCAAGGTGCTGAGGCCATAGCTGGGTTTCGCTTTGCCGTCTTTGCGGGCGTATTCCTTGTTGCCAATGCGGATGAAGGACTGGTCCATGAGGGCGAGCACGAGGGCCACCACTTTTTCGCGGTCGAGGGCCGGGCGGCGCAGGTCCTTGTTGAGCTGCTGGCGCAGCGGCACCAGCTTTTCGCCGAACGTGCGCAGGCGCGAAAACTTGGTCAGGCTGCGCATTTCGTCCCAGGCCGGGTGGTAGCGGTACTGCTTGCGGCCCAGGCTGTCGTGGCCCGTCACCTGCAAATGGGTGTTGGGCGAGGGCGAAATCCAGACCTCGGTCCAGGCCGGCGGAATGACGAAGCTGGCGATGCGGTCCAGCGTTTTCGAGTCGGTTATTTTCTGGCCTTTGGCGTCGCGGTAGGTAAAATGGCCGGCGCGGGTGGGTTTGCGGGTGATGCCAGGGCCCTGGTCGGTGGCGTAGCGCAGGCCGGCCATTTCGGCCTGGCGCGCCGGGTCTTTGTACACGATATGCGCCTCATCCTGCGGCTGAAGCGTCTTTTTGCGGGTTTTGGGGCGGGCAGTGGCGGGGGTGGGCATAGCAAGTGCAAAGGCCCTCGGAAAATCGGGGGTCGGGGTTTTACGCAAAAGCGCCAATGCCGGCCGTGGTCAGCCGTTGCCGGCCGCCGGCCGTAGGTTTGCCCCATGAAGCTGCTCGATGCCCTTTCCGCCATCACCGAATGGACCGACCACCTGTTCACCCGCACCGCGGCGCGGCGCGGCTGGCTGCGGCCCCTGCAGCTCGATGCCTACCGCAGCTACGGCACCGCTCACAAATTCTACATCAAAGGGCGCCTGCTGGCCGACCGCGGACTGGCAGTCCAAACCGCCGCCGACTCGCGCTGGCGCAACTTCCGCAGCATGGTGCGCCGCTTCAACAGCCGCGAAATTGCCGGCGCCGACCTCGTGGCCGAGCTGCCCGACGGCAGCCAGCACCTCGTCACCACCGACGACGAAGGCTATTTCACCCTCATCATCGAGCCCCAGGCCCTGCCCACGCCCGAAGCTTACCTCTGGTACCCCGTGCCGGTGCGCCTGACGCGGCTGCCGGCCGCCTTCCGCGTGCCTTTGCCCCAGGTGCAGGCTTCGGCCAAGGTGCTGGTGCCACCCGCCGGTGCCGAGTTCGGCGTCATTTCCGACCTTGACGACACCGTGTTTGAAACCCGCGCCACCAACGTGCTGAAAATGCTGGCGCGCACCCTGCTCAGCAACGCCTACTCGCGCCTGCCTTTCGTGGGCGTAGCCGACTTTTACCGCCGCCTGCAGCGGGGCCGCACCGGCCGGCCCGACAACCCGTTCTTCTACGTCAGCAGCAGCCCCTGGAACCTCTACGACGTGCTGGAGGAGTTCATGGGCCTGCACGAAATGCCGCCCGGCCCGCTCTTGCTGCGCGACCTCAGCATTGCCCGCCCCAAAGCCCCGCCGCCCCCCGGCGTCACGGGCTCGGCCGCTATCCACTTTGCGCACAAGCTGCACGAAATCGACGACATCCTGACCACTTATCCCGCCCTGCCTTTCGTCCTTTGCGGCGACAGTGGCCAGGAAGACGCCCGCATCTACCGCGAAGTGGTGCGCCGCCACCCCGGCCGCATCCGCGCCATCTACATCCGCGACGTGCAGGTGCCCGAGCGGGCGTTATTGGTCGGGCCCATCATCGAGGAGCTGGGCCGGGAAAGTGTGCCCATGCTGCTCGTGCCAGACTATGCTACGGCGGCCCTGCACGCGGCCCGCCTGGGCATTATCGACGCTGTTCCGGTGGCCGCTGGCAAAGCATAGCCCCGCAACTTGCGTTTGCTATTGCTCGCTGTTGGTATGGTCGGCCGCCACCACCCACTTGCCATCTATCTCGCGCAGTACCAGCAGGAAATAACCTTGCAGGTCGCCCGCCTTGGGCCGTGCCAAATGCCACCGCCCAATGACCTGGGCCGCGCCGGGGTTTAGCGGCGTCACGCGCAATCCGCTGAAGTCCAGCTTCCCCATAGCCGCCGCGTCGGGGTAGTTCTTCTGATAATTTTCCAGCGTGGGTTGCCAGCCATAGGTAGGGCCCTTCCGCCCAATGAACACCAGCGAGTCCGATTTCCAGTAGCCGGCCATGAAGCCGGGAATGTCGCCCCGGTTCCAGGCCGCGGTTTGGGTGGTGAGCACCTTCACAATCTCCTCCCGGTCGGCTTTCTCCTGGTTTTTATAATAGTCCGGCGGAAAGCACATGACGCACCCCGTGGCACCGCTACTCAGCCCCAGGCATAGCGCCCACGTCAGCCGGCGGTTAGCATCATATATCCTCATTGTGTTTGCGCGAAGGGCATCAGAAGGTTTTGGTTGGTGCAAATTTATTCCCACTCGCGCCAGCGCAGCACCTCGCCCACGGCGGGCACGTGCAGCTCGCCGCGCAGCATGCCGCCGGCGGCCACCTCCGTCAGCTGCCGCAGCGGCTCCGAAGCCGGCTCGTCGGCCAGGGCGAAGGTGCCGTAGTGCATGGGCACCACGTGGCCGGCGCGCAGCACGTTCACGGCCTTGGCCGCCTCGTGCGGGTTGACGTGGCTTTTGGCCATCATGTAGGCCGGCTTGTAGGCACCAATGGGCATCAGGGCAATGTCGATGGACCCGAAGCGCTGCTCAATGGCCTCGAAATGGTCGGCGTAGGCCGTGTCGCCGGCGAAGTAGATGAGCTTGTCGGCGGCCCGAATCAGAAAGCTGCCCCACAGCACCCGGTTCATGTCGGTCAGGCCGCGGCGGTGCCAGTGCGCGGCCGGCAGGTAAATGATTTCCAGCGGCGCGGCCGGCCCCAGGTCGTAGCGCTGCCACCAGCCGGCCTCCTGCACCGGCAGGCCGGGCGCCATGCCGCGCAGCAGCGGCGCCATGCGCAGCGAAGACAGCACGCGCAGCTGCGGGTTTTGCGCCGCCAGCAGCTTGATGGACTTCTCGTCGAGATGGTCGCGGTGGCCGTGCGAAAGCAGCAGGTAGTCAATGCTCCGAATGGCTTCGGGCGGGCAGGGCAGGGGATGCCGGGCGCGCAGCCCCAGGGAGCTGAACAGCACCGGGTCGAACAGCAAACTCACGCCTGCCACCCGCAGCAGAAAGCACGAATGCCCCAGCCACACCAGCACGTCTTCCGTCGAGGCGAAAGCCGCCGAGCAATCCACCACGTCGGGCGCCCAGGTGTCGCGCTTCTTTTCTTCCTTCTGCGGGTTGGTCGACAGCTGCCACTTCAGCACGTTGGCAAAGCTGGGCTCGAACAATTCCTCGCCGTTGGCGAATTCCTTGCCGAACAGCTTGTTGCCGGGGTAGCCGGGCTTCACGGTGGGCAGCGCGTCGTTGCGAAGGTAGGAAATGCGTTTGGGCATGGGCGAAACTCAAAAGAGCGATGGAGGCCAAAGAAACGGGCCAAAGAAACGGGCTGGCGGTCCAAGTGTTTTAGCCGAAAGCCCGCCGGACGGCATCAGGCCTTGCGAATCTCGTCTTTGAGGTGTTCAATCAGCTGCACAAACGCCGGCTTGGCCTGAATGCCGGGCTGCCAGGCCAGGCCCATGTCGGCCACGTTGTACTGGTGCTTTTTGCTGATGGTGGCGCCCGGCAAGAGCTGGCCGGCCGCGTCGCGCTCGGGCCCCAGCAGCCACAGTGTATCCGACAGCGCGGTGGTCGTGGCCAGGTCGTGGGAGACGATGACCACCGTGTTCAGCTCGTCCAGCGTGGTCACTTCCAGAATAATCTTTTTCACCTCGTCAATCATCGCAATGTCAAGGCCCGAAAAGGGCTCGTCCAGAATGATGAGATGCTCCGAGCACAGCAGCTGCTGCGCAATGGCGGCCCGTTGGCGCTGCCCGCCCGAGAGCATGGCCGGGTACTTGCGCCGGTGCGGCGCCAGGTCGAAACGGGTCAGGAATTCTTCGGCTTTCGCCTTGGCATCGGCGGGCGAGTGCTTACGGCCGGCAGCCACCAGCAGGTTGTCGAGCAGGGTGCGGTGGTTGAACAGCGGGTAGCGCTGCTGCACAAACCCCACATCGCCGGGGCATACCGGCCGCTGCGGGTCGGCCACCAGCACGGTGCCGGTGCTGGGCGGCAGCAGCCCCGCAATGATGCGGCACAACACCGACTTGCCAATGCCCGAGCGCCCGTAAAAGCCCACCACCTGACCCTGGCTCACGCCGGGCCGCACCACGTTCAGCACGTCCAGGCTGATGTCGCGCAGAATCACTTCGCCCCCAAACTGCATGGAGATGTCGCGCAGCGTCAGAATAGGCTCTTTGTAGAGGTGGTCGGCCATTATTTTGCAACGGTAAGCTCGGAGTACGGAAAGAACATGCGGCGCAGAAACGCAAACACGTAATCCTGTAAAGCGCCGGTGCCCAGAATGACGAGTTGAATGGCCACCACGCCGGCCAGGTGCAGGTAGCGGTTTTGTTTGTAGAGCAGCAGGCCGATGCCGCCCTCACTTTGGTAAAGCGTTTCGACCAGCGTAATCATGGTCCAGATGATGGCAAAGTTCTGACGCACGACTTCGAGCATTTCATCGAGCTTGCCCAGCACCACCACTTCGTAGAAGCTGCGCCATTCGCTCATGCCCAGGGTGCGGGCGTGGTCCATTTCCTCCTGCGTGGTGGTCAGAATCACGCTCGTCATGCCCGTGACCAGGTATACCGTGGCCCCAAACACGAGCACCGAGAGCTTGACCTGGTGGCCCGAGCTGAGCATCAAAGCCATGAAGAAAGTGAGGCCCGTGAGCGTGAGGTAGCGCATTTTGGAGGCCGCGTAGGCGATGGGCCGGAAGAAGGGAAGCGCCGTGAGGTACGATATCAGCAAGGCCAGCACCGTGGCAATGGCCAGGGCGCCCAGCGCCGTGGTCAGGCTGGCCCACAGCTCCTGAATGAGCCCTTGCGTGGTGACAAGGTCCTTAAAGGAAGCCAGCACTTCCCCCAAAGTCGGGAACAGCTGCAAGGGATAAAACAGCCACAGCAGCAGCAGAAACAGCACCTGGCACGCCACCATCGTCAGAAATACCGAAGGCCGTGGCTTGGCATTGGGCACGAATAAGTCTTTCAGCATAGCGCAAGGTTTCGCAAAGTTTTTTAGGTAAGTCTCGCAAAGGATAAATAGCTGGTTCTCGCAAAGCGTTACACTTTGCGGGACTTGCTTTTTACACTTTGCGAAACCTTGCGCTTAGTTGCCCAGCACAATTTCCACGCGGCGGTTTTTCGCTTTGCCGGCGGGGGTGCTGTTGCTGGCCACGGGCTCGGTGGCGCCGTGGGCATACACCTGAATGCGGCCGTCGGGGAAGGCGCTGCTGCTTTTGCGCTCCAGCCACTGGCGCACGGCCATGGCGCGGTCCTCGCTCAGCTGCTGGTTGGCTTGCGGGTCGCCGGAGTTGTCGGTGTGGCCGTGCACGGCCACTTTCAGGCTGCCGGCCACCACCAGGTCATCAAACAATTGGTTGAGTTCTTTTTCGGCCGAAGGCGTGAAGGTACTCTGGCCCGAGTTGAACTCGATGTTCCAGGCCCGCTTGCTCACGCTCTGGCGGATTTCGTCGCCGGCGGCAAACTTCTGCGTCTCGGCCGGAGCCACCGTTTTGCCTTTGTAGCGCTCCTGAATGTTGCGCAGCAGTGTGAGGTCCAGCATGTCGTTCAGGGGCACGTAGTTGGGCAGTTCCTTGGGGTAGAGCTTGCTTTGCACGTCGCCAAAGGCCTTGTACACCGAGGCATAGATGTTGGTGCCGCCCTCGTTCAGGCCAAACAGGTTCAGGTTATCGGCGAAGTTGAATACCTTGCTGCCGCCCAGTTCCACCACGTCGCCGTTGCGGTCGGCCTCGCTCACGCCCTTGTAATACTTCAGCCAATACGCCCCGTTCTTATCCTTATCGCCGTACACGTCGGCCGAAATGTCGGCGGCGCGGGTCAGGGCCTCGGGGTGTGATTTCACCTGGTCGCCGGCCACCGCGTGGGCCAGAATGAGGCCTTCCACTTCCTTCTGATGGGCGTCGTACCAGCGCTTGGTCGTCACCATGATGTTGGGCATCTGGTTCGAATATTCCTTGGTGCTCACGATTTTTACCAGCCCGCCTTTCTGTTTGGCAATGTTCACGTCGCCGGGCGTCCAGGTGGCCACGGCATCGGCCACCACGTCCACCTTCACGCCGGTGTTTTTGCCGTCCACAATTTTATCGCGGCTTTCGGGCTTGCCGAGAATGTACTTCTCAGCAGCCACCAGGAAGTCGCTGGCGGCCATGAAGTTTACGGCCTGCGGGTCGTAGGTCGTTTCGTCGGGGTTCACTTTCAGGCCGTTGTCGGCGCACCATTTCAGGGCAATGTTCTGGTCGCCGTCGCGCAGGTAGCAGGCCACGGTTTTGCCCAGGGCCAGCTTGGGGTTGTCCAGCCACTCTTTCGGGCCCATCAGCTTGTCTTCGCCAAAGGATTTGCCCACCGAGTAGGGGATAATCTGCAATTGCGTGCCGGTTTTCTTCAGCTCGGTTTGCACAGCCGAGAAGCCGGGCAGGCCGTCGCCCATGATGCTCACAATCAGGCCGGGTGTGGCGGGGTTGCTTTGCAGGTCGGAAGCGTTTTTCACCAGGTCGGCCTGCATCTTGCTCACGTCGTCCTGGCGCACAATCTGCATGTCCACGCCGTTGGCGGCCATGGCCGAGCCGGTGGTGGTGCGCGGGCCGCCGTTGGCCAGCATGCCGGCCATCTGGCTGTTCCAGGCCATCACCTCCCACACGATGGGGGTGCCCTTTTCGGCCGGGGCGGTGCCGGGCAGCGGGGCCAGCGGCACCACGGTGTTTACCCCGTTGCCGCCGGTAGCGGCGGGAAGCTCAATCGAATTGAGCAGCACCGACTCCGTAGCGGCCTTTTTGAAAAGCAGGTTGCTGGAAGTGAGCTTATTGATGCCGAAATACAAGCCCGCAAGGACGATGATGGCAATGAGAACTTTACCGCGAGTGGTCATTTAAAGAATGTGAAAATGTGCAGAATATGGTGAATATGCTGAATGCGGGAAATAAATGCGGAAAATATGGGAGCTAGGAGAGAAGGTTATCAGAATGAAGCCTTGGCAGAGGATTTTCTCATATCCAGCCCATTCCCCACATTCAACTCATTTCTCACATTCGCCACATTCCCTTAGTCGAGAAGTTTGCCGTAGGCGTCGTCCGTGGCTTTGGCGGTAGCAGCCACGTTCATGCGCACCGGTTGCTCGTTCTCCATAATGGCGTTGAACTCGCCTTTCTGGTACTTGTCGAGCAGGCGCTGGCCTTTCTCGCTCATCACGCCGTTCTGGATGTCCATCTCCTTCACAAATTCCTGCGAGTAGCGCATGGCCTGCTTAATCTGGCCCAGCTGCTGGGCCATGTCCTGGGCCACGCGGTCGGTGGCCAGGTCGAAGAAATACTTTTTGTCGGGGTCGCCGCGCAGGATGTTCATGGCCGCACGCATGCCCGAACTGGTGCGTTTCACCAACTCGTACTCATCCTTGAGCAGATTGACCTTGAACTTGCTGCCGTCAATCTGGCGCAGGGCGGCTTTCAGAATCTGGCGCATCACCAGGCTCACGTTGGCCGTGGTGGTGGCCATCGGTTGCAGGCGGCGGTTGTAGTCTTCCAGTTGCGCGGCGCGGCTGGCGTAGCTCTCGGCGCTGTCTTTTTCGCCCTGGCGCAGGGCCGAGTCGGCCAAGCCCAGGTACTCCTTCATCTGGTCGGCATTGGCAGCCATCTTGCGCTTCACCAGTTCGCTGGCGCCCTCAATGTTGCCCACTTCCTCCTCCATGTTGCGCGCCTCCTTCTCGGTGTTGCGGATGTAGTCTTCCATGATGCCGATGGGGTCGGTGTTGACAAACAGGCTGGCGGCCGTCCGGAAAATGCGTTGCCCCAGGTACCACAGCCCGGCTTTGATGCGCTTGTTGGTGGCCAGCAAAAACAGCACGAACAAGGTGCCCAGCCCGATGCCAAGCTTCACGGTATCGAACACAATGTCAACCAGGTAGGGCACAATCATGCCCCAGTAATACACGCCCATGCCGGCCAGGAGGGCCACAAAAACCCAGGCCGCAACTTTTTCGGGTTTTTGCCAGGAAGGCAGACCGTCGGCCGGTGCCGGCGGACCGAGTAGGGGTGTGTTCATAATGCAGAGGAAAAGGTGACGGGATGGTATAAGTTGGGGCATCTGCTGGCTATTTGGCCGCGCCGGTGGCGTTCAGGAAGGCCTCGGCGGCCTTGTGGTGGGCTTGCAGCTCGGCCAGCGCAGTCGAGTTGGCCAGCTCATAGGAGGCCAGCGCGGCCTGGGTTTTCTGGCGCTCTTCGGCCAGTTGCTGCTGGGTTTGCAGCAACTGCTGCTGCTTGGCCTGGAGCTGGCGGGTGAGGTCGGCGAGGTCGGCGGCCAGCTTTTTCTCCTGCGCGGCCAGCTGCACCACCGGGCTGGGCGCGGCACCGGGCACTACCAATTCCCCCAGCTTTTCGTGGTGGCGGGCCAGCACTTTATCGTGGTCGGTGGTCAGGGCCTGCTCAAACTGCGTAGCCGAAGCCAGCAGCGACGGTACCGTGCCACCATTCACCGCCGAAAAAGCATTGAACGCCGTTTGGTAGAGCAACGGACCCGACATGCCGGCGGCGGCCATGCTCTTCACCATTTTCATGTAGGCACCAAAGTCCTTGCCATTGCCGGCCAGAATGCCGTTGATGTGGTCGGTGTGGCGCTGTTCGGGCTGCGTTAACGTGGGGGCTGCGGCGTAAGGCGCAGCGGCGCCGGCTGCTGCCGCGGGGGCTTGTGGCACACCGTATTGGGTAGTGGGCGGGGCAGTTGTGGGCGCTGGGTTTACTTCTTCGGACTCAATGAAAAAGTCCTTCGCGGCGTGGGTGAGTTTCTCAAAGATTTCCATGGAAAGAAATAGAAAAGTAAATAAAACGATACTCGGGGGCGGAAAACAGCGCAAGGCGGCGTAAGCAATTGGGCAAAAGCGTCCCTCAACCGTTCAAAGGTAAAGATATTCGCCAATCCGGCAGTTACATAAACAGCGCAATAAAAAGCCCCGATGGGCCGGCCCGCAGCTTGCGGCACCCGCCCGCCGGGGCTTCCCGAAATTGGCTTGCGCTATTATGCGCGATTAGTTGCTGGCCTGACTGGCCAGCCACGCTTCCCGCAGGTTCTTCTGGTTCGTGGTGTACTCCATTTTCTCCACGTCGCTCACCGATTTCACCTGCACGTTGGGGTCTTCGGCCAGAATGAGCTGGGTGGTGCGCTCCACGCCGCCGCGGGTTTTCACCTTCACAAACACCACGTCGCTGGGCGAGTGCTTGTGCAGCACAGCATCCAGGTCGTTGGAGCTTTTGATGTCCTTGCCATCGAGCGTCACAATCTGGTCGCCCCGGTCGATGCCGGCCTTGTACAGGCCTGAGCCAATTTGCGTGTTGTAGGCCACAATGCAGTGCCCGTCCTCGTCGAATTCTACCTGCTTGGGCAGGGCCGCGCCCAGCGCCCGGGTCGGAATTACGGCCAGGCCCGCCAGCAGCAGGTTTTCGCTGAAGCGGGGCTGCTCGCGGCCGTACACGTACTGCCGGAAAAAGCGGCTCGCAAACACCGTGTCCTTGCTCACCTCGCCCAGCACGCGCTGCAGGTCGCGCACGGTGTAGGGGTTGGTGGGCGCGTAGCCGGCCTGCTTCTTGCCAAATTCCTGCCACATGGCCTGCATGTACTTATCGAGCGAGCTGCGGTGGTGCTGGCGCAGCTGCAGGTCGAGCACCAGGGCAATGCCTGCGCCCTGGTCGTAGTACGACAGGTTGGTGTTCACGATGTTCATGGGGTCGGCGCTGCCGGCGCCATCGGTGTAGGCCGCCTGGCGGCTCATGTCGATTGCCGAGGCATAGCGGGCGCCGGGGCTGTTCTGGCGCAGGTTCACCCAGCGGCTGATGTCTTCGAAAAACTCGTCGTCCTCAATCAGCTTGGCCCGGCGCAGGGCCAGCCGGCCGTAGTACTGCGTGAAGCCCTCGGCAAACCACAGCGCGTCGCTCATGTTCACGCGCTGGAAGTCGAACGGCTCCAGGTCCTTGGGGCGCAGGCGCTCCACGTTCCAGGCATGAATGAATTCGTGGGCTACCGTGCCCAGGTTGCGGGTCGCGTCCTCGTCGCGCAAGGGGCGCGGGCTGGTCACGGAGGTCGAGTTGCGGTGCTCCATGCCGTCGCCAGTGGCTTGGCTCAGGTAGTTGGCGATGAAGGTGTAGCGGGCAAAATCAAAGGTCGGGAGTTCGCCAAAAATGGCTTTTTCCTCCTTCACTACTTTCTGAATTTTCTTGGCGTAGTTGTCCAGCTCGGCGGCCGGGCCCTGGTACAGCGTGGCCAGCTCAATGGTCTGGTCGCCTTCCTGCCAGCTACGCACCTGCTGCGCCCCCAGCGACACCGGGCTGTCCATCAAATACTGCATGTTGGGGGCCGTGTACACCGTTTTATCGGTGCCGGAGCGCAGCTGGGTCGCCACTTTCCAGGCGGCGGGCAGGTCAAACTTAATTTCCGCCGGGCGGCCCTCAAAGCCGGTGGCGTAGCACAGGGCCGCGGGCAGGTTGAGGTGGGCGTGCTGCTGGTCGATGCCCACGTAGGTGCCATCGGTCAGGTCGCCGTAGAGGGTGTAGCTGAAAATGACAGTGCCGTCGGCACCGGGCGTCACGTCCCAGCCGTAGGGGTCGGGCCGGTTCAGGGACAAGGGGTGGTTGCCGCCGTCGGTGGCCACCACGTAGTACACGTTTTTGGCAAAGTCGTGCAGCGAGTAGCGGCCGGGCGAGCTACGGGCCATGCGCACGTGCAACGGCCCGGCGGGCAGGCCTGCAAACGTTGCCGTCACCTTGGCTTCGTGGTGCACCGCGTTGGGAAACGCCATGGTATAGCGCACGGCCGGCCCCGGAGCGGGCGCGGTTTGGGCCTGTGCCGGGACAGTACCGAAGGCCAGGCTCAATAAAATAGCAGCAGTAGCAAGGTGTTTCATGGGCAGAAATAATAAGTTAACAAGGAATGGAATAGATAGGCCGCACTGTTTGCGACTGCAAAGTTGCGGAAAATTTACAATAAAATAAGCGGAATTTCGCCATTAAAGAAGTGTAATAATGTAAAAATTATGTTTTAGTTAATCAGAGCCCTGGTAGTAAATATCAAGGGAAGTGTTGGAATGGCTTTTCCCTGAAAATCACCGCTTCCACAGCACCGCCATAAAATAATTGCCGCTGCACAGGTGCCAGCCCCAGGCGGTCCAGAGCAGCGGGCAGGTCTGCCAGCTCGCTGGCCCGCAGGCCGGTTGTCAGCCGAAAAAACGTGTACATCAACCCCAGCAGTACCCCGCGCCAACCCCGGCGGGCGTACCGGAAATCAGCCAACAGCCACGGAGCCCCCGGCCGTAGCGCGGCCCGCAGCCGCGCCAGGGCGGCCTCTATTTCATCGAGGGCAATGCAGTCGAGGACAAAAAACGTGATGAGTGCATCGACGCTTTCGGCAGTGCCCAAAGCAGCCTGCGTGCCGTGGCGGAATTCCACCTGGGCCAGGGTTTCGGGCAGTTCCCGCGCCAGGCGGGCGCGGGCACGGGCCAGCATGTTGGCCGAGGCTTCGAGGTAGAGCACCGTGGCCTGGGGCCGCCGCCGGAGCACTTCCGTTAGCACCCAGCCCGTGCCGCCGCCCAGAATGAGCACATGCGGCGCGCCGGTTGGCAGCCCCGCCAGCGCGGCTAGTTGCGCCCGCTGCAGGGCCGGCCCAAACACGAGCCCCGCCAGCGCATCGTAGCACCACGCCACCCGGTCGAAACCGGTCAGAGGCGTAGGGGACGGAGCCGCAGCAGAACTGGCAGAAGGCAAAATGCGATGGAATGAAAAAAAATTATGCCGGCAAGTAACTGAAAAACAAATGCCGATGACGGCCAAACCCGACGAAAGCGGAAAAAAACAGGCCGGGGGTTGCGCCGGTGCGGTTCAGCCCTGTATCTTTGCACCATCAAAAGGCCGCACCTCCTCACGGAACGGGCGGCTTTTTAGCCCCAGCCTGCGCTTGTGGCGAAATTGGTAGACGCGCTGTCTTCAGGCGGCAGTTCCGCAAGGTGTGAGAGTTCGAGTCTCTCCGAGCGCACGTTTTAAAAAGCCAGCCCCACCGGGCTGGCTTTTTTCGTTATAAGCCCTGACTCGCTATTATTCTTCCCGATACCAGCGCCCATGAATCGTTTCTCCTCTCGTTTGCTGGCCCTGGCTGGCCTGCTGACCCTCGAAGTTGTGCTGGGCGCGGTGGTGTTTGTGGCGGCGTTTGCGGTGTTTTTTTACCTGGTGCGGGTGGTGTTCGTGCACCATTCTGTGGCCCTCGACAACTGGGCGGCGGGCGTGATGGACAGCTTGCGGCTGGCGCATCCGGGCCTGACCGGGCCGGTTCGATTCGTGACTTTTTTTGCGGCCATGCCCTTTTTATTGCCGGCCAGCATTGCCGTCCCGGTGCTGCTGCGCCGGCTGGGCCGCCCCCGCGAGGCCTGGGAAATGGTGTTTGTGATGGCCGGCAGCGTGCTCCTGAACCAACTGCTGAAGCTGTATTTCAACCGACCCCGGCCGACCAACGCGCTGCTTCACACCTTCGGCCTGAGCTTTCCCAGCGGGCACGCCATGCTGGGCTTCACGTTCTACGGCGGGCTAGCGTGGCTGCTGGCCCGCCGGTTTGGGCGGCCCGGTTGGGTGGTGCCGCTGCTTTTGTGGGCCGGGCTCATCGGCCTCACGCGGGTGTACCTGCACGCGCACTACGCCACCGATGTGCTGGCCGGCTTTGCGGGCGGAGCGGCGTGGCTGCTGGCCTTTCGGGCCGGCTTGAAGCTGTTCTGGAAAGAGGAAGTAGCGGTGATGGGGGCCGAAAGTGCGGACCCTGATGCCCGCACCTAGCATCAAGCCGCGCTACAGTTTCACCCGCACCCGCAGGGCCAACAAGCCCTTCACGCCCTGCAATTCTTCCAACTCCAGCTCTTCCACGCCGGTTTCGAGGAGGCCCCGGTCCTGTAGGTAGTCGATGTACTCGTAATATTCCACGGCCTCGCGGGTCTGCGCATACACCAGCGCGATGGTGCCGGGCTGGGTGAGCCGCTCACCGGTGCCCAGCACGGTGGCTTTGTCGATTCGCTTCTTAATGATTTCGTAGCGAATGTTATAGGCGCCGTCCACGTCAAACTGCCGCTCGTCCTGCCGGAAACGAATGCTCAGGGACTGGCCGTGAATTAGGATGAGCTGCGTGGTATCGAGCGGGACGGGCAGGGTGGGCTTGAGCGCAGCGGTGCGGCGCGTGATTTCCACCATGGTCAGCAATTGCCACAGGCGCAGGTTCTTCAGAAATACCAGGTCGAAGGGCTTGTTCTCGACCAGCGTGCTGCCCACGTAGATGTTGTATTCCACGCCATCGGTCTTGTACCGCTGGAAGTAGTGCGGAAACATGAGCTGAGCCTTGTCTTCTTCCTCGTCCAGGTAGTCGCTCACGGCGTCGTTGAGCGTGGTCACGCTGATTTCAAAATCCCGGCGGCGCTTATAAAGAATACCCAGTTTGGGGTCAATGTTGCTCCAGTAGCTCGTGATGATGGGGCGCAGGTCGGCCGTGTGCGTGGCCAGGTACTCAAACAAGGGCTCCACCTCGCGCTTCAGCGAGTCGTAGATGTTGGCCTCGTCGCCCGAGAGCAACCCGTCGCGCAGGCGCTTCAGGTTCTTGGTCACGTAGAACTTAAGCTCGTCCAGAATGGGAAGCTGCTGGTATTCTGATGCTTTTTTCAGCACCTTATTCGCCAGCGTGAGGTGCTCGATGAGGTCGCCCTGAATGGCCTCGTTGCGCACCGTGCTGCTGCCCCGAATGTCGCAAGAGCCGTGCAGCGGGTACACGTCCTCAAACACAATGGCTTCCATCTCGGCGGCGCGGTTGCCGGCATCCAGCTCCGTGAGCAGGTTGCGGGCGGCATCGGCGAAGCGCCAGGCCATGGTGGGGTGAATGGCCGTAAATTTCTCCTGAATGACGGCCTGAATGCGGGTCTGTAAATCCTCGGCGTTGCGCTTCACGGCCACGGCAAACAGCGGCAGAAACTGCCCCACCTTGTCCATGTCAAACTCGTCGAGGCCGTTCACCGTTGGGGTGCCCAGCTCCAGCAAGCCCACCGTGTCGTTGCCGTAAGGCAGCAGGGCCAGTATGGCCGAATGAATGCCCAGGGCCAAAATCTTCTGACGCAGGTCATCCGGCAGGTCCGCGGTGGCTACGTCCTTCAGCACCAAGGGCTCACGCTCACGCATCAGCCGCTCATATATCATGCGAAAACCGCTGCTGGCGGCATGGTGTTGCACCTGCTTGGTGATAAAGCTGTGGTTGATTTTGCGGCCAAAATCAACGAAGGCGCGCTTCTTCTCGTCGTAAGCCGCGATGCCGAGTTGCAGCGCCGGCTGGGCAAACAGCACGCGCAGCTTTTCCTGTATCTGCTCGAAACGGGCGGGCGTTTGCAGCACGTCGCGCTCCAGCAGGTCGTATTTCAGCTCCGACAGAATTTCCTGGTCGGTGATGTCAACCAGCTGCAAATAGTTAAAGCCTTCCAAATCAAAGTGTTCCGATGGAAGTATTTCCCGCCAATATTCCGGCCGGTGACGGTTGTGCAGCAGAAGCTCAATCTGCTCCGGGCTCAGCACCGGCGGTTCGCCCACCACTTTCACCGTCACAAAATCGGAATTGAAATCGACCCCGTAGTGCCGGTAAAGGCCGATTTTGTAGTCGGGCACGGTGAACACGATGGTGCCCAGCGAGGGCAGCTCGGCTCCGTACACGCGGTGCAGGATGAGGTGATACGCCATGAGCCCCATCTGCCGCTCCATGGCTACCATGTCAATGTTGAGCGGCTGCTTGATGATGCCGTCTTTGTTGAGCATCACCTCCTTAAACTGCTTCGTGGAATAGAAGCTGTGCCGCTGGTACGGCCCCACCACCCCGCTAATGTCGGTAGCAAACGAAGCGGGCGGAAACACGGCCAGCATCAGCGTTTCAATCAGGTCGCAGTTGTTCTCAAGAACGGTATAATCGGTGAGCAGGCCCCGGCACCAGGGGGCCGCAGCCACCTGCTCGCCAATGGCGCGGGCCAGCAGCGCCACGCCCGCATTGCTGGCCTGCTCGCGCTCGCGCCAGTAGGCAATCAGCGGCTCCAGGCTGAGCGTAGAGCGAAACGGGAAATTGGGGGTGGGGGCTGCCGATGCGTGCAGGATGGGCGCGGCCGGTAGCGTAGGAGTAGCGGGCATAAGGGCGAAAACACGAATTTCCGGCCAATTGTTGCAGCTCGGCAGTGGTTATACGCAGGTCAGCGGCCCCGCGGCCTACTTGCGAATGGTGAAAGTAGGCGTCGGGGTCGCTTTCAGGTCCCGCGTGCTGTCGGCCGCTTCGGCAAAGGTGCTGTCCTTGCGGAAGGAAATGGCCTTGGAGAGGTTGGTGTAGCAGGTGCAGCAGCCCGTGCTGTTGCCGCCGCCAAAGCTGCCCTTCAGGTCAACTTTGTCTACAATCAGGGCAATGGCCGACCGACGCTGCCGCGGGGTGGCGTAGTAGCGCACCACGTACTTGTAATTATTCAGCCGGGCGGCGCCTACCTGCGCGAAGGGCGTGGTGTTGTTCAGCTCAATGTTGTCGTACACCCGGCTGGCCGCCCGGATGAGCGTCACCGTTTCCGGTTTTGTGGCGGGCGTGATGACCAGCGGGTAGCGCTGAACGAGCACCGTGTCGAGGTCAGCCGTGCTGAAACCGGAGGAAAACCGGAATTGAATGACGTCTTCCTGGGCATCTTTGCAGTCGCACACGTCGTTGGCGCAGCATCCGCTCAGCAGCAAGGCTGCGCTCAAAGTCAGGAAACGGGAAGGCAGAAGGTAGGCCATGGCGCCCCAAAGGTAAGGCCCGCCGCACCTATGCCCCTATCACCAGGGCGGGTACGGCAGGCCCGAAAACGTGAAGCATTAGCCAAGCCAGATGCCCGTGCAGCGGCTTACCGGCTGCCCGTGGCGTTGGATGAGGAAGGCAAAGTGGGATTCTCCACGCTGCCACCCGCCAGCAACAAGGGGCGCAGGCGCGCCGTTGCCGTGTCGAGCTGGGGGCGAATCTGGGCCATGGCGCCGCGCAGGGCAATGATGTCGGCCAGGCGTGGGGCGGTGGTTTGCGAGTAGCCGTGGTACATGGCCACTTTCACTTCCGAGTTGCCGGAGCCCGTGTACGAGCCCAGCAGGTTGCCGGCCGCATCGCTCACCTGCACTTCGGCTTGCAGGGTGGTTTTGTACCATTCCAGCGGAATGCCAATCACCGCCGGAATCATAAAGGTGAGCACTTGCAGGCCCTGCACGGCGCGGCCGGTGCGCACGGTGCGCACCTTTTTCACAATCAGCTTGGCGTAGCCGTAAGTGGCCGTATCGGTGGGCTCGGTCAGGTTGGTGCGGCACTCCTGCTGAAACAGCTTGAGCGGGTCTTCGGGCAGGGCGCCGTCGTTCATCGCCAACGGGCCTTGGTCAGCCAGGATTTCCAGCGCCGGCAAGCGAGTGGACAGCGCTGCCGAGGGCGTGCTTTTCATCATGTTCTTGACTGACACACAGGCCGGTGCCAGCAGCAACGCCGGCGCCAAAGCCAGTAAGGCAAGTTGACGAGTTGGTTTCATAGCTGTAAGGTAGGTTAAAATAACGGAAAAAGAGAAGTAAAAGCTAGAAAAATTCTGAAAGACGCAGGAATAGAAATACGTTCCGGGAATGAGGGCTAAATTAGTGCATACTGCTCGTTAACGCATGTTTTATTTCGGCGAGTGGCGCAAAAATGCCTTTGGCTGGAGTGAAATAGGCCGACTAGCTTTTGTTCTATTTCGTGTTTCTGAAAAAACTTATTCTGCCAAGGCCGGGTCGGGGCCGTGGTAGTCGTCCACGAACTCGCCTTCCCACCGCGCCACTACTGCCGAGGCCAGGCAGTTGCCGAGCACGTTCACGGCCGTGCGGGCCATGTCCATCAGCGCATCAATGCCGAGGATGATGAAAACGGGCCACGCGGGCAGGTTGAAAGACGCCACCGTGGCCAACAAAATAACCAGCGAGGCCCGCGGCACGCCTGCTACGCCTTTGCTGGTGAGCATCAGCGTGAAAACCATCAGCAGCTGCTGGCCGAACGTGAACGGCACGCCGGCCGCCTGCGCCACAAACACCGCCGCCAGCGACAGGTACAACGTGGTTCCATCCAAATTGAAGGAGTAGCCCATGGGCATCACAAACGCCACGATGCGGCGCGGCACCCCGATGCTTTCCATGGCTTCCATCGCCCTTGGCAGGGCTGCTTCCGACGATGTGGTGGCGAAGGCAATGCTCACGGGCTCGGCCACGGCCGCGATGAAGCGGCGCAGCGGAATGCGGGCCAGCAGCGCCACCGGCAGCAGCACCAATAGCGCAAAGGCAATGAGCGCGCCGTACAGCGTCAGGAGCAGCTGCAAGGCATTGAGCAGCGGCGCAAAGCCCATCTTGCCCACTGTGTAGGCCAGGGCGCCGCCCACGCCCAGGGGCGCGAAATACATGACCACGTTGGTAAACTTGAACATCACCTCCGAGAGACTTTCGCAGAACTCCAGCATGACGCGGCGGGGACGTTCGGGCGTGAGAGCCAGGCCAATGGCGAACAAAATGGCAAAAATCACTACTTGCAACACCTGTCCTTCCGCCACCGATTTGGCAATGTTTTCGGGGAAGATGTGCAGGATGATGTCGGAGGCGGTTTGGGCCGGGGCAGCGGCCAGGGCCTCTTCCTTCACGCCGGCCTTGCTAATGCCCACGCCCGCGTGGGTCAGGTTGATGGCGGCCAGGCCAATGAACAGGGCAAAAGTGGTGACGACTTCGAAGTAAACCAAGGCTTTAAGCCCCATGCGGCCCACCTGCTTCAGGTTGGCGTGCCCGGCAATGCCCACTACCAGCGTGGCAAAAACCAGCGGCGCGATGATGGTTTTCACCAGCCGCAGAAACGCGTCGCTGAGCACTTTGAGGCTCATGGCAGCGGCCGGGGCATCGTGCCCCAGCTCAATGCCCACCAACATGCTCACCACAATCCAGAGCGTGAGCGAGCGGCGGGGCGCCACGGCCGCAGCTACGGCCGCCAGCGCCAGCCAGCGGGCCACCACCGGCACGGCGGCCGGCAAAGCCACCAGGTTGTTGGCCACGAGTAGGGTTAGGATGCCAGCAATTAGCAGGATAACGACGGCAACGAGGGAGTAGCGGGATTTTGCCATGCAAGTAAAAAAGGCCAGGAAATCGGAATGAGGGTTTAAAGAACGGCATAATCCCGCCAGCAAGCCCGGTCGGGCCCGGTTGGTTTGGGGCGGCCGGGCTCAAAAAAAGCCCCGTGCGCGACGGCACGGGGCTTGTTGGGGCTTGATAAACTTCCCGCCTACGGCAGCGAGAGCAGGTAGCCGATGGTGAAATTGGCATCGTAGCCGAAAACAAACTGCTTGCAGCCGGTGGCTTCGGCTACGGCCTGATAAATGTTCAGGCCTGCTTTGGTTTTGGCGCCGTTCAGCTCCGAATAGCTGTTGGCAGGGCGTAGCACGGTGAAAGGTTCCTGGCCTTTGCGGTCGGCCTTGGCCAACTCATACGGCACGCCACCTATCACAAAGCAGGTGCCACGCAGCGCGGCGGGAATGTTGGATGCTTTCGCTTTTATGTCGGCCGCCACGGTGGCGTCGTCGGTGTTGCTCTGGAAATACTTGGAGCCGAATGAGTCCTCGACGTGCGGCTGGTCGCCGGCCAGCCAGGCAATTTTGGTGTTGGCCGAGCCAATGTCCAGCACAAAAGCTTTCTGGGCAAATTCGGCGGGCAGCGCCGCTTTCAGGCCCAGGGCACCTTCGCGCTCCGGCGTCACGGTATTCACCACGTATTTAAGTGCTTGCAGCGACTTGATGATGCGCTGCGTGCCTTCGGAGAGCACCGCCCCGGAACTCACCACGAAATGAATGTCGCGCGCAGCTACCCCAAAGTCCAGCATCTTACCGATGTAGGCTTTCAAGCCGTTCCGGATATCGTCCTCCGTGGCAATGTTCTCCATCACCAGGCTGTTGCCGAACTCCGATTTTTCCAGCTTCCAGTTGTGCTGGGCGTCCACCCGAACAATGAACATATTGAAACCGCTGGCACCCAGTTCCACCATGCCCCGCAGCTTGCCATTGACCGGAGCAGTAGCCCGATACGTGAACGTAGGGCCGCTGGCAACCGGCGCGGCCGGCGCGGCCGGCGCAACTGGCTCGGGAGCAGGAGTGGGCGCAGATGCTTGGGCAAAAACGGGGGCCGGCGCCGGAACAGCCGTGTGGCTGCCGATAAATTCCCCGTTCAGGCTCAGCATATCGCCTTCTTTCATCGGCACGCGGGTGCCACTGGTCAGGAGTACCGATTTGGTGCGGTATTCTATCCGAATGCCGTTGGGCAAGGTCACGTCCTTGTCCAGGGGCTTGGCTTTGCCACGCGTTTGCACCACCAAGGCCTGATTCTGCACCGTGAACCACGGAATAGAATTGTTGATTTCATTGCTTTTGCCTTGGGCCTGAGCCTGCTGCGAGCTTGCTGCTGCGAGCAGGAAACCAAAAAGAAGAGAAGCCAGTACTGATGTCTTCATGAAAATGCTGTGCGATGAAGGTTGGATTGAAGTAGGTTGTAGTATGATGGAACAAAGGTGTTTCCATTACTTTGCAGCATTGATTTCTTTCGGCCAACAACAGGAAAAAGGGGTTCAACTTCGCTTTTCAACCGGCCACGCACTGGCCGCCAGTTCGTAATTGCCTGCCATTGCGGCGCTTTGTCGGCGCGTTTTGCCCTTTCCCATGCCCTCCTGGACCCTTACGCCACACTTGCTGGCCCTGCGCTACGTCTGGAAAATTTCCCGCAACGCTTCCAGCACCAAGACCAACCTCCTGGTGCGCGTAGCCGGCCAGGGCCAGCAGGGCGTGGGCGAGGCCGCCCCCAACGTGCGCTACGGCGAAACCCCCGAATTGCTTCGGCAGCAGTTTGCGGAGCTGCAAGCCAAGGGGCTGGGCGAGGTGAGTTCATTGGCCGCATTGGACGCGCTGCTGGCAACCCAGCCGGTGGCGCACGCCCTGGCCTTTGCGCTGGAGGCGGCCTTGGTGCACTGGCTGGCCGCTTGCGCCGGGCAGCCGGTGTGGCAGTGGCTGGGCGTGCCGCCGCCGGCCGCCGCCGTGCCCACGGCGTTCTCGTTGCCCATTATGGAACCGGGCGCGGTGGCCGGCTTCGTGCAGGCGCAGGCGGCGGCCCGCTTCCAGCTGCTCAAAATCAAGGTGAACCAGGCCGAAGGGCTCGACATGCTGCGCGAGGTGGCGCGTGCCTTGCCCGGCCACGCCCTGCTCGTTGACGGCAACGAAACCTGGCCCGATGCCGACAGCGTGCTGCAATTTCTGGAGCAGGCCGCCGCCCTGCCCGGCCTGCACCTGCGCTTGCTGGAGCAGCCCATGCCCGCCGCGCTGGCCGCCGACTACCGCTACCTGCGCCCCCGCAGCGCCGTGCCGCTGGTAGCCGACGAGTCGGTAACCGATGCCGCCGATTTTACGGAAATTGCCCAACAGTTCCACGGCGTCAACGTGAAGCTGATGAAAGCCGGCGGCTTCCGGCGGGGCATGGAGCTGTTGCGCCGTACCCGGGCGCACGGCCTGCTGCCCATGCTGGGCTGCATGGTCGAAACCAGTATTGGCATTGCCGCCGCCCTGCAAATCAGTGCGCTGGCCGACGTGCACGACCTCGACGGCTTCCTGATAGTGAAGGATGAGCCGTTTGGGGCAGTGGTTGAGCGGGAGGGCTATCTGTGCCGGGCGGAGTGAATACTACCGGTAAGGGCCAAAAAACCAGGGCTGCGAAAGCCTGATGCTTCCGCAGCCCCGTGGTAGTGCTGGTGCAGTGAAAGGGAGAGGCGGTCTACTTGGGCACCGTCAACTGGGAGTTGATTTTGGCCAGCTCGCTGTCGATGGCTTTGGTGTCGGGCATTTCGGTACGGCCCTGGCTGAGGAGGAATACCTTCTGGGTAAGCAAGTCGACTTTCTGGTTGAGCAGGCGTACCTGCGTAACGGGGTCGGAGAAACCGGGCCCGCGTTGCACGTAGGTGTCGAACTTGTCGGCGCCGGCGGGCATTGGCTTCGGCTCCTCGCCCCGTGCGGCCGCAGCGCTGCTGGGCGTTGCAAACACAATGCCCCCGTCGGGCCGCACGTAGTCGCCTTCGTGCAGGGTGATTTTTTTCCCTTCTACGGGGTGAAGGCGGTCGGTGGGCATTTCCACGATGCCGCTTTTGTAGTTGATTTTAACGCCATTGTCCAGCTTGACATTCTGGGTGAGGGCCGTGACCTGGGAGCCTTCACGGCGCATGACTTCGCCGTTTTTCATCACAAATTCCGTGCGTTTGGTGGTTTGCACCGGAAATCCGCCGTCCTGAGCGGCGGCCAAGCGGGGGGCGGTGGCCAGGCAAGCCGCCGCAAAGGAGAGTAAAAGAAAGCGTTGCATGACAAAAAAGGAAATAATGGTGGTTGGGCGGCAATACGTGAATGAGCCAAGATGGGTGGCGAAGTGGTAAATCAAGGCATTTATTTTTAAAAATTTCATGAACGATGTTGTGACATTAAATGTATGTACATAAATTTGCATCCGATTCCACTGCCTCCTATGCGCATCGAAGACGAAATCAAGCAGCCCATTTTCCGCGACGAATTCCAGAAGGCCCATATCAACCTGATATATACGGCCGGCTGGATGCAGCTACGCCAAGCAGCGGCGTTTAAGCCTTTTGGGCTCACGCTGCCGCAGTTCAACATCTTGCGCATCCTGCGCGGGCAGCACCCGCTGCCGGCCACGGTGGCGCTGCTCATCGACCGGATGCTGGACAAAACCAGCAACGCTTCCCGCATTGTGGACCGCCTGGAGGAGAAGAAGTTGGTGACGCGCACCGTGTGCCCCGCCAACCGCCGTGCCGTGGACATTCGCATCACCCCCGCCGGCCTCGACTTGCTCAGCCGGATTGAGGAGTCCGGTGCGTTGCGCGATACGGGCGTCGAGCAGCTCACCGAAACAGAGTTGCAGCAGCTGAATTTCCTGCTCGATAAAATGCGCAGTTCAGCGCAAGACCCCACCTAAATCAATTCATCAGCGCTTTCTGGCATCGTTTTTCGTTACGGCCCGGCCGAAGTTTACACCCATTCAATTACCGCTTACCTTTTTAATTTCTTTTTCCCATGAAAAAATTTCTCTTGCCCGCCCTGCTTGCTGTTGCTGTAATCGGTGTAGCTCCCGCGGCCTCGGCTCCCAAAGCCGCTAAAACCGCCACCGCCGCCGACCCGGTTTACAAATTGCAGCCGCAGCTCAGCACCTTGGGCTGGGAAGGCAAAGCCGTGACCCACGGCCACAATGGTACCATGCAGTTCAGCAGCGGCGAATTGCTGGTGAAGGGCAACTCCATCGTGGGCGGTACGGTAACTGTTGACATGAAGACGCTGAAAGCCACCGACATCAAGGATGCCGACAGCCAGGGCAAATTTGTGGGCCACATGAGCAGCGACGACTTCTTCGGCGTGGCTACGTACCCCACCTCGACGTTCAAAATCGTGAGCGTAGCGCCCATCAAAGGGGCCGCTAAGGAGGCCGACAACGCCACCATCACCGGCGACATGACCATCAAAGGCGTGACGCAGCGCATCAGCTTCCCCGCCAAAGTGGGCGTGAAAGGCGGCGTAGCCGCTGCCTCGGGCAAAGTGACCATCGACCGCACCAAATTCGGCCTGAAATATGGCTCGAAGTCGTTCTTCGAAAGCATCGGCGACAAAGCCATCTACGACACGTTCGACCTAACCTTCAACGTTATCGCTAAGAAAGCCTAATTGGCTTGCCCGCAACACACAAAAAAGCCCTGTCGGTACTGCACCGACAGGGCTTTTTTGTGTGTTGCGGGCAAGCTAGCGCGGTGCCGTGGCGGGCGCCGGACTGGCGGCCGGTGCCGGGGACGGCGTGCTGGGCGTCGGCTCCGCGGCCGGTGCGGCTACCGGCGGCGTGGTGACCGGAGCCGCCACGGTGGGCGGAATGCCGCGCATTTCCAGGCGAATGGGCGCCATGGACGACTCGTGGAAACTCATGATGCCGTACACCGTTTCGCCGGGGTGCAGCGTGCGGTTGGTCAGGTCGTAGCGCTCAAACTCTTTGCGCAAGTTGCCGTTGGCCAGGCCGGCGCCCAGCATGTTGCCGCCGGTGAGAAAAAAGCCGAGGGGCAGGTAAGTGCCGCCGGTGGTCTGGCCTGTGCTGGAGTTGTAGGTGCCGCCATAGTTGCCGTTGAGCAGCAGGTAGAGCAGGTAGATGGCGATGCCCTGCCGCAATGATTTTGCGGCTACGTCGGGGGCCATGGGGATGATGGAACGGTCGCCGTAGAGCAGCGTCAGGTCGCGCGAAAAATTCACGTCCCGGTCCCAGTTGTTGGTCACCTTCACGGCGGCTACGTGGTAGCCGCGCTTGTTTTCCTTTTTGACGTATTTCTTGTTGCCGCGCAGGCGGAGCACGTCAAACTGGTAGCCCAACTCGACGGGCCCCGACGAATGCGAGGGAATGTAGGTGTTGATGCGGTCGGGGCGAATGGCGTTGTAGCTGCCGGCGCAGCCAGTGGAAAGGGCCAGCAGGGCGCTGGCCACGAGGGAAGTAAACCGTGGGGTCATGTATTGATTTTAGGGTAGACAATTCAGCACAAAGCTACTCGGGAATCTGAAACTGCCAAGGCAGCTCAAACTTCAGGTGGTGGCTTTTGCTGCGGCCGTGGAGCTGGCGCAATACCTCGTCCAGCTCGGGCTTGTATTCCACCCACAAATCTTCGTGCAGGCTCTTGAGAATGAGGGCCGGAAGTCGCGCCGCCAGCCGCGCCGTGGCATTAAAGAAGCCGTCATACACGCTGTCGAACTGGCCCGAATAATTGTCGATGGCCTGGCGTAAAATGTACACCAGCAAGTCAATTTCAAGCTGTTTGTTTTTGGTGATGCGGCGGGCGCGGGCCGCTTCCTGCACGCTGGCGCGCAAGGCTTTCACGAGGCTGCGGTTGAGCAGGCGGCCCGACACCGCCACGGTAAACAGCTCGTGGATGCGGTCGGCGGTTTCTTCCTGCACCTGGCCCAGGGTCACGTCGGCCAGCAGTTCGAAGCGGAAGGTTTCGTAGAGCTCGGCGTCGCGGCGCACGGCGCGCAGGAGCAGGGCTTCCTTATCGGACTCGGGGAGGCGCTTGAGGGCTTTTTTAAAATCGGAGGAGGGAACGGGCATGGGGAGCGGGAGTAATGGATGGGCCGTAGCGCGAACTTCATAGTTCGCGTACCTGCGCCGTTTGGTCGTCGTATCGTTCTGGCACGCGAACTACAAAGTTCGCGCTACTAAGCGCGGCAGCGCTGCTATAAATCGTCCCAGTCTGGCGAAACGAATTTGCCGGAATCAGGGTTATCAAGAGCTACTCAACGCCGGTTTTCCTGCGTAAATTTGCCCTATGAACACCCGACCGCAAATTGACTATGATGAAGAGGTACTGCTGCTTGAGGAAGAAGTAGAGCTGCGCAACCTCGTCGTCTACAACGACGACATCAACACCTTCGAGCACGTCATCAAAACCCTGATGGACGTGTGCGGCCACCAGCCCGAACAGGCTGAGCAATGCACCTTGCTCATTCATTACAAGGGCAAATGCGCCGTCAAGATGGGCACCTACGAAGAGTTGGAGCCGCTGTGCTCCGCCATTCATGACCGTGGCATTTCGGCCGACGTCGTGTAGTTGCCCGTTGTTAGTTGTCGGTTGTCAGGTTGTGCTGATGGCAGAGGCTAACAACCGACAACGACTAACTGACAACTAGACTACATGGAATTCCCGTCAAAACTGATTGAAAACGCCGTTGGGGAGCTGGCGCGCCTGCCCGGCATTGGCCGCAAAACGGCCCTGCGGCTGGCCCTGCACCTGCTGAAGGCCGAGATGGACACGACGGCCACGCTGGCCGAGGCGCTGGCCAAAATGCGGTTCGAAATCACGTATTGCAAAACCTGCCACAGCATTTCCGACGCCGAGGAGTGCGGAATTTGTGCCAATAAGCTGCGCGACCACAGCCTGGTGTGCGTGGTGTCGGACGTGCGCGACGTGATTGCCATTGAGAACACGGGGCAGTACAAGGGCGTGTACCACGTGCTGGGAGGCGTCATTTCGCCCATTGAGGGCATCGGGCCTTCCGATTTGCACATTGATTCGCTGGTGGAGCGGGCTTCGGCCGAAGACTCGGAAGTGCGCGAAATCATTCTGGCCATTTCGCCCACCATGGAGGGCGACACCACGGCTTTCTACCTCTCGCGCCGCCTGCGCGACCTGCCCAACGTGCACATCAGCACCATTGCCCGCGGCATTCCGATGGGCGGCGAGCTGGAATACGCCGACGAAATCACCCTCGGCCGCAGCATTGTCGACCGCCTGCGCCAGGCCCGCTGATGCCTTATTTCCCCGAAATCTATTTCGGCCATTCATACGAGTACCCCACAATCTCCTTTCGCGTCCGCGGCGTAGTTATGCGGCCGGCCGAAATGAAATTTCGGGGTACTCGTTCTAATTTCGCCTTGTCGTGGTGAAGCTCTCCGTCATAATCGTCAACTACAACGTCTGCTACTTTCTGGAGCAGGCGCTGCTTTCGGTGCGGCGTGCGGTGGAGAAGCTAGGGGAGCCCGTGGAGGTGTTTGTAGTCGATAACAATTCGGCTGACGGCTCGGTTGCCATGGTGCGGACGCGGTTTCCCGAAGTTATTCTGATAGCCAACCGCGACAATCCCGGCTTTTCGAAGGCCAACAACCAGGCCCTGCGCCGCGCCACCGGCCAGTACCAGCTGCTGCTCAACCCCGACACGGTGGTGGAGGAAGATACCTTCCGGGCCTGCTGCGATTTCATGGACGCGCACCCCGACTGCGGCGGGCTGGGCGTAAAAATGCTCGACGGCCAGGGGCGTTTCCTGCCCGAAAGCAAGCGGGCCCTGCCCACGCCGGCCGTGGCCTTCTACAAGATGTTTGGGCTGGCGCGGGTGTTTCCGAAGTCGCGCACTTTTGGGCGCTACCACTTGGGCTTTCTCGACAAAGACCAGACCCACGAAATAGAGGTGCTGAGTGGCGCTTTCATGCTGCTGCGCAAAGCGGCGCTGGACGAGGTGGGTCTGCTCGACGAAGACTATTTTATGTACGGCGAGGACATCGACCTCTCGTACCGCCTCACGCGGGGCGGCTGGAAAAACCATTATTTCCCCGGCACGCGCATCATTCATTACAAGGGCGAAAGCACAAAGCGCACCAGCGTCAACTACGTGTTTGTGTTCTACCGGGCCATGGTCATTTTCGCCCGGAAGCATTTTGCGCCGGGCCGGGCGGGCTTGTTTTCACTGCTGATTAACGCTGCCATCTGGCTGCGGGCGGGCGCGGCCGTGGCCGAGCGGCTGGCCGTGCGCATTGCCCCGCTGTTGCTCGACGCCGGCCTGATTTGGGCCGGCATGTTCTTCCTGAAAACGTACTGGGAACACAACCACAAGTTTGTGCCGGGGGCCTACCCGCCGCAGTACATGGCGGTGGCCGTGCCGGCCTACATCCTGATTTGGATGACCTCGGCCTACCTCAGCGGGGCCTACGACCCGCCGGTGCACACCTCGCGGGTGGTGCGGGGCGTGTTTGTGGGCACGCTGCTGATTTCGGCGGCGTCAAATTTTCTCGATGCCTGGCGCTTTTCCAAGGCCCTGATTATTCTGGGCGGGGCTTGGGCCGTGGCGGCGCTGGTGGGCCGGCAGTTGCTGGCCCACTTCCTGCTCTACAAAAACCTGCGCCTGAGCGAGCGGCGGCAGAAAAACATTGCCATTGTGGGCTCGGGGCTCGAAAGCCACCGCGTACGCCAGCTGCTGGAGGCTGCTCATGTGTCGGCCCGCGTAATTGGCTACGTCGAAACGGCTCCGGTGGCGGCGGCCCTGGTCCCAGTCTTTGCCGACGATTCGGCACACTACCTGGCCGAAGCACCGCCCGACGAGCCCTTGGGTGAGCTGCGCCAGCTGGCTGATATTATCCGCATCTACGCGCTGAATGAGCTGATATTCTGCGGCAAAGATTTGCCCGCCAGCCAAATCATCACTCTGATGCTAAGCCTACCGGCCGACCCGCCGGTGGCCTACAAAATTCTGCCCGAAGACAGCCAGTACATCATCGGCAGCAGCAGCAAGGACGCGCCCGGCGACTATTACACCCTCGATATTGCCCTGAACCTCTACCAGCCCCAGCAGGCCCGCGCCAAGCGCCTGCTCGACGTGATGAGCAGCACTGCGCTGCTGGTAGCGGCGCCGCTGCTCGTGTGGTTTCAGCCGGAAAAAGCGGGTTTCCTGCGCAACTGCGTGGCCGTGCTTTTTGGCAGCCGCACCTGGGTGGGCCTGCGCTACATGAGCGGCCCGGCCCGCACGGTACCCGCCGTGCTTTCGCCCGCCGATGCCG
Organism: Hymenobacter rubidus; assembly: GCF_016734815.1. Classification (GTDB taxonomy): domain Bacteria; phylum Bacteroidota; class Bacteroidia; order Cytophagales; family Hymenobacteraceae; genus Hymenobacter; species Hymenobacter rubidus. Next base: position 208,274 of record NZ_JAERQF010000003.1, read on the forward strand.
CCGCCTCGGCCGCGCCCCTGAATGCGGTGACGCGCCGGCGTCTGGAGTTGCTGTATGCCAAGGACTACGAGCCCAGCACCGACGTGAGCGTGCTCTGGCACTGCTGGCGCCGCCTGGGGCAGTAGCTACCCTACTGTCATCCTGAGCGCAGCGAAGGACCTTCTCACGTCCTGGCTAATGGGGAGCCACTGTTAGTTGTTCTTGCGTGAGAAGGTCCTTCGCTGCGCTCAGGATGACAGTTGGAATTACCTTTACCGCACCAATTACCGCCGTACTATGCCCGATACCGCCGCGCCCGTCACTACTTCGCCACTATCTGACCGCCTGCTGGCGATGAACGAGCCCGCCACCATTGCCATGGTCAAGAAGGCCCGCGAACTGATGGCCACGGGTGTCGACGTCATCAACCTTAGCTTCGGCGAACCCGATTTCCAGACGCCGCAGTACATCAAGGACGCCGCCAAACAGGCCCTGGACGACGGCTATACCTTCTACACGCCCGTACCCGGCATCCCGGAGTTGCGGCAGGCCATCTGCGACAAATTCAAGCGCGATAACCAGCTCGATTTCCTGCCCAACCAGATTGTGGTGAGCACCGGCGCCAAGCAGGCCCTGGCCAACGCTGTGCTCAGCCTGGTAAACCCCGGCGATGAAGTCATCGTGTTTTCGCCCTACTGGGTGAGCTACGAGGAAATGGTGAAGCTGGCCGACGGCGTGACCGTAGAGCTGCGCGGCACCCTGGCCAACGAGTACAAGGTGACGGCCGCGCAGCTCGAAGCCGCCATCACGCCCCGTACCAAGCTGGTGATGTATTCGTCGCCCTGCAACCCCACCGGGGCCGTTTTCAGCCGCGAAGAGCTGGGCGCTATTGCGGAAGTGCTGACCCGCCACCCGCAGGTGTATGCGCTGGCCGATGAGATTTACGAGTACATCAACTTCGTGGGCGAGCACGCCAGCCTGGCCCATTTCCCTGAAGTGAAGGACCGGGTTATCACCGTGAATGGCTTCTCGAAAGGCTACGCTATGACGGGCTGGCGCCTGGGCTACCTCGCTGCCCGGCCGGATATTGCGGCCGCCTGCGAGAAGATGCAGAGTCAGATTACCTCCGGCACGTGCTCCATCAGTCAGCGGGCGGGGCTGGCGGCCCTGCGCGGTGGCCGTGCCTCGGCCGATGAGATGGTGGCAGCCTACCGCCGCCGCCGCGACTTGGTACTCGACATCGTGAAGGACATTCCCGGTTTCAATACACCCACGCCCAGCGGCGCGTTCTACATTTTCCCAGAAGTCTCGGCCTACTTTGGCCGTACCACGCCCGATGGCAGCGTCATCAACAATGCGTTGGATTTGGCGCTGTTCATGCTGAACGACGCCCACGTTTCGGCCGTGTCGGGCGATGCCTTTGGGGCGCCGGAGTGCATCCGCTTCAGCACTGCCGCCGCCGATGACAAGCTGGTAGAGGCATTTAGGCGCATCAGGGCTAGTTTGGCAAAGTTGTAAACTTTACGTCTGTCATCCTGAGCGTAGCGAAGGACCTTATCACGGTTGAACAGCTTGCAGTAACTCAATCGACGCAACCGTGATAAGGTCCTTCGCTACGCTCAGGATGACAGCTTATTTCTGTTGATTTGATTACTCCCGTTTCCTCCCTCGCCGACCTCTTCCGGGATTTCAACAACCTCCGCGTCCTCATCATCGGCGACGTGATGGTGGATGCCTACGTGTGGGGCCGGGCCACGCGCCTCTCACCCGAAGCGCCCGTACCCGTGGTGCACGTAGCCCGCACCGAAAACCGCCTCGGCGGGGCTGCCAATGTGGCCCTGAACGTGCAGGCCCTCGGCGCAACGCCGCTGCTCTGCGCCGTGATTGGCACCGACGCGGGCGGCGACCAGCTCCTACAACTGCTGCACGACCACGACCTGCCCGCCGATGGCCTCATTCGCAGCGCCGCCCGACCCACCACGGTGAAGCAGCGCATTCTGGCCCACGGCCAGCAGCTGCTGCGCATCGACTCAGAGATTGAAACCGACCTCAACAACGAAGAAGCTGCCCAGCTCTTGGCTGCCTACGACGACCTGCTGGCCCGCGCCGATGTAGTTATTTTCGAGGACTACGACAAGGGCGTGCTCAGCGAGGCTATTATTACGGAGTGCATTGCGCGGGCCCGGCAGCGCAACATTCCCACCGTAGTGGACCCTAAGAAGAAGAATTTCCTGGCCTACCGCCACTGCACGCTCTTCAAACCCAACCTCAAGGAGCTGCGCGAGGGCCTGAAGCTGGAATTTGGCGAGCCCAACACCGACCGCGCCGGGTTCGAGGCCGCCGTGGCCCGGCTGCGCGAAACCCTGACGCCCGACATCGTGCTGGTCACCCTTTCCGAGTACGGCGTATTTGCCCAGCAGGAAGACGTGAAAACCTACCTGCCGGCCCACCTGCGCACTATCTCAGACGTGTCGGGCGCGGGCGATACCGTTATCAGCATCGCGGCCTTGTGCGTGGCGCTGGGGCAGCCGGCGGCTTTCACGGCAGCGCTGGCCAACCTGGGCGGCGGGCTGGTGTGCGAGCAAGTAGGCGTGGTGCCCGTGGAGAAACAGCGGCTGCTGGAAGAAGCGCAGGCTGCGGGATTGTAGTAGCGCCACGTAGCGCGGACTTTGTAGTCCGCGTCCCCGCGCCGTTTATAATCGTTGATACGGCTCGGGAACGCGGACTACAAAGTCCGCGCTACATGCTAAGCCTTCTTCAGAAACTCGGTTTTCAGCACCATGGTGCTGCCGCCGGCGCGGCCTTCAATCTCGGCAGCACTGTTGGTGAGGCGGATGTTTTTGACCAGCGTGCCGCGCTTGAGCGTGAGCGAGGAGCCTTTTACTTTGAGGTCTTTGATGAGGGTGACCGAGTCGCCTTCGGCGAGCAGGCTGCCGTTGCTGTCTTTTACGTCCATGAACTGGTTGGAAAATGGGTGACCGGGCGTTATTTCAAGCCCGTGGCAGCGCCGGAAAAATAGAGGTACAGCAGAAACAGCAGGGGCGACAAGCTGCCCAGCGTAGCCAGCACCACCAGCAAGGTTTCGAACGTAGAGCGCTCCGGTCGCCGCAGAAACCAGCGCCACATGAAGGCCAACAGGGCCAGTAACAGCGCGAGGGTGAGGTAAAAGACGGGACCGAACATGAGGATTGGTTTGAGGAGAAACAGAGGGTATTTAAACCGGCATTTACCTATTCGCCGCCTGGATTTGACTGGAAGAACCCTGTCACTACTGCATCGTCAGCGGTCAGTAAAGTTCTTTTTGCAGAATCTCCGTCGATTTTCCACTCTGCTAGATAAGAACCGGCACCATCGGAAAAAACGGCTTGGATGGTGAGCGTGTCGCCGGCCTTCTTCAACTGAACAAATTGCTTGTCCAGCTTCTGACCAAACCACGGGTTATACATGCCGCTTACCGGCAAAAGGTAGGAATGCCTCTTGAAGAGCACAGATGCCTTGTTTAGCGTGTACTTCGGCAGTTCGCCGTCGGTACCAAAGACCGGTTTGCCGTTGATGGCAATCAGCGTTTTTGTTCCGTTGGGCTGCTTGTTCGCTACGTATTTGAATGTTTTGCCGGTCGCACTAAAAGGAACTCGCTCAAACGTCAGACGGTCTTTCTTGTCGATGGCAACAGACGTGCGCTGCGTTTGTGCCTGACTGCTCAGGGCTGGCAACGCGAGCAAAAAGCCTATTCCAATTCTGCTCATACTGGTTAAAACTTTCCCCCCCGCCACGTCTTCACCGTTTCCACGAACACGCGCACGTTGTCCGGATTCGTGTCCGGGTAAACGCCGTGGCCAAGGTTGGCAATGTGGGGGCCGCCGGCAAACTGGCGGAGCATGGTTTCGGTGGCGGCGCGTACCTGGGCGGGCGTGCCGTAGAGGGCGCAGGGGTCGAGGTTGCCTTGCAGGGTTTTGTCGCCGGCTTCGGCGCGGACGTGGGCGGGCGTCTGGTTCCAGTCGAGCCCGATGGTGCGGCAGGGCATGGCGGCGAACTCCGGCACGGCCCACCACGCGCCTTTGGCAAACACGGTGACGGGCACCAAGGGGGCCAGGGCTTCGCAGATTTCGGCAATGTAGCGGGCCGAAAATTCGGTGTAGTGCGCGGGCGGCAGGATGCCGGCCCACGAGTCGAAGACCTGCACCACTTGCGCGCCAGCCGCTACCTGTGCCTTGAGGTAGGCAACGGTGGTGGCGGTGATTTTGGCCAGCAGGCGGTGCGCCAGGGCGGGCTCGCGGTAGAGCATGCCGCGTGCTTTTGAGAAGGTTTTGGAGCCGTGGCCTTCCACCATGTAGGCCAGAATGGTGAACGGCGCGCCGGCAAACCCAATGAGCGGTACCCGGCCGTTGAGGGCTTTTTTGGTGATGCGAAGGGCCTCCAGCACGTAGCCCAGGCCTTCTTCGGGCTCGGGGATGCGGAGCTTGTCGATGTCCGCCGCCGACTTGATGGTGGTGGGAAACAGCGGGCCGCGCGACTCCACCATTTCGTAGGGCAGGCCCATGGCATCGGGCACCACCAGGATGTCGGAGAAAATGATGGCGGCGTCTACGTCCAGCGCGTCGATGGGCTGGATGGTGACTTCGGCGGCCAGTTCGGGGGTTTCGACCAGCTCTTTGAAGCCGGAGAGGCGGGCGCGGAGGGCGCGGTATTCGGGCAGGATGCGGCCGGCCTGGCGCATCAGCCAGACGGGGGGGCGCTCGGTGGCTTCGCCACGAGCAGCCCGGAGGAAAAGGTCGTTTTTCAGCATAAGGAAGCCCAAAGGTACGGCGGGAGGCTAAGGGACGCCGCATGATGCCCCGACAACCAAAAGCCTACTGCTACCCTAGCGCGTCAAACCGGGAAATAAGGCCGCAATGGCCGTGGCCAGGAAATTGACGCCAATGGCCAGCGTAATAAAGCCCATGATGCGCGACATGGCTGCCATGCCCGGCTTGCCCAGCACGCGCGTGAGGCGCAACGAAAACAGCAAAATGACAAACGCCGCCAGTGCCACCAGCGCGAAGCCGGCAATGGTCATGGCCTTATCGAAATACGTGGGGCGAATGAGGCCGATGCAGATGGCCATAGAGCCCGGCCCGGACAGCATGGGCATGGCCAGCGGCGTGAAACTGATGTCGTCTTTGTGCTTGCTTTCTTCGAGGGCGTCGGGGCCCACCCGGTCGCGGTTGGCGCCGGGCGTGAGCAGCTCGAAGGCCGAGCGCATGAGCAAGATGCCGCCCGCAATGCGCAAATGCTGAATGTTGATGCCGAAGAAGTTGAGAATGTACTGCCCGCCGAAGAAGGCCACGCTCAGAATGGCCACCATGTAGACGCAGGACCTCAGCGCGGTACGTGCCCGTTCCGAAGCCCGGTCGTCGGCCGTGAGGGTGAGGAACACCGGCATCGCACCGAAGGGATTGACGATGGAAAACAGGGTGGTGAAGGTGGCGAGCAGAACTTCCATGGGGCGCAAAGGTAGGAGAATGGCCGGACCGGAGGGAAAAGTACTATTTTGCCGCCTCAACGGCGCGGCTGCCCGCCGCACGCTCCCGGTTAACTTTTTCTTACTTCGCCTGAATGATACCTGACGCTTCCACCCCGGCCGCTTCGCCGGGCACCGACGATGACCGCCCCGTGACCGAAAACCCAATTGTGGGCATCATCATGGGGTCGAAATCGGACCTGAAAATCATGTCGGCCGCGGCCGATGTGCTCCGCCAGTTCCACATTCCCTACGACATCACGCTGGTGTCGCCGCACCGCACGCCGCACCGCATGGTGGAGTACGCCGAAAGTGCCCGCAAGCGCGGCCTGCGCGTGCTCATCGCGGGCGGGGGCGGCGCGGCCCACCTACCCGGCATGGTGGCGGCTTTCACCACGCTGCCCGTCATTGGGGTGCCCATCAACAGCACGCTGTCCATTCAGGGGCTCGATTCGATTCTGAGCATGATTCAGATGCCGACCGGAACGCCCGTGGCCACCGTGGGCCTCGACAACGCCGCCAATGCCGCCGTGCTGGCTGCCCAGATACTGGCCATTGGCAATGCGCGCCTGGCCGATGCGCTGGAAAAATACCGCACCACCCTCAAAGACCGGGTGATGCGCACGATTGAAGAATTGCGCAAAGGCGGGTTTCAGGACGATGTATAAGGTGCCGGGCTTTCCGCGTACCCTGCTCGTGCTTCCATTCCCACCCGCTTTTATTTCATGCCCACTTTTCTTACTGCATTGCTGACCACCGGATACTGGGCAACGTTGATTCTGGGGAATTTGGGCTTGCTGGTAACCGTGCTGCCCATCTTCCGCCAAACCGCGTGGTGGATTCGGATTTGCGACTTTCCGCGCTTGCAAATTGTGGCGGGACTGGCCCTGAGCCTGGGAGCCGCGCTGGCATTGCCCACGGTCCATAGCTTCGGGCACAGCTTTTTTGTGGCGAGCCTGGGCGTGGCCCTGGTGTACCAGCTCAGCCGCATCTGGCCCTACACGCCCCTGCACCGCAAGCAGGTGGCCGATGCCAGCCGCCCCGCCACCGAAGACGAGCACCACCTCAGCCTGATGGTGGCCAACGTGCTGATGTACAACCGCGACGCCTCGCGCTGCCTGGGCCACATCCGGCACTACCAGCCCGACGTGGTGCTGGCCGTGGAAACCGACGACTGGTGGCTGAGCCAGCTCCGCCGCATCGAGGCGGACTATCCGTACACCTGCCACGCTCCGCTGCCCAATACCTACGGCATGCTGGTGTTTTCGCGGCTGCCGTTGCGCCAGCCCCACATTCGCTTCATCCTCGACCCCGATATTCCGTCGTTTCACGGCAGCGTGGTGCTGCCCAGCGGCCTGCCCGTCAGCCTGCACTTTCTGCACCCCAAGCCGCCCGCCCCGCAGGAATCGAAAAACAGTGCCCGCCGCGACGCGGAGCTGCTGGTGGTGGGCAAGTTTATTCAGGAGCGCGACGGCCCCACCATCGTGGCCGGCGACCTCAACGACGTGGCGTGGTCGCACACGTCGGAGCTGTTTCGGCGCCTCTCGCGCCTGCTCGACCCGCGCATTGGCCGGGGCCTGCTGCCCACCTTCCACGCCGACTACAAGCTGCTGCGCTGGCCCCTCGACCACGTCTTTCATTCGGCGCACTTCCGCCTCCAGCGCCTGGAGCGCCTCACCCACATCGGCTCCGACCACTACCCCATCTACATTCGCCTCAGCTACGAGCCCAGCGGCTGGCAGGAGCAGGAAGCCGAACTGGAAGCCGCCGATGCCGACGACCACGAAGAAGCCGAAGAAAAAATTGAAGAAGGCGTAGAGGACGTGCTGCAAGGAGAGGAGTGAGGAGTAGAAGCAGTTCCAAAAGCCGTCAACCCGTCATGCAGCGCTGCGCTCGGCATGACGGGAAGTTGCGCCACAACCCAAAGCCTAATCCTGCTCACTTCCTATTCCTAAACCCCGTTTCAACCAAAAGCCCGATGCACCATTGGTACATCGGGCTTTTGGTTGAAACGGACTGCCGCCTGCTTATTTGGTTGAAACCGAGCGTTTGGCCGTGACCAGCTCAATGGGCTCAAAGTCCGAAACCGGAACCTGGCGGCCCGAAGCGCCCACGTAATTGGGGCGGATAAGCATGGTCATCCGGCGTTTGGGACCGGTAAAATCGGCAAGGCCAGCGGCAAAATCGGCCGGTGTGCGGCCCGCCAGCAAGGCGGGGGTCACGTTCAGGTCCACCATCACCGGCAGGGTGCCAATGGCACTCGATTCGAGGACGGTATTGGCGCCGGTGCTGCCCGTGGCCAGCTCTTTGCCGTCGAGCAGCAGCTTGTAATCCAATTGCTTCAGCTGGATACCGGTGGTGGAACTGGCGTTGCGGGCGTACACGCGCATCAGCAGGTGCAAGGGCAGGCGCCCGCCTTGCAGGCCCGACTGCATGCGGGCCTGCTGGGCGGCCGTGAGGTCGGAGGCCTGGCGCACAAACAGAATATCCTGACCGCCCAGCTTGGCAGCGTCCATAAAATTGAGCCGGTATTGCATGCGGTTATACGCCTCGTTTTCGAGCGCTTCACTCGATGCGGCTTTGCCGGTCGGCTTGTCCTTTACTTGTTCGCTCACGCTACACGAGTAAACAGCCGTGAGCAGTACCCCCAAAGCCAGGGCCCGGGCGGGAAACAGAAGGGAAGAGAAGTTCATAAAAAGAAAAACGGTGAGAGCAAGAATAAAATGCGATGAGTCACAATGGACGTGCTTACGCGAATTGGGCGCGAATGGGTGCGAATGCCGGCTTTATTGCGGCAACACCCACAGCCGCACCACAATCCAGATAATAAAGCTGGCGACGCCCAACGTCATGATTCGCAGGCCGTGCACCCGGTCGTGGGCCGGGTAGGAGGGCACCTGCCGCCCGTCGTTCAGCGTTTTTTTGTGCGAATACAGCTCCCAGCCCATAAAAATAGCCCCGAAGCCTCCAAGCAGCGCAAATAAATAGCCCAGCCGAATGCGGCCGGTGTTGTTGCGCTCGGGCTGGGCTTGCACGGCCACGCGGTGCTGCCGCAGCAGCCGGATGGCATCGGGCGACACGTCGCGTCCGCGCTGCCGCAGCAGTTGGCCGGCCAGCGTCACATCCAGCGGGCTCCATTCCTCGGGCCGGGCCAGCAGGTCGAACAGCTCCACATCGGAGAAGCTGAACAGGTAATGGTCGGGGCTGAGGGCGGCCAGGGCGTCGCGGTTAGCGTCTTCCTGCAGGCGCCGCACCCACTCAAAGTCGGCGCCGTGCAGCTTCACCACGAAAGTGGCGTAGGTATTGTTGAAGGTGAAGGCCGGGTTGAACACGGGCTCGCCGGTATCAGTGGCCGTTTCGAAGGGAATGCCGCGCTGCCGCAGCAGGGCCAGCAGCGGCTGGGCCGCCTCGGCCGATGGAAATGACTGAAAGGGTAGAAAATCAAGCATGGATACAGGAAACAGCCGCGCCACTTGCCGGCAAACAAAGGAAACAAAAACTGCCGAAAGCAGCAGCCGGTACTTGTTTTACGTAGATTGCGTGGTCCCCAAACCGGGAAGAGTTCACTGCGCTCGCTCGCAAATGAGCTGGCGTGTCACCGTTTGGTACGTGTGGTATTGCCCGCGCACTTTGCGCTCGACCACGGTGCTGGTGTGAAACACAAGCCGGCCCGCCGGGTCCAGGCCCACCAGCGACACGTTGCCGTTGCTTTTCGCCAATCCATACAGCAACAAATAGCGCTGGTTGAGCAGCACGTAGTGTCTATGCGCCCGGTTTCGCCGCAGCGACGCCGGCTTCAGCTGCAGCTTGCTCGCCGTGAATCGGATGGTGAACGGGCCGGGGGTATCCCGCGCTAAGGCGCTGCGGTAAAACTTCTGGTCGGCTATCGAAAACGAGTCAATGTGGGTGATGAGCCGGTTGGCCACGCCGTGCCATTCGCCCACCAATCGTTGGGCGTCGGCAATGCGGGTGGTTGTATCCAATTGGGCGTAGGGACTGGCCGAGTTGGCGCACCACCAGGTACTTACGCCATTGAGGGCCACAAAATCGAGGCCTTCCTGGGTTTTCTTGGTTTCCGGAGGCACTAGGCGCTGATACCGGGCGTAGTCCTTTTCCCACTGTTCGGCAGGAGTGATGGCCGGTAGCGCGATGCAATAAGTGAGCGGAAACCGGGAGGTATCGGCTGCGCTGGCCCGCACCACCTGCGGCACCGGAATCTTAGAAGCCGGGGCGGCACCCATGCCACCCAAAACCGGTTTGTCCTGCGCCATTGCTACAGCGCTGCCCAAAAACATCAAAAAGCCAATCAGCCAAAGCCTGAAATTCCACCAAATCAACATGCCATAAACCTACAAAAAAAGGCCGGAAGCAACGCTTCCGGCCTTTCCTAAAACGAATTTGAATCCGTGTAATCCGTCAAATCCGTTACAATCTGCGGTTCTTATTTACCGTCTACTTCCTCATAGTCCACATCGGTCACGTGGTCGCCAGCGGGCTGGCCCTGGCCGCCGTCGGCCGAGCCGTCGGCACCGGGGAAACCACCAGCACCGGGCTGGCCACCTTCGGCGCCACCGGCGGCGTACATCTCCTGCGAGGCAGCCTGCCAGGCGGCGTTGATAGCCTCCATGGCGGTGTCGATGCGGGCGAGGTCTTTGGCTTCGTGGGCCGATTTGAGGTCGGCCAGCGCGCCTTCGATGGCGGTTTTGTTGCCACCGCTCAGCTTCTCGCCGTACTCTTTCAGCTGCTTCTCGGTCTGGAAAATCATCGAGTCGGCGGCGTTCAGCTTGCCGATGCGCTCGGTCTCGGCCTTGTCGGCGTCGGCGTTGGCGGCCGCTTCGTCGCGCATGCGCTTGATGTCGGCTTCGCTCAGGCCCGAGCTGGCTTCGATGCGGATTTTCTGCTCTTTGCCGGTGCCTTTGTCCTTGGCGGTTACGTTCAGGATGCCGTTGGCGTCGATGTCGAAGATTACCTCAATTTGCGGCACGCCACGGGGTGCGGGCGGGATGCTGTCGAGGTGAAACTTGCCGATGGTGCGGTTCTGCGAGGCCAGCGGACGCTCGCCCTGCAGCACGTGGATTTCTACGGAAGGCTGGTTGTCCGAGGCCGTCGAGAAGGTTTCCGATTTCTTGGTCGGGATGGTCGTATTCGACTCGATGAGCTTGGTCATCACACCGCCCATCGTCTCAATGCCCAGCGAAAGGGGGGTCACGTCGAGCAGCAGCACGTCCTTCACTTCGCCAGTCAGTACACCGCCCTGGATGGCAGCACCGATGGCCACTACTTCGTCGGGGTTCACGCCTTTCGAAGGCTTCTTGCCGAAGAACTTCTCCACTTCCTCCTGGATGCGGGGGATGCGGGTCGAACCACCCACGAGGATAACCTCGTCGATGTCCGAAGTGCTCAGGCCGGCGTCCTGCAGGGCTTTTTTCACCGGGTCCATCGAGCGGCGCACGAGGTCGTCGGCGAGCTGCTCAAACTTGGCGCGGCTCAGTTTCACCACCAAGTGCTTGGGGCCCGAGGCCGTGGCGGTGATGTAGGGCAGGTTGATTTCGGTTTCGGTCGAGCTGGAGAGCTCCACTTTGGCTTTCTCCGCGGCTTCTTTCAGGCGCTGCAGGGCCATCGGGTCTTTGCGCAGGTCGAGGCCTTCGTTTTCGCTGCTGAATTGGTCAGCCAGGAAGTTGATGATAACCTGGTCGAAGTCGTCGCCGCCGAGGTGGGTGTCACCGTTGGTGCTCAGTACTTCAAACACGCCGTCGCCCAACTCCAGGATGGAAATATCGAACGTGCCACCGCCGAGGTCATACACGGCGATTTTCTGGTCTTTGTGCTTCTTGTCGAGGCCGTAGGCCAGGGCGGCCGCGGTGGGCTCGTTGATGATGCGCTTCACATCGAGGCCGGCGATGGCCCCGGCCTCTTTGGTGGCCTGGCGCTGGGCGTCGTTGAAGTAAGCGGGTACCGTGATAACGGCTTCGGTTACGGTCGTGCCGAGGTAGTCCTCAGCGGTTTGCTTCATTTTCTGAAGCACCATGGCCGAGATTTCCTGCGGCGTGTAGTTGCGGTCACCAATCTTCACGGCTACCGTGTTGTTGGGGCCGGCTACGACGTCGTAGGAAACGTGCTTCTGCTCGGCGGTCACTTCGTTGAAGTGGCGGCCCATGAAGCGCTTGATGCTGGAAATCGTGTTCTTGGGGTTGGTCACGGCCTGGCGTTTAGCCGGGTCGCCCACTTTGCGCTCGCCCTTGCCCCCGTCGAGGAAAGCGACGATGCTGGGGGTGGTGCGGCGGCCTTCGCTGTTGGGAATTACAACGGGTTCGTTGCCTTCCATTACGGCTACGCACGAGTTGGTGGTGCCGAGGTCAATGCCGATTATTTTGCCCATGAGAGGGGTGTGTTGGTTAAGATTGAGAGTGGAATGTGTCAGGTTCAAAGCAGCTTTCCAGCCGCTACCGGGGGATTACAAGCAACGTACCAGCGTCGTTTTGGTGACAGATTGTCACCGATTCGGCCCAGCGCGCAAGATTATCCGACGCGGTGGCGGGATTTGTTGCAAGTGGCCAAAATTTTCCTGACAAGGGGGCGGAAAGAGGGCAGTGCTTTACAGTTTCTTGCGCTACTTTCACCTGTAATTACTATTCAGCAACTGAAAATAGATGGCATCAAACGTACCAGTAGTAAAGCAAATAGCATGGATTTCAATCCTGCCTCAGATGGTAGTGCTGGGATTAATTGGAGCACTCTGTTATTTAGCCGGCTTCACAAATCCAGTATTTCCGGCAGTTGGCATTTACTGGCTGCTCGCTTATGTGCTCAGGGCAACTGTTGCCGGAGACCACCGCAAGGGAATGCGATTGGTTAAAAAACACGACTATGCTGGCGCAATTCCATTTTTTGAGGCGAGCTACCGGTTTTTTACTGACAAACCGTGGGTAGATAAATATCGATACGTCACGCTGCTGAGTTCTTCCGCTATGGATTACCGTGAAATGGCTTTGTGCAACATTGCTTTTTGCTACAGCCAAATTGGAGATGGACTAAAAGCCAAAGCGTATTATAAGCAAGTGCTGAAAGGGTATCCCAACAATGGCTTAGCGCAAACTGCCCTCAGAATGATGGAATCAGTAGAAAAATCAGTGGAATAAATATTGGTTTCATTGCCGAGTATCAGCGGCTCAGAAACGCCCGCGTCTGCTGCTCCCAATCGGCGGGGTAGCGGTGCCAGTAGGGCTCGTGGCCCACGCTGGGGAAGTCGTGGCGGGCTTTGGGGCCGGCGAGGTGGGCGAAGATGGCGTCGGTTTCGGCGCGGGTCACGCGTGGGTCGGCGGTGCCCCAGAGCAGGAGGGTGGGCGTGTGGATTTGGCTGGCGTAATGCTCGGCGTTGAGGCCGAAGGCCCAGAAACCGTTCTGCACGCCACCCCAAAACACCAGCAAATCGGCCATCGGGAAGCCGGGGACGTGCATGGATTCGAAGCGGTTGTAGGCCGTTTGGCGCATGTTGCCATAGGGGCATTCCAGGATGTTGGCGGTGGGACGGATGCCTAGCTCGGCCTCGGCGCGGAGGATGGCTACGGCGCCCATGCTCACGCCGTAGAGGATGACCCCACCCCCCGGCCCCCTCTCCCGCGGAGAGGGGGAGCCTGACGATTTACTGGTTGAGTCTTTAAGCCAACGGAATGCGGCGGCAACGTCGTCGGCCTCGCGGTAGCCCACGGTGGTGCGGAAACCAGCGGAGTTGCCATTGCCGGCTTGGTCTACAAGCAGCACGTTGTAGCCCAGGCGGCGGAAGTAGCCGGCCTCGTGGGTGAGGTGCGACTTGCTGCTGGTGTAGCCGTGAAACAGGGCCACGGTGCCGCGGGTCTGGCCGCTGTCGGTCCGGGCGTACCAGGCTTCGAGTGGGCCGTTGGGACTGGCGATGGTGACGGTTTTGACCGGGAAGCTGGGTTTGGGGCCGTTCTGCGGCTTGGGGTTGCGGATGCCGGTGAGCAGCAGCCAGAGCTTCTGGCCGGGGCTGAGCTGCTCGGGGTTGGGCGAGTGCAGGCCGGGCTCGTTGGCGAAGTGGGTGAAGCGCCAGGCGTGGAAGAAGGCCACGGCGTTCATCGCGGCGAAGCCGACCAGTACGACTATTAGAAGTCGGCGGAAGCGTTTCTTCATGTGTGGCCTAAAAACGGCGCAACGCCCCACTTATTTTCCGCAGCGAATTCACTTCCGCCGCCGTCAACTCGCGCCACTGGCCGGGCTGCAACCCGCCCAGGCCCAGCGGCCCAATGGCGGCGCGCACCAGCCGCAGACACGGCAGGCCCACGGCCGCGCACATCTTGCGCACCTGGCGGTTCATGCCCTGTGAAATCTGGATTTCCAGCCAGCTGGTGGGGATGCTGGCGCGGTAACGGATGGGTGGGTTGCGCGGCCAGAGGTGCGCTGGCTCGGGTAATTCGACAGCCTCGCCAGGAGCGGTGAAGCCTTCTTTTATCTGCACGCCGCGCCGAAGCTGCTGCAACGCATCTTCCGAAACGGTGCCTTCCACTTGCGCCCAGTAGGTTTTCGGGACTTTGAATTTGGGGTCGCTCAGGCGGTGCTGGAGTTGCTTGTCGTCGGTGAGCAGGAGCAGGCCTTCGCTGTCGAAATCGAGCCGGCCCACGGGGTACACGTTGGGCACGGGTACGAAATCCTTGAGTGTGGCGCGGCCGTGCTCGTCGGTGAACTGGGTGAGGACTTCGTAGGGCTTGTTCAGCAGGATGTAACGCATAGTAGCACTGTAGCGCGAACTTTGTAGTTCGCGTCCCCGCGCCATTAGAGTGGTCCTAACGGCGCGGGGACGCGAACTACAAAGTTCGCGCTACTTCTCCCACCAGCGCGACTTCGGCAGCTCGGTGCCCAAAGTTACCGGCTCGCCCAAATGCGGCGTCGTTATCACTTGGCCCAGCCGTGCGGCCTCAGCGGTGGCGCGGGTCACGGGCTCGTTCCAGGCGTGGAGCGACTCGGTGAAGGCACCCCAGTGCACGGGCAGCATCACGGCGGCGCGTACATCGCGGGCAGCCTGCACACTTTGCTCAGGCTTCATGTGGATGTCGGCCCAACTGTCGTTGTATTGGCCGCATTCCACCAGCGCCAAATCGAAGGGGCCGTACTGCCGGCCGATGGCGGCAAAATGCGGCCCGTAGCCACCATCGCCGGTGTAGAACACGCGTTTGCTGGCCCCCTGCACCACCCACGAGCACCAGAGCGTGGAGTTGCGGTTGCCCAGCCCACGGCCCGAAAAATGGCGGCTGGGCGTGCAGCGCACCCGCAGGTTGGGCAGCTGCACGCTGTCGCCCCAGTTCATTTCGGTGATGCTGGTGCGGGGCACACCCCAGGCCCGCAGGTGGGCGCCAATGCCCAGCGGCACGTAAAAATGCCCCACCTTGTCCTTTATCTTGTCGATGGTAGCGTAGTCGAGATGGTCGTAGTGGTCGTGCGAAATGAGGACGGCGGCGATGTAGGGCAGCTTTTCGGGGGTGATGGCCAGGCTGCGGTTGTAGCGCTTGGGCGTGGCCCAGCTCACCGGGCCCATGTCCACCCCAAGCATGGGGTCGAGCAGGATGTTCTGGCCGGCAATTTCGAGGAGGCTGGCCGAGTGGCCGAACCAGGTGACGCGCACCATTTCGGGCGTTTTTTGGGTGATGGCGAGCGAATCGAGTGGCTGGGTGGGCAGCGGGCCGGGCGGCGCGGCTTGGGGCGATTTGTGAAACAGAAATTTCCACATTACCGAGGGCATGCTGCCGCCCGTCATTTCCCGGGTCGGAATCAAGTTCACAAATTTGCCGTCTTTGTAATGACCAGACTTTACAAACACCTCCTTCTCCTGCCGCGTGGGCGTGCCGCCCAGCTGCGGGCTGAGGTTGGTAAATGCCACCACTGCCACAAGCAGGGTGCCGAGAATGCCGCCGGTCGTCACAAGAAATTTCTTTACTGATTCACGCATATTGATTGGTCAGGAGCGCGGAGCCGCTTTGCTACGAGCCAGGGCCACAATGTCGCGCACTTCGAGCACCGGTTTGGAGTAGCCGAAATCGGCGGCGTTAATCATGGCCTGGCCTACTTCCTGCAGGGTGCTCACAAAGTTCGGCGCCAGCCGCCGGGCCAGCGGGTAGAGCCAGGCAATGGCGCCATACCATTTCAGCATATTGTGCTGGCCTTCCGTTGCCTTCATAAAACCCGGCCGGAACATATAGGCGGCGTGAAACGGCAGGGCAAGCAGTTCGTTTTCGGTGCGGCCCTTCACGCGGGCCCAATGCTGGCTGCTTTTCTCGCTGCTGTCGGTGCCGGCGCCGGATACGTAGATAAATGTCATGTCCGGGTTGAGGCGCACCAGGGTTTCGGCCACGGCCAGCGTCAGGTCGTGGGTGATGCGCTCGTATTCTTCCTTCGAAATACCCACGGAGGAAATACCGGCGCAGAAAAAACAGGCATTATAGCCCGTGAGCTGGTTTTCCACGGCGCTCAGGTTGGCCAAATCGGGCACCAGCAGCTCGGTCATTTTGGGGTGGCTGCGGCCGGTGGGCTTGCGGGTGAGCACGAGAACGTGCTCCACGCTGGGGTTTTGCAGGCATTCGAGGAGGACGCCCTCGCCCACCATGCCGGTGGCCCCGGTTAGGATGGCTCGTATTTTCATGTCAGTGCGGTAAAGTAGGAGGGAGGACGGTTTTGCGTCGGTTCTACTTTACGGACGAGCCAATTATTCAGGCTAAACAGACGTAAAGGAACGGTCATGCCGAGCGCAGCCGAGGCATCTCGCGTGGGGTAGTAACTCAATCGATTAGATTACTTTGGCACGCGAGATGCCTCGGCTGCGCTCGGCATGACGTTCTGTTTCCTTTCCCCTACACGCTGCCCGAGTACTTCCGCACCGCCCATTCTACCGTCAAAAAGGCCAGAATCACGAAGAAAATCCACTTCAGATTTATCAAATCCTTGAGGTCTTCTTCGGCAGTAATCACCGGCTTGTAATTGGCCTTGATGATGTCCTGCGCCAGCTTGTCCAGTTGCGCGGGATAGTACAGCCGCGAGCCGCTGCGGCGCGACAACTGCGCTAGCAGGTTGTGGTCGGCCTTCGATTCCAACGCTTCCAGCGGCTGCGCCTGCACCAGCAGCTCGCCGGCATCCTGCTGGGCCTGGCCGCCCAGGGTGGCGCGGGCCTGGTACTTATACAGCCCGGCCGGCAGCGGGCCCAGGTGCAGCGGCGAGCCGTCCTCGGCGTTGGCGAAGCTGAAGCGGCGGGCGTGCTGCTTTTCGTCGGTCAAAACCAGGTCGATTTTCTGGTTGTAGAGGCGCTCGAAGACGGCGTTATAGGTTTCCGCGCCCAGTGTCACGTCGTCCTGGGTGCCGAAGGCGTCCTGCGTGGGGTACACGTCGAGGCGCTTTTTGTTGGCGTTTTGAGTGAGGAGCTGGAGCGTGCGGATGATGAGGCGGTCGTAGGCTTCGGGCCGGTCGTCGTGCTCCACGGCTTCGCTCAGGCGCCACTGCCAGCTGCCATCGGTGAGCAGCGTGGCCTGGCGGCGGTCCTGCGGCCCGCCGAAAACCAGCAGCGGCTTCTGGGTAGCCACGCGGCCCACCTGCTGCCAGAGCGCGGCTTCGGCCCCGGGGCCTAGGCGGTAGTCGCCGAAGGGCACCGGCGCGGGCGGGTATTGCGCAAAGCGCCGGGCCGATTCCTCATCGGTGGCAAAGCGGGCGAAGCCGGGGTTCGGCACGGGCGTTACCTCATCGGTCTGCGACCCGCGCGGCTGAATAGTGAGGCCCGCGCCCAACTGGTTGTAAGCAGCCAAATCGGACTGTGCGCCCAGAATGTAGAACGCGGGCGTTTTGCGGGCTTTCACCTGGGCCAGAATCTCCTGGCCCAGCCCGCCCTGCGCCGGCAGCTGGTGCAGGATGGCTACGTCAAAATCGGCATCGGCTTTCAGTGGCTGCACACCAGAAATAGCCAGCGTGATGTCGAAGTTGTCGTTGGCGAGAATGGCGGCGCGCAGGGCTTTCAAATCGGGGTGCGGGGCGGCACCGGCCAGCAGTACGCGCAGCTTGCCCTTCACAATTTCAATGAAGGCGGTGCGGGCATTATTTAACTCCGTAAACTCGCCCGACTGAGGCACGATGCGAACTTCGTAGCGCCGCTTGCCGGGTGCGGGGGCGGTCATCTGGAAGGTGGTGCGCACACGCCGGCGGCCGGCGGGCAGGGCCACGCGGCGGCTATCGAGCACCTTGCTGCCTTCGCGCAGCTCCACCGTGGCCGCGCCGCCCGCGTAGCCTTCAAAACCCAGCTCGGCTTCGATGGGAAATTTATTGCCGCTGAACGCCACGCGGTTGTAGGTGAGGCCGGTCAGGCGCAGGTCTTTTTTGGGAATGGTGTCGCCCACCGCCACGCTGTAAATCGGGAAGTTGAACTCGGAATAAGCCGGGCTGCGGCCCTGGTTCACGAGGCCGTCGCTTAGGAGCACCACGCCGGCCAGGTTGCGGCCATCGTAGGCTTCGCGTGTGCCAGTGAGGAGCTGGTCGAGGTCGGTGGTAGCGGCGCCGAAGCGCAACGAATCGAGCGAAGCCGGGCGGCCCGTGCCCGTTGTCAGCGTGCGGGTTTCGACGGTGAAACCTTTGCCGCGCAGCGTTTCGGCCAGTTTGGTGAGGCCAGTGGTGGCCTGGCTCAGCACGTTTTTAGGCGTGAACAGCTCCACCGACTGCGAGTTGTCGACGGCCAGCACCAGCGTGGGCTGCTCGGTGCGCGTGGTGGTGGTTTTGATGACTGGGGCCAGCAGCAGGTAGCACAGAAAGCTGACTACCGCAAAGCGCAACGCCGCCAGCGCGTAGTTCAACTGCTTGCTCCAGAGCGTTTTGGCCGAGTATTGCAGGGCGGCGTAGCCCGCGCCCACCAGCAGGCAAACGAGGATAAGCCAGGAAGAATATTGGGTGGTCAGCAAACGAAAGGGATAATAAAAAGCGCAGCTGAAAAGCAGTAGGCTTATATTTCTAGCAAAGCTTGAGCCGGCGAAATTACTGGCAGCAAACTGGTTTGGAAATCCTTATAATCTCGGGTAACAATAGCCGAAGCTGACACTGATACCGCTGCAAAATGTTGAATGCCGTCCTCGAAATCACTAAAAGTACTTGCTAAGGCCTGCCGGATGAAAATATCATCGACCGTTACAATTCGAACGAGGCGTTCTAATCTGACAAGTAATTCCCGAGCTTTTTCAGCAGTGCCAACCCGCCTCAGGATGTAGTAAATGTTGGCAAACGATAAACTGGCTACATAAAGACGAGTTTGCTTATCTAAACCAGCCTGCATCAACTCAGCCGCATCGAGCCAGAAGGGCTGGCGTTGAGCCAAATAGTCGATAACAACGTTGGTGTCCAAAAAATAATGCTTCATATACGTTCCCGCTCACTTAGTGCATCGCCCAGATAATCTTTGTAGTCAAAGTCCGGCGGTAGCGTGATGCAGCCAAGTAGCGCCGTTACTTCGGGTGAAAGAGGTCGCCGCTCGCGTTCAGAAGCAACAATAGGACGTACAGCATTTGCAAAAAGCGCGGATAAATCGGTGCCAGTACGCTGAGCATACGCTTCGACTTGTGCCAATAAATCGTCGTCGAGGGTAAGTGTGAGGGTGGACATGGCTAGAAAGGTAGGTCGTAAGATACACAAGGTAGTTTCCCTAAAGGTCGGCCCGCGCCGCTAAAGTTGCCGCCTGCCGCTGCATCAACGGCTGAGCACGGTAACCAGTTCGGGGCTGTTGAAGATGCTGACCGGCGAAATGACCGTTTCATTCAGCAGTAGCCGGTTGCCGTAGCGTTCCTTCAGCTTGGCCTGCACGGCGGGGTGGCTCAGGTCGAAATCGCGCAGGTGCTGGAGCTGCCCCAGCCGCCGGCCCAGCCCGCGCTCATACACTTTCCAGATGAGCTCGGAGCAGTAAATCCGGTCGTCGGACCAGCCAAAGGTGCCGTCGTAGTCGCGGCCGACCATGCCTTTGCCCACGGCTTTCATCCGCTGCAGGGCGGTGGGCGTGAGGGCGGTCTCGGCGTCGCGCAGCCGTTTCACCACGTAATGGTCGCCGCGGCCCCGGCCGGTCCACGCCATCAGCGGCGTCACCTTCACCGGCTGCATGGCTTCCAGCACCAGCCACTGCCCATCCTGCTGGTATAGCAGGCCGCAGTGGCTGTAAGGCGAGTGCGTAGCCAGTTGAATGGCCTGGCTTTGCTCCGACCGGCTGGTATGAAAAACCAGGTCACCGTCGCGGAAAAGCTTACGGTCGGCGGCCTGCCCGAAGCGGTGGCTGTAGGCGCGGCGCACGGGCCGGAGGGCAAATACGGAAATGAGCAGCGCCAGCGCCAGGAGCAGGAGGGAGGTTTTTTTCATGTCTCAAGGTCGAGAACGAAACGGCTTTTCAACACAAAGCAGGAGCGCAATATGCTGCACCCCTGCTTCGCATTCTAATCAATAAGAAAAACCCTACGTCAGCATCCCGCCATCAACCTGCAGCACCTGGCCGGTAATGTAGGCCGAATCATCCGACGCCAGAAACGCCGTGGCCTTGGCCACGTCCTCGGGCCGGCCGCCGCGCTTGAGCGGGATGGCCTTGCGCCACTCATCCACCTGCTTGGGGTCGAGGGCATCGGTCATTTCGGTTTCGATGAAGCCGGGCGCCACCGCATTGCAGCGGATGTTGCGCGAGCCCAGCTCCAGGGCCACCGATTTGGTGAAGCCGATGATGCCGGCCTTGCTGGCGGCGTAGTTGGCCTGCCCGGCGTTGCCCTTGATGCCCACCACGCTGGTCATGTTGATGATGGAGCCGCTTTTGGCGCGCATCATGGGCTTGGTGGCGGCTTTGGTGAGGTTGAAAACGGATTTGAGGTTGACTTGCAGCACGGTGTCCCACTGCTGCTCGCTCATGCGCATGAGCAGGCCATCCTGCGTAATGCCGGCGTTGTTGACGAGGATGTCGAGCTTGCCGAAATCGGCCACTACGTCTTCAATCAGCTTTTCGGCTTGGGTATAGTCGGAGGCGTCGGAGCGGTAGCCTTTTACCTTGGTGCCGGCGGCCGAAAGCTCGGCTTCGAGGGCCTGGCCTTTTTCAACCGACGACAGATACGTGAAGGCGACATCGGCGCCGAGCTGGGCAAAATGCGCCGCGATGGCGCGGCCAATTCCTTTGGAAGCGCCCGTCACGAGGGCTACTTTTCCGGTGAGTGTGTTGGTCATGGGGCGAAGGTAAGTAGCGCGAACTTTGTAGTTCGCGTCCCCGAACAACTTGCAGATGGCTTTAGCGGCGCTGGGACGCGAACTACAAAGTTCGCGCTACGTTCGCGTCACGCCGGGTTAACTTCGCCCAAGATTATGCCCCACCACGACATCTGCATTCTGGGCGCGGGCCCCGGCGGGGCCACCGCCGCACTGCACCTCGCCAACGCCGGCCAGCCCTGCCTGCTGCTGGACCGCGCCGCCTTCCCGCGCGACAAAACCTGCGGCGACGCCCTCAGCGGCAAGGTCATCAACGAGTTGAAGCGCATCGAGCCCGGCCTGCACGCCAAGCTGGCCGCCTCGCCCATCCAGATTCCCAGCTGGGGCATCGACTTTATTGCGCCCAACGGCCGCAAGCTCAGCATTCCCTTCAAGCCCCAGTTCGACAAAGCTCACGACGCCACCGCCGGCCACGTGGCTAAGCGAATCGACTTCGACAATTTCCTGGTTGAAGAAGTGCGCCAGCGCCCCGAAATCGACTTCCGCGAAAACGTGGACGTGGCCCGCACCGAGCGTACGTCCACCGGCTGGCAGCTTTTCGACAAAGCCGGACAGGAAATTGCCACCTGCCGCCTGCTCCTCGTTGCCAACGGTGCCCAATCCGAGTTTGCCCGCAAAGTGGCCGGCCACGCCCTCGAGCCCGACCACCACTGCGCCGGCCTGCGCACGTACTACGACGGCGTGAGCGGCCTCAGCCCCGATAACTTCATCGAGCTGCACTTCATCAAGGACTTCCTGCCCGGCTACCTGTGGGTGTTCCCGCTGCCCAACGGCCAGGCCAACGTGG
Organism: Hymenobacter rubidus; assembly: GCF_016734815.1. GTDB lineage: Bacteria > Bacteroidota > Bacteroidia > Cytophagales > Hymenobacteraceae > Hymenobacter > Hymenobacter rubidus. The sequence goes on from NZ_JAERQF010000003.1 coordinate 229,795, forward strand.
GTGTGGGCATGCTTTCCAAAACCGTGGCCGCCAAAAAAATAAATCTTCGTCAGCGCCTCGATGAGATTCTGGCCACGCACCCCACGCTGGCCCCGCGCTTTGCCGGAGCCACGCGGCTGGGTTCCGTCAAAGGCTTTGGCCTGCCGCTGGGCTCGAAGCGGCGGGCGCTGTCGGGGGCAAATTATTTCCTGCTCGGCGACGCCGGCTCGCTCATTGACCCGTTTTCGGGCGAGGGCATTTCGCACGCCATGGTGAGCGGCCGTCATGCCGCCATCTGGGCCGTGGAGGCCGTGAAAAAGTCCGACTTTAGCTCCGAATTCCTCAAAAGCTACGACAAAGCCGTGTACAACCGCCTCGGCCAGGAGCTGCGCCTGAGCCGCGTGATGCAGCGGCTGCTCAACTTCCCCAGCCTGTTCAACATCATCGCCAACCGCGCCGTGAACAACCCCACGCTGGCCGCCACGCTCTCCATGATGTTCATGGATTTAGACTTGCGTGAGCAGCTAAGGAAACCGAGTTTCTATTTCAAGCTGTTTTTCGGCGGGAAGTAGGGAAGGGCAGAGAAAAACCGAACGTCATGCTTCGACTGCGCTCAGCATGACGGACTTCTTTGCTGGATTACGCTAGTGTGGATTACGCTAGTGCTGACCGGGCTTGGGGTGCACGCCGCCAACGGCGCGGGTAACGGGGGCTTTTATCGGTGCATGTCCTTCGTCGTTGCCAATGTAGCGGTGCAGGCTTTTGGCCGCTTCGGGGTTGAGTTGGGTGGCGCGCTCCAGGTCGCGACGCGCTTCGGAAAGCTTGTCGAACGACGAATAGCTGATGCCGCGATACTCCCAGGCATCGGCATACGCCGAATCGAGCTGGATGGCCTTGGTGAAGTCGCCCACGGCGGCCTTGTATTGGTACATCTGCATCCGGGCCACGCCCCGGCCGAAGAGGGACTCCTTGTCATCAGGACGATATTTGATGGCGCTGGAAAAATCGGTTTGCGCGGCTTTGTATTGCTTCAGCATCAGGCGGTTCACGCCGCGGTTGTAGTAGGCATCGGGGTTGTTGCGCAGGTAGCGAATGGCGGCCGTGTAGTCAGGCAAGGCCTCTTTGTATTGTTTTAAGTAGCTCTTGGCCTTGGCCCGTTGGAGCAACGCCCGCGGGTTTTTGGGGTTGACGATGAGCGAAGCCTCCGCATCCGAGAGCATGATGCGGTAGTCGGCGGCGGTCATTTTCTTTTCCTTTTCCCGTTCGGCCGAGGCCACGGAAGCGGAGGGAGCGTTGGGGTCGGGCTTGTCGGCAGCCAGGGCGGCGGCCGTGGCCGCATCCGATACAGCATCAGTGCCTACGGCCGTGCCGGGGGTAGCGGCCACGCCATTGGCAGCGCCAGTAGTGCGGGCATCGGGGGCCGTGGTGGCGGCGCCGGTCGAGTCGGGCCGGGCGGCCGTGGGCGGTGCCATGAGCTGGCTGGTATTCGTCGGTTTCTCCTTTTCGGTGACGGTAGTAGCGCAGTTGGTGAGAAAAGCAAGCAGCCCAAGAGCGGCCACAGGAGCGCGAAAAACTGATTTCATAAGCGAAAAATGGCTAAGGCCACGGCAAGCTGCGCCGTAACCGGGGGGTTATACGGTGACTTTGTGAAATTGGCTGCTGGTTTCTCGCGCTCCACTTTTTTCGCTGCCAAGTTCAAACGGTTGCGCACGCAAGTGCGGTGCGGTAAGGGGGGGCGGTTATCTTTGCTGCCCCAAGTGGGAGGGTCCCCCAGCCGGGCCCGGTGTACTTTTTTTCTTTCAGAGCATTTTATGGCATTGCAATTTGATTTGGTCGTGGTCGGCAGCGGCCCCGGCGGGTACGTAGCCGCCATTCGGGCGTCGCAGTTGGGCTTGAAAGTGGGGGTGATTGAGCGCGAGTCGTTGGGCGGCATCTGCCTCAACTGGGGCTGCATTCCCACCAAAGCCCTGCTGAAATCGGCGCAGGTGTTTGAGTACCTCAACCACGCCGCCGATTACGGCCTGAGCGCCCAGGGCGTAGGCTATGACTTTAGCGCCGTTATCAAGCGCAGCCGGGGCGTGGCCGACGGCATGAGCAAGGGCATCAACTTCCTATTCAAAAAGAACAAGATTGAAACCGTGATGGGCACCGGCAAAGTGCTGGCCCCCGGCAAAGTGGAGGTGACCAAAGCCGACGGCAGCAAGGAAATTGTCGAAGCCAAGAGCATCATTCTGGCTACCGGTGCCCGCTCGCGCGAGCTACCCACCATGCCCGTCGACAACGTGAAAATCATCGGCTACCGCAAGGCCATGGCCATGGAGCAACTACCCAAGCGCCTCGTGGTGGTGGGCTCGGGCGCCATTGGCGTCGAGTTTGCCTACTTCTACCGCACCATGGGCTCCGAGGTGACGGTGGTGGAATTCCTGCCCCGCATCGTGCCGGTGGAGGACGAGGAAGTGTCGCGCCAGATGGAGAAGTCGTTCCGCAAAATCGGCGTGAACGTGCTCACCAGTGCCGAAGTGACCAAAGTGGACACCGGTGGCGCCGGCTGCAAGGTGACCATCAAAACGGCCAAGGGCGAACAGGTGATTGAGTGCGACGTGGTGCTGAGCGCCGTGGGCGTGACCACCAACCTCGAAAACATCGGCATCGAAGAGCTGGGCATTAAAGTAGAGCGCGGCCGCGTGCTGGTTGATGACTTCTACCAGACCAACGTGCCCGGCATCTACGCCATCGGCGACATCGTGCCCGGTCCTGCGCTGGCCCACGTCGCCTCGGCCGAAGGCATTATTTGCGTCGAGAAAATTGCCGGCCACCACCCCGAGCCGCTCAACTACCAGAACATCCCCGGCTGTACCTACGCCTCGCCCGAAATCGCCAGCGTGGGCTACACCGAAGCCGAAGCCAAAGCCAAAGGCTACGACGTGCTGGTGGGCAAATTTCCCTTCTCGGCCTCGGGCAAAGCCAGCGCCGTGGGTGCCAAAGACGGCTTTGTGAAAGTGATTTTCGACAAAAAATACGGCGAGTGGCTTGGTGCCCACATGATTGGGTACAACGTGACCGAGATGATTGCCGAAGTAGTGGTGGCCCGCAAGCTGGAAACCACGGGCATGGAAATCATCAAATCGGTGCACCCGCACCCCACCATGTCGGAAGCCATTATGGAAGCCGCCGCCGCTGCCTACGGCGAGGTGATTCACTTGTAAGGAATAATTGTTGAGGCAAACCCCGGCAGTAACCCTGCCGGGGTTTTTCTTTGCACCGTATTTTGCCCCGCCTATGAAATCCCTCCGCGCTTTTTTTCTGCTGCTAAGCTTGGGTCTTATGACCGGTTTTACGGCTTGCAATTCCCCGCTCCCCAACGCCCCCAGCCTCGATGCCCTGACCCAGCAGTACGGCGGCACTGCCAAGCTGGAGAAAGGCAGCAACACCGGCGATGCCAGCAGCCCGCAAGGCAAGTACCTGGAAATAATTCTCAGCAGCCCCAAGCTGGAGCAGCGCTACCCGCAACTGAAAGTGCCCGCTTCCAACTGTGCCTATGTGCTGTATAAAAAGCTGGACGACAGCCAGCGCAAGGAATACGATGCCATCAAAGTCACGCTGGTGGACTCCACGGCCAAGCAGGATTTTACCTACCCCATGGCCGACCTGGCCCTGGCGCAGCAGGCCGAAGGCAACCTCACTGCCTTTATGGGCAACGTGAAAAGCAAAGACTACCGGGCGGCCGGGGCCAGCATGAACCCCGTGGCGCTGGGCACTATGAGCCCCGATAGCGTACCGGGCCAGATAGCCAAAGTAGGCTCGGTTGTGAACCCCATCGAAACGTACCGAGTGGAGGGATTCGAAGTGATGAAACTGCCGGGCGGCAACGACTCACAGCACATGATATGGTTCATCGTGTCGGTGCCGCATACGGCCAAGGCCGACCGGCTCGACATTGTGGTCGACCCCATTATGAGCAGCAAGGAGAAATTTCTTTACGGTTTTTCGCTGGCCGAAGGCGGGGGATTTCGCGCGCAAGCCAAGTAGTTTCGGCGCTGACTGAATTGCCCTCTTGCAAAGTTTTGCCCATTGGGCGGAAACTTTGCAAGAGGGTATTTTTATTTCGCTAGTTTGCGCGCCTCACTCACTTCGTTCTGCATGAGTTCCATCGATACTATTCTGCTCTACCAAGCCCCAGATGGCCAGGCGCAACTGGAGGTTCAGCTTGACCACGAAACCGTGTGGCTCACGCAGGCGCAGATGGCCGAGCTTTTTGTCACGACGAAGCAGAACGTAAGCTTGCACGTTCGCAATCTTTTCCGTGAAGGCGAATTGAACGAAGATTCAGTTGTCAAGAATTCCTTGACAACTGCCGCCGATGGCAAAAACTACCACGTTAAGCATTACAATCTCGACGTCATTATTTCGGTGGGCTACCGGGTGAAGTCCTTGCGTGGCACGCACTTCCGCCAATGGGCCACCAACGTTTTGCGCCAATACCTGGTGCAGGGCTACGCCGTGAATGAAAAGCGCCTGCGCGAAAGCGCCCGCCAGCTGGCCGACCTCAAGCGTCTGGTGCAACTGCAAAGCGAAGTAGCAGCCAACCAGGAACTGACTTCCGACGAATCGAATGCGTTGCTGCGGGTGCTGGGCGACTACGCCCGGGCCCTCGACGTGCTCGACCAATACGACCACCAGCGCTTGGAAGTGCGTGGCACGGCTACCGATGAGCCGTTTGAACTGACCTATGAAGCTGGCCTGGAAGCCGTGAACAGCCTGCGCCAGCAATTCGGCGGAAGCCCACTGTTTGGGCGGGAAAAAGACGCCTCCTTTCAGAGTTCGGTGCGCACAATTTATCAGAGTTTCGGTGGCGAAGACTTATACCCAAGCGTAGAAGAGAAGGCGGCCAATCTGCTGTATTTTGTAGTGAAAAACCACTCATTTTCGGATGGAAATAAGCGCATTGCAGCTTTTCTCTTCGTGTGGTTTCTGGACCGTAACCACTGCCTTTATCATTCCGATGGTTCGCGGCGCTTAGCGGATAATGCGCTGGTAGCCCTCACGCTGCTCATTGCTGAGAGCAAGCCCGAGGATAAAGCCACGATGGTAACGCTGGTGGTAAATTTGATAAATCAGGACAACTAATCATCCCAATAAAAAAGGCTCCTGCACCATGCAGGGGCCTTTTTTATTGGGGCAGCGCCAGCACCGCTTCCTTGAAATTGAATTGCGGGAAATAAGCCTGAATGGCCGGGTCAATCTGGTATTTCTCGTCGAGAAACTCCGGCTGGTTTTCGTTGGCCAGGTTCCAGGTGCCTACGTAATGCACCTTGCCACTCTCCACCGTGAACTGGTAGCGGGTCTGGCGCAGTGGGGCGTTTGGCGACGGGGCAACGGGCTTGCGCAGGTTCTCAAAATATAAGCGGTAAGGACCCCAAATTTTATCGGGGTACACGTAGAGGTGCAGCGCGTAGCGGCCCGCGGGCAAGGCATAAAAAAAGCCGTTTTCACGCCGCGATTTCATGGCGGGCTTCACGCTGAAGCTGACCGATTTGTGGGTGGTCAGGTTCACGAGCCGCACATACTCGGCCACGCCCAGGCTGCTGGTGCCGCCGAGCCGCTGCAGGCAGGTGCCGTATATCATGCCTTTGCCCTTGGGCGCCGGCCACCGCTTGCTTTCCCAACTCGATAGGGGAAAGGCTACTTGGTGGTCGTAACGGCCCGTATCGAGCGAGTCGCCTAAGGTTTTGACTGCCTGCTTCTCGTTGATGTTGAACGAGATGGGCACGGTGAACGATACCGTGACGGGCCGGCCGTTCTGGGTGCCGGGCTCCCACTGAATGGCGTCGAGGCGGTGGGCATTGCGCAGCACTTCGGCGTCCACGTCGTCCCGCAGGCCCTTCACCAGCTTGATGTCCTGGGTGCGGCCTTGGGCATTGACGGCAAACGAGAAAAACACCCGGCCCGAAACGCCATCGCGCAAGGCCTTGGCCGGAAAATGCACGTCGGCGTTTACAAAACGACGGAACCGCTGATTGGACGGCACGGTGCTGTCGCCGGGGGCCAGCACCGGAAAAACCGGCATTTTTTCGATGTACGTGTACTGCTGCGGCCGGGCAGAATCGGCGGGGCTGGGAGTTTGAGCGAAAGCGCCAGCGCTGGACAATACCAGCAGAATTTCAGGCAATGCGCGACGAATAAGGCACATACGGCGGCTTACGGGTGCTGAACGGGTTAAAGAAAAGGCGTTAATCCTGCACCTCCTCCAGCGGTACTTCGGACACCGGCGTTGCTTTGGGTTTCTGGCTCACCAGCCACACGCCCAGGAAAATGAGGGCCGCCTGCCCGGCCTTGCCCCAGGTGAGGTGGTCTTTGCCCAGGCTCACGGCAATGAGCACGGCCAGCACCGGCTGCAAATAAATGTACACGCCCAGCAGGGCCGGCGAGGCGTATTTAAGGGCCCAGTTATTCAGCAGGTAGGAGAGGATGGTGAGGAAGAAAATCATGAAACCGACCTCGGCCCAGATGTAGGGCGGAAAGCTGGCATAGTTGGCCGTCAGGGCCTCGCGCCAGCCGAAGGGAATGGCAATGAACCCGCCCACCAGAAACACCCGCCCCAGCACCGTGAACGGATGATACTTGCGCATAAGCGGCGTGACAATGACCAGGTAAATACCAAACACCGTGGCGTTAAGCAAAATGAATACATTGCCCAGTGTGCCCTGCGGATACACCGCCGCCGTTTGGGCGTTGCGGCCCAGGATGAGGGAGGCCGCGCCCACCGCGCCCACCGCAATGCCCAGCGCGCGGGGCAGCGTAATACGCTCGCTGAGCAACACGGCCGACGCAATGACAACCACAATGGGTGCCACCGTTTGCAGCAGCGAGGCGCTGATGGGGGCGGTCAGGTTCAGGCCCGAAAAAAACAGCAGTTGGTTGAGCCCGATGCCCAGCACGCCGCAGGCAATGGAGCGCAGATTGTCGGCCCGACCGATGATTTTGTCCTCGCGCGCCACGAAAAATTTGATTATCGCAAAGAACAGAATGGCTCCGACAATGCGCAGCGTGACGATGCCGAAAGGGTGGAGGTAGTGCGGCATCACGTCTTTCGACAGGCTGTAATTGGCCGCGTAGATGATGGTGACGACGAGCAAGGCCGCATGCACGCGGAGCTGATTGGACATAGTAGCGCGAACTTTGTGGTTCGCGTCCCTGCGCCGTCTCAACTGTAGCAGACGGCGCGGGGACGCGAACTACAAAGTTCGCGCTACTTCGCTCCTTATGGCTTCTTTATTTCCCGACGACGAACCCGCCGCTTTCGCCCCGGCGCCCGCGCCCGGCGCCGACGCGCCCCTGGCCGAGCGCCAGCGCCCCCGCCGCCTGGCCGACTACGCCGGCCAGCAGCACCTGGTGGGCGAAACCGGCGTACTGCGCCGCTACCTTACTTCCGGCCGCCTGCCCAGCCTCATTTTGTGGGGCCCACCCGGCGTGGGCAAAACCACCCTGGCCCACTTGCTGGCCTCCGAGCTCAAGCAGCCTTTTGTGGCCCTCAGCGCCATCAACGCGGGGGTGAAGGATGTGCGCGAGGTGATTGAGCGGGCCCGGCGGCAGCGCGGCACGGTGCTGTTTATCGATGAAATTCACCGCTTTAGCAAAGCGCAGCAGGACGCGCTATTGGGCGCGGTAGAGCACGGCACCATCACGCTGGTGGGGGCCACCACCGAAAACCCGTCCTTTGAAGTGATTCCGGCCTTGCTCTCGCGCTGCCAGGTGTACGTGCTGGAGCCGCTGAGCGCAGAAACCCTGCGCAGCCTCGTGACCAAGGCCTTGGCCGAAGACGAGGCGCTGAAGCAGAAAAAAGTCAACCTCAAGGAAGACCACGCCCTGCTGGCCCTGAGCGGCGGCGACGCCCGCAAGCTGCTCAACCTGCTGGAAATTGTGGTGCAAAGCACGCCGCCCGACAAAAAAGGCACTGTCCAAATCACCGATGCCGTGGTGCAGGAAGTGGCCCAGCGCCCGCTGGCCAAGTACGACAAAGGCGGCGAAATGCACTACGACGTGATTTCGGCCTTCATCAAAAGCATGCGGGGCTCCGACCCCAACGCCGCGCTCTACTACCTGGCCGTGATGCTCGAAGGCGGCGAGGACGTGAAGTTCATTGCCCGCCGCATGCTCATTCTCGCCGCCGAAGACATCGGCAACGCCAACCCCAATGCCCTGATGCTGGCCACCAGTTGCTTCCAGGCCTGCACCGTCATCGGCCTGCCCGAGTCGGATTTAATTCTGGCTCAAACTGTTATTTACCTGGCCACTTCGCCCAAAAGCAATGCTGCCTACCTGGCCATTCGGGCGGCGCAGGCCGAGGTGAAGGCCAACGGCGTGTACCCCGTGCCGGTGCCCCTGCGCAACGCCCCCACGCGCCTGATGAAGCAGCTTGGCTACGGCAAAGAATACGCTTACTCGCACAACGGCGAGGGCAATTTTGAGGAGCAGGAATTTCTGCCCGATGCCTTGAGCGGCACCCGTTTCTACGCACCCGGCCAGAACGCCAGCGAGGCCAAAATTCAGGAACGCCTGCGTGGTTGGTGGGGCGAGAAGTACGGGTATTGAGCGCCGCGTGCCAGCATTCTTCTGCGGAATAGCCGTCAATAATTGCAGCGCTGGTGTTCCCGGTTACCTTTGTTTGCTACCGGGCTCAGGTACTTTACTAGCGGTTATGCGGACCTTTTTTTGGTTGATGGTCTTTTGGTTGGGGGCTGCCCTTGTGACTCCCGCTCAGCACCTGGGCATTTCGCTGGGGGCCCAAGGCGGGCTGACTACCTACGGACTAGCCGGAAAAATTACCCGCAATACGTACGGCAAACTCGGTTTTTGTGGTGGGCCGGTGGTGCGCTGGCAGCCGCTGCCGTGGCTGGCCGTGCAGCCTGAGCTGCTGCTGACGCAACAAGGTGCCGGATACGAGGCGGGCGCCAGCGGCAAAGGGCCTTCACCGAATGCCCAGCAAGGCACCATTGCCCTGACTTACCTGAACGTGCCAGTGCTGGCCAAGTTCTACCTTGCCAAACCGTTTCACCTGCTGGCCGGGCCGCAGCTGGGCTTCCTGCTGAAAGGCCACGAGGTGGGACCACCGGGCTATTACCTGGATGCCAACAACCAGCTGCGCGGCGTGTTTAACGGCGACGACGACGTGACGGCGCATTACGGCCACGATTTTTCCGTGGTTGTGGGGGGCGGGGCCGACCTGCCCAACGGCCTCACGTTCAGCCTTCGGCTTGCTTACGGGCTGCGCGACGTGAACCGCGACGACTGGGAGCGGGAACTGGGCAGCACGGGCATCTACAACCGCGGCATTTCCCTGGTAGCCGGTTATTTTTTGAAACACCCCAAAGCTTGATATTGCGACTTTCCCTTTTTAATCTATGCGTCAATTCTTAAAATTTGTGCTGGCTACCGTGGTCGGCCTGTTTGTGTTCGGCCTGCTGGGCTTTCTGGTGATGGTGGGCCTTGTGGCCGGCGCGAAAAGCGCCGGCGACCACAAGGAAACCGCCGCCAACTCGGTGCTGGAGCTCAAGCTCAACGAGCCGCTCACCGAGCGCGGGCGCGACAGCAAATTCGGCAGCTTCGGCGGGGGCGGCAATTCGCTGGGGTTGGTCAACCTAAAGGCGGCCATTCGGCGCGCCAAAACCGATGGCGACATCAAAGGCATTTTGCTCAATCTGGGCATTGTGCAGGGCGGCATGGCCACCATGGAAGAAGTGCGCGATGCCCTGCTCGACTTCAAGAAGAGCGGCAAGTTTGTGGTGGCCTACCACGAAATCGCCTCCGAAAAAAGCTTCTACCTCTCGTCGGTGGCCAATGAAATCTACCTCAACCCCCAGGGCACGCTCGAATTCAACGGCTTGAGCGCGGAGGTGATGTTCTACAAGCGCCTCTTCGCCAAGGCCGGCATCGAGCCCTACATTTTCCGGGTAGGCTCGTTCAAGAGCGCCGTGGAGCCATTTTTCCGGGAGAACTTCTCCGATTCGGCCCGTTTCCAAACGGTATCGTTTCTCAATTCCATCAACGGCTACATGATAGGCCGGGTCGCGGAATCGCGCCACATTTCGCCGGCCCGCCTCAAAGTCATTTCGGACTCCATGCTGGTGCACAACGCCCCCGATGCCCTGCGCCTGAACCTGGTGACCAAGCTTGGCTACTTTGACGAGGTGCAGGACTACCTGCGCGAAAAGCTGGGCCTGGCCAAAGACAAAAAGCCCAGCGTGGTGAGCCTGGGCGACTACCTCGACAGCGACGATGCCGACGAGAAGGAGGGCAACACCAGCGGCAACCGCATTGCCGTGATATACGCGGAGGGCGACATCGTGACCGGCAAGGGCTCCGACGACAACATCGGCAGCACCAAGTTTGCCGAAGCCATCCGCAAGGCCCGGCTCGATGACAAGGTGAAGGCCGTGGTGCTGCGCGTGAACTCGCCCGGCGGCTCGTCGCTGGCCTCCGACATCATCTACCGCGAGGTGCTGCTGACCCGGAAAGTGAAGCCGATAATCGCCAGCATGAGCGACGTGGCAGCCTCGGGCGGCTACTACATCAGCATGGCCTGCGACACCATTGTGGCCCATCCGAATACCATCACGGGGTCCATTGGCGTATTTGGCGTGCTGCCGAACGTGCAGCCGCTGCTGGCCGACAAGCTCGGCATCACCGTCGACCGCGTGACTACCGGCAAGTTTTCCGACCTGCCCACCATCACCCGCCCGCTGTCGGATTTTGAAAAGCGCACCTTGCAGGAGGAAGTGAACCGCATCTACGCCGACTTCACGAGCAAGGCCGCCGTGGGCCGCCACATGCCGGTAGAGCGCCTGCGCCGCCTGGCCTCAGGCCGCGTCTGGAGCGGCATCGAAGCCAAAAACAACGGCCTTGTCGACGTGTTAGGGGACTACGAGGACGCCCTGAAAATCGCGGCCGCCCGCGCCCACCTCAAGGCCGACGACTACCGCGTGCAGCGCCTGCCGCGCCAGAAGTCACCCTTCGAAAACATCCTGAATTTTTTCGGTGACGACGACGATGACACGGCCAAAGCCAAGGCCATCAAAGCCGAGCTCGGCCCGCTCTACCCCGCCTACGCCCAGTACCAGCAGCTGATGCAGATGCGCGGCGTGCAGGCCAAACTGCCCTACACCTTGGATATTCAGTAGGCAAGGCATTGCACACCGAAGGCCCACGTCAATACTGATGTGAGCCTTTGGTGTGATTTAGCTGGTTTGGTGCTGCCTTACGTCACAGCCGTTATTTAACCCTTTTTCCGTAGAAGGTCCACACTGAGCCGAAGAAGTGGGCGCTGTTGTCGTTGACATAATATAGGCTGTCCGAATAGGCGTCCAGTTGCAGTCCTTGGTAGCTGGTCGACCCTCCATAGGTTGCGAACCCGGCATTGTTCGCAAACTTTTTGGATTTGCCCGAGTAACCCAGCGTCGACATATTGCTCCTGAAATCCAGGGAAACTGCGCCGGTCTGGACGGTGTTTGTATCAACCCGGCTTACCTGAATGATTGTATCCCGAAGGCGGGTAGTAACATCAGCCGTGCCCGTTTGCCAGTTCGTGCGATATGCCCGGCAGGTATAGGAACCGACGACTTTGTTGACGGCCGTTTCGGCGGGGGAAAGCTTTGGGCCGGGGCTTTCGTTGTGTTTAGAACAGGCGCCGAGAAAAGACATTCCGCCCAATAGCAGCAGTCGGTAGCTCATGGCATGGTGGTAAAGTAGTGGAAGGATAAACCAAATATAGACGTAACAATAGCAACTTTGTTTTTCATTGAAGCTGTTTCGGAAGGGGCCCGCTTGCCGGTCCGACGCCGTAGGCGTCCGACCGGTCGTCGGTCAACGGTCGTTGGCGCCTCGTTCGGGCGGCAACCGGTCGGACGCCTACGCCGTCGGACCGAGCGGAACCGACCTCCTAAACAACTTCACTAGCATTTTCCTCATGCAGCACCTCCGCGAAGCCGCCGCCTACATCCAAACCAACTCCCAGGGGTTTCAACCCGAAACGGGCATCATTCTCGGCACCGGGCTGGGGGCACTGGCCCGGGAAGTAGACGTCGAGCACGAAATCAACTACGCCGACATCCCGCACTTTCCGCTCAGCACCGTGGAAAGCCACGCCGGGCGCCTGCTGCTGGGCCGCATGGGTGGCAAAAGAGTGGCCGTGCTGCAGGGGCGCTTCCACTACTACGAGGGCTACACCATGCAGCAGGTGGCCATGCCGGTTCGCGTGCTCAAACTACTGGGAATCAGTCGGCTGTTGGTGAGCAACGCGGCCGGCGGCCTGAACCCCGACTTCAACATTGCCGACCTGATGCTGATTGACGACCACATCAACCTGCAGCCCGGCAACCCGCTCATTGGCCCGAACCTGGACCAGCTGGGCCCGCGCTTCCCCGACATGTTTGCGCCCTACGATGCCGACCTGCTCGGCCGGGCCGAGACGGCGGCCCAGGCGCTGGGCCAGGCCAGCACCACCCGGCGCGGCGTGTACGCCAGCGTGCCCGGCCCCATGCTCGAAACCCCCGCCGAATACCGCTACCTGCGCACCATCGGGGCCGATGCCGTGGGCATGAGCACGGTGCCCGAAGTCATTGCCGCGCGGCACCTGAATCTGCCGGTGCTGGCCGTGTCGGTTATCACCGATTTGTGCGCGCCGGGCCACCTCAAGCCGGTGGTGCTGGCCGATATTTTCGCCGCCGCCGGTGCCGCCGAGCCCCGGCTCACTGCCCTGATAAAAGCGGTAGTAGCAGGGCTGAATTAGTTGCTCGTTGTCCGTTGTTAGTTGTCAGTTCGAACACCTTGCTGACAACGGACAACGGACAATGAACAACCAACAACTGGAATTCACCGCAGAATCTTCTGAGTGGTGGTGGCGCTCAGCACGGCGAAAATGCCAATGCCACCTTCCACGTTGCCGTACACGGCCGAGGGGTTGGCAAAGGGGTTGCCGTTGGCCTGGCGCGCGTCGCGCACCGACTGCCGGAAGCGGTAAAAAGCCCGCTCGATGTGGTAGAGCGTCGCCGTCACCGTATCGCCGGGGTAAAAGCGGTAGCTGGTGCCCAGCGTGATGTTCTGCCCGTTGAGCAACCGGTCTTCTACCGACATGTCCACTTCCGGGCTTTTGAGCAGCGCCCCTTTGGCGGGGTTGCCTTTGTGCAGCTGCAGCCGATAGCAGTCGTCCAAAGCGGGCGGGTCGCGGAAATTGGTGAGGAAGTAGGCCTTGCGCTCGGTGCCGGTTTTGTCGTTGAACTTGTAGTTGACCGAGTCGATGGTGATGGGCGCCAGCATGGTGGTGGTGGCCGTGGCGTGCCGGCCCTTGGTGTCCACCACGTCCAGCTTGAACACGTCGCCGGACTTTGCCACCAGCGGCGTGGTGCCGATGTGGGAATGAAATTTCACGCCCGAAGTGGTGTCAACCAGTGCCTTGTAGTTGGGGTTGAAGGGCAGCCGCACCTGGGTGCCGTTGGGCATGGTGAGGGTGACCGTCACATCGGTGGGCACCTGCGGCAGCACCGCGCTCAGGTACGGCACCGATGTGGTGACGGCCAGGCTGGGCACCTTGCCGGGCTCCAGGTAGCACTCCACCACCAAATCGGCATTGTAGGTAGGCAGCGGCACGTTGATGTCGTTTTGCAGCTTGCCGCAGCCGGCCAGGGCGAGCAGGACGAGCATGAAGGAGCGAGGAAGTCGTTGCATAGGTGATGTAGTTGAACGTCATGCTGAGCTTGTCGAAGCATCTCTCCCGCGAGAGTAATCCAATCGACTGAATTAGGGCAGTTTTGGTATCAGGGTACATTCCGAAGCAACGGCAGTAGAAGCGCGAACGGTGTAGTTCGCGCTACTATACAACGACCCCGAAACTGCTCTAGTTGCGCGGTAGAGATGCTTCGGCGGCGCTCAGCATGACGTTCCGCTTTTGCAGTACAATCAAAACAAAAGGCTTAAAACCGGAAATTATAAGTGAGCGAGGGAATGACCGGAAACAGCGACACCTGCTTGGCTGCGAAGCCCGTGGTGCGGCCCGTGGCCTTGTCGCGCAGGGTGTCGAAAAACACGAAGTAGGCGTTGCGCCGGTTGTAGGCGTTGTAGATGCTCAGGGTGAGGTCCTGGTTGCGCCGGGTGCCGATTTTGTAGACGGCGCCGAGGTCTAGGCGGTGGTAGGGGATGAGCTGGTAGGAGTTGCGGTCGGGGTAAATGGGCACCGGGCGCGGGTCGATGCCCACGCTGGACCCCGGAATGTCCTGCACCCCAAAGCGGCCCAGCGGCAGCGTGGTGAGCGAGCCCGACGAGTAGATAAAGCTGGCCGTGAGGCTCAGGCGGGCGTTGAGTTGGTGCAGCACCACCACGGTCAGGTTGTGGCGGCGGTCGTAGCTGGGGTGGAAATCCCGGCCGCCGTTGATGCCCGGCAGGTCGCGCTGGGGCTGGAAGTTGCGCCAGCTCCAGGCCAGGGTGTAGCCAATCCAGCCGGTGGTTTTGCCGGTTTTCTTTTCCAGGTACAGCTCGTTGCCGTAGGCCCAGCTCTTGCCAAAAATGAATTCGGTGTCCAGTTCGGGGTTCACAAACAGCTGGGCGCCGTCTTTGAAATCGACCTGATTCTTACCCCATTTGTAGTACACCTCGTCGGTGAGCAGGTACTTGCCCTGGCCCAGCAAAAAGCTGGCGCCGCCGCTCACCTGCTGCGAGCGTTGGGGCATCACCGACAGGCGCGAGGGGTACCAGATGTCGGTGGGCAACGACGCGCCGGAGTTCGTGACCAGGTGCACGTACTGGTACATCAGGGCGTAGTTCATCTTGAAGGAGGTGCGCTCGTTGAGGGCGTAGCGGGCGGCGGCGCGGGGCTCCAGGCCGGCGTACTGGTCGCTGCCGCTGCGGAAGCCGGTGAGGCGCAGGCCGCCTTCGAGCTGCAACTTGTCGCTGGCTTTGTAGTTGTCGGAGGCGTAGAGGGCGCCGTCGAGGCCGTAGTAAGTGACGTCGGCGCCGAAATTGACGCGGCCGTCGCCGGAATTGGCATCGAGGCGGCCCACGCCAAAACGGTGCTGCGTGAGCATGGCGCCGGCCTTAATTAAGTGCCGGTCGGTAGGGGTGTATTCCGCATCGACGCGGCCGGTGTAGTCCCGAATGTTGGACCCAATGCCGAAGCTGAATTGGTCGAGCTTGTTGGTGAGGTCGTACTTGTAGTCGGACACCGACACGGCGGTGTTCACGAACAGCTTGGGCGAAAACACGTGGTTCCAGCGCAGCGTACCGATGGTATTGCCCCAGGTAAAATTGAAATTGAACCCGCCCGTGCTGCTGAAACCGAACACGTCGCGCCCCAGGTAGCCCGTCAAAAAAAGGTGGTCTTTCTCGCCCAGCGCGTAATTGGCCTTCAGGTTGGCGTCGTAGAAATAGTAGTCCGGAATGGGGCTGTAATCCTCTTTGTTTTCGTTGGCCTTGTTGAGGGCCCGCGTGAAAATGTCGAAATACGTGCGCCGGCCGCTCACAATGAACGAGCCCTTCCCTTTGTTGATGGGGCCTTCGTAGGTGAGGCGCGACGAAATCAGGCCCACGCCGCCGGTGGCCACGTAGTGCTGCCGGTCGCCCTCGCGCAGCTTCACATCCACCACCGACGACAGCCGCCCCCCAAACTGCGCCGGGAACCCCGATTTGTACAGGTCCACGCTTTGCACGGCATCGGAGTTGAAGACCGAAAACAGCCCAAACAAGTGGTTGGGGTTGTAGACCACCGTGTTGTCGAGCAATACCAGGTTCTGGTCGGCCGAGCCGCCGCGCACAAAGAGGCCGCTGCTGCCCTCGCCGCCGCTCTGCACGCCGGGCTTCAGCTGCAGGGTTTTCAGAATGTCGACCTCACCAAACAGCGCCGGCAGCAGCTTGGCCTCGGCAATGCTGAGGTGCTCCACGCCCATTTGGGTGGTTTTCAGCTTTTGCTCCAATGTGGCGGCACCTTCTACCACCACTTCGCTCAGCTCGTTGCCGCTTTCGGCCAGGTCGAAGCTTAGGCGCTGGTTGTGCGTGAGGTTGAGCTCGCGGGTGAGCTGCTCGTAGCCGATGAAGGCCACTACCAACCGGTAGCGCCCGGCCGGCAAGCTCAGGGAAAAACGACCCAGCGAATCGGCTGCCGTGCCGGTGTTGAGGGCCGGCACGGCCACGCTGGCGCCGGGCAGGGTTTCGCCGTGGCCGCCCCGCACCGTGCCGCTGAGGGTGTACCGGGCAGGGTTCTGGGCTCGGGCGAAACGCGGCGCGCCCAGCGCCAATGCAAACAGTAAGAAGTAATAACGTAGTGAATAATTGACAATCATACGGCAGCAGTCGGGGAGGACGTAAAGGTAGCGCCCTCCCCAACGCCCGCCTTCGCCGGATAGTTTGCCGCCGGCCGGCGGGGCCGCAAAAGAGTTTTCTCGGGGCTACGGCTTGCCCACGAACGGCTGCAGGGCCTGCGCAATCTGGGCGGCGGGCACCACCCCGGCCTGCCGCCACACGGGTTGCCCCTGATGGAACAGAATCAGCGTAGGAATGCTCTGCACGCGGTATTGCTGGGCCACCGCCTGGTTCTTGTCCACATCAATTTTGATGACGCGCAGCTTGCCGCCGTGCTGGGCCGCCACCTGCTCCAGAACGGGTGCCATGGTTTTGCAGGGCCCGCACCAGGTAGCATAAAAATCGACCAGCACCGGCATGCCGGGGCTGTTGATGAGTTCGGGGAAAGACTTGCGTGGCATAATATATTAACGAGCAAAAGTGAAAGGAAAGGCCTTTGAAGGCAAGGTAGAACGTCCTGCTGAGCTTGTCGAAGCATCTCTCCCGCGCAAGCAATTCATCACGGCCCAACGAAGCGGGAGAGATGCTTCGACAAGCTCAGCAGGACGGGCTGATTGGTTTTGGTGACATCCTAAACAACTATTAAACGAAAAAAGCCCGGCGCAAGGCCAGGCTTTGAACAAGAGTTGAGGGAAAGCCGGCCTATTGCTTGACAACGGTGATGTCGTTGGCCACTTCGGGGAAGACAAACCGGCCGCCCACTGCTTTCACGCCCTTCACGCGGCACTCCCAGGTGTAGCGGCCGGGGGCGGCATTGGCTGCTTCGCCGCTTTCGGTTTTGAAGTAGTTGGGGTCGGAGGGGTCGGTGGGGAAGAGGACGTCGATTCCGGTTTGGTTGCGGGCCAGCTCCTTCACCAGGAAATAGTCTTTGCCGGTTTTTTCGTTGTGCACCACGAAAGTGGCCGTGTAGGGGCCCAGCTGGCCGTATTTATCCAGGATGCCCAGCTTGATTTGGGCCGTGGTGCTCACCATCCAGGTTTGGGCGTGGGCGGCCGGGGGGGCTGCCAGCAGCAAAGCCGCGAGCACGCCGGCCCAGAACAGCCGCTTGTTCAGAATAAGGGGTACAGTTATTATCATAGGTTAAGTAGGATGAAGGGTTGAATAAGCGACTACGGGAAGAGCGAATTAAGAAATTGTGTTCTACCACTGCAGGCCAAGATAGCGCGACAATGCTGATTCCGCAACTTGCCGGCCATCAGTTGTGTTGCTTATGGCGCCTAATGGCGCAACTTCTTGCCGCCACTCAACTCCCTTTCCACCTATGGCCCGTCGGCGCTTTCCGTCTCCTTCCTGGCCCGCTGTTGATGCATTGCCCGCCACCGGCCCCCAGTGCGGCCTCTGCGAGCGCACGGTGCAAGCCACCTCGCGCCACCACTTGGTACCCCGCGAAGAAGGCGGCAAATACGGCCCCACCGTCGACCTGTGCCAGCCCTGTCACAGCAGCGTGCACCGTTTCCTGAGCAACCGCGAGCTGGCCCGCCAATACCCCACCGTGGAGGCCCTGCGCGCCGCCGAGGGCCTGCAAACCTACCTGGCCTGGATTCGCAAGCAGCGCGTAGAGCGCATCACCAACCGGCGCGGCCGGCGCTGAATTACGGCACCGCGCAGCTGGTTTCGTTGCCCATAATACCGACCAGGTGCACGCTGCTGTTGCCGCCCGCGCCGGGCCGCACCCGAATCTGGGTGCCAATCCGGTCTTTGAGGTCCGTAACGTGGGAGATGATGCCAATCATCTTGCCCGAATGCTGCAGGCGCTCCAGCGCATCCAGGGCCGTGTTCAGGGCCTCGGGGTCCAGCGTGCCGAAGCCCTCGTCGATAAACAGCGACTCGATGCGGGCCTTGTGCCCAGCCAGCTCGCTCAGGCCCAGGGCCAGCGCCAGACTCACCAGGAAGCTTTCGCCGCCCGAGAGCGAGGCCATGGGCCGCACGGTATCGGCCTGGTCGTGGTCGATGATTTGCAGCTCTAGATTGCGGTTGGGCGTTTTGAGAATGGTGTAGCGGCCCGTGAGCTGGCGCAGGCGCAGGTTGGCCAGCCGGGCCAGGTGCGTGAGGGTGAGGCCCTGCGCAAACTGGCTGAACTTATCACCCCGGGCCGAGCCAATCTGCTCGCTCAGGTCATGCCAGCGTTGCTCTTCCTGCTGGCGCAGGGTCAGCTCGTGCTGGCCCGCGGCCAGCAGCTGCCGGGCGTCGTCGTCCTGCCGGAGCTGGTTGCCCACAGCCCCCAGCTTCTGCTGCAAAATATCATCGGCCGCCGACAGCGCGTTAAGCTGCGCGGTGAGCTCAGTGGCGGTGTGGGGCGTGAGCCCGGCCTCGGCGTGGTGGTTGAGTTCGGCGGTGAGGTCGGCGAGGCGGCGGGCGGCGGCGGCCTGGGCGGTGCGGTGGTCCTGGCGGCGCTGGGTGAGGCGCGTGGCTTCGGCCGCGGGCAGGAGCAGGGCGCGCGCTTCGGCGGCGGCGGCCAGGCCGGCGCCGGTCAGGGCAGCGGCTAGCTCCGTTTGGCGCTGGTGGTGGGCGTTGCGGTGCACCCCTAGCTGCGCCTGCAGGTCTTGTTGGCGGTTTTGCTGAATTTCGAGCGCTTTCTGCTGGTCGGCCAGCTGGGCCTGGGCACGCACGGCCGCCTCGGCCAGGCGCTGGGTGGCTTGGCGCAGCTGCTCGGCTTCGGCAGCCGGGTTAAGGCCGGCGTATTGAGCCTGGCGGGCCGCTAGTAGCTGGTCGATTGTGAGTTGCTCGGCTTGCAGCGTGGCCGTGGTGGCGGCGAGTTGTTTGGCCTGCTGGGCCAGGCTTTCGGCGTGCGCCTGGTGCTGGCTGGTTTTGCCCAGCAGCGTTTTTCCTAGCTCGTTCAGGGCGGCGACCTGCGCTTCGTAGTGCTCGGCCCGCTCGCGCAGGGTGGCCAGAATGCCGTCATACGGCGGCCGGGCGGGCAGCTGCAGGCGGTGGGGCGCCAGAAAGTCACGAATCGAACCCTGGAAAATATCGGTCTGCTCCTGCCAGTGCAGCAGCTCCTCCACCAGCTTGGCTAGGTCGGCGGCTATGGTATCCTCCCGCTCCAATAGCCGCGGAATCTCGCGCTCGGCGGCCGCGGCCGCTTCGCCTTCCTTGAGGTATTGCTCGCGGAGCTTGGCCAGCTGCTCGTCCAGCTCGGCCACGCGGCGGCGGGCGGCCACGGCGGCGGCCTGCTCCCGAGTAGCGGTTTCGAGCAAGGTGCGCACGGCCGCCGGGTTGGTGGGCTCGGCCGGAGCCGGCGTGCAGGTGGCGGCCAGCGCGGCGGCTTGCTGCTGAGCGACGTCGGCCGCGGCCAGGGCTTCTTCCCAAAGCTTGCGGCGCTGCTGCTGCTCGGTCTGGCGGCGGGCCAGGGCGGTGGTGGCGAGGCGCAGGTCTTCGTCCAGCTTGGCCAGGGCCAGCTGCTGCTGCGCCACGCGCTGCTCCTGCTCGTCGGCCTCGGCAGCAAAATTGGCGGCGAAGGCGTGCTCCAATGCGCCGCACAGCGGGCAGGGCTGGCCGGGCAGCAAGTGCTGGCGGTGCTGGTTGAGGTCGGCCAGGGCCTGCTGGGCGCGCAGCTCGCGGCGGTAGCTGTCGAGCAGGTGCTGGCCGTCGGTCCGGCGGGTTTCGAGGTGGGCGGCGGTGGTTTCGGCCGTGGCCAGGGCCGGGGCTTCCTGCTCTATCTGAATGGCCAGGGCGGCGGCGCGCGCCTGGTGCTCCTGGGCGGCTTCCGCTTTCGGCAGGAGCTGCTGCAGGGCCTGTTGCTGGGCGGTGAGGTCGTCGGCGCGCTGGGCGAGGGCGGCGGCCGTGGTGCCCAGCAGCAGGGCGTCGCGCTCGGTGCGGCAGGGCTTGCCCTCGTCCTCGATGGCTTTTTTGCGCGCCTTGGCCTCGGCTTCGAGGGTTTGCTGGCGGCGCAGGTCGGCGGTGGTTTGGTCCTGGGTTTTGCGCAGCTCGGCCCGGCTGGCGTCTATTTTCGCAACCTCCTTCTGTGCGCCCTGCAGGTCGATGATTTCGCGGTCCAGGGCCAGTACCTGGTTTTTCAGCTCAATCTCGGCGCTGTGCTCGATAAGCCAGCGGTCCAGCATTTCGTTTTGGCCTTGCAGCGTCCTGATTTCCTGCGCTTCCCGGTTCACGCCGGCGGCGGCGTGCTGGTAGTCGCGCGCCTGCTGGGCGTGGGCTTCGCGCTTGAGCTGCAGCTGGTGCCGGGTGGCGGCAATGGCCGCGTCCTGCTGTTGGGCCTGGCTGAGCAGCGGACGCAGGCGGTCTTCCTCGGCCAGCGCGGCGGCGTGGGTGGCGGTGGCGGTGGTATGCGCGGCGGCGGCCGTTTCGGCGGCGGTGGCTAGCCGGGGCAGGGCCTCGGCCAGCTCGCGCAGCTGATTTTCGTCGCTGGCCACTTCCTTTTCGGCAGCTTCGGCCAGCTCCAGCGGCTTGTCGACGGCGGCGGCGCGCAGGTGGCCTTCCAGGCGGGCAAACTCGGCTTGCAGCTGCTCGTCGTCGCGTTGCAGGCGCTCGCTCTCGCGGGTGGCGTCGGCCAGTTGCCGGTCGAGCTGGTCGAGGATGGTGCGCCAGGTCAGGCAAATGTTCAGGTCCTGCTGCTCCTCGTGGTGCTGTTCGGCTTGCGCGTGCAGCACGTCCAGCTGGCGTTCCAGCTCGGTCCGTTCTTCTTCGGTGAGCAGGCGGGTGGCGTCGAGCTTGGCGCGCAGGAGCTTGGTTTTCAGCTCTTCCTCTTTGGCTTTCTCAAACGCCGCCACGCTCAGCCGCGAGTAGATGTCCACGTTGGTCATCTTTTCGAGCAGGGCGCTGCGCTCTTTTTCGGGCGCGTGCAGGAAGCGGGCAAACTTGCCCTGGCTCAGCAGCACCGACTGCTCAAACTGCCCAAAGTCCAGTCCCGATACCTCGCCCACGCGCTTGGGCACCGCCTCCTTGCCGCTGATGACGGCGATGTTCGACGGGCTCAGCACCAGCGTCATGGCGTCGGGGTTGAGGGCGCCTTTGTCCTCGCCGCGCACCTTGCGCTTCACTTCCCAGCGCGAGCGGTAGCGCACGCGGTCTACCACGCCGGTGTCGGCGTTGGTTTCGTGCACTTCAAATTCTACTTCCGAAAACGCGTCTTTGGCGTGGCGGCTCACCATCTCGCCCACCTGGCGGTCGTGGCGCGGCACCCGGCCGTAGAGGCCCACCGAAATGGCGTCGAGCAGCGTGCTTTTGCCCGCGCCGGTGGGGCCCGTGATGGCAAACAGCCCCGTGTCGGCCAGGGGCGTCTCATCGAAGCGAATCAGAAACGGACCGGGCAGCGAGTTAAGGTTAGCGAAACGGACGCTGATAATTTTCATCGAATACTTCTCCCAAAATACTTCCCGAAGGTACGGCGGCCTTCGGCAGAATCGGCCTGGAAAAGGCGGCCGGGCCGGTTTGGGTTCCCGCACTGCGGGGCCTTGCTGTCGGCCCGGGCATAACTATGCCCCGGGCCCAGCCGTTGAGGTTGATTGGACCATCCGCGCTGCCCGGCGCTTAAATCGGCAGATGCACACGCCGCCATTAACTACGCCAATGACTATGAACCACATCCGACGCGGCGCAGGCCGGCCGCTTTTGCTGCTGCACGGCATTGGCGGCAGCTGGCGCTCCTGGCAAACCATCATCGAAGACCTGGCCACTGAGCGCGAAGTCATTGCCGTTGACTTACCCGGCTTTGGCAACACGCCGCCGTTGGCCGGCCCCGTCACCATAGCCACCCTGGCTGATGCCGTGACCGACTTCCTGCGGGCGCAAAACCTGCTCGGCATCGACGCCGTGGGCAGCTCGATGGGGGCCCGGCTGGTGCTGGAACTGGCCCGGCGGGGCGGCGTGCTCGGGGCCGTGGTGTCGCTCGACCCCGGCGGCTTCTGGCAGGGCTGGGAAATTCCGGTGTTCTACCACAGCGTGGCCATTTCTACGCAGCTGGTGCGAGCCTTACAGCCCGCCATGCCTTTCGTGACTAGCAATGCCGTGACGCGCACGGCGCTGTTTGCCCAGTTTTCGGCCCACCCGTGGCAGTTGCCGGCGCACGTGGCGCTCGATGAAATGCGCAGCTTTGCCCACGCGCCCTCCTTCGATGAATTGCTGGACAACCTGGCCTACGGCGAAGTGCAGCAGGGGGCGCCGGCGGGCAGCATCAATGCGCCGCTGGTTATTGGCTGGGGCCGGCAGGACCGGGTGTGCCTGCCGCGCCAGGCCCCGCGGGCCCTCGCCAAATTCCCCGATGCCCGGCTTTACTGGTTTGAAGACTGCGGCCATTTTCCGCAATGGGACCAGCCCGCCGAAACCGTCCGCCTGATTCTGGCCGCCACCGCGGGCCAGGAGTTTCGCGATGCGGATGTTGCGCGGCGGCCTGACGCGGCAGCGCACAAGCCGATTTCGGCAGTAGCTGTTGCAGCAGGAGTGGGAGCCCTAGTGCTGGGCGGCCTGTGGCTGCTGGCGAGGAAACGGGCTGAATAGCAAGTTCCTTAACGCGTCATGCTGAGCGCAGTCGAAGCATCTCTACCGAGTGAGTGATTTGATTTATTGCTGCACGCGAGATGCTTCGACTGCGCTCAGCATGACGTTCTGGGATAGTTCTGTAAACTGGCTTACGACGCTTCGCCGCCCTGTGCCTGTGGGTCGGCCTCGCCCAGCAGCTGCCGCAACTCCTGGAACGTGGATGTGAGGGCAGCGGCCCGCTCGGGCGGCAGGCCCGCCACGCGCCGGCCAAATACTTCGTCCACCGTCAGCTCGTGCAGCAGCGCCAGCGGGATGGCGTTTTCGGCCAGGTCCGGGGCTTCGGTGGCGCGTTGGTGGCGCACGCCTTTGGGCGCAATCACCTGCTGCTTTTGCAGCTGCAACACGGCCTGCACGCGGCGCTGCACTTCGGCGGGCGTTTCGTCGGAGCGCACCAGCACATCGGCCCAGGCCACTTGCTGAAAAGCCGAGTTGTCGTAGGCCAGAATATCGGCCTCCACTTCTTCCAGCGTGCCGTGGAAGCGCTGCAGGCGGCGCGTCACGGGCACCGGAATGCTTGTAATAACCGGCGCGCCCGCCCCCTTAAACTCCAGTAGCAGCACCTGCTGCTTGTCGTTGGCTTCGGTGAACGACAGCGGCACCGGCGAGCCCGAGTAGCGGATGTGCGCCCGCCCGCCCACCAGCTGCGGACGGTGCAGGTGGCCCAACGCCACGTAGTCGAAGGCCGTGGGAAAATGCTCGGCCCCAATCAACCCCAACCCGCCAATGTGCACGTCGCGCTCGGCGCCCTCGCGGGCTTCGCCGCCGGCGGCGTAGAGGTGGCCGGTGGCCAATACCGGCACGTTCTGCTCGCGCAGGCCCCGCACGGCCTCGTGGGCGGCCAGGGCGGCGTAGTGGTCGGCAATGCTCTGGCGGATGCGGATTTGGCGGTCGTCGAGCGTCTCGCCGGCCACGGCCAGTCGGATGTCGCGGTCGCGCAGAAAGGGCACGGCGCACACTACCAGGCCGGGCCGGCCGTCGGCCGCGTTCAGGTGCAGAATCTGCTCGGTGGGGTCCATCGGCACGCCGCCCACCACGTGAATGCGCAGCTGCCGCAGCAGTTGCCGCGAGGCGTTGAGCATGGTGGGCGAGTCGTGGTTGCCGCCCACCACCACGATGTCGCGGCAGCCGGTGGCCTGCATCTTCACCAGAAAGGTATAGTACAGCTCCTGCGCCGTGTAGGAGGGCGACTGGGTATCAAAAATATCGCCGGCAATCACCAGCACCTCAATGGCCTGGGCCTGCACCGTGAGCAGTAGCCAGTCGAGAAAAGCCTGCTGCTCGGTGGTGCGTTCCTGCCCGGTGAGGAAGTGCTGGCCGAGGTGCCAGTCGGCGGTGTGAAGGACGCGCATGGGGTAGAGTGAATATCAAAGATACCCCCGCCGCAAGGAATGAAAAAGCCCCGGCAGGGGGCGCCGGGGCTTCAATACAATGCTAACTGACTAGTGCCAATGGGCCAGCTTATTCAAACAGTCGGATTTGTTTCCTTCTGAATCCACTTTAATGTAAAATACAGCAGGGTGGCGAGGACAGCATACAGAAGCAGCCAATCAATCATTTCGTAAGGATTGGCTCTAATGAGAAGTAGCGTCAATCCTGTGAATAGCAAATAGGCAATGCCGAATAATGCCATTCTGGCCAAATCCGGCAATCTATCAATCTGAGTCAGCTGTGCTAAAATTTTGACCGTGATGAAAGGCAGATAAAACAGCACAGTGATTGCCAGCACCAACAGAATTCCTAAGCCGGGAACTCCTATCATGCTAGTGCACCGCCGCCTTCTGAAACTCCGTGATGGCCTCGCCCAGGTCCAGTACCTCGGCGCCGGGCAGGGCGGCCTGCACGATGCTGGCGCCGGCCGCCGAGCGGTAGCCGCCCGCGCAATGAATGAGCACCGGCTTGTCGGTGGGGATTTCGTGGGCACGCTCGCGCAGCTCGGGTAGCGGAATCACCAGGGCGTTGTCGAATACTTGGTTCTTGGCCTCGGCGTGGTTGCGGATATCGACGATGGTGAAGGCCTCGGGGTGTTCACGAACCTGGGCTACGTCGACAGTAGGCGCGGTTTCGGGCAGACTGGCTGGGGCGAGCAAGGCGCCTTTGATGCTGCCTTCATAACCGATTTTGGCCGTTTTCCGCACCACCGTATCCAGCGCGATGTTGCTGTCGGCCAGCAGGTAGAACAGCTCCTTGGGGCCTACGACCGAGCCCAACCAGGTTTCGAACTTGCCGCCATCCTGCAAATTGATGGCGCCGGGCAAATGGCCGGCGCGGAAGCGGGCGGCCGGGCGGGTGTCGATGACGAGTACGCCCGGCTCCAGCGCGGTGGCGGTGCTCAGGTGCGGCACGGCCCGGACGCTGTCTTCGAAGCCGCGGGCGCCTTGTTTGTTCAGCCGCACGTCGTGCCCAAAGTATTTGGGCACAAAGGGCTGGTCTTCGAGCAGCACCTGGATGAACTCTTCCTGCGACATGGGCTGCAGGGCGTAGTTGGTTTTCAGCTCTTTGGCGATAGTGCTGTCAAGGTCAGGGCTCGTCGTCTTGCCGCAGAGGCTGCCGGGGCCGTGGGCGGGGTACACCTTGGTGGCACCGGGCAGGGTCATGAGCTTGTTGCGGGTGCTGTGGTACATCTGCGCGGCCAGCTCCTCGCGCTTGTGGCCGCCAATGGCCTCGTCCTCCCGCAAATCGGGCCGGCCCACGTCGCCCACAAACAGCGTGTCGCCGGTGAACACGGCGCGGCTCTGCGCCAGCTCATCGAGGAGCAGAATGCTGATGGAGTCGGGCGAGTGGCCGGGGGTGTTGATGGCGTGCAGCTCCACATTGCCCAGCTTGATGCGGTCGCCGTCGTCGAAGGCATGATGCGGGTACTTGGCCCCCACCAGCTTGCTGCAGTAGATGGTGGCCTCGGTTTCATCGGCAATTTCCAGGTGCGACGACACGAAATCGGCGTGCGGGTGCGTCTCGATTACGGCAATGATGCGGGCTTCGTGCTCGTCGGCAAAATCGTAGTAGGGCTGCGGGTCGCGGCCGGGGTCGATGACAACGACCTGGCGGCCGCAGCGCACGGCGTAGCTGGCGTGGGCCAGGCCCTTGTCGTAAAACTGCTGAATTTGCACGGCCGAAGCCGTGCTACTGGGGAGGGGAGGCATGGGGAGGGAGATGGTTAGCCGGGTGGTTTGGCCAAATATAAGCAAGCGCCGGAATGCAGAGAAGTGCCCAGCGGGGCCAAACGCACAAAAAAGCCCCAACCGGACTGGTTGGGGCTTTGTTTGATAGGTGCTGAAAGCGAGGCGTTAAGCTTTGGCTTTCACCTTCGTTTTGCCGCCTTGGCCTTTGCCGTGGCCGTGGTGCTCGTCCTTCATCTTGTCGAACTTGGCGTATTGCTCCGGCGTGAGGATGGATTTGAGCTGGGCCTGGTACTTCTCGTGCGAAGCCTTCATTTCGGCGTGGCCGGCTATGCGGTCGGCGCCGTATTTGGCTTTGAGGGCGGCGCCTTCCTGCTGGCGGGCCAGCAACAGCTGCTCTACTTTGGCTTCCTGGTCGGCGCTGAGGCCGAGCTCTTTGGCCATTTTGCCGGCTTTGTGGTCGGCCGTCTTGGCGGGGTCTTTCGGGCCTTTCTGGTAGTGGCGGGCCGTCTGGTTGGCATCGGAGCCGGTGGTTTTCACAGCGGTTTGGGCGAAGCTGGTGCCGGCGGTGGCGAAGGCGAGGGCAGCGAGCAGGACAAGGGTCTTTTTCATGTGGGGTTGAAGCGAAAAATGGGTGACTGAGGGATGAGCGGCGGAACCAGGTGGCCCGTCCGGTTACGCAAAAGGTGTTTGCAAGCGGTATGCCAGGAAAACGGCCCGCCACGCCCCGGCGGCAATCCGCCGATAAGTCGGCGCTTTTTGCCGGCCAACCCCGCCAATTATTCCGTTGGCTGGGCAGCCTGGCCGGCTTGGCCAGTGGCGCGGAAGTCGCGCAGTTTTTCCCGCTGCTCGGTGCGCAGCTGGTCGAACTTGGTGTACTGCGCCGGGGTGAGCACGGCCCGGATTTGCTCGTCGTACTTGGCTTGGTTGGCTTTCACGTCCTGGCCCAGGCCGCGGCGCCGGCCGGCGGTGCTCACTTGCTGGTGCAGGGTCTGCATGTCCTGGCGCTGGGCCAGCAGGATGGGTTTCAGTTTGGCCTGCTGGTCGGCGCTGAGGCCGAGCTCTTTGGCGAGGTACTGGGTGCGGCGCTCCACCATCTGGTCCGATGGTTTTGGCACGCTGGTAGGGGCGGGGCCGGTCTGGCCGAGGACGACAGGGGCTTGCGCCAGGCAGGTGGTGGAAGTGGCTGCGGCGGTGGCCAGCAGCACGAGAAATTTATGCATAAACGGATTGTAGGAATGGAATGTAGGGAACCAGGATGCGGATTTGGATGCAGCGAAATGGCCGGAGTTTAATCCGAGCGCCTTCGACACAACATCCAGGGTGTAAAAATAAGCCGGACCATTGCTTCGCCATGTCCTCGGAAGGTCCAAAAACGGGTTGTAGCGAATTTGCTGCCTATATTTCGGACCCGCCGCCGTGGTCTTAACCGAAATTTCGGCTGGCTGCTGCCGGGCGGCTTCGTTTCAACCCTCATTTATTTCATACTTCTTCCTCCTTTACACCTAACACATGGCAAGTATTTTCGCCAAAAAACCGTTGGCCGTGCTCCTGGGCGAGGCCAACTCCACCGGGCACGGCACGCTGCAGCGCACGCTGGGCGCCGGCAACCTTGTGGCCCTGGGCGTGGGCGCCATCATCGGGGCCGGCCTGTTTGTGCGCACCGCCAATGCCGCCGCGCAGGCCTCGGGACCGGGCGTGACCCTGGCTTTCGTGCTGGCCGCCTTTGGCTGCGTGTTCGCCGGCTTGTGCTACGCCGAGTTTGCGGCCATGATTCCCATTGCCGGCTCGGCCTACACCTACGCCTACACCACCATGGGCGAGTTCGTGGCCTGGGTCATTGGCTGGGCCCTCATCATGGAATACGCGCTGGGCGCGGCCACCGTCAGCATTGCCTGGAGCGAGTATTTGAACAAGCTGCTGGAAGTCTTTCACACCAGTATACCGTATCATTTAAGCCACTCTCCGTTTGAGCACGCCGTTATAAACGGGGTGGAGCAGCACGGCATGATTAACCTGCCGGCCTTGTTCATCATCGTGATGCTGAGCCTGCTGCTGGTGAAGGGCACCCAGGAATCGGCCATGTTCAACGCCGTTATCGTGGTGCTCAAAACCCTGATTGTGGTGATTTTTATTGCTGTCGGCTGGCAGTTCATCAACCCCGCCAACCACACGCCCTACCTGATTCCGGCCGATGCCGTGGTGAAAAACGCCGCCGGCGAAGTGGTGCGCACCTACGAGGGCTGGAACAAGCACGGCTGGGGCGGCATCATCGGGGGCGCGGGCATTGTGTTCTTCGCCTTCATCGGGTTCGATGCGGTGAGCACGGCCGCGCAGGAAGCCAAAAACCCCAAGCGCGACATGCCCATTGGCATTCTGGGCTCGCTGGCCATTTGCACGGTGCTCTACATCCTGTTTGGGCACGTACTGACGGGCGTGGCCAACTGGCGCGAATTTGCCGACCCGGCCATTGGCGGCGAGGCCTCGGTGGCCTACGCCATCCGGGCGCACATGACCGGCTACGGCTGGCTGGCCACGGCCGTGACCATCGGGATTTTGCTGGGCTTCACGTCCGTTATTCTGGTGATGCTCATGGGCCAGAGCCGCGTATTCTTCTCCATGGCCAAGGACGGCCTCATGCCCAAAGCCTTCTCCGAGCTGCACCCCAAGTTCAACACGCCCTACAAATCCAACCTCATGCTGATGGTGTTCGTGGGTTTGTTTGCGGCCTTCGTGCCCGGCTCGGTGGCCGGCGACCTCACGTCGTTTGGCACGCTGCTGGCCTTCGTGCTGGTGAGCATTGGCGTCTGGATTATGCGCCGGTCGGACCCCGCGCAGCCCCGCCCGTTCATGGCGCCGCTCTCGTCGCCGTCGTTTCCGCTGGTGCCGATAATGGGGGCGCTGGTGTGCACGCTGCTCATCATCGGGCTCGACAAGAACACGCTGCTGCTGGCTTTTGGCTGGATGGTACTGGGTTTTGTGGTGTACTTCCTCTACGGCAAGCGCAATTCCATGCTCCAGCAGGGCGTGGTGGTGGTGCCCACCGAGATGGAGTCGGAAGCTTTCATCGAGCCCGACCCCAGGAACCGCTAGCTAGTTGTCAGTTGTTCGTTGTCAGTTGTTAGTCTGGGTTTGTATTGAGACCAACAACTGACAACGAACAACTGACAACTACCCGTTTATCAACAAAAAGGAAGCCCCGCCAGCAGTTACTGGCGGGGCTGCTTTTTTCCTGATAAACGGGTTGCGTTTCAGCCAATAGCAGCAGCTTGCAGGTCTGCCGGGCGGCGCAGCGTCTGCGCCTGCCCGTAGCTGAGGCTGCGCCAGACCCACTCGGCCGGCCCAAAGCGGAAGCGGGCCAGCCACCAGCGGCACAGCAGCAACTGAAACAGGATGATGCCCGCCGCCAACGGCCACAGCAGCGTCGGCCCCACTTTGCCCACCCAGCCCAGGCCCAGCCCCGAGAACAAGAAAGTGGCAATGATGCTCTGGCTGAGGTAGCAGCTCAGGGCCATGCGGCCCAAAGGGGCCAGTAGTTGTAGCAGCCGCTGCGCGCCCGGCCGCCGCCACGCCAGCGCAAACGTGGCAGCGTAACCCAGGGACAGAGGCCCCACGCCCAGGGCATAAAGCACCGCAAAAGTTAGTCCCGGCGCCAGGCCCTGGAAGTATTCCGGGCTGTGGTCAAGGTAAGCGTTGAGCAGACTGGCCGCCAGGCCCAGCGCCAGCCCGCCAAGGGCCACGCGCCGCAGGAGCGGCCGGTACGCATCGAGCTGCCGGAACACCTGGTGCCGCCCTGCCCACAGCCCCAGCAGAAACATGGCCAGCACTTTGCACACCCGCCACTGAAAGAGCAGGTCGCCGGCGCGGTAAAAGATGCCCGAGCGCATGGCTTTGAAGAAAAACATCCAACTGGTGTTGGCCATTACCTGGTAAAAGGACTTGATGTGCAGGGGTTGGTCGATGGCTTGGCCGAGGGCGTAAAACGGAGCGGCCGGCGTGAGCGGCACCAGCGCTTTCCAGCCGCCGCCCAGCCAAAACACGGCCCACAGCGGCACGGGCACCAGCAGCAACACCACCGCCCAGCGCCCAATGGCCCGGTCCGACAGGTGCCGAAGCCGCACCAGCAACAGGCCCACCAGCGCGTAAAAAGCCAGAATATCGCCGGGCCAAATGAACAGCAGGTGCACCAGCCCAATGCCCAGCAGCACCCACAGCCGCCGCCGGTACGTCAGCAGCTGCTCGTCGCCGCGGGCGGTGGCGCGTTGCAGCTGCACCGCGAAACCGATGCCGAACAGCAGCGAAAACAGGGAGTAAAACTTGCCATCGACCAACGCCCGAATGAAGAAAGCGGCGGCGGGGTCGGTGGTGTCCGTTGGCAGTGGGGTGGATGGCACGCCGGTGCCCGGCTCGTGCCACAAGCTGAAGCCCGTGAACAGGTTGGCCAGGCACACGCCGCACAGGGCAAAGCCGCGCAAGGCATCAAGGAGCTCGGCGCGGTCGGTTTCGGCCAGGGGCTCGGCTGGCAGGGGAGTGGGTACAGGAGACATGGGCGCGAGAAATGGGGACCGTAACGCGCCGTTAATATAGGTTAATTATTATATAAAATGTTCCTGAAAATAGCTTTGGGTTGCCGCTGCTTGGAATGATAAGCCGGCAGAGCATTGCGCGTGGGGTAGCCCTAGCGCCGGCGGGCGAAGCAGCCGGCGGCAGGAGTTGGGCAGCCAAGCCCCAACGGGGGCTCAGGAAGCAGATTTTACTTCGCTTTTGAGCTTGAGCACCCGGTCGCCATTCTCCTGCACGATGACCAGGGCCGGGTCGGCGGCCGAGCCGTTGCGGTGAATTTCGGAGCCTTTGATGGTGCGGGAAACGGGCTCTTTGTGCACCGATTCTATTTTGCCGGTGGCCGTGCCGGTGCCGTATTTCCAGGTGACTTTGGTGCCTTTGCGCATGGGTGGGAAGGGAAAAAGAAAGGTGAGGGACAGAGCAACGTATGGCTCAAAAGTCCATTACTTACTGCCAATTGAGTGGAACCGTTGCCGGGCTATGGCCCGCCTGGCCGCAAGTGCCGACGAAATGAGCACGCCCTGCGGGTGCCAAGTTGCCCGCTCGGCGGCAAGCGGCCGGTCGACGCTGCGGCTCCAGCTACCAGGGCAGCCAGGAAAGGGCTACCTAAAAATTAGGAAAACGGCGCCGTTAAGTATGGCATAATTGCTTTACTTAGCGGTTCTGATATTCTTGGCTGCTTTTGCATAGCCGGTGAATGGGCTTGCGTGATGGTTGATACCGCCACAAGCCAACACGGCGAAAGCGCGAAAAGGAAGAAGATGAAAACGTTTTTCAACCTGCTGACCCCATGCGATTTTCTAACCCAGGCGGCCAATTATTTCTGCAAATCGGGCTGTTCATTGCTGGCCTGTGGCTCGGCGCCGCCAGGCCAGCCAACGCCCAGACGCCTGCCAATTCGCCGCTGGTCGACAGCCTGAACCAGCGCCGGGCAACAGCCGCCGATACCGCTCAGCTGCGCCTGCTGCTGGCCGACGCCACCGCGCTGCGCCCCACCGAGCCTGCCGAAGCCAAGCGGCTGGCCTCCTTGGCCTTGCAGCGGGCCACGGCGGCGCCCGGCCGCCCCGCGCAGCAACAAGCAGCGCTGCTGCTGCTGGGCCGCCTCGCCAACGCCGAAGGCGACTTTCCCGCCGCGGCCCAAAACCTGATGCAGGCCCTGCGCCTGGCCGAGCAGCGGCACGACCTGCTGGGCCAGGGCAGTGCCTGCCTGGGGCTGGCCACCACCAACAAAAACCTCCACAAGCTCGACCTGAGCCTGGAATACGCCCGCCGTGCCCAGCGCCTGCTGGGCCAGGCCGTGCAGGCCGGCGATGCGCGCGCCGCCAAGCCGTTGGCCATCGCCTTCAACAACAGCGGCACGGCACTGATGGAGCAAAACCAGCAGGCCGCCGCCCGCGCCGACTTCCATATTTCCCTGCAAAAAGCCCGTGCCCTGGGCGACTCCAGCGTTGCCGTGCTGGCGCTCTACAACCTCGGCGGCCTGGCCCTGAAGCTGAAAAACGGCGCCGAAGCCTACCGCTACTACCGCCAAACGCTGGCCATCGACCAGGCCGAAGGCAACGAGCAGGGGCAGGCCGAGTCGTGGCTGAACCTGGGCGACGCCCTGGCCCTGCTGCACCGGACCAAGGAGGCCGAAGCCGCCTACCAGCACGCCCTGCAGCTCAGCCGGCGCCTGCACGCACTGCCCATCGTGCGGGTGGTGTACAACGGTTTTGCCGCGCTGTACGAAGACAACGGGCAGCCCGCCAAAGCCTTGCAGTGGCAGCGGCGCTTTCAGCTGCTGAACGATTCTCTGTTTCAGGAGCAAAGCACCCAGCAGGTGGCCGAGCTGCAAACCAAGTACGACACCGAGAAAAAAGACGCCCAGAACCGCCTGCAGGCGGCGCAGCTGCGCACCCAGCAGCAGGTTATCCGGCGGCGCAATGTGCAGCTGTGGGCCGGGCTGGCGGTGGCCCTGCTGCTGGCCGGCCTGGCCTACCTGCTCTACAACCGCCGCCGGCTGCGGCGCGAGGTGGAATTTGCCCAGGAGCGGCAGCAGCTGGAGCGCCTGCGCGCCCAGGCCGTGCTCGAAGCCGAAGAAACCGAGCGCCGCCGCATCGGCTCCGATTTGCACGACGGCGTGGGCCAGCTCCTCACCGCGGCCAAAATGAACCTGCACTCGCTGGGCGAGGAACTGGGCGTGCGCACCCAGGGCCAGCAGGCCTTGCTGCAAAATGCCCTGGACGTGGTGGACGAAAGCTTCAAGGAGGTGCGCAGCATCAGCCACAACCTCATGCCCAATGCTCTCATCAAGCGGGGGCTGGCCCAGGCCGTGCGCGATTTTCTGGACAAGCTCCCGGCGGCCGGCCGCGTCAAAATTAACCTCGAAGTGGTGGGCCTGGACCGGGGCGGCCGCCTGGAGCCCACCACCGAAAACGTGCTGTTTCGCGTGATTCAGGAGCTGGTGCAGAACATTCTCAAGCACGCCCAGGCCACCGAAGTGACGCTGCAAATCATTCGCCATCCCGATGAGCTGACCGTGCTGGTGGAAGACAACGGCGTGGGCTTCGACCCCACCGCGCTGGGCGAAGACGCCGGCATTGGCCTGAAAAACATCGAGAGCCGCATGGCCTACCTCGGCGGCGTGCTGGACCTCGACAGCCGCCCCGGCCACGGCACCTCCGTCACGGCCACGGTGCCCCTGCCGGACTGATGCGCGCGAAAGGCCGTTTTTTTCGTTGTATAATAAAATTGAAGTATGTTTGAGTTAAAGGCATTCTGACTTCTACACTGCGCCGGGACATGGCGGGCTGGTGCTGCTCCCTTTCATTCTGCATTAATTTCTTTTGGCCATGAGTGACGCTTACCCGGTTTCGGCCCGCATCAACCTGCTGCTGGTCGACGACCACCAGCTGGTGATAGAGGGCATCAAAACCCTGCTCAAAAACGACCCGGTCATCCGTGTGGTGGCCCAGGCCAATACCGGCGCCGACGCCCTGCGCCGCCTGCGCGAGCACCCCGAAATCGGGGTGGCCATTGTCGACCTCAACATGCCCCAGATGAGCGGTGTGGAGCTGACCCAGCACATTCGGGCCAGCTTTCCGGCCGTGCGGGTGCTGGCCCTGAGCATGTTTCACGACCACGCTTCGGTGATGGAAGTGCTCGAAGCCGGCGGCATGGGCTACCTCCTAAAAAACACCACCAAGGCCGAGCTCAGCGCCGCCATTGCCGATGTGGCCGCCGGCCGCACCCACTACAGCCAGGAAGTGGGCCAGACCCTGCTCCAGCACCTCGACGTGCCCGGCCAGCGCGGCCCCGTAGCGCCGGTGGTGGAACTGACTACCCGCGAAAAGGAGATTTTGCGCCTGGTGGCGGAAGAAAAGTCAAACCACGCCATTGCCGAGGCCCTGTTTATTTCGGAGCGCACGGTGGAAACGCACCGCAAAAACATTCTCACCAAAACCAGCTGCAAATCGGTCGTGGGCCTCATTCAGTACGCCATCAAGCACAAGCTGCTGGCCTGAGCAGGGAAGGATTGAAGGCGGAAAAACGCTTGTCATCCTGAGCGCCGCTGTGGACCTTATCACGTCCACAGCGGTTGAATCACTACATACTGTTCTTCGGCGGTAAGGTCCTTCACTGCGTTCAGGATGACGGGCGGAGATATTATTCCCCGCCATTCCGGCGTTCTTTTGCGTAGTTCACCCAAGCGTGCTCCTTTTCGGCGCGCCCCCGCCGATGTTTCGATTGCTGTTGCTACTCCTTTTTCTGCCCCTGGTTGCCTCTGCTCAAGCAGCTTTTGTGCCCGATGACCGGGCGTATTACGGACTGATTGACCGGGGCAGCGGGCGCTGCCTCGACGTGGCCAGCGCCAGCACGGCCAACGGCGCGCCCGTGGTGCAGTGGGAGTTCACCCACGCCAACAGCCAGCAATGGCGGTTTGTGCCCATCCGGGAGGGCAGCGAGTATTTCCGCATCGAGGCCCGCCACAGCACCCAGTGCCTGACCGTGGACAAGCCCGGCGAAGGCACGGCGCTGGTGCAGCGGCCGTTTCAGGGCAGCGAGCAGCAGCAGTGGCGGCTGGTGCCGGCCGGGCCGGCCGGCAGCTTTCAGCTCGAAAACCGCAGCGAAAGCCGGGTGGCGGCCCTGGCCTCGTCCGACAAGTTCAACGGTACAGCGGTGGTGGCCCAGAAGAGCAACGGGCGGGCCAGCCAGCAGTGGCACCTGTTTCGGCTGCGCCTGAATGTGCTGGAAGGCCCCTCGCCGTTTGGGCCACCGCTGCCGCTGGCCGGCAGCGTGAACACGCCCGGCAACGAGGTGCACCCCGTGCTCAGCCCCGACGGCAACACGCTGTACTTCGCCCGCACCAAATTTGCCGGCAACACCGAAGGCAACACCGACTCGGGCGATGCCTGGCTGAGCCAAAGCCCCGACAAAGGCCAGACCTGGGGCCCGCCCACCCGCCTCGATGGCGTGAACACCCCCCAGAACAACGCCGTGGAATCGACGACGGGCACGGGCGGGCAGATGCTGCTGGTGCGCGGCACCTACGGCCGCGACGGCTTCCTGGACGAGGGCCTGAGCCGGGTGGCCCAGGCGGCCGCCACCGCCCCCGGCGCCACCCCCAAAAGTGTGCGGCCCGAGGCCCTGCGCATTGCCAATTTCTATTCGGCGGTGCCCGGCACGGGCTTTTACATGTCGGCCGATGGGCAGGTGCTGCTCCTCTCGCTGGAACGCGGCGACTCCGAAGGCGGCAACGACATTTACCTGAGCCGGCCCGACGGCAGCGGCGGCTACACCGAGCCCAAAAGCCTGGGGCCGGTGCTGAATTCGCCCGGCTTCGACTTTGCGCCCTGGCTCGCGCCCGACGGCAAAACCCTTTATTTTGCCTCGTATGGCCACATGGGCTACGGCTCGGCCGATATTTTTGTGAGCCGCCGGCTCGATGAAAGCTGGAGCAAGTGGAGCGAGCCCCGCAACCTGGGCCCGGCCCTGAACGGACCCGGCTTCAACGCCTACCTCTGCCTCTCGCCCGACGGCAAGACGGCCTATTTTTCCTCCTCGGCCACGCCCAATGGCACCAAGGACATCCTGCGCACGGGCCGCGCTACGCCCCCCGATTCGCTGCCCAAGCCCGTCGTGGCCGAGGCCGGCGAAAGCGGCGGGCGGGCCTTCCTGAGCGGGCGCGTGCTCGATGCCCGCACCAAGCAGCCGGTGCCCGGCGCCGTGGTGAAGGCCAACCTGCTGAGCACGGCCACCGGGGCGCAGTTCAACGCCACCAGTCGGGCCGATAATTCGGGCAATTACCAGATGTCGCTGCTGCCCGGCAAATACTACCTCTCGGCCAACGGCGGCGGTTTTCTGACCGTGGGCGACACCCTGGTGGCCAGCGGTTCGCCCCGCCTCGACCTGCTGCTGCTGCCCGCCGCCGTGGGGGCCAAAGTCGACTTGCCCAGCATCATTTTCACCCAGGGCAAAGCCACGCTGCTGGGCACCGCCTACACCGAGCTCAACCGCCTGGCCATTGCCATGCAGGCCAGCCCCACCACCGACATCCGCCTCGAAGGCCACACCGACAACGTGGGCCCGGCCGATAAAAACCAGCAGCTGTCCGAAGACCGGGTGGCCGAAGTGAAGCGCTACCTGGTGGGCCGCGGCGTCGACGAGAAGCGCATCAGCACGGTGGGCTTTGGGGGTTCGAAGCCAAAATTCAGCAACGACCGCGAGGAGACCCGGCGCCTCAACCGCCGCGTGGAACTGGTGATTGTGAAGTAGGAACACGTCCATGACTGCCACCATTCTCACCGAAAACCAGCTGCCGGGGCTGCCCTCTGCATCGGGAGTTGAAATTATCGGCAGTGCCGCCTACGTCGTTGGCGACGACTCGCCGTACCTGTACCAGCTCGATGCGGCCACGCTGGCCGTTACCAATCGGATTGCGCTGTTTGATACTGCTGCCTTCGCCACCGGCCGGATTCCCAAGCCCGAAAAGCCCGACCTAGAGTGCATGGCCGCCCTGACCTGGCCCGATGGCCGCCCCGGCTTGCTGCTGCTCGGCTCCGGCAGCCGCCCCAACCGGGCCCGCGGCTGGTTTGTGCCCTCCGAAAGCCCTCAAACGCCCCAGCTGCTGGACCTGGCGCTGCTCTACGCCCACCTCAGCGCCCACCTGCCCGCCGGGGTAGCCCTCAACCTCGAAGCCGCCGCGACCACCGACGCGGAGCTGCTGCTGTTTCAGCGCACCGTGGGCCGGGCCGATGCGGCGGCGCTGTTCGTGCTGCCGCTGGCGCCGGTACTTCAACTGCTGGCCGGGGCCGCTGGAGCACGGGTGCCCTCGCCGCACCAGCTTGTATTCGAGCTGCCGCTAATTGACGGGTGCCCGGCCGGCTTTTCGGGCGCGTCGTTCGTAAACGGAGTCCTGTTCGTGTCGGCTTCCGTCGAAAATACCGCCGATGCCGTGCTGGATGGGGCCGTGCTCGGCTCGTTTATCGGAGTGGTGGACGTGGCGGCGCACACAGCCACCTTCGCCCGCTTGGCCTGGGCCGATGGCCGGCCGTATTACGGCAAAGTGGAAGGGTTGGCGGTGCGGCAGCAACTGGCCGATGGCCAGTTTGAGCTATTGCTCGTGACCGATGACGACGCGGGCGGGAGCACCGCCGCTACGGCTCATCTGGTGCTGTGAGTGCGTCTCTTGCCCCACTTTTGGGCTGCTTTTCGTGTGCTGCAGCGCACAGCGAAATGCCTCGTGTGCAGCCACTTGGCCCGCCGGTAAAGTCAATCGATTTTCGCCCCGCGGCCCTGGCCGAATAAGCCCCGACAGGCTAGGGCAATTGCAGGAGCCAGGCCGTCGCTTCATCTTCGGTAGCAAACAACCGGTACCGGAGGGCCGACTGCTGGTGCAAGGTGTCGGCGAGGGCGTCGGGTGGCAAGTGGGCCAGCCGCTCGCCGGACACCAGCACGGCTCCGTATAGCTCGTAGCCATCCTGGGCGCTGCGCTCCAGCCAATAGTTGGCCACCCACTGCTGCTCTTCGGCGGTAAAGGTGGTGATGTAGCGTTGGTCGGCCAGGATTTTGTGCCAGCCGTGGCGACGCAAAAGCTGGTGCGTGTGCGTAAGAAGAGCCTGAAACGTTGCGAAATCGCGGGGTCCCTCGGCGTATTGGACCAAGGCATAGCCATGGGGATGTTCCAGCACACGCCCAACAGGATTTTCAAAGTATAAACGCATAGAGGATAAGCGAAAGCACGCAGATGTATTAGAAATAATATAATTTAACTTGAAAATAATCTATTGATAAGACTGAGGACGGGGGGATATACGTATTTATGCCCGTGTCGTTTTCAGGAAGCGGCGCTTGGCGGTATGGAACGTAGATTTGTGGGCTTTTGTGGCAATTTTATTGTGCGGCCTCTACCTTTTTTATGAACCAAGCACCCCGCGCGCAGGAAACCATTTATTTTCAAAGTGTCGTGGGCAAGGTTTCTTACCATCCGGCGGGCTTTGTGCGCTTGGCCTGGGGCAGCGGGCGGGCTTCTTTTGAGGCCTTGCAGACCTATTACGAGCAGGTATTGGAGCTGCTGCGCAGCACCGGAACCCGCAAAATGCTGTCGGACCACGGCCAGCGCCAGCCGCTATCGGGCCAGGCGCAGCAGTGGCTAACGGAGCAATGGATTCCGAGGGCCATCGGCCAGGCCCAGGCCCGCTACTGCGCCATTGTGGAAGGGGCCGACCCACTGCACCGGCTATCCACCCAGTCGGTTGTGTCGGCGGCGCCGACGGGCTTGCTGTTCAAGCGGTTTTCCAACGTAGAAGATGCCGAAGCCTGGCTGCGCAGCCCGGAGCTAAGCCGGTAGCAGGGGCGGGTGGCCGGTGTATGCCAAGCGACTCAGGGAAAGGCTTTAGGACGCCCTGCGAAGCGTAATCGAAGCATCTCGCGTGCAGCAGTAAATCTGATTACTTGCGCGCTATTGGCAAGCTCGGCAGGACGGGCCAACAGCCTACTTAAGCATCCTTCGATTTGCTTTCTTCCTGCAACACCTCTTTGCGCGGCGGGTTCACGCGGCGCCCGCGGGGCGTTTCTTCATCGCCCAGCACCATGCCCCAGGGCTTGAGCGACTCGATGCGGTCGAACACAATCTTGAGAATGGCGATAACGGGCAGCGCCAAAAACATGCCCGCCACCCCGCCAATGGCATTGCCTACCAGCACGCCCACGATGGCCACCAGGGCGTTGACCTTGATTTTGGAGGCCACAATGCGCGGAATGAGGTAGTGGTTGTCAATGAATTGAATAACCATGTAGGCGGCCAGTACGGCCAGCGCGTGGCCATAGCCGGGCTTGGCCACAAAGGCCATGAGCATGGGCAGGGCAATGGCAATGAGCCCGCCGATATAAGGAATAAAATTCAGCAGCGCGCCCAGCACGCCCAGCAGCAGCGCATACGGCACCCCAATGATGAGCAGCGCCACGGTGTTGAGCGTGGCCACAATGCTGGCCTCGATGAGCAGGCCCACCATGTAGCTCTGAATGGCGGCTTTGCTCTCGCGCAGCACCTCGGTCACGCCGGCGTCCTGCCGGTGGCCGGAAAAGGCCTGAATTAAAAAATCGACTAGGCGCTTTTGGTAGAGAAACAACAGGAAAATGTAGACCGGAATCAGCGTGGCGACCACCAGCAGGCCGGACACGGCCGACAGCGTGCCGCCCAGCAGGCCCGACGCGCGGTTGCCGGCTTCGTTCAGCCAGCCCTGCAGCTTCTGGTCGCTCAGGCCGAAGCGGCTTTGCAGCCACTGGTGCACCTGCGCGGTGGTCTGGGCAAACTTGGCCTTGAACAGCGGCATCTGGCTGGATAGCTGCGCCGCTTCGAGGTAAATGAAGTACAGCAGGCCCAGCAGCGCCGTCACGCCCAGCACCACCGTAAGGGCAATGGCCAGCAGCGGCGGCACCCGGTGCCGGAGCAGCCACTGCTCCACGGGGTGCAGCATGATGGCAAAGATGGCCGCAAAAAACAGCGGGAAGATGATTTCGCTGGCAATGTGCAGCGTGAACACCGTGAGGGCCAGCCCCAGCAGCACGAGCGGTGCCTTAACGTAGAGCGGAAATTGCAGCTCGCGGGAGTGGTTGTCGGGGTCGGGCATAGAACGGGGAAGGCGATAAGCGCAGGTGTAGCGTAGGCCCGCTTACGTTCCCAGGCCCAGGGCGTTGCCGCAAGTACGGCCCACAACGGGCCTCAGCGCGTAAAATCCTCGGCTACCTGCAGGAACATGGGCGACGGCACTTCCGTGGTTTGGCCGGTGGGCGTGAGCTGGCCCGATTGCGGGTCGACGCGGAACGTGACCACGTTGTTGGAGTTTTGGTTGGCCACCAGCAGGAGCCGGCCGCTGGGGTCGAGGGTGAAGTTGCGCGGCGTCTTGCCTTGCGTATCAACGTCCTGAATGGGCACCAGCGTGCCCGTGCCCGAATCGATGGCGAACACCGCGATGCTGTTGTGGCCGCGGTTGGAAGCGTAGAGAAACAAGCCGTTGGGCGAAACGTGAAGGTCGGCGCAGGAGTTTTCGCCCGTGTAGCCCGCCGGCAGCGCCGATAGGGTCTGCATTTCCGTGAAGCGCCCCCCGGCTGCGTCGTAGGCCAGCGCCGTCACCGTCGAGCTCAGCTCGTTAATCAGGTAGGCGTGCTTGCCGTTGGGGTGGAACACGAGGTGGCGCGGGCCGGCGCCGGGCTTGGCCACGAAGGCCGGCTCGGGCTGGCGCGTGAGGCGCCCGGCGGCCGGGTCGAGGCGGTAGGCATACACGCGGTCGGTGCCCAGGTTCACAGCAAAGGCAAACCGGTTGGCCGGGTCGGGGAGGAGGCAGTGGGCGTGGGGGCCGCCCTGGTTGCGGTGCGGGCCGGAGCCCTCGTGCTGGTCGGTAACGGGCGCGCCCAGCCGGCCGTCGGCCGCCACGGGCAGCAGGCTCACGTTGCCGCCCACGTAGTTGGCCACCAGCGCTGCTTTGCCGGTGTGGTCGAGGCTGATGTAGCAGGGCGAGGCGCCGTTGGACGGCTGCTGGTTGAGGAGCTTGAGGTCGCCGGAGTGCGGGTCCACGGCAAACGCGCTGACGGCCCCGCTTTTGGCCCCCCGAAAGGACTGGGTTTCGTTCACTGCGTACAGAAAGCGGCGGCTGGCGCCCAGCGTGAGGTACGTTGGGCTGGCGCCGCCGTGCTGGGCGCTCACGCGGGTGAGGGCACCGGTGGTGGGGGAGACGCGGTAGAGAAAAATCGTGTTGTCCTGCTCGCCAGCCACGTTGGTGCCCACATACAGGAGGTACTCCTTGGCGCTAGTTGATGGACCGGCGGAGCGCACGCAGCCACTCAGCAGAACGGATAGGAGGCCGAGGCAATTGGCCGCTACCAACAGGCGCGGCAAGGCAATGGGGTGGGACATTTAAGGGAGCGGTAAGAATAGGCTGCAAAAATGCAACAATCCCCGGCATTGGCCCCGTGCCCGCGCCGCCGCATGGCACAAGTTGGCTGCCGGAGCCAGCGGAGCCGCAATGCCAGCGCGGCAAACGCCGCCCGCCCCAGCCGCCGAAAAACGGAGGGTGGCCCTGCCCACCGCGCCGCCGTGCCTTGCCGCGCCACGAAAGCCGGCCCGTGGGCGAAGGCTCACAATATGTTCATTTGATGGGTATTAATCTTGCTGCTTCGGCGGCCAGAAAGCAGCAACCGGTGCCCCCGAATAGCGCCGCCAGTTGTGAAGCCGGCTGTTTTATTTCTCTCTTACTCACTTGTTCATGCCTCACTTTACGCGCTTACCGCTTGGTTCCGTGCTGCAGGTAGTCGAAGCGGTGCAGTGGTTTCCGGGGCTTGCCATTGCCGGCGTTTCCGACGAAGCCCCCGGCCATCCGGGCGGCGGATGGCTCCTGGCCATGCCGCCCCACGCTTTCCTGACCAGCGGCCGGAGCCGAATCACGCTTTTTGCCGGCGATTGGGTCGTCACCGAAAATTCGGGCCGGCAGCACGTTTGCCAGGACGTTCTTTTCCGCCAGCAGTACCAATTGCTGGAAACCAAGCCGGCCGGTGCGCCGCAAAGCGTCGCGCACTAGCGCGGCGGCTCCGATGGTTGGCCAGGGCTTCCTTGCCGCGGTTTCGCACTCGGTGCACCGTCTTTAACGCCGTACACCGAGTGCGAAACCGCTCTAACCAGGGCGATGCGGCACGTGGACGCCGCTGATGAGCCGATGAGCTGCTGACGAATGACTTTACGAAGAAGGACATTGGCAGGACTTGTGGCAGCATCTTCTGCCGCGTGTTCGATGCAGCCACAGCGGGCCGCTGCTGACGCTCCGGCCGCTCCGCTTATTCCGTGAAACAGCTTCGCCGGTTGATGAAAGCCAAGAACCGTTGCGGGAGAAGCACCCTCATCCCATTGGCACCGGAAGGCGCAGGCGCACGTAGGCACCGGAGTGGGGCATTTTGCCCACCTCGATGGTGCCGCCGAGCAGCGTCACCCGGTCACGGATGTGGCGCAGGCCCATGCTGGCGCCCGCGGGCAGCATGTCGGCGGCGAAGCCCGGCCCGTTGTCTTCCACGCGCAGCAGCACAAACCCCGGCACATTTTCCAGCTCCAGGCTGGCGTGGGTGGCTCCGGTCGCGTGCTTGACGACGTTCTGCAGCAGTTCCTGGGCAATGCGGTAGAGGGCCAGCTGGAGCGAACCCGTCAGCGACGGCAACTCTTCATCGAGATGCACCTGGCATTTCACGCGCAGCACCACGCCGCTCATTTTTTGGCACAAGTCCTTGACGGCCGCCGGCAAGCCAAACTCCTCCAGCACCATCGGCACCAGCT
The DNA here is from genome assembly GCF_016734815.1 of Hymenobacter rubidus. Classification (GTDB taxonomy): domain Bacteria; phylum Bacteroidota; class Bacteroidia; order Cytophagales; family Hymenobacteraceae; genus Hymenobacter; species Hymenobacter rubidus. The sequence goes on from NZ_JAERQF010000003.1 coordinate 272,086, forward strand.
CGTGCGAAATGGTGCGTACCTGGCGGATGGCATCGGCCAGCAACTCATCGGTTTCTTGCCGCAGGGCGTCGACCCTTGCATTCGGAGTGGGCAGCAAAACCCGCGACTGTTCCAGGCGTAGCTTGACGGCGAAGAGAAGTTGGCCAATGCCGTTGTGCAAGTTCTCGGCAATGCGCTTCCGCTCGGCCTCCTCGGCTTCCTGCACGGCAACAAATACGGCCTGCTGCTGCTCAAGCAACGCCTGCTCGGCCCGTCGGCGCGGCGTCGTGTTGATGGCCGTGCCCAGCCACTCGGTAATCTCGCCCTCGGCGTTGCGCACGGGCACGGCCCGCGAATGCACCCAGCCCACCGAGCCATCGGCTTGGAAGACCTGGTGTTCGTGGTCAAACATGCTTTGGGACTGAATGGCCTGGGCAATCCAGTCGAGCACCTGAGGCTGCTGCGGAGCCGGAATGTAGCTCGTCAGCCACGTTTCGGTGGGGGCAAAGGTGTCGGTGAGAAAGGTTTTGCCAACCAAGCGGTACATGTAGCGCCAGTCGGCGCTCATTTTGTACACAATGTCAAAGCTGGCGGCCAAAAACAGGCGAAATTCTTCTTCGGAGTGAAGCAGGGCGGGTACGGCGGGTTCAGCGAACGGGTCTTTTTCCATTGGAGGAGAAGTGCAAGAACGGCAATAGTTACCATGCTCCAAAGCTCATCCACAAACTGAACGGTGGCGAATCCTTGACTCCTTACTACGAAAAGTTCTGTAAGCTCAATGCTCAACTTCAGAAAAAAGCATCTCCGCCGCCGCAAAATAATCCCCGGACCAACGCCGGGGCTTAGGCGAAGCCTTGGTAATCAACTGCTTCAACTGGCGGTTGCCAAACGAACACAGGTCCAGTAATTCAACCAGGCAGGTGCGACGGCGTGAACTGCGCACCCGTGATTTCTTCGTGCGTTATCCCGCCGTGTCAACGGCGATGCCCGCCATCTCTTGGGTCAATTGCTACAGCCGCTTGGCCGCGGATTCATCCAATGCATACGGCTTCACCCCGGCCGGCATTACCTGCCCAAGCGCCAAGCCGGCAATATCCGCGCCCTCACAATGCACCCCGCCGATGGTAGCTAATAACGGATTCGTCGCGCACCAAATCGTAGTAGCGGTGCCTTGCGGAATGGTTTTGAGCGAGGCAATAACTTCGGGCACCACATTGCGAGGTGGCGTAAAAACTTCGGTAAGTCTGGGTAAACCCATTGATGATGAACGCAAAAAAGCCCCCAAGAAACCGCGTCAATTGCTTGATTCACGGCTTTTTGAGGGCTTAACTGCGCCCTCACGTCGTGAGGGGTCGTACCCGGAGCCGGAGTCGAACCGGCACACCTTGCGGTATTGGTGTTTGAGACCAACGCGTCTACCGGTTCCGCCATCCGGGCAGGATGAACTTCATTCAGAACAATTCCGCTCTGCCGGTATCAGGAGCGGGCTGCAAAGGTAGCTAGCTGTTGCTGGATGCGCAACAGATACCGCTTTTTTAGGTAGTAGGTACGGATTTGTTGGAGCGCGGCCGGGCGGTGGTCGGCGGGGAGCTGCTCATAGCCAGCGAGAACGGGCTCGATGCCGGCATCGAGAGTATCGGCGAGGGCCTGAACTTCGGCGGCCACTTTGGTGATGCCAGCGGGGTCGGCATCCATTTCCAGGTCCATCAACTGCTCGTTCAACTCCATCATGTCCATTAGGAAATCGGGCGGGAGCTGTTCCTTTTTGCCTTCTTCGAGCAGGCCATTTTCGCGCAGGATATAGGCCATGCGTTTATCTGGGTCAGAGAGGGTGCGGTAGGCATCGGTGTTGAGGGTGGCCTGGCGCAGCATCTCGGCCTGGTTTTCGGGCGAGGAGGTGGCGTGGAAATCGGGGTGCGTTTCGCGGCTCTTGGCGTAGTAGAGGCGTTTGAGGGCGGCTTCGTCGGGCCGGAAGGAATGGGGCAGGTCGTAGAAAGCGAAATAATCAGAGGGGTCGGGCATGGGAAATACGGGCAGATGTTGGGAATAAGTGTACGGATACAACACCGGATTCACCGAAAAGGCTACGGGCGGGGCGGCGAAAAGACGCTTGGTGGCCGGCCACACCTCACCAAAAAGGGTCGACTTGCGGTAGGCATTCAGGGCTGCCGCATCGTCCCAGTGGCTATGGGTGCAGTAAGTGGCCGGGTGGTCGGCATCTTGCCACAACTCGAGGTGCCGGCAGCCGGGCTGTTGCCGGATACGCGGCGCGCTTTCGTGAAAAAGCACCAAAAAGGCCGACACGTACCGCGGTTCAAAGGTCATGCGGACAATGCGAACAAGCATGAGTGGGGCAGGAAATAACAATTCAGGAACAAATGTCAACAGAAAATAAAACCTCTCCCGACAATTTAAGCGTAAGAGTGTTGAAACGTAGTCCACATTTTTTCACATTTTTCACATTTTTCATGAAATTCCTTTCCCCCCAGCCGGTTACTGCCGCGTGGATGATGGTGACTGCCCTGGCGGGCGGCCTGTTGCTGAGCAGTTGCAATAGCCAGCCCACCGCTACCGAATCCGACAAAACGGCCACTGTGGTATCGGAAGAAACCAATGCGGCTTCCGACAGTGCCGCCGTCACGGCCAAGGCCGACAGCACCGGCGCTACCGCTGGCGCGGTAAAACCCACCGGCGCGAAACCCGCCTGGGGCCCCAACATCAAGCCCGAAATGCAGGCCGTCATCGAGCAGTTGATGAGCTTTAAGAACAAGCCTTTCCCCGAGCTCACCGCTGCCCAGGCCCGTAAGCAGCCCAGCGCTGCCGATGCGGCCATGAAGCAGATGCGCGTGAGCAACATTCCGGCGCCGCCCCTGAACTGCGACACCGCCACCAAAACCATTGCTCCCGGCGTGAAAGCCCGCATTTACACGCCCAAAAGCGGGACGGCGCCGTTCCCGGTTATTGTGTATTACCACGGCGGCGGCTGGGTCATTGCCACCAACGACACCTACGCTGCTTCGGCCCAGGCGCTGTGCGAGCAGGTGGGGGCCATGGTGGTGTCGGTAGAGTACCGCAAAGGCCCGGAGCATAAATTCCCCGCCGCTCACGACGACGCTTTTGCGGCCTATCAGGCAGTACTGAAAAACGCTGCCAGCATGAAAGGCGACCCCAATAAAGTGGCCGTAGTAGGCGAAAGCGCCGGCGGCAACCTGGCCTGCAACGTGAGCATCATGGCCCGCGACAAGAAAGTGGCCCTGCCCAAGTACCAGGTGCTGGTGTACCCCATTGCCGGCTCCGATACCAACACGCCGTCTTACCAGGCCAACACCCAAACCGCGCCCCTCAACAAGGGCGGCATGGAATGGTTCTTCAAGAATTACCTGCGCACGCCTGCCGATGCGAAAGACCCGCGCATCAACCTGGTAGCTGCCAACCTGAAAGGCTTGGAGCCCACCACCATTATTGCGGCCGATTACGACCCGCTCACAAGCGAAGGCAAGACTTTATCGGACAAGCTCTCGGCTGCGGGCGTGAAAGTCAACTATAAAAAGTATGACGGCACGACGCACGAATTCTTCGGCATGGCAGCCGTAGTGCCCGAAGCTAAAGACGCCCAGGGAGTAGCCGTAAGCGACCTAAAAAGCGCGCTGAAGTAACTCGTCACTCTGAGCTTTCCAGAACACCCCAGCACGTCATGCTGAGCGGAGTCGAAGCATCTCTACCGCAGCAGTAATTTATTTACTATTGCACGCGAGATGCTTCGACTACGCTCAGCATGACGTTTTTAATTTATAGCAAGAATTCTCCGGCACTCGCTTACTCCACCACGAAGCGCACGTCCACCTGCGAGTCGAAATGCAGGCCCAGCAGCTCCGAGGCGTTGCCCTGGCAAATGCCCAGGCAGAGGCAGTCTTGGCTGTTGAAGACGGTGACGGCCTCGCCGGGAGGCGCGGCCGAGAAGTGTGGGTGCAACTCGCGCACCACTTCGCGCCCAAAGTGCACGGTGAAGGGCCGGCCGTGGCCCACGGCTTCCACGGCCGTGCGCGAAATGTTGGTGACCAGGTTGCCGTAGTGGTCCACGTGGGCCACGTGCCCGGTGATGCGGTGGTCCTGCAAGCGCAGTTGGCGGTTATTGAGCCGGTGAAATTCCGTTACGACCGGGCCGAGGCTTTCCAGCGCCTCGCCCAGAGCCAGAGCCACGGCGGCGGGCAGCAGCACATCGCGCGTGGGGGAAGAGGTGACGGCCGCCGGCAGGGCCACCAGTTGCTCGGGCGCGCCGTTGCAGAGCAGGGAGAGAATGCCGTTGTCGCCGGCCACAAAGTAGTGGCCCTTAAAGCGGGCTGCCTGCCAGCCCGGCTCGGGGCCCGCGCCGTGGTCGTCGACGCCGATGACGTGAACCGTGCCGGCCGGAAAATCCCGAAATACGGCTTGGAGAACGTGAACGGCGTGCGCGATGTTGAAGGGTTCGACGCCGTGGCTGATGTCGACCACCGGAACCGCCGGGGCCAGTTGGAGCAACCGCGCTTTTAGCGCCGCCACGTAATGGTCGCGGTAGCCAAAATCGGTCAGCAACGTAATCAAGCCCATGCCCTGCGTTCGGTAGTTTTTCGTAGTATTGTCAGTCCGCTCGAACCGGGGCAAAAGTAGCCGGTTTACCCGGAAAGGCCCCTTTCTTTTTTGCCAGCCCGCTGGCTTCCATACCTCCTCTCCCCGCTCTTGGTCGAAAAAGTCATCACCCTCGAAAACATGTCCCTGGTCGATTTCCTCGGCCCCGACAACCAGAATATCCGGCAGTTAGCTGCTGCTTTTCCGGGTTCCAAAATCATCAGCCGCGGCAACGAAATCAAGATTCAGGGCCAGCCGGCAGTCATTTCCCGCATCAACGATTTATTGTCGTCGCTCATCGAGCACTACCACCAATACGGCCAGATTACCGACAAAACCGTCAACCAATACCTCTCCGCCACCAGTGAAGAGGCCGAAGGACGGGTGCTAGCCGCCTCGCCCGACGTCATTCTGTTCGGGGCCAAGGGCGGCGTCATCAAAGCCAAAACACCCAACCAGCAAAAGCTGGTCGACACCGTGATGGCCCACGACCTCACCTTTACCCTGGGCCCCGCCGGTACCGGCAAAACCTACATTTCGGTGGCGCTGGCCGTGCGCGCGCTTAAAAACAAGGAGGTGAAGAAAATCATCATTTCGCGCCCCGTGGTGGAGGCCGGCGAAAGCCTGGGCTTCCTGCCCGGCGACATGAAGGAGAAAGTCGACCCCTACCTGCGCCCGATTTACGACGCGCTGGAAGACATGATTCCGGCCGAAAAGCTGAAGTTTTACCAGGAAAATAAAATCATTGAAATAGCCCCGCTGGCCTACATGCGCGGCCGGACGTTGAACAATGCCTTCGTGCTGCTCGACGAGGCCCAAAACACCACGCCCTCGCAGCTTAAGATGTTCCTGACGCGCATGGGCCCCACCGCCAAGGTGATGGTGAACGGTGACCGCAGCCAGATTGACCTGCCCACCCGCCAGAAATCGGGTCTGATGCAGGCGCTTGACATTCTGAAAGATGTGCCCGGCATCGGCTACGTCGAGATGAACGCCGAGGACGTGGTGCGCCACCGCTTGGTGAAAGAAATTGTGAAGGCCTACGACAAATTCGACAACGAAGAGCAGGTGCGCCAGGCCCAGGCCAACGGCGCCACCCGCCGCGACGAGCGCCACGAACGCCGCCTGCGCGAGCAAGGTCTGCTCGACGGCGCCGCTCCGGAAGCCGAAACGGCGCTGCCCGTGAACCACGAGCAGGCGCTGTAACGCTTCGCTGCAAGTATCAGAACGTCATGCTGAGCCTGTCGAAGCATCTCTACTGGCAAAAGTAAATAAATTACTTGCGCAGTAGAGATGCTTCGGCTGCGCTCAGCATGACGTTCTTTTTATAATTTGGACTTTGGACGTCCTGTCTTTTAGCCCCAACCACCTATGCCCGCTACCGCCTTCCGCATCACCGACCTGCGCGACCTTGACGCCGCTTTCACCATCCGCGAAAAAGTGTTTGTAGAAGGCCAGGGTGTGCCCGCCAACCTCGAAAACGACATTCATGACCGCACCGATGCCCGCCACTATCTGGCCCGCACGGCCGATGGCACGCCTGCCGGCGCGGCTCGCTGGCGCGAAACCGAAAACGGCGTGAAGCTGGAGCGCTTTGCGGTGCTGGAAGAATTTCGCAACCAGGAGATTGGAGCCACGCTGCTTCACGCCGTGCTGGCCGACGTGCAGGCCGAATTGCCCGATGCCGAGGTGTACCTGAATGCGCAGATTGGCGCCGTGCGCTTCTACGAGCGGCACGGATTTCGGAAAGAAGGGGAAATGTTTGAGGAAGCTGGCATTCAGCACTATAAAATGGTGCTGGGGTAGTAGCGCGAACTTTGTGGTTCGCGTCTCGAAACAACAACGATTTGGTGCGGGGACGCGAACTACAAAGCTCGCGCTACAGCAGCGCCGGGCGCTGGGTGATTTCGTGATAGCAGATGTGGGCCTGGCTGAAGTAGTGGAACACCATACTTTTGCGCGTCAACGCTTTATCCGTGTGGGGCTCCCCGCCGTGCATCAGGTTGGCGTGCCACACGAAGACGTCGCCTTTGCGGGCCAGGAAAATCTGTTTCGGGATGCCGGCTTCGGCAATTTTCTGGTTGATGTACGCCTCGTATTCAGTGTATTCCTTGTCGCCGATGAGCCAGTCGTTGCCTTCGTTCTGATAGTCAGCATTTAGGTAATACGGCAGCTTGTGGCTGCCGGGGTAGTAGTGCAGCGGGCCATTGTCGGGCGTGATGTCTTCCAGCGCCACCCAGGCTGCGGCCATACCGCCCAGCGGGAAGGTACTCATATGAATGCTGTCGGAATGGGTACGCTGCTCGCTGCCAGTCAGGAAGTTAATGCTTTGAAATAGCTTGGTTTCGTGGCCCAGCAACGCCGCTACCAGTTCCCGCAAGGCACCTTCGCCGGCCGCCCGGATGCGGGCCGACTTGCGAAAGGCGAACATGAACTTGTTGCGGTAGCGCAGGCTGATTTGTTGGGTTGCAATGAGGCTGGCCAGGTCCTGGTTGATGCCTTCGGCCTGTTCATCACTGAAAAAACCGGGCAGGATGGCGAAGCCGTTGTCTTCGAAGGCAAGCAAATTGGCCTGACTGGCTGCCGGAAGCTGTTGGAAAGCGGAAAGGGCCTTCAGGCGTTCAGCCAGAGGCGGCACCGTGGGCAGGCCGGCATTGGCGGGCAGGTGGGCAAAGTCGCGGCTGCTGATGGGGGAGAAGTATTGCTTCTTCAGTCCCAGCCTGGCGTAAATAGGCAAGTTGTGGGCCAGGCGCTTGGGTTGAAAAATATTGTAAGCAGCGTAGCTGAGCTTGAGGCGGCGCAGGTAAGAAAACATGGGTGGCAAGGGCTTTCGATGCCCCAAGATACTGCTTCAGTTAACGGTTTGAACCGGGAGCGGCGGCGGTTTGAGGGCAAACGGGTACATTGCCAGTTCAATATGCTGGCTGTCTCTACCAACTTCTTATGCTTACCTGGGCCACTTTTCCCTTTGTGCGCTACACGCCCGCTCTCATTATCGGGATAGTGGCCTACCTCTACCTTGGCGGTGCCTGGCCGGAGTTGTGGCCCGCTACGGTAGCCCTGGCCGTGCTGGCGGCCGGCCTCATCGGCTGGAGCGTGCGCCGGCCCTCCCCGGCGGCTACCGATGCGGCCGGGGTGCTGGCACTGCTGGCCATTGTTGCGCTGGGGGCCACGCTCACCCAGCGCGCCACCGATAGCCGCCGGGCCGACCACCTCTACCGCTTCGGCGATAAAGTGGAATGCTACCAGGCCGTGGTGGACGAGGCCACCGTGGTGCGCGCCGCCACCTACGCTACCACCTTGCGGGTGCAGGCCGTGCGCGTGGCCGGCCGCTGGCGCCGGGCCACGGGCGGCGTGCGCGTGTCTTTGCCGCGCGTGGCCGGCATTGCGCAGCCGCAGTACGGCGAAGTCTGGCTCATTCGCGGCCACCCCGACCCCAGCAAGCCCCCGCTCAACCCCGGCGAGTTCGACTACGCTCGCTATCTGGAGTACCGGCAGGTGTACCACCAGCAATACATCCACCCCGACCAGTACCGCAGGCTGCGAAATGAGCCGCCGAATATTCTGATTTATTGGAGTATGCGGGCCGCGGCGGTGCTCGATGGTGTTTTCCGGCAGTACATCCACGCCAAGCGGGAGTATGCCATTGCTTCGGCGCTGGTGCTTGGTATCAAGGATGATGTGGATTCGGAAACCAAGCAGGCGTACAGCAGCACGGGCACCTCGCACATCATGGCCGTGAGCGGCTTGCAGGTGGGGCTGCTGTTTTATGCCCTGTCGTGGCTGCTGCAGAAGCTGTTTGGCCGTATGCCGGGGTTCCGCATCTGGTCGGCGCTGCTGGGGCTGGGCGTGATTTGGAGCTACGCGTTTCTCACCGGGCTGTCGGCATCGGTGCTGCGGGCGGCGGTGATGTTCACGTTTTTTATCATTGGCAAAGCCTGGGGGCGGCAAAGCTCCATCTTCAACACGCTGGGCGTCGCTGCCTTTTTTCTGCTGCTTTGGAATCCTTTTCTGGTGGCCGACGTAGGCTTTCAGCTTTCGTTTCTGGCGGTACTGAGCATCGTCTATATTCAGCCGCGCATTGCCCGTTGGCTCGACGTAGAAGGCTATTTCTACGCCCGGCAGCGGCCCTGGCAGCCTAAAGTGGTTCAGTGGCTGTGGAAGAAAATTGGCTGGCTGCTGGATAAAATATGGCAGGCCGTAGCGCTGTCGCTGGCTGCGCAGGTGGCCACGTTTGGGCTGGGGCTGTATTATTTCCATCAGTTCCCGTTCAGCTTTTTGTTCTCCAACTTAGTGGCGGTGCCCATTTCGAGCGGTGCCGTGTATGTGGGGCTAGGGTTGCTGGCGATAAAAGGACTGGTGTTTCTACCCAGCATCTGGCTTCCGAAGGCCGCCCCCTTGTTGGACTGGGGACCGAAAGCAGTAGCATGGGTATTCGAGTGGATGGTCTGGATGTTCAACCAATACATCGCATTTATTAGCCGCCATTTCGCTGGTTGGGTGGTGCGCGAAGTCCACGTTTCGGCCCTGCAAACTGTGCTCATTTTTGGGCTCATTGGCACTTTCTTAGCCTGGCTCAACACCCGCCGAATCGGGTGGCTGCGCGGCATGGCGCTGCTGCTGCTGGGTTACGCGGGCAGCCGGGTGGCCGAAGCCCGCGCCGTGGCACCCACCCAGGAATTTATCGTGTACAGTATTCCACGCCGTTCGGCGGTGGGGTTCTGGCAGGGCGCTTCGGCCGAGTTTGTCACGCCCGATTCGGTGCCGCTCAACGAAACCGAGCGCACCTACCGACTGCTGCCGGGCATCATTCAGCGGGCGGCCCGCCGCACCGCCTACCGCGTGGGCTGGCGGGGCTGCACGGTGCCCGTGCAGCGCCTCGCCGACCCCGATAGCGCCAACGGAAACGCATTTTTTCGGCCCGGCCCGGTGGTGCTGGCATCTTGGCGCGGGTTGCGCATTGGGTTTGTTTCAAACCGAATTTCTTCAGCCACCCGCCCTGTCACGGTCGATGTGCTGGTGCTGCGGCGCAATGCCCGAGTCAAGCCCGAAACAGTGGCGGCGGTGTTTGGCCCGCAGGCCAACATTGTATTCGACTCTTCCTGCAAAATCTGGTACGTGGCCCGCCTCGATTCCAGCTTTCGGGCCCACGGCTTTCGTACCTGGGACGTGACGGCGCAAGGCGCTTTCCGGTGCCCACCGCCGGAGCCGCTGCCCGAATAGCAATGATTATGAGGCCCAAGCAACCGTAGGCCCCACCCGCGCCGAGTTGTCCCATACCACGCTTTCGGCGTCGTAGCGAACAGGTTGGTCAGGTAAACAAGTCCGCCTGCATATTTTTTGCGTTAATTGCCCTACCTGATGCCACCATTCAACCCCGGGTGGTATCCTTGTTGTTAACCATCCGTCCGCGCCAACCCCGCTCCTATGGAAAACCTGCTCACGCCCGAACTCGAAGCCCTTCGTTACATCCGTTACGAAGCCCAGGACCGCATCGGCTACATCACCCTCAACCGGCCCGACAAGCGCAACGCCCTGAATGCCGACGTAGTAACCGAGTTGAAACAAGCCTTCGAGTTTGCTGAAAACGATGAAACTGTGAAGGTAATCGTGCTGCGCGCCGCTGGCGAAGTGTTCTGCGCCGGTGCCGATTTGGCCTATATCCAAGAGCTGCAAGGTTTCGGCTACACCGACAACCTGGAGGACAGCACGCACCTGATGCAGCTCTTTCACCAGATTTACACCCTCAAAAAAGTGGTGATTGGGCAGGTGCAGGGCCACGCCCTTGCCGGTGGCTGTGGCCTCGCTGCCATCTGCGACATCACTTTTGCCGTGCCCGAGGCCAGATTTGGTTACACCGAAGTAAAAATCGGCTTTCTGCCGGCCATTGTGAGCGTGTTTCTGCTGCGCAAAATAGGGGAGGCCCGCACCAAGCAGCTGCTGCTCAGCGGCGACCCGGTGTCGGCCCAAACGGCGCAGGAAATAGGCCTCATCACCTTCCTGGCCTCCAAGGAAGAACTGGCCAACAATGTGCGCACCTACGCCCAGCGCCTGTGCCGCGAAAACTCGGGCCAGAGCATGGAGGTAACCAAAGAGATGCTGGCCCGTCTGCCCGAGCTCGACCTGGAAGAAGGCCTGCGCTACGCCGCCCAGCGCAACGCCGAAGCCCGCGGCTCGGAAGATTGCCGCAAAGGCATTGCCGCTTTCCTGAGCAAGGAGCGGATTGGGTGGTAGAAAATTAATGGTGAGCAGAAAAAATACGTTAACCGCTAAAAAGGCTGTTTTTTACAAACAACCTTTTCCTGTTCTGGTTACCCCTGCATGAGCGTCCTCGCCGCCATTAGCATTACCCTCGCCACCTTCGGTTTTATGGAGTTTTGGGCGTGGTTCATGCACAAATTTGTGCAGCATGGGCCCTTGTGGTTTTTGCACCGTTCGCACCACGTTCGGCAGCCCCATCCGATGGAGCGCAACGACCTGTTTTTTCTGGTTTACGGCGCAATTTCGGCGGCTTTGTTCGTCACCGGCGATAATGGCGGGCGCTGGTGGTTTTGGGTGGGCGTGGGCATTGCCTGCTACGGCACGGTCTATTTCTTTGTGCACGACGTGCTGATTCATGGCCGTTTGCGCTTCTGGAAAAAGTCGCAGAATCCCTATCTACGTGCGCTTAACATGGCCCACAAAACCCACCACAAAACTACCGGACGCGACGGCTCGGCCGAATTTGGTCTGCTCTGGGTGTCGCCGAAGTATTTGGAATTAGCGCGCAAACAATTAAAAATTAAAAAAGAGAAAATTAAAAGTGAATCCAGAGCAGCGGAATATTAGCACAGCTTTCGCGCGTCAATTTTTAATTCTCAAATCGTGATTTTTAATTAACTAAAATGGGCCATTATTCCATCAGCGACCTAGAGCAGCTTTCGGGCATCAAGGCGCACACCATTCGGATGTGGGAGCAGCGTTATGGCCTGTTGCGCCCGGTGCGTACCGCCACCAACATTCGGACGTATTGCGACGACGACCTGCGCCGGCTGCTCAATGTGAGTACGCTGTGCGGCCGGGGCAAGCGCATTTCGCAGGTGGCCTGCCTGTCGGATGAGGAGATAAAACAGGCCGTGCTAGCCTGCTGCGACGATGCCCACGACTACCATCGCCAGGTAAATGCCCTACTGGCCGCCATGCTCAGCCTGGATGAGTTGCGCCTCAACCAATTGTTTAGCGAAGCCACTAAGCGCCTGGGTTTCGAGAAAATGATGCTGTTCGTGGCCTATCCGCTTTTGCAGCGCATAGGCTTGATGTGGCTGGCGGGCACCGTGAACCCCGCCCAGGAGCATTTGCTGGCGCATTTGCTCCGGCAGAAAATCTTGGCCGCTACCGATGCCCTGCCCAGCGTGCCCACCACGGCGCGCCGCTGGGTGCTGTTTCTGCCGGCCGAAGAGCTGCACGAGCTGGCGCTGCTCTTTATGAACTACGCCTTGCGGGCCCGCGGCCAGCATACCCTCTACCTGGGCCAGAATCTGCCCACGGCCGAACTGGGCGCCGTGTGCGCCACCTACCAGCCCGATGCGCTGGTGACGGTGCTGACCTCGCAGCCGGAGCGCGGCCGGGTGGCGGAATTTGCGCGCGAAGTTTCGGCCCAATGCCCCGGCAAACCGGTGGTGCTTTACGGGGCGCTGGCCCGGCAGGAGGGACTGGTGTTGCCCGAAAACTGCATTTCGCCGGTGCTGATGACCGATTTCCTGGCCCTGATTGCCGAGCAGGTGCCCGAAATCGTGGCCGCTTAGGTTTCAATCCAATTCTGGCCTGTGCTCGTAGTTGAAGGGTGCTGACTTCACAAAACGATAACAATTCAGCGGGAAATTCAGTGGGCTAAACCTCTAATAGGGCGTACCTTGCCGCGCCTGCGCGAAAGAGTTCGGCATGCCGAACAAAATACTTTGCGCGAGAGCTGGCCTGATTCGCGGCCGGCGCGTATATTTGTTTAACAATCGGCCACGAAAAGCTAAACAGCATGACTTCGCTAGAATTTACCTCGCAAGTGCAGAAGATTTCGCTCACCCTCCGGCCCGCCGCCATGAATTTGACGCGAGACGCTGATGATGCCAAGGATTTGGTGCAGGAAACCCTCCTCAAGGCCCTGCTCAATAAAGACAAATTTAAAGCCGGTACCAACCTGAAGGCGTGGTTGTATACCATTATGCGCAACACCTTCATCAACAACTACAACAAGATTACCAAGCGCAGCTCCAACATCGATTCGACGGAGTATTTCCAGTATTTCAACACCGACCAGAACTACATCACCCACAACGGCGCGACGTCGGATTTTGTGGTGCGCGACATCAACGAAGCCATTGCCAGCCTCGGCAGCGACTATCGCACGCCGTTTATGATGTACTACATCGGCTACAAGTACATGGAGATTGCCGAAAAGCTGCAAATCCCCATCGGCACCGTCAAAAACCGCATCCACATTGCCCGCAAGGAGCTGAAATCCGCGCTGCAGGTATATGCGCCGGTCGGAGCTTCGGCGGCCGAAACCATTGAAGACTAGCTGCCTGGTGCTGGTTTTTGGCCGCCGGCCTTGTTGCTGCAACTCGCGGCGCGGGGCCGGCGGCTTGTTTTGTGCGAACATTCGTACTCATCAGCCGTCATGCAAAGCGCAACGATGCATGAGGTTTTAGTGTAACCAACTCCCTTTGCAAACCAACACCTCCAAACACGCTATTGTCATTGGCGCCGGCTTCGCGGGCCTGGCGGCGGCCACCACGCTGGCGCAGGCTGGCTGGCGCGTCATAGTGCTGGAAAAAAACGAGGGTCCCGGTGGCCGGGCCCGCGTATTTCGCGCCCAGGGCTTCACCTTCGACATGGGGCCGAGCTGGTACTGGATGCCCGACGTGTTCGAAAAATACTTTGCCCGCTTTGGTAAGAAAGTAGCCGATTATTACGAGTTGGAGCGGTTGGACCCGTCGTATCAGGTGATTTTTCGGGGGCCCGAGGCGGTGGACATTCCGGCCAAGATGAGCGAGCTGCGCGCCCTGTTCGAGCGCTATGAGCCCGGCAGCGCCGCTCGCCTCGACGAGTTTCTGAAGCAGGCGGCCTATAAATACGAAGTTGGCATCAATCGATTGGTGTATGCGCCCAGCCGCTCGGTTTTCGAGTTTGCTGACCCCAAACTGCTGGTCGACATGGTGCGCATGGACGTGCTGCAAAGCATGCACAAGCACGTGCGCCGGTTCTTCAAGGACCCGCGGCTACTGGAGCTGGTGGAGTTTCCCATTCTCTTCCTCGGCGCTACTTCGGAGAACACGCCGGCCCTCTATTCCCTGATGAACTACGCCGACCTGGCGCTGGGTACCTGGTACCCCAAAGGCGGCATGCACAAGATTGTGGAAGGCATGGTGCGGCTGGCGCAGGAGCTGGGCGTTGAAATTCGATACAACCAGGAGGTGACGGAAATTGTGGTGGAAAACGGCCGTAGCACCGGGGTGCGCACGACGAGCGGTTTTTTCCCGGCCGCGGCCGTGGTGGCCGGCGCCGACTACCACCACATCGAGCAAGAGGTGCTTCAGCCCGAATACCGCCACTACGACGCCAAATACTGGGAATCGCGCGTGATGGCGCCGTCGAGCCTGCTTTTTTACCTCGGCGTCAACCGCAAGCTCGACAAACTGCGTCACCATAACCTGTTTTTTGACGAAGACCTGAATCAGCACGCCCGCGAGATTTACGAGCAGCCGCAGTGGCCCACCAAGCCGCTCTTTTACGCCTCAGTGCCCAGCAAAACCGACCCCACGGTGGCGCCCGTAGGTCAGGAAAACTTGTTCCTGCTCATCCCTGTGGCTCCTAACCTGACCGATGACCCCGATACCCGCGAACGGTACTACGACCAGCTGATGGACCGCCTGGAAAAGCATTGCGGCCACCCGATTCGCGACGCCGTGGTGTTCAAGCGCAGCTACGCCCACCGCGACTTCATTGCGGACTACCACAGCTTCAAAGGCAATGCCTACGGACTGGCTAACACCCTAAAGCAGACCGCCATTCTGAAGCCTACCTTGAAAAGCAAAAAGGTCAGTAATTTGTATTTCACCGGCCAGCTTACCGTGCCCGGACCCGGCGTGCCACCTTCGCTCATTTCGGGGCAGGTAGTGGCAGGCGAAGTGCTTAAGGAAATTAAGAATGAAGCATGAGGAATGAAGAATTATCCCCGTGACAATTCTTCATTCCTCATGCTTCATTTCTCATTCAACCATGGACCACGTTAAACTCTTCACCGATACCAGTCTGGCGTGTAGCAAGCTCATCACGGGGCGCTACAGCACCTCGTTCACGCTGGGCATTCGCACACTCGATGAGCGGCTGCACTTGCCGGTGTACGCTGTGTATGGTTTTGTGCGGTGGGCCGATGAAATTGTGGATACTTTTCATGACCACGACAAGGCCGCGCTGCTGGCTGACTTTCGCCGGCAAACCTACGAGGCCCTCGATACGGGCCTGAGCTTCAATCCGGTGCTGCATTCTTTCCAGGACGTGGTGCGGCGCTACGGCATCGACCGGGAGTTTATTGAGGCGTTTCTGCACAGCATGGCGCTCGATTTGGAAGACCAGAGTTACCACCCCGATTTGTACGAGGAATACATCTACGGCTCGGCCGAAGTGGTGGGACTCATGTGCCTGCGCATCTTTTGCGACGGCGACAAGGCTTTGTTTGAACGGCTGCGCGAGCCGGCCCGGCGCCTAGGCTCGGCGTTTCAGAAGGTGAATTTTTTGCGCGACATCCGCTCCGATTACGAAGACCGGGGCCGCGTGTATTTTCCCGGCGTGGTCTATGCACGGTTTAATGATGCGACCAAAACCGAAATTGAGGCCGACATCAAAGCCGATTTTGAGGCGGCGTACGTGGGGATTCAGCAGTTGCCCCGCTCGGCTAAGCTGGGCGTTTATTTAGCTTACGTGTACTACCTCAAGCTCTTTTATAAAATCAAGAAGCTGCCGGCTGCCCGCATTCTGGGCGAGCGGGTGCGGGTGCCGGACAACACCAAATTCCTGCTGCTGCTGGGGTCTTATTTCCGCTACCGACTGTCGCGCATCTAGCGCAAAAGCAGGTGGTGCAAGCGCCCGCTAGTGGCCCGGTGCCGTCGGTCCGGGTTGGTGGTCATGGCCGCTGCCGCTCAACCACGGGGGCCGCTCTACGTAGGCCCTTCTGAAAAGCGTTGCGGCGAATTATAGGCTTCGCGCTTGTGTTAACCGGGCTGACTTAGGCCAACGGCCGTAATTTTGCCATTATCATGAGGAAAGCTGCTTTCTTGTTTTGGGCCCTTGGAATAGGCGTTTGGTCGTCGTCACTTGGGGCCGACGCGGGCTGGGCAGCCAAAGCGCCCGAGGCAACGCGTCTTCCTTACTCAACCTTCATTACCACCACTGTGTCGTCCCCTTACCATCCTGCCACCCTGCGCCGCCACTACGAGCAGGCCGCCGCCGATAAAACGGCTGGCGAAAAGTTTTACAAGCTGCTGGTCGATTACAAAGACCGCGACGCCCTGGTGCTGGGCTACAAGGCTGCTTCGGAAGCCATTCGGGCCCGCGATGCTTCCATGTTCAACAAGCTCACCTACGTGCAGGATGCTGCCCGCACCTTTGAGCAAGCCGTGAGCCTGGACCCGCACAACCCCGAAATTCGCTTCCTGCGCTTCTCGGTCGAAAGCAACTTGCCGGCTTTCCTGGGCCTAAGCAAGCATGTGGACGAGGACAAAGAGCTGCTGCTCAACGCGGCGCTCAGCCACCCCCGGTCGGGCCTGGACGCCGAAGCCTTTCGCGCGGTGCGCAGTTTCCTGGTAGGCCGTGGCCACGTCAGCGATGCCGAGGCGGAGCGGCTGAAGAAAGTAGCCGAGTAGGCCCAAACCAAGCCCAGGGGTTCTGACGTAGCTTTTGAGCCTACCGAAAACACACCGGTATCGCAACCTTAACCGTACCTTCCCGGTTAGTCCTGACGTATGCCATCTTTGCACCTCAGCGTCCGAATCGACCCCAACTCCGGCTTTTGTTTTGGCGTGATTTACGCCATTCAAATGGCTGAAGACCTGCTCGATGAGCAAGGCTACCTCTATTGCTTGGGCGACATCGTGCACAACGACGAAGAAGTGCAGCGCCTCGAAGCCCGGGGCCTGCGCATCATTTGCCACGAGCGGCTAGCCGAGCTGCGCAACGAGGCGGTGCTCATCCGGGCCCACGGCGAGCCCCCGGCCACCTACCAGATGGCCATGGAAAACAACCTGACCCTGATTGATGCCAGCTGTCCGGTGGTGCTCAAGCTCCAGAACCGCATCAAAACCAGCTACGACAAAAAGGAAAAAATCTTTATCTACGGCAAGCACGGGCACGCCGAAGTGCTGGGCCTGCTGGGCCAGGCCAGCGGCGAAGCCGTGGTGTTTGAGAACCTGACCGAACTGCTCAGCCACGAGCTGCCCGAAAATATTACCCTGTATAGCCAAACCACCAAGAGCACCAACAGCTTTTACAACATTAAGAACGAGCTGGAGGAACGGGGCTACCAGGTGAATGCCAACGACACCATCTGTCGGCAGGTGAGCAACCGCGATAAGGACTTGCGCCGATTTGCCGCCCAATACGACCAGATTATGTTCGTGTCGGGCACTAAAAGCTCCAACGGCAAGGTGCTTTTCCAGGTCTGCCTGGAAACTAATCCGAATACCCATTTTATTTCCAACGTAGCCGAAATCGATTCCGCCTGGTTCCAGCCGGGGCAATCGGTAGGCATTTGCGGAGCCACCAGCACCCCCATGTGGTTGATGGAGCAAGTCCGTGACCGGCTGCTGACTTTGTAAATAGGAGGTTTTAGTCAAAATAAAAAACGTCCTGCTGAGCTTGTCGAAGCATCTCTACCGCGCCGCCTGTCATCCTGAGCTTGCGAAGGACCTTTTCACGTTCGCTCAGCTTACATATTACTGCAACCCGTTCCGTTCAGCGGTGAGAAGGTCCTTCGCAAGCTCAGGATGACAGGCGATTTGCATACTGCCTCACGCGTAATGCTTCGGCAAGCGGACGCCAGATGAGTAGGACGTTTATAGATATCACTTTCAATCAATTAGCTTGCTTTGACCCCAGCCCTTGCCACTTCAGCCAAAAAAGTTGCCCCAGCAGCCATCGGAGCCACCGGGGTAGCGGTGGCGCTGCTGATTCTGGTGCTGTGGGCCGGGCTGATGGGCTACCTGCTGGCTTGGTATCGCCCCGACTGGTATTCGCCGGCGCCTTATCTGCTGGCGCTGCTGCAAACGCACCTCTACACCGGCCTGTTCATCACGGCGCACGATGCCATGCACGGCGTGGTGAGCCCCAACAAGCGGCTCAATAATGCGCTGGGTACACTGGCCGCCGGCCTGTTTGCCTACAATTGGTTTCCGGGGCAGCTGCCCAAGCACCATGCGCATCACCGCCACGTTGGCACCACGGACGACCCTGATTTTCACGATGGACGCCACCCTGGTTTTCTGCCTTGGTTCCTGCGCTTCGCCTGGAACTACGTGACTTGGTGGCAAGTAGCATTAATGGCCGCGACATACAACGTGCTGAAGGCTTTTTTCCCCCAAGCCAATGTCATTGCCTTCTGGATGGTGCCGGCCGTGCTGGCCACGCTCCAGCTGTTCTTTTTTGGGACCTACCTGCCGCACCGGGGCGAACACGCGCCCGACAACCCCCACAAGTCGCGCAGCCAGTTTCGCCATCACCTGTGGGCATTTGTGAGCTGCTACTTCTTCGGCTACCACTACGAACACCACGACCAGCCCTACCTGCCCTGGTGGCGCCTGTGGCGGGCGAAGGTCTGAACCGCAGATTGTCGCCGATTTAACGGATAAGAACGGATTCAAACATGTTGTTATAAGTAGTCAAGTAAAAGTAACCGGATAGTGAAAAGGTGGTCATGCTGAGCTGGTCGAAGCATCTCTCCCGCGCAAGTAATTTGATTTACTGTTGCGGGAGAGATGCTTCGACCAGCTCAGCATGACGTTCGAGCGAATACAGTTACTAATGCACGAGTACTTAAAAACCAAAAAAGGCCGTAGTCTCAGAGACTACGGCCTTTTTTGGTTTCAACTATACAGCTAAAAGAAGGGATATCGAATCCGTTCTTATCCGTTAAATCGGCGACAATCTGCGGTTCAGACAATTAGTGCACCGCGTTGGTTTTCTTGCAGCAGTCCGGCAGGCGGTTGTAGGCGCGGGCGTCGGCGGTTAGCTCGTCGGCGTCGTAGCCGGTTTTTTGCACGGCGGTGCGCAGGGCGGCGGGGGTTGTTTTGTCTGCTTTGTATTGCACAGTGAGGACTTTGGTCGGGACATCGAGCACGGCGCTTTGCACCCCTTTTTCGTAGGCAAGGCTTTTCTCAATGCGGGCCTTGCACATGTCGCACACGGCGGAGGTTTTGAACTGAGCCGTAGCGAGGCCGGCAGATTGGGCCGCCGCAACAGGGGCGGTTTGGGCCTTGGCGTTGGGCGAAAAACTGAGCAGCGCGAACAGCGGAAGCGAGAGGAGGAATTTCATATCAGCAGTGAAAAAAATCGGGTTAATGGCAGCGTAACAAAATTGCTGCCGGAAAAATTAAATGGCGCACCAATTACTCGATGCGGTAGCGCAGGCCCGCGTAGGTGAGGCGGCCGTACACCGGCCCCCACACCATGGCCGCATCGAAAGCCGGCCCAAACGGGTTGGCGGCGCCCTCGATGGGGTTGGGCTGGCGGTAATTGGTCAGGTTTTCGACGCCCACGTACACTTCCAGCCGCTTGAAAGCGCGGGTGAGCTGGGTGTTGAGCAGGGCGTAGCGGGGCGCGGTTTCGGGCGTGTATTCCTGCCCGGTGCCGTGCGCGTGCGTGCTGCTGACGTGCGCCACCGGCCGCTGCCCAAACCACTGCACCGTGAAATCGGCCCGCCACTTATCGAAAGCGCTGGCGTAACCCAGGTTCACAAAGGCCCGATGCGCCGGAGTCAGGGGCTTGGGTAATAAGATGTTGTCGTAGGTCGTGCGGACGTCGAGGTATTTGTAGGCACCCTTTACTTGCAGGCCCTTGAGCGGCTCCAGCTGCAACTCGGCTTGCAGGCTGCGGGCGTAGGAACGGCCATTGGCGGCTAGGTTATCAATCTCAACCACGCCGGGCGAGGTGTACATATCGGCCACCACCTGGTTCTGGAATTCGGTGTCATAATAGTCGAGCACGAAGGTGGCCGGCCGTTTCAGCACCGTGAAATATTGGGTAGCGCTGCCACCCAGGTTCCAGGCTTTTTCGGGCTGTAGGTTGCTGCCGACAACGAAGGCCCGGGCACTGGCCAGCAGGGCCGCATTGTCGGCAATGGGGTTGGCTACGCGGAAGCCCCGGCCCCCGGCCAGGCGTAGTACGGTGTTCTTGGCCACGTCGTACTTCACGTTGAGGCGGGGCGTCACCTGCCAGCCGTAGAGGTTGTGGCGGTCGGCCCGCAGGCCCACTACCACGGTCAGGTTGCGGCTGTTCTGGTAGGTGTATTCGGCGAAGGCGCCGGGCACCAGCTCGCGCCGGGCGCGCAGCTCGCGGCCGTCAACGTCGGCCGGCGAATTGAACAGATAGGCCAGGCCGTCGTGCAGCCGTTCCTGGTAGGCGTCGTAGAGAAAGCTCAGACCGGTGCGGTACACATGCGCCGTGTTGCCCAGGGCGCTCTGAAATAGCAGCGTGGCCAGGCCGGTGCGCTGGGTCCCATTGTAGCTGCGCAAGGTGCGGTTGTCGACCAGATAGGGTGGCTGGCTGGGGGCGTGGTCGGTGTGGTAGCTCTGGTAGCCGTAAGAATACCGCGAGGTAAAGTCGTGGTCGGTGCCGCTCAGCAGCAGGCCCAGGCTCTGGAACGGGCGCGCCGGCCAGGTGTACGACGTTTTGGCGTAGCCAGTGTATCGGGTGGTGGCTTGGGTAGTACCATAGTTCTGCGTGAACGCCGCCTCGCCCGTGTCGCGGAAATCCAGCTGGCCACCCTGGCGGGTTTCGCGCAGCGCGCCCAGCCCGACTTCGCTCACAAGGCCGTGCCCCGAAATGTACTTCCACTTATTGAACGCATTGAACTGCGTGGCCAGCGGCAGGTCCAGAAACCGGTCGTTGTTGCGGTCCACGCGGTTGCCCAGGTGGTCGGTATGCAGCAGCAGCACCGTGCTCCATTTCGGGTTGATGCGGGCCGAAGTATTGAGGTTGACATCAAATTTGCCCAGGTCGTTGCCGTAGATGTTGAACAGCAGCTGGTCGGTTTTTTCCGGCTCTTTCAGCTTCACGTTCACCTGCCCCGAAATGGCTTCGTAGCCATTCACCACCGAGCCCGTTCCCTTGATAATCTCAATGCTCTCAATCCACGGCCCTGCCAGGTAGCCCAGCCGGTAGGGGGCCGCCAGCCCACGCAGGGCCGGCTGGTTGTCCACAGTCAGCAGCGAGTAGCTGCCATCCAGCCCCAGCAGCTGAATCTGCTTGGCCCCCGAAACGGCATCCGAAGTAGTCACCTCCACCGAAGCATTGGTTTCGAAGCTCTCGGCCAGGTTGCAGCAGGCCGATTTGGTCAGGTCGCGGCTGGAAATCATCTGCGCGTTAGCCGGCGTGAGTGCGGAGTAAGCAGGCCCGCGTGCCGTTACGGTCACCTCGCCCAACTCCTGGCTGGGCCGCAGCGCAACCCGCAGATACGGCGCGCCGGTCGCGGGCACTGCCAGCGTATCGGGCCGGTAGCCCAGCGCCTGCACCACCAGCCGCGAAGCTGCCCGCGCCGGCCGCACCAGCACAAACCGGCCTTTGTCGTCGGCAGCTGCAGTTATTACCGGGGCATTGGCATCAGCGGCATCGAAGAGCCAGCGCAGCACCGCGCCGGGTAGGGGAGTGGCCTTGCCCGCTTCGGTCACTTCACCCCGCACCGGGGCAATGGTGGCCGACTGGGCCGCCACGCGGCCCGCTCCTATGCCAAGTCCCAATAAGAACAGTAGAAAAAAGCGCGGGTATTTCCCGCCTAAAAGTCTCATAATATCTGTAAGTTAGGTGATTCTGAAAAATCGCCGCACCATATCAATGCGTCGACCAGCTCCGAGGGGCAGACAAGGCCGCCTCGGCTGCATTCAGAATCTCTAGACTACCAGCGTACAGACAAAAGCCAGCAGCTCACGTCCGCCCAGTGGGGGAGGCGATGAGTCGGCCGAAAACCAGCGCGGGCCCCCGGCACTCGGCAGCGCTACCGCCGCCACATCAGGCCAGTTGATAGCCTCTGCTTCGACTGCCAGCAATGGAGTGGGCACCAGCACTTTCGTGGCCTGCTCGTGGGCCGGTACCGACAGCTTGTGCAGCTGCTTGGTAAAATCGCAGCAATTGTCCTTGGCGGTGGGATTGGTGGGGGCCAGCTCGCCCGCGCAGCCGCGCAGCTCCGCCCGGCCTGCTACCGAAACAGCCACCGTACTGCGCCCACTCATGCGGCAAGTCAGCCGCTGCACCGTGAGGCCCACTGAAGCGGTGAGCACCAGCACGGCCAGCATGAGGCTGACGAGGCGACGAAACAGGGAATGAGGACGCATAGCACCCGCAAAGGTACGGCCAATCCGAAGCCGTTGTCCGTACGAAATCCGGTTCTGTAACGTGCAATATGCTGCCTGCTCAGCGCCGTGTTTTGCTGCGGGGGCAGTAATAAAAAGAGCCTGCCACTTTGTCGGAAATAAGTAGTCGCTCCAGCCATGCTCTTGGTCCAAAGCGAATATCAACCATAAAAATCCGCATTCAGGCGCTTTAAAGGGCATTTCGGATTTGTGGTAGGAAATGGTAAATCGTGGTTGGTTTTCGCGATGCTTCCCGTACATTTGCCAATGTCGCCGTTCTCCCACCCGGTGGCTTGTGCCCATGAACCTGCTGTCCGGCGAATACGAATGCAAGCTCGACCCCAAGGGGCGGCTGGTGTTGCCGGCCAAGGTGAAGGGCAACCTGCCCGAGCAATCGGGCAACCAATTGGTGCTGGTGCGCGGCTTCGAGCCCTGCCTGGTGCTCTACCCGCGGGCCGCGTGGCGCGTCATCCACGAAAAGGTGATGGCGCTCGACGAGTTCAACGAAGAGTACCGGCAGTTTCAGCGCAATTTCTTTCGGGGCATGACGGAGGTTGAGCTGGACAGCATCAGCCGGTTTATGCTGCCGCGTAGCATGTTGCGCTATGCCGGTATCGAAAAGGAAGCCATTATTGTGGGATTGGGCAACCGCTGCGAAATTTGGGACCCAACCCGCTACGACGAGTTTCTCATCAAAGACCAGCAGAGCTTTAGCAAGCTGGCGCAGAAGTTTTTATCGGCGGAAGCTCCGCCCACGAGCGCAGCCGCATGAGCGAGTACGAAAACGATAGCGCCTACCATCGGCCCGTGATGCTGGCTCAGTGCCTGGCCGCGCTCGACCTGCAGCCCGGCGGCCGCTACGTCGACGTCACTTTTGGTGGCGGCGGCCACTCGGCCCGCATCCTCGAAAAGCTCACCACCGGCCACCTCTACAGCTTCGACCAAGACGCTGATGCCGAGGCCGAAGCACAAAAGTTGGTTAGCTCACAGTTTACATTTGTAAAGGCTAATTTCCGTGAGTTAACAACTGAGCTGCAGCAGCTTGGTGTTTTGCCGGTTGATGGCTTACTGGCCGATTTGGGCGTTAGCTCGCACCAGTTTGATACGCCTGAGCGTGGGTTCTCCACCCGTTTCGACGGGCCCCTGGACATGCGCATGGACCCCGACGGCCCCCTCACCGCCGCCGATATTCTCAACGACTACAAGGAAGCCGACCTGCACCGCATCTTCGGGATGTATGGGGAGGTAACCAATGCCCGCACCCTGGCCCAGACCATTGGCGCGGCTCGGCGCGGCCGGCGCCTCGAAAGCATTGCCGAGCTAAAGCAAGGCATCCTGCCCTGCACGCCGCGCGGCAAAGAGAACAAGTACCTGGCCCAGGTTTTTCAGGCCCTGCGCATTGAGGTGAACCAGGAAATGCAGGCCCTACAGGAAATGCTGCTGCAAACCGCCGAGGTGCTGCGGCCCGGCGGCCGGCTGGTGGTGCTCAGCTACCACTCGTTGGAAGACCGGCTGGTGAAAAATTTTATTGGCAAGGGAAAGTTTTTTGGCTCGGTCGAAAAAGACTTCTTTGGCAATGAAAGCAAGCCGTTTGAGGCCGTGAACCGAAGACCCGAAGAAGCCGACCCCGCCGAAATTGCACTGAACAGCCGCGCCAGAAGTGCTAAATTGCGAGTTGCAATCAGGACGAATGATTAAAAATTAAAAATGAACAATTAAAAATGAGCTTATTACCGACCTTGTCAACTGCTAATTTTTAATTTTCAACCGCCTCATTTTTAATTAATAAATGGCTGCCAACACGCTCCGCCCTACTAATACCCCGCGCCGGGCCAATGTGCCTCGTCCGGTAGCCGCGCCCGAGCCGGAGGAGCAGGCCGCCCCCCCGGTGGCCGAGGAGGTACTGCCCGAGCCTGAACCCACACCGGCACCGGTACGGGAAAAGCGTCGGCGCGAGCCCAAGGCAGAAACACGCCCCCGTAGCTCCTGGAGTATCTTTTCGCTGCTGGACCGGGTGACGAGCGTCGACACCTTGTTTCAGGATGGCCTGCCGGTGCGCTACCTGCCCAAGCTCTTGTTTGTGATGCTGCTCACGCTGCTTTACATCGGCAACACGCACTACGGTAACCGCATGAACCGCAACATTCAGCGCCTCAAACAGGAGACGGAAGACTTGCGCGCCGACTATACCACCCTGAAATCGGACTACATGGAGGCCAGCAAGCAGAGCGAGGTGGCCCGCAAAGTGGCCGCCATCGGGCTGGTGGAAAGCTCGTCGCCGCCGTTCCGCATCACAGTGCCCGCCGGCCACCTCGACGCGGCCGAACTGGAACTGATGCCCGTGCTAACCGCCGATACCCTGGCCGCCCGCGCCGCCCGCGACTCGGCAGCTGCCATTCAGGCTGATATGCTGGCTGGGCGCAAGCGCACTGCCACGGAGAGTGACGTGGACAGCGGGCCCGAAATCATTGCCCCGCCCCAGCCGTTGGCCGGCGATTCTGCCAGTGCCCCGGTAGTACAGGCAGCGCCAGCGCACCGGATTGCGCCGCAAAACGTGAAAGCTAAGTCGAGTAAGAAAGCTCCGGCGAAACCCGTGGCGGCTCGACGCAAGCCAGCTGCTACTAAGCCCAACAGCAAGCCAAGGGTACAAAAAAGTACTAGTACGCACAAAGCAAAAGCGCCAGCTAAACAACCGGTTAAAGCCCATTCCCGATGAAAGGCAGCGTTAAGAAATCCATCGTTACGCGGGTGCGGCTGGCCTTTTTGGGGGTAGCCGTGTTTTCGTGCGCCATTTTCTGGAAAGCCACGCGCATTCAGTTCAAGGAAGGCGAGAAGTGGCGGGCATTGGAGCAGGAGCGGCGCATCAGCTACCAGGAAGTGCCGGCCACGCGGGGTACCATCTATGCCGGCGACGGCAAGAGCATTATGGCCACTTCGCTGCCCTTTTACCGGGTGGCCTGGGACCCCGGCGTGGTGGACAAAGCTGTTTTCAGAGCCGGCGTTGACTCGCTGGCCTGGCACCTTTCGCACTTCTTTGGCGACCGTAGCGTGCAGGAATACAAGCGCCGGCTGACCAACGCGCGCAACCCCGACGGCGACCCGGTGCGCTACATTCGGTTGAACTCGCGGCAAATCAACTTTCAGGAAAAGAAGCAGCTGGCCAGCTGGCCCATTTTTCGGGAAAAGCGCAACCGGGGCGGTGTCATTTTTGAAAAGGTGGACAAGCGGTTCCGGCCTTTTGGCGGCTTGGCGCAGCGCACCATCGGCTTCGTGAACGAGGACCACCACGGGGCGGGCCTGGAATACACGTTTGAGCAAAGCCTGGCCGGCAAGCCCGGCGAGGCGCTGTTTGAGCGGGTGCCGGGCGGTGTGAAGCCGGTGTACGACGGCACCGAAGTCAAGCCCCTGCCGGGCTACGACGTGAAAACGACGCTCGACATCAACCTGCAGGACGTGGCCGAAAATGCCCTCTACAAGTCGCTGGTCGACAACAACGCCCAGTATGGCTGCGTGATTCTGATGGAAGTGGCCACCGGCGAAATCAAGGCCGTGGCCAACCTGGGCAAAGCCTCGGACGATACCTATAAGGAGGACTACAACTACGCCTTTGCCGACCAGGGCCGCACCGAGCCGGGCTCCACGTTTAAGCTGGCATCGATGATGGCCCTGTTTGAGGCCCGGCCCAATGTGACGCTTGAGGACATGGTGGACACAGGCAACGGCCGCATGTACGTGGGCGGCGCCGTGAAGTCGGACTCGCACGGCTACGGCCGCATCACGGTGCAGCAAGTGTTTGAGAAGTCCAGCAACATTGGCGTGGCCAAGCTGGTGGACAAATACTTTTCCGGCAACCCGACCGAATACACCGACTACCTCAAAAAATTCGGGCTCGACAAGCCGCTGGGCTTCCAGATGGCCGGCGAGGCGCTGCCTTACGTGAAGGACCCGAAAGACCGCAGCTGGAGCCGTACCTCGCTCACCACCATGAGCATTGGCTACGAGCTGAAGCTGGCGCCCCTGCAAACCCTGGCTTTCTACAATGCCGTGGCCAACGGCGGCGTGAAGGTGCAGCCCATCATCGTGAAGGAAATCAAGGAGGCCGACCAGGTGCTGCAAACCAATGAAGCCAAGGTGCTAAACCCCAAAATCTGCTCCGATGCCACGCTGGCCAAGGTAAAGTCGATGATGGAAGGGGTGGTGCTAGCCGGCACCGCCCGCAGCATCCGGCCCAAGGACTACAGCATCGCGGGCAAAACCGGCACGGCCTGGAAGTTCAAAAACGGCCAGTACACCAAGACGTATTCGACCAGCTTTGTGGGGTATTTCCCGGCCGACAAGCCCAAGTACAGCTGCATTGTGGTGGTGGACTCGCCCCGCAACGGCCGCATCTACGGGGCCGACGTGGCCGCGCCGGTGTTCCGCGAAGTGGCCGACAAGTGCATGGCCCGCGACCTGCTCTCGCAGCGCCCGCTGCTGGCCAAAGCCCGCCTGAACAAAAGCCACGTGCCCTTGGTGCGCGCCGGCATGCAGGACGAGCTGGCCTTGGTATGCCAAAAGCTGGGCCTATCGGGCAACACCCAGGCCACCGGCGGCGAGGAATGGGTGCGCGCGGCTTCCGACACTGCTTTCCACGCCCGCACGGTGGCGCTGGTGGTGAACCCGGTGCGCACCGGCCGGGTGCCGCAGGTTCGCGGCCTGAGCCTGCGCGATGCCTTGTTTCTGCTCGAAAACCGGGGTCTGCACGTGCGGGCCCTGGGGTCGGGGCGCGTGCGCGAACAGTCGTTGCCCGCGGGCTCGCCCATTAAGCGCGGCGACGTCATTACCCTTAACCTGGCCGAATCGGGCCCGCGTTTGGCCGCGCCCACGGCTCTGCCCGAACCCGAACACACCGACCTCGCCGAAAACAAGCTTCTGGTGCCGGTTGACCTGGAAACCGCCGCCAAAGCAGCCAAGCCCTTTGCCGCCGGCACCAAAGCACGGGTACTGCCTGCGGCTCCCGAACGCTCGGCCGGCGTGAAGCCCAACGCCAAACCCAGCAAGCCCACGGCCCGGCCCACGTCACCCAGACCGGCCGCAACCGCCCCCAACGCCTCCGCGAAAGCAACCAACAAACCCAAAGAAGCCACCCATCAGCCGGACGCCACTAAACCCGCCCGAAAGCAGCCCGCTCCGGCCAAGCCCGTGGTGCGCCGCGCCTGAATCAGTTAAAAATCATGAGTTAAAAGCTAAAACGGCAGAATGTCTCAACGCTTAACTCATAATTTTTAACTCATAACTCCCCACATGATTTCCCTGCCGCTTTTTTCTTTGCTTACCGATGTGAACGTGCTGGCCCAGCACGGCCCCACCGACGTGCCCATCACCGGCCTTACGCTCGACTCGCGCGAGGCGGGCCCCGGCGTGGCCTTCTGCGCCCTGCGCGGCACCGCCACCGATGGCCACAAGTTCATCGAAGGGGCAGTTGAAAAAGGTCTGGCGGCGGTAATCTGCGAAGAGTTGCCGGCAGTGCTGAACCCCGCCACGGCCTACGTGCTGGTGCCGGACAGTGCCGAGGCGCTGGGCCACATGGCGGCCGCCTTTCATGGCCACCCGTCGCGGCAGCTCAAACTGATTGGCGTGACGGGCACCAACGGCAAAACCACTTGCGCCACCTTGCTGCACAAATTGCTGCGCGAGCTGGGCTACCACTCCGGCCTGCTGAGCACAGTGCAGAATCAGATTGACGAAGAGGTAATCCCGAGTACGCACACCACTCCCGACGCCATTCGGCTGAATGCGCTGCTGGCCCGCATGGTGGCCGCCGGCTGCACCCACGCTTGCATGGAAGTGAGCAGCCACGCCGTGGCCCAGCACCGCATCACGGGGCTGCGCTTCGCGGGCGGCGTATTCACCAACCTCACCCACGACCACCTCGACTACCACGGCACGTTCGATAATTACCTGAAGGCCAAAAAAGCCTTCTTCGATGCCCTGCCCAAAACGGCCTTCGCCCTCACCAATGCCGACGACAAGCGCGGCCCGGTGATGCTGCAAAACACCGTTGCCCGCCGCGAAACCTACTCCCTGCGCGGCGCGGCCACCTTCCGGGCCAAGCTCGTGGCCAACGAAGTCCACGGCCTGCACCTTGAAATTGAAGGCCGCGAAATCCTGTTTCGCCTCATTGGCGTGTTCAACGCCTACAACCTGCTGGCTGTGTACGGCGCCGCCGTGCTGCTAGGGGAGGAGCCCACCGAAGTCCTCACCATCCTCTCGGGCCTGACCACGGCGCCCGGTCGCTTCGAGCCGGTGGTATCGGCCCGGCAAGGCATCACGGGCATCATCGACTACGCCCACACGCCCGATGCGCTGGAAAACGTGCTGCAAACCCTGCACGAAATCCGGCAGCCCAGCCAGCACATCATCACGGTGGTGGGCTGCGGCGGCAACCGCGACGCCGCCAAGCGCCCCGTCATGGCCAACCTGGCCGCCCGCCTCTCCAACCGCGTGATTCTCACCGCCGATAACCCGCGCTTCGAGGACCCGTTAGAAATTCTGGCCCAGATGCAGGCCGGCGTCACCGCCCCCGATTCGGCCAAGGTGCAAACCGTGCCCGACCGCCGCACGGCCATCGAAACCGCCGTGCAATTGGCCGGCCCCCACGACATTGTGCTGGTGGCCGGCAAAGGCCACGAAAATTATCAGGAAATTCGCGGCGTCAAGTCGCATTTCGATGATAAGGAGGTGCTGACCGATGTTTTTTCACAATTGAACAAGTAATAGAACGTCATGCTGAGCGCAGCCGAAGCATCTCTACTGCGCAAGTAATCCAATTGAGCCAACGAAGCGGTAGAGATGCTTCGGCTGCGCTCAGCATGACGTTCTGGCTTTTTAAAGCCCTCCAGAATGCTTTATTACCTCTTTCGTTACCTGCACGACCATTTCCACCTGCCCGGCACCGGGGTGTTTCAGTACACCACGTTCCGGGCCGGGCTGGCGGTGGTCATCTCCCTGCTTATTGCCCAGACGTTTGGCCACCGCCTCATCCGGCTGCTGCAAAAAAAACAGGTCGGCGAGAGCATTCGCGACCTGGGCCTGCAAGGGCAGAACGAGAAGAAAGGCACCCCGACCATGGGCGGCCTCATCATCATTCTGGCCATTCTGGTGCCGGTAATTTTACTAGCCCGCCTGCGCAACATCTACATCATTCTCATGATATTGAGCACGGTGTGGCTGGGCCTGATTGGCTTTCTGGACGACTATATTAAGGTGTTCCGCAAGAACAAGGAGGGTCTGAGCGGCCGCTTCAAGGTGCTGGGCCAGGTGGGCCTGGGCGTGACAGTGGGCTGGGTGCTGTTTTACAGCAACGAAATCACGGTGCGCGAGTACCTGATGCCCAACGGACAGTTCTCGGCCATCGAGGCTACCAAAGTGTTCAAAGACGTGCATTTGATGATAACCACGGTGCCGTTTATGAAGAATAACGAGCTGAACTACGGCGACTTATTCGCCTCGGCGGGCACGCTGTTCAACGGCCTCTACGGCTTGCTTTACATCCCTATCGTCATCTTCCTGATTACGGCCGTAAGCAACGGCGCCAACATCACCGACGGTCTTGACGGGCTGGCGGCCGGTACGTCGGCCATCATTGGCATCACGCTGGCCATCTTCGCCTTTGTGAGTGGTAACGCTTTGCTGGCTGATTACCTGGATGTTATGTTTATTCCGGACTCCGGCGAGCTGGTTATTTTTTGTACGGCATTTGTCGGGGCTTGCATTGGCTTTTTGTGGTACAACAGCTACCCGGCGCAGGTTTTCATGGGCGACACGGGCTCGCTGGCGTTGGGCGGCATCATTGCCGTGCTGGCCCTCATTGTACGGAAGGAACTGCTGATTCCGGTGCTGTGTGGTATTTTTCTGGTTGAAAATCTGTCGGTTATCGTGCAGGTGAGCTACTTCAAATACACCCGCAAGAAGTACGGCGAAGGCCGCCGCCTGCTGCGCATGTCGCCGCTGCACCACCACTACCAGAAGCTGGGCTACCACGAATCGAAAATTGTTTCCCGCTTCTGGATTGTGGGTATCATGCTGGCTGTCATTACCTTGGTTACGCTCAAATTGCGCTAAGTAAAATTTCTCGCGGAGGTCCGCAGAGGCGAACGCAGAGGTTCGCAGTGGATAGCCTTTGGGAGCCCTTGCGTTCGCCCCTCCGGGC
>NZ_JAERQF010000040.1 GCF_016734815.1 Hymenobacter rubidus
CAAGTCGTTCAACGACGGGCGGGGGCAGGCCCCGCACCCTACTTCCTTTTTCGCAAACCACTTCGCGACGAGTATAAGTGCCGTCGGTGGTCCGCAACGCCCCTAGCAAAACTTTGCCGCTATTGCTGGTTTTTAGCAGTTTGGGCCAGCTGCCCGTGCAACGACGAATCCCGCACCATGAGCATGGGTTTGAGCACAATGCGCTGCCCGGTGAAGGTATCCGTGCGCTTGAGCAGCTGCAGAAATAGCTGCACCGCCGCTTCGCCCATTAGCTCGCCGCGCTGGTCTACCGATGTGAGCCGCGGCCGCACCATGGTGGTGAAGGGCTCGTTGCTGAAGCCGGCCAGTGCCATGGTTTTCGGCACCTGAATGCCGCTTTCCATCATCACTTGCAAGGCGCCGGCCGCGGCAAAATCGTAGGCGGAGAATACCGCATCGAGTTGGATGTTGCTTTCCAGCAGGTGCCGCATGGCGGCCACGCCGCCATTTTCCCGGGAGTTGGCCAGCGGCACCACCAGCGCTGCATCGTAGGGCAGGCCGTGGGCCAGCAGGGCATCGTGGTAGCCCTGGTGCCGGTTGAAGGTGATGTTGAGGTGCTGCGGGCCCGCGAGGTGGGCAATGCGCCGGCAGCCCTGCTCAATGAGGTGCTTCGTGACCTGGTACGCCCCGAGGTAGTCGTCCAGCACCACGCCGCACACGTTCGGCAGTTCGGGCATGCGGTCAAAAAACACCAGCGGAATGCCCTTGCGCCGCACCTGCTCGAAATGCGCAAAGTCCAGCGTCGTGTTCGACATCGACACCAGCACGCCGTCGACCTGGGCTTTCAGCAAGGCGTTGATGTGCTTTTTTTCCCGGTCCACCTCTTCGCTCGACTGGCATATCATCACGTTGAAGCCCGCTTTGCTGGCCAGCTTTTCGATGCCGTGCACCACCGCCGGAAAAAACGCTCCGTTGATATGCGGCACAATCACGCCCAGCATGTTGCTGCGCCCGCTTCGCAAGGACGCCGCCAGGTTATTAGGCTGGTAATTGAGTTTTTCGGCCAGCGCCCACACCTGTGCCTTGGTCGCATCACTCACGTCAATGGCATTGTTCAGTGCCCGCGAAATGGTGGAAACCGAGAAACCCAGCTCCGCAGCTAAGTCGTGGATGGAGATACGTTTTTTGCCTTTGGCCATGTGCTTGTCTCAAAAATAGCTCGAAAGCCTTACTTCCCGGCCAAAGGTGGGGCAGTAGAACACGTACCAACCGGCCAGTCCCTTGGCGACCAGCACTGCAGCATTCCGACATGGTGGGAAGCAGCAGGCTTTCTCGATTTTATAAACAGCGCTGCTTGCAAAAAGGAACATCGACGGAATAACAGCGTCAAAAGCGGCCGGCTGTGGTTCAGACTCTGTTGGTGGGCTAAGGTAAGCGCATTTGCCGGGCCGGCCCAAGTGCCCACAAAGGAGCTTTATCGATATTCTGGCCGGTTCTGCCGATGAAGTAGCCGTGGGGTGTAGTGGCTACTGGTTGTAATACAGCGAGTTGGCCGCAATGGGCTAAATGCCCGCTCTTCACCCTGGCACAGGCCTTGCATTTGGAGTTGGCAGACGCGCCTACCAACAACCTCCCTTTACCGCCGCTTACGCATTGTGCTTCCCGGCTTCATCTCATCACTTCTTCCCCCATTCTTTTGTCATGAAAACCTCCCTGCTTTCGCTCGCAACCGCCGCCATCTTATTTGCTTCTACCGCTGCTTCGGCCGCCAGCCCTTTCGATCACAACGACCCCCGCCGCATGTCGCCTCCCGAACGGGCTCGTTACGAAGCCGCCCTGCGCAGCCAGCGCGAAAACGAGCGCCGCCTCGCCCTGGAACGGGCCCGCAACGAAGCCGCGCAGCGCCGCATCCAAGAGGAGCAGCAGCGCCGCCAAGCCCAGGAGCAGCGCGCCCGCCTCGAAGCCCAGCGCCGCGCCGAGCAGCAGCAAGCCGCCGAGCGCGCCCGCTATGAAGCCCAGCACCGCAACGACCGGCACGATGACCGCCGCGACTACCACGGCCGCTAGTCTTCGAAAGACCAATAAGCAAAAAGCCCCTTCCGAATGCCGGAAGGGGCTTTTTGCTTAGTAACCGCACGGTCATGCTGAGCGCAGCCAAAGCATCTCTACTGCACAAGTAATTCATTTGCTATTGCGGTAGAGATGCTTCGGCTGTGCTCAGCATGACCGTTCTTTATTGCCCGGTTGAGTCTGTTACTTGCCCAGCTTGGCTTTCAGGTTCTCGTCCAGCGCTTCCAGGAATTCCTCGGTGTAGAGGTAGTCGCGGCCGTGCTCCACCTTATTGCCGTGGATGCAGACGGCGAGGTCCTTGGTCATTTTGCCGCTTTCTACGGTTTCGATGCACACCTGCTCCAGCGCGTGGCAGAAATCGATGAGCTCCTGGTTGCCGTCGAGCTTGCCGCGGAACTCCAGGCCGCGCGTCCAGGCGAAGATGCTGGCAATCGGGTTGGTCGAGGTCGGCTTGCCTTTCTGGTGGTCGCGGTAGTGGCGCGTCACGGTGCCGTGGGCGGCTTCGGCCTCCATCACGGTGCCATCGGGCGTTACCAGCGTGCTGGTCATCAGGCCGAGCGAGCCGAAGCCCTGGGCCACGGTGTCGCTCTGCACGTCGCCGTCGTAGTTTTTGCAGGCCCACACGAAGTTGCCGTTCCATTTCAGGGCCGAGGCCACCATGTCGTCAATCAGGCGGTGCTCGTAGGTGATGCCGGCCTCCTTGAACTTGGCCAAATAGTCCTGCTCGTAAATCTCCTGGAAGATGTCCTTGAAGCGGCCGTCGTACTTCTTCAGGATGGTGTTTTTGGTGCTCAGGTACAGCGGCCAGCCTTTCATCAGGGCCTGGTTGAAGCAGGCGTGGGCGAAGCCGCGGATGCTTTCGTCGGTGTTGTACATGGCCAGGGCCACGCCATCGCTCTTGAAGTTGTATACTTCAAACGACTGCTCGGCGCCGCCGTCTTCGGGCGTGAAGGTGATGGTGAGCTTGCCCTTGCCCTTGGTCACGAAATCGGTGGCGCGGTACTGGTCGCCGAAGGCGTGGCGGCCGATGCAAATCGGGGCCGTCCAGTTCGGTACCAGGCGGGGCACGTTGCTCATCACAATGGGCTCGCGGAATACGGTGCCATCCAGGATGTTGCGGATGGTGCCGTTCGGCGACTTCCACATTTGCTTCAGACCAAACTCTGCTACCCGCTCCTCGTCGGGCGTGATGGTGGCGCACTTAATGCCCACCCCGTACTGCTTGATGGCGTTGGCCGAGTCGATGGTCACCTGGTCATTCGTCTCGTCGCGGTACTCAATGCCGAGGTCGTAGTACTTGATGTCGAGGTCGAGGTAGGGCAGGATGAGTTTGTCCTTGATAAATTTCCAGATGATGCGCGTCATTTCGTCGCCATCGAGCTCCACTACGGGGTTTGCTACTTTGATTTTGGTCATGTCCACTACGGGCTTGGGGGTTGGATGTGTAATGAGCGGCCGCGGCCACCCGGCTAAAAAACGGCAGTCCGGGCGTCGGCAGCAGCGGGTGGGCCTGCTGCAAAACCCTGCCTGCAATTACTAGCAAAGGTATTCACGGGGCGCGGGCATTCGCTATCGATTGCGCAGTCTTTCCGCACCTTCTGCCGCGGCGAGCAGTGAGCCGAGCGACAGCGGCTTTGGCAGTACTTGGCCAAAAACGGTGTAGCTTTCCCGACGGGAAAAATGCCTGATTGGCCGGCGTTGAGCGGCCGCGATAAAAAATGGAACGGGAAAAACTGATTCGTTTTCTGCTCAGCTCCGGCCTGATGAGCCGGCCCCAGGCCGAAGAAATTGCCGGGCAGTTCCAGCCCCGTACGCTGGAAAGGAATGCATTTTTGCTCCAAGCCGGCCGGGTGAGCGACGAGTACCTGTTTCTGGACCGCGGCCTGCTGCGCGCCTTCGTGCACGATGCCGACGGCAACGACGTGACGACCGGCTTCTTTTCCGGCGGCCACGTGGCCCTGGAATTCGCGTCGTTTTTCAACCGCACGCCTTCGCAGGAACACCTGCAGGCCCTCACCGACTGCGCCGGCTGGTTCATCACCTACGCCCAGCTCAATGCCCTGTTTCATGCGCGGCCGGAGTTCCGGGAGTTTGGCCGCTCCGTGCTGGTGCGCGGCCTCATCACGCTCAAAAGCCGCATGCTGAACCAGATAACCGAAACGGCCACGGCCCGTTACGAAAGCCTGCTCAAAACCAATCCCGAAATCCTGCTGCACGCTCCGCTCAAGCATGTGGCCAGCTACCTGGGCGTCACCGACTCGTCGCTGAGTCGCATTCGGGCCGGCGCGAAAGAGGCGGGCGGGACGTAATTTCTTGCCATTTGGCAAGGGCCAGTGGGGGAGGACCCCGGTTCCTTTGTAGGGCACTCAAAGCCCTGATTTCCTGATTTATGGAACACGTACCCGCTGCCCTCGGCCTCGCATTTGGCCTCGCTAATGCCCTTGCGGTGGTACTTTTTTATCGTGCTACCCGGCAGTCGCGGCGCACCTTGTATGTGCTGCTGGTGTGGCTGCTTTTCCAGGCCGGCCTGGGGCTGAGTGGTTTTTATGCGGCCTCGCCTACCACACTGCCGCCCCGGTTGCTGCTGGCGCTGGTGCCGCCTCTACTACTGATAATGGGCCTGGTGCTTACCCGGCCCGGCCGGGCCTACCTCGATGGCCTGCGGCCAGACCGGCTCACACTGCTGCACCTCGTGCGGGTGCCTGTGGAGCTGGTGCTATTGGGCCTGTTCCTGCACCAGGCCGTGCCGCAGCTCATGACGTTTGAAGGCCGCAACTGGGACATTCTCTCGGGTCTGAGCGCCCCGCTGGTGTACCTGCTGGTTTTCCGGCGCAAGCAATTGGGGCCCCGGTTTCTGCTGGCGTGGAATGTGGTTTGTCTGGGCCTGCTGCTCAATATCGTGACCAATGCGGTGCTCTCGGTGCCTTCGCCCTTGCAGCAGTTTGCGTTTGAGCAGCCCAATGTGGCCATTCTGCATTTCCCGTTTGTGTGGCTGCCGAGCTGCGTGGTGCCGCTGGTGCTGCTGGCCCACGTAGCGGCCATTCGGCTGCTTGTCCGTGAGCTGCGAGCAGGCCGGCCGCAAGGGTGAAGGGGACAGGTATTCCACGGTGAGCCCATGGTGGTTTTCTGGCTCGTGAACAGGCGGTGGACCGTAGCGCAAACTTTGTAGTTCGCGCACCTGAACGATACCCGAACAGCTTTAGCGGCGTGGCGACGCGAACTACAAAGTTCGCGCTACGGCCCCCACCGACCCTGAAACCGCTTTAACTTGCCGCTGTGAATGCTGCCCATAATTTGCTTCGACGCTCGTTAGTCGCGTCCCTTTTCTACCGTGTGCCCTTGCTGCTTTTTGTGCTGCTGAGCAGCCGCGCCACGCCACTACAAGCCCAGGCCGCCACCGACAGCATCCGGCTGAACCAGATAGGGTTTTACCCGCGGGGCCCCAAGCTGGCGGTGATAACCGGGGCAAAGAAGCCGGGCAAATTCTTCGTCACCACGCCCGACCACCGCACCCCCGTTTTTACCGGCACGCTGCAACTGGGCAAGCAGCTGCGCACCGCCGACTTTTCGGCCTTCCAGACGCCCGGCACTTACGTGCTCAGCGTGCCGGGGACGGGATTTTCCTACCCGTTCCAGATTCGGGCCCGTGTGCACGAGGCCGTGGCCAGCGCCGCCCTGAAAAGCTACTATTACCAACGAGCCTCCACAGAGCTACCGGCGCGCTACGCCGGCCGCTGGAGCCGTGCCGCCGGCCACCCCGACACACGGGTGCTGGTGCATCCATCGGCCGCCACCACCGAGCGCCCGGCCCAAACCGTGCTGGCCGCTCCCCGTGGCTGGTACGATGCCGGCGACTACAACAAATACGTCGTCAATTCCGGCGTCACGCTCGGCACGCTGCTGTCGTTGTACGAAGAATTCCCCGCGTACTGCGCCGCCCGCCGCACCAACATTCCGGAAAGCGCCAACGACCTGCCCGACCTGCTGGACGAAGCCCTTTGGAACCTGCGCTGGCTGCTGGCCATGCAGGACCCGCTCGATGGCGGCGTGTACCACAAGCTCACCAACCCCGCCTTCGATGCCTTTGTAATGCCCGCCGCGGCCCAGGCCCCCCGCTACGTGGTGCAAAAAAGTACGGCCGCCACCCTCGACTTTGCCGCCGTGATGGCCCAGGCCAGCCGCATTGCCGGGGGCTTTCCGCGCCAGTTGCCGGGCCTGGCCGATTCGTGCCTCCGCGCTGCTACGCAAGCCTGGCAGTGGGCCCAGATGCATCCGCAGGACTACTACCGGCAAAACGAAATCAACACGCAGACCGACCCGGACATCCAAACCGGCGAGTATAGCGACGACGAGCTGCGCGACGAGCGGGCCTGGGCCGCCGCCGAGCTGTTCATCACCACGCGCGATGCGGAGTACTACAAAGCCTTCCGGCCCGCCCTGGACCGCGCGCTGCCGCTGGCCTCCTGGGCGCAGGTGCAGGCGCTGGCGTTTTATTCGCTGGCCCGCTTCCGCGCCCAACTGCCCGCCGTGGCACGGCCCGATGCCGACCTCATCCGTCTGCGCCTGCTTACGCTGGCCGATACCCTGATTGCTGGTGCCGCGCAACGCCCTTACCAAACGGCAATGGGCCGCAGCACCGATTTTCAGTGGGGCAGCAACGGTTTGGCGGCCAACCAGGGCGTGGCCCTGCTCCAGGCCTACCGGCTCAGTGGCAAAAAAGCCTACCTGCGCAGCGCCCTCACCAACCTGGATTACCTGCTGGGCCGCAATGCCACGGGCTATTGTTTCGTGACGGGCTACGGCACCAAGTCGCCCCGGCACCCGCACCACCGCCCTTCCGAAGCCGACGGCATTGCGGAGCCGGTGCCCAGTTTCCTGGTAGGCGGCCCCAATCCCGGCCAGCAGGACGGCTGCAAATACCCTTCCGCCCGCCCCGAAAAGTCGTACACCGACCTCGTCTGCTCCTATGCTTCCAATGAGGTGGCCATCAATTGGAGCGCGCCGCTGGTGTACCTGGCGTTTGCCATTGAGGCGTATCAGGATGCATTGCCTTAAGGCGCTTGGTGCCTGAAGGCTCGTCATGCAGAGCGCAGCGAAGAATCTCGCGCCATCACTAGAGCGGTTTCGGGGCTGGTGTACCGTAGCGCGAACTGTGTCGTTCGCGTGCCAGAACGAGCTAGCGGCGCGGAGACGCGAACGACACAGGTCGCGCTACTGACCGCACGTATACTGACTGCGAAACGGCTCTAATTCTACGATTGGGTTACTCTCACATGCGAGATGCTTCGCTGCGCTCTGCATGACGTTCTGGTATTACTGACTACTGACCACGAAAAAAAATATGTCCGATTTTCGTTTGCGGGTGTTTCAGGCCGTGGCCCAGCACCTAAGTTTTACCAAGGCGGCGCAGGGCTTGTTTATCACCCAGCCCGCCGTCACCAAGCACATTCGCGAGCTGGAGCGGCAGTACGGACAGCGGCTGCTGGAACGCCGGGGCAACCGGGTGGCCCTCACCGAAGCGGGCCGGCTGCTGCTGGCGCACGCCGATGCCGTCATGGGCGCGCAACAGCAGCTGGAAGAGCGGCTCCATGCCCTGCGCGACCCCGACGAAGCGGCCGGCCGCCTGCGCCTGGGCGCCAGCACCACGCTCAGCCAATACGTGCTGCCTAGCCTGTTGCCAGCCTTTCAGCGGCGCTACCCCAAAGTAGAGCTGACGCTGCTCAACGCCAATTCGGAGCACATTGCCGAAGCCCTGCTGCACGGCAACCTCGACCTCGGTTTTGTGGAAGGCCGCTCCCGCTCCCGCGACTTGCACCACGAACTCCTGCTGCCCGATGAGCTGGTGGCCGTGCGCGCTGCTACCCCGGCCGGCCCCGCGCCGCTAGCGCTGGCCGAGGCGCTGGCCTGCCCACTGGTGCTGCGCGAGCGCGGCTCGGGCACGCTGGAGGTGCTGGAATTTGCCCTGCGGGAACGGAAAATCAAGCTTGCCAGCCTGTCGGTGGCTTTTTATTTCGACAACACCGAAGCCATTAAAAGCTACCTCGAAGCGGCGCCGGAGGCGTTGGGGTTTGTGTCGCGCAGGGCGCTGAGCCGCGAGCTGGCCACCGGCCACCTCGAAATAGTGCCCGTGACTAGCCTTCACCTCCCCCGTCAGTTTGACGCCGTGTGGGTGCAGGGCCAGCCCCTGACCCGTCCGGCGCAGCGGTTTCTGGTCTTCGTGCAGCAGCATGTCAAAGTCATGCTATAACTTTAAGTTATTTCATATAACATTTTAAGATAACCATGTAGCAGGGTGGCGCCGTAAATTCGAATGCTCATTACCATCCTCGCTATGCCTCGTCCCACCCTGTTGCCGCCCGCAGCCAAGCGTTTGGCCACCGCGCCCGTTTCTACGCCGCCTACTGGTTTCTTTGGCCGTTGCCATACGCCGCATCTGGTGCTGGGGCATGCCGTAACGGGAAGCCAGCTGGTATTTGGCACATTGCTGCTGTTTTGCCTCACGCCGTGGGCGTCGCCGCCCGTGGCGCTGGCCCTCGGACTGCTACTGGCCCAAACGGTGGGCAACCCCTTTAGCCGCCACACCAAGTGGTTCACCACCAGGCTGCTCCAGTACTCGGTGGTAGGGCTGGGCTTTGGAATGAATGCCCACGCGGCAGTGCAGGCCGGGCGCGAGGGCATTCTGTTCACGGTGGCGTCCATTGGCGGCACGCTGGTGCTGGGCTACGTGGTAGGGCGCTGGCTGGGGCTGGGGCGCCGTGTGGTACACCTCATTTCCTGCGGCACCGCCATTTGCGGGGGCAGCGCCATTGCCGCCGTGGGGCCGGTGCTGCGGGCCCAGGACGAAGAAATGTCGGTAGCGCTGGGCACGGTGTTCGTGCTCAATGCGCTGGCGCTGTTTGCCTTCCCGCCCATTGGCCACGCGCTGGCCCTGACGCAGCACCAGTTTGGCCTGTGGTGCGCCATTGCCATTCACGACACTTCGTCGGTGGTGGGCGCTGCCGCCGCTTACGGCGACGAGGCCCTGCAGGTAGCCACCACGGTGAAGCTGGCCCGCGCCCTCTGGATTATTCCGGTGGCCTTAGGTACGGCGCTCGCATTCAAGCAGAAAGGCGTGAAAGTGCAGCTGCCTTACTTCATCCTCGGCTTTGTGCTGGCTATGCTGGTTAACACCTACGTGCCGGCGGCCCGGCCACTGGGGCCGGCGCTGGTGGGCTTGGCCAAAACGGGCCTCACGGTCACGCTCTTTTTCATTGGCGCGGGGTTGTCGATGGCGGTCGTAAAGGCGGTGGGGGCGCGGCCGTATCTGCTGGGGGCGTTGCTGTGGCTGGCCGTGTCGTGTGTTTCTCTCTGGACAGTTCTGCGAGTCGTGTAGTACGCGCTAGCCGGTTAGCCACCAAGTGAACGGACCGAAGTAAAAAGGAGCAATAAATTATATGTAAAAAATTCTATCTGTTTTTGCTAATAATTGATTGTTAAGTTGATGTATTTATAATAATTAAAATTTGAAAAATAATAAATTGGCCGCTTAGTATAAATGATACTTTTTTTAATTACATTTATGTAAACCAATGGAATGCTATGATGAATACAAGGCCGTTTTACTCCAGTCATCCCGATGCTAAAGGGTCAACTATTTATCACACTCACCCGCTGTGCCGCATTGCTCAGCAGATAGCGCCCGAAGCCAGAATTGAGGGTATGGGCGAAGACCGGGAGCAATGTCCGTTTTGTTTTGTGCTGGGAGAGTTCCAGACCAACCGCGAGCAACGCCGACGGCAGCCCGTCGCCGCTTTGTATCATCCTGCCGTTGAGCAACGCGTAGCAGGCGAGCGGGCCGTAAACCGTCAGAACATGCGGCAAGCCCCAAGCCAGAGCAGCTCGTCCGGCTTCAACCAGCAGGCTTAGGCAGGGGGGCTGCGTAGGCTGGCCAGCTAGCATCTTTGTGGAGCAGTGGCTGGCACCAACTCCACTGCCGCACCTTTTGGCCTTTTTCTATACATTCTTTCGGGCACGCCGCTGGGTGGTGCGCCTGTTTTTTGGGGCTCTGGTGCTGCTGGGCATTGCCCTGCACCGAGACTACGGCATGAGCTGGGACGAACCCGCCGACCGACTCAGCGCCTTTGTAAGTGCCAAGTATGTAGCGTTGCGGGTGGCACCTGAGCTGGCGGCCCGGCAGCCGCGCTTGGCCGATATTCCGGACATCCGCTCGCACGCCGATGCCGACCACGGTGCCCTCTTTATGCTGCCGCTGGTGGTGCTGGAAGCCTTGTGGCCCGGCCCTGACCCCGCCGAATGGGCTTACCGACGGCACTTGGCGGTGTTCCTGCTGTTTGTGGCCGGGGCGTGGGGCGTGTACCGGCTGGGCCGCGAGCGGCTGGGTAGCTGGCGCTGGGGCTTGCTGGGGGCCGGCCTGCTGGTGCTGTCGCCGCGCCTGTTTGGCGAGGCGTTTTACAATGCCAAGGACCTGGTTTTTCTGAGTTTGTTCACGCTGGCCGTGCTCACGCTGCTCTGGCTGTTGCGGCAGCCCACGGGGGGGCGGGCCTTGCTGCACGCCGCGGCCACGGCCGCCGCGCTCGACGTGCGCAGCATGGGGGTAGTGCTGTTGCCGCTCACATTGGGGTTTGCGGCGTTGGAAATGGCGTACCGGCCGAAGGAGCGCCGGCCGCTGGCGGGCGCGCTGGCCCTGTACCTGCCGGCAGCAGCGGTACTGGTGGTGCTGGGCTGGCCCTACCTGTGGGAGCATCCGGTGGGCAATTTTGTGGCTGCGCTGCGCAGTTTCAGCCACTTTGGGCGATTGAAAATTGACGTGTTTTACCTGGGACAGTTCGTGTCGATTCGGGAATTGCCGTGGCACTACGCGCCGGTGTGGCTGCTCATTACCACGCCGTGGCCGTACGTGGCCCTGTTTGGGGTGGGGCTGGTGGGCATGAGCGGGGCGGTGTGGCAGGCGGGGCCGGCGCAGTGGCTGCGGCGCGCAAGCGCTCGATACGACTTGCTGCTACTGGCCTGGTTCTTCGGTCCGCTGCTGGCCGTGATGGTGCTGCATTCGGTGCTGTACGACGGCTGGCGGCACCTCTACTTCATCTATCCGGCTTTTTTGCTCATTGCCGTGCAGGGCTTGCAGTGGCTGTGGCGAGCTTGGCAAACAAGGCTCGACGGAGCGCCAACCGACCGAGCGCGGCGGGTGGCCCTCGGGGCCGTGCTGGCAGCTTTGGCGCTGGGTACGGCGCAAGTCGGCTGGCGCATGGTGGCCGAGCATCCGTTCCAATACGTGTACTTCAG
Source organism: Hymenobacter rubidus (assembly GCF_016734815.1). Lineage (GTDB taxonomy): Bacteria > Bacteroidota > Bacteroidia > Cytophagales > Hymenobacteraceae > Hymenobacter > Hymenobacter rubidus. The sequence goes on from NZ_JAERQF010000040.1 coordinate 11,332, forward strand.
TTTTCTGCCCGGCCGGGCCATTGAGCAGAATTTTGAGCGCGACTGGTGGGGGCTCTCCATAAAGCAGGGCCTAGAGTGGGTGCTGGCCCACGATGCGCGCCCGCAGGTGCCGGTGAGCATGGACGCCCGCACCGAACTCACCTTGCAAATCAACGCCAAGATGCTGCCTCCGGCCGCCCGCGCCCGCCTGCGGGTGGTGTCGCCCGATTCGGCTGTGGGCGGCTATTTCCTGAGCATTCACCGCTGGCATCCGGGGCCGTACCCCGCCAGCATGGGGCAGCCGGTGCACACCATTCGGGTGGGCGGGGCAACTATTCTGACGGTGCTGCGGCGGCGCTGAGTAGGCGGCGGGACGTTTCTTTGCGTTCAGGTTGTCCTGCTTTTTAGTTGTCAGTTGTTCGAGGTCGGTTGTTCGCTTCAACGTAAACCCCTCGACTGAAATTAACAACAGACAACGAACAACGAGCAATTATACAACTACCTTATGCTGCTGCTTGAAGTGACCAATGCCCGCCTGGCGCGACAATTTATTGAATTACCTGCCCGCCTACACAAGGATGTGCCTCACTACATTGGGCCGCTGGAAAACGAGGTAGAAGTCGTCTTTGACCCGGTCAAAAACCCAAAATTCACCAACGGCGAAGCCATTCGCTGGGTGCTGACCGATGCCGGTACGGGCGAGGTGGTGGGGCGGGTAGCGGCGTTTCTGAACCGCGACGCCGTGGACGTGCAGAACGCCGACCTGCCCACCGGCGGCCTGGGCTTCTTTGAGTGCATCGACGACCAGGCGGCGGCCAATGAGCTGTTCGACGCCGGGCGCAAGTGGCTGCTGGCGCGCGGCATGCAGGCCATGGACGGCCCCATCAACTTCGGCGAGCGGGACCGGTTCTGGGGCCTGCTCATCGATGGCTATGACCTGGAGCCGAACTACGGCATGTTCTGGCACCCACCGTACTACCGGCAGCTGTTCGAAACCTACGGCTTTCAGCTCTATTTCAAGCAGTACACTTGCTACCGCACCACCGAGGCGCCACTGCACCCCAGCTTCGCCAAGCGGGCCGAAGAGCACGCCGGGGCGTACCGTTTCGAGCATGCCCGCAAGCAAAACCCCGAGCGGCTGGCCCAAGATTTCCACCACGTGTATAACCTGGCCTGGGCCCGGCATTCAGGCGTGAAGCACATGACGCTGGACCAGGCCCGCCGCATTGTGCGCGAAATGAAGCCCGTGCTGGACGAGCGCCTGCTGTGGTTTGCCTACCACGGCCAGGAGCCGGTGGCTTTTTTCATCAGTCTGCCCGAGCTCAACCAGATTTTCAAGCACGTGGGCCGGCGCCTGAACCTGTGGGGTAAGCTACGTTTTGTGGTAGCCCAATGGCGTTTCATGCGGCGGCCCGACAAAAAAATGTTTGGCATCATTTACGGGGTGGTGCCCGAGCACCAGGGCAAAGGCGTGGACGCCGCGATGCTGGTATACGCCCGGCAGGCCTTCATCGACGCGGGCTATGCCGACCTGGAAATGAACTGGATTGGCGACTTCAACCCGCGCATGCTGGTGACCATCCGCTCTATCGGCGCCAAAATCATCAAAACCCACGCCACTTACCGCTACCTCTTCGACCGGGAGCGGCCGTTTGAGCGCATGCCCATCATTCGGTGAAATACTGCTTGGCAAACGTCATGCAGAGCGCAGCGAAGCATCTCGCGTGCAACAGTATTTCAATCACAAGAAAAGATTTAGAGCAGTTTCGGAGTCGGTGTACCGTAGCGCGAACGGTGTAGTTCGCGTCCCCGCGCCGTCTTATCGAAGCGACTGGCGCGAGGACGCGAACTACAAAGTTCGCGCTACTTCCAGCGCCTGTACACCGACTCCGAAACCGCTGTAGAGCAGTTTTCGGGTTGGAGTACGGATGTAGAGACGCACTATTTTGCGTCTCGTCGTTGAACGGAATCGTGCAACGTTACTCCCGCGAGCTGTTCAACGACGAGACGCAAAATATGGCGTCTCTATCCCGTTCAAACGACCATACACTGACTTGAAACCGCTCTAAATCAACAAAGCGGGAGAGATACTTCGCTGCGCTCTGCATGACCGTTTTTCAGGCCTTCAACCTACCATTCATTGCCTAGAATGGATATCCGATGGCCAGGTTGAAGCGGCCGGTGGTGCTGGCGGGCTTGCCGTAGGGGGCTTGCAGCGGAAGGGCATAGTCGAAGCGGATGACGAAAAACTGCACGTCGATGCGCAGGCCCACGCCATAGCCCACGGCCAGCTGGCTGAGGAAGGTGCTGGTGTTGAACTCGCCGCCGGGGCGGGCCTCATCTTTGTTGGCCAGCCAGATGTTGCCGGCATCTACGAACACGGCGCCTTTCACGTAGGGCACCAGGTCCTGGCGGTATTCCACGTTGCCCTCGAGGCGGATGTCGCCCACCTGGTCGTAGAAGCTGTTGAGGTTTTGCTCGGTGCTGACGGGGTGGTAGGTGCCGGGGCCGATGCCGCGCGCCGCGAAGGCCCGCACACTGTTGGGCCCGCCGATGCCGTATTGCTTGGGGTAGGGCAGCACGTCGGAGTTGCCGTAGGGCATGCCAATGCCGGCCTGGAAGCGGGCCACAATGCGGTTGCCGGACGTCGGGTTGGGGCTGATGCGGTAGTACTCGCGCACCTCAAAATCGAACTTCAGGTACTGGCTGAATTCCTGGCCGGCAATGGTGTACTTGCCGTTGGCATCCTTGGCTTGGCCGATGCTGCTGGCAATGCCCTGGGCCACGTTGCCGCTGCCCTCCACCTGCCCGCTGAAGTAAATCTGCTGGCGGCGCTGCTCCAGCACCTGCTGGTTGTAGGTGTAGCGGTAGGAGCTGGCCAGGATGAACTGCTGCTGGAACGCGCTTTTCAGGAAGCGGCGCTTGGCCAGCAGCGTGTCGAAGGCCGCCGTGGTGTTGGCCAGGCGCACATAGGTGATGTCGATGGGCCGGATTTCCTGCTCGTTGGTAATCTTGGTTTTGAAGCTGTAGCCGTAGTTCAGGTTGAAGAAATCCTCGTTGAAATACCCGGCCCGGTTCACCGTGCGGTAGCCGGCCCCGATGATGGTGCGGGGCTGGAAATCGGAGTTCGGCAAGTGCACATCAAGCAGCGGCAAATCGGGCACCACGAGGCGCGGGATGAGCAGCTGCGCATTCAGCCCCAGCTCGTAGCTGGTGAGGCCAATGCCCCCGCTGCCACTGCCCGTCTGGGTTTCGGTCGAGGCCACGGCGTTGATGAGCAGCTGCTCGCCACCGCGCAGGGCCGAGCGGTTGCGAAACGACACCGTGACGCCGGGGCCGGTGAAGCCGTTGCTTTTCGACACCAGCTGCAGGTCGGCCCGCAGGCTCTTCTTCTTGAGCTGGGTCATCAGCACGTCGGCATCCAGCCGGGCGCGGCCACCGGAGTCGCCGGCAACGGCGGGCTTCATCCGGATTTCCACAAATTTGAACGTGTTCAGGCTCATCAGGCGGCTGATGGTCTGGTCGCGCCGTTTGCGGCGGTACAGGCTGTCGGGGTAGAGGAAGGTGGCGCGGGTGATGGCGCTGGCCTTGAATACTTTCTCGTCGGGAAAGTACTGGTATTTTCGGAACATCAGCGGCTGCCGAGTGGTGGTATCGGTCAGCACGTAGTTGGTATTCAACTTTATTTGGTCGAGCCAATAGGGGCGGGTGGCCTTGGCGGGGGCGGTGGGCTTCACGCGCAGGTACACGTTCACCTGATTATGCAGCGTGCTGTCCACCTGAAACAGAATGTAATCGGGCGCGAAGTAGAAATAACCCTCGTTTTTCAGCACGTTGTCGATGCGGACCCGCTCGGCGGTGAAGGTGTTCAGGTTGTAAGCATCGCCCACTTTCAGCAGCGTGCCGGGCTGGGTGGCGCGCACGGCCGCGTTTACCACCGTGTCGCTCTCCGGAAAGTGGATTTCCTTGATGGTGTACGCCTGGCCCGTGGTGGCCGTGTAGTCTACCTGGGCCGTTTTGGCCTGGGTTTTCACCTCGTGGCTCACCGTGCCATGAAAGAAGCCGTTGTTATAAAGCCGGTTGGTAATCAGTCCCTCCGTGGCGCTGATTTTTACGTCTTTCAGCAGCACCGGCGCTTGCCCGAATTTATCGGCCAGGAACTTGCCGAAGCCTTTTTTCTTGCCCACGCCCAGATGCCAGAAATACAGTTTGGGCCGCAAGCCCAAAAAGGAGGAATTGGGCTTGGGCGTAATAACCGATTCCAGTTCGGTTTGCAGCGTCGACTTTTTGGATAGCTTCTGAGGGCTTTTGATAATGACCTTGCTGCCGGTGTATAGCATCTGGCCCTCGGGAATGTAGCGCAGCCCCGAGCAAGCCGATAATAGAATGAAGAATGAGAAATGAAGAATGAGGAATTGAGGGCGGAGCGAGCGGTAGAAGGAGGTGGCCGCGCCAAGCCGTACCCGTGCTTTTGCGCGCAGCAAAGCAGCCAGCAGCGCAATGCTACGGAATGAGTTAGTTAAACGGTACTTCAAGTTGTTATAATTCTTCATTCCTCATTCTTCATTCCTCATTCTTCATTCCTCATTTTTTAGTCGTGCGCGTGGTATCAACGCCAGCCACGGGTTGGGCTTGCACCGAATCCTTGGCCGCTTTTTTGTCGGCTTTTTCCTGCTTGCGGTTCTGCTTGCGCTCGGCTTTGATGTCTTTGGGCACCTTCGAAAACAGCTCCTTCAGGTCGCGGTAGTCGCGCTGGAACACCAAGGCCGCGCCCGTCCGGATGATGGCACCGTCGATGTCCTCGTAGCCGTTCTGGCGGAAAACGCGCAGGCGCAGGCGACCATCGCGCAGCACGGTGTATTCGATGCTCACATCGCCGGCAAGGTTGCTGGCGCTGCTCTGGCCGGTGGTGGCCTGAGTGCCGGTGTTGCCGCTCAGGTTGATGTCGGTGCCCACGCGCACGGTGAGGCGGTTGTTGAGCAGCTGGCGGCGCACGGCCACGTTCAGGTCGGTGCGGCTGCGGGCCTCGCCGGTGCTGTAGTCGGCTTGGTTGGTTACGCCCAGGTCGAGGCCTAGGCCGGAGAGGTATTTGTCGGTCAGGTTGTTGAGCTGGTCGGTGAGGACGGCGCTGGCGCTGCCGCGCAGCTGCGTGGCCACCAAGCCCTCGCCGCTGCTGGTCTGGAAAGGGTTTTGCGCCACAAACCGCCCCAGAATCAGCAGGGAGAATACCTGCTTGCTCAGTTCGGAGGTCTGGTTGGGCTGGCGCAGCTGGGCCAGCTTGGCCTCTACCTGCCCATTGAGGGCACCGCGCTGGGCTTCAGGCAGCGTAATATCGAAGCCGATGGTGGGCTTGCTGAGTTGGTCGGTTGCTTTCAGCAGCACGTTAAACGGCAGGCGGTTGCGCGAAACCGTTTGGCTGGTCGGGTCGTCCTCGCCCTGGCCGGCCAACAGCTCGGCCGGCGCGGCCTGCACCTTGTAGATGGCCGTAATATCAAGCGTGGCGTTGTACGGGTCGCCATCCCAGGTAATGCTGGAGCCGCGGGCAATGATGAAATCACGCTGGGCCAGGCTGTACAGCGACAAATGGTATTGCCCGCGCGCCACGTCCAGTCGGCCGCTCAGGGTGATGGTGCCATCGGGCGCAATGTTGGTGTTGAGCGTACCATCGGCCCGTACGCGCAGGTTGTCGCCGCTGGCCGGGTCGATGACGATGGTGAACGGCGTGCGGTTCGTCACGGTCACTACGGCCGTGATGTCGTAGCCGGTAGCGGACACCTTCATGGTGTCGAGCGGAAGCTTGCGGGAAAGCATTGTATCGAGCGGGGCGCTTTTGTCCACAAACTCCACGATGCCCTCGCGTTCCACCGTAGTGGGCGTGGCACTGGGCGACTCCACCGTGAGGTTAGAGCCCTGTACCACCGTCACGCGGGTATCAACCTTAATAAGGGTCATCGGCCCGGTCAGGCGCGTATCCGAGTCGAGTACCAGCCGGCCGTAGAACAGCTGGTTGTTGTCGCGGGTGTTGCGCACGGCCAGGAAATCCTTGGTCGTGGCCCGCATGTCAAAGGAGTAGTTAAGGAAGTCCTTGGTCAGCAGGTAGCCATTCACCACAGCCTTGTTCGAGGCCGAATCCAGCACCGTGAAGTTGTTGAAGGCAATGCCCCGGTCATCGAACGTGAGCGACTGGTTGGGCAGGCGGAAGGGCGAGCCCAGCTGCGGCACGATGAAGCCGGCATCGTCGGAAGTGTTGAGGGTGCCGCGCACCACCGGCGCGCTGGGTGCGCCCGTCACCGTGAGCTGCCCGCGCACGTAGCCCGTGGTATTGCGCACCTGCCCAACCGAAAAAGGCTCCACCAGTTTCAGGTTGAGTCGGTTGGCATCTACCGTCAGGTTGAGCGGCGTGGCACTGCTGGCAAGGTAGGTGCCGCGCACCTGCACGTCGTTGCCGGCGCCGCCCACCGTGCCGGCCGCGCCCCCGGTCAGGCGGGCATCAATGTCGTAGCGGCTGGGCGCGGGGTTGGTGGCGTTGAGGGTAATATCACCGATGGACGCTTTCTGGAAAACCAGGTTTTTAATTGTGGCATTGGCTGTAAAAGCCTGGTTGGGCTTGCCCAGATTGTCGATGCGGGCCGTGCCGTTCAGCTGGCCGGCCACCAGCGAGTCCTGCTGCTGCACAATTTTGGCCAGCTCGGCCAGCTCGAAATTGGTGAACGTAACGCCCAACGGCGACGTCGCCACCTGCGGGTTCTGGCTTTGCAAGGCCAAGCTGCTGCGGCCGTTGGTCAGGCGCAGGCCATCGGCCACCACTTCGCCGCTGGGGTAGTAGCGCACGAAGTTGTTGGCGCCGGCCGTCCAGTTTTCGTAGTTAATCACCTGCTGGGGGGCGGCCTGAAACTCGTACACCACGCTGCTGTTGCGGCCACCGCCCTGGGCCAGGGCCTGCACGGTGCCAGCCAGCGCCAGTCGCTCGCGGTTGGCTGAATCGCCGAGGATGGCCGCGCGGGTAAACACCTTGTTGTTGGCAATGTTGCCCACCAGACTGGGCCGCCGCAGCCGGAGCGTAGTATCCTGCGCGGCTTGGGCCAGGTGCAGGGTGTAGTCGAGCTTGCTGGCGTCAGAATCCACATTCAACCGCAACGAATCGAGCTTGTAGTTCTGGTATCGGATGACGGGAATGCTGGTGTTGGCCGTAAGGCGGGCCGCCTGCCGCGAGTAGTCGCCGGCCAGCGTGAAGGGCGAAATCTGCTTGAGGCCCGGCACCAGCTTGGTGGCCAGCTTAGGGTCTTTCAGCTTCAGCGAATAGGTGAAGTGCCGGTCGGCGGTGCTGGGCACGTAGCGCACGCCGGGCAGGTCAAAATACCGGTCGATGTGCTGCTGCAATTCGGTGGCAATGTCGCCCAGGTGCACGTTGCCATCGAGGTTGACGTTGGCAATGTCGGAGGTAATGACGGCCAGCGTCCGGTTGGCATTCTGCACGATGCGGCCATTCAAGGAGTCGAGTGCGAATGGCTGGTTGTCGCGCACTATCACCACATGCCGGCCGCTGAAGGTGCCGTTCAGCGAGTTCAAATCGGAGCCGCGCAGGTTGGCCACCAGGTCGCCCTGCACCCGCAGGTCGCCACCGGAGTAGAAGCCCAGCGCCGTGAGGTTGGCGCCACGCAGGTTCAGCTTCGTCACCTCGTAGGTGGGGTTGCGGGCGTCGCGCAGGTTCACTACGGCCTGCAAATCCAGGTTCAGGTTGGGGTCGTTTTTGCTGCTGGCATTGATGACGTAGCGGTTGCGGTCGAGGTCCACGGTGGCCGTCACGCCGTGGTAGGTGTAGTTGTTGTAGCGGGCGCTTTGCACGTTGGCCTGCACCCGGCCCACCAGCGAAGCCGGGTCTTTGAGGTCGCCGGTGGCATTGATGCGGCCCGATGCCGTGACGCGGCCCAGCTGCGGGTTTTTCAGCAGCTTGCCAAAATCGAACCCGCCCACCGCGAAGGTGCCCACCAGCGGCTGCCGCCCATTGGCCTGCGCCGCGCCCAGCTTCCCGCTGAAGGCCAGGTCGCCGTAAGTGGAGCGCAGCTTTAGGTTGGTATCGAAGGCCAGCGTGGTGGGCCGGCCCCGGAAGGTGCCGCTCACGGCCAGCGTGGGCGGAATGCTGATGTTGCTCGGGATGCTGCCCTTGGGCGCCAGACTCAGAATATCGGCCCGCGTGGTGTGGAAATCCTGAATGTCGAGGTCGGCGTAGAGGCGCGAATCGGTGTTGGGCAGGCCTTGAATGCGCCCGCGCCGGGCTTTCAGCACGGTGTTGCGCAGGCCCACAAACTCGAAGTTGCGCACCGAAAAGTCGCCCACGCGGCCCGCAATCTGCCCGTTCAGCAGCACCGACTGGTTGGGGCCGGTGTTGAACGGCGGCGTGCCGGCCAAATCCGGCGCCAGGTACAGAATGTCGCGGAAGCCCAGCCGCACGTCGCGCAAGTCGCCCTCAATCTTCAGGTTCGGCAGCTTTTTTACGTCGCCCAGCGCGGCCAAGCTCTCGTAGCCAATGGCCAACGTGCGCCGGATGCGGGTGTGCGGCGTCACCAAATCGAGGCTGTCGAGGCGAATCTGCACCGAGTCGTACACCACGTTGGCCCGCCACTTATCAATCTGAAAACCGCTCTTTTCCTGCCCAGCCAGGTTGTCGACCTTGCCTGTGGTGCGGTTTTCGGAATAGCTCAAATCGTGCGTATTCAGCACGAGGTTGCTGAAGTCGAGGTGGTTGTAGTCGAGCGCCGGCAAGCGGGTTTTCTGCTTGGGCTGGTTAAAGTTGTCGAACTTCACGGCTAGTCCGCTGATGTCGGACTGGTCGAGCAGCACCCGCCAGCCCGGCGTGGCGGCGGCCTGGCCGGTAGCGGCCTTGGCTTTGTCGGTGGCTTCGTCGAGTTTGCGCACGGCTTCGGCGGGGTTCACCACGCGCTGTTCCACGGGCACCTGCTCATTTTGGGAGTAGGCGAAGGTGGTGTTTTTTAGGGTCAGCTTGCCCAGGCTCACGCGCTGCTTTTGCAGGTCAATGTCCTTGGCCGTAATGTCGGCCAGGCCAATGTTGGTATTGATGTACTGCGCCGCCGGGTCGTTTTTATAAGTAAAATGCACGCTGTCGAGCGTGGCCTGGTTCAGCCCAAACTGCACGGTGAGCGGCTGGGTAGGCCCGGGGTTTTCCACTTCCGGCGCCGTTTTCGTTTGCACGATGCGGATGGCCGAGCGGTGCAGGGCCGCCTTATCCACTTTGTAGATGGACTTATCCACATCCACTTCGTCCATGTTGGCGGTGAACTCGCCGATGCGCGCCCGAATGTCGGAACCCGTCACCTGGTCGAGCTGCGTGAAGTAGATGTTGGTAAGCCGGGCCTTGCCAATGTCGTACTTCAAGCCCGACGACGTGGTATCGACCGGCGCCGTTGGGTCGGTAAAGGCGTTGATGATGAAGTCGTAGTTGTTCACCGAATCGGGCTCGGTGCGCGTGAGGCGCACGCGGCCATCGTTCAGCTCTACGTTCGACACGTTCACCTGCTTGTGCAGCAGCGCCCAGATGTCGAGGTCGACGCCAAGGTGGCCCACTGAAAGCAGGGTATCCCGCTTCTGGTCCTCCAGGTACACACCGTCGAGGTTGATGGCGTGGCGAAAATCGGTTCGGAACCTGGCAATGCGCACTTCCGTGCCCAGCTTGCTGCGCAGGTAGCTTTCGGCGCGCCGGGCCACAAAATCCTGCCCGGCCGGAAACTGAAGCACCACCACTACTGCGATAACCAGCAGCAGCACAAGGGCTATTAATCCCAATATTCCGTAAAGGGCACGACGCAGAAAAGTGGACAAAGCAGGAGGGAGGTAAGCAGCAAATGAATCGGGGTGGCTTTTCCAAACGCAAAACCATTGCCTGGGGTTGGAATACAGGGGTTGGTTCTCTGCCAGCGGCCCCATTCTACCGCCGGAGCCGGCCTTCGAGAAGCCGGATTCTGAGTTCAGCCGTTGAGCTGGGGCTTCGCGTAGGGAACATAGGTTGAAGCGCCGCCGCCGAACCTTCGGCCCATCATATACACAAAGCCTTATCTTTCGTCCCCCAAACCCCAGCGTTTCCCCTATGACCCTACGTTTTTCCCTTCCCTACCGCACTGCATACGGCCAGCGGCTGGCCGTGTGCGGCTCGCACCCCGACTTGGGCAGCTGGCAGCTTGACGCCGCGGCCGACATGCACTACGACGAAACCACCACTTGCTGGAGCATCGAAGTAACGATGCCCGCCGCCGCCGGGGAGCTTACCTATAAGTACGTACTGCGCGACGACAACACCGGGAGCGAGCAGTGGGAATATGGCCCTAACCGCCGCGTGGCCTACAACGCCGCCCGCACCCAGCGCCTGCATCTGGCCGACTACTGGCGCGTGCCCGGCCTCCCCGAAAATGAGCTGCTAACCGCCGCCTTCACCAAAGCCCTGTTTCGCCGCCCCGCTGCGGCCCCCGCCGCTAAAAAAGCCAAAGCTCCCGCCAAAGGCAGCAAAGCAGCTACTATCCAACCAGCAGCCGGCAACCCGGTGCCGGCTTCCGGCGAAACGACCTTTCGCTTGCTGGCGCCGCGCGTGGCCCCCCACCTGGGCCTGTGCATTCTGGGGTCCGACCCGGCGCTGGGCGCCTGGGACAACACCAAGGCCCTTGTGCTGTCGGATGCCGAATATCCGCTCTGGACTGGCACCGTGCAGCTCCAGAACCTGGCCGAGGACTGTCATTATAAGTACGCTATGTGGGATGCCGCTGCCGGCCACGCCCTCGACATGGAAGGCGGCGAAAACCGCGTGGTGCCGGTGAGTCATGACTTCAGCGCCGCTCACGTCTTCAACGACGAAGCCTACCGCTACCTCGACGCCTGGCGCGGGGCGGGCGTGGCGCTGCCCGTGTTTGCCATGCGCAGCCAGCAAGGCCTCGGGGTAGGGGAGTTCTCCGACCTGAAGCTGCTGGCCGACTGGGCCGTGCAAACCGGCCTCAAGCTGGTCCAGATTCTGCCCATCAACGACACCACGGCTACCCATACCTGGGTCGATTCGTACCCGTACGCCGCCATTTCGGTGTTTGCTCTGCACCCGCAGTTCATTCACCTCGAAGGCATCGCGCCGCTCAAAGACAAGAAAGCTGCCCAGGAGCTGGCCGAGTTGAAAGCAGAGCTCAACGCCAAGGATTTCGTGGACTACGAGCCGGTGATGAATGCCAAATGGAAGTTTCTCAAGCTCCTCTATAAGCAGGAGAAAAAAGCCTTTTTGGCAAACCCCGAATACCGGGAATTCCTGGCCGGGCAAAGCAGCTGGTTGGTGCCTTATGCCGCTTTCTCGGCCCTGCGCGACCGTTTTGGCACCGCCGACTTTCTGCAGTGGCCCGTCGAGTTCCGCAAGCCGCAACGCCTGACCGAGCTAACGGCCGAAACCGCGCCGGACTACGACGAGTACGGCCTGTTCTTCTTCACCCAGTTCCACCTCGACAAGCAGTTGCGGGCCGCCGTCGACTACGCCCGCTCGAAAGGCGTGGTGCTGAAAGGCGACCTGCCCATTGGCATCTACCGCCACTCCGTGGATGCCTGGAGCCAGCCCGAACTCTACCACATGAACGCGCAGGCCGGCGCCCCGCCGGATGATTTCTCCACCACCGGCCAGAACTGGCGCTTCCCCACCTACAACTGGCAGCGCATGGCCGAAGACGGCTACCTCTGGTGGAAGCAGCGCATGGGCCACCTCGCCCGCTACTTCGACACCCTGCGCATCGACCACATCCTCGGTTTCTTCCGCATCTGGGAGATGCCCATCGAGTCGGTAGAAGGCTTGTTGGGGCATTTTTCGCCGGCCCTGCCCATGCACCGGCACGAGATTGAGCGCCGCCTGGGCTGGTTCGATTACGCCCGCCTCTGCGAGCCCTACATCCGCTGGCACATGCTTCAGGACATATTCCAGGGCGAAGCGCAAGCCGTGTTCGACGAGTACATGAACGACGCCAGCTACGGCCGCATCCACCTCAAGGAGCACGTCAACAACCAGCGCAAAATCGAAGCTTACATCGCGGAGAAGGTTAAAAGTAAAACGGCAGAGCTGACGGCCGGAGCTGACCAGGCAACGGTTGAACCTCAACTGCTAACGGAGCTTGCCGATTACTTTGCCTGGCTGCAAAAAGGCCTGTTTGCCCTGGTGAATGAGGTACTGTTTGTGCCCGCCGGCGACGACTTTTACCACCCGCGCATTACCCTGCACAAGAGCTACTCGTTCCGGGAGCTGGACGGTGACGAAAACCGCCGTCGCCTCTACGACGACATCTACATCGACTTCTTCTACCACCGCCACGAAGAGTTCTGGCGTCAGCAGGGCCTGGTGAAGCTGCCGCCCGTGCGCTACGCTACCGACATGCTCATCTGCGGCGAGGACCTGGGCATGGTGCCCGCCTCCGTGCCCGGCGTGATGAAGCAGCTCGGCATTCTGGGCCTCAACATCCAGCGCATGCCTGGCGACCCCACCACCGAATTCGGCCACCCCGACCACGCCGCTTACCTCAGCGTCGTCACCACCAGCAGCCACGACATGAGCACCGTCCGCGGCTGGTGGGAAGAAGACCGGGTGCGCACCCAGCGCTTCTTTGAAACCCTGCTCGGCCACTGGCGCGAGGTGGCGCCCTTCTACTGCGAGCCTTGGGTAGCCCGCGAAATCCTGGTGCAGCACCTGCACTCGCCCGCCATGTGGGCCATCTTCCCGCTCCAGGACCTGCTGGCCATCGACAGCCACCTGCGCCGCGCCAACCCGCACGAGGAGCAAATCAACGTGCCCAGCAACCCCGAGCACTTCTGGAAATACCGCCTGCACCTCCCCCTGGAGGAACTGGTAGATGCCGTGGGCTTCAACCTGCCGCTACGCGAGCTGGTGGCCGCCAGCGGGCGCGTGTAAGCGCCCGCATCGGGTCAATATATTGAGTGAACAGTTTGCTGCTGGCTCAGCTCTTCCCCATGCCGCATAGCTGGCAGGGGAGAGCTGAGCCAGCTTTTTTATTGCCTGGTTGGAGCGTTCAGAAGAACTAAATAAGGAGATTTAGGCTACAGCTAATAGAGTGATAAATAGGATATAAATTATAATAAATAAAATTAATAAAAAAGCTAATAGTCTTAAATCCGAGCAGATAATTGAAATCGTATCTGTGTATTCGTGGCGGCTGAGCGTTACCTATGAGCGTTATAGCTCGCTTATGATTACATCTGATGTGGACATATCTAATGTCATTCCCGGTGTAAAAATTTTGTATGGAATATGGTTTTGTTGATAAGCGCCCTTCTTTGCGAATTTCACACTGATTTGCTTTCGCTGAGCGGCGAATGGCAAGCAGAATTAGTGAGGAGTAAGGCCATTTTATTATGTCTTGCGCGCGGTTGATTACGCGTCAGTCGGTGAACCGCATAAGGGGTGCCTTTACCGATGAAATACCGCGGTTTATCGAAAAACCCGCGCCCAAAATTCAAGCAATAGGGAAATTTGCGGAGTTATGAAAGTTGACTTTCATTTTTCGGCCTAACGACACACACACCATTTTTTATCGCCATTTCGGAGTTTTTATGAAAATAACCTTACCTCTTGCGGCCATGGCCGCACCCAGGGGCCGGGGCATTCCCACGCTTGCCGGACCGTCCTGGTACCGATGGAAGCCCGCCCTGCTCACGCTGCTGTTGCTGGTGAGCAGCTTGCCGGCGGTGCTTGCGCAAACGACCTGCGGGCAGAGCGTTACGTTTAACTACGCCACTGCGGCAACCGGCAGCCGCAAATCCTTCACCGAAACGGTGGGTAGCACCACGCTCACCACGGGCGGGTACACCTCCACGGTGGCGGGCACCAACACCAACCTGTTTTCGGTAGGCGCCGACGCCGTGCTTGGCACGGGTAACTACTTGGTGTGGAAGCAAAACGACATTGGGGTGAACGGGGCAAACGTCTCGACGGTCACGTACACCTTTAGCCGCCCACTGACCAACTTCCGCATCCGAGTGACGGATATTGACCAGGACGTGCAGCCCACTTCGGCGACCCCAGCCGACTTCATCGACCGGATAACCTTTGATGGCTACGATGCTGCTACGGCAGGCAACCTGGTGACGCTGACCACCGCCGACGTGACGGTGGGCACCAACGGCGCAAACCGGTTCGTTGGTTCTGGCTCGGGCCTGACCGCTGCCACCACCCCTCAGCTCAAGGCCAACGCGGTAACGGGCATTGCAACGAGCAACGCCGACCGGGGCAGCGACGTGACCGTGCGCTTTCCCAGCCCAATTCAGCGCCTTGTGCTTACCTATGAAAACATTGCCCCGGCCAACACCACCGCCGACCGTACCCAGACCACGGGCATCGTAGACCTTGCCTGGTGCGCTCAGGCCGATATTCAGACCACCGTGACGGGCCCCACCAGCGCGGCGGTTGGCTCGTCGGTGTCGTACACCGTGACGACCCAGAACTTGTCGAGCGATGCGGCGGCTAATGGCGTGGTGCCAACCCTGACGCTGGCGCCCGCCCTGCCGCTGGCCAGCCTGACGCTGCCGACGGGTGCTAATTACAACTCAACTTCCGGCGTGGTCACTTTCGCAACCATCAACAACCTGGCAACGGGCGCGGCCAACGCCGTGACCAACGTTGTGCGCTTTGTGATGCCAAACTCGTCGGTGAGCGGCACGGCCCGCAACACGGCCTCGCCGGACGACCCCACGCTGGCGAACAACAACGGAACCAGCACGTCGGCCCAGATAACGACGACGGTGGCGGTGAACCAAGCGCCGGTGGCCAGCAACGTGACCAACTCGCCGAACCTGCCTAACAGCAGCCCGGCTACCGCCATTTCTCCCTTGGTGGCAACCGATGCCAACGGCAACGGTTCGATAGTTTCGTACACCCTCGTTACCATTCCAGACCCCACCACGCAGGGCGTCCTCTACGTAAACGGTGGCCCCGCCCGTGCCGGTCAGGTGCTCACCCCGGCCCAGATTGCCCAGCTCAGCTTTGCGCCGGTGGGCACGTTCGTGGGCAATGCCACTTTTACTTACCTGGCTACCGACGACCAGAACGCGACTTCCAACACGGCTACCTACACCATTCCGGTGGTGGCTGGCTCGGCCGATGTGGTGACCACCATCAGCGGTCCGACCAGTGCTTCGGCCGGTCAGACGGTGTCGTACCAGGCCATCAGCCTGAACAACGGCCCTAACTACGCCCAAGGCGTAGCCGCTACCATTCAGCTGACCGCCGGCACTACCGGCGTGACCGTGACCAACGGCAGCTACAACCCCGCCACGGGCCTCGTGACTTTCGACGCCGTGGGCCTGGCCAGCGGCGCTTCGGTGGTGAACACCGTGAGCTTTGTGGCGCCCACGCCCAGCGGGGCCAGCACCACCGTCACCGGCAAAGCCATAAGCACCGCCACCACCGCCGACGGCACCGCAGCCAACAACAACGGCACGGCCACCGCCGCCAACGTGACCACGACGGTTAACGCGGCCAGCTCTGCGTCCAACCC
The DNA here is from genome assembly GCF_016734815.1 of Hymenobacter rubidus. Classification (GTDB taxonomy): domain Bacteria; phylum Bacteroidota; class Bacteroidia; order Cytophagales; family Hymenobacteraceae; genus Hymenobacter; species Hymenobacter rubidus. The sequence goes on from NZ_JAERQF010000040.1 coordinate 26,844, forward strand.
AGCCCCCTGTTCTTCGACGTTCAGCACGGCCACTACGCCCACAGCGGCCATTGGCAACCAGTATTACGCCGTGTCCAATCAAGCGACCACGGCCGGGACCACAAATCAAATTATACTGCCGCGCTTTAACCTCGGTTATGGTGGCAGCACGGCTGCTATCAACAACGGCGACCTCTTGCTGATAGTGCAGATGCAAGGGGCCGAAATCGACGGTTCCAATACCACGAGCTACGGTAGTGGTTTGGCGGGTGCGCCCGTGAACGGTAATCTGAATAACACCAACTTTACGGCGGGCCGGTACGAGTATGCCATTGCCAGCGGTTACAATGCTCCTAAAAACAACTCAGATGGTAGCGTCACTTTGTCGGCCGCTTTGCGCAACGCCTATTCGAACGCCGATGCTACCACTTCTCTCGGTCAGAGCCGGTTCCAAGTAATCAAAGTGGCTTCGTACCAAAGCTTAGCACTGAGCGGCAATATGTCGTTGCAAACTTCGACGGGCGGTCAGGTTTGGAACGGTCGTATTGGCGGGGTCATTGCACTTGATGTATTGGGAACCCTTAATTTCGCTGGCTTTAGCATTGATGCTTCAGGCGCTGGTTTCCGCGGCGGTGGGGGCCGCGAGTTGGCTGGCGATAACACGGCCAGCAGCACCGACTACCGCAACGTGGCCACCAAAAACGTGCATGGCGCCAAAGGCGAAGGCACCGCGGGTACTCCCCGCTACCTAAACAACGGCGGCACCGCCGCCGCCGACAACATCGACGAGGGCTACCTGAACGGTAGCCAAGGCCGGGGCGGCCCCGGCAACGCTGGTGGCGGTGGCACTGATGCCAATGCTGCGGCTAATGACCAGAACACTGGCGGCGGCGGCGGTGCCAACGGCGGCCAGGGTGGCCGGGGCGGCAACTCGTGGTTCAGCAATCAACCGGTTGGCGGCGAGCCAGGGGCCGCATTCCCGGTGGCCAGCACCAGCCGCCTCGTGATGGGCGGCGGCGGCGGCGCGGGTACCACCAACAACGGCACCGGTGACAACAACAACGGCTTTGCCAGCAGCGGCGCCGCTGGCGGTGGCATGGTATTCGTGCGCGCCGGCTCGATAGCTGGAGCAGGTTTCATTAAAGCCAACGGCGCGAGCGCCAACAACAGCGTGCTCAACGACGGCAGCGGTGGTGGCGGCGCGGGCGGTTCCATCGTCCTCACGTCCAACAACACGGCCGGCCTGCCCAACATTGTGCTTCAAGCCAACGGCGGCAACGGCGGCTCCAACACGCCGGGCACGGCTACGGACCCCCACGGGCCCGGCGGCGGCGGCGGCGGCGGCTTTATTTTCACCAACGGTACCGTATCGAGCGCTTCGTCGGCCAACGGCGGCAGCAACGGCGTAACCCGCTCGTCTACTTCGTCGATTGCTTTCGGTGCTGAGCCCGGCCAGGCCGGGGTCATCAATACCCGCATTTCCAACGTTATCACGAACACCACGGCCGCCATCAACTGCGCGGTCGACCTGGTGTCGGACCTGACGGGTCCTACCACGGCGGCCATTGGTTCGACGGTGAACCTGAACGTGGACTTTTATAACAACGGTGGCGTAGATGCCAACAGCAACGTGCCCCGTACAGTAACGCTGGTTGCAACTGGTGGCGCTTTGTCGGGTATTACCACAACCAGCTCCACGGCCACGGTATCTGCCGCTGTAGTGAGCGGGAGCGGCGCTACGGCAACCTATACCTACACCATTACATATCCGGCAACCAGCCTTACGGCTGGAACCACGACATCATTTGGTGTTACGTATGTTGTAGGGGCGTCGACGTCGCGGGTAGTGGCGAACTCCAACGTGACCACGAACGGCACGCAAACCGACGCCGTGTCGGGCAACAACGCGGACCAACTGACCACGAATATTTCGGCTAATGCCGACGTAACGACCACGCTCAGCGGCCCCACTACGCTGTATGCCGGGCAGCCTTCGGGCACGTACACGGCCACGTTTACCAACAACGGCCCAGCCTCGGCAAGCGGCGTGACGCAGAAGGTGACCCTGCCAACTGGCGTTACCAGCGTGTTGGTAAACGGGGCTAGCTACACGCCGACGGGCGGTGTTATTGACTTTGGCAATGGCACCACCACTTCGCTGGCTTCGGGTGCTACCAACACGTTCACGTTCAGCTTCACGGCGCCTACCACGCCCACGGCTACCGGCTCGACCCTGGCGTTGACCAGCAACGTGACGACGAGCACCAGCCAAGGCGGCATCACCGCCAATGATGCGGCGTCGCTGGCCCTTACCGTACTCGGCACAGCCGATGTGCGGGCGACCATCTCGGCGCAGGCCGCCACGGTAACGGCCGGAAATACGGGGCAGTTCAACGTGACCTTTAGCAACATCGGGACCGCAGCGGCCGATAACACGACCCTGCAAGTGCAGTTGGCCCCGAACCTTGCCAACGTCACCATGGGGGCCATTACGGGTTTCACGGCCAGCTATAACAGCAATACCGGTTTGGTAACCTACACGCCCACCACCGCGCCGTATTCGGCCGCTACGAATTTTACCAGCGGCACCGTTGCCATCACCTTCACGGCCCCCACTACCGGCCCGGTAACGGCCACGGCCGCGATTGGCACCACCACCAACGAAGGTGGCCTGACGGCCAACAACACCAACACGGCCTCTATCAACGTTACGCCCAAGTTCGACCTGCAGACGCGCATCAGCGGCCCCACGTCGGTGCCCGCCAACGGCGTGGTGACCTACAATGTGCTGACCTTTAACGCCAGCAACGGTGCTACGACGACGAGCACCCAGACGGTGGGTTCGATTTCGCCGGCCACCAGCGTGGTGCAAACCGTGCAGCTCCCCGCCAACCTGACCAACGTGTACGTGTCGAACGGCGGCACCTACGATAAGAACTCCGGCCTGGTGACGTTCCCGACCCTGCCCAGCCTCGCGCCCGGTGCCAGCCTGAACAACGTCATCAGCTACAGCCCCACGGCCGCAGCAGCCGCCTTTACCGTGACGGCCACGGCCACGCCCAACACGGCCGCAGCCGGCGAGCTGAACATTGCCAACAACACGGCTTCGGTCACGACCACCGTCACTACTGCCACCACGCCGTCGGCTAACCTGTACACCCAGATTACGACGCCCAATGCCAACGTGGCCAGCGGCTCAACCGTGACGTTTACGGTGAACTCGGGCAACAACGGCCCGTCTTCGGTCACCGACCTCACCCAGACCGTTTCGTTGCCCCTCGGCCTGAGCGGTGTAACGGTGAGCGGCGGGCCGGCCGGTTTCACAGCCAGCAATGCCAACTACGATGCCACCACGGGTCTGGTCACTCTGCCCACCATCACGGGCCCGGTAACCCCGGCCACGGCTTATACCTACACTATCACGGTTCAGGCGCCCACCAGCGGGTACATTGTGGCGACTTCGGCCATCGGCTCGGCCGTATCGGACCCCATGCCCGGCAACAACGTTTCGAGTGTTGATGTGACGGTAAACCTCACCAGCAACGACATCGCCACGGCCATCACGGGTCCCCAGACGGCGGTTGCCGGCCAGGCCGTGACGTACACCGTGACCACTACCAACAACGGCACCGTGCCCGCCAACCCCACGCAGACGGTGTACATCCCGGCCGGCCTGACGGCTGCTCAAGTGACCTTCACCGGTCCCAATGCCACGACGGCTTCGTACGATGCTACGACCGGCCTGGTCACGTTTGGGCAGGTGCTGAACCTGGCTCCCGGCGCACTGCTGGAAAACACGGTGACCTACCTGGCTCCCAACGTAGCGACGCTGACCAACGTGGCGTCCGTAGCAGGATACCGCGCCGATAACGTGCCGGCCAACAACACGGCCACGGCTACCACGACCATCCTGCCGAATAATGACTTCACGGTGGCCATCAACGGCCCCGCGACGACGGTAGCCGCCGGCAACCTGGTAACCTACACCGTGACGACGACCAACAACGGGCCATCGTCCAGCAATGGCCAGACCACAACAGTGCAGTTGCCAACTGGCTTGACCGGCCTGACGGCCGTGTCGGTATCGGGTGGCGGTACTTACAACAACACGACGGGCGTCGTGACCTTCCCGGCCCAAACCAACCAGGCACCCGGAGCGGCCAACGCCATCGTAAACACCATCACCTTTACCTCGCAGTACGTGCCTGAAATCACGGCTGCCGCTACGGTAACGCCGACCACGGCCAGCAACGACCAAGTCCTGAGCAATAACTATGCGGTAGCCACGACGGTGCTGGGCGTGCAAACGGCAACGGTGGCCGACATCCAAACCACGGTTGCGGCCAACGTAGCTGTGCAGACGGCCGGTTCGCCGGTCATCTTCACCGTGACGACAACCAACGCCACCCTCAACACGGCAGCTTCGCAGGTTGCTCAGAAAGTGCTGTTGCGCGCCGGCCTGACCGGGGTCACCATTACCGGTCCTAACGGTGCCGCCACCGCCAACTACGATGCCACCACGGGCGTTGTCACCCTGCCGGTGGTGAACATGGCTGCTGCTGCTTCGGCCACCACGTACACGTACACCATCACGGTGAACGCGCCGGGCGCTGACCCCCTCACGGCCACGGCCGTGGTGACGGACAACACGTCGGACCCGAACCTGAGCAACAACGTGGCCAGCGCCACGGTATCGGTAGCATCGAAGGTTGACGAGCAGATTGCGCTGGTGGGCCCCACGCAGGCACAGCCCGGCTCCCTTGTGACGTACATTGTCACGGCCAGCAACAACGGCCCTTCTACGGCTACCGATGTAAGCTATACCGTGCAACTGCCCACCGGCCTGACCGACGTGGTGGTATCGGGAGACGGCGCTTATAATGCTGCCACCGGCGTAGTAACCTTTGGAACGCTGAGCACCCAGGCGACCGGCACCGCGGGCCAGGTATCGAACACGATTACCTTCACCGCGCCTACCTATACTTACACCGCCACGGCCAACGTAGTGGCTGACGGCGACGCGGTGTTGACCAACAACACGTCGGCCGTGACGACCCAGGTGAACTACCTGCCGCTGGCCCTGGCGGTGGTAAACGGCTTGCAGGCGCCGGAGGGCAACACAGCAGGTCAGTTGACCCTCTCGCCCGTACGTGGCACCGATACCGACCCCGGCACGGTGACGCAGTACGTCATTACGTCTCTGCCAACGGCCGCGCCCAACGGCGTGGTGCCGGGCGTGCTGTATTACAACGGCGCGGTGGCAACAGTGGGCACCGTGGTGACGGATGCTTCCAAACTCACCTTCGACCCAGCCGCCAACTTTGTCGGCAACGCCTTCTTCACGTACGCCGCCGTCGACAACCAGGGCGGGCAGTCGCTGCCGGCGCTCTACACCATTCCGGTAGGTCAGGACAACAACTCGGTGTACACGACGGTAGTACGCGGGGGCAATGCCAACACCTACCAGAACAACGACGTGGTGGCCTACGGCATCGACACCAACGGTGCAGCTTACAGCGCAACGGGTGTGATTTATGACCCCACCACCAGCCGCACCGGCGCCCTGGCCAGCGGCACTGTCAACGGTATCCAGTCGGCATCCATCACCGCTGCCAACACGGCTAGCTTAGCTGCGGTGGGCATTGTGTTCAATTCCACCACGGGCTTGTTCACCGTGAGCGACCGCACGAAACTGCCCCGCGTTGGCACCACCGTCCCGGTAACGGTGACGACCATTGACCTCTTCGGCGGTACCAATACCCAGGTTGTTAACATCGTGCTCGGTGTGAACCCCCTGCCGGTGGAGCTGACGGATTTCACGGCCACCGCCGTGAAAAACGTAGATGCCGCGCTGGTGTGGCACACGGCCTCGGAGAAGAGCAACGACTACTTCGACGTAGAGCGTAGCCTCGACGGCACGGCGTTCGAGAAAATCGGCCAGGTGAAGGGCCAGGGCAACAGCACGATGCCGACGGCCTACGCGCTGACCGATGCCGGCATCGGGCCCAAAGCGCAGGGCTTGGTGTACTACCGCCTCAAACAGGTCGACGCCGACGGCACGGCCACCTACTCGCCCGTGCGTACGGTGAACTTCACCAAGTCGGCCGAGGCCCCAGCCATCAGCCTGTGGCCGAATCCGGCCACGGCTAGCACGCAGCTAGACCTGCACCTATTGCCCGCCGGCACCTACCAAGTACGTATGCTGGATGCTACGGGCCGGGTGGTACTGGCCACGGTGCTGGAGGCCGGCCTTAGCCACGCGCTGGACCTGAATACCGTAGCCAGCGGCACCTATCTGGTGCAGGTTATGAGCCAGAGCGCTGGCCAGTCGCTGAAGCTGACCACGCGTTTCGTCAAGGAGTAGCGGAGTTCTGCTAATCCGCTTAAAAGAGAAAGGCCCTTCCCATTTTGGGGAGGGCCTTTCTCTTTTCTATTCTCTACGGCTTCGTACCCAATCCCAACCTGGCCCGAGCGGAAGACCAGTTGAATGAGGTGGTCTGGCTGAAACGGACAGCGCAAAGTCTTAACTTTCGTTGCCCATGACCAAGAAACTGAATTCTGGCGGCTTGTCCGCCGCCCGCAAGAAATACACGCCCGCCTTCAAGGCCGAGTGCGTCCGGCAAGTAGCGGCCGGTGCCCGGCAAGCCGACGTGGCCCGTACCCAATTTTGCCGGCTCTGCCAAGCCCTGGCAACGCCATGCGCTTAGAACAGCCGTACCTAGCAGCGCGGAGCGCGACGAAATCAAGCATTTGCGGGCGGAGCTCAAGCGCGAGGAAATGGAGCGCGGCATTTTAAAAAAGTCGTGACCAGCAACCATTCGAGGTGCGATATTTTCCAGTGCCCTCAGTCATGAGCTGCTATCGGTTCATCGGGTACTGCTGCGACTCGTGGCCCGTGCACGTGTTGTGCCACATGCCGGGCACCAGCTACCCAGGCTACTACCAGTGGCGGGGCCGTGCCCAGCCCACGGCCGCGCCATAGCAGGCGGCGATGCAAGCCGCTTTCACGCGCCACGCCCGGCGTTATGGCATCCGCCGCCTGCGGGCCGAATTGCGCACCGAGGGCCATGCCGTGGGACGCTATGCACTGCGCTCGTGCGCGGCCGTGGCTGACCCGGCCGCTGTGGTGGCCGAAAACCGCTTGCTAGGCCAGCCAATCCCCAACGCCCCGCACCAGGAGTGGGTAGGCGATATCACTTATTTGCCACTGGTTGGCGGGCGCTGGTGTTACTTGGCGACGTGGCGCGACGCTTGCTCGCGCCGGGTCGTAGGCTGGCAGGCCGCCCAGATGCCCACCGAACTCGTGCTGCTGGCTCTGGAACAGGCCCTGACGCCGCGCCAACCCGTGCCGGGTTTGATTATCCACGCCGACTGGGGAGCCAATACACCAGCGCCGCCTGCCGGGCCCGCGTCGCGCAAGCCGACGCTCTTGCCAGCTTCAGCCGGACCGGTAACCCCTAGAGCGGTTTCGAGGTCGCCATATAGTAGCGCGAACTGTGTAGTTCGCGTCGCCGCGCTGTTCGGCTGTCGTTCTGGGACGCGAACTACAAAGTTCGCGCTACTGCCGTTGCTCCGGACTATACACTGATGCAGAAACCGCCCTAAGAAAATGCCCAAGTCGAAGCCGGCTGGATGACCCTCAAAACCGAATTATTGCCCGACAGCAGCCCGTTCACACAGCAGCCCGTTCACCTTGCTGGAAGAAGCTCAATTAGAAGTTGCCTCGTACCTCGGCACCTGCTTCAACCTCGACCGTCGACACTCTGCGCTCGGCTACTGCTCGCTCCACCAATTTCAACACGAGTTCATAACAACCCTGCCTTAGCTCACTGTCCGTTTTTACTGAGCTACCCCAGAACAATACCAATTGCTGGTGCATGGCCAAAGCAGGGGGCAGGTTATTGCCCTCGCCAAGCGCCTGATGAAAGAATAAGGCGGCGGTGGGATGACCAACAGGCGGCCATAAAAAAGCCCTTTTCATTATGAAAAGGGCTTTTTTATGGCCAATTGGCAAGGCTAGTCATAACCTCTGCGCGGCAGATTAAGTTAGCATAGCCGAATTTCTTCCTTTCCAAATGGAGTGTACTTACGACGTACTCATTATTGGGGCAGGCAGCGCCGGTCTTGCGGCTGCACTTACCCTGGGCCGCTGCCTGCGCCGCGTATTGCTGGCCGACGGCGGCCCGCCGCGCAACGAGGCCTCGCCCGGCGTGCACGGCTTTCTGACCCGCGACGGTATCCGGCCGGCCGAGCTGCTGCGCCTGGGGCACGAGCAACTGCGGCCCTACAAAACCGTGGAGGTGCAATGCCTGCAAATTGAAAGCATTGCGCGCCAGGGACGGGGCTTTGTGGCCACTGGCCACGGCACCGCCGACGATGCCCCCGTCATGGTTACGGCCCGTCGGGTGTTGCTGGCTACCGGTGTGTCCGACATATTGCCCGCCTTGCCGGGCTTCCGCGAGCTGTGGGGCAGGGGCGTGTTGCACTGCCCGTACTGCCATGGTTGGGAAGTGCGCGGCCGTCCGCTGGCGGTGTATGGGCAGGGCCGCACCGTGACCGGGCTGGCCCTGCTGGTCAGTCGTTGGAGCCCTGATGTCATCGTGGTGACCGACGGGCCCGGCCACCTCACGCCCAATGCCCGGCGCCGGCTGCGGCGCGAGAAAATTGGCATTCGGGAAGAGCCCGTAGCCCGGCTTATCGGCTCGGCCGGGCAGGAGCTGCGTTGCATAGAGTTTGCCGATGGCAGCCAGCTGGAGCGGGCGGCCCTGTTTCTGCACGCGCCGCAGCACCAGCGCAGCCCATTGGCCAGCAACCTTGGCGCCCGCTTCACCAACAGCGGAGCCGTATGGGTCGATAAAAATGCCCAAACGTCTGTTCCCGGCATCTACGCCGCCGGCGACACCACGCCTGGCACGCAGCAAGCCCTGCTGGCAGCAGCGGCCGGCAACCAGGCCGCCATCTGCCTCAACGAAAACCTGACCCGCGAAGAATGCCCACGCTAATAAAGTGCGTGAACGGGAGCCTTAGAGGCTATCCAATCAGGCCGTCCTGCTGAGCGCAGTTGCAGCACCTCTCCCGCAATAGTAAATAAATTACCCACCCGGTAGAGAGGCTTCGACTGCGCTCAGCAGGACGGCCTGATTGGATAGCCTTTAATAGGCCGCTCAATAAGCCGTTCAACCTTCCGGAAATCCCAGCCTCCGCGCTAATGACGGGCCAGCCGCGTCAGGATATATAATGCGGCGCGGGCCCGCGTTTTCACGGTGGCCAGCGGAATGCCCAACTGCTCGGCTGTTTCGGTGTGCGTGCAGCCGCCGAAATATAGCAAGTCGATGACTTCGCGCTGCTTGGGCTTGAGTTGGAGCGTTAATTCGCGCAGTCCAATGTGCTCGGGGTTGAACGTGGACGGGGCCAGCGCGCGCTGCGCTCCGCCTACTTCCAGCGATTTGGTGTCGCTGTGGAAGCGGTGCCGGGGGCTGCGTAGGGCATCAATGGCTTGGTTGCAGCACACCCGCACCATCCAGGTAAACAGGCGGCCGCGGGCGGCGTCGTAGCGGTCAATGCTCAGCCAGACTTTCAACAAGCCTTCCTGCAATACGTCCTGAGCCAGTGCCTCGTCGCGTACCAGGCGCAAAATCACGTGGAGCAGGTTTTTCGCATATTGGTCGTGAAGGATGCGGAGTGCTTTTTCGTCGCGGGCTACCAGCCGTTGCACCAATACTTCTTCGTCCGTCGCCGTAGGCAACGCCGGAGTTGGTTTCATAGAGAGGGAAATAGCCCTCCCTGGCCCGGAAAATGCAGAAGGGAGCCAGGAAAAAGCATTTACAGAAAGGATAACCGGACAGAAATACGTAAGTGTGAGAAATAGAAAGGCGTTAGCGGTGAAAAAGTTAGAGGACTAATAGAATAATGAATAGTAGCAGGTCAGCGAAAACCTACGGCGGACTTCTGCAAGCGGATTGCCCGGCCCTGCATAAAATTTTTGCCAACACCCAAGGCGGGGTTTGCCTACGAGCAGGCCAGCATTGTTCGCCACTTCCAGTGCTTTTGTCGTAGGGTAAATCCCGTTATTGCTGACCATGCCCCCAACCATTATTGCCCTGCACTGCTGGGCCATCTCCGGCCGTGAGTACGACGTGCTCCGTTCCCTGCTCTCTGCTGATACCCAATTGCTGACGCCCGATTTGCCCGGCTTTGGCGCCCAACCTGCACCCGCCAGATTCGACTATTCGGTGCGGGCGTATGTGGACTGGCTGGCTGCCTATGCCCGGCAACAGCAGGTGGCCGACTTCACGCTTATCGGGCACAGCATGAGCGGCAAGATGGCCCTGGCCTGGGCCAGCCGGCGGCCGGCCGGGCTGCAGCGGCTGGTGTTGCTATCGCCCTCGCCACCGGCCGGCGAACCCATGTCGGAGGCCGACCGCGCCGCTTCATTGGCCGCTTTCGGCAAGCCCGAGGAAGCGGCTAAAACCTTCCGGAAAATCACCCGACGGCCCCTGTCGGCCACGCTCCGCGCCCAGGTCATCGCCGACAACCTGCGCACAACCCAGCCGGCTTGGGACAAGTGGCTGGAAGAAGGCACCCGTGAGGACATCAGTGCCCTGATGCCGCTGCTGGCGGTGCCCTGTCATTTGCTGGTGGGGGAGGGCGACGAAGCCATTACACCGGCCAGCCAGCAACGGCTCACGCTGCCGCTGCTGCCGGCCGGCACGCCTTTTACGGTAATACCGGGCGCTGGCCATTTGCTGCCGCTGGAAGCCGCGCCCGAGGTACTGGCGGCCCTGAAGTAACGACCCGGCTAAGCGCGACGAGCTTATTCCAGCGCCCGGCTGCGGAACAGCAGGAAGCCCAAGTGCCCGTACACGCTGAAGCGCTCGGAGGCATCGTCGTAGAAGCGGGCGTGTACGGCCAGCGGGCCCACCGGCGTCTGGAATATCAGGCCGGTGCTGGCGGTGAGGCGGGGCCGGTCGAAGCCGGACTGGCGCACGGCCACCTGCATATCGCCTTGTTTGAGGGGCTGGGCGTTGACATGCACGTACACTTCGGTGCGCCACTCCAGCTTTTTGAGGAAGGGCTGGGTGTAGCGCAGGCCCACGGCCGCGTAGCGGGCCGAGCGGTAGCTATCCAGAAACATGGTGCGCGAATCGGGCAGCGGCGCAAACACCGGCGCCGTGGTTTGCGACGAGCGGTAGTTCGAAAACAAGCCCTGGGAACTGGCCATGAGCTCGCCAAAATACCCAAAGGCGTGGCGGTCGCCCTTCAGGGCGAAGTAGCGCTCCACGGTGGCCCGGAACTGCAGCCACTCGTGGTGCCGCGAGCTGGCTTCCTGCTCGGCCGTGGAGCCGGGCGTGTAAGTAGCCGAGCCCGTGACACCCCGCAGCGTGTACACGTAGCGGTGGCCGCTGGTGGCGTATTGCTTGCGGTTCAGCGTATTGCGGGCCAGGCGCAGCGCAGCGGTGGCACCCCGAAATACGGTTGCGTCGAGCACGTCGGCCGTGTTGATGGTGCTGGAATTGGTGTACTCGTCTTTGGTCACGAAGGTGGCCAGGTCGAGGAGCAGGCGGCTGCGGTAGGTGGGGCTCACGCCAAACTGCCCGCCGAGCTTGGTGTCCTGTTGCCGCACCTGCGTGTTAAGCACGTCGCGCCCCAGCACGCCACCGGTGTTCTGGTAGTCCCACTGGTTATACGTCACTTCAGGCTCAAAGAAAAACGCGTACTTGGCCGGCACATTGATGCGGAACGAGCCGTGCGCCCCGTTGTAGAAGCGGCCCAAACTCACGTCGGCCGAAGCGGTGTAGAGCAGCTTGCGCAGGTAGCGAAATTCGACCCCAAAAAAAAGGTTGTCGATGGGCCGGTTCGAGAGCACGAAGCCGATTTCGGTACTCACGTTGTTGTTGCGCTGGGCATCTACGCTGAAGATGTAGCCCTTGCGGGCCGCGTCGTAGCGAATGCGCGGGTAGATGTTCTTGAAGTAGTCGTCCGACGCCAGCCGGTAGTAGCCTTCCTCAATGTCGTCGAGCGAGTATTCGCGGCCCGTCTTCCGGAAAAACCGCGCGGCGTACTCGTTCTGGTCGGGCCGCAGGCCGCGCACTTGCACGTCGATGAAGCGCGGCGTGGGCGCCAGGCCCTGGAAAGCCGTCCGCCGCTTTTGCAGCGAAGTCGAATCGACGCGGCGCTCGATGCGGGCCTTTATTTTGTCCATGCTGCGCTGGGCGGCCGTGTCGCCTTCGGCAATAAAGTCCTTCACCCGGTCAAAATCGCCCACGCCCATGCCTTCCAAATTGGGCTGAATGTAAATGCCGTTTTTGCCCACGCTCAGGGTGTCGGCCACGCTGGTACCCAGAAAGGCCACCGTGCTGGCCAGCAAGGCGTCGTCATTTTTGGGGTATTTCTTGAAGGCCACGTCGCCCACGTTCACCCCGATGATGATGTCCGGGGCGAAGGTTTTCTTCATGGTGTTGGTAGGGAAGTTGTCGTACACCGCGCCGTCGTAGTAGTACTTGCCGTCGAGGTTGCGAATGGGCCGGAAGGCCAGCGGAAACGACATCGAATTGCGAATGGCATCGGAGAGCGAGCCCTTGCTTTGCTCCACCACCTGCCGCGTAAACACCTCCGAGGCCATGCAGCGGAAGGGCACAAACAGCTTGTCGAAATCGTAGTTGCAGCTGGCCGAGGCCGGAGCCAGCAGCCGCGCCAGGGCCAGGTTCAGATTCAGGTCGTTTACCAGGTTGGTGCTCACCCGCGCTTTCAGGGTCGAGTCGATGGCAATGCCCAGGCGCAGGGCCGAGGGCGATGGTTCGGCCGTGAGAAAGTTGAAGGTTTTGCTTTCCAACGGCTTGCCCGAGGTCCAGCGCTGGAACTCGGGGCTGAGCACAATCTGCTCAATCTCATCGGGCGAGTAGCCGGCTGCGTACATGCCGCCAATCACGGCGCCCATGCTCGTGCCCACGATGTAGTCGATGGGAATGTGGTTTTTTTCGAGCTGCTTCAGCACGCCTACGTGGGCCAGGCCCTTGGCGCCGCCGCCGCTGAGCACGAGGCCCACTTTCTGGGCCTGCGCGGTAACGAGAGAAGTGGCTGCCAGCAACAAAGCCAGCAGTAGTCGGGTGCAGAAGTGGGGCATAGAAAACCAGAATGGAGCTGCGCCGGAACCAGCGCTTCTGCCGCTGGTACGCCGTGCCGGGCCGTGGGGTTTTGCCCGGTGCGCGGCGGCTTTTTTTCAAGTGCGCCCAATGGTTGCTGGCTTCGTATTCCGTTGAATAAGAATGCTGCTCCGCGCCGTACTATTGAGGACCAATTAGAGCGGTTTCGGCATCCGTGTACAGTCCGAAGCAACGATAGTAGCGCGAACTTTGTAGTTCGCGTGCCCTGCGCCCTTCAAGAAGGTCAAACGGCGCGGCGACGCTAACTACAAAGTTCGCGCTATTATACAGCGACCCCGAAACCGCCCTAGGCTGCCTGGTAGCCCACGCCGCGCACGGTTTGCAGGAAATCGGGCGCGGCGTAGCGGGCCAGTGCCTTGCGCACATTCATGATGTGCACGTCGATGTAGTTTGAGCCCTCATTGGTCCCTTTGCCAATGTGGGCCCCCAACTGCTCGCGGGTGAGAGGCCGGCCGCGGTGCCGCAGCAGGTGGTGCAGCAGGTCGAACTGCGAGCGGCTCAACTCCACGGCCTGGCTGCCGTGGCGCAGGCGGCGGCCCGCCAAATCCAGTTCAAACCCTTCGCCGAAATGAATGCGTGGCCGTTGGCGGCCGTAGCGCTGCCGGGCAATGGCGCGCAGCCGCCGCTCCAGCTCCACCAGCGGCACCGAACCGGCCAGGCAGTCGTCGGCACCGGCGGCGAAGCCGCGCAACCGGTCCTCCACCTCGTCGGTGCCAGTCAGTATAATAAAAGCGGCCGAGTGGTCGTCGCGCCGGGTGGCTTCGCGCAGCAAGGTCAACCCGTCGCCATCGGGCAGATGTTGGGCCAGCAGCACGAATTCGAAACGTCGACGGGCCAGCTGCTGCCGGGCCAGGGCGGCAGTGGGAACTGCCTCTATCATGTAGCCGGCCCGGTGCAGGAAGCGCTGCGTGACCGGGCGCCGGGCATCGTTGGGTTCGACGAGCAGAATTGCCATAATCGGACTTATTGAGTTGGTTGGGCCAGCACCCGCACGTGGGCGTGCATGCCGGGCTTGAGCTGGTGGCCGGGGTTGGGCAGCGTGCAACGCGCTTTCAGCACCTTGCTGTCGTGGTCGAGCAGGTGGAATAACTTGTCGATGCGACCGTGCAGGGGCTGGTCGGGGTAGCTCAGCGTGGTGATTTCCAGGGCCTGGCCCCGATGCACCTGCGTCAGGTCCGATTCAAAAACGTTGGCCATCACCCACACGCTGTCGAGGTTGGCCACGGTGAAGGCCGCCTGCAGGTTGGCGGCTGTGAAGCGCAGGCCGGCCGCCAGGTTTTTCTCGGTGATGAACCCCGCAATGGGTGCCCGCAGCTCGTATAGGCCGTCTTTGCCCACGCCGTACACGCCGAGCTGCTGCTGGTTTTTGGCGGTAGTGCCCGTGGCGCGGGCCACTTCGATGCGGGCCTTGTACACCTCCTGCTCGGAACTCAGGCCGGCCTGATACAGCTCCTCGACCACGGCTAGGTTCTTACGGGCCACGGCCAGGTCGGCGGTGCCGGCGGTGTGCTGGTTTTGGAGGTTGGCAATTTCACTGCTTCTGAGCACGGCCAGCACCTGGCCCTGGCGCACCTCGTCGCCCAGCTCCACATTAACGCGCACTACCTCGCCGCCCACGCGCGGAAATACCCGGGCCATGCGGTTGCCATCGGCCGCAATTTCGCCGCTCAGCTCCAGCGCGGCCACCGCTTCCGGCGCTGACTGCGCACTCGTGCTGGCCGCCTGCTGGGGGGCGGGCGGGGTCAGCTCTTCGCTGGCTTCTTCGCAAGAGCTGAGCAGCGCCCCCAGCAGCGCACAGCCAATAAGGGCCCGAAAGGAGTGGGCCAACCAGGCCCGGCCGGGCGTGGCGTTGGCAGATAATGGATGTAGTCTGGTCATTGGTCAGCAGTGGAAAAGCTGCTGCAAGACTACAGGCCCGGCATTAGAATGCGATTAGAAACCCATGAAAAGCATCCTTTATTCTTCCTTTTTTCGCCTCATGCCGTGGGCAGCACCACCACCACGGTGGTGCCGTGGCCCAGTCGCGAGGCCAGGTGCAGTTGCCCGCCGTGCTGCTCAATAATCTTGCGGGCCAGCGACAGGCCCACGCCGTGTCCTGCCACGGGCCGCGCATTGCTGGCCCGGAAAAACGGCTGAAACACCTGCGGCAACTCTTCTGCCGCAATGCCGATGCCTTCGTCACGAATGCGCAGGCGCACTTCGCCGGGCTCGTATTCCAGCGTCACGGCCACCGGCTGGGGCTCCGAGTATTTGAGCGCATTTTCCAGCAGGTTGGTGAGGGCGCGGCTGAGCAAAGGGCGGTTGCCGGTTAGCTCCAGCTGTTCGGGCTCGGCGGGCAGGTGGCCGGTGTGCAGGTGCAGGCGCGGGCGCTGGGCCGGCGCGATGGCTGCGCAGGCCTCGGCCAGCAGCTCATCCACGCGAATAAGGTCGGCCTGCTCGGGCAGGTGCATTTCGGCCTGGGCCAGTTCCAGCAAGTGATTGAGCAGGGCTTTGAGCTGGGTGAGGTCGGTCAATAAGTCGTGCAGGGCGGCGCGGTAGGCGGCAGGCTCGCGGTCCCGCGTCAGGGCCAGCTGCGCCTCGCCGATGCTGGCGGCCAGCGGGGTGCGCAGCTCGTGCGAGGCATTGCGCACGAAGGCCCGCTGAGAGTCGAAGCTGCTTTCGAGCCGGTCGAGCAGACGGTTGAAGGTTTGGGCCAGGCGCGACAATTCGTCCTGCTCACGGCCCGACAGGTTTTCGGTCACGCGCCGGTGCAGGTCGTGGGCCGTGATGCGGTCCATCTGGTCGTTGAGGGCCGCGATGGGGGCCAGCGCCCGCCCGGCAAACAGCCGCCCGGCCCCGTAAATCAGCAGCAGGCTCAGCACAAACAGCGAGGCCATAATGGTGGCCAGGTAGCGCAGCCGGGCGTGGCCGTACACGTTTTCGGCCCCGGCCACCACCACGTACTGCCCCTGGTTGTCGCGGTAGAAAATGCCTACCGCCTCCCGTGGCCCGTCCTCAAAGTATTCCTCGTGCCCTTCCTTGATGCGGGCCAGCACTGCGGGCGGCACTTCCAGCCGGGCATCCTCGTGCACAAAGCGCACCTCGCCCCGGGCATCATACAGCTGAATGATTTCGCCGGTGAGCGTGCGCTGGTAGCGCTTCTGAAACTCCTGAAACGCCGAGCTGCGCAATTCGTCCTTCTCCAGAAAAATATAGGCCGCCACCTCCGCCCGGTCGCGCAGGCGCTGCCGGAATTCGCGCTGTCCGTAGTCGGCCTGCAGCACGAAAGCCGTGGTGAGCACGCCCAGCAGAATGAAGGCCACCACGCCCACAAATAGCCAGGTAAGGCGGTTGCGAATGGTCATGGGGTAGGTCAGTTGTTTGTTGTCGGCTGTTCTTTATCAGCGTAAAAGAACGTCATGCCGAGCGCAGCCGAGGCATCTCGCCTCGCATCGCTCAACGATTGAGTTACTACCACACGCGAGATGCTTCGACTACGCTCAGCATGATGTTCTTTTACCTTGTCAACGGCCAACTAAAAAGCTACTCCTGGCGCAGCACGTAGCCCGCCCCGGTCACCGTATGAATGAGTTTGGTGGCAAAGCCGTGGTCCACTTTCTTGCGCAGGTAGCTCACGTACACGTCAATCACGTTGCTGCCCGCGTCAAACGACTCATCCCAGCCCTGCTCTGCTATTTCGCCCCGGCTCAGCACGCGGCCGGGGTGGTGCATCAGCAGCTCTAGCAAGTTGAACTCGCGGGTGGTGAGGCGCAGCGCCTGCCCGGCCCGCGTCACGGTGCGGCTGGGAATGTCGAGCACCACATCGGCAAAAGTCAGGCGCGAGCCTTTGGGCTGGGCCGCGCTGCCGCGCCGCGTGAGGGCCCGCACCCGCGCCACCAGCTCAGCAAAATCGAAGGGCTTCACCAGGTAGTCATCGGCCCCGCCGCCAAAGCCTTGCAGCTTGTCGGTGGTGGTGCCCAGAGCGGTGAGCAGCAGCACGGGCACTTGGGTATCCTGCCCCCGAATGGCGGCCAACACCTCCAAACCGCTGCGGTGGGGCAGAATGATGTCCAGAATAATTAAGTCAAAAGGTTGTGTGAGGGCCAGTTGCTGACCCAGCTGGCCATCGGCCGCTACCGTTACCTCAAATTGCTCTTCCTCCAGCCCCCGCCGAATGAGGGCCGAAAGCCGGGGGTCGTCTTCAACCAGTAAAATGTTCATGCTTGGAAAGGGTTAGGGCCGAACGCGCCCCAAAGGTCGGCGAAGCCGGCGTTTCCTCAGCCAGCAGGTGCCGCGCCCTGCGCCGGAAAGCCCACAGTCACGGTCAGCTGCAGTTTCTCCTCACGGAATGCCAGCTGCAGGCCCAGTCCGTGCGCCAGCCGCCCCGCAATCCAGAGGCCCAGGCCGGTGCCGGGGGCCAGCGGGTCGGCCTGGTACCAGGCCGTGGTGAGCTGGGCCAGATGCGCGCCTAACGGAGCCGCCAGCTCATTTTCCAGGCTAATAACCGGCCCCTTGTCAGCACCTGCCTGCAGCCGGAGCGTGACGCCGGTGCCGGGCCGAGCGTGCTTGCGGGCGTTGTCGAGCAGGTTGAGCAGCAGGGTGGTAAGCTGGTCAGCATCGGTGCCAACGGTGAGGCGGGCGGCGGGGGTTTCCTCATCGGGCAGCACAATGGTGAGGGCCCGGCCCGCCGCCCGGAAGCGCGGCAGCTCCCGGTCGGCCAGCAGTAGAAGCAGCTCATCCAGGGCCACCGGGCGGCGGGTGGGCGGGGGGGCGGTGTCGCTGCCCAGCCGGCCCACCAGCAGGAAATCATCCACGAGGCGACCTAGCCGAGCCAGCTCGGCATCATGGCCGGCCAGGGCGGCGCGGGTGGCGGGCGGCAGGGCCGGGTCGCGCCCGCTCACGTCGAGGCCGGTTTGCAGGGTGGCCAGCGGCGTGCGCAGCTCGTGGGCGGCGGCGGCCAGAAAATTGGCCTGTGCCGTGGCCTGCCCGCGCAGGCGGTCCAGTAGCTGGTTAAGGGTTTCGGCCAGTTCCTGCAGCTCATCGCCGGTAGCTGGCACGGGCAGCGGCGCAATATCCTGGGCCTGCTGAATGCGGCGGGCCTGGGCCGCCATGCGCCGCAGTGGCCGCAATACCGCTCCGGCCACCAGCAGGGCCAGTGCTCCCGCCAGGGCCGCGCTGCCCAGCAATCCGAGCAGCAGCGTGCGCCGCACCCGCGCCAGGGCCGTTTCGAGGGGGGCGGCGGGGTGGGCCAGCCACAGAATAAGGCGGCCGGTGGGAGCCGCTTCCTCGGCCCCCAGACCGGGCGCGGCGGCGGCGCGGGCCACCGCCACCACCCGCCGCTGGCCCAGCTCGGTGCCCGGCGCGGCCGGATGCGGCAGGCGGGCCGTATCGGCTGCCGGCCACCGGGCCGAGCGGAAAAGCTCCCGCGCTGGCTGGCCGGGTTCGTCAAACACCAGGCGCATCACCTCGCCAGCTTGGTCGGGCAGGGGCAGGGTGGGCAGCGGGTCGAGGCTGACGCGGCTTAGGAGCTGGCTGGCCCGCAGGCGCAGGCGGTCATCATCGGCGCGGGCCAGCTGGTGGCCCAGGCTGCGATACTGGTAGCCGCCCGCCACCAGCGTAGCCAGCCCAAACACCAGCCCAAATACCAGTAACAGCTGCCCACGCAGGCCCAGCCGGAACCGGCGCGGGGTGGGTAAGGCAGGAGAGGTGGTCATTCAAATAGAAGTAAATCGTACAACAAAACGTCATGCCTCACGACGCGAAGCATTCCAAGCTCTAATAAGCTATTTGAGCTAACAGAAACGGTCATGCTGAGCTTGTCGAAGCATCTCTACCGGGGGACTAATTCATTTGCTGTTGCGGTAGAGATGCTTCGACAAGCTCAGCATGACGTTCTGAGGAATTTTCCTATATGCTCTAAGAAACTGTTTGCGTTAGTCGTTTTGCTTGATTTTACCAATGTATGAGACGTGAGACATGAAATTGATTCAGCCGCTTTTCTCGTGTCTAACGTCTCGTGTCTCTTGTCTAAAATAAAAGTCTGCTGCCGTAGCCCTCAGCCTGCCGTACCCGGTTCGCGTAGTCGGTAGCCTTGGCCAATCACCGTTTCCAGCAGCGCCGGGGCCGGCGCAAAGTCCCTGTCAAGCTTGCGGCGGAGCTGCGAAACGTGCACTTCAATCACATTGGAGCCCATGTCGTAGTCCACGTCCCATACTTTTTCAGCGAGGCGGGTTTTGCTCACCACGCGGCCGGCATTGCGCAGCAATAGCTCCAGCACGGCAAATTCCCGGTTGGTGAGCGTGATGGTTTTGCCGGCACGGGTCACCACCCGGCCCAGCGGGTCGAGCACGAGGTCGGCCAGGTGCAGGGCGTCGGCCCCGGCGGGCCCGGCCGTTTTGCGCCCGATGATGTGCAGCCGGGCCAGCAGCTCATCAAAGGCAAAAGGCTTGCGCAGGTAGTCCACCGCGCCGGCTTCCAGGCCCGTCACCACGTGCCGCGTGTCGGTGAGGGCACTGAGGATGATAACGGGCGTTTGGATGCCGAATTCGCGCAGGTTGCGCAGCACGTCGAGGCCACTTTGGCCGGGCAGCATCAGGTCGAGCAGCACCGCGTCGTAGGGGGTGGTGGCGGCACGCTCCAGGCCTTCGGGGCCGGTGGCGGCTACCTCGGCCACATGCCCGGCCTGCACCAGCCCTTGCTGAATGAATCCCGCCAGGCGGGCTTCGTCTTCGACAATGAGAATGCGCATGAAAGAGAATGGGAACGGGATTTCAAAAAGTACTTAGAGCATGTAGGGAAAGTCTTCAGCCCGTCATGCTGAGCTTGTCGAAGCATCTCTACCGCGCCATTTGACCCGTTCGACGAAGCGGGAGAGATGCTTCGACAAGCTCAGCATGACGTTCCAATAATATTTCTCCGACTTTCCCTACAAGCTCTTATTGTTGCTAACGCACCAGGTACTTCACGCCGGCCAGCGTGAGGGTTTCGGCGTGCACTACGCGGAGGGCAGCAGCGGTGCTGGCGCGGGCTTCGCCTGGGTGGGCAGCGCGCAGGTTGCCGGCAGCCTCCAGGGCCGTTCCCACGGTCAGCTTATCGCCGAGCTGCTCCAGCGCCGTGGGCGGCAGCTGCACCACCGTCTGGTCGCTCAGCACCACGCCCCGCACGCGGCCTTTCGGGTCGCGCCGCAGCTCCTTAATGGTGCCTTTGGCAGTGGCCGCCGTTTCGGTGGGGGGCGTGGCGGGTGGCGTGGGGCGGGCATCGTGCACCGTCTGTCCGCCGCTGGCAAGGCTCACGAAGTGGAAGTGGCTGCGGCCATCGGGCCCGGCAGTGCGGAAGCCCGTAACGGTGGCGGCGCTGCCTGCTTTGGCCGCCGCCAGCAGCTGCTGGCCCAGGTGGCGCGGAAAGCGCACCGTATCGGCGGCGCCGCTCTCGGGACGCAGCACGAAGGCGTCGTACACCTGCTCGTCGTTGTTGGCCAGGTAGGTGGTCAGGGTGCCGCGCAGGTCACTCAGCACCTGCACCCGGCCGCCACGTTCCCCTTTAGGGCCGTGCTCGCCTTTGGGGCCGCGGCCTCCGGGGCCATGCGGGCCTTTGGGGCCGTGGGGTGGGCGAGGGCCCTCGGGGCGGTCAGGGCCGTCGCCGGGGGCGGGCGGCGGCACGGCCGCAGCCTCGGCAGTAGCAGCAGCCTTGGAAGTTTTGGTTTTGACTTTGGTGACGGTTTGGGCTTCGGCTTGGATGGTGCCGGCCAGCAGGGCGGCAGCCAGCAGGGCCACCGAATAAAAGGGCTTGTTCATGGTAAGAGATTCAGGGGGTGAAAAATGGAAGGTGTGTCGGCCAGCTCCGGTTGCTTTCCGACGCTACAAAATTTCTACTGCCCCCTGAGCCGGGGCTGAACTCCATATTAATTTTTCTTCAGGCCCCGGAGTGGCCGGGCCTCGCTCACCACTTTTTGAAAATGACGTACACGGCCGCCACCAGCAGCACGAACCCCACTACGTGGTTCCAGCCCAGCTTATCGGTCTTGAACACGAACACGGCGCACAGCGTGAACACCGTGAGCGTAATCACTTCCTGAATAACCTTGAGCTGAAACAGGCTGAACGGCCCGCCATTTTCCTCGAACCCCAGCCGGTTGGCCGGCACCTGAAAAATGTACTCGAACAGTGCCAGGCCCCAGCTCACCAGGATAACGCCAAATAGCCCCAATTTGGCAAACCAAGCCATTTTCTTGAACAAGTGCAGGTGCCCGTACCAGGCAAACGTCATGAATAAATTGGAAATGGTGAGTAGGATGAGAGAATAAACGCCTTTCATGAAGAGGGGAATTAACAGAAAATAAGAACGACCTGCTGAGCTTGTCGAAATGTCTCTACCGCGTAAGCCCTTCAATCGTTGCAATGCAGCAGTAGAGATGCCTCGACAAGCCCGGCAGGTCGTTCTTTTGCTTTCTCAATTGCATCTCACGGCTTCAGTTCCATGGCTACCCTCGACCCCGGCATTGGCGAGAAGTTCTCGCGCCGCACCAAGCGAGCTATCAACCACGACGGTACGTTCAATGTGCGGCGGCGCGGCGGCCCCCACCGTCACGACCCTTACCAATGGCTGATTACCATGGAGTGGTGGCCGTTTATCGGCATGGTCGTCACCTTTTTTACGGTGCTCAACGTGGCGTTTGCCTTCGCCTACATTTCCCTGGGCCTCGACGACCTGCCCGGCGTGGCGGCTCCGCACGGCTGGTGGCAGGACTTTCTCAGCGCCCTGTTTTTCTCCATCCAAACCTTCACCTCCGTTGGCTACGGGCACGTGTACCCCGGCAGCAATGGCACTGGGTTTCTGTCCAGCGTCGAGGCCTTGGTGGGCGTGCTCACGTTCGCGCTGGCCACGGGCCTGCTCTATGGGCGGTTTTCGCGGCCCACTGCCCGCATTCAGTTCAGCCACACGGCCATCATCAGCCGCCGGGCCGATGGCCTGCCGTGCCTGCAGTTCCGCATTGCCAACCAGCGCAACAATATCCTCATCGACCTGCAGGCCCGCGTAATACTCAAAAAAACCGACCCGGCTACCAACAACCAGACCTACGCCCTGCTGCCGCTGGAGCGCGATACCATCAGCTTTTTCCCGCTAACCTGGACGCTGGTGCACGACATTACTGCTAAAAGCCCCCTGCACGGCCTCGGTCCAGCCGACTACGAGCGGCTGGACCTGGAAATTATCATTCAGCTAAAGGGTTACGATGACACATTTGCCCAGGATGTGCACGCCCGCAACTCCTACATTCACGACGAAATTGAGTGGCACCGTCGCTTCATCCGGGCCTACGAGGTGGCCGAAGACGGCATCGTAGAGGTCAATCTGGACCAACTGCACCTGACGGAAGCGCTGGCTTAACGGACAATAAGCGGTGAGCGGTGAGCGAAAGAAGGTCATGCTTCGGCTGCGCTCAGCATGACGTTCTTTCGCTCACCGCTCACCGCTCACCGCTCACCGCTCACCGCTCACCGCTCACCGCTCACCGCTCACCGCTCACCGCTCAC
>NZ_JAERQF010000041.1 GCF_016734815.1 Hymenobacter rubidus
GGGCACGAACTCGCGTCCTTACTCACCCTCCACTTTCACCTGCTCGATTCGCAACCCACTTCGTGACGGGTATAACTCAAACAGCTTCTTAGCGCGGTGTCGGGGTTGGTGTACCGTAGCGCGAAGGTTGTCGTTCGCGTGCCCGCGCCGCGAGCTCGTTCTGGCACGCGAACGACAACGTTCGCGCTACTGACCGCACGTACACTGACTTCAAAACGGCTGTAACGAAGCGTTGCGTAACTAAGCTCGGCCGCAACCCCAGCGGCGGGCGGCGGCGTACACAGCCGCGAAGCAACGCTCCTCCCCCACGATGAAAACCCCTGATTTAAACGCGCTGGTTCAGCAATTTCTGGAACACAAACTCACGCTGGCCCTGGCCGAAAGCTGCACCTGCGGCTTGGTAGCAGCCCAATTGGCTCCGGCCACGGGCGTCAGCGAAGTACTGCTCGGCTCCGTGGTCACCTACCACGTCGAAGCCAAACAAAAGCTGCTGGGGGTGAAAAAGGAAACCCTGGCCACCTACTCGGCCGAAAGCCAGCAAACCACCAATGAAATGGCCCAGGGCCTGCACCGCCACCTGCCCGCCGCCGACGTGTGCGTGGCCGTGACCGGCCTGTGCGGCCCCGGCGCCTCCGAAACGCCCGATAAGCCCGTCGGCACTGTGTTCGTCACCGTGCTGGTGGAAGGCCACGCCTACGAGTACCGCGAGCAGTTCAACGGCACCGGCGACAAGCTGCGGGCACAGGCCGCCGAATTCATCTACGAAAAACTGGCGGAGCTGCTCACCCGCCGCAAACAGCTGGCCGGCGCCGTGCAGCCCGGCACCAAGCAGCTAAAAAGCAACATTGCGGCGTGAGGGCGGAGCAGCTGTGTAACCAGCCAAGGCGCCCGTCAGGCAGCGCGCAGCGAAGCAGCTGGCGTGGGGTAGTAAATCAATCGTCTGTCATCCTGAGCTTGCGAAGGACCTTATCAAGCCTGCGCCAGTTGAGGATTACTGCCACCCGTTCAGCGGTGAGAAGGTCCTTCGCAAGCTCAGGATTACAGACGATTGATTTACTACCCCACGCGAGATGCTTCGCTGCGCACTGCCTGACGGGCTGCCTAACTGATTTCTCTGCTACGGCGTGCTCTGCCGGTATAGGTCACTCACGCGGTAGCGGCCCGTTTTGGAATTGAAATCCGAGAGGCTCTGGCTGAAGCCCAGGTCCGTCACCGCTTTCACAAAGGCGGGGTTGCTGGCCTCGTACATCTCGCGCAGGTAGCGGGGCGTGAGTGGGAAGATGAGCCCCGTCAGGCCCACACTGAAGTAGTAGCGCGGGGCCGTGTACTGGCCCATGGCGCTGGCGCCGGGTGTGGCCACGTTGGTGCCGTTGCGCTCAGTGCCCGGCTGAATATCACTGCTGCTGTAGATGGCCAGTGTATCGGACGTTTCGAGCTGGTACTCACCGCCCCGGTAGAAGCGGTGCGTGCGGCCCTTGCCCGTCACATAGCCCCAGAGGCTATCGGTGGCAAGGCGGATTTTTTGGGTGCGGGGGCCGTTGGGCACCGTTACCACCAGCTGGCCGCGCTTGTCGGGGTACGAGGCCTCGACGCCGGCCGGCTGGGGCCGGCGGTGGCGGTAGGCCACCGCTGTGCGGTAGGCCCCCGGCGGAACCGTGACCACCTGCGCCACGGCAGACTCGGCCAGCACGCTCAGCGACGCTAAAAACAGAAGACGAAAGGAATTCATGGCGTTGAATGGAAGTGTAAATGTAGCCGGGCCGGGCCCCGCCGCAGCCGCTGCGCCAACGAAGCGGACGGAATGTGGCGGCCATTGCCGAACTTTGAGCAGGACAACGACCGTCGAACCGGCAATCATTCCCGCTTACATGAAAAAACGCTTTTTGCCGCTGTTCCTGGCGGCCCTCACCCTGGCTTCCGGCACGGCCGGCGCCTGGGGCTTTTTCGGCCACCGCACCATTACCCAAGTGGCCGTGTACGAATTGCCTTCCTCCATGCAGGCCTTCTACTACCGGCACATGCCGGAGCTGGTGCGCCTGAGCACGGCCCCCGACGAGCGCCGCAACGACGACCCTTCCGAAGCGCCCAAGCACTTCATCGACATGGACCACTACTCCGAAGACGACCCCTTCGGCAAGGTGCCCAAGCAGTACGACAAAGCGGTGGAGAAATTCACGGCCGATACCCTGAAAAAGTACGGCACCGTGCCGTGGGTCATCATGGAAACGAAGGACAACCTGACCGAGGCCTTCCGGCAGAGCGACACCACGGCCATCGTCAAGTACTCGGCCGAGCTGAGCCACTACGTGGCCGATGCCTTTGTGCCCCTGCACACCACCATCAACTACGACGGCCAGCTCACCGACCAGAAGGGCCTGCACAGCCTCTGGGAAAGCCAGCTGCCCGAGAAATACATCAACGACTACAAGCTCGACGGCGAGCCCGCCAAATACATCAAAGACCCGCTGGCCGCCATCTGGGCCACGCTGGCGCAGAGCTACGGCTTCCTGGGCGAAACCTTCGACCGGGCGACCAAAATTGAGAAGACGATGAAGCCCGAGGTGCGCTTCACGTTCTCGCACAAGTACGGCAAAACCACGCGCCGCTATTCCGATGCCTTCGCGGCCGAGTACGAAAAACAGGTGGGCGGCATGGTCGATTTTCGCCTGAAGTCAGCGCCCAACCTGGTGTCTTCCCTGTGGCTCTCGGCCTGGCAGGATTCCGGCAAGCCCGACCTGGCCCTGCTGATGCACCCGGCCAAGCCCACCAAAGAGGAAAAAGAGAAGCTCAACACCGAGCTAAGCGCCTGGAAGAAGAATACCCTGGCCCAGGACCAGCTGCTGCTGGCCCAGCAGAAAGTGAAGAAAGTGGAAGAAGCCGACCAGATTAAGTCGGCCAAAGACATGGCCGAACCCCCCGCCGAAACCGAAGCCGCCCCAGCCGCACCTGCCCCGGCCGACGCTCCTGCTCCCGCGCCCGCCGCGCCGGAGAAAGTGAAGGTGAAAACCAAAACCAGCAGCGGGACCGAGAAAACCAAGCAAAAAGCCAACGACGGCTGGTAGCCGAAGCGCCCAACGATGCTGGCAAAAGCCTGTGCCGCCCGGCGCAGGCTTTTGTGCATTTTGACCACCTTGACCCAACCACGGGGCCGGTTCCGGCGTCTTACTTTTGGGCCCAGGGTTGGGCACAATTTTTCTTCTATGGCTCCTTCATTTTTCGGCCGGTTGGTCATCGGCCTGGCGCTGCTGGCCGCCTGCAACCAGACGCCGCCCCCTACGGCCGCGCCCAAAACCAAGCCCCCCGTTCCCGGCCCCGACCTGGCCACCCTCACCGACAGCGCCGCCCCGGCCGCCCTGCTGGCCTACGGCCGCCAATACCCCGGCTCGGAAGTGCTGATTAAGACGCGGCTGGGCAACATTCGGGTGCGGCTCTACGACGACACCCCGATTCACAAGGCCAATTTCCTGCTGCTGGCCCGCAAGGGCGTGTTCGATGAAACCATGTTCAACCGCGTGGTGAAGGATTTTGCCGTGCAGGGCGGCCAAACCTACGCCGCCCGCACCATCCGGCTGAAGCGCTACCGCCTGCCGCCCGAGTTTCGGGCCGAGCACTTTCACCGCAAAGGCGCCCTGGGCATGGCCCGCTACGACGACGAAAAGAACCCCGGCAAGCTGTCGTCGAACACCGATTTTTACTTTGTGGTGGGCTCAACGCTGGCCCCCAACCAGTCGCAGGCCATGGCCGGGCGCCGGCTCACCCCTGCCCAAACCAAGGCGTATGCCACGGTGGGCGGCGTGCCCTCGCTCGACGGCCAGTACACCGTTTTTGGCGAAGTAATCGAAGGGCAGGACGTGGTGGATAAAATTGCTAACGAGCCCGTGGAATCAGATAAATGGCCCGTCACGGACATCCCGATGAAGGTAGAAGTGGTGCGGTAATGGGTCCGCGGGCCCGGCCCGCTACGTCCAGGGCTCTTCGGTCAGGAAGGCTTCGAGCAGCGGCACCAGGTCGGCGGTGTGCTCGGGCAGCGCGGAGGGCACAAACCGCAAAAACTGCGTCGACACCACGTTGCGAAAGCCCATGGACCAGTCGGCAAACGCCCGGGCCTGCACCGGGCCGTCGGCCAGCTTGGTTACGCTGCGGTGGCGAATATCGGCCGCAATGGTGGCAAAAAGGGCCTGAACGGTGGCGGATTCGCCTTCCAGCACCTGCAGGATTTGGCCTTCGCTGTGCAGCAGCACGCCCGTTACCGCCAGGTCGGCGTTTTTCTGGCGCCAGCTTGCAAGTTGCTGCTGAAGCTCGGTTTCGGTGAGGGCCACGCCGGCGGTGCTGGTGTAGACGAGTTGGTGCATAGCAAGGATATTGATAAAGAACGAACAAATCTAAATTTATCCGCAGACACTCGCAACCCGCGGCCGAGCTAAATAAAAAGGCCCGCCCCCAGGGGAAGCGGACCTTCTCGTATCGGGCGCGGAAACAGTTTCCCGTGCGTGATTCAGAATAAGCTATGCAAACGGCTTACCAAATTTTGGCGCGGTCGGCGGTGGGGCGTACCATCTTGTCGCCGTCTTTGCAGCCAAAGGCGGCGTGAAACTCCGGCATGTTCTGCAACGGACCGTTGGTGCGGTACTCGCCGGGCGAGTGCGGGTCGGTCTGGATTTGCTGGCGCATGGCTTCCGGGCGCTGGTTCGAACGCCAGATTTGGGCGTAGCCCAGGAAGAAGCGCTGCTCCGGCGTGAAGCCGTCAATCGGCTTGCCGGCTTTGGCCTGGGCCGTTTTCTGGAAAGCCTGGTGCGCAATGGTGAGGCCACCAAGGTCAGCCAGGTTTTCGCCCATCGTCAGGCTGCCGTTCACGTGCACCGAATCCATCGGCGAGAAAGCGTCGAACTGCTTGCCCACCACGGCAGCTTTGCTCGTAAATTTCTCGCCGTCTTCTTTGGTCCACCAGTCGCGCAGGTTGCCGCTGGCGTCCGACTTGCGGCCCTGGTCGTCGAAGCCGTGGGTCATTTCGTGGCCAATCACGGCCCCGATGCCGCCGTAGTTCACCGCGTCGTCGGCCTTGGGGTCGTAGAAGGGCGGCTGCAGAATGCCGGCCGGGAACACGATTTCGTTCATGCTCGAATTGTAGTAGGCGTTCACCGTGGGCGGCGTCATGCCCCACTCGCCGCGGTCAATGGGCTTGCCAAACTTGCTCAAGTTGTCTTTCGAGGCCCACTCGGCCGTGGCAAAGAGGTTATTCAGCGCGCTTTCCCGCGAAATTTTCAGGGCCGAATAATCTTTCCACTTGTCGGGGTAGCCAATCTTCACGGCGAAGGCGTTGAGCTTTTTCAGGGCCTCGGCTTTGGTGGCGGCGCTCATCCATTCGGTGGCCTGAATGCGCTCAGCGTAGGCCACGCGCAGGTTTTCCACCATGGCTTTGGCGCGGGCCTTGGCCTCGGGGCTGAAGGCTTCGTCTACGTACAGTTGGCCGAAGGCCTCGCCCAGCGCGCCGTCGGTAGCGGCCAGGGCGCGGCGCCAGCGGGGCTGCTGCTGCTTGGCGCCCGTGAGCACCTGGCGGAACTTGAAGCTCTCGTCAACATACGCTTTGGGCAGGGCCGAGTTCACGCCGCTCACCAGGTGCCAGCGCAGGTACTGCTTCTGGTCGGCGAGGGGCTCCTCTTTCAGCATCGCGCTCACTTCTTTCAGAAATTCGGGCTGGCCCACGATGACTTCCTTGGCGTTGCCCAAGCCGCTTTCCTTGAGCACCAGCGGCAGGTTCAGGTTGGGGTAGTCGGCGGCGGCCTGCTCCACGGTCAGCTTGTTGTAATTGCTCTCGCGGTCGCGCAGGGCCACGCGGGTGCGGGAGGCCTTGGCCAGGCGCGTCTCGATGCGGGTGACGGCAGCGGCGTTTTTCTCGGCCGTGGCCTGGTCGTCGCCCAGCAGCTTAAAGGTGTTGACCTGGTAGGTCTGGTACGCGGCCCGGATGGCTTTGGAGCGGCCATCGTCCTTCAGGTAATAGTCACGGTCGGGCAGCGTGAGGCCGCCCTGGCCCATGCGCACAGCGTATTGCGTGCTGTTTTTGCTGTCCTGCGTCACACCGAAGCTGTACCAGCCCGTACCGAACGACTTGGGGTCGGCGAGGTAGTGCTGAAGGGTGGGCAGGTCGTTGATGGCCGCAATCTGGTTCAGGCGCGGCTGGAGGTATTTCAGGCCGGCTTTCTCAATGGCCACCGAGTCCATGGCCGCGGCGTAGAAGTCGCCCACCTTTTGCAGGTTGGTGCCGGGCTTGGCCATGCGGTCGTTGGCGGCTTTTTCCAGAATGCGCCGCTCAATGGCCCGGTTGCGGGCGGCCAGCTCATCAAAGGCACCGTAGCGGACTTCGGCCGCCGGAATGGGCGTGTTCTTCAGCCAGGTGCCCGAGGCAAACTGAAAGAAATTGTCGCAGGGCGCCACCGAGCGGTCCATGTTGGCCAGCGAAATGCCCGTGCCGCTGGTGGGCACGGCCACGGTGGTTTTTTGTTTGCCCGCGCTGCTGGACTTGGTTTTGATTTTGGTTTGGGCCTGGGCCACGCCAGTACCCAGCCCCAGAAGCGCCGCGGCAAAAACCGCTTGGCGCATGAAATCAACTTGTTGCATAATCTGAGTTCAAAGGATAAGAAATTACCATGTGCAAGCTACAAACAATTCGTTTATTCAATAAAAGGCAAAAAACAAAAGGATTGGCTGCCATATTAGCAATTAAGCCAATAGCGCAGTCAATCCTTTTGCAATAGCGAAGGGCCGTGCCGCAATTACCAGATTTTCGAGCGGTCAGCCGCCGCGCGCATCATCTTGTTGCCTTCCTGGCAGCCGAAGGCTTTGTAGAACTCCGGCATGTTCATCAGCGGTCCGTTGGTGCGGTACATGGCCGGCGAGTGCGGGTCGGTCTGCACTTGCTGGCGGATGTACTCGTCGCGGGTGTTGGTGCGCCAAATCTGGCCATAAGCCAGGAAAAAGCGCTGCTCCGGCGTGAAGCCGTCAATTTTTTGCCCGGCTTTGGCCTGCGGGGTTTTCTCAAAGGCCTGGTAAGCAATGGTGAGGCCGCCGAGGTCGGCCAGGTTTTCGCCCATGGTCAGCTTGCCGTTCACGTGCACCGAGTCGAGGGGCGAAAACGCATCGAACTGCTTGCCGACAATGGCGGCTTTGGCGTTGAATTTCTCCGCATCCTCCTTGGTCCACCAGTCTTTCAGGTTGCCTTCGGCGTCGTACTGCCGGCCCTGGTCGTCGAAGCCGTGGGTCATTTCGTGGCCAATCACGGCCCCGATGCCGCCGTAGTTCACGGCATCATCGGCCTTGGGGTCGAAGAACGGCGGCTGCAAAATGCCGGCCGGGAACACGATTTCGTTCATCGGCGGGTTGTAGTAGGCGTTCACCGTGGGCGGCGTCATGCCCCACTCGTTGCGGTCGATGGGGTGGCCGAAGTGCTTGATTTGGTCCTCGTTGGCCCACACGCGGGCAGCCAGCAAGTTGTTCAGGTAGCTCTCGCGGCTCACGTTCAGGCTCGAATAGTCCTTCCACTTGTCGGGGTAGCCAATTTTCACCGTGAAGGCATTGAGCTTTTTCAGGGCTTCCTTTTTGGTGGCGGCGCTCATCCAGTCGGTAGATTGAATGCGTTCGGCATAGGCCACGCGCAGGTTCTCAATCATTTGCTTGGCGCGGGCCTTGGCCGCGGGCGAGAAAGCTTTGTCTACATACAGCTGGCCGAACGCCTCGCCCAGGGCGCGGTCCGTCGACTGCAGCATGCGCTTCCAGCGGGGCTGCTGCTTTTTGGCGCCGGTCAGCGTTTGGGCAAATTTGAAAGCTTCGTCGCCGTAAGCCTTGGGCAGCGCGGCGGTCACGCTGCTCACCAGGTGCCAGCGCAGGTACTGCTTCTGGTCGGCAATGGGCTCTTCCTTCAGCATGGTGCTCACTTCTTTGAGGAAGTCGGGCTGGCCCACAATCACTTCTTTGGCGGCCCCCAGGCCATTTTCCTTCAGCATCATGGGGAGGGCCAGGTTGGGGTAGGCGGCGTTGGCCTCGGCCACCGTCATCTTGTTGTAGTTGGCGTAGGGGTCGCGCAGGTCCACGCGGCCTTTGCTGGCTTTGGCCAGGCGCGTTTCGATGCGCTGCACGGCAGCGGCATTGGCTTTGGCCGCGTCGGGGCTGTCACCGAGCATTTTGAAGGTGTTGACCAAATACGCCTCGTAGGCAGCGCGAATGGCTTTGGAGCGCCCGTCTTCCTTCAGGTAGTAGTCGCGGTCGGGCAGCGAGAGGCCGCCCTGGCCAATCTGCACCGCGTACTGGGAGCTGATTTTATCGTCCTGGCCCACGCCGGCCCCGTACCACACGTTGCCCGCCTGCGCCTTGGGGTCGGCCAGAAAGCGCTGCATCTCGTTGAGGTCCTTGATGGCCGCGATGCGGTTCAGGTGCGGCTGCAAATACTTCAGGCCCGCCGCCTCGATGGCCGCCGAGTCCATGGCCGACGCGTAGAAGTCCCCTACTTTCTGGGCGTTCGAGCCTTTGGGGGCTTTGGCCGCGTTTTTGGCCGCTGCTTCCAGAATGGTGCGCAGGGTGGCGTTGTTGTTGTTGGCGAGTTCGTTGAAAGAGCCCCAGCGCGATTCAGCCGCCGGAATCGGGTTGTTTTTCAACCAGTTGCCCGAAGCGTAGTGAAAGAAGTCCTCGCAAGGCTTCACCGACGGGTCGATGTTGGCAATGGTGATGCCGACGCCTTTCTGCGGGGGCGTGGTGGGCGGGCCCGCCGAAACCAGGGCCGCCGCGCCGCCCAAACCTAGTACGGCCAAACCCAGCCGCCGAGCAATAGAAATTGAAAACATGAAATGAAAATTGGTTGAAAATTATGCCGTGAAGTTAAGGACCCGGGGCCTTTGGGGAGGTTGCACCAACGCGGCCGCACTGGCACGTGGTTCCGGCAAAGGGCCTGCGGCACCGGCAGGAAGAACTTTTTCGTTCAACGCCCCGGCCGCCCGTAACTTGCGCCCATGCCGCTCTACAACCGCCGCCCCGAGCTTTTGCCCCTCACGCCCCCGCCGCCCCTGGGCCTGACGGACTTGCTGAGCCGCGTGCGCCTGGCTCTGCAGCAGCAACTGGCCGACTCCTACTGGGTGGTGGCCGAAGTGGCCGAGCTCAGCCTGCCGCGCTTTGCCGGCGCCCATTGCTACCTCACCCTCACCGAGCAAACCACCGACGGCCGCGGCACGCCCCTCAAGGCCCAGGCCCGCGCCACGCTCTGGAGCCAGCGCTACCAGCAGCTGGCCCCGGCGTTTGAGCGCGCCACCGGGCAGCCCCTGCGCGCGGGGCTCAAGCTGCTGCTGCGCGTGCAGGTGCGCTTTCACGAGCAGTACGGCCTGAGCCTCGACATCGTGGCCATTGACCCCAGCTACACCGTGGGCGAGCTGGCCCTGCAACGCCTGAACACCCTGCGGCGGCTGGAATCCAAAGGCTTGCTGGAACGGCAAAAAAGCCTTACCCTTCCCCTGGCCCCTCAGCGGCTTGCGGTTATTTCCTCACCCACAGCCGCGGGCTTCCAGGATTTTGTGCAGCACCTACGGGAAGCGCCCTACGATTTTGCCCTTACCCTGTTTCCGGCCACCATGCAGGGCGACGAGGCCCCGGCCAGCATTCGGGCCGCGCTGGATGGCGTGCGCGTCCGGCGCGGGCAGTTCGATGCCGTCGTCATCATTCGCGGGGGCGGCGGCCGCACCGATTTGCTGGCCTTTGACGAATACGGCCTGGCCGCGGCCGTGGGCGCTTTTCCCCTGCCGGTTCTCACCGGCATCGGCCACGAGCGCGACGAGGCCGTGGTGGACCTTACCGCCCACCGCGCCCTTAAAACGCCCACGGCCGTGGCGGCCTTTCTGGTAGAGCGGCTGGCCCGGCTGGAAGGCGCTCTGCTGGGCTACGGCGAGCAGGTGGCCGCCCTGGTGCGGCGCCAACTGGGCCAGCATCACGCCCGCCTGCAGCAGCTCAGCGGGCGCAGCCGCTACGCGGCCCATCGCCAGCTCGATGCGGCCCAGGAGGCCTTGCTGGTCCGCGCCCGCCAGGCGGTGCAAGGCCCCCGCGAGCAACTCCGCCAGCTGGGGCTGGGACTGGAGCGCTTCCGGCACCAACTGTCCCGGGCCGCCCGCCGCGCCCTGGCCCGGGAGCAGTGTAGCCTGCGTCAGCACGGGCGGCGGCTGCTCAAGCGCTTTAGCCGCCACCACCAGCGCCGACGCGAGGCCCTGTTGCGCCGCCGCTTTCAGCTGCAGCTGGCCCTGGAGCGGCACCTGCACCGCACCGAACTGCGCCTTTATCAATTAATAAGCAGCAATGAGCAGCGGACAGTCCGCCGTTAGGGAAATTGCTCATTGCTCATTGCTCATTGCTCATTGCTAATTAAAAAACATGACCTACCGCGAAGCTATTGAAGAGCTCGAAACCATTCTCCGGGCCCTCGAAACCGATGCCGTGGACGTAGACGACCTTACCTCCCGCGTCGAACGCTCGGCGGAACTCATTCGGCTCTGCCGCCACAAGCTGCGCCACGCCGAAGCCTCCCTCGACCGCGTGTTCGACACGCTGGACGACGAAGAAGAGGCCGATGAACTAGCTGAGGATGAGGACGAAGAAGCCGATGAGGAGGAAGATGACGAGGCCGATGATGAGCACGACGACCTGCCGGGAGGGCCCGGCCGGGCGTGGTAATGTTTTCAATCGTATATCTTTCCCCACCTTGCGCCCTATATTTGGCCCGCTCAATCCAAATCAAACTTTTTTTCATTCAATTTTCATCCCACTCTTATCTCTTGCACTATATGCCATTTGATGGTTCTGAAGGCAGCCCTATTGACGCCAACACCGCAGGCGACTGGACCCATGCTTACCAAGCCAGTGTTCCGGGCGACGCTGCAAAAGCTATGTTTTTTGGTCGGGACATTTTGGAGTCTATCTTAGCTCAGGATGGCTGCAAAGGCATCCGTTTCTATTTTGGGCTTTCCAGCGGTAGTGTGGACCTTAAGGGCACAATGCAGCTGGTAGCGGTGGGCGCCGACCACGATGAAAACGACCAGCTTGGCGATGGCTTCATCGTGGCTGATGAAGCCACAAGTTGCCCAAGCGCCTGTAGCC
Organism: Hymenobacter rubidus; assembly: GCF_016734815.1. Classification (GTDB taxonomy): domain Bacteria; phylum Bacteroidota; class Bacteroidia; order Cytophagales; family Hymenobacteraceae; genus Hymenobacter; species Hymenobacter rubidus. The sequence goes on from NZ_JAERQF010000041.1 coordinate 11,122, forward strand.
AGCCCAACGTACTGTACAACTAACTTTTGTGCTCCCCGTCATGTCGCCCGAACTGCTGAAGCTACTGTCCACCAGCCTGATGTATACCATGCAGGCAAGCGTGTTGGTGCCGATGATTGTGGTGTGGCGGCGGCAGCGGCATTTTCCTGCGGCCATAAAAATCCTGAGCTGGTATGTGTATTTATCGGCTTTCTGCTCGATTATGGCGAAGCTTTGCGCAATTTATCTGCACAACAACTTGTTTGTACTAATTGGCTTCAATACCGGCAAGGTTCTGCTGTTTGCGGCGATGTATGGCTTGGTCATGCCCACTTGGAAGCGCACGATGTGGCTAACAGTGGCCATAGGGTTTATGCTCACTATCAGCACAATGCCTTATAACATGATAGTGGCAATGGATGTAGCCCGCGTTGTGCAATGCGCTGTATTGGCTGGGCTTGCCCTGTTGTACATGGACTATACGTTAACCCATTCCGGCTCAGAACCAGGTTCGCAAAACCCCTATTGGCTGCTGAGTGTGGGACAACTGGTTTATTCAGCTGGCACGGTCACAGGCTTCAGCCTAGATTGGCTGGGACAAACTTCGGCCGTTATTAATCACCTTGAATTTCTTTGCGTTGCGGGCAGTGGGCTGGCCTTTAACTACTTTCTAACGCTGGCCTTTTTGCGGGCCAATCGCACAGAACCCACCGAAACGCCTGCCCCGCCGGTTGCCGGAGAGCAAGTCGGGCTGCCGCCAAGCCTGGGAAATGCCAAGCCCGTGTACGGCCTTGAACAATAATATATTTCATAAATATATAATATCAATTATATATTTATGAAAATTCTTTGCTCACCGCTTTGCTGTCACGGTTTCGCCTGCCATAGCATTCATTCAGCTTTCTTCCGGCGGATTTTGTAGACAGCCGCTGCTTTTGCCCATCTGCGCGCTTCTGCCTCTATGCCTGCACTTTAAGCACTAAACTGTTTACCTAACTCACGTATAAAGCTGCGCCGCTTGCGTCCGGCTGTAACCTAAATTCCGTTGCCTGCGCTACAGGGCGTGCAACCAAGCAAGTTGGCAACCCGAACGGGTTGGGAATTTCTTTTTTTATTCTTTTGCGCTACCTGTCCGTTCGGGCATTCATGTGACTGACTTTTTACCCTTGTTTCTACTCACTCCTACTTTGCTCTTGCTCGTGCTCGGGCTGGTGTGGTTTGTGGTACGTTACCAACGGGCACAAATGCGCCAGCAGCAGGAAGTAGCGCAGCTCAAGGAAGCGGCGCAGCAGCAGGCACTGGCCGCGGCGCTGGTGGCGCAGGAAGACGAACGCCAACGCATTGCCGGCGAATTGCACGACGGCGTGGGCACTATTCTGGCCCTGGCCAAACTGCACCTGTACGCCCCCGGCAGCCCGCCCTCGCCCGAAGCCGGTGCGCTTATCGACCAGGCGGTGGCCGAAGTGCGCCGCATCTCGCGCAACCTTCAGCCCGCTACGCTCCAGCAACTGGGGTTGGCGCAGGCCTTGCGGGCGCTGGTGCAGGCCGTGCCGAGCGACAGCGGCCCCGAAGTACGCCTGGAGCAGGACACCCCGCTGGGCCGGCTCATTCCGCCCCACGAGCTGATGGTGTACCGCATTGCCCAGGAACTCCTCACCAACGGCCTGCTGCATGCCGAAGCGGCCCACATTGTGCTGCGGGTGGCCTCGGTGCCCGGCCAGCTCACCCTCACTTATTCCGACGATGGCCAGGGTTTCGACCTGGCCGACCTGGAAGAACTGCCGCCTCCCGGCCCCCACGGGCAGCCCGTGGGCATGGGGCTCATCAATCTGCGCAGCCGCGTGGCGGTACTCGGCGGGCAGTTGCACTACCATTCCGAACCTGGCGTTGGCACCCGTGTCGAAGCCCTATTGCCCGTTACGCTGTTGCCAGCGGGCACGCCCACCCCTACTTTTTCACTCAACTCATGACCTCTCCCACCTCCGCTGCGGGCGCCGTTCCCGTGCGCCTGGCCATCGTCGACGACCACATTCTGTTTCGCAAAGGTCTGCGGGCACTGCTCAGCGGGTATGCGGGCATCGAGGTGGTGTGCGAAGCCGGCAACGGCCAGGAACTGCTGGAACTGCTTGACCAGGGCAGCAGCCCCAACGTGATTCTGATGGACATGCAAATGCCCATCCTCGATGGCCTGCAAACCACCCGGCTGCTGCGCACCCAGTTTCCGGCCGTGCGCGTGGTCATCATCTCCATGCACGACGACCCCTCCCTGGTGAGCACCGTGCTGGCCGAAGGCGCTCACAGCTACTTGGTAAAAAACACTTCACCGGAAGAGATGCGCAGCGCGGTATTGGCCGCTGCGGCCGCCGGCGCTCGCAAATAGCTAAAAAGCTGGGCAGCGCCCACCGAAACAAGAAAGGCCATGCCGCACGTAGCGCGGCATGGCCCTTTGCTTCTACCGAAGCTGTTCAGGAAGGGCGCCAGACCGGGAAGAACCGACTTCCTAAACCGCTTCATCGTAAGTGTGCGGGGTACTTCCCTGCGCAGCCCAACGCTTACAGCGTGGCCGACAGGCCAACGGTGAACGTACGGCCGCGGTTGAAGAATCCCTGCAACAACGACGCGTCAGTGGCCGACGTGCTGGCGGGCACATCGGTAATGTAGAACTCGTTGAGCACGTTGAGGACGGAGCCTTTGAGGCCCAGGCGAACTTTGTCGCCAAACAAGCGCTTGGGCAGGTCGTAGCCCAGGTGCAGGTCGAGGTTTCGGGAGGTGGGCAGCCGATAGGTATCGGTGCGGCTGGCTTCGCTGAGGAGACTCACGGGGTCGAAGCCGGCGTAGTACTTGGTGAAGAGCAGGAACGAAGGCCGGATGTAGAAGTTATTCACCGGCTCGTAGCGCAGGCCCATCTGGAACTGGTTCTGGGCGGCATCGCCCACGTGCACGCCTTTGAGGTAAATGGGCATGTCGGGGGTACCTATCGGCTGGTTGTTCACGTCGCTTTGGTTCACCACGCCGTTGCCGGCCCAGCGCCAGTCGCCGAGGCTGATGGCGGCGTTGAGCTGCAGCCGGCGGCTGATTTCCTGGGCCACGCTCATCTCGATGCCCATGTGGCGGGCATCCACGTTGCGCACGTTGTTGTAGATGGTGGCATCGCCGCTGCCGCTAATGGAGTTGCTGCTTTTGTTGGTCCAGTAGGTGTAGTAGGCGTTCAGGGTCACTTTCAGGCTGGGGTAGCTAATGCCGTAGCCCAGCTCAAGCGAGGTAATTCCTTCGTTGCGGATGTCGTTATACTTCTGGCCGTTGTTGTTAAAGACGAACTGGTAGAACGGCACCTTGCTGTTGTAGCCCACGTTGGCAAACAGGTTGTCGTGCTCGGTCAGGTTGTAGTTGGCCCCCGCTTTTACGCTGTAGCCGTAGATGTTCACCCAATCGTTTTCGAGGTAGTGGCCGTCGGCATTGGTGTAGCTCTGGCCGTTTATCACCAGGGGCGGTGCACCGTAGGGCACGTCGTAGCTTTTGCCATCCACGGTCACCTGCTTGGGCCGGAAGTAGTCGATGCGCGCGTAGCTGATGCGCGAAACGGTGCCGCTGACCACCGCCGAAAGCAGCGGCGTTTTGTATTCGAGCTGGCCGTAGCCGCCCAGCCACCCTGTTTTGCTGTCGTTGTAGAAGCCGAACTTGTCGCCCACCTTCAGGCGGGTGTTGGCGTCGGCGTTGCGGTTGACGGCCGTACCGGAGCCGATGGCGTAATCGCCGCCCAGCAAGTCCCGGATTTCGCGGTAATGAATGCCATAATAGTAGCGGGCGTCAACGCCGGCCGACAGCGTGAGGCTGGGCTTGAGCAGGTAGTCGAACCCGGAAACCAGCCCGTACCAGCGGTGCGAGTTAACGCTGTTCGCCAGGTACTGCGAGGACAGGCGCTGGCCATCGGCACCCACTTTTTTGTAGTTGTCGTCGTAGGCTTTCTGGAGGTTGTCCTGGCCATCCGCATCCGTCGACAAGGTACTGCCCGCCGCCTGGGAGCCGCCGCCCGTGCCTTTGGAAGCGTAAACCACCGTGGAGATGAACAGCCGGTCGGTCACGTTCCAGAAGTGGTTGAGGTTGACCTGGGGCTTGTGGAAATAGTTTACCCGCTCGTTCACCACTTCCTGGCCGTGACTGATTTTATTGCCGTTGTTATCCAGCGTGTAGCGGTCCACAAGTCCCCAGCCTTTGTTGTATTTGAACCCTCTGTCGCCGGACGATACGGGCGTGGCCCCCAGCTCTTTGGCTTTCTCATTGGAATACACCCCAATCCGCTCGCCAAACGGAATGCGCTGGCCGTGGCTCTGGGGCGAGCCCATGCCGGTGAGGGAAAGGGTGTGCTTGCCCATGCGCTTGCTCACGGTGCCGAAGTAAGTCCAGGCATCGTCAAACGTCTTGTCTACCCAGCCGTCCTGGGTGCGGCGCGCGCCGTAAGCCGTCACGGCCCAGTCGCCCTTGAGCTGGCCGCTGCTGAGCATGAGCGAGTATTTCTGGTAGTTGTTCGAGCCGCCTTCCACGCGGGCCACCACCGAGCGCTTGTCATCGAAGCCTTTGGTGAGCACGTTGATGGTGCCGCCCACGGAAGGCACGGTAATTTTGGAAGCCGACAGGCCCCGCTGCACCTGCAAGGACTTTGTCACGTCGCCCAGGTCCCAGTTCGACCAGTATACCTGGCCGTTTTCCATGTCGTTCACGGGCACGCCGTTGATGAGCACCGCCACGTTGCGCTGGTCGAAACCGCGCACGTTGATGCGCGAGTCGCCGGTGCCGCCGCCCGCGCCCTGGGTGGCGTACACGCCGGGCGTCTCGTTGAGAATCATCGGCAGGTCGCGGTTGGAGAGGGTTTCGCGCAGCTTCACCTCGTTCACGGCCGAGAAGGCCACGGGCGTGGACCGTTCCTGCGCCTGGGCGGCCACCACGGTCACTTCTTCCAGGCTGGCGTTGTCGGAGGCAAGGCTGAAGGAAACCGTTACGCTCTGGGTCGTGATTTTGACGGTTTGGGTCGTGGCCTTGTAGCCGATGAAGCTGGCCTGCACGGTGTAAGTACCGGCCGGCAGGTTGGAAACTTTGTAGGCACCGTCGGCATCGGCCCCGCCGCCGGTGTTCTGGCCATTGCCGGTCACCTGCACGGTGGCGCCCGGCAGGGTTTCGCCGCTCACCTGGTCCACCACGCGCCCGCGGATGGAAAACTTATTTTGGGCCAGGGCCGGCAGGGAAAGCAAAACGGCTAAAAGAGCTGTAAATAAGTGCTTCATACCAAAGAAAAAACCACCCGGCACACTCCGGGGACAACAAATATACAGTATACAGCCTGACCGGGGCTGGCTCTAGCCAGCGGGCTGTAATGGTTTGATGAAGAAGAGCGGGCAAGCGGTAAATTTTCCGCCAGCAAACCGCCAGCAGTAGCTTTGGCCCATGAATCGACCGCTGCTTTGGGGCCTGATTGGCGCCCTGTTTTGGCTAGCGAGCAGCCCCAGCCGGGCCCAGGTGTATTACGTCGACCTGGCCGCTCAGCCCCTGAATCTGCCCGCTTCGGCCTTCGCCGTCGAGCAGGTGCTGGATGGACGCCCCAACCGGGCCGGCATTGGCACGGTGCACCGGGGGCTCAATAACATTCCGCAGGTGGCCGGCTTGCACCCGACGGTGGCAGCGGCCCTCACCGCTTACCTGCAAGCGCAGCTCCCGCCCGGCACCGCCGACAAGCCGCGCCTGGTGCTGGTCATCCGGCAGCTGCAGCTGGCCGAGGAAATAACGGCTTTGTACGAAAAAGCCAGCCTTGAGCTGGCCCTGGACGCCTACGTGCACTTGCCCGACGGCTATCACTACGCGCTGAGCGCCAGTGATTTTATTGAAGGCAAAGGAATGGAAACAACGGCCCGCCACGCGCCCAACCTGGCCCTTGCGCTCCGGCACTGCCTGGCCCAGTGCCAGGGCATCAACTGGGCCAAGAGCGCGGAGCAGCCGGCCCGTTCCCTTGCCTACCTCGAACAAACAGGCCGCCTTGCCGAAGGCACGCCGGTTTACCCGATTCTGGTTGATTCGGTGCGCAAAAAGGGCTACTTCCCCACCTTTTTAGCGTTTCGCAACAACCAGCCGGAGGTCCGGCCCGCGCTGCTGGTCGAAGCCGTGCCCCGCAAAGCCAAGGGCTGGGAGGGCACCTCGGAGGTGAAGCCCTATTTTGCCACGGCCAGCGGCGGCAAAGAATACCTGCGCAACGCATGGGGCTTTTCCGATGGCCGGCAGCTTTATATTTTCCATCACCGCCACTTTGTGCCGTTGGAAAAGAAAAACGGGACGTTCGGTTTCGTTGGTTTTTCGGGGGCCGACCCTGGGGCCGTGAGCACCGGAGCCTTGGTAGGCGGGGCAATTGGCGGGGCCATCGCGGCGGGCGCCACCAACGACCAGCCCACGCCCTACACCGTGAACATGGTCACGGGCGACATCTCGCTCTTCGACGACCCCGGCCTGGTTGCTACCCCTGATACGGCCCTGCTCTGCATTTACCGCCGGGCCGGCACGGCAGGCCCCCCGGTTCAGGTGCTGCTAAACGGCAAGCCCCTGGGCGAACTGGCTGACAATCAATTTCTAACCATTCCCTGGACCGATAAGCTGCACGAACCGCGTTTGTGCCTGGCCGGGACACCGGAGACGTGCTTTGGCTTTCTCCCGGAATTTGGCAAAACGAATTACCTGAGAATCAGTCGTACTCCCGCCGACGCAAGCAAGCCTCCGCTGGAACAGGTAACTGCCAAGGGTGGCGAGTTTGAAATTCGGCAACTCAAGGCCCGCGCCAAAAGCCGGGGTAAATGAGCAGCGTCCCACGTGCGCTACGTCCCGGCGCAGCTTGCCAAGCAACGCTCCCGACCACTCACTGCCAGCCGCTACGCCAGCTCCACGCCGGGGTCCCAGAACAGCTTCCCGAAATCCCCCACCCGGTCTTCTACTACTTGGATGCCTTCGGCTTCGAGGGCTTCCTGCATGGCGAAGGGGGTGGCGTAGTGCAGGCGGCCGGTGAGGTGGCCCAGGCGGTTGAGCACGCGGTGGGCGGGCACGTATGGGGCGGCGGTGTGGGCGGCCATCATGGCGTAGCCCACGGTGCGGGCGCCGTGCCGGGCGCCGAGGTAGTGCGCAATGGCCCCGTAGGTGGTAACGCGGCCGGCCGGCACGAGGCGCACGACTTCGTGCACGTCCTGAAAAAAATTGCGCGGCTCGGGCGGGGTGACGGCGGTGGGCTTCGGCTTCATCGGGACGAAGATAGTCTCGGTCAGGGTGATGCCGTTCTACGTCTATTAGTGGCCAAGCCGCGCAACCTTTCGAGCGAAATTTGCACTATATGAGTTCGGCCCGACGGCATATTCGTTCCTTCGGACGCCGGTTGTCGTATAGCCAAACTACCCCACGTGAGAGCCCAGGCTTCTCACACCACTCGTGCGTTTTGCTTTTTATGCCTTTGGAAACTCCTACCGCTGCCGCCTCCAAAACCTGGGACACCACCACGTCTGCCCCCGTCGTTCCGGAGCCGTCCACCCCGCCCGCTACGCCACCACCGCGCAAGCGTGGCTGGCTGGGCTGGCTGCTGGCGGCCGTCGTTATTGCGGGCATGGCCTGGGCCAAGGCGAAGTATTTTCCCAGCCCCACCGCGGGCGAAAAAGGCGGGGGCAAAGGCGAGAAAGGCAGTGGCAAAGGCGGCAAGGGCGGTGGGTCCGGCGGAGCCGGAGCCAAAGTACCGGTGCAGGTATACGTGGTGGCCGCCACCAAGCTTTCCGATGAAGTGGCCTCCACCGGCTCGGTACTGGCCGACGAGTCGGTGACCATCCAGAGCGAGATTTCGGGCAAAATCACCAGCCTCAATATTCAGGAAGGACAGCCGGTGCGCAAGGGCCAGCTGCTGTTCACCATCAACGCGGCCGATGTGCAGGCCCAGTTGCAAAAGCAGGAATACAACATCAAGCTCTACCGCGACCAGGAGCAGCGCCAGCGCACGCTGCTGGCCAAAGAATACATCAGCCGGCAGGAATACGAGCAGTCGCAAAACGCCTTGCTCACGGCTCAGGCCGACCTGGCTGCGCTGCGCGTAACGCTGCAAAAAGCTTTCGTGCGGGCGCCGTTCGACGGGATTTTGGGGCTGCGCAATACCTCGGTGGGCGCCTACGTGTCGCCGGGCACGGCCATCACCACGCTCTCGCGGGTGAAGCCGGTAAAAATCGACTTCAACGTGCCCAGCCGCTTCGCACAATCGGTGCGCGTAGGCGACCCGGTGCTGGTGACCGACGAGGCCACTACCCAGAAAATCGAGGCCAAGGTGTACGCCATCAACCCGCAGATTGACCCGGTTTCGCGCACGCTGCCGGTGCGGGCCGTGTATGCCAACACCCACATGGAGCTGCGCCCCGGCGGGTTCGTGAAAGTGAACCTGGAGCTGGGCGAAACGGCTGAGGCATTGCAGATTCCGACCGAATCGGTGGTGCCGGTGGCCAGCGGCTACACGGTGTTCACGGTGAAGAAGGGCAAGGCCGCCGTGCAGCCCGTCAACATCGGGGTGCGCTCGGACAAGGTCATTCAAATCACCAAGGGCCTGGCCGTGGGCGACACCGTCATTCGCACCGGCATTTTGCAGGTGAAGGCGGGCGACCGGGTGAGCATTCAGAAGTAAGCAGCAGCACGCCTGTCATCCTGAGCGTAGCGAAGGACCTTCTCACGGCTGAGTCGTTTGGCTTACTACAGGTTGTTTAGCGGTGAGAAGGTCCTTCGCTACGCTCAGGATGACACAGAAATTTCATAGACCAAACTAAAATGAGCCTTTCTTCCGTCAGCATCAACCGGCCGGTCCTCGCCATTGTGATGAGCTTGCTCATCGTAATTTTCGGGGCCATTGGGTTTCGCTCGCTCGCTATTCGCGAGTACCCGAGCGTCGACCCGCCCATCATCACGGTCCAAACGAGCTACACCGGCGCTTCGGCCGACGTCATTCAGTCGCAGATAACCGAGCCGCTCGAGGAAGGCATCAACGGCATCGCGGGCATCCGCAACCTGTCGAGCACCAGCCGCGACGGGGCCAGTACCATTACCGTGGAGTTTGACCTCGGGGTAGACCTGGAAGCTGCCGCCAACGACGTGCGCGACAAGGTATCGAGCGCGCAGGGCCGCCTGCCGCGCGACGTAGACCCGCCCACCGTGAGCAAGGCCAACGCCGACTCCTCCCCCATCATTCTGAGTTACTTAAGCAGCTCGTCGCGCACCCTGCTGGAGCTGACGGACTACGCCAACAACGTGCTAAAGGAGCGGCTCCAAACCATTCCCGGCGTGAGCGAAATCCGGGTGTGGGGCGAGCGCAAGTACTCCATGCGCCTCTGGCTCGACCCGGTGAAAATGGCCGCCCTTGGCATCTCGCCCGTGGACGTGCAGCAGGCCCTGGCCCGCGAAAACGTGGAGCTGCCCAGCGGCGCGGTGCAAGGCCAGAGCACGCAATTGTCGTTGCGCACCATGGGTCGCCTGTCGTCGGTGACGGATTTCAACAACCTGATTATCCGCAACGACCCGACCTCGCTGGTCCGCCTCACCGACGTGGGCTACGCCGAGCTTTATCCCGAGAACGACCAGACCATCCTGCGCCGCAACGGCATTCCGATGGTGGGCGTGATGGCCATTCCGCAGCCGGGCGCCAACCAGATTGCCATCACCGACGAGTTTAACAAGCGGATGAAGCAATACCAGAACGACTTGCCCAAAGACCTGAAAATCAGCAGTGGGTTTGACAATTCGGTCTTTATTCGCGCCTCGATAGCGGAGGTGGAGGACACCATCATTGAAGCTTTCGCATTGGTGGTGGTCGTCATTTTCCTGTTCCTGCGCGACTGGCGTTCCACCATCATTCCGGTGGTGGCCATTCCGGTGTCGCTCATCGGCATTTTCTTCGTGATGGACCTCATGGGCTTCTCCATCAACGTGCTGACGCTGCTAGCCATCGTGCTGGCCATCAGCCTGGTAGTAGATGATGCCATTGTGGTGCTAGAGAATATCTACAGCAGAATCGAGGAAGGAGAAACCCCACTCGAAGCCGCCAAAAACGGCTCGGAGGAAATTTTGATGGCTGTTATTTCAACCACCATCGTGCTGGCGGCGGTGTTTCTGCCGGTGGTATTTCTGTCGGGCATCACGGGCAAGCTGTTCCGCGAATTCGGCATTGTGCTGGCCGGCTCGGTGCTGATTTCGGCCTTCGTGTCGCTCACGCTTACCCCCATGATGTGCTCGAAGCTGCTGAAACGAGAAGGCGGCCACAACTGGCTCTACCGCAAGACCGAGCCCTTCTTCCAGGCCCTGACCAACGGTTACCGCGAGGCCTTGGTCACTTTCCTCGACCGCCGCTGGCTGGCTTGGGGCCTGGTGGCGCTGACGGGCGTCGGCATCTGGTATTTTATGAAAACCCTGCCAACTGAGCTGGCCCCGGTAGAAGACCGCAACCGTCTCAGCATCAACGCCACGGCGCCGGAAGGCGCGTCGTTTGAGTACATGGACGACTACGTGAACCAGCTTGCGAAGGCCTTGGCCGACAGTTCGCGCCAGGATGCCGACAACATCCTGACCGTGACTTCGCCGGGCGGGGGCAGCAGCGGCGGCGCGGCCAACTCGGCCATTGCCCGCGTGCTGCTCAAAGACCCCGAAGCCCGCCCCCACACCCAGCAGCAGCTGGCCGATATTCTCACCGCGACGGTGAAGAAATACACCGGCGCCCGCGTATCCGTCTCACAGGACCAGAGCATTAGCTCCGGCGGTGGGGGCGGCCGCGGCGGCAGCCTGCCCGTGGGCTTCGTGGTGCAAACCCAGGATTTTGATAAGCTAACGGCGGCCGTGCCCAAGTTTCTGGAAGCTGCGCAGGCCGACAAAACGTTCAGCTTCGTGGACGTGAACCTGAAGTTCAACAAGCCCGAGCTGCGCGTGGTGATTGACCGCGAGAAGGCCCAGACCCTGGGCGTGAGCGTGCAGGACATCAGCCAGACCTTGCAGGCCGGCCTCAGCGGCCAGCGCTACGGCTACTTCATCCGCAACGGCAAGCAGTACCAGATTATCGGCCAGGTGGCCCGCGAAGACCGGAACCAGCCGCTCGACGTGCGCACCCTGAACGTGAAAAGCCGCAGCGGCAAGCTGGTGCAGCTCGACAACGTGATTCGCCTGGAGGAGAAGAGCACGCCGCCGCAGCTCTACCGCTTCAACCGCTACAACGCGGCCACGTTCTCGGCCTCGCTGGCCAAGGGCAAGACGCTGGGCGAAGGCATCGCCGCCATGCAGGCCATTGCCGATAAGCAGCTGGACGACTCGTTCTCTACGGCCCTCACGGGGCAGTCGCGCGACTTTGCCGAAAGCTCGTCCTCGGTGCTGTTTGCCTTTGGCCTGGCCCTGGTGCTGATTTACCTGATTCTGGCCGCGCAGTTCGAGAGCTTCCGCGACCCCGGCATCATCATGGTGACGGTGCCGCTGGCGTTGTCGGGGGCCTTGTTCAGCCTCTGGTATTTCAACCAGACCATGAACCTGTTCTCGCAAATCGGCATCATCATGCTGGTGGGCCTGGTGACGAAAAACGGCATTCTCATCGTCGAGTTTGCCAACCAAAGCGTGGAGAAAGGCGCCGACTACATGACGGGTTTGATTGAGGGCTCGGCCGCCCGTTTCCGTCCCATTCTGATGACGAGCCTGTGCGCCGTGCTGGGCATTTTGCCCATTGCGCTGGCGCAGGGCGCGGGCGCGCTGGGCCGCCGGGCCATGGGCATTGGCGTGGTGGGTGGGCTGCTGTTTGCCACGGGCCTCACGCTGTTTGTGGTGCCGGTGATGTACTCGTATTTCGCTACTGCTAAGAAACATTCGGCTAAAAAAGTAGCGGCCGAGCCGGAAGCGGTGACGGCGTAATGTTTTTATTAAGAACGTCATGCTGAGCGCAGCGAAGCATCTCTACCGTTTCGTCAGTTCAGCCTGCCCCAACCTGATAATTGATTTAGTGCTGCGGTAGGGATGCTTCGACTACGCTCAGCATGACGTTCTTTTTTCCTTGCATGAAACTCCCAACGCTTCTTTTCCTTTCCCTCCTGCCCTTCGCCAGCTTGGCGCAGCAGATTCCGAAGGCGCGGCCCAACCAGTTGGCGCGGCCGGCTTCGGTGCCGTCGGCCCCGCCTCTCTCGCTCCAGCAGGCCATTGCCGAAGCGTTGCAGCACAATTACGGCATCCTGCTTTCGCGCCAGGATGAGCAGATTGCGCAGAATAACGTGACCCGCGGCAACGCCGGCCAGCTGCCCAGCCTCACCGGCAACCTCACCCGCACCTTCAACAACAACAACATCAACCAGCGCTTCGGCGAGGCTGACCCGCGCATTGTGAACGGGGCCAGCTCCAACGCTTTTAATACCAACGTGACGCTGGGCTGGACGATTTTCGACGGGTTTGGCATGTTCATCGCCTACGACCGGCTGAAAACCCTGCGCCAGCAGCAGCAGCAAATCACGCGCGCAACGGTGGAAGAAACCGTGGAAACCGTGACCAATGCTTACTACGACGTGGTGCGCCAGGCCGGCAAAATCACCTCGCTGGAAGAGGCCCTCAAAATTGGCCAGGCCCGCATCGACCTCACCCAAGCGCAGGTCGACGTGGGCGTGAGCGCCAAGGTGGAAGTCCTCACGGCCCGCGTGGACTACAATGCCGACCGCAGCCTGCTCCTGCAACAGCAGCAGGCCCTGACGGCTGCCAAAATCACCCTCAACAACCTGCTGGGCCGCACCCCGCGCACCGATTTTGCGCCCTCCGACAGCCTCACCGTGACGCGCGACCTCAACCAGGAAACCATCACGGCGGGCATCAAGGCCAATAACCCGCGCCTGGCCCAGGCCCGGCTGGGCGTGGACGTGGCAACCTACGACCGACGCCTCATCCGGGCCTCGCGCTTTCCGCAGGTGGGCCTGGTTTCGGGCTATGGCCTCACGCGCAACATCAACAACGCGGCGTTTGCGGGCACTACGCTCACGTCCAGCGTCAACCAGGTGCAGGGGCTGAACTACGGGGTTACGGCTTCGGTGCCCATCTTCAACGGGTTCAACCTGCGCCGCCAGGAGCAAAACGCCCGCGTGGCGGAAGAGCAAAGCCAGCTGACCCTGGCCCAAACCGACCTGCAACTCGACGCCGACGCCGCCACAGCCTTTGCCCAGTACCAGAACTACATCCAGCTGCTCGACCTCGAAGAAACCAACATTCAGCTGGCCCGCCAGAACGTGGCCATTGCCCTGGAGCGCTACCGCCTGGGCCTGCTCACGCCCCTGGCCCTGCGCGAAGCCCAGCGCAATGAGCTGGACGCCGAAACCCGCCTGCTGGACATCCGGTACTCGGCCAAGCAGGCCGAAATTGCCCTGCGCCGCCTCAGCGGCGAACTGGTGCGGGGGTAACGCCTGCGGCTTAATGAAGAATGACGAATGAGGAATTACCGATGAGATAATTCTTCATTCCTCATTCCTCATTCCTCATTAAGCGCAGCGTCCTACTCTTTCACAAAACGCTTGGTCTGGGAATCGCCTTTGGTGGTCACCTTGTAGTAGTAGGTGCCGGCAGGCAAGTCGTTCAGAATCAATTGCTGAGTGTGGGTGCCTTTGTCGGCGTTGGCTTCCGCAACCAGCGTGCGGAGCTTGTTGCCGTCTTTGTCCAGCAAGTCAACGGTGACCGGACCGGCCGCTTTCAGCTCGTACTCGAATTGGCTGGTGGCCGTCACGGGGTTTGGGTAGAAGCTGGTGCTGCTGAGGCTGTGCTCGGGGGTGCTGGCGGGAGCGGTTGGTTCCAGTAGCAAAAACGAGGTGGCCCGGAAGAAGCGCGGCATGGCCTCCTGGCCGCGAAAGGCATGCATGGGGCCGTGGTCGGGGCCGTGCATGGGCATACGGCCGGCCATTTCCACCGGGTGCGGCTGCTCCTGGCTGATACTTTTCGCCACAATGGCCTGCACGTCGGCCGACCATTTTTCTTTCTGAGGTTGTGTTTCCTGGGCCAGCTGCGCGAGGGCGTCGTGGTATTTCTGAGCCATTTGGCCCACGCTCATCATGATGGTGCGGGTTTGGCTACGCAGCTGGTGCAGCTGTTCGTGCTGTGCCTCGGTCAGCTCGGGGCGGAAGCCAGCCTGGGGTTCTCCGCCACCGGGGTGAATGCTGCGGCGCAGGGTCTCGCCTTGTTCTTTCAGGGTACGGAGCTGGGCGCGGTAGGTGGCTAGCTGGGCGCGGTCTTCGGCGGAGAGCTGGAGCTCCAGCTTCTGGCGCTGCTGTAGCAGCACGGGCAGCACGTTGGCCTGGTAATAGGCTTGCACTTCGGCGTTCTGGGGCCGGCCGCCGTGCATGGGGTGGCCGCCGCGGGCCATGGTGGGGCCGGCCGCCGAGGCCATCAGCAGGAGCGCCAGCGCCAGCTGCTTGGGTAGGGATGCTTTCATGGGTGTTGGGGGTTATGGTAAGAAAATGAGTTCGTTGAGCACTGAATTGGTAGACGTATCAAGCCTCCACGGGTTTAAGAGCGTGCAGGAAAAGTATTTGCTCGTCATGCTTCGGCAAGCGCAGCATGACAGAATAGGGTGATTTTGGTACGCGCAGTCTCAGGCAGAAACTGCCGGCCGGACCCCGAAGCCGCAGAAAAACCTATAAAGCACTCAATATAGGTCCAAAGCATAGAAAATCAATAAGGTCCGGACGGCGGGCTTAGCAGTTCCAGCGTTCCACGGTTTATATTGAGCGCTCAAGCACTTCCGCCCGCATGACGACGCCCGCCGCTCCCTCCAGCCTGAAAAAAACGCTGACGCCGCTGCACCTCTGGGCCATTGCCGTGGGACTGGTGATTTCGGGCGAATACTTTGGCTGGAACTACGGCTGGGCAGTGGCCGGCCCGGTGGGGTTTCTGGTGGCCACGCTGGTGGTCACGGTGCTCTACGTCGCGTTCGTTTTCAGCTTCACGGAGCTCACCACGGCCATTCCGCAGGCGGGCGGGCCGTTTGCGTATGCGCACCGGGCCTTCGGGCCCATTGGCGGGTTTGTGGCCGGCTACGCCACGCTGGTAGAGTTTCTGTTTGCGCCGCCGGCCATTGCGTTTGCGCTGGGCAGCTACGTGCATTTTCTGTATCCGGTGGTGCCGGTGCTTTACACGGCGCTGGGCTGCTACGTGATTTTCACGCTGATTAACCTGCTGGGCATCAAGGAATCGGCCAACTTTTCGTTGGTGGTCACGCTGCTGGCCGTGGCCGAGCTGCTGCTGTTTATGGGGCTGGTGGCGCCGCGCTTTCGGATTGATAATTTCCTGGCCCACCCGGTGCCGGTGAGCGCGCCGGGCGTGTTTGCGGCGCTGCCCTTTGCCATCTGGTTTTACCTGGCCATTGAGGGCGTGGCCATGGTGGCGGAGGAAGTGGCCGAGCCCCGCCGCACCATTCCGAAGGGCTATGCCTACGGGCTGCTCACGCTGGTGGCGCTGGCCCTGGGCGTGATGGTGCTCAGCGGCGGCGTGGGCGACTGGCGCCGCCTGAGCCGCCTCGACTACCCGCTGCCCGAGGCGCTGGTCATGGTGCTGGGCAAAGGCAGCCGCTGGACCAGCTTCTTCGCCAGCATTGGTTTGTTTGGGCTGGTGGCCTCGTTTCACGGCACCATCATCGGCTACTCGCGGCAGGTGTTTGCGCTGGCACGGGCCGGCTATTTGCCGGCTTTTCTGGCCCGCCTCAACGGGCGTCAAACGCCGCACTGGGCCCTGGTGGCCGGCGGTGCGGTGGGCGTGCTGGCCCTGCTCACCGGCACTACCGACCAGGTCATCATCCTCTCCGTGCTGGGCGCGCTGGTAATGTACGTCACGAGCCTGCTCAGCCTGTTTGCCCTGCGCCGCCGCGAGCCGGAGCTGGCCCGGCCCTTTGCCGTGCCGGGCTACCCGCTGGTGCCGCTGCTGGCGCTGGCACTGTGCATGGTGAGTCTGGCAGCGCTGGTGTATTATAATCTGCTGCTGAGCGGCGTTTTTCTAGCGGGGCTGGTTGGGTTGTTGGGGGTGTATCTGCTGATTATTCGAAAGCAGCAAAGAAAAGAACGTCATGCAGAGCGAAGCGAAGCATCT
Organism: Hymenobacter rubidus; assembly: GCF_016734815.1. Lineage (GTDB taxonomy): Bacteria > Bacteroidota > Bacteroidia > Cytophagales > Hymenobacteraceae > Hymenobacter > Hymenobacter rubidus. Next base: position 27,217 of record NZ_JAERQF010000041.1, read on the forward strand.
CGCGTGTACTAGTATATCAATCGGTTATATCAATCGGTTGAGTTGCATTGCGCGGTAGAGATGCTTCGGCTGCGCTCAGCATGACGTTTTACTGTTCATTCCTCATTACTCATTCTTCATTGAGCGCAGCGTCATGCCCTACCGTCACACCATTGCGTCCCGAACTTATGTTTTTGACGACCTGAAAACGCTGCTGGCGCGGGCCTCGCCCCTGCGCTCCGGCGATGTGCTGGCCGGCGTGGCGGCTGCCACTTATGAGGAGCGAGTGGCAGCCCAGTTTGCGCTGGCTGACGTGCCGTTACGCAATTTTCTCAACGAAGCGCTGGTGCCGTATGAGAAGGACGAGGTGACGCGCCTGATTCTGGATACCCACGACGCAGCGGCCTTTGCGCCCATCAGCCACTTCACGGTGGGCGAGCTGCGCGACTGGCTGCTATCCGACGCGGCCGATGCCCCGACCCTGCAAGCGTTGGCGCCCGGCCTGACGCCGGAAATGGTAGCGGCCGTGAGCAAGCTGATGCGCAACCAGGAGCTAATTGGCGTGGCCCGGCGCTGCGAAGTCATCACCCGCTTCCGCAATACGCTGGGCTTGCGGGGGCACCTGGCCACCCGCCTCCAGCCCAACCACCCCACCGACGACGCGCGCGGCATTGCCGCCAGCCTGGTCGATGGCCTGCTCTACGGCAGCGGCGACGCCGTGCTCGGCATCAACCCCGCCACCGATAACCCGAAGGCGGTGAGCCAGCTGCTGCACATGCTGGACGCCGTGCGCGAGCAGTACGCCATTCCGACCCAGACCTGCGTGCTCAGCCACGTCACCACTACATTGCAGCTCATCGAGCAAGGCGCGCCGGTGGATTTGACGTTTCAATCCATTGCCGGCACGGAGGCGGCCAATGCTAGCTTTGGCATCAGCCTGAGTTTGTTGCAGGAGGCGAACGAAGCCACCCTAGCCCTGAACCGGGGCACCGTGGGCCAGCACGTGATGTACTTCGAAACCGGCCAGGGCAGCGCCCTTTCGGCCAACGCCCACCACGGCCTCGACCAGCAAACCTGCGAGGCCCGCGCCTACGCCGTGGCCCGCCGCTTCCGGCCGCTGCTGGTGAATTCGGTGGTCGGCTTCATCGGCCCGGAGTATCTCTACGATGGCAAGCAAATCATCCGGGCCGCCTTGGAGGACCATTTTTGCGGCAAGCTCCTGGGCCTGCCCATGGGCGTGGACGTGTGCTACACCAACCACGCCGAAGCCGACCAGGACGACATGGACACCCTGCTCACGCTGCTGGGCGTGGCGGGCTGCACGTTCATCATGGGCATTCCGGGGGCCGACGACATCATGCTCAACTACCAGTCTACCTCCTTTCACGATGCGCTGTACCTGCGGCAGGTCCTGGGCCTGCGCCCCGCGCCGGAGTTTGAGGCATGGCTGCGGCAGCAGGGCATTTTTGGGGAAAGTGGGCGGCTGCTGCCTGCAGCGCAACACCAGCTGATGGGCATGGGGCCGTTGAAAAAATGGGCCTAAGCTCCATTTGCTCGACTCTCGTCTATATTCAGCTCCATGACTACAGCCCAGGACCTTATTCAGCAGCTGCGCCTGCAGCCCCACCCCGAAGGCGGCTACTACCGTGAAACCTACCGGGCCGACCTCGGCATCACGGTCGAAAGCGGCGCACGCCGCAGCGTGAGCACCGCCATCTATTACCTATTGGAGGATGACAACCGGTCCCATTTTCACCGGATACAATCGGACGAATTGTGGTTTTTCCATCAAGGCCAGCCGCTGGAACTATTATTGCTCCAAAACGGCCAACTCACGACCATTACGCTGGGCCACGACGTTGGGCGCGGAGAGTTGCCCCAGGCCGTCGTGCCAGCCCATACGTGGTTTGGGGCGCGGGTGAAGTCCGGTGCCGGCTTTTCGCTGGTTAGCTGCACCGTGGCGCCTGGCTTCGATTTTGCTGATTTTGAGTTGGCCGAGCGAACCCAGCTGACGAGAGAGTTCCCAAGCCTGGCAGCGCTTATCGAACAATTCACCTAGGGCAGTTTCCTATTGGTTCCTATTGGCTACTTGTGCCCTCGTCCATGAACTCATCTGCTGACCCCTGGTCCGGCCTGCGCGCCTACACCGCCGCCCGCATTGCGCTGGGCAGCACCGGCACCAGCGTGCCCTTGCGCGAGGCGCTGGCCTTCCGGCTGGCCCACGCCCACGCCCGCGATGCCGTGTATTCGACCTTGGACGGGGCCCGCTTGCTGGCGGAATTAGAGCCGCTACACCTACCCGTATGCCAGGTGCATAGCCGGGCCACCAGCCGCGAGCAATACTTGCAGCGCCCCGACTACGGCCGCCAGCTCAGCGAAGAATTCCGGAATAGACTTACCGAGCAGGCTACCGATTGCGACCTTGCCATCGTGCTGGCCGATGGACTCTCGGCCACGGCTACCAACGAGCACGCCGTGCCGCTGCTGCGCCTGCTGCTGCCCCAGCTGCGTGAGGCCGGCTTTCGGCTGGGGCCGGTGGTGCTGGCCGAGCAGGCGCGCGTGGCATTGGGCGATGAAATTGGCCAGCGGCTGCGGGCCCGGCTGGTGCTGGTGCTCATTGGCGAGCGGCCGGGCCTGAGCTCGCCCCGTAGCCTGGGCGCGTACTTCACCTACGCCCCCCGGCCCGGCCTGACGGATGAGGCGCGCAACTGCGTGTCCAATATCCGGCCCGAGGGCCTGGTGTATCCGGCAGCGGCCGACAAGCTGTTTTTCCTGCTGCGGGAGGCGCTGCGGCTTCAGCTTTCGGGCGTGGGGTTGAAGGATGAAACAGATTTGCTGAAATAGCTGACACCTTTATTTGAACGTCATGCTGAGCGCAGTCGAAGCATCTCTACCGCTTCGTTGAGTCGATTGAATTACTGCTGCGGTAGAGATGCTTCGACTGCGCTTAGCAGGACCGACTGTTAAACAACCAGGCAATTCCCTGAATAAAAAGGCCGGCTTTCCGGGCAGGGCCCGTGCGCAGAAGCTGCGGGAGCAACGCGGCACAAAAGCCGGCCGCCCGACCAACACCAAAACCCTGAACAGCTGCCGTTTTTGTTTTGCGCTGCTGCTCCTTCCCTATGGTTTCAGCGCCCGCAGCTCGGCCAGCGCTTCCTGCGTTTCCTTCTGCTTGGTGCCCTCTTTTTCCTCCTGCGAAGCCGGGGTTTTGGGCTGGGTGCCGTAAAAAGTCAGAATGTTTTGGCGGGCCACGGGGCTCAGGGCTTCAAATTTCTTCTTGGCCAGCTTGCGCACCCAGTCGCCGTAGGTTTCGTCGGCCAGGCCGTATTCACCGGCGCGGGTGGGGTGGCCGGTGTCGAAGTCGGCATTGGCCAGGGTGAGGGGGCTGGCGGCCGTGTCGGCGGGCTGGCGGGCAATGTTGGCGCAGTAGCTGGCCATCACCTTCCGGAAGCTGGCCCGGAAAATCTTTTCCGCCTCGGGCGTGGGCAGCTTGAAGGCAAACGGCTTGAGCGGGCCGATTTTGGGCAGCACCCGGATGAAGTAGGAGATGATGCGGGCCCCGAAGCCGGGCTTCTGGTAGTCGTTGCCATATTCTTTGCGGAACGCGCGGGGATGGTTGCGCTGCATGTAGTCGCGGCGCCGGGCGCCGGGGCTCAGCTTCAGAATTTCCTTGCGCTTGTAGTGCCAGGCCGCCCGGGCCGCCTGCGGAATCAGCTGGCTCACGGCAAAGCGGAAGCTGGCAATGCTCAGGTCCACGTTCACAATCACCTGGCCCAGCTCCAGGCCGTAGGTTTTCAGAAAGGCGCGTTCCAGCGGCGCCTTGCTCACCTGGAACCCGATTTTTTGGTGGTAGTCCTGGCTGTGGTACTTGCCGCTGGCCAGTTGCACCACGTCGAAGGAGAACTCCAACTGCCCGTGCTGCGCCTTGCCCTGCTCGTAAGTCACCACGTCGCCGTACTTGGCTTTCAGGTCCGGATACACGAGGGGCACGGCCCGGTTGGTGCCTTCGGAATGCCCATTCAAGTCGGCCGAATAATGGGCCAGCGCCCCCAGGGCAAAGGCGTAGTCGTTGCGGTCCCGGGCTTCCAGCAGCAAGTTGTGCACAAAATCGCCCGAGCGCACATAGTGCGTGAGGTTGGTAAAGAGCACCGAGCCAAATGGATAGTAGCCCATGTCCTGGATAATGGCCCCGCCGTAGGCATACGCTTTGGCGTCGATGAGTTGCGCGGGCGTGGTATCGGGGTAGCGCTTGAGGATGGCCGGCACCAGGCAGCGCTCCCAGGTCGAGTCGATGTTGGCTTCGTGGGTGAGCACGGCGTAGGCCGCCGCCGGGCGGCCCGGCAAAGCCAGCAGCACGGCCAGCAGCAGAATGAAAAAACGAGGCATTACTACTAAGCAAATAAGCCCGACACTGGAAGCATGGCCGGGGTCTTGCAACGACAAACGGCGCTCCACTGTTGCCCGCCCCGCTCCGGCTACCCAAATCAGCCCCGCAAATGCCCAGGCCGGGCGCGAGTAAGCCCCGCGCTTCCGGGCGGCATCCACTTGATTCTTTTACGGATTGTTCATTTTACGCGGGGCGGGCTTGTCGGCGGCAACCGGTCTGGCCAAGCGGGCCCGGTTTCTATCGTAATAATTATCGTTATTCCGGCGCAGCAGTTCTTGACAAAACTAATTTTATATCAAAATTATAATAATCAGCATTTTAAGCAGATTAATATCGGCTTGTGCTTCGCAAATTTGACGCCTAAGCCACACCAGCCAGTCTGCTGAAGCGCTTGTTTCTTGGCTCTTTAGGGCGGCCGTATTTGCCCCGCCATTTGCGTCACCTTACTTTTAGCTACCCAAAAAACGTTTCCCTCTTCATTAACCACCCCTTTATGAAACAACCATTTACAGCTTACTATAGGCTGCTCCTGCTGGCACTGGCCTTGGGCACGGGCTTCACCTCACTGGGCCAAACCTACACCCCGGTGGCGCTGACAGGTTTCACGCACGACGTCATTGCCAACGGGACCGGCGCGGTGAGTGCCACCACCACGGCCGATATTGACGGGGCGGCGGCCACCGGCGGCACCGGCTATACCCTGATGGCGCAGGACTACGTGGGCCCGGCCGGCCAGGTCCCGAACACCACCACGTACCCCGCAGCAACTTACCCGGCCCTGGAAACCAGCGGCCTGATTACCAGCACCCTCAACAGCGCCATCACCTTTCAGCTGGCTTCGTACTCGGCCAATAACGCGCTGCGCCTGTACGGCGCGGGTGCATCGGGCACGCTCTCGTTTGCCACGCCCAGCCCGGCGGCCGAGCTGTACGTCATCGGCACTTCGGGCAACGCGGCCAGCGTACTGGACCTGACCGTGACCTTCACGGACGGCACCACGCAGCTGTTTCCCAGCCAGACCATTGCCGACTGGTTTGCGGCCAGCCAACCCAACGTGGTGCGCGAAAAGCTGGGCCGTGTGAGCCGGGGCGATAACTCGGTGCAGTATACCGGCACTCCCATTGGCCCCCGCTTCTACCAGCTGAAGCTGGTGCTGGACGCCGCCAACGTCACCAAGAACATTGCCGGCATCACCTTCACCAAGCCCCTGGCCGCCGGCAACACCGTGCTGCTGGCCGTGACGGCCGGCACCTACCCCGTGTGTGCGACGACGCCCAGCGGCCTCGCGGCCGCCGCTACTACCGCCGCTGGCGGCACCACGGCCCTGACCACGGCCTGCTCCTCCACCAACATTTACCTCTCGCTGCCGGCCCTGGCCAACCAATCGGGCTACACGTTCCAATGGCAATCCTCGACGGACAACGTCACGTTCACGAACATCAGCGGCGCCACCAGCAGCACGTACACGGCCACCAACCAGCTGGTTAGCACGTATTACCGCGCCGTGGTCACCTGCCTGTTTGGCGGCACGGCCGCCAACTCGGCTTCGGTGCAGGTGTTGCAGAGCCCCGTCACCAGCTGCTACTGCGTGCCGGTGCATTCGAGCACCAGCACGTCCTACACCACGGTTACGTCGGTTTCGCTGCCGGGCGACGCGGGCACGCTCACCAACGCGCCCGGCCTGCTGACCAGCACTTCCCCCGGCTACGTGTCGGCCTACTACGCCATCTATCCGGCCAGCACCACCACGACTACGCTCAGCATCAACGGCAGCTACACCCTGAGCGTGGCGGTACCGGCCTTCGCCCGCGCTTCGGTCTGGATTGACTACGACCAAAACGGCACGTTCGACGCGAGCGAGTTTACGCTGCTGCGGACCACCACGGCCGCAACTTCGCCACTCTACTCGTCGTCGGCGACCACCCTCGTGGCCACCATCACGCCGCCCGTGGGCACGCTGAGTGGACCGACCCGGATGCGCGTCCGCACGGACTACTACAACAACACGGTCATCAATACCTACACCGGCGCCTGTGCTACCACCGTTTATGGCGAAGCCCTGGACTACACGGTGAGCATTGCGCCTCCCGTGGCCTGCACGGGCACGCCGCCGGCGACGGCGGCCACCAGCACCGCCACGTCGGTGTGCACCAACTCCACTGCGGGCTTCATCTTGGGGCTGACGGGCATTACTCCTGGCACCACGGGCCTGACCTACCAGTGGCAGAGCAGCCCGGCCGGCGCCAACACCTTCACCAACCTGGGCACGGCCCAGGCAATGCCCAGCTACACCGTGGCCACGCAAACGGCCTCGACGGACTACCGCGTGGTGGTGACTTGCACGGCCAGCAGCCAGTCGACCACCTCCAGCCTGATTTCGGTGGCCACGTCGTTCCTGAACTGCTATTGCACCGTGACGAGCACGGGCACCAACGAGTACATCAAGAGCGTGACCTTCCCCGGCACTCCCGGCTTCACGAACGCCACCAATGCCAACTCGACCGGTGGCTACGGCGACTTCACTACCACCGCTACGGCCACCACCACCCTCACCCAGGGCACCACCTACGTGAACGGCGTGAGCGTGATAGTACGGGCCAACAACGTGGGCTCGCAAGGCGGCATGTGGATTGACTACGACCACAGCGGCACCTTCGATGCCAGCGAATACATCCTTCTCGGCACGTCCAGCGCCATTGCTACGGACATTACCCTGCCCGTGACCCTGGTAGTACCCACCACGGCCCTGCTGGGCCAGACCCGCGTGCGGGTGCGCTGGCGCAACGGCAGCTTTGCCAACACCGATGCCTGCGTGACGGGTACCACCACCTGGTACGGCGAAACAGAGGATTATTTCGTTACCATTGCCGCGCCGACCACCTGCTCGGCCCCGCCCGCCACGGTCGTGGCCACGGCCGATGTGACCAACGCCTGTTCCAACTCGTCGTTCACCCTCTCCACCAACAGCATTCCGCTCACGCTCGGCGGCTACACCTACCAGTGGCAGAGCCGCACCGGCACCAATGCCTTCGCCGACATCGTGGGGGCCACCACCAACCCCTACACCATCGCCAGCCAGACCGTGGCCACGGACTACCGCCTGGTGGTGGGCTGCCAATACGGCGGCACGGCCGTGAACTCCAACACCGTTTCGGTGGGCCAGAACACCTTCGACCAGTGCTACTGCACGGCCTCTTCCACCAACGTGTGCAGCAACTACGGCGTCATTACCAGCGTCAACCTGGGCACGATTAACAACCCCTCGGGCTGCACCTCGACCGATTCCTATTCGTCGTACGCTTCGGCTCCCACCCCGACCACGACGACGACCCTCACGCCCGGTACCACCGCTACGCTCACGCTGGGCGTGGCCAGCGCCACCACCACCTTCAACTACAACTACGGCGTCTGGATTGACTTCAACCACAACGGCACCTTCGATGCCGCCGAATTTGTAGCGGGTTCCACGACGCCGGTTTCGGCAACCACCGCAACCATCTCCCTGGCCATCCCGGCAGTTTCCAGCTCGGTGTTGCTCGGCCCTACCCGGATGCGCATCCGTACCAACGCGGGCATTGCTTCCTACGGCATCTTCACGGCGGGCGGCGCCTGTGGCGCGGTCTACAACGGCGAGACGGAGGACTACCTCGTCACCCTCGCGCCTTGCACGCCCACCACGGCCACCTTCAGCTACGGCACCACGACCAGCTACTGCGTATCGGGCACCGCCAGCCCGGCCGTGGTACTGGCCACGGGCGCCACGGCCGGCACCTACACGTCGACGACGGGCCTGACCATTAACGCCACCACCGGCACCATCACGCTCTCGACTTCGACGCCCGGCACTTACACCGTGACCAACACCGTACCGACCACGACCACGCAGTGCGGCTCGACGGCTACTACGACGGTGACCATCACGGCGGCTCCTACGGCCAGCTTCTCTTACCCAAGCGCTACCATCTGCGCCGGCAGCAGCAGCACCCTCACGGCAACCCCGGCCACGGGTGCCACCGCGGGCACGTTCTCGCTGCCCACCGCCACGGGCCTTGCGGTGAATGCCACCACCGGGGTAGTAACGGTTGGCGCTACCGCCGTTGCCGGCACCTACACCGTAACCAACACCGTGGCCGCTACCGGCGGCTGTGCGGCGGTAACAGCTACGGCTACGTTCACCATCGCGCCCCTGGCCACGGCCACGTTCAGCTACACCGGCTCGCCCTATTGCGTGAGCGGCACGGCCAACCCCACGCCCACCGTCACGGGCACGGCCGGCGGCACGTTCAGCTCGACAACGGGCCTGACCATCAACGCCAGCACCGGGGCCATCACGCTGGCCAGCAGCACGCCCGGCACCTACGTGGTGACTTATGCCGTGAGCGGCACCTGCGGTGCCAGCAGCACGCAGAGCATCACCATCAACGCGGCGCCTACGGCCAGCTTCGCCTACCCGACTCCGGCCCTGGGTGCGGCCTGCGCCGGTGGCACGGGCACGTTCGCGCCGTCCATCGGCGTGGGTGCTACGGCCGGCACCTTTAGCTCGACCACGGGCCTGGCTATTAACGCCACCACCGGCGTTATCAGCCTGGCTACTTCTACGGCCGGCACCTACACCATCACCAACACGGTGACGGGCAACTGCGCCCCGGTAACGAGCACGAGCACCTTCACGGTGAACCCGATTCCGGCCACGCCGACCATTACGGTTTCGGGCACACCGGCTACGGGCATCACGCTCACTTCATCGTCGCCCACCGGCAACCAGTTCTACCTCGGCGGCGTGCTGGTACCCGGCGCCACGGGCCAGAGCTACCTCATCAACTCGGGCACGCGCAACGGCATCTATACCGTGGTGGTGACCAGCGCTGCCGGCTGCTCTTCGACGGCCTCGGCCCCGACCACGGTGACGGTAACGGCCTCCCGCTCGGCGCAGGCCGGCACGACCCTCGAACTCTACCCCAACCCAACCCGCGACGGCCAGCTAACCTTGGCGCTAAGCGGCTACCACGAAACCGTAACTCTGAGCGTGGTTAACGCCTTGGGCCAGCGGGTATTTGAAGGCACGGTGTCGGGCAACGCCCTCAACCAGAAGCAGACGCTGAACCTTGGCGCCCTGCCCGCCGGCATGTACTTGCTGCAAGCCCGCACCGCCAGCGGCAGCGTGGAAGTGCGCCGCATTGTGCGGGAATAAAGTAGCGGGGAAATCATCCTACGATGCGTAATTCCTCCTGTTAACGAAAAAGCCTACCGCAATGCGGTAGGCTTTTTTTGTTTTTAGAAACCCGTCATGCAATTATTCGACCTTGTCTGGCTCCACGGCCAGGTCTACTTCATATAAACGGTGCATGCCCAGTTTGCCTTTTAGCGGGGCTAAAAAACCCTGGCGCACGGCCAACGCCGGGCCCGCCGCAGCCACCACCGCTTCCGACACCAGAAAAGTGGTCCCGTACTCTTTGTTGGCGCTTTCAATCCGGGAGGCCACGTTCACGGTATCGCCAATGGTGGCGAGCTTGCGAAAGCCGTTGCCTCCGATGTGGCCCACCACCGCCTCGCCGTAGTGCAGGCCAATGCGGATGTGAAAGGCGCAGCGGTACATCTGCTGCAGGTAAGGATTGAGCTGCGCCACGGCCCGAAACATGGCCCGGCCGGCGGCCAGCGCATCGGTCACGGCCGTGGCTGGGTGCGACAGGCCAAACACCACCATCAGCCCATCGCCAATAAAGTCGCTGATGTAGCCGTGGTGCGCGGCCACTACCTCGCTCATCACCCCAAAGTAGCGGTTGAGGACGTGCACTACGTCGTAGGGCGGCAGTTGGTCGGCCAGCACGGTGTAGTCGGCAATATCCGAGAATAGCACCGCCACCTGTTTCAGCTGGCCCAGCTGCTGGTCGGGGTGCTGCAGGTCCTGCGCGGCCAGTTCCATATCGAGCCGGTCGAGCACCGGCCGCGCAAATCGTACGGTGCCGCTGCCGGTCACCGTGGTTTGGCAGGCCAGGCGCACGGGCTCGGGCAGGTGCAGGCGGGTGGTCAGGGCCAGCTCGCTGGCGTTGCGGGGCGAACAATTGACCAGGCCGTCCAGCACGTGGATGCGGCAGGTGGAGCACTTGGCCTGCCCGCCGCAGGCGTGCACGTGGTCGATGCCCTGGCGCAGCGTGGCCGCCAAAATGGTTTCGCCGGGGGCAATGGTCAGCAGCCGCTCATCGGGCAGGGCATACAGTTGGGCCATAATCGGGGCAATAAATGAAGCAGCGAACGGCGCCTCGCGCAGCCCGGCGGTGGGGTGCACGCGGCCCCATCAGCCATTAACAGCGGAGCAGCAAAGAGGGCAGCGTTTTCGGCTCCTCAACGGCACGGCAGCCGGCGTCAGGACCATCTGAATAATCAGTGCCCGAATATTTATTTTTCCTTAATGGCTTCTTCATGAATCGCATGCTACCTAGAGGCACCATCCCACACCAACCCGTCTTCGTCATGATTGACAACCTGTCTTTGTTGCTTACCAAAGTCCTGGGCTTTTGCTTTCTCGTGCTGGCCGTCGGAGGCTTGCTGTTGCTCGCTATTGCGCATTTTTCTCCTCGGCAGCCCGCAATGGGCAAGCTGCTATCCAGCAGCACGGCCAAGCCAGCTCCTTTCGGCAACTTTGCCCGCGGTGTTGCCTCCCGCTGACGCCACCAGCAATGCCCTCCTCGCCGAAGGCCATCTTTCCAGTCCCGCGCTTTGCTGGCTGGTTTGAAACGAAGCTACCCGGCTTGCCCATCTACAAACAGCGCCGTTGCTGGAAGCAAAACCGACTTCCGGCAACGGCGCTGCTTGGGCTACACGGGAGCACGGCAATTCCTCGTGCTACGGCACCTCAATCGGGCACTTCAAGGCTGCGAAGGGGCTTGGCTGTAGCCAGCGAAACCGCTTGCTGGGCCAGCTATGCCGTCTTTTTTGGTCGGCCCGGCTTTTTGCCGGTGGGCTCCTCCCCTTCTTTCAGAACGCGCGGCTGGCGGGGCTTGCGCACTTTGGGAGCCGCCACGTACGTTTCCGAAAGCACCGCTTCCATCTCGCCGAGGGCCGCCTGCAAGGCGCCCAGCGTGGTGGTCACCTTGCGCAGGGCGCGTTTCAAATCCGCTTTAACCGCATCGGCCTGCTGAGCCGTTTCTACGATTTTTTGAAATTCATCAAAGTTGAGAGCCATGGGGTGTTATTAAATGAGACGGCCAAAGATAGCCAACCCATTGATTTGATAACGCATCGGGCTCACGCCCCCCAGCCAAAGCCACCCGCCACCAGGGCCCCGACGAGTGTGTTGAGCAGGTTCACCACGTTGTTGCCCACGTAGCCCCGCCGCTCCAGCGTGGCCCCCAGGAGCGAGTCGGCCAGGTTGCCTGCGGTGCCGGCTACGGGCAGCCCCCAGCATGCGGGCCCCCAGCCATGCCCCGCGCCATAGGCCAGGGCCACCAGCGCACTGCCCGCTAGGCCCAGCAGGGTGCCTTCCAGGCTCACCACGCCGTTTTCGCCGCGGGTGTCGGGGCGCCCGGTGAGGATGTTGTAGTAGCGGCGGCCATACACGTTGCCCAGCTCCGAAGCCAGCGTATCGGCGGTGGCCGCGGCAAAGCTGCCCGCCAGCATGAGCCGGCCCAGGGGAGCGAAGGCCGGAAATTGCCAGCTCAATAGCCCCAGAGCGCCCGCCACACCGGCATTGGCCAGCACCTGCCCGGCGGTGCGGCGGCCTTGGTTTTCTTCGGCCAAACCCAGCCGGCGCTTATCCGCAACCCGCCAGGAGGAAGCCGCCGACCCCAGGCCGAAAAACAGCGCCAACAGCCCCAGGCCCGTGAACCCGGCGCCCAAATAGATGAGCAGGCCCAGCACGCCTCCCGTCCAGACCCCGGCCACGGTTAGCTTGCCGGCGCGGGCAGCGTACCCCATGCCCAAACCGAGCAGCACCAGCACCAGCCCAAGTTGGAGAAAAGGCGTCATCGGGCTAAAATAGGCAATAACCGCCTTTGCCGCTGCCTGAGCGCAGCGCTTGGGCTGTCCTACAGTTGTTCATCGCCCGCCGCCAGCTACCTTTCCGGCGTCTTTTCACGGCCATTGCATCCTTCGCCCATGCCTTACCCTCCTGTTCCCTCTTTTGAGGCCGATGAGCGACTGCGCTGGGTCGAGCGCGTGGCCCGGCTTATGGACAGCCAGTTCCAACTGCCCGGCACGCGCTTCCGCTTTGGCCTCGACCCGCTGCTGGGCCTGGTGCCCATCGTGGGCGACCTTTCCACCACGGCCGTATCCATTGCCCTGCTGCTGACCATGCTGCGCCACGGAGCCAGCGGCGCGGTGGTGGTACGCATGGGCCTCAACATTCTGATTGATACCGTCATTGGCGGCATTCCAGTGGTGGGCAACCTGTTCGACTTTGCCTACAAAAGCAACGAGCGCAACGTGGCCCTGCTGCGCCGCCACTACGCCGAGGGCCGGCACCAAGGCAGCGGCCGCTGGCTAATCCTGAGCCTTTTGCTCGGGTTGACAGTCGTGTTGGGACTGGCCATCTGGGGCAGTGCGGCCCTGTTGCACTGGGGCTGGCAGTACTTGGAGAAACATTGAAGCTGTTTGGGAAGGGTCTCGCCTGCCGGTCGGACGCCTACGGCGTCGGACCGGTCGTCGGTCAACGGTCGTTGGCGCCTCGTTCGGGAGGCAGCCGGTCGGACGCCTACGCCGTCGGACCGAGCGGAACCGACTGCCTAAACAACGTCATTTGTACTGAGGCCAGAGATTAAAGGCCCGTCCTGCTTCGACTGCGCTCATTGCTGCGCTCATTGCTGCGCACACCATTATAAAGCAAAAAGCCCGTTTCCAAACCAGAAACGGGCTTTTTGCTTGTAGAGAGCGAGGGACTTGCCCCTCCCGACTTCTTTCGACCGATTTTTCTCGAAATATTCGGCCAAAAACGCGGAGTGCGGTTTCTGGGGGCAGGCGCCTGTCGGACGGTGTCGGACAAAGGCGGGGGGAATCGGCGATTTTGTCCCCCGAACTGTCCCCCGGGGGACATAATTGGTTTACCTTCGGAGTGGAAACGAACCCTCCCTTTTTCTATGGCAACTGTCTCCTTTTTGCTCAAGGAACCCAAGGCCGACCCTGGAATCGTCAATACTCCGGCCAAGGCGACAGTTAGTGCCCTGGAGTTGCAAAACGCCCTCGATAGTTTACGCTTGAGTGCTACTTCTGCGATACGACAGAAAGTATTAGTGCATACCCTCATCGCAGCCACCATTGAACAGGGGAAATTTACAGACTTCGAGGAATACCTAGGCCGAATGCCCACCACGGTTAATCAGGCACATACGGCACTTAGCAGCTGGTTATTGCATTATTACCAAATGGCTCACCGTGAAACCGATGCTCAACGCATGCGGGTGGCTTTGCTTGCCCGCTATCCCGGCGATGCAGAAACGGAAAACATGGTGCGTCTCTCAACGATTGTCGCCCACCGGGCGAGTACATCAGCCTCTCTTGGCCAAGTAGACGTGGCTGCGCTGCGGAAAGTGGCTGGCTCGGGTACCACTTCGGCACGCGTAGCGTGCCCGTTAGCCCGGCGTTATGAGCCCTCCTGTCCCTGCCGTTTTCCTACGCAAGAAGCTGCTCGTCCGCTGGCTGGACGTACCAATACCTCAGTCCACGTATCTACTGTATTGGGAGATATATTCCCCAATCCGGCGGGTGAACAAGTCCACATTAGCTACTCCTCAGTGGTTGGCAATGGCTTGCTATATTTAGAAGTACGCAACACCTTGGGCCAAACGGTACAGCAGGTACCCTTGTCGGGCGCATCCGGGGAAATCCAACTCCCTGTTGGTCACTTAGCTGCCGGCTTGTATCAGGTAGCCGTGGTTAGCAATGGCCGGTGCCTGGCTACCCAGCGCCTGGCGGTTGCACATTGAGTTGAAATGAGAATGAATGCTTTCTATCGCCCTTTCATCACCGGCCTGCTGCTGGCCGCCGCGGGCGTTGCGGGCCACGCCCAGCAAATTGTCTGCGAGCGGCTGCTCACGGCCCCGGGCTTAGACGTGCCTGCCCCGACGGCGTGTGCCGCGCCCAACGGCGAGTTTGTCATCAGCGGGGCGGCGCGTCCCGCGGGCAGCACCAGCACCGCCCTGGCCACCCACACCTTCGTGGCCCGGCTGCGCGCCACCGGCTGCGACACGCTCTGGCAACGCCGCCTGCCGCACTCGGTGCCGGCCTACGCCGTCTCGGCCGTGCAGGCCGACGCGCGGGGCCTCTGGCTGCTGACCTACGACACGCTCGTGGCCAATACGGTCGGCGTCCGGTTGTGGCACCTGAACTCGTCCGGCCGCGTGCGGCAGAAAGTATCCCTAGTAGGGCGCACCCCCCGGGAATTTCCCACCTACCTGCTGCCCGCTACAGATGGCGGCGTGTACGCCCTGAACTACAGCGTCTCCTCCGCCCTGGGCGCCCCCCGGGCCCCGGCCGTGCTGCGCTTCGACAGCACGGGCGTCCAACGCTGGCGCCACAACTACGGGTTTACCGCGCCCAACGAAGGGGTCAACCTGGTGTACACGCCAACCGGCACGGTGCTGCTCGCAGGCATGACCGGCACGAACACGAATCCGGCCAGCCACTACAAGTTGCTGGAGATAGAACCGGGCCGGGGCGACTCACTGCGTGGTGTCAGCCTGCCCTGGGCCCCGGGCGTGACGTATGACCAAGCCGTTCGGCTCAATAATCAGCCCTTGGACGCGATTGCGCTGCGCCAAGGGGGGTATGTATTGCCTTCCATGGTCAACGCGTCCAGTACCCAAACCGGGCAGTTGACGCGCGTCGACGCGGCCTTTAACGTGCTATGGCGCTACCAACTGCCCATCACCGGCAGCAGCGCCGCCGACATTCGCGAGGTGACGCAGGTCCGCGAGTTGGCCGATGGCACGCTGGTGGCCTTGGTGCGGCTGCAATACCCCGGCCGTACGTTCTGGCTTTACCGCCTCAACGCCACCACCGGGGCCCTGCTGGCTATTTATCCGTTCGTCTCGGCCTACAGCACGCTTCAACTCCACCCCGCGCACCTGTTGGCGGTGGCCGCCGATTCGACGCTTTTGGTGGTCGGCAGTTCGCAGGTAGCCGGCACCGCGCAGGTGGGCGGCATCTACGTGGCGCGGCTGCGGGTGCCGGGCCTGCCGCGCGTCGTCACGCCGGCGCTGCCGCTGGCTCCCCGGCCGGGGAGGGCATCCGTGGCCTTTGCCCTCTACCCCAATCCGGCCCACGACGCGGTGACGGTGGACGTGCCCGCGGGCAGTGGCGCGGGCGGGCTGGAACTGCGCGACGCGCTGGGCCGGCGGGTGCGGGCCCAAGCCATGCGTTCGGGCGCCCCGCCGGTGCAGTGGTCGCTGACCGACCTGACGCCTGGGCTCTACGTCGTCGTGTGGCACAGCGCCCACGGGACGGCCATGCAGCGCTTAACCGTCGAATAAATCGCCCGTTGCCGCTAGCCTCCGGAGCCGTAGCCACAACAGGGTCAAGAGAGAAGGTCGAGGTAGATGAGCACGTTATCCTGCTGGGTTTAGTACTCAACAGTAGCTGTTCTCAAATGCTCAGCTTACAGCGAATTCGGAGTGAGTGTACGGGTTTTAAAGGTAGCTTGCGCTATGCAAACCTATTCGAATGATTTGCGCCAGCGCGTAGCGACTGCTTACGCCACTGGGCAGTTTACGATTGGCCAGGTGGCCAGCCGCTTTGCCGTTTCCACCTCGTTTGTGGAGAAGTTGCTCCAACGCCAGCGCATCAGCGGCTCGGTGGCCGCCCTGCCCCACCGCGGTGGCCCCGCGCCCCGTCTGCAGGAGGTCGACCGCCACCGCTTGGCGGCCTGCGTGGCGGCCCAGCCCGACGCAACGCTGGCCGAACTGCGCCAGCAACTGGTGGCCACCGGCAGCCCCGCCGTGGGGCCAACCGTGTTGTGGCAGACGCTGCAAGCGCTGGACTTGCGGCGTAAAAAAAGAGTCTGCACGCCGCCGAGCGCGACACCGAACGCGTGAAGGACCTGCGCCGGGACTTTCTCGAAGCCCTGCAGAACGAAGACGTGACCCGCTTCAAGTTCGTGGACGAGACGAGTATCAACCTGACCTACACCCGCCGGTACGGCCGTGCCCTGGGCGGGCGGCGGGCGGACGCGGCCGTGCCGCTGCACAACGGGCCCAACGTGACGGTGGTGGCCGCCCTCTCGGCCCAGGGCGTGGAGGCGGTGATGGAACTGGACGGGGCCGTCAACACGGCCAGTTTCACCGTGTACGTGGAGCAGGTGCTCGGGCCGGGCTTGCAGCCGGGCGACGTGGTTGTATTGGACAACTTGCGGGTCCACAAGGCGGCCGGCCTGGCCGAACGGGTGGAAGCACGCGGCGCCCGGCTCCTGTTTCTGCCGCCCTACTCGCCGGATTTTACACCCATCGAACTGGCCTTCAGCAAACTCAAAACCCACCTGCGTACCGCCGCCGCCCGCACCCGCGAGGCCCTGACAGCTGCCTTGCAAGCGGCCCTGGCCTGGGTAACGGCCGAGGATGCCCAAAACTGGTTTGGCCACTGTGGTTACCACGTACACTGACTATGAAATCGCTCTAGGCTTTCATAAACGGCGCAAACCAGAGTAACTGTATATAATCTGAATTCGCTCTAATTGTATCTAGATGCGCCTCGTGCAGGAAAATGGAATCTCTAATTATTATCAAATTGTCATCAAAATAATAACTTTTAGGCAGTGGTCTAACTAGGTGTGATTAACGTAGAGCAGTTATGATAATCACGACGCAGTTATGTGGGCGTTGCGCCAGCGACCAAGTGCGCAAGAACGGCAGCAGCGGCGGGCGGGCCAAGTACCAGTGCAAGGTCTGTGCATACCGAGGCTACCTGCACCTTTCAATCGGCTTTGACCGTGTTAGCTTGTTGCGCCGTTTCCACGACTTTCTGGAATTCATCAAAATCTAAAGCCGCATGCAGCGAAGGATAAAGTATTGCTAAAGATAGAGAATTGCGGAGGTGTTCTCTGCTTTGACACAATTTACCGGCAAACTCGTCGAAGTCCCAAGGCCTCTACGCCGTTGTTCCCATCGGTTAGGTAAATTGTCGAGCATCGTCCCGGTGTTTTCCCAATACCAAGCAGGAGCATCGGACTTCACCAATACAGAAGAGAGGCATTTTGGCATGGTTCGCTCTATACATTGCATGCAACAGACTAATGGCAACGTTTTACTTGCTAACATATTCGTATCCATCTACATAATAGCTGATTTTAAGCCTTAGCAACCTTGAAGCAACTTTTTGCACGGGAAAGTGTGCATTTCTGGGTTGCAACCTTGCTACCATTT
Source organism: Hymenobacter rubidus (assembly GCF_016734815.1). Classification (GTDB taxonomy): domain Bacteria; phylum Bacteroidota; class Bacteroidia; order Cytophagales; family Hymenobacteraceae; genus Hymenobacter; species Hymenobacter rubidus. The sequence goes on from NZ_JAERQF010000041.1 coordinate 44,929, forward strand.
AATACCTGGGCCGCGTTTTTAGCGTAATTCTACGGTAAGCATTGTGGGTACACGAACAGCGGCGCGGCTGTTGGCCATCAGTCCCAAGCTGCGCTACCACTGGCAACAGTCCCAACTCGTGGCCGAAGTGGGCAGTAAGTAGCCCGTAAACCGGAGGTACGGGCTCTGCGCGCCTGCCTCAAACGGGCCGAGCAAGAACTGGACATTTTAGAGCAGATTCGAGGTCAGTGTAGATGATATCCACAATGCGCAAACCAATTTTTCGCGTCGGTTTCGGTTATCCAGTCGAGGGCTGCTCGCAGGGCGTCAGCCAACGCGTCACGGGTGCGGGTCTTGGCCTTTTGAGCTTACTAAAAGCCAGTTCGACGGGCGTAAAAGCAGGCGAATAGGGCGGCAAAAACAGCAGACGGGTTGCCGCCCCGCGGGCGGCCACTGCTGGCCGCCCGCGGGGCCTTGTGCACGCGCAGGTTGTCGAGCACGACCACTTAGCCGGGCACGAGCGTAGGGCTGAGCACCTACTCGAGGT
>NZ_JAERQF010000042.1 GCF_016734815.1 Hymenobacter rubidus
AGCGGCACCACCAACCCCAGCGTGGTGCTGGGCGCGGGGGCTTCGGCCGGCACGTTTAGCTCGACCACGGGCCTGACGCTGAACGCCACGACGGGCGCCATTACGCTGGCTTCGTCCACGCCCGGCACCTACACCGTGACCAACACGGTGACGGGCGCGTGCGGCAGTTCGGCCACCACCACGGTGACCATCACAGCGGCGCCGGTAGCCAGCTTCAGCTACGGCACTGCTGCTACTTACTGCGTGAGCGGCACCACCAACCCCAGCGTGGTGCTGGGCGCGGGGGCTTCGGCCGGCACGTTTAGCTCGACCACGGGCCTGACCATTAACGCCACGACCGGCGCCATTACGCTGGCTTCGTCCACGCCCGGCACCTACACCGTGACCAACACGGTGGCAGCCGCCAACGGCTGCGCCGCCGTCACGGCCACTTCGACCGTGACCATCACGGCAGCGCCGGTGGCCGCCTTCACCTACCCGGCCACGACCATCTGCGCCGGGCAAACCGCCACGGTGACGCCCACGCTCGGCGCGGGCGCCACGGCCGGCACGTTTACTTCCACCACGGGCCTGACCATTAACGCCACGACCGGCGTTATCTCGCCCTCGACCTCCACGGCCGGCACCTACACCGTGACCAACACCATCGCGGCCGCCAACGGCTGCGCTGCGGTCACGGCCACGGCCACGGTCACCATCAACGCCCTGCCCGCCACCCCGACCGTCACCGTGAGCTACCCCGCCCCCGGCACGGCCCTGCTCACCAGCAGCGTGGCTCCGGCCGGCACCACCTACCAGTGGTACCTGGGCGGCACCACGCCCATTCCTGGCGCGACTGGCCAGACCTACACGGCCAACGGCGCCACAGCTCCGGGGTCCTACACCGTGCGCTTTACCAACACGGCTACCGGTTGTCAGTCGGCGGCTTCTGCCCCTGCAACGGTAACGGCCTCGGCTAAGCCGCTGGCCGGCGCGTCGTTGCGCCTGTTCCCCAACCCGACCACAGACGGCAAGCTCACGCTCCAGCTCAGCGGCTACACCAACGCCGTGCAGCTGACCGTGTTCGACGCCCTGGGCCGGGTTGTGCTCACCAAACAGGTGGCCGCCGGGCAGACCGAAACCCAGCTCGACCTCTCGGGCCAGGCGACCGGCGTCTACCTCATGCGCGCCACCTCCAACGGCGGAACGGATATCCGCCGCATCGTGCGCGAGTAGCGCTTGCCCACTAAAAAGCCCCGCTGGCGATGCCAGCGGGGCTTTTTGTTTTTAGGATAGTTTAGACTTCCGTGTCGGGCAAAATATTCACGTCCTGCACCAGCACCAGGTTCTCGATTTCCTTGCCGCGCTTGGTGGCGGCCAGGCCGCCGAGGGCCGTTTCCTTGTAGCGGGTTTCCATGGACTGGCCCACTTCGCCGAGGGCGGCCACGCACTGGTCAACGGGAATCACCGGGTCGATGCCCGCAATGGCAATCTGGGCCGAGCTGAAGGCGATGGCGGCGGCTGAGGCGTTGCGCACCACGCAGGGTACCTCCACCAGCCCGGCCACGGGGTCGCATATCAGCCCCAGCATGCACTGAATGGTGACGGCCACGGCGGCAAACACCTGCTCCACGGGCCCGCCCAGGCAGTACACAATGGCGCCGCTGCCCATGGCCGCCGCCGAGCCGGTTTCGGCCTGGCAGCCGCCCACGGCGCCGGCCAGGGAAGCATTCTGCTCGATGATGAGGGCGATGCCGGCCGCCACGAGCAGGCCTTCCAGAACCTGGCGGTCGGTTAACTTGTGCAAGTCCTGAAGCGTGACCAGCACGCCGGGCAGGATGCCGGAGGCGCCGGCCGTGGGCGCGGCCACCACGCGGCCCATGCAGGAGTTCACCTCCTTGGCCCCCAGGGCGCGGGTGATGAGTTGCTTGAACTCGGGCGAGAGGACGGTGACGGGGGAGGCGGCAATTTTCTTGGCCCCGTTGTTTATCATGCCCGAGCGCGAGGTCATGTCGCCGGTCAGGCCTTCCTTCACGGCGTCGCGCATCACGTCGTAGGCCCGTTGCAGGCCGGCCCAGATTTCGTCCTCGGTACGGCCCTTCTGCTCAATTTCGTAGTCGAGCACGGGTTGGTGAAGCGGCTGGCCGGTGCTGGCGCAGTGCGCTTGCCAGGAGGCAAAATCGGTGAAGAGGAGCGACATGGTGGGTGGGAAGGAGACGACGGGGAAGAGTAAACGTAAAGCCCCGGCCAAAGGTGTCTTTGACCAGGGCTTAAAGCTACGGGATTGCAGAACGAGTACCCCGAATTTCCAATTCGGCCCGTGCAGCTTAGAGCGGTTTCGGGGTCGCTATATAGTAGCGCGAACTTTGTAGTTCGCGTACCCCGCGCCGTCCGGGTGTCGTTCGGGTACGCGAACTACAAAGTTCGCGCTACTGCTGTTGCTCCGGACTATACACTGATGCAGAAACCGCTCTAGACCGGCGCGCTTTCCGTCACCAGCTTGATGCTGGCCGAATTGATGCACAGACGCAGGCCACTGGGCGCCGGGCCATCGGGGAACACATGGCCCTGGTGGGCGTCGCACACGTTGCAGAGCACCTCCACGCGCACCATGCCGTAGCTGGTGTCCTTCTTGTAGCGAATGGCGCTTTCATCGACGGGCTGCGTGAACGAGGGCCAGCCGGTGCCCGACTCGAACTTGGTGCGCGAGTCGTAGAGCGGGGTGCCGCAGCACACGCAGGCGTAGAGGCCGGCCTCGTGGGCTTCGCAATACTCGCCGGTGAAAGCGCGCTCGGTGCCGTGCTCGCGGGTGACGTGGTACTGCTCGGGCGTGAGCTGGGCCCGCCACTCAGCGGGCGTTTTCTCCACGCGGTGGGGCGCGGGAGTGGGGTGGTTGGCGAGGCGGATGACGTCGTTCCAGGTTTGCATATCGGAAAGGTAAATGGAAGAAACTAGCGAGGAATAAGCTAAACGCGACCGGAGCCGGGAGGTTTAACCGTTGGCGAAGGATAGACGCCGCCCCGCGGCCGTCCTTACAGCAGCCCCTGCAGCAACGCCAGCCCGGCCGGCCACTCGCCGTAGCCGCTGTAGGTGTTGATGTGGCCGGCCTCGCCGATGTCAACCAGCTCGCTGCCCCAGGCGGCGGCAATCTGCTGGTAGCGGGCGGAGGTTGTCCAGTCGTCTTTCTGGCTCGCTACCACGATGCTGGGGAAGGGCAGCCGCTTCATGGGCATGGGCCCAAACCCCTCGATGCCATACGCTGCAAAACGGGGCGTATCGGCGTCGGGCGGCGCCACCAGCAGGGCCCCTTTGATGCGGCGGCCGTACTGCTCAACCCAGTGCGCAATGGTGACGCACCCCAGGCTGTGGGCTACCAGCACCACCCGGTTCAGGTCTTCGCCGGTCAGGGCCTGCTCCAGGGTGTCGACCCATTCCTGCCGGTCGGGCCGTTGCCACTCGCGCTGCTCGATGCGCGTAAAATCAGGATTCAAGCGTTCGAAATAGGTTTGCCAATGGCCGGGGCCGGAGTTGCCCATGCCGGGCACGATGAAGACGCGGGTTGTTTCTTGCATACTCAAAAGTAGCTTTCCCGCCCTTTCCATCCGCTATGAAAATCTTGTCCGCCGCCCAGACCCGCCAGCTCGACCAAGCCACCATCGCCGAGCAACACCTCCTTTCGGTGGAGCTGATGGAGCGCGCCGCCCAAGCGTTTGCCCGGTGGTTCTCTAGTCGCTTCAGCACTGCGGAAGCTGGCGAAATCATGGTATTATGCGGCCCCGGCAACAACGGCGGCGACGGCCTGGCCATTGCCCGGCTGCTGCTGCAAGCCGGCTACGCGGTGTGCGTGGCCCTGCTGCCGGCCGCGCAACACTCGCCCGACTGGACCTACAACCGCCAGCGGCTCCCCAAAGCCGTGCCTGTTGCCGACCTGGCCCCCACCACGCTGCCGGACCTAGCCGCCGGCAGCGTGGTCATCGACGCGCTGTTTGGTACCGGGCTGAGCCAGCCGCTGGCGGGGGTGGCGGCCGCCGTGGTGCAGCACCTGAACGAAGCCAATGCCCGCGTTATTGCCGTGGACCTGCCCAGCGGCCTGTTTGCCGATGCTCCTCAGCCGGCCGATAGCCCGGTGGTGCACGCCCGGCACACCGTCAGCTTCGGGCTGCCCAAGCTGGCTTTTCTGCTGCCGCAAAACGCCGAATTCGTGGGCGAATGGCAGGTGGAAGACGTCGGCCTGAGTGCCCAATTCATTGCCGACGCTCCTACTTCGTGGCACTACACCGACGCCGCCACGGTGGCCGGGACCCTGCCGGCCCGCCCCAAGTTCAGCCACAAGGGCACGTTTGGGCACGCGCTGCTGCTGGCCGGCAGCCGGGGCAAGATGGGCGCGGCCGTGCTTTCGGCGGGGGCCTGCCTGCGCAGCGGCGTGGGCCTGCTCACGGCCCACATTCCGGGCTGCGGCTACGACATCTTCCAAACCAGCCAGCCCGAAGCCATGTGCCTGACTGATAAGGAAGCCGATTTTATCAGCGAATTGCCGGCTTTGACACCGTACCAGGCCGTGGGCATCGGACCGGGGCTGGGGCAGCATGCGGCTAGCCTGTCGGTGCTGCGCAAGCTGCTAAAAGCCGCAACCGAGCCCATTGCAAAGCGCCCGCACCCCCTGCCGCTGGTCGTCGATGCCGACGCGCTGAACCTGCTGGGCCAGCACCGCGAGCTCCTGAAGCTGCTGCCCGAAAACACGGTGCTCACGCCCCACCCCAAAGAATTTGAGCGCCTCACCGAGCCGGCCCGCGACGACTACCACCGCCTGGACCTGCTGCGCGACTTCGCCCGCCAATACCGCTGCCTGGTGGTGCTCAAAGGAGCCTATACCTGCTTGGCCACCCCCACCGGCGACCTGCACTTCAACAGCACCGGCAACGCCGGCATGGCCACCGGCGGCAGCGGCGACGTGCTCACCGGTGTGCTGCTGGCCCTGCGCGCCCACGCCCAGCTCCCCGCCTTCGAAGCCGTGCGGCTGGGCGTGTATGCCCACGGCCACGCCGGCGACCTGGCTGCCGCGCAAACCGGGCAGGCCGGGCTGGTGGCGGGGGATATTGTGCGGCACATCGGGCCAGCTTTGGCTGAATTGTAGGGACGGGGCAGGCACCGCCCCTACAGAAAATACAGCGCGGCTGGCACCAGCAGCACCCCATCGGCCAACAGGGCAAAAAAGTAGTCGCTCCGGTATTCTTGGGCCAGCAGGATGACCGAGGCTGCCGATAGCCCGGTGAGCGCCAGCCCCACATGCGGCACGCCGCGCTCCAGGCCCAGCAGCATGGCCCCGGCCAGAAACGCCAGCGCCACCGCCTTGGCCCCGGCCGCCCCCAGCACCACCGGGAAAGTGCGGGTGCCCGCCGCCCGGTCGCGGCTCAGGTCGCGGACATCAAACACAATGGCCAAGGACAGCACCAGGCAAAACCGCTGGGCCAGCAGGGCGGTGGCTTCGGCCAGGGGGCGGTGCCGGGCCAGCGTGGGCAGCCCCACCGTGATGGCCGACCACACGCCCGCAATCAGAAATATCTTGAGCAAGGGCACTTCCCGCAAGGCGCGGCGCTGCCCGCGCCAGCGGCCCAGCGGCCAGGAGTAGAGCAGCGCCAGCGCCGCCAGTGGCAGCAGGGCGGGCAGGTAGCGCCACCAGCCATCGGCCAGAAACAGCACCCCGGCCACCGCCGCCGAGCCCGCCGCCAGCCCCGCCAGCCCCCGCCGGTGCCGCTGCTGCCAGGCCTTGCGCCCCGAAGTGCCGGCCGGCTGCCGGTGCTTGAAAGGCAGCACCGCGTCGAGGTTGTAGACGAGCAAAGTGGCGGCAAACACCAGCGCCACCACCCGATAGCCCACCGCGCCGGCCGCCGGGCCCTGCCGGAAGGTGGCCGCCGTTTGGGCGGCGGCGGCCCCGGCCAGCCACCCGCTGCTGTAAAGCAGAGCATCGAGCCCGCGCCTCAACAGGGACGGACGGGGCGCTGCGGACAAGGTTTCGGGGCGGCCGGGCATTGGGCGAAAGTAGCGCCAGCGGCGGGAATGTGGGCCACGCTATTTGCCGGTTTCGGCGTGGGAGGCATCCACGGGCTTGCTTTCGGGCGAGCCGTGCTGGCGCAGGAAAATGCTGAGCCCCACAATGCTCAGGATGCTGAGAAACTCGCTTTGCCAGTTCTGCAACGACTCAAACCAGAACCGCGACGTGCCCATGTACTCCAACGTACTGCTGGGGGCCTTGCCGTCGTGCACCTGCTCAATGCTGAACACCTCGGCCCCACCCTTGGCGTGCAGCCAAACCGAGGCCAGAAACAGCACGAAAAAGGCAATGCTGAGGGAGTTTCTATACAAGACCAGCACCCAGCCACCTTGCCGAACAGGCCAGGGCGCGTCCTTTTTGGACGTGTCAGGCTCGGCATCTACTTCCTCTTCTTCGTACAGCTTTTTCGACTCGGAGGAACCGCGCTGCCGCAGCCACACCGTGAGCAGCACGTACAGCGCCATTTGCAGGAACTCGCTTTCCCAGTTCTCGAACGTGGCTTCCAGGAAGTGGCCGGAGCGGAAGTACTGCGTGGCCGTAAGCGCGGCCAGGCCCATTTCCTTCAGGTCGTCGTTGTATTCGTGCCAGCCGGTCACGAACTGCCCGGCCAGCGAGAGCAGCACCAGCCCGGCAATGACGAGCAGCAAGCTGTTTTCGTATAAAAAACGCCAAAAAGGCGAAGCAGGACGCTGAATGGTCATGCTTCGCCTTTACGGAAATGACGGGCGAATGAGCCGCTTCGGCCGGCCCTACTGTCCGGCACGGCCTCATCGCCAAACGACTATTTTAGCACGGCTTCCTTGCCGAAGGTCTTTTCGTACAGCGTCACGCTGTCGTTGATGATGCGGTAGGCGTCTTCGCGGCCCATGAAGCGCTCCACCACCACGTGCTTGTTGTGCTCCAGAGCCTTGTAGTCTTCAAAGAAGCGGCGCATTTCGAGCAGCGTGTGCGGGGGCAGGTCGGAGATGTCGTTGTAGTGGTTCACGGAGATGTCGTGGGCAGCCACGGCAATGATTTTATCGTCCTCCTCGTCCTGGTCCACCATCTGCATCACGCCGATAACCTTGGCCTCTACTAGGCACATGGGCACGATGTCGACCGAGCAGAGCACCAGAATATCCAGCGGGTCCTTGTCGTCGCAATAGGTTTGGGGGATAAAGCCGTAGGCGGCGGGGTAGTGCACGGCCGAGAACAGCACGCGGTCGAGCTTCAGCAGGCCGCTGTCTTTGTCGAGCTCGTACTTGCCCTTGCTGCCTTTGGGGATTTCGATGATGGATTGCACGATGGTGGGCGTTTCGTCGCCGCGCGATACATCGTGCCAGGGGTTAAAATGGGTCATATAAAAAATAAAACAAGTGCCTATCTGGCAGTTGGGGGTCAAAAATACAAGGCAGTTGGGGAGTTTGGTACTAAAAGCCGGGCGATAGTTAGTAGCGCGAACTTTGTAGTTCGCGTACCATAACGGCACCCGGACGGCGCAGAGACGGCGCAGAGACGGCGCAGGAACGCGAACTACAAAGTTCGCGCTACTAGCTACCGGCCCAGCACCTCGCGCAGCGGCACCCCCGAGCAGCCGCTGGGCTCCTGAATGTGCAGAAACTGCGCAAGGGTGGGCGCAATGTCCACGATGCGCACGGCGGCCGACGACTGCCCGCGCTTTACGCCCCAGCCCCAGAACAGCAGCGGCACGTGCGTATCGTAGGCCCCGCTGGAGCCGTGGGTGGTGCCCTTCACCACGGGAAAGGCGTAGGCCTCGAGCCAGCCGGGGGCCAGCACGGTGAGCACGTCGCCGGAGCGCGGGGCGTAGAAACCGTTTTCCTGGTACATGCCCAGGCCCTCGCTCCAGTGGGCGCGCTGCAAATCGAGGGCGGTGAGGGCCTGCGTCACGCCGGGCAGCGTGAGCAGGGCGGCGGCCACATCCTGCTGCGCTTTGCCGAGGTCGATGTTTTTCTTTTTGAGCAGCGGGCGGTTGAGGTACACCTGCTGGTTTTCGTAGCTGAGCACCCACTGGCCGGCCCCGTACTGCCGCACCAGGGCGTGCTGCACCGAGTCGCGGATGACGGACGGGCCCACGCCGCCGCTGGGCAGGCGGTGGGCCTGGGCAAAACCCACGGCGTGGGCGGCGGCGTGGTCGGCGGTGAGAAACACGAGGGCCTGGCCCTTGCCCACTTGCTTATCCAGCGCGTCGAACAGGCGGGCCAGCTCGCGGTCGAGGCGCAGGTAGGTATCTTCGGCTTCGATGGAATTGGGGCCGAACTGGTGGCCCACGTAGTCGGTGCAGCTGTAGCTCAGGGCCAGGAAATCGGTGATGCCGCGCTGGCCCATTTGCTCCTGGCGCAGGGTTTCGAGGGCGAAATCGGTGGTGAGGCTGTTGCCGAAGGGCGTGCTGCGGATGAGGTCGAGGTTTTGGGTGGGCGCGGGCACGGCCTTGGTTTCGCCGGAGTTTTTCAGCGCCGGCGTTACCGCGGCAGGAGCCCCGGCCGAAAGCGTGGGCAGGTCGTGCGGAAACACGGGGTTGGTTTCGCCCTTGAACGCGGCTTCCCAGGGCACGTCATCGGCCGAGCTTTCGGTGTACTCGCCAATGGGCAGCAGCGTGTTCCAGGGCTGGGCCAGGTAAGCGGCGGCGTGGCCGGCGGCGTTGAACCGGGCCACCCACTCGGGCAGGGCGGCTTGGTAAAACGTGCTGCTCACAAAGGCGCCGTTGGTGCCGTCGTACCAGTAGGCGGCATTCGCCGCGTGGCCGGCCGGCAGGATGCTGCCCCGGTCCTTCATGCTCACGCCAATGGTTTTGGCCTGGAAGTTCGTGGCCAGCCGCAGCTCGTCGGTGATGGTGGTGCTGAGCAGGTGGCGCGGCGACATCTGGCCCGCCGCCAGGGCGCCGCCCACGGGCTGCACGGTTTTGTCCTCGGTCACGTAGGTTTCGCGGCCTTCCTCGCGCACCCACCAGTTGTTGCCGATGATGCCGTGCACGGCCGGCGTGGTGCCGGTGTAGACGCTGGCGTGGCCGGGGCCGGTGTAGGTGGGCACGTAGTTGTAGTGGCAGCTTTCGTAGCTAAAGCCCTCGCCCAGCAGGCGCCGGAAGCCACCGGCCGGGTACTTGCTCCAGTAGCGGTAGAGGTAGTCGTAGCGCATCTGGTCCACCACAATGCCCACCACCAGCCTGGGACGCAGCAGGGGCTTACCGGACTTCTGAGCAAGGGTAGGCATGGCGAGCAGGGCCACCATGGTGAAGGGCAATATCTTTTTCAAGCAAAAACAGGTAAGGCTACACAAGGCGCAAAGATACCCCGGTGGCGGGGTCATACAGAGCGGAGCGAAGCAACTCGCTTGTGATAATAACCCAATCACCATCCGAAGGAAATATTGCAGCACGCGAGATGCTTCGCTCCGCGCTGCATGACCTTCTACCCATCCCCCCATTGAAACCAGCCCTCATCTTCGATATGGACGGCGTGCTTGTCGACAACACGCCCGTGCAGGCCCGCGCCTTCCAGCTGCTGTTCCGCGACCTCGGCCTGACCACCAACGCCCGCCAGCTCCTCAGGCGCCTCAACGGCATGCCGGCCGGCGAGATTATTCAAGGCGTTTTTCGCCATCCCATCCCCCAGAAGCAACTTGAAATTTACGCCGAGCAGCGCGAGTTCCTCTACCGCACGCTGTACTGGAGCAAGCGGCGGGAGCTGCCGGGCCTCACCGCGTTTCTGAAAGCCGCCCGCGCCGAGGGCTTTAAAATCGGGCTGGGCACCGGCTCGGGCGGCTCCACCCTCAGCTACATCCTCGACCACCTCGACCTGCGCCGCTATTTCGATGCCATCATCGGCAAAGACGACGTGCCCAAAGGCAAGCCCAGCCCCGACACCTACACCCTCACGGCCGCCAAGCTGGGTGTGCAGCCCGAGCGCTGCATCGTGTTCGAAGATGCCTTGCTGGGCGAGCAGGCCGCCTATCGCGCCGGAATGCGCTGTGTGGCCGTGGCCACCACCCTCAAAGCGAAAGACTTTCAGGCCCCGCTCACCGTCATCAAGGACTTCACCGAAATCAGCCCCGCTCATCTGCTGGCGCTGCTGGCCACCCAGCCCGAAACACCCCAGCCGCAAAAAAGGCCCGGTTGAAGTCCCCTCCCGGCGCGGCCCGCAACACAGCAGGCTCTGACGTTGAAGTTGAACGACTGGCCTGCGGCTTGTCGGGCTGAGAGCCCAGTGCGTCGAGCAGTTCGGCGCTCGTGGCAGCGAGCGGCGCGATGAGCTGCACTCAGCCGGTGGCGGGGTTGGGGCAGCGGGCCCGTGCCGCCGTTGAAGCGCACACTCACCGAATTGCCCAGGCCCTTGCTGGTCAGCAGGTCAAGGTCACCCTCGGCAGCCATACTGCCCAGCACCAGGCCAGGGGGTTGGGCCCGGTATTCACCAGTTGGCTGGCGCCCAAAGCCCCCAGGCAATTGTTGAGCCCCCCTCATCGTACTGGCCACGCCGTTGTTGGAGTTGGCCGCTAGCAGGTCGAGGTCGCCGTCGGCATCTACACCGGCCACGGCCAGGCTACTGATGATGCCTATGCTCACCTGCTGCCCAGCCCCGAAGGCACCCCGACCAATTCTTTTTTTAGCCCGGCGAATTGCTCAACAGCTTCATGATATTTCGTTGCTGGCTTCCACTTCTCCCAGCATAACCCGGCAGAAAATTCATCATCCACTGCCTGATTCCCATCCCCAAAGTGCCTGTGGGCGCGGCAGATGCGGACAGAAAAATTAAAAACATTGCAAAAAAGCTTCATTTCCGCTTCATGCCGGTGGGGGCAGATTTGTACTGTCAACCCCCGACGCAAGCCGCGCAGCATCGCCCCTCCCACCCTCGATGTTGCCTCTCCCGGCTTGGATTGGCACCGGCATTGCCGCCGGTAACCAATGGCTTTCTGCTGCATGAGCGAAGCCCCTGCAAAATATGTATCGCCCCGTCAGGCACTCCCGGCCAATAGATGGATTTCGTGGCCTGGCCACGGTTTCAGCCGTTTTGCCAACTACACCTAACCGCAGAAATCCCGCCTGATTCACCGTTTCCCTCTTCTATTGCGGGTTAGGCCAGCCACTCAGCGCATTTCCCTGAACTACAATTTCTATGCAATCCCCCCCGCTTGTCACGTTACCCCAGGTTCTTATGAAAAGAGTATTCATGCTGCTGAGCTGCGGCGTTTTGTGCTACACCACCGGCTGCAAGGAAGAGAAAAAACAAGTCGAAGAGCAGATTAGACTGGTGGCCACCAGCCCCTTGCAGAGGGACACCACCATCACGAAGGAGTACGTGGCCCAGATTCACTCCTACCAGCGCATCGAGCTGCGGGCGCTGGAGAAGGGCTACCTGGAGAAGATTTTTGTGGACGAAGGCCAGAAGGTAGCGCAGGGCCAGACCATGTTCCAGATTAAGCCCACCGTGTACCAGGCCGAGCTGAACAAGTCGAAGGCCGAGGCGCACTACGTGCAGATGGAATACCAGAACACCAAGAACCTGGCCGACAAGAACATCGTGTCGAAGAGCGAGCTGGCGCTGGCGCAGGCCAAGTACGACAAGGCCAACGCCGACGTATCGATGGCCCAGGCCCACCTGCAATTCACCACGGTGAAGGCCCCGTTCAGCGGCATCATGGACCACTTCCAGGCCCGGTTGGGCAGCCTTGTAGATGAAGGTGATTTGCTGACCACGCTTTCGGACAACAGCAAAATGTGGGTGTACTATAATGTGCCCGAAGCCGAGTACCTCTCTTATAAGGAGCACGCTAAGTCGAACGACAAGGCCGCGCACGTGAAGCTGCGCATGGCCAACAACGAGGTGTTCGACCAGACCGGCATCGTGCAAACCATTGAGGCTGACTTCAATAACGAAACCGGTAATATCGCCTTCCGCGCCACCTTCCCCAACCCCGACGGGCTGCTGCGCAACGGCGAAACCGGCAGCGTGCTCATGACCGTGCCGCTGAAACACGCCCTCATCATCCCGCAGAAAGCCACCTTCGAAATCCTCGAAAAGAAGTACGTTTTCGTGGTCGACAAAAATAACGTGGTGCACCAGCGCGAAGTCAGCATCGCCTCCGAAATGCCTGACCTCTACATCATTGGCTCCGGCATCACGCCCAACGACCGCATCCTGCTGGAAGGCCTGCGCAAAGTGAAAGACGGCGACAAGGTGACCTACGACTACAAGGCGCCGCAGGGGGTTCTCTCGAATTTGAAGGTGACGGCCGAGTAAGCGTCAGGGCGCGAAACCTCACCCCCGGCCCCTCTCCAAAAGAGAGGGGAGCCTGACGCCGGCGCATAACCGGTGCCCCCTCTCTTTTGGAGAGGGGGTCAGGGGGTGAGGTTTTGCGTCTGAGCCCTTCCCATAATATCCACACAGCCAGAAGAATATGTTTAGTAAATTCATTCGCAGGCCCGTATTTGCCATTGTTATTTCGGTGTCCATTCTGCTCATGGGCGGGCTGGCCATCATGCAGCTGCCGACGTCGCAGTTTCCGGAGATTTCGCCGCCCCTAGTGATGGTGAGCGCCTCCTACCCCGGCGCTAGCGCTAAAGTGCTGACCGAATCGGTGCTGATTCCGTTGGAACAGGCCGTGAACGGGGTGCCGGGCATGAAGTACATGACCTCGGACGCCGTATCGGCCGGGGAGGCCAACATTCAGATTGTGTTCAACCTGGGCACCAACCCCGACCAAGCGGTGGTGAACGTGAACACCCGCATTGCCCAGGTACTCAACCGCCTGCCGCTGATTGTGCAGCGCGAGGGCGTGATTGTGAACCGCGTGGTGCCTAACATGCTGATGTACGTGAACTTGTACTCGAAAGACAAGAACACGGACATGAAGTACCTGTTCAACTTCGCCGGCGTGAACATGATACCCGAGCTGCAACGCCTCGGCGGCATCGGCCGGGCCAGCATTCTGGGTAGCCGGCAGTACGCCATGCGCGTGTGGCTGAAGCCCGACCGCATGCGGGCCTACAACATCTCGGTGGACGACGTGATGAAGGCGCTGGACGAGCAGAGCGTGATTGGCTCGCCGGGCCGTATCGGCCGGGCCGATGGCAAGAATGCGCAGTCGCTGGAATACGTGCTGAGCTACCAGGGCCGCTTCAACGACGTGGAGCAGTATAAGAACGTGATTCTGAGGGCCAACCCGAACGGGGAAAGCCTGCACCTGAAGGACGTGGCCAACGTGGAGCTGGGCTCGGAATACTACGACATCTACTCCAACCTGAACCAGTATCCTTCGGCCGCTATCGTGCTGAAGCAGACCTACGGCTCGAACGCTTCGGATGTGATTAAAGAAGTGAAAGCCAAGCTGGAAGAGCTAAAAAAGAGCAGCTTCCCGCCCGGCATGGACTACAAAATCACCTACGACGTGTCGAACTTCCTCGACGCTTCGATTGAGAACGTGATTCACACCCTGCGCGATGCCTTTATTCTGGTGGCGCTGGTGGTGTTCATCTTCCTCGGCGACTGGCGCTCGACGCTGATTCCGGCGCTGGCCGTGCCGGTGTCGCTGGTGGGCTCGTTCATTGCGATGCAGGCGTTCGGCCTCACCATCAACATGATTACGCTGTTTGCGCTGGTGCTTTCGATTGGTATTGTGGTCGACAACGCCATTGTGGTGATTGAGGCGGTGCACGCCAAGATGGACGAGCAGCATCTATCGCCATATAATGCAGTCCGACAAGTCGTTGGGGAAATCAGCGGCGCTATTATCGGTATCACCATCATGATGACGGCCGTGTTCATTCCGGTGTCGTTCATGAGCGGCCCGGTGGGCATTTTCTACCGCCAGTTCTCCATTACAATGGCCACGGCCATCGTGATTTCGGGCCTCGTGGCCCTGACCCTGACGCCGGTGCTTTGCGCCATGATTCTGAAAAACCACCACGGCCAACCCAAGAAGCAGACGCCGCTGCAGCGCTTCTTCGACTGGTTCAACCGCGGCTTTGAGAAGCTGACGAATGCGTATGTGGGCCTGCTGCAGCGCATTGTGGCCAACCGCATTGTGACGTTTGTGATGCTGGTGGCCTTCGGGCTGGGCATCTGGGCCATCTCGGCGGGGTTGCCGGCCGGCTTTATTCCGAGCGAAGACCAGGGCCTGATTTACGCCATTGTGCAGACACCGCCCGGCACCACGCTGGAGCAAACCAACGCCGTATCGAAGCGCCTGCGCGACCTGGCCAAGGACGTGCCCGGCATCGCCAACATCTCGACGCTGGCCGGCTACGAAGTACTGACCGAAGGCCGCGGCTCGAACGCGGGTACTTGTTTGATTGACTTGAAGCCGTGGTCGGAGCGCAAAGAATCCATTGCCGAGATTGTGGAGGCGCTGGAAAAGAAAGCCCACGAAATTCCGGGCGCGACCATCGAATTCTTCGAGCCGCCGGCAGTGCCGGGCTACGGCGCGGCGGGTGGTTTCCAGCTGCAGATGCTTGACAAAACCAGCACCGGCGACTACAAGGCCCTGGAACGGGTGAACAACGAGTTCATTGCCAAGCTGAAAAAGCGCAAGGAGTTGGCGGGCGTGTTCACCTTCTTCTCGGCCAACTACCCGCAGTACGAGCTCAAGATTGACAACGAGCTGGCCATGCAGAAGGGCGTGAGCATCGGCAACGCCATGAACACGCTGAGCATCCTGGTGGGCTCGACTTACGAGTTGGGCTTCATCAAGTACCAGCGCTTTTTCAAGGTGTTCGTGCAGGCCTCGCCGGAGTACCGCAAGCTGCCGGAGGACATCCTGAACATGTGGGCCAAGAACGACAAGGGCGAGATGGTGCCGTTTTCGGCCTTCATGAAAATCGTGAAGTCGCAGGGCGCCAACGAAATCAACCGCTACAACATGTACCCCACCGGCTCCATCCGGGGCGGCGCCGCGCCGGGCTACAGCTCGGGCGAGGCTATCAAGGCGGTGCAGGAAGTGGCCGAAACCCTGCCCCACGGCTACGGCATCGACTGGGGCGGCCTGTCGAAAGACGAAGTGGGCCGCGGCAACGAGTCGACCGTGATTTTCCTCATCGTGCTGGTGTTCGTGTACCTGGTGCTGGCCGCGCAGTACGAAAGCTTCCTGCTGCCGCTGGCCGTTATTCTCTCGCTGGTAGCGGGCGTGTTTGGCTCGTTCCTCTTCATCAAGATGTTCGGCCTGGCCAACGACATCTACGCCCAGGTTGGTCTGGTAATGCTGGTAGGTCTGCTGGGTAAAAACGCGGTACTTATCGTAGAATTCGCGGCCCTGAAACACGAAGAAGGCATGAGCGTCCGCGACGCGGCAATCGAAGGTGCCAAAACCCGTTTCCGCCCGATTCTGATGACTTCGTTCGCCTTCATTGCCGGTCTGATTCCGCTGGTGGTGGCCACCGGCGCCGGCGCCATCGGCAACCGCACCATTGGAAGCTCGGCCCTGGGCGGCATGCTGTTCGGCACCGTGTTCGGGGTAATCATCATCCCCGGCCTGTACTACTTCTTCGGCACCCTGGCCGGCGATAACAAACTGATTCGCGACGAAAACGAAGCCCCCATCCTGGAAGGCGTAGAGCCCCGCGTGACGCTGGAAGAAATGGAGCCTTATGCTTAAGGTCTGAACGATGTAGGGGCGGGGCTTGCCCCCGCCCGCTCGTTGAACGGAATCGTTGCAAATGCGCGAACGTCCGGGCAAGCCCCGCCCCTACCGCATACAATCATTTGAATAATCCGGTAAGCCCAAGCTTACCGCACCTAGTATGCTTAAGAAACGAATTTATCAAGCCCTCGGCGCGGCCGGCCTGGCCCTCGCCGTGGGCGCCTGCAAAACGCCCGAGCTGGTGGTGAAGAACGAAAGCCGCAACGTGCCGGCCAGCTACTCCACCGCTACCGCCGCCGCGTCGCTCGACAGCGCCAACACGGCCCGTGTGCAGTGGAAGCAGTTTTTCACCGACCCCAACCTGCAGGCGCTCATCGAAACCGCCCTGCAAAACAACCAGGAGCTGAACATCACACTCCAGGAAATTGAGATTGCGAAAAACGAAATCCGTGCCCGCCAAGGCGAGTACCTGCCCTTCGTGAGCCTGGGCGCCCGCGCCGACGTGGAGAAAGTGGGCCGCTACACCCTGCAAGGCGCCACCGAGGAGCAGGTCCAGATTAAGGAAGACCGCCGCACGCCCGACCCGCTCACCAACTTCCAGCTGGGCGCGTTTGCCACCTGGGAGGTCGACATCTGGCACAAGCTGCGCAATGCCAAGAAGGCGGCGGCCATCCGCTACCTGGCCACCGTGGAGGGCAAAAACTTCATGGTGACCAACCTGATTGCCGAAATTGCCAACTCCTACTACGAGCTGCTGGCCTACGACAACCAGCTGGCCATTGTGCAGCAGAACATCGGCATCCAGAGCAACGCGCTGGAGCTGGTGCGGCTGCAAAAGGAGTCGGCCCGCGCCACCGAGCTGGCCGTGAAACGCTTCGAGGCCCAGGTGGAACACACCCGCGCCCTGCAGTTCAAGCTGCAGCAAAGCATCGTCGAAACCGAGAACAAGCTGAACTACCTGGCCGGCCGCTACCCGCAGGCGGTAACGCGCAGCACGCAGTCGTTCAACGAATTGGCGCCGCTGGCCAGCCAGGTGGGCTCGCCCGCGCAGCTGCTCAACAACCGCCCCGACATCCGGCAGGCCGAGCAGCAGCTGGCAGCCGCAAAGGTCGACGTGCAGGTGGCCCGGGCCAACTTCTACCCCTCGCTGGGCCTGACCGGCGGCGTTGGGCTGGCGGCCTTCACGCCCGGCCTGCTGGTGAGCACGCCGCAGTCGATGCTCTACGCGCTGGGCGCCGACCTAGTCGGCCCGCTCTTCAACCGCAACGGCATCAAAGCGGCCTACTACACCGCCAACGCCGCCCAAACACAGGCCGTGTACCAGTATGAGAAAACGGTGCTGAACGCCTACATCGAGGTATCGAACCAGGTGGCCAATATCAGCAACCTGGCCAAGAGCTACGACGCGAAAGCCAAGGAAGTGGCCGCCCTCAACCAGTCGGTGGACATTTCCAACAGCCTCTTCCGCTACGCCCGCGCCGACTACACGGAAGTCCTCTTCACCCAGCGCGACGCCCTGGAGTCGAAGTTCGACCTCATCGAAACCCGCATGCAGCAGCTCAACGCCTCGGTGAACGTGTACCGCGCCCTGGGCGGCGGCTGGCAGTAATCTGGGATAGCTGAAGCAGCTTAGGCCGCAAGAGAAACGCCCCGCAACTGGTTGGTTACGGGGCGTTTTTGGGTTGTAATAATCCGGCATTTCACAATGCCCAATTTATGTTTTCACGCACGCTAGCAGCATTTTTCTCCCGCTTGAATCGGTGGGCATTTTACCGTTGCGTAACTACAATAAACGCAGCAGTCACCTTGTAATGGCTTAAGCCGAGTTTTACATTGTGCACATTCGTAAAAATATACACAGGCATTCGTTGGCATAATATCCGTCTTCTGGTACCCGCAATTGGGGCAGGTTAATGTTGATTCTGTTTCAACTACTTTGCCATTATACGTGGTGCAAGTATCACAATTCCCATTCATTTTATTTCGTTTGTAATTCCAGATTGTTGCCACGAGTAGGCCAAGCATACCAGCATAAAGAAAATACACCCAATAGTCGCTATTGTCGACGTAATAGGCATAAAATATTGCAAGGCCACTAATACTGGCGACCAGCAAAGGAAATATGCACTGGTGGCTGCGATATGAAATGTAAAGTCCCGCTACTGATACTAAAACCATTGCCTGGAAAACCCACATTGTCCACCCGCCAAAAAGCTCGAAGCTACCAAGTCCCAGGGCCGACGCGGCGAGTGCAAAAATCGGAAAGCAACAAGGCGAGCATATTGCGGTCAAAAAAAGCCCTGCCGTTCCAAGCTTGTCAATGTTACGTGTTAGCTGCATTGTCCTGATTTTAGCTATTTGATTGTTGCAGCACATTTTGGGCGAGCGTGCACCCGGCAAAGGTCGCAGTATTGCCGCATTCATTAGAGCGAGGCGTTTGGCTATTCCGGGACATGCCCCTGCCACTCGGTGACCTCGCCCGCCTCCTGTAGCGGGTGGCGGGAGCGCTAGGATTTGGTGAGATGCCCGAGAAATTTAAAGCTGCTTTTCAGGTCGAAAGCTTGTAAATATATTCTTCAATTTCTGCCTGCCGCGCGTTGGCGAAGCCCTTATCCGTTCCGGTTTTTACAAACCCGCACTTCTCCAAAACCTTTTGTGAGCCTTGATTATCGAAGGCTGTGCGGCCGTAGATGGGGCGGGCTGGTTCGAGTTGCAGGAACTCATGCAGTGCAGCTGTGGCAATCCCTTGGCCCCAGAATTCCTTGTCAATCCAATAAGTAACCCAAGTTACGGAGTAGCTCTGGGACAAAAAAAGTCTGTTCCGGCAGGGAACAGCTAGGTTTGAAGTATCTGACGCTTCACGCCTTGCTTTTCCCATGACAGAACAGACCGTTGCAATGTACTGCTTCATCGACGATTTTCTGCGCCTGACCCGCCCCCAGGCCCCGCACCGGCGGCATCTCTCCGATGCCGAACTCTTAACCACGGCCTTGCTCGGGGCGCGTTTCTTCGGCGGCAACCTGGCTGCTGCCCGGCGCTACATGCAGCAGCATTGGGGCATGAAGGCGCTGGACAAAAGCGGTTTCACGCGCCAGCTGCACCGCTTGCACGACACCCTCAAGGCCCTGTTCCTGGCCTTGGGCCAGCACTTGAAATACCTCAACACCCAAGCCCGCTACGTCATCGACTCGTTTCCCGTCGCCGTGTGCGACAACGTGCGCATCGGCCGCAGCCGGCTGGTGCACGGGGCGGCGTACCGGGGCTATTCGGCCAGCAAGCGGCGCTATTTCTTCGGGTTTAAAGTGCAACTGCTCATGACCCACGACGGGCTACCGGTCGAGCTCTACATTCACGCCGGCAGCGAGGCCGACATCACCGGCCTCAAGGCCCTGGGGCCGCAACTGCCCGCCGGCAGTGTGCTCTACGCCGACGCGGCCTACACCGACTACGAGTGGGAAGACGCCTGGCGCGAGGTCGAGCACGTGGACTTGCAGGCCGACCGGCGGGCCAACAGCAAACGGCCCCGCGAACCGTGGGAAACCTTTCTGATTCACCACTTTCGAAAAGGCGTCGAAACGACCATCAGCCAAATCACCGAGCGCTTTCCCAAGTCCATTCATGCCGTCACGGCCCAGGGCTTTGCCCTCAAACTTTTGCTCTTCGTTTTCACCCACACCCTTGCCGAACTTGGCGCATAAGCCGCAACTTGGGTTAAGTAATTCCGGCTTCCCCATGCAAAATGCATTTTGCTATACTGCCTACAATCTTACCGTTACTTTTTATAGTCCGCATATTTATTGTCGGGTCGGCTAAGTGCTTGGCGTATTTTTCGATGTAGGCCGCTTTGTGGTTTGGGTCTTTCGGGGTGAACGCGGCCAAACGAATGGCTTCTTCGTCAAGTCGAAATTAAATATCCACTGCAGGCACCAAAAGCAAAACAGCCACTCAGACTTTCATCTAAGTGGCTGTTCATCAATGAGCGAGAAACGAGGTTCGAACTCGCGACCCTCAGCTTGGGAAGCTGATGCTCTACCAACTGAGCTACTCTCGCGGGGTGTGCTTGGTAAGGCGAAATTACGGCAAAGAACCGGATTCGCAATTACTTCCAACCTCA
This sequence comes from Hymenobacter rubidus, assembly GCF_016734815.1. GTDB lineage: Bacteria > Bacteroidota > Bacteroidia > Cytophagales > Hymenobacteraceae > Hymenobacter > Hymenobacter rubidus. The sequence continues at coordinate 19,713 of NZ_JAERQF010000042.1, forward strand.
GGTTTCAGGGCTTCGTATGATGGAGCACGATGGCTACAACTCCCCTTCCTCCTGCTACGCGCCGCCTGGTGGGCCTGTTACTTATGCTAAGCGGCGGGCTGCTGGGGCTGGGCTTGCTCCTGAAAGTAGCGGTGGGCGTGTATAGCTGGAACACCGGCGGTGCCCAAAGCCTTTCGGCCGTTATGCTGTCAGTCAACTTGTTGGGGCTATTGGCCAGCGGGCTGCTGATGCGGTGGGGCTTGCAGATGCGGCGCGGCACCAACAGCGCCCGCAACCCCGACGCTGACGAAATACTGTAATTCGGCGCCGGTAGCCCGACCTTTGCGCCATGTCATCCCCCCTTCGCATTTCGCTGGCCAAGGCCAATGCCCCCACTGCTGCTCAGCTGGCCGACCTGGGCCGGCGGACTTTTCACGATACGTTCGCCGCCACCAATTCGGCAGCCGACATGGCGGCTTACCTCGACGCTAACTTCGGTCCCGAGCTGCAGCTAGCCGAACTACAGGACCGCGACAACACCTTCCTGCTGGCGCACATGCAAAACGAGTTGGTGGGCTACGCCAAGCTGCACGACAACTCCGCGCTGGGCCTCGCGGAAGGTCAGAACCCAACCGGCCGCCTCGAAATTGAGCGCCTCTACGTGCGCGACGACTGGCAGGGTACCGGCCTGGGTGCAGCCCTGATGCGCGGCATCCTCGCCCTGGCCGAGCAGTTGCACTGCACGGCCGTGGTTCTCGGCGTGTGGGAAAAGAACGAGAAAGCCCGCGCTTTTTACCAGCGGTTTGGCTTCCGTGAAATTGGCCAGCACGAGTTCTTCCTGGGGCAGGATGTGCAAACCGACCTGATTTTGCGTAAAGGGATGGCCGGCCGCTAATCCATCAATTTTTGCGAATGCCTATTCCTCGCCTTCAGCGCACACCGCCTAGCCGCTTCATACGCAAATGGCTTCCCGGCGCGCTGGGGCTGGGAATGCTGGTGCTGGGCTGCCAGCCGCAACACGACGCGGAAACGGCTGCTTCTACCCCGCCCGTGGGCCACTACGAAGGCAGCCTGAGCCCCGCCGGGCAGCCAGAAGTGCGCGCGGCGCTCGACATCCGGCATCCCAGGCCCGGCCACTACGCCGCCGAACTTACCGTCCCCACGGCTCCGGGCCTGAGCTTCGTGGCCGATACCATGTTGTTCAGTACCAACCAACTGCGCCTGCCGCGTCCGGCCCGCCCCGGCCAAACCCTGGCCCTGACGCTGGATGGCGACTTCTGGCGCGGCACGCTGGCCCTGAACTCGGCCAAAATACCGGTCATTCTGCTTAAACGGGGCCTGCCGGCCCCCAGCAATTACCAAATTGAGGAAGTGCCGCAGGCTAACGGCTCCGCTTGGCTTTTCGCTCCGGCTGATACCAGCACCCCCGGCGCGGCAATCGTGCTGCTGCCCGACGTCACATCGGCTGGCACGGTGGCTTTGTGGGGCGATGCATTGGCGCGCGAGGGCCTCGTGGTGCTGGCCCTGCCCGCCGTCGATTCGGCCACTGCTCCCACCGAAACGCCCCGCTTGCAAGCCGCCTTCCGCTTGTTGTGCAGCACAGCCGGGGTCGATACCGCCAACATTGGCACTTGGGCTACCGGCCTCCGGGCCGCGGCTCTGGCCCAGGTACTCACCAGCGCAAACGGCCCACGCATCGCATTTTTGGTGGCACAAAATGCTGACTTTGACGCCGAAGGCCGCGCGGCGTTTCGGGAACTGGCCAACCGGCGGTTTCCGGTGCTGGGCTTGTATGGTGGCGCAACGGCGCCCCAGCGGGCCGCTGCGCTGCGCAATGCCCTGGGCGGGCGCCGCGGAACCGCCGTGCGCACCTACCGCACGCCGGACCTCGACCTGCTCGTACCCGGCGGCCCTAGCGCAGCCCTGGCACCGGGGCTACCGGGCGATGTAGTCCAGTGGCTCAGGACTCGCCAGTAAAGTGTGGATGGAGTTACCTAAAAGGCCGTGCAGGTAATCTGACCGGCGGAGCGCCGCGCGTGTTGAGGTCGATATTGGCTTGGTCGGCATCACATGCCCAGGTGCCGACTACCGTTTAGGGGTCAGAAGCGGAGCACTTGGTTGCGCTTTTGTCCTTGCCGTACTGGTTCGGAACATTGAAGCGGCAGAAGGCGTCGCGTGCGCAGGCGGGCATTTTCGCATCAACATCCACCGCGCCGTTGGGGAGATTGGCTTGCGGTGGCTTCGGGCGGTGCTTACAAAAGCAACAGGCCCTTCTCGCGCAGCAGCAGCCAAGCCGGAGTTTGTAAAAAGGCTTCGAACGCCCCTTCGGCTTTGGGGAAGCTGGCCGCCACGTCTTTCAGCAGCACTTTGGTATCGAAGTCGTGGCTGAGTTGCGTGAGGAGCTGGTGCAGCCAACGGCCGGCGGCCTCGGTGGTTTTCACTTCAAAATCCTCGGCTTGCTCATAGCAGGTAAGCACAGCGCGCGGCGCTTTTTTGCCCGGCTCGGTGCGGATTTCAGGGGCGTTGCCGAGCCAGAACAAGCGCTGGTTCTGCTTGGCGAAATCGGACTTTTCGGGCGCTTGCAATGCCTGTTGCACCAGTTGGCGCGGGGTGGTGGGCCGGGGCGTTTTGAAGTCGAACCAGCGGGCCAGCGGCTCATCCAGCGCCACGCCGTGCAGGTAATTGTAGAGCGATTTGGCCAGGCCGGGGCCGAAGGCTTCGTGGTCGGTGCCGAGGGGGTCGTCGTGCCACAGGTCGTTCCAGGCAAAGCCGGCGGGCTCGGGGCCAATGGCCTGTACCTGATACTTCGCCGGGTTCTTGCCCACGGGCGAGTGGGCCGTCATCGAGAAGCGGTGCCAATAGCCGCTTTGCACCACGCCGGCCGCGAAGAGCTGGCGCACTACCTCCAGGCTGTCAATAGTTTCCTGCGCAGTCTGGGTAGGGAAACCGTACATCAGGTAAGCGTGTACCATGATGCCGGCTTGGGTGAAACCATCGGCCACGCGGGCCACCTGGGCAATGGTCACCCCCTTTTCCATGAGGGCCAAAAGCCTATCCGAAGCCACTTCCAGCCCGCCCGAAATGGCAATGCAGCCAGAGGCTGCCAGCAGGCGGCAGAGGTCGGCCGAGAAGGTTTTTTCGAACCGAATATTGCCCCACCAGGTAATGGGCACGCGGCGCTTGAGCAGTTCGATGGCCAGGTCGCGCAGGGCCAGGGGCGGCGCAGCTTCGTCCACGAAGTGAAAGCCGGTCTGGCCGGTTTGCCGAATGATTTGCTCGATGCGGTCCACCAGCAGGGTGCTGGGGGCCGTTTCGTAGCGCGCGATGTAGTCCAGCGTCACGTCGCAAAACGAGCAGCGCTTCCAGTAGCAGCCGTGGGCCACGGTGAGCTTGTTCCAGCGGCCGTCGCTCCAGAGGCGGTGCATGGGGTTCAGCACTTCCAGTACCGAGAGGTACTCCGTCAGGGGTAGGTTGGAGTAGTCGGGCGTGCCCACTTCCTGGTGCGGCACGTCGGCGTGCGGGTGATTGACGTATTGAATTTGGCCGGTTTCGTCGCGCAGGAAAGTGCGTTGGAGCAGGCTGCGGTCCGGTAGAACGTCTTTTTGAACGTCATGCAGAGCGCAGCGAAGCATCTCGCTCGCTTCGTTGCCATCAGTTGTGATTAGTGGTAGCACGCGCGATGCTTCGTTCCGCTCTGCATGACGACCTTTTCCTTCGTTCAAACCGCCCAGATACTCCAGCAGCCTTAGCCACGGCCCTTCGCCATCGTCCAGCGTCAGGTAGTCAATGTAATCGAAAAAACGTGGCTCCTGAATGGTGCGCAGTTCGGTATTGGGGTAACCGCCACCCATCACCGTCACCGTTGCGGGACTGATTTCTTTGATGTACTTGGCCAGCCGGAGCGCGCCGTAGAGGTTGCCGGGGAAGGGCACGGTAAAGCCCACCATATCCGGCTGCACGCGCGCCAGCAGCGGCTGCAGTTCCTCCAGCAGCATGCGGTCGAGCAGGGTGGGGGCGGCTTCGAGCTCTTGGTGCAGGGGCTCGAAGCTGGTGGCGGATAGCGCCAGTTTCTCGGCGTAGCGCGAGAAGCCGAAGTGCGGGCCCACGGTTGCTTTGATGAGGTCGGCAAGGTCTTCGAGGTAGAGCGTGGCCAGGTGCCGGGCCTGGTCTGTCAGGCCCATGGTGCCGAAGGCCGTTTCCAGGTCGGCCACGTTGTCGAAGCGACTGGCTTCGGGCAGGAAACGGCCGTGGCAGATGCGCGGCGCTAGCGTGAGGTCTTTGTTCTGCAAAAACCGCATGACCGGCGCAATGGTGGCCAGGTAGCGGTTTTGCAGCCGCAGCATGCGCCGGGCATTATCGCTCAGGTCAAAATCTCCGGCTTCGATTGCCTGAAAAACCCGCTTCAGGCCCGCTTCCGAAAACAGCCGCAGCACCAGCTGCAAGCCCATATCGGCCTGCGTCACGGCGTAGCCGCGCCCACCCAGAAAGCCCTTGATGTAGGCCGTGGCCGGGTACGGGGTATTGAGCTGCGTGAGCGGCGGCGTGAGCAGCAGGATGCGGGGCGAAGCAGAAGACACAGTGGGGACTAACCCGGCAAGGCCCGCCGGGGTTCATTTCCGGCAAAGGTCGGGCTCCGTAGCGCGAACTTTGTAGTTCGTGTTCCCGCGCCGCTTCAACGGTTGATGCTCTGGGACGCGAACTACAACGTTCGCGCTACTTCATCCACGGTGCGGTCAGGCGCAGGTACACCGAAGCCGAGAGCGGCAGCTTGCCGTAGCCGGGGCCAAAGTAGGCAAGCCCATACCGGTCACCCTGTAGTGCAGCCGGAATAAAATAGCCCGTGAGCTGCCCGCCCAGGCTTAGCTCCGGGCCGCGGGCACCGCCCAGGCTGGCCAGCCGGTAGCTGGCGCCCAGCGTGAGGGCGTGAATGTTGAATACCCCCGCCAGCAATTGGTCGGTAGGCCCGGAGTAATAGAATTCCAACTCCTCGCTGTCTTTTTGCACAAATTCGTAGCGACCGTAGAACGTGGGGCGGCCCAGCGTGAGATTGGTTTCGGCCAGCACGGCGTGCTCCTTGCCGGCGTGGCCCTCGTTGAGGCCCCACACCAACGCGGAGGCCAGGTAGCGGCGCTCGCCCCAGGTGCGGCTGTGCAACAGGCTGGCCGTGGTGCGGGTCACGTCTTCGTCGGGGTGCAGGTCTTCGGGGCTCTTGATGAAGGCCCGGCTGACTTGCAGCGCCAGCTCGCGGCTGGGGTTCCAGCTCAGGCGGGCGGCCCAGGAATCGGCGCGGGGCTTGTCGAAATCGTAGCGGTGCTCGTCGGGCTCGCGGCCGGTGAAGTTGCTGCCTTCCAGCTTAAACTGCTTGTAGCGCACGCCCAGCGTAGCCACCCCGAAGGTGATGTGCGTGGCATCAGTCCAGTGGTGCGAGAGGGGTGCATCGGGGTTGGGCATGGCCGAAATGCGGTGCATGAAGGCCACCGGCCCGATGGCCGGCTCGCCGGGATAGCCCAGGTAGAGGCTCACGTCCACGTCCTCGCTCACGGCGTGGGTGTAACCCACGCTCAAGCCCGAAATCAGGTCGTGCGGGTGCTGCTTATCAATCAGCGGCTGCCCTTTATACGACTCGCCGGTCTGAAACAGCAACGGGTAGCCGCCGTTGGTTTCGGTGAGTGGGTCGAGGCTCACCATCAAACTCAGGTTGAGCAGGCCGCGCGCCCCTATTTCTCGCTGGGCCATGGCCATGCCCCAGTTCGGCCCGTCGATGGCATTGGCGTGGCCGCGCTTGCCGTTGTTGTTGAAGTTCTGGCTGGTGTAGCGGCCATAAGCTGCGCCGTGATACATTAGCATCCAGGGGCCCTTGTGCTGCATCCACATGTACATGGGCGTGGCGTCGGGCTGCCAGCTGGTGGCCGAGCCGTTGCGGTTCATGGGCAGGTGGCGCGAGTAGGCGTGGCTCATGCCGGGCATGGCCATGCTGCTGTCGTGAGCCATTCCCATGTGCATACCGGGCATGGCGGCATGGTCGGCTGCAGGCATCGATTCGCCGGGTTTCAGGCCATCCAGCTTGGCGCCGCTTCCCATCGGCATTTCACCGTCCATTTTCATGCCGTCCATCGAATGGGCAGGGGCGGGCAGCCGGGCTGTATCGGCGGGCGCCCCATCCGAAACGGTGGTTGCCGCTTTGGGCGCTGATGCTGCTTTAGAAACGACAGTCCTGGGCTTCGGGGCGGCGGAGTGGGCGGCTTTGGCAGGCCGAGGCTTCGGCTTGGCCGGAGCCGGCATGGGCATGGTCATGTCCATGTGCTCGTGCGTCTGGGCGGTGGCCGCCAGCACCGGGGCAACCGTCAGTAAACCAAACAGAAGGAGTTTGTGTAAACGGAGCATAGCAATTGAATGGAGACAACAGGAATAAAGTACTATACCCGGTAGGCAAGGCAAGGGTTGAAGCAGTTTTTGGCGGAAAACGTACAGCATCCCGGCCCGCCCCCAAATTGTGTAGCCTGAAAGCAGGAATCCTGCACCTACCCGCCGTCGCCGGGCACCGTATACCCCAGGGCCGGTCCAGGTACCGCTTTTCTTCACTTATTTCCTTCTTTCCCATGCAAATGCCCGCCGCTGCGCCCCGCGCCCGCCAAAACAACCAAACCGTCCTCGATGCCCTCAGCCGCTGTATTGCCGCCTGCGAACTATGCGCCGATGCCTGCCTCGACGAAAAAGATGTGCCCATGATGGTGCCCTGCATCCGGCTCGACCGCGACTGCGCCGACATCTGTCGCCTCACCGCCGCCTTCATCGCCCGCGGCTCGGCCCACGCCCAGCATGTTCTCAAAGAGTGCATCGAAATTTGCCAGAAATGCCACGACGAATGCGCCAAGCACCCGCACGACCACTGCCTGCAGTGCGCCAAAGCGTGCCAAGCCTGCGCCGAAGCCTGTCAAGCATATGGTAAGTGAGTAAGTGGGTAAATGAGCAAGGGCCCGGCACCGGTGGATTTACACACGGTGCCGGGCCCTTGCTCATTTACCCACTTACTCACTTACCTCCCTACAGCGCATCGAGCGACATGCGCTCGGGCAGCATCAGGCGGCGGAATTCACTCACGGAGTAGCCCGTCACCTGGCGGAACTGGTTGCTCAGGTGCTGGCCGGAACTGTAGCGCATCTGGTCGGCTATCTGGTTCAGCGTCAACTCGCCGTAGCTGAGCATTTCCTTCACGCGCTCAATTTTGAGGCGGATGAGATACTTCTCGATGGTGAGGTGCGCAGTGCGCGAAAACACCTTGCTCAGGTGCGAATAAGTGGCCGCAAACCGGTCGGTGAGGAAAGCCGAGGTGGTGAGCGGTGAGCGGGCCGTGCGCAGGTGCTCCAGGTACTCAGCCAAGGTGGTTTTTATTTGCTCGGTGAGCTGCTCGGCCCGGCCGCGCAGCAGCTCGAAGCCGGCGGCGTGTAGCAGGGGGGCCAGCGCTTCGGGGTCGGCGGGGGTGGCTTCGTCCAGCTCGGCCACGCCCAGCGTCACCGCTTTGGGCTGGTAGCCGGCCCGCTCCAACAGGTTTTGTACGGCCTCCACACAACGGGGGCACACCATATTCTTGATATGCAGTAGGTTGGTTTTCAATGGCTTTAACGTGTTTCGGGCCGCCGTGAAGCGGCCGGTGAGGAATAAGAACGAGCTGCTGACGAAGCCGCCGGGGCCCGGCGGGGGCGCGGGGCGGGGGTCGAAACCTCCGCCCAGCCACGCCCAAACCAATGCCCGGTGGCCCAGGTCACAAAAGGCACCACGGCCAGAAACGTAACCGCCAGCAGCCAGACGAATACGAGAAAGGCGAAAAAAAGTCGACTAAAAAAGTGGTCACCCGTCCCAAACAGATATCCGACTAACATTAGTGCCAGTACCAAGCTCACACTGGCCAGCACGCCCACCCGCCGCCAGGGCCAGGCAGCAACGTGTTTTTGGAGGCGACGGCGCAGGGGCAGGAGCATAGATTGGCGGAATGGGAGGGTGAAAATAGGGGAAAATTTGGTTGGGCCAATCCCTTAGCTCAGCAAAGCCAGCAATTCCAGCTGCATGGCCTCGCCGTTATCCGCCTCGTACCAGGTGTTCATGGTTTTGACTACGTAGTTGGTGTGCAGCGATTTATCGGCGTGCAGCTCGCGCGATAGTGCTTGGGCCGCCGCCGGGCGCGGCCCCCACACACCCAACTCAGCGCCGGTCGCGGCATCGAGCCGAATGAGCTTGGGAATGCTGTTTTTGCCCTCGGTCTGGTGCGTAGCCATTATTTCCGGATGCTCGGAGCGCAGCACCACGTGCAGGCTCACGCGGCCGGCGCTTTTTTCGGCCAGATGGGCCAGCACGGGCAGCAGGTGGGCGGTGTCGCCACACCAAGTTTCGCCCAGCACCAGCCATTCTTCGGGGGCGGACAGGTGCTGGATTTTTTCGAGCAGCGCAGGCAGCAAGGGTTCGGCGTAGGCCCGGTCGAGGTGCACCTGGTTCTGGTCGGTGTAGCGGATGAGGCCCGGCGTTTGGTCGGGGCCGGTGGTGCGGTGCTCGGCCGCCAGAATGGCCACCAGGGAGCGGAATTCGGCGTAGGTATAGGCGGGCGTGGGCAGCAAGGCGGGCGAAACGAGCGGAGTGGACATCAGGAATATGCGTAATAACAAAGCCCCAAGCTACGACCCGCGCAACCTAAGAGGCAAATGCATCGCTACAACCGCAGCCAGGCCCCCTGGTTCGGGTTGCGCCGCATTTGCCAAGCCGGGCACCCAAAGGATTCTTTCTGCTCCCAGCCGGCACAAACAAAAGCAGCTTCCCACGAAGCCCTAAACCGCTTATGAAGAAACGACGACTTGTCAGCCGCTGCTTTACCTTTGCTCAGGCCGGACTGCTTTGGGCACACGGCTCGCAATTCCGGCGGTCTGGCTATCTCTGCTCCCGTTACCTGTTATGAAGGTTTATGTTATCAGTCTGCGTCGAGCTCCCGAGCGGCGGCACTACATCGAACAGCACCTTAGCGCCCTTGGCTTGGTATACGAAATCGTGGATGCCATCGACTACCAAGAGCTAACGCCCGCCGACTTTGCCCGACTCATTGACCCACAGGCAGCGGCCGCCAACCCTTATCTCACCAAAGGGGTGCAGGCGTGCGCCCTCTCGCATGCAAAGGTGTGCGACCTTATTGCCGCCAGCCCCGACCGCATGGCCCTGGTACTGGAAGACGATGCGGCCCTGCCCGCAAACATCAAATCCATTCTGGCCCTTATTGAGCAAGAAATTGCAGACGAGGAAGTGATTTCCCTTTCTTACTACACGCATTTTCACGATGGCATTGAGCTAAGCCTGCAAGGAGCTAAAAAGCTGGCTAACGGCAACAGCCTGTTTTACCCCGTCAACCTCACCGATGTAGGCTCGGCAATGGCCTACGTAATGCCCCGCGCGGTAGCGGCACGGCTGCCGCGCACCGCCGTCCCCGTGCGAGTAGCAGCCGACTATTGGGGCGACCATTACCGCAACGGGGCCTTTCAGTCCTTTCGCTGCTTGCATCCTGTCCCGGTACACACGGCCTCTTTCCGTTCCACCCTCGACTATGCCGCCACCCAAAAAAGTTGGCCCCGGCAGGCGCTGACCAAACTGGCTGGCTATGGGGCCGCACTAGTGCGCAAAACCCGTTTTCCGTTTTTGTTCAGCTACCTCGAAACCCGTGACCGGCAGCGCTTGGATAAGAAACACATTTTGCGCTTTGTAGAATCGGCGCCCTTCAACGCTCCCGCTGCGCTTGCTTAATTGTATTTAGTACCGGGATATTGACCTGGTGGGCGACGCAACTATTTCCCCTTTATTCTTAGCATGGTTTCCTTACGTTCTCTCAAGAATTCTGTCCGTCGGTTGCTTAGCGCGCCTTTTACGCTTTCGACGACCATTGACCCTGCCCGGAACGAAACGTACGAGTTGTTGGGGGTTCACGAGACCGGACTGCGAGCCGATGAGCGGATGATGGAAGACCCGGTCTTCCGCTTGTTTGAGCAACAGCATTGGACGCTAAAGAAGTTTATTTATACCATAAAGGGCAACATTTTGCTTGACACAACGCTCGGCTGGGCAATGGCTGACCGGCGGGTATTGCACTTCTCCAACACCAGCTTGGCCGAGCAAATGTTTACGCCTTACCTGCCCAACTTTTTGCGGTGGGTCACGAACCGTCGGCGGGCAATTCATCACCCCGAACTGATTTGGATGCCCTACGGCCGGGGCAATTACTGGCACTTCCTCAACGATTTCATGGGAGCACTGTATCTGCTCCAAGACGTAATTGCCGAGCGCCGCCCCCCCATCCTCATTCACGAAGGAGTAACCCAGATGGGCTTCTTCAAGGAGATGCTCAGCTACTCGACGTTTCTATCGGGCCTTAACTACGTAACTTACACCAACAGCGATTGGGTAAAATGCGACAGCTTTATCACGGCTCGCACGTACTTTGGCACCCGCGAATCTCTCCAGGACGCCATTAGCTTACTCGACAAGCGTCCGCCGGTTAGCACCCGGCCCCTCGATAAAATTTTCATCTCCCGACCGCATACGGTATCCCGCAATCCCAGCAACCTGGCGGAAGTAGAGGCCTTGTTTAAAGCGCACGGTTTTCGGATAGTATTGTTCGATTCGCTGCGGGTGAGCGAGCAGGCCGACCTTATCAATTCGGCAAAAGTCGTGGCGGCGCTCCACGGTGCCGGCATGGTTAACCTGGCGTTTCATGAGCACCCCACAGAAGTTACAGTTATTGAGATTATTCCCGAGGACTATATTAATCCCTGCTACGCCTTCCTGGCCGAAGAAATGGGGATGAATTACCACGTCGTCGGGGCGGGGCCACGCAATCCGGCTACCCAACACAGCTACCCGGTATCGCTCGATAAGCTGGAACAGGCACTATACCGTTTACACGTAGCATAGTTTCTTGAAAAGCCGCACGCACCAGCTACCTGCTCGTCAACAACACCTTACGTTTGAGGCCAGGTAACTGACGTACGTGTTACAGGCTTGGAGCACTCCAAGGCCTTGCTGGCTCTGGCTGATAAAACAACCGAAGTGCAACTACGCTGTGTGGCGGCGTGTGTGGCGCAGCCAAGGGGCTTCTACCAGGTGCCAACTGACGTAGCCCGCCGTGCCGCTCAGCGCCAGCGCCAGCGGCACCAAGAGCCACAAGGAAGTGTGCGGCAGGTACCAATCCAATAGTTTTTGAATGGGCCAGCCGTACAAATACAGCCCGTACGAAACGTCGTCAATTTTTTGAAAACCGGCCAGGGCCGGCACCCGGGCAAACGCAAACCAAAACAGGGCGTAGGCCCCGGCACTCGCTAGTACGGGTACTGCCAGCACAGGGACAAATAAAGCTGCCAGCACCACCAGCGTAGCTAAGAATGCCCATTTTCCCGCTATCGGAATGGCAGTACGGAATAGATGAAAGCAGGCACCGGCGCAGAAAAACACCAACAACCTCACAAATTCCACTGGATTGCCGATTAATGGCCAAATACCGGGAAAATGTATTCGCCCGACATAGTCGGGGATAAGCTGTAGACCTGTTGATGCCAACAAGAGCGTTAACCATATCCCTTTCTGGCGTTTGCTTCCCAATAGCCCAATTACCAAGACAAGGAGATAGCAGCGGAATTCATAGGATATGGACCACATGGCACCATTTATCGTTGGATACGGACGCCCAACAAAAATATCTGGCACTTCAGGTCGGCGCAGCTGCAAAGCAACCTTAATAAGAAGCGGATAATTCAGGCCCGAGAAATAAGCAGCAACATCCTGCGCGCCAAATGGGGCCAGCACAAACACCGACACCACGAAAGCCACTAAAAACCCCGGTACAATGCGCCGCACGCGCTTTTCTAAAAAATCGCGCAGGTTAGGTTGCCGTATCCAGCTAGAAACGATTAAGTAACCGCTAAGCAAGAAGAATCCATTAACCGCTAAATCTCCAAAGCTGATAGTGCCAAAGATGCGCATAAGCAACTCATGGTTACGATTGCCGTCGCGTATTTCAGGCGCATGCGATACGATGACTAATGCGGCAAAAAGCAGGCGTAAAAAGTTGAAATTGTTGTTCCGTGCATTGGAAATAGTTGCAACACGTGCTTCCGGCTCTACAACAGCATTAATTGGATTCATAGACTAAAAGCAATTTGTTTGATTACGCGCAAACACAACTTAAACACCTATTTAGATTGATGCAATCTGTAAATCGAGACATCGTTAAGTAACCAGTAAAAGTACTTAAACTCTAATTAGGCTTATCAAAAAGAGCTTAAATAAATTATTTTAACTAGATTAAAACAACCCAAATTATTATCTACTTTTTAGCCATTTCTTCCACGATAGAAACTTTTAATGGAAATGCGCTAGAGGCAAAAGATGGCTTAAAATATTTCAGCAGTATTCCTTGGTGACGAACAGCGTACCATGTCCATTTTAGCAAATCTCTATGAGCTTCTTTCGCTTTTTGATTTCTAAACGGCATCAGCAATGAGTTAGTAATAAAATTTAGCATGAATAGCAAATTATAAATAAGTATCCCCCAGTACCCATCTTGCTTAAAAACAAGCAATAGAACAGATAAGTGAAACTGCTTGTCATTGATTGCTCTTTTGGCCGGGTCAGTGGAAGAGCCACCGCCAATGTGTGTAATACTAACGTCCGGAATATACATTAGTCGATAGCCATGGTCATTTATTCGATATCCCCACTCTATCTCTTCACAATACATAAAAAAGTCGGGGTCAAATGGCTTGGACTTTTCTACCGCATCTTTTCTAAGCAAAATAAATGCCCCCAACATGGACTGGACGGCATGTTCTTTTTCGTGCATGGCCTGCACATATTCATCGTCGCGGAATTTACTAATATTTAGCTTGGAGGCTATAAAGCTCATTACTGAATTATTGAGCGCGAGAGAATACGAATGTGTGCGGTAGTCAAAAGCCGACCGTTGCATGCTACCATCCGGAGAGAGTATTCTGCATCCTACTCCTGCCAAGTCGCTTTCGGCTTTGTGCGCGTCCATATAATTTACGCACCTGCTTATTCCAGCATCCAGATTCAGGGTATCTGAGTTTAATATCAAAAGGTACTCGCCTTGAGCTACCGCAATGCCCAAATTATTGCCGCGAGCAAAGCCGCCATTTTCGTTGCTTTTAATCAGGCGTAATGCAGGAAATTCCTGTTTAAAATTCTCAGGGTCGCATTCTACGGAAGCATTATCCACTAATATCACTTCGAAATCAAAATCCCAACTGTTGGCGTAAAGCTCACGCAAACAATCACACGTCATAGCAAACGTGTTGTAGTTTATAATAATAATAGAGAGCTTCATTTACAGCATTGTCTGATTTAAAAAGTTAATGCATTGGCTTTTTTTGGATTGCGAAAAGCTACGCAAGATACACTTGTTTTTATCCTCATGCCACTTAGGCACCCATTATTGCCCTGTCAAGAAGTTGAGGACATTGGGCGTTTGCCCTAGTAATACAGGTCAGCGGGGGGGCTTCGGTGCACGGCTAATGCCGTTCTGGCGGCCGTCTTTACGTCCCGGTTTTTCATTCGTAATCTGTCGGCTACCTGCCATGCGATTCTGTACGAAGCCGCTAGGTGCTCTGCACCTTCGCGGGTCTGGCATTGGTCGACAAAGCCCATCTGCTCGCATTTGTGCGCGTTGGCCGGGTTGTGCGCACGCTTTAGCAACGACTGACTACGCAGGAGTGTCAACAACAAGGTGTGCCTTGCTGCTCCTGCGCCGCTTGCCGTTGTAACCGGCCCCGGTACGAGCGTTGTAGCAATCACTATCGCGCATGGCGATGCCTGCCTGCCTGCGTATTCGGCCATTGCTGGCAAGCTGCCCGCGGCGGCAAGTCGTTCAGGAAGCCGCGCCATCGCTGGCCGGTGTGGCACCGGAAACACAGGCCTCTGAACCAGAATCTACTTGTGCCGCAACCGCCGCGGGGCGCGTCCTTCCGCAGCAGACCCAATACGGGGCTACAAAAGACCATGCGTCGTCATGCAACCCGTTCCGGTAGCTGCGCGTAGCCGTCCATGCCCCGAATTTATGCACCCATTCCTGACAGATTCAAAGGAGCGCAACGCCTACTTCAAAGCCCTCGTTGTCCACATTGCTCCACGTCTTTTGTTTGGCCCCCTGGTTCGGGTTGCGCCGCCGGGGGTTAATTCTTTACCTTGCAGCGTCGCTTCATACTTACTCCTCACCTTCGCGCTTTCATGCTTCTGAAATCCCTCCTCCGCCCCTTCGCCGTGGCCTGCGTTCTTACCGCTACGTTTAGCGCCTGCAGTTCGGGCACCAAAGACGGCGACACCAACGTCGAGCGTGGCTACACCAAAAAGGGACCCGCCGCCACCGCCGACGGCGTGGCCAACGGCGACTCAGCCACCGCGGGCCTGTCCCGCGACACCACCCACCAGCCCACCGGCAAGGACCTCTACAAAGCTGCCGGCGAGGCCAAGGACCGCAACCACGACGGCATTGCCGACTAAGCCCCACGCCGCCGGTTTTCAGCATCAAAAAAGGCCCGTACCTCATGGTACGGGCCTTTGGCTTTCCTTGCAGAGGGAAGGGGGGTTCGTGTTAGTAGAAGACAAAGCCATTCGGGCCGACTTTCACCGTGAATGAATCAAGCGCAACGCCAGTGGCCTGGTAGCGAACGAAGCGGCCGTTGGTGTTGTAGCTGGGCGAGATGCCGCCGTACACGGTATTGTCGCGCGGGTCGATGGCGAAACCCGAAAAGCTGCGCCGAATAAAGGGTGTGGTCGGAAGCGCCGTGGCGGCAATGCTCATGCGGTATTCGGCCCCTCCAAAGCTGTAGTATAGCTGGTCTTTGTCGGTGCCAATGCGCAGTTTGCCGGGACTGGACGTGGCCGGAAACGCGATTTTGAGCTGCGTGGCCGGGCTGCTGGGATTGAAGCGCACCAGGGTGCCTGCCGAAGTTTGCACCACGTAAGGCGGCGTGGCGATGTAGGACACGAAGCCCGTGCACAGCACCCAAATGTTGTTGTCCTTATCGGCCACCATGCTCGATGGGCCATCGCCCACGGTGATGGTAGAAGTCAGGGTGCCGGTGGCCTCGTCAATCACCGAAACGGTGTTATCCAAGGCGTTGGGCACGTAAATCTTGCCGCCCAGAGCCAGGAGCTGCTCGGGGTTGCGGCCCACGGGCACCCGGCTGGT
Source organism: Hymenobacter rubidus (assembly GCF_016734815.1). Lineage (GTDB taxonomy): Bacteria > Bacteroidota > Bacteroidia > Cytophagales > Hymenobacteraceae > Hymenobacter > Hymenobacter rubidus. The sequence goes on from NZ_JAERQF010000042.1 coordinate 34,924, forward strand.
CACGGTGTTGGTGCTCAGGTCGAGGATGCTCAGCACGCCGGGCGTGTAGCCGGTGTAGGTGCCGCGCCACTCCGTGACGTAGCCCCGTGTGGCCGACGTAGACGTAAAATAGCGCGGCTGCGTGAGCCCGCTGATGGTGGCGACCGATTTAAAATCGGGCAGGTTTACCACCTCAACCTTGTTGGAGGCATTGACCACGATGTAGCCGCGGCTGCCCTGCACGCCCATGCTCTGCACCACATCGCCGAGCTTGGCATTGCCATTGGCGCTGCCAAAGGCGTCGAGGGTCAGGCTTTTACTGGCCCGGTCGAACACGCTCACCGCGCCATCGCCCTTGGTGAATTCGCCCTCGCTGAGCACGAATACGGCCGTGGTGGGCGCCGGGGCAGGCGTTTCCTCGGTTTTGGGGCTACAGGCCGCCAATAGGGCCAAGGCCGCCACTAGGGGCGCAAATTGCTTTTTCATAGATTAAAACTACCGGCATTGGCCGGCAACACATTAAGGGTGAAGGAAAAACGAATGAAGGAAAAAGGACTAAAGAAAAAAGGACTATCTGCTCACCAGGCCCGTTCAGCGCCAGCCCACGCGCAGACTGGCGCTGAAAGTCCTGGGCGGTGCCGGCCGGCCGGGGTAACTCTCATAGGCAAGGTTGAGCAGGTTGGTGGCCTGCACCAGCACCAATAGGCTGGTACCCGCCGGCCCGCGCACCGTGCGGCCCAGGGTGGCTCCCAGCAGCCCCGTACCCGGCAGGAAGTCGGTGCCGGAAGCGTTGGTGTAGCGAAAGCTAGTTAGGGCCAGCGTGCTGCTCAGCAGCCAGTCGCGCCAGTGCTGGTCGGTGCTCAGGCTGGCCTGATGCCGGGGCACGAAGGCCAGTTGCACGCCCACGGGGTCGGAGTCGGCAGCCGTACCCTGGGTTTTGCGGGTGTCGGTGAAGTGGTAGGCCAGCTGCGTGCTGCTGCGGTAGCGGCCCTGGCGCAGGCCCAGCGCGGTGCTGATTTCCAGGCCCTGGCTGCGCACCTGGCGCAGGTTGCGCGGGCTCCAGATGCCGTTGCTGGCGCTGGGCAGCCATTGCACCCAGTCGTCTACATCTTGCCGGTAGGCAGTCAGCTCCGTTTCAAGGGCGGCCGCGCGGCTCAAGGCCAAGCGGTGGCGCAGGCCTGCTTCGTAACCCAATCCGGACTCGGGGCGGAGGTCGGGGTTGCCGCCGGGCACCCAGTACCGCTCGTTCAAAGTTGGGGCGCGGTAGCTCCGGGCCGCGCTGGCCTTGGCGGTGAGGGAATGGCTGGTTGCGCGTGCGAGCGAATCAGCATTCCCCAGCAGGTCCCATTCCAAGCCCAGGGTGGGTGTGAGCGGGGCCAGGCCCGCCGGCAGTGCCGCCTGGCGCAGGTTGGCCGACAGGCGCAGGGTCGGGCGTGGGTCGTAGCGCAGCAGGGCAAAAGCCGCCGCGCGGTTTTCGGCTACCTGGGTGGTGCCGTAGCCATCGACGAGGGCGGCGAAATGTTGGGCTTCGGCCCCCAGCCGCAGGCTGCCGTGTGCACCCAAGGCGCGGGTATGCTCGGCTTGGGCCTGGGTGGTGCGCACGCGCGAATTGCTGGGCGTGCCCCCGTCGCGGTAATTGATGATGTCTTCGAACCACGCGCCGCGCACGGCCCATTGCTGCCGGGCGGCTACGTGGCGGTAGCCCAGCGTGAGGCGGCGGCTCTGGTCGCGCTCGCGGGCCTGGCTGCCGGCCACATTCACGCCGGACTGAATTTCGCGGTCCACGTCGGTAAGCCAGGCGGCGGCCGTTACTTCTCCGGCCAGGCCCACGCGCCACGCCACCTCGGGGCCAATGCTCCATTGGTGGCGCAGGGCAGCGTTTTGGAGGGTGTAGCGCACGGGGCCGCGGGCTTCGCGCAGCAGGTAGGTGTAGTTGTTCTGGGCTTCGCGGTAGCTGGCGGCTACACGCACCGCCACGGCGGCCGTGGCGGCGCGGGCGTCGAGGCTGCCGCCAGCTAACCCGAAACTGCCCGCATCGGCCTGCAGGCTGCCGCGCAGGCCGGGCCGCCAGTTGGGGCCGGTGTTCAGAAGCACGGCGCCGCCCACGGCCCCGCTGCCGTAGAGCGCCGCCGCCGGGCCGGGCTGAATGGATACACTGGTGGCCGCGCCTACCGGTAGCAGCGCAAAGTCGTTCTGGCCCAGGGTGGGCAGCATGATGTTCAGGCCATTCCAAAGCACGGCCGTGTGCTGGGCCGACGTGCCGCGCAGGGCAATGGTGGCCAACTGGCCCGGCCCGTAGTACTTGAGAGCCAAAGGGGTGCGGGCTTGCAGCACATCGGCCAGGTTGCCGCCCCGGTACTGGGCCAGCACGGCGGAGTCAAGCTCGAGCCGGGTGCTGCCCACCGCAAAGCGCTCTGGCCCCACGGCGTGCACCCGCACGTCGGCCAGCCGGTGTCGGCGCTGGGAAAGCCGGGCCGAATCGGGTACCGCGGGCCGCTGCTGGGCGCTGGCCCCATTGGGCACAGCCCAGGCCAGCACGACCAGCAGCGCAGCCCAATGAGATAAGAAACAACGCATTAGAATCAAATTTTCGATGAAGAAAATTCGATTCAAAATCTACCGTTGGCGTGCTTCGAGCGGAAGAAAGCCAGCGCCAGACCGAGGCCGAAAAACAGGGGCATTCTGGCCACCCAAAGGCGGCCGCTGTTCTCTTTCTCCATTCGTCCTCCGCGAATGCTGAACCTGTGATGCGCGGGCAGGTCTCCTGGCTTGCTTCGCCAAGCGGACCGCCTTCCCATTTACTCAGTCGATAACCGGCTGACAAACAGTGGCATTTTAGCCCGATTCGATGTGAAGCGTACAGTTGCGGGGACAGCTCCGGCTTGGTACCGAATTCCCTTTTCAGCCGCCCTCCCGGTGTGGGAGCTTGGCACCAGCGCGGCGCAAAGGTACACTGCAGGCGGCGAACACAGGCACCAGCAGCACGCTTGCCTAGCACCTGCTTATGATGCGTCACCGTCGAAACGGGAAGCCAACAAAATACTGGTGGTCGCTCAACCCATTCAGTACCAGGTGGGTGCCCAGGTCAAGCTGTAGGTTGCAGGCACAGACTTACCTAGGCATACAGTCGCTTCATGGCCTGCATACGCAGCGGGAGGCTTTGGGTCGAACGCGGCGGCGTAGCGGTTTGCCTCCTCGCCCCACCCAAAAAACGAAACGGCTGCTTATGGGCTAAAACGGCACCATCACTTTCACGCTGGCGTTGCGGCCAGGGTTGTAGATGCCACTCCGCCCGCCCGGTGTGTAGGTGTAGTACTCGAAGTATTTGAGCCGGTTGAGGTGGGCCTGGCAGGCCGTGTCCAGCACATTATCGACCTGCACAAATACCTGGGCCACGGGCCGCCCGGCCCGGCTCAGCCAGGTGGTGCCCGCGCCCAGGCCCAATAGCGCGTAGCCGGCGGTAGCCGTTTCGGTGTTGTCGAGGGCGTAAAAATGGGTTTCGCGGGCGCTGGCGTCCACGGTGGCCCGGCTCACGCCCGTTACCACCACTTCGCCGAGGTCGGCAGCAGTGGCGGTCAGGGCAAATTCGATATTTTGCTGCTGTTCATGTACCGCCCGCTCGGCGGGCTGGTACCCCAGCTGGCCCGCAGCCGCACCGGCCCAGCGGGTGCACGGGTTAGCTCAAAGCGGCCGGCTTCGTCGGCCGTAGCACCCAGCGCCGTGCCCACCACGCCCACGCTGGCGAATGGGACGGGTTGGCGCCGGGCATCGCGCAACGTCCCGCTAATGGCCATTTGACCATAAACCAACTGTGGCAATCACAACGCCCATAATACTATAATCTTCATAGAGCATGAAGCGGTTCAGGAAAGGGCTCGCTTGCCGGTCCGACGCCTACGGCATCGGACCGGTCGTCGGTCAACAGCCGTTGGCGCCTCGTTCGGGCGGCAGCCGGTCGGACGCCTACGCCGTCGGACCGAGCGGAACCGACTGCCTAAACAACTTCCATTTACCAGATATAGTTGGGCAAAACCCGGCCTTTTAGCTGAAGAAACCGGCGTTTCGCCTCTCCCTAATCTTAGCCCGCCAGGGTTTGCCAGAGCAGGAATACGTTTAGCCCGATGATTAGTCCCGATACGCCCCAAGCCACCGCCTGCACCAGCGGACGGTTGGCAAAGACGCCCATTTTGGCTTTGCTGCCCGTAAAAAGCACCAGCGGCACCACCGCAAAGCTGAGCTGCAACGACAGCACCACCTGGCTAAACACCAGTAGCTGGCCGGTACCTTTTTCGCCGTAGAGCAGGGCTACCACCAAGGCGGGCACCACCGCAATCAGGCGGGTGATGAGGCGGCGCACCCAAGGCTTCATCTTCAGGTCCAGGAAGCCTTCCATCACAATCTGGCCGGCGAGGGTGCCGGTCAGGGTCGAATTCTGGCCCGAAGCCAGCAGGGCAATGGCAAACAGCGCGCTGGCCGCGCCGGCGCCCAGCACCGGGCTCAGCAGTTTGTGGGCGTCGGCAATGTCGGCCACGGCCTCGTAGCCTTTGCCGTGGAAGGCGGCAGCCGCCGTCACCAGAATGGCCGCATTCACAAAAAAGGCCAGAAACAGCGCCACCGTCGAGTCGATGGTGGCGAACTTGATGGCCGAGCGTTTGCCGGGCTCGTCCTGGGGGAAGGCCCGCGTTTGCACAATGCTGGAGTGCAGGTAGAGGTTGTGTGGCATCACGGTAGCGCCCAGAATGCCGATGGCCACGTACAGCATTTTCGGGTTGGTGACTACCTCCAGGCGCGGCACCAAGCCTTTGCTCAGGGCCAGCCAGTCGGGGTGGGAGGCCACGATTTCGTAGAGAAAGCAGCCAAAAATCAGGAAAATCAGGCCCGCCACCAGGCTTTCGATGAGGCGGAAGCCCTTGTTCTGGAAAAACAGCACCACCAGCACATCCAGCGTAGTCAGCACCACGCCCCAGGCCAGCGGCAAGCCAAACAACAGGTTGAGCGCAATGGCCGAGCCAATGACTTCGGCCAAATCGCAGGCCGCAATGGCGATTTCGCACAAGAACCACAGCGCCAGGCTCACCGGGCGCGAGTAATGGTCGCGGCAGGCCTGGGCCAGGTCGCGGCCGGTCACGATGCCCAGCTTGGCGGCCAGGTGCTGGAGTAACATGGCAAACAGGTTGGAAATCAGCACCACCGAGAGCAGCGTATAGCCGTAGCGGGCCCCGCCGGCCAGGTCGGTTGCCCAGTTGCCAGGGTCCATGTAGCCCACGGCCACCAGCAAGCCCGGCCCCCAAAAGGCCATGAGCTTGCGCCAGAACGAAGCATTGGCGGCCGGCACTTTGATGCTGGCGTACACTTCGCTGAGCGAGTTGCCCCGGCGGGCGTGGCGCCACCCCGTCTCGGCCACGGCCGGGGTAGCATCGGTAAGGGTGGAAGGCGGCACGTTTGTAAATTGATTCAAAGCAAATCTAGTAATTTTTAGATTAGTCTAAAAATAAATTTCGACTACCTTAAATACTTGTTTTCCCTGAAAAGGTTTCCTTATCCTCCAGGGTTTCTATAAGGAGCAGTTGCTTCGTTGTCTGGCACCTACCCGACATTTGCCCATACGCCAATAACCGAGAGCCGGCGTGCTCGCCGCCGGTAGCCGACCTTTGCGGTGAAATATCTTTTGCATGACGTCTTCTCAAACCAAGCGCCGCCTGGGTCTGCTTTCCCTCGTGGTAAGCGTGGGGCTGGTGATTATCAAGTTCTACGCCTACCGCCTCACCCGCTCGCAGGCCGTCCTCACCGATGCGCTGGAAAGCATTATCAACGTGTTTACGAGCGGCTTTGCCCTCTATAGCCTGCACCTAGCCGGCCTACCCAAGGACGAAAACCATCCCTACGGCCACGGCAAAGTCGAGAACCTTTCGCTTGGGTTTGAGGGGGGATTGATTTTTATGGCCGGGGCTTTCATTCTGTACTCGGCCTCGAAGGGACTGCTGCACCCGCATCCGGTGGCGCGGCCCGACTGGGGGGTGCTGCTGCTGGCCAGCACGGCCGTGGTGAACCTGGCGGTGGGCCTGCTGTTGGTGCGCAACGGCAAGCGCCTGAACTCGGTGGCGCTGGTCGGCGATGGGCAGCACCTCTACATCGATGCGCTCACGTCCATCGTGTCGTCGGGGGCGCTGGTGCTGGTGGCGGCCACGGGCGTTGTGCGCTTCGACTCGGGCGCGGCCCTGCTGCTGGGCGGCTTCATCCTCGTAAATGGCTGGCGTATGCTGCGGCGCTCCATCTCGGGCCTAATGGACGAAACCGATACCGCCATCGTAGCCGAAGTCATTGCCGAGCTCCAGGCCCAGCGCCGGGCTCCCTGGATTGATGTGCACAACCTGCGCGTGCAGCGCTACGGGGCCAACCTGCACATCGACTGCCACATGCAGATGCCCTATTACTTCACCCTGGAGCAGGTGCACACCCAACTGCACCAGATAGAAGAGCTCATCAGGGCGCGGTTTGCCGTGGAAGTGGAGATGTTTGTGCACGCCGACCCTTGCACGTACGCGGCGTGCTCGCTTTGCCTGATGCCCGACTGCCCGGTGCGGCAGCACTCGTTTCAGCACGAGGTAACCTGGGATATTCACAACGCGGTGCGGAACGAGCGGCACCACCTCCAATAGATGAGCGACCCAGGGCGGGGGTGTAACGGCAGCTGTGGCGGTACGCTTGTTTTGCCCCGCACATCTTTAGAGCAGTTTCGGGGTCGTTGTATAGTAGCGCGAACTATGTAGTTCGCGTCGCCGCGCCGTTTGCCCTTTCCTAACGGCACGAGTTAACGGCGCGGGGTGCGCGAACTACACCGTTCGCGCTACTCCTGCCGTTGCTTCGGAATATACACTGATACCAAAACTGCCCTAGAATACCTGCAATGGTTTTCCGTTAAGCACTCATGTAGAAGCAACCGTCATCATATGTTTGTGGTGGTACCCCATTGGGCCAAGCCACAGTTTGTCATTGGTCTTAAAGACCGTTCAGCATG
>NZ_JAERQF010000043.1 GCF_016734815.1 Hymenobacter rubidus
TCTTTGCCGAGGCCGACAACTACAAGGTGCTCAAAGCCGCCCAGATTCTGCGCGACGAGGGCATCTGCTGGCCCATTTTGCTGGGGCCGCCCGAAAAAATCGAAGCCATTGCCCGCGCCAACAGCCTGGACTTGGAAGGGTGCGAAATCATCAACATCCTGCGGGAAGACGCCACGCGCGAAGCGTACGCCCAGCGGCTCTACGAAAAGCGCCAGCGCCGGGGCGTCACGCTCTACGAAGGGCGCCGGCTCATGCGCGAGCGCAACTACTACGCGGCCATGCTGGTGGACACCGGGGCGGCCGACGCCTGCATCACGGGCCTGACGAAGGACTACGGCAAAAGCATCATCCCCTCGCTGCAGGTCATCGGCACGGAGGAAGGCGTGCGCCGGGTGGCCTCGATGTACATCATCCAGCACAAGAAGGGCCCGTACTTCTTCGCCGACACCACGGTCAACATCAACCCCACGGCCGAGGAAATGGTCGAGATTATCGGCCTCACGGCGCGGGCCGTGCGCTTCTTCGACGCCGAGCCGCGCATGGCCGTCATCAGCTACTCCAACTTTGGCTCCAACGCCGGCGCGCTGCCGGAAAAGACGCGCCGGGCCACCGAGCTGGCCAAGGCGCGCTTCCCGCACCTGCTGATTGACGGCGAAATGCAGGCCAACGTGGCCCTGAGCCCGCAGCTGCTGCAGGAAAACTACGGCTTCTCGCCCCTGGCCGAAAAAGGCGCCAACACGCTGATTTTCCCCAACGTGGAGTCGGGCAACATCGCCTACAAGGTGCTGCAGGAAATCGGCGGGGCCGAGGTCATCGGGCCCGTGCTCCTGGGCCTGCGCAAGCCCGTGCACATCCTGCAGCTCGGCGCCTCGGTGCGCGACATCGTCAACATGGCCGCCATCGCCGTGGTGGATGCCCAAACCGGCAGCAAGGCGCTGTGAGTAGGGGCAGGCGGAGGTAGATTAGAACGTCCTGCTGAGCGCAGCCGAAGCATCTCTCCCACGCCGCTTGTCATGCTGACGAAGGAAGTATCTTCTCACGTTCTGCCGATGCGTTCTGGCGTGATAAGGTCCTTCGCTGTGCTCAGGATGACAAGTGGCGTGGGAGAGATGCTTCGGCTGCGCTCAGCAGGACGGGACTACGAATATGACGGGCTTTTGGCCATAATTCGGCCCCTTCACACCTTCCTCATTTTCTCCAAAAATTTTGGCCGAAAAGCCAGTAAATTTGGGAGATAAAAGCGTGGCGTTGGTGTTGCGCAAATACACTCCTGGTTTCTCCTTTCCCAGCCTATGATTGCCTACCTCGACGGTAAACTTGCTTACAAAGACGCCACCCTGGCCATTGTTGACATCCTGGGCATCGGCTACGAAGTCCGGATTTCGCTGGCCACCTACTCCAAGCTGCCCGCCGAGGGCGCGGCCACCAAAATCTATACCTACCAGCACATTAAGGAAGACGGGCAGACGCTCTACGGCTTCCTCGACCCCAGCGAGAAGGCGCTGTTTATGCTCCTGATTTCGGTGTCGGGCATTGGGCCGGGCACGGGCATTGTGATGGTGAGCAGCATGAGCGTGGGCGAAATCCGCGAAGCCATTGTGAACGAGAACGTGCGGGCCATCCAGAGCATCAAGGGCGTGGGCCCGAAAACGGCCCAGCGCGTGATTCTGGAGCTGAAAGACAAGCTGCGGAAGGATGAATTATTGGCCAAAGCGGGCGTGGATACCGTGCCGCTGGCGCGGCAACACAATACGCGGCGCGCCGAAGCGTTGCAGGCCCTGGTGACCCTGGGCTTCGCGCGGGCCGCCGCCGAGAAGCAGTTGGACCAGATTCAGCACAAGCACGGTGGGGAGCTGAGCGTGGAGGAATTGATTAAATTTGCTTTGAAGTCGCATTGAGCCGCGGCCGTGTTTAGCTGTGAGCCAATAGCTTTTAGCTACTAGCGGTCCGCTGGTGCGCCTCGTCGGAGGCGCTGTGGCCTTGCCTTACCCATTACGCTTCGCTTTTGATGAGCCGTCCGAGCCCCGACGATGTCTTATGGGCTAACAGCTATCCGCTACTAGCTATCCGCTAAACCTTTATCCTGCTTGAAATCCGGTCAGAAATTACTCCCCGCGTCGGTTGTTATGGTTGCGTCGTTGCTGGCGTGGTGGGCCCAAGCCACACCCACCGGCAGCGCACGCCTGACCAACGCGTGGCTGCGCGCCAGCCGTGCCCTGGCTGCCGATACCCCCCGGCCCGTTGGGGCGGTGGTGGACACCACGGGCCCGTACAAACCGAGCCGCCGGCCCCGCGTGCGGCCCCGCGACCGGCCCGGCAGCCCGTTCGGGTCGCACCGGCGCGAGTCGCCGCTGGTGCTGCCGCTGCCCAAAAGCGTGAAGCTGAACGTGGCGGTGGACGACAGCCTGAAACAGTTTGACGTACAGGAAAAAGTAGGGGCCAACGTAGACTACCGCGACCCCAGCGTGCTTACGTACAAGCAGTACGAGGAGTTCCAGCGGCGCCAGGCCATCAGCGACTACTACCGGGAGAAGGCCAAGGGCGGCATTACGGGGCCGGCGGCGGCGGCGGGCACGCCCCAGGCCCAGCGCCTGATTCCTAAGATTTACCTCGGGCCCGTGGCGAACCGCATTTTCGGGGGCAGCTACGTCGACATCCGGCCGGCCGGCTCGGTTACGCTCAAGTTTGGGGCCCGGTTCAACAAAAACGAAAACCCGGCCCTGACCCTGCGCCAGCAGAGCGTGGGCGACTTCTTGTTTGAGCAAAACATCAACGTCAACCTGACGGGCGCCATTGGCACCAAGCTCAAGCTGGTGTTCAACTACGACACCAAGGCCGCGTTCGATTTCGACAACCAGATGAAGTTCGACTACGCCGGTGAGGAAACCGACATCATCCGGAAAGTGGATTTGGGCAACGTGAGTTTGCCGCTCACCAACTCGCTGGTGCAGGGCGGGCAAAACCTGTTTGGGGCCAAGGTGACGACGCAGTTTGGCCGCTTGGGCGTGACGGCCGTGGCCGCCACCGTGCGCGGCACCGCCGACGAAGTGCGCATCCAGAACGGCGCGCAGAGCCGTCAGTACGAAATCAAGGCCAGCCAGTACGAGAAGGACCGGCACTTTTTCTTGTCGCAGTTTTTCCGCGAGCGCTACGACCAGGCCCTGCGCAACCTGCCCACCATCCAGAGCGGCGTGTCCATCTCGCGCCTGGAGGTGTACGTGACCAACGACAACCGCACCACCGAAAACCTGCGCAACGTGGTGACGCTGACCGACTTGGCCGAGCCGCTGCGCTTGTACCAGGGCAAGTTTCAGACCAACCAGGCCGCCACTGCTCAGACGCCGGCCAACAACACGGCCAACTCCGAGTTTGGCATTCTGACGGGGGGCGGCACCAGCGCCCGCGACGCAACCACCGTCGATGACTTTTTGCAAAATGGGCAGGGCCTGGCCAAGAACGTGGACTTTGAGCGCGTGCGGGCCCGCAAGCTCGACCCCCGCGAATACACTTTCAACGCCCAGCTGGGCTACCTGAGCCTGAACACCGCCCTGCTACCCGACCAGGTGCTGGGCGTGAGCTACACCTACCTCTACAACGGTAAAACCTACAAAGTGGGCGAAACCTCGGACGACTACGCCAGCGTGGGCGCCGACCAGGTGGTGTTCCTGAAAATGCTGCGCGCCAGCAACCCCGGCGTGGGCGTGGCCGACCCCGGCAAGAACCCGCGCAACCCCAACCTGCGCACCCGCAACACGCCGACCTGGGATTTGATGATGAAAAACATCTATCCCCTGAACGCCTCGCAACTGAGCCGCGACAACTTCCAGCTGCAAATCATCTACAAGGACGACGCGACGGGCGTCGACCTGATTTCACTAAAGGAAGGCAGCAAAATTGCGAACCGGCCGCTCATTGAGGTGCTTAACCTCGACCACGTGAACTCGAACAACGACCGGAACCCGGACGGCAACTTCGACTACTTCCCCGGCGTGACCATTGACCCGGAGCTGGGCAAGATTATTTTCCCGAACCTCCAGCCCTTCGGTTCCTTTCTGCGCACGCAGTTCGATACCGTGGCTGTAGATGAGCGTCCGCTAATCGCCAAGTACGTATACTCGGAACTGTACAACCAGACCCAGAGCGACGCGCAGCAGCGGCAGGAAAAGGACAAGTTTTTCCTGCGCGGGCGCTTTCAGGGCGGGGCGGGCTCCGACGAAATCAACCTGCCGGGCATCGGCATTGCGCAGGGCTCGGTGCGGGTGATGTCGGGCTCGACGCTGCTCACCGAGGGCACCGACTACCAGGTGTTTTACGACCAGGCCAAGGTGAAAATCCTGAACCCGGCCTACCTCAACTCGGCCAACGAGCTGAAGGTGACCTTTGAAAAAAATGCGCTGGTGCAGGTGCAGCCGCGCAAGCTGGTGGGCGCCCGCCTCGACTACCGCCTGAACAAGGACGTGACCTTTGGCGGCACGGCCCTGCACCTGCTCGAAAACCAGGCGCCTGGCATCAACCGCGTCAATATTGGCGACGAGCCCGGCAACAACACCCTCATTGGTCTCGACGGCAGCATTCGGAAAGACAGCCGGGTGCTCACCAAGTACCTCGACATGCTGCCCTTCGTGTCGACCAAAGAAGTGTCGACCATTGCCTTCAGCGGGGAGTTTGCCAAGCTGCTGCCGGGCCGCTCGCAGCTCGGCAACGGCGAAAACGGCGTGTCGTACATCGACGATTTCGAGAATGCCCGCACGCCCTACACGCTGGGCGGGCTGGCCAGCATTCCGGCCTGGCGGCTGGCTTCTACGCCCACGCCCGTTTTGGGCAGCACGGCCGTGGGCCTGCCCTACAACTACCAGCGGGCCAAGCTGGCTTGGTACACCATCGACCAGAGCTACTACACCGGCGGCCCCAGCGTGCCCGGCAACATCGGCGCCACCGACCTCACCAACCACTACATCCGAGGCGTGCGGCGCGATGAGGTGTTCCCGAACAAGGACTTGGGCGCGACCGGCAACGGCTACGAGTACACGTTTGACCTGGCGTATTATCCCAAGGAGCGCGGCCCCTACAACTTCAACCCCAACGTGAATGCCGGGGGCAAAACCTTCGCCCTGGGCGAAAACCCCCAGGACAAGTTTGGCGGCGTGAGCCGGGCCATCACCTTCGACACGGATTTCGACAACGCCAACATCGAATACCTGGAGTTCTGGCTGATGGACCCCTTCCTGAGCACCACCAACCCCAATGCCGACCCTAAGCGGGTGAACATTGCGGACCAGGACGGCAACGACCAGCCCAACACGCACGGCGGCGACCTGATAATTAACCTGGGCAACGTGAGCGAGGACGTGCTGAAGGACGGCGACCAGCACGAATTCGAAAACGGCCTGCCCACCACCACCGACCCCCAGGACATTGCCGACAACAGCAAGCAGTCGCCCTGGGGCCGGGTGACGCGCCAACAGTTTCTGACCGATGCCTTTAATGCGGCGCCGGGCGCCCGGGCCCTGCAGGACGTGGGCCTGGACGGCGTAAACGACGCCACGGAGCAGGCCTTTTTTGGCGCTTATCCGCCGGCGCTGGGCACGGTGAGCCCCTTGTATGGCGGCCTGCCCGACCCTTCGGCCGACGACTTCCGCCACCACCTCGACCCCAGCTACGACCAAACCAACACCAAGCTGCTGGGCCGCTACAAGAACTACAACGGCTACGAGGGCAACTCGGCCGAGAACAGCCAGCTCGTGTCGACGGCCTTTCCCGACAAGGAGGATTTGAACCGCGACAACGTGGTGCAGGACGTGGAGCGCTACTACGAGTACAAGATGCACCTCGCGCCGAACGGCTTGGATGTGGGCTCGCCGGATGCGCGCTACATCATCGACAAGGTGACCAACACCGTGAACGGCGACCAGGTGACGTGGTACCAATTTCGCATTCCGATTCGGGAATACACCGGCATTCAGGGCAACTCGGGCGAGTTCGGCTTCAAATCCATCCGCTTCCTGCGCATGTACATGACCGGCTGGCAGGAGCCGGTGGTGCTGCGCATGGTGCAGCCCCAGTTTGTGGCCAACCAGTGGCGCCGCTTCAACAACAAAATCGTAGACAATGCCCCGGGGGCCCAGGCGCCGCTAAACCAAATCACCGATGTCGACGCCTTCAACATCTCGACGGTGAGCATCGAGGAAAACGGCCTGGCGGTGGCCGCCGGCGCGGGCAAGAAGATTCCCTATCTGTCGCCGCCCGGCATTCTGCGCGACAAGGAGTACGGCAGCAGCAGCACCTCGCGCCTGCAAAACGAGCAAAGCCTGCGCCTGACCGTGACCAACCTGCGCAATGGCTACGCCAAGGCTGCCTACAAGAACATTACCATCAACATGCTGCGCTACAAGCGCCTGCGGGTGTTCTTGCACGGCGACACCGAAGACCCCAACACGCTCAGCGACGAAACCCGCGCCTTTCTGCGCATTGGCACCGACTATACCCAGAACTACTACGAGTACTCGCTGCCCCTAAAGCTGACCAACGTTAGCGACGTGACGGGCTCGGACGACAACAAGGCCAACGCGGTGTGGCCCGAAGCCAACCGCCTCGACGTGGCGTTTCAGGATTTCATCGACGCCAAAGCCAAGCGCAACCAGACCCAGGGCTACAAATTGCAGGACCCGTTTACGGTGGTGCTGGCGAATGGTGCCTCCATCACGGTGGTGGGCAACCCCGACTTTTCGGCGGTGCAGGGCGTGATGATTGGCGTGCTGAACCCGGTGGGCGACGGCTCCGATACGTCCTCGAAAAGTGTAAACCTGTGGGCCGATGAGTTCCGGGTGTTTGACTTTGAGCAGCAGGCGGGCTACGCCGCGCGGGCCAGCCTCAACATGAAGCTGGCCGACGTGGCCAACGTGACGGCCACCGGCAGCTTCACCAGCGTGGGCTTTGGGGGCTTGCAGGACAAGGTGCAGCAGCGCTCGACGGACGACGTGTTCCGGGGCGATTTGAACACCACCATCGCGGCCGAAAAATTCCTGCCGCCCCAGCTCAACCTGCGCCTGCCGGTGCTGCTCCAGATTGGCAAGGAAAGCCGCACGCCCCTCTACGACCCCCTCGACCCCGACACCAAGCTGGAGCAGAGCCTCCAGAAGTTCAAGAAGTCGGACAACACGGTAGACTCCGAAGCGCAGGCCGCCTACCGCAAGCTGGTGGTGGACCAAACCACTAGCCGCAGCGTCTCGGCCCTGAACGTGCGCAAGGAGCGGGCCCCCGCCAAGCCCGGTGCCCCCTTGGTGAAGCCCAAGCCCTGGGACATCGAGAACGTGGCCCTGAGCTATACCATCACCGACCGCCTGCACACCGACATCCGCACCGACCGCGACTACACCAAGTCCTACACGGCCGCCATTGCCTACGTGTACCAGACCACGCCCAAAAACTACCAGCCGCTGGCCAACTTCAAGGTGCTGGACAACCCGTACCTGCGCATTTTCAAGGAAGTCAACTTCACGCCCCTGCCCTCGCGCTTCTCGTTCCGGACGGATATTGACCGGCGCTACAACGAGCGGTTCCTGCAGCGGGTGCTGGAGGCCGGCACCCTGCCCACCACCGACGGCATTGCGCCGGTTATTCAGAAGTCGTTCTACATCAGCCGCATCTACGACCTGAAGTGGGACCTGACCAAGAGCCTGATTTTCGATTACACCGCCAACAACCGCGGCGTGGTGGACGAAGGCCGGGGCCGCACCATTGGGGTGAGCGACGACGCCATCCGCAACCGCAGCCTGCTGCAGGAAAACCTGTTGCGCGGCGGCCGCACCGTCAACTTCAACCAAACGGCCTCGCTCACCTACCGGCTGCCGCTCGACAAGTTCCCGCTCACCGACTGGCTGAGCGCCGAAACCCGCTACTCGGCCAACTACACCTGGCAGGCTTCGTCGGCCTCGCTGCGCAAGCCGGTGTACCCCGTGCCCACCGGCGACGAAGCCAAGGACACGCTCACCACCAGCCTGTACCTGGGCAACACCATTCAGAACAACGCCGAAATGAGCGCCAACGGCAAAATTGACCTGGTGAAGCTCTACAACAAGGTGAAGTTCCTGAACATCATCAACAACGCGCCGCCGCCCACGGCCCGGCCCCGCTCGGCCGTGCGCGGCCCCCTGCGCCCCGGCGAGCCCGCCGCGCCGCCGGCCCAGCCCGCCGACACCACCCGCGAAAAGAACCGCTTTGTGAAAGCCGTGCTGCGCTCGCTGATGACGGCCCGCTCCATCAACTTCACCTACGTGCGCTCCAACGGCACGCTGCTGCCCGGCTACATGCCCAAAACCCAGGCGTTCGGCTTCGACCACGGATTCACGGCGCCGGGTCTGCCCTTCATCATTGGTAAGCAGTACCCGCTCACGGACCTGTATAGCCTGGCGGCCGTGCAGAACGACTGGTACACCCACGACAGCGAATACCTGAACACGCCGCTCAGCTCGCTGCTCACCCAAACCATCACGCTGCGCACGGCCCTGGAGCCGTTCCGGGGGTTCAACATCCAGGTAGATGCCCGCCACCAACTGGCCCGCAACCGCGAAATCTACTACCGTACGCTGCTCGATACGGTAACCCTAAAGCCCGTGGTGAACCCCCTGACCGGGCGCAACGCACAGGCCGACCACCCCTTGCTGGGCACGGGCTCGTTCAGCATGTCCACCATCACCATTCAAACCCTGTTCGGCGACTTGGGGGCCAACGGCGAGACGTCCAAAGCCTTCCAGCAGTTTGTGCAGAACCGCGCCATTGTGCGGCAGCGCCTCACGGATGCCAACCACAATAACACGGGTCTGTATGGGTACAATTCGCAGGAAGTGCTCATTCAGAGCTTCCTCGATGCCTACCACGGTAAGTCGTCGGACGGCTATGAGGCCAAAGCCTTCAACCCCTTTGCCGGGCTGCCGCTGCCCAACTGGCGCGTCGACTACAACGGTTTTGCCGACCTGCCTTTCGTGAAGAAATACTTCTCGTCGTTCACGCTCAACCACGCCTACTCTTCCACTTACAGCCTGGCCAGCTACACCACCTCGACGCTCTACAATCCCGATATTTTTAACCCCGATACCGACTTCCCCAGCCGCGTCAATACCTCGGGCCAGTACCTGCCCTACTACGTGGTGGGCCAGGTGAGCATTGCCGAGCGGTTGTCGCCGCTCATTGGCATCAACTTCCAGACGGTGAGCCGCGCCACCGGCCGCCTCGAATACCGCACCGACCGCGCCATTGCCCTGAACACCACCAATGCCCAGGTCACGGAAATTCACACCGAGGAAATCGTGGTCGGTTTTGGCTATTCCACCAACAGCCTCAAGCTGCCCTTCCGCATCGGCGGCGAGCAGCGCGTGCTGAAAAACAACCTCACTGCCCGCCTCGACCTGAGCATCCGCGACAACATCACGGTGCAGCGCAGCATCCTCGATAGCACCGACCCCACCAGCCCCACGGCGCTCGGCGACATTGGCCGCGCCCAGGGCACGGTCACCAACGGCTCGAAAACCTTCCAGCTGCGCCCCACCATCGATTACCTGCTCAACACCCGCCTCAACCTGCAGCTCTACTACAGCCAAACCATCACCACGCCGCGCATCAGCAACGCCTTCCGCAACTCGGCTACCGAAGGCGGCGTGCAGCTGCGCTACAGCCTGACGCAGTAACGGGATAGGTTGGTGAGGCGTAATGCTTACTTTTGGCCGACCAACCCACAACTTCACCACTCACCCAAACACCTATGAACCTCCCCGCCACCCTGCACTATACCAAGGACCACGAATGGATTCGCGTCGAAGGCGATGTTGCCTTCGTCGGCATCACCGACCACGCGCAGAAAGAGCTGGGCGACATCGTGTACGTCGACATCGACACGCTGGATAAGGACGTGGCCCAACACGACGTATTTGGCACGGTGGAGGCCGTAAAAACGGTGTCGGACCTGTTCAGCCCCATCACCGGCACTGTGCTGGAGGTGAACGCCAAGCTGGCCGATGCCCCCGAAACCGTCAACTCCGACCCCTACGGCGACGGCTGGATGGTGAAAATTTCCATTGCCAAGCCCGAAGAGCTGCAAGAGCTGCTGACCGCCGAAGCCTACGGCGAGCTGGTAGGCGCGTAATTGTAGCACCTGCTGTAGCTTGTGCGTCGTATGCCGATTCCTTCCCGCACTTCGCCCAGGCTACAACAGGTGCCGCTCCGGCCCTACGCCGCCTTGCCCATTGGCTGGGCCGTGGTCGTGCTGGTGCTCACCCTCACCCCCTCCGATGAAATGCCGCGCACGCCCGTGTGGGAGCTGCTGTCCTTCGACACAGCCGCCCATGCGGGCGTGTTCTTCGTTTTGGCGGCGCTTAGCTGGTTTTCACTGCATCGGCAGCGCCGCTGGCCCTGGCTGGCCCACCACGCAGTCGCGACCACGTTGGTGGGCAGCGTCCTCTTCGGCGCCCTTATCGAAGTGCTCCAGATGACCATGAAGCTGGGCCGCCACGGCGAGTGGTCTGACCTGATTAGCGACAGCATCGGAGCCGGCTTAGCCGTGGGCCTGGCTACGGCCTGGGCCGCCCGCCAAGCCCGCCAAAACAAGTTCTTGGCAGCTGTAGTGTGCTGGCTGGGCCTGATGCTAGCCACTACCACTGCCCAGGCGCAGGACATAGCCCGCGCCCGCCACACCATCGAAACGTTGGCTTCTGAGAAAATGCACGGCCGCGGCTACGTGCAGCAGGGTGAGCACATTGCGGCCGAATACCTGCGTAAGCGGTTCCGGGAGCTGAAGCTGACGCCATTGGCGCCGAACTATACCCAGCCGTTTACGCTGGACGTAAACACGTTTCCGGGAAAAATAATGCTGGCCTTTGGCGATTCCGCCATGTGGAGCGGCGGGCGCCCGCTTTGGCGTGAAGCGCCGTTGCGGCCGGGGCTCGACTACATTGCCGCACCGGCTTCGGCGGGCACCGTTGGCGCCACTCGCTGGGTTCCACTGGTCGAGTTGCCCGACAGCGCAATACTGGTCAACGCCGGTAGCACGTGGTGGCAATGGGCAAACCGGCAGCCTCGCCACAAGTGGGCCTTGGTGCTGCCCCAACGCGCGTTACCGTTGCTTGGCGCCCTCCCGCCGCCGCTCCGGCAGCGCCTCGACTCGGTGGCTCGTCTCACCATTGTGCCCAAGCTCACGGCCTCCATCGGTAGTGAGGTAGCACCCAACGTGCGTTTTGAAGTACTTGCCCAATCGTGGGGCGCCTTTGCCGGTCGCGCTCGGGTGGCAGCACCAATTGCCCATTACCTCGGCTTCGCTCTCGACGCCCAAGTTCAGCGCAACTACCAAACCCAGAACCTCGCCGCCGTCATTCGCGGCAGCGCCCAGCCTGATTCTTTCCTCGTCGTCTCGGCCCACTACGACCACCTGGGCACGATGGGCAGGGACGTGTACTTTCCCGGTGGCAACGACAACGCCAGCGGCGTTTCGATGCTGCTGGAGCTGGCCGCGCACTACGCGCAACCCGCGAACCGCCCGGCTTACTCCGTGGTGTTTCTCCTTTTTGGAGCCGAAGAAGCCGGCCTGGTGGGCTCGCAATACTTTGTGGCGCACCCCCTGGTACCGCTCCAAAACATCAAGTTCCTGGTCAACCTCGACCTGCTGGGTACCGGCGAGCAAGGTGCTACCGTGGTGAATGGCAAAGTGTTCGAAGCACCTTATAAGCGCTTGGTAGCCCTAAACGACGCCCACCACTACCTGCCCGCGCTGGGCGCCCGTGGCAAAGCGGCTAACTCCGACCATTACCCTTTTTCTGAAGCGGGCGTACCGGCGTTTTTCCTCTACACCCGCGGCGGCAGTACCGCCTACCACGACGTAAACGATAAACCAGCCGCCCTGTCTCTGGCTGGTTTTGCCGGCGCGTTTGGGCTGGTGCGTGATTTTCTCAACGAAAAAGGCGCTGCGCCCACCCAAAAAAATAGTCGGTAGCCGAACCTGCGTTCAACTACCGACCTTATTTCTAACAGCTAACAGCTAACAGCTAACAGCTAACAGCTAACAGCTAACAGCCTAGCCTTTGGCTTTCAGCGAAAGCATGATTTGCTTGGCAATGGGCTCCCACTCGGGTTTCTGGCGGTCGGCGCAGTTGAAGGTGCAAATCATCAGCTTGCCTTCTACGTCGGTGAAGAAAATGAGTGTGTATACCTCGTGGCCCATTTCGGGCTTCATGAATTCGAGGTAGCCCACCTTGCGGTTGTTGATGTTTTTCACGCCATCGCCAAACCAGGTAGCCTCTTTGTACTGCTTGTGGTAGGTCTTGCCGAACGAAGCAGAGTAGATGTCCACCATGTCCTGGTCGGCGTCGTTGTCCGAGTAGTTGAAAGCGAGGCTGATGAGGTTGTTGTTGGTGAAAATAACGCTGGGGCGGCTTTGGGACTTGGCGTAGGCAAAATCCATCTGCTGCTCGGTCATCACCTCAAATCCTTTGGGAATGAGGATTTCGACCCGCTCACTTAGGACGCGTTTTTTTACCAACTCAATTTCAGATGCAGGGCGTGCGGAGGTTAATAGCAACCCCAGAATACAGAGTAAAAATGTAATTTTCATACTAATTGGCGATAAGTGGTGAGTAGCTAAATCGTATTCGGGCACCCAAGTTAGATACAATAACCAAATATCCAACTTTGAGTTCTCAAATATCGTTTGTTTTTTCGGGAGTACGAGGATATTTGATTTTGGATTTACCAATAACAGCCTAGTATTCTAGTGGTTGTCTATGGGCCAACTTGCAGGCGAAACAAAGTCCGAACTAAGCGCCAGTGGCAATTCAGTGCCAATTGCGTTGCAAGATTTACACGTATAATCCTATCAAATGAGATTTTCGGTCAACACAATTGTTTCCTCGATGAACAGCATCATACCCTACTTGTCGCGCCAACCGAATTGCTAGAGAATGTTGTTTAACTGCTCTTTTATCTTCTCCAATTCTTCCTTCATGCCCACCACTAGGTGCTGCACGGTGGCGTCGTTGGCCTTAGAGCCGATGGTGTTGATTTCGCGGCCGATTTCCTGGGCCAGAAAGCCGAGCTTTTTGCCCACGGCCTCGTCGGGCTGGTGCACGGCCTGTTCAAAATAGGCCAGATGGGCCGCCAGGCGCACTTTCTCCTCGGCAATGTCCAGCTTTTCGATGTAGTACAGCACTTCCTGCTCGAAGCGGGTGGCGTTGAACTGCTCGTGGCTGGTGAGCTCGGCCAGGTGGCCGGCCAGGCGCTGGCGCACGTGTTCGATGCGAGCGGGGTCGTGCAGTTCCACGGAGGCAAGCTGCTGGCGGATGGTGGCTATGTAGCCCAGAATTTCGGTGCTGAGGGTCTGGCCCTCGTCGTGGCGGAACTGCTGCATGGCGGCCAACGCTTCGGTCAGCAACGGTTGCAGCTCGGACCAGGCTATTTCCTCGGCGGTGGGCTCGGCATCGCGCAGCTCGGTGGCGCTGGGGATGACGCCGGGCAGGCGCAGGGCGGCCATGAAGGTTTCTTCGCCGGCGGTCACGCCCAGGCTTTCGGCCACGGTTTTCAGTTCCTGAAAAGCGGCAATGAGGGCCTCCTTGTTGAGCGTGGCGGCGCGGGCAGCAGCTGGCCGCACAAATTCCAGATTGAGGTTGACTTTGCCGCGTAGCAAAGCTTTTGCTACCGCGTTGCGGATTTCCAGCTCGTGGGGCATCAGGAAGCGGGGCAGGCGCAGGGTGAGGTCCAGGGTTTTGGAATTGACGGAACGCAGCTCGATGGTGGCGGTGTACGTGTCGGTTTCGCGATGGGCCTGGCCGAAGCCGGTCATGGAGAGAAGCATAGGGGGAAATGAGCTGATTGAGGCTGCAAAGGAACTACCCAAACTTCTGGCTTGCGAGGCTACGTAGCTGTACCGGAGCAGCCCAGGTCTGGAATAGCAGCGGCGGAGCCATAGCCGCAGATAATGAAAACGTGACGAAAGGGTAATTGACGGGCTTATCCAGGCACTGACTGCGGCCAATAGCTTTGCCGGAGCAATTACTATAGCCTTACGTGTATAGCCGTGAATACAACACAAAAAATGGCCATAGCCGGCAGCATACTGCTCGCTACGGCCACTGCCGGGCATGCCCAGATGGCTAGCCGCACAGCCGTTCCGGTGGCCGCCGCCACTGTTGCGGCCGCCACGCCGGTCGCCCCGGAAGTGCTCACTTACGCCGATGAAATGCCGGCCTATCCTGGCGGCGACGCGGCCATGCACCAGTTCCTGGCCAAGAAAATCAACTACCCCGCCGAGGCTAACCAGCAGAACCTCTCCGGCACGGTGTACGTGCGCTTTGTGGTGGACGAGCAGGGCCGCATCCGCGACGCGGAAGTAGCCAAGGGCTGCGGCCATGGCTTCGATGAAGAGGCCTTGCGCGTGGTGCGCCTCATGCCGTGGTGGACGGCTGGCCGCGTGGCAGGCCAGCCTGTGCGGGTGCAACGCACGCTGCCGATTATCTTCCGGCTGAGCCGGTAGATTTTGAGCTGAGTCGAGTTAAGTTGCCTGTCATTCTGAGCGTGCGAAGGACCTTCTCACGTTCATGCCGATTAGAATTACTGCTAAACGTGCAGGTGTGAGAAGGTCCTTCGTCTCTGCTTGATGCGCAGAATGCTCAGGATGACAGGCGATTTGGATTTCTGAACAGCGTGAGAAAACAAAAAAGGCTCTCCGAAGCGGGGAGCCTTTTTTGCGTGGTAGACAGTCAAATGATTAGTAGTCGGTATTCTGCGGGTCGAAGTTGGTCCAGCCGGTGGCCCAGTTGTCGGTGCTTTGGCCCGAGCCGCTGAAGGCGCCGATGTAAGCCACCTTCGTGAAGAAGCTGTCCGAAACCTTGCTGTCGGTGAAGGCCGGCGATACCACCGGGTTGGTGTTGGTGGCCGATGTCCAGACGATGGGGGACGTGGTGAGGGGCAGGAAGCTGGGAGCCGTGAGGCTGAAGGGATTCAGCAGGCGTACCTCATCGGAATTGGTGTAGCGCTTGTTCACGTTGCTGGTTTTGTAGAGCCAGCTCAGCGGGCCCACGGCCGTGCCGAAGCTGCTGCTGTCGGAGCTCATGGCCGAGGTAGGCGTGAGCGAACCCGCACCACCGGCCGGGCCGATGTAGATGATGTTTTTCTGGTTGCGGGTAGCTGCGGTGCCGGCCGCCATGCCGGCAATAATGTTATTCTGGAAGCGCAGGTCATTGTTGGCTACGTTGACGGCCGTCTTGGCGTGGTCAACCAGGATGCCGGCCGGATAGCCAAGAATCACCGAGTTCATGATGCTCTGGGCCGAGTTGCGGCGGATGTGCGCCGCGGCCACGTACTGCGAGCTGATGCCGCCCACGTTGTTAATGTTATTGAGCGGTCCAATCACGGTCACGTTCGAGAACACGGCGCTGGTTTTGGGCAGGTTGTCGGAAGCGTTGGCGTCGTTGTCGCTTTCAAAAGCCTTCGAGCCCGACTGGTCGGCCTGCAGCGGGTCGCGGAGCGACACGGCAAACTGCACCTTGCCCGAGAAACCGTTGTCGGTGTCGAAGTCGTCGTCGTAGCCGCGGTGGGCAATGAGGTACTTGGCGTTCACGGTGCCACCAAACCACTCGTAAGAGTCATCGCCGGAGTAGGAAACCTGGAGGTGGTCGAGGGTAGTGCCCGAGCCCACGCCGCAGAGGGTCAGGCCGTTGATTTCGTTATTGGGGGAGAAGGCGATGCCGCCAAACTCGATGCGCACATACTGCAGGGTGCCGGAGTTGTCGGCCGCGTCGGTGCCGCCGTAGGTGGTGGTGGGGCCGCCTTCCACCACGGGTTTCACGCCGTTCACGATGCTGTTCACCGGCGCGTTGCCGCAGAGAATCACGCCGCCCCAGTCGCCGTAGTTGCGGCTGCCCTTGGGCTGGTTGGAAGTGAAAATAATGGGCTTGGCGGCGGTTCCGGCGGCAATCAGCTTGGCGCCGGGCTCCACGATGAGCGAGCCCTTGGAGTCCTTATCACCCTTGATGACGGTGCCGGGCTCGATGGTGAGCGTAGCACCGGAACGCACGTACACGTAGCCTTTCAGCAGGTACTTGTTGCTGGCCGTCCAGGTGGTGCTGGTTTTCACTTCGGTCACTTCCACGGTCTGGCCAGTGGTCGTGGTCGTCGTATCCGGTGTGGCGGTGGTGGCATCGTCTTTTTTGCAAGCCGCCAGGCTCAGCGAAAACAGGGCGGCGGCGAGCAGAGTACGCTGACGAAACGGGTTGAGAACTTGCATGGTATGCTAAGAATTAGTTGGTGAGGGGTTGAGAGGAGAGGTAGGGGCGGGGCCTGCCCCCGCCCGTCGTTGGACGGAATCGTTGGTCTGGCCCAAACGTCTGGGCGGGGGCAGGCCCCGCCCCTACAGGGCTATTTTCACCCCGATGGTGGTGTAGGTGCCGCGGCGGTAGTCGGCCAGGGCGGGGTCGGTGTCGCGCTGGTATTTTTTGTCCTTGTTGAAGTCCTGGAGCAGGGTCACGCGCTGGTTTAGCAGGTCCTGCACGCCCAGGTTGAGGGCCACGCGCTTGGTCAGGCTCTTGGTCAGGGACAGGTCGATGGTGTGGCGGGGGGCTTCCACCACATCGGGGTACTGGTCGGAGCCGGCGAAGAGGATGCGTGGGCCGAACACGTTGTAGAGGGCCGAGGCCTGCCAGCTGCCCGACTCGTTCTGGTAGTACAGGCCGGTGTTCACTACGTAGGGCGACTGGCCCTGCAGGGCGCGCTTGCTGTCCCAGGCCACAATGCCGGGGCCCAAATTGACCTGGCTTTTGATGAGTGAGGCGTTGAACACGGCCGTGATGTTCTTCAGGCCAGTGGTGCCGAAGGCATCATCCAGAAAATTGAAGCTCTTGCGCACGTCCAGCTCCACGCCGTAGGAGTAGGCGCTGGGGGCGTTGGCGAAGGAGTAGGCCAGGTTGGTGCTGGGGATGACGACGTTCTCAATCGGGTTGGTGAAGTTCTTGTAGAACACGCCCAGGTGCATCTGCTCGCCGGGGGTGGGGTACCACTCGTAGCGCAGGTCGAAGTTGTCGATGGTGGCGACTTGCAGCGGCTTGGTGGGGTTGAGGTAGAGCGAGCCGTAGTTGAGGACGTTGAAGTCGAAGTCGTAGTAGTAGAACGGGGCCGACTCGCGGAATTCCGGCCGGTTGAGGCTGCGGCCGTAGCAGGCGCGCAGCAGGCTGGTTTCGGTGAAGTTGTAGCTCAGGTTGGCCGAGGGCAGCAGGTAGTTGGTGGTCACCGTCTGGTTCACGGGCGCGCCGTTCACGCCGGTGTTGATGACTTGCACGTTGCGCTCGAAGCGGGCACCCGTCAGCAGCTTGAGACTTGGGGTGATGGGAATATTGAGCGAAGCATACACGGCTTCCTGCTCGTTGCTGGCGGTGTAGCGGTAGGTCGAGTTGATATCTTCGCGCAGCTGGAAGCCGGTGCCGCCCACATTCTCGGGGGCAAAAACCGTGGCCAACGGTAGGTTTTTCAGGGTTTGGAACCGGGTGGCATCGGTGGGGGAGTAGCCGAAGGCGCGGGCCGTGAAATCGCGCTTCTTGTATTCGAGGTAAGTGCCGGCAGCTAGCTCCAGCTCGCGCCCGCCCAGGCCCACCAGCTTGTGCTTGCCGTTGGCGTTCAGGGTGTACACATTCTCGTTCAGCTTCTGGTAGAGGCGGCCCGCATTGATGACGTCGACCTGGCCGGGGGCGGGCGTCAGGATTTCCTGACCCACGCTGCCGTCGGCTAGCTTCACGGCGCGGTAGGCCACGCGGCGCAGGTCGGGCTCATCCTTGGCCGAGTAGCCGTAGCCGGCCACCCAGTCGAAGGTCGTTTTCTCGTTGTTGAACAGGTGGGTGCCGGCCAGCTGGCCGGTGTAGGTGGTGCGGCCCTGGTAGCCCAGCGCGTAGGCCTTGCGCACCAGAGAGTTGTCGCCGGCCGAGAAGTTGTCGCGCGTCGTAATCTGGTTGCGGCCAAACTGGTTGAACAGGTTGCGGAATTCCAGCTTGGTACCGTTTTTCAGCAGCGCGCTAAAGTTCTGGATGAGGCCCAGGCGCACGTTGTTGGTGGCCTGCTCATCATTGAGAAAATCGGTGCGCTGGCCGTCAGCGTCGTACACGTTGCGGGCAATGTTGAAGCGCGAGAAGGCATTGGTGTAGCTCAGCGAAGTGAGCGAGCCAATCTGGGTTTCGCCCAGCTTGATGTTGTCGAGGTACGAGGCATTGAAGCGCACATCGGGCATGGCCGTCATGGTCTTGATGCCAAATGCGTTGCTCAAATCGTGGGCCGAGGCATCGCGCTGGGCCGCTGAGCTGGCCGAGTTCAGCACCGGGAAATTGCCGGGCAAATTGCGGTTGAATGCCCCGAAACCGGCGAAGTCGGCCCCGCTGCCCTTGTTGGTATTGAAGTTGCCGAAGGTGGTGCCGTCACGGTAGCCGCTCACGTAGGAGGCCGTGAAGCTGCGCTCGTCCAGCGAGGGCTTGCGCAGGTACACTTTCACGAGGCCGCCGGCGAAGTCGCCGGGCAGCTCGGGCGAGGGGTCTTTGAACACCAGCACGCGGTCGAGCAGGGCGCTGGGCACGATGTCGAAGGAGAATGCTTTCTTATCGGTTTCGGAGCTGGGCGCGGTCACGTCGTTCAGCCACACGGTGTTGTACCGCTCGCTCAGGCCGCGCACCTGGATGAAGCGGTTGTCGATGATGGTGACGCCCGGAATGCGGCGCACCACTTCGGCGGCGTCGCGGTCCTGCGATTTCACAATTTGCTCCGACGACACGCCGCTGACGACCACGCTGGCCTGGCGGATTTCGGTGATAACCGATACCTCCGTATTGGTGCGGCGCACGCCGCGCACCACCACTTCATCGAGTGCCTTGCTGTCCGATTTAACACTCGTATTGATGACCGTGGCCTTGCCGGCTTCCACGGCGATGCCGGGCAGCGGGGTGGTTTGGTAGCCTACCGAGGAGATAATGACTTGATAGGTGCCTGCCGGCACGCGCTCCAGCCGGAAGGTGCCGTCCACGTCGGTTTGGGTGCCCAGCGTGGTGCCGTCGAGGCGCACGGTGCCGCCGATAATGGCTTCCTGGGTGGCGGCATCCTTAAGCGTGCCTTTGATGGTGCCCGATTGAGCAAATACACTGCTGCTGAAAAATAAGCTCAGCACTAAAGTGTATAGATAACGGTAATTAATAGTGTTTTCCATTCGAGGGACAAAAGTACCGGGGTGGTATTTCGTCCCTGTTTTCCCAGAATTATCAAATGATTATCGGCCCGGCAGCAGGGCGGGCAGGTGGTAGTGAGCAAAAACCGGCCGTGCGGCGGGGCCGCAACCGAGTTGTTGAGCTCTGAAAATCAGACGGGTAACCGGGTAGTAAAATGAGGTTTTGGTGAAGGGGAAATGACTCGGAATTAGTGCCAATGTTACGGCCAGGTTATGCGCCGTGAGCAAATACAACAATTAGGAAACGCCCATACGGGTGAGGAGGGCGTTCAAGGGCCGGAACTTTGCACCTGTAATCAAATCCCTCATTTTTATGTCGATTCGACACATTTTTACGCAACTGTTTTTCCTGCTGCTGGTCGTCTGCTCGCAGGCCGCAATGGCACAGGTAACCACTTCCGCGCTGAGCGGCAAAGTGACGTCCGACAAAGGCGAAGAGCTAATTGGGGTAACGGTAGTGGCCACCAACACCCCCACCGGCGTGAAGCGCGGCACCGGCACCGAGCCCGATGGCCGCTTCACCATTCCCAACCTGACTCCCGGCGGACCTTATTCCGTGACGGTGACCTACGTGGGCTTTAAAGAGCAGACCGTGAGCGGCGTGTACCTGACCCTGGGCAACACCACCCGCCTCAACTTTGTGCTGGCGGCCGAAGCCCAGCAACTGAACGAAGTAGTGGTGACGGGCAACGCCCAGGCCACCAAAACCGGCGCCGGCACCAACGTGAGCGGTGCATCCATTCAGCAGCTGCCCACCATTTCGCGCAGCATCTCGGACTTCACGCGCCTCGACCCGCGCAACTCGAACGGCTCGTTCGCGGGCAGCTCGTTTCGCTACAACAACGTGACCCTGGACGGCGCCGTGAACAACGACGCCATTGGCTTCTCGCCCTCGCTGGGCGGGCAGAGCGGCACCAGCGGCCTGCCCGGCGGCTCGGCCCGCGCCAACCCGATTTCGCTCGACGCCATTCAGGAAATTCAGGCGTCGGTGGCGCCGTATGACGTGAAGTTGGGCAACTTCACGGGCGGCTCGGTGAATGCCGTGACGCGCTCCGGCACCAACGACTTCACGGGCTCGGTGTATGGCTACGGCCGCAACCAGAACGTGACCGGCAAGAGCATCGACGACAGCCGCAGCAAAATCGGCTCGGACTACCACGACTACCAGACCGGCTTCCGGGTGGGTGGCCCCATCATTAAGAACAAGCTGTTCTTCTTTACCAACGCCGAAATTGCCCGCCGCCAGGAGCCGCAGTTCTACGGCGTGGGCCAGGCCAACTCGCCGGTGACGGCCGAACTGGCCCAGCAGATTACCGACAAGCTGAAGAACACCTACGGCTACAACGTGGGCGACTACGGCACCTACAACATCCACGCGAACAGCAACAAAATTTTCGGTCGCCTCGACTTCAACCTTGATGACAAGACCAGCATTGCGCTGCGTCACAACTACATCGGCTCGGAGGCGACGAACCTGGAGCGTTCGGGCAGCCTGTTCAAGTTTGGCTCGCAGGACTACACCCAGCACAACGTGCAGAACTCGATGGTGATGGAGGTGAAGAGCAATTTTACCAGCAAGCTGGCCAACAACCTGATTCTGGGCTACACCAACATTCACGACTACCGCGACCTCATCGGCGGCCAGGCCAACCTGTTTCCGGCCGTACAGATTAACTCGGTGAGCACCAACCCAGCGGCCGGCTACGGCGGCGGCTCCAACCAGATTCTGTTGGGTTCGGACCGCGAAGCCAGCATCTTCAACACCCGCCAGAAGACGTTTGAGCTGACCGACAACTTCACCTTCTACACCGGCTCGCACGCCCTCACGGTGGGCACGCACAACGAGTTCTACCACATCGACTACGGCTTTATCAACTCCTGGAACGGCCGCATCGAATACAACAACGTGGCCCAGTTCCTGAACGACCAGCCCAACCGCATCCGCGGGACCTACAACAAGACCGATAACTCGTACGCTTACAACTACAACAACCCCTCGGCCGCTTTCAACATCAACTTCTACAGCGCCTACGTGCAGGACGAGTGGAACGTGACCGACCGGCTGAAAATCACGCCCGGCCTGCGCTTCGACATTGCCTCGCTGCCCACCAAGCCAGCCCTGAACTCGGCCCTGGTAAACAACGTGCAGAACGACGCCAACACCCTGAACCAGACCTACTCGCACACGGCCTGGTCGCAGCTCAGCAACGGCTACCTCGGGCAGGTGCAGATTTCGCCCCGCCTGGGCTTCAACTACGACGTGAACGGCGACGGCTCGGTGGTGGTGCGCGGCGGCTCGGGCGTGTTCACCGGTCGGGTACCGTTTGCCTGGTTCGGCTACGCCTACTACAACAACGGCGTGAACTTCAACTCGGTGGACTACAACGGCATTCAGCCCAGCGCTTCCTCCACCGCTGGCCCCAAAATTCTGCTCAGCCAGAACCCGAACCAGATTTATCAGAACGCCGCTACCGCGCTACCCAACGCAGCCGCTCAGAATACAACAGAAGTCAACCTGATTGACAACAACTTCAAGATGCCGCAGGTGTGGCGCTCGTCGCTGGCCCTGGATTTCAAGCTGAAAACCGGCACTCGCTTCTCGGTGGAAGGATTGTACACCAAGA
Source organism: Hymenobacter rubidus (assembly GCF_016734815.1). GTDB lineage: Bacteria > Bacteroidota > Bacteroidia > Cytophagales > Hymenobacteraceae > Hymenobacter > Hymenobacter rubidus. Next base: position 21,853 of record NZ_JAERQF010000043.1, read on the forward strand.
CTTTGCAGGATGTGAAGTTTGAGAACATCAACCTGGTGGATAACGTGACCTACTATGCTGCCGGTCCCACCCAGACGCCGCGCTACTCAGCCGCCAGCTTTGGCTCGAAGGTAAACAGTAATTTCTCCAACGCCTTCTTCCTGACCAACACCCAGAAGGGTTACCGCTACCAACTCACCGGTTCGGTGGGCCAGACCCTGAACCAGCTGCTCGATGTGAGCGTGGCCTACACCTACGGCAAGAGCTACGACATCAGCAACGGCATTCGTAACTCGCCCCAGAGCAACTGGGAGCTGAATCCCGCGCTGAACGTGAACGACCCGGCCCTGGCCTACTCCAACTTCGACCTGCGCCACCGCGTGGTAGCCTCGCTCAACCTGCACAAAAATTTCGCCCAGCGCTTCACTGGCTACTTCACCTCGGTGCTGACCTACGCCAGCGGCTCGCCTTATACTTGGGTGTACAACAACAACCCGAGCAACAACGCGACCGGTTTCACCAACAACGGTCAGCAAAACGTGCTGCTGGCGTACATCCCGGCCTCAGCTTCGGACATCACGCTCGTAAACAAAGGCGCGGCCCCCGTCACCACGGCCAACCCCAACGGCTACGGCCTCGACGCCAGCGGTGCCCAGTACGCGGCCCTCAGCAGCTTCATCGACGGCGACAGCTACCTTAAAACCCGCCGGGGCCAGTACGCCGAGCGCAACGCCGGCCGCACGCCCTGGAACAACCAGGCCGATATCCGCCTGATGCTGGAAGCCAAGCTCGGCAAGCTCGAAGCCAACGAAGCCGGCATCGTGCCCGCGGGCCACACCATCCAGATTTCGCTCGACATCATCAACTTCGGCAACCTGCTGAACAAGGACTGGGGCCGCCAGTACTTCGTGCCCAACACCTTCAACTCGACCGTAGGCACCGGCCTCTCGCAAGTCGGTTTCGCCGATGCCGCCGGCAACGTGCAAACCAACTACAGCGCCTCCACCTTCAACCGGCCGGCCTTTACCTACGGCACGCCGGCCACCTACTCCATCGACCAGCTGGCCTCACGCTGGCAGGGCCAGTTGGGCGTGCGCTACTCGTTCTAGCGCCTTTGGCTTGGCGCTTCGGCGCCCAGGGCTCGGCCCCGGTTCCGCAATGGCGGAGCCGGGGCCGAATTTGTTTGCGTACCTGTAGCCGGGCATAGGGTTTATCTTTGTCTTGCTGCCAATCCTTTATTATTATGATTACCCGCCAGGAATTTCCCTATCTGCAAGAGCTAGTCATCAACGACGCCTACGCCGTGAAAAACCTACGCGTGCCGGTATTTGAGCCGGGGCAGGAGTTCAAGCATCTGGTGCTGACGGGAAGGAATGGGTCGGGAAAGACGACGGTGTTGCGGGCTTTGGATTATGTCATTGATTACGATATTAATAACAGTAGACTTGCTGCTCAAGAGGCCGCAGACATTGAGCAGGCATTATTAAGAAACAGTATAGACCAGTCAACACTAGACTACGCTCAGAAAAAGCTTGGACGATTGGTTAGAATTACACCATCATTTAAAAGCCATCAAGCAAACGCCGCCTACAGCGGCTTTAGTCAATTCAGTAAAAAACTAATAAGTGTCTTTTTTGAAGCCAATCGGAAGATTCAAGTAGGGGAGGTATCAACAGTCACTCGTGAAGATGAATTAGAAAAACGTCTTATGTCAGGAGCTTCTAATAATTCCTCTGCTGAGTTCTTCAAGCAATATCTTGTCAATAAGAAGGTCTTCCAAGTCTTTGACGCAATGGATGGCAGGGTAGATGGTGCTAAGCAACAAGAAGTGTTTTTTTCTCAATTGGAAAAAAACCTAGCCGAAATATTTAATGACCCAAATACTTCGCTCGAATTCGTGCGCGAACACTTTGAGTTCTATATCAATCTATCTGACGGCCGCCGATTCACATTTAACCAGCTTTCCGCCGGCTTCTCAGCATTTCTCAGCATTTTAACGGAACTGCTGATGCGCGTTGACTTGCTTCGAAAGCGAGCCAACGACTACAACTATGACCCCTGTGGCTTTGTGCTCATTGATGAGCCCGAAACGCACCTACACCTGGAGATGCAGTACCAGATACTACCACTGCTCACGAATCTTTTTCCCAACCTGCAGTTCATCGTTGCTACGCACTCGCCAGCCGTGGCTTCCAGCATCAAAAACGCCACGGTATTTGACCTGAGTACCGGACAGGCGCTGGGCGACGAAGCGGCGGGTTCGTCGTTCTCGGAGTTGATGCAGACGCATTTCGGGCTGGAAAATGAGTATTCCAACGTAGCCGATAAAATTTTGGAAGAGGTAACTGAGATTGGGCAGATGTCGGACCGGGCGGCGGCGCTAGCGCGGTTGCAGCATCTGCTTGACGAGCAGGGCCGGTACATGTCGCCGGTGTTGCGGCTCGATGTGCAGGCACAACTGCTTCACTTGCAGCGCGAGCAAGCCGCATGATTCGTTTGCAACGCCCATCCGTACCGGCTTCATTAAATACGCCGGAAATGCAGCAATACGTAGCCGATTGCGCGACTTACGCGGCGGCCTGTGCCGTCGCATCTGACCCCTCTATCATTCCTGTGCCTACCAAGCCCGGCAGCTACCGGAGCTCAGATGTGCTGCAAGCATTCGACACGCATTTCTTCAGCAAATGCTACCTCACAGAGCAATGGCATGGCAGCTCTTATGAGATGGACGTAGACCACCTCGTGCCGGTCAACCAGAACGCGGCCCTGAAATTTGACTGGAACAATCTGTTTCCGGCTGCCCACAAGGCCAATATGATGCGCCCGCGCCAGTGGCCCGTAGGCGGGCTACTCGACCCGTGCCGCGATGATGTGGAAGCCCGTCTGTTGGCCACTATCGGAGCCAACGGCCAAGCGCCACAGTTTGAAGCGGCTAATGCTGCTGACCAAGCTGCTTGCAACACTGCAGACTTGCTTAATTTACTGCACAACGGCAAGCCAAATGATGAGAATTCACGCTTGAATACTAAGCATCTGCGTGTGACTATTGCCGCACAGTACGAGCGGGTGATGCAGGCAATTATTCGTTTTCTGGCTGCCCAAAATGGCAATAACATACAACGACTTGCCATTGCTCGGCGTGACTTACAGGCACTACTGTCGCGTCAGGCTCCCTTTACGCAGTTGATGCGAGCTATGTATCCGGTGGTAGAGTTTGTGCCCTCAGAACTGCTGGATTAACGGTTGAAACCAAGCCCCTAAGCCTTGAAGATTCTCCACCTGCCCAAGTGGTACCCGCACCGCTACGACGACCAGGATGGTGACTTCGTGGGTCGGCATGTAGCGGCCATTGCCGAGTTTGGGGGCGTGGAAGGGGCAGTGCTTTTTGCCGCCGTAGCGCGCGGGCCACTGCCAACGCTGATTGATGCGGAAGAAGATTTTACCGGCCCCGTGCCTACGCTGCGCTACTACTACCGGGCCGAGCCCACCGGCCTGCCGCTGCTCGACAAGCCGCTGAAGCTGCTGCTGTATTTCTGGTGCCTGCTGCGGGGCTACCGGCGGCTGCGGCGGCACTGGGGCGGGCAGCGGCCCGATTTGGTGCACGTTCATGTATTGCTGCGCACGGGCTTGTTTGCCTGGGCGCTGAAGGCCGTGCGCGGCATCCCGTTCATCATTACTGAGCATTGGACGCTGTATTTGCCGCAGCGGGCCGATGGTATTTCGTGGTTGCGTCGGGTGCTCACGCGGGCCGTGGTGCGCCGGGCGGCGGCCCTTCACACCGTATCGGGCGGGCTGCGCGATGCCATGGCGGCGCTGGGGTTTGTGAATCCGAACTCCGTGGTGATTGCCAACGTGGTAGATACGGCGCTTTTCCAACCCACCCAACCATTCAACCAGCCAACCAACCAGCCAACCATTCAACCATTCACCCTGCTGCACGTTTCGGCATTTCATGACAAGGTGAAAAACCTCTCCGGCGTGCTGCGCGTGGTAGCGCGGCTGCGGGCGATGCGGCCCGGCCTGCGCCTGCGCATAGTGGGCTACGGACCCGATGAGCTGGCGCTGCACGAATACGCCACTGAGCTGGGCCTGCTGGCCGATGGCACCGCCGCCTTCCTGGGCAAGCTGCCCCACGCGGAAGTGGCCCAAGAAATGGCCCGTGCCAATGCCCTGGTATCCTTCAGCCGGGCCGAAACCTTTGGCTGCGTGCTGCTGGAGGCCCGGGCTTGCGGCTGCCCGGTGGTGGCCACCCGCTCCGGCGGCGTGCCCGAGCTTTTCCAGCCGGACAATACCTTCGGGGTGTTGGTGGAACCGGATGACGAAGCTGCCCTGGAATCTGCGCTCACGGGCGTGCTCAGCGGACGGCTGCAATTTGACCCGGTGCGCCTCAGAGCCGATGTAGCGGCCCGGTGTGCGCCCCGCGCGGTAGGGGAGGCCTTCGGCGCAGTGTATCGGCAGGTACTGAGCTAGCGGTGGCTAATAACGACATCGATAGAGCGTCATGCTGAGCGTAGCCAAAGCATCTCGCGTTTGGTAGTAATCCAATCGAATGGGTTGCTGCCCCGAGCGAGATGCTTCGGCTACGCTCAGCATGACGTTCTTTTGCTAGTCTTTACTCTACTCTGCCACTATGCTCATGCGCATTCTTCATCATTTCGCGGCGCGGGTCCTCACGGCGGGGCTGAGCTTTGCGGTGGTGTGGCTCACGGCGCGCTACCTGGGGGCGGCGGGGCGCGGGCAGGTCAGCTTGTTTTTTACGGATGTATCGGGGCTGGTGCTGCTGACGGGGCTGGTGGGCGGCTCGTCGCTGATATACCTGGTGCCGCGGCGCAACGTGTGGCACCTGCTGCCGCCGGCCTATGGCTGGGCTGTGGTAGTGAGCGTGGCTGGTGCGGCCGTGGTGCAACTGCTCCGCCCCGTCACGCTGGAATACACTCTGCACCTGGCGGCCGTTACGCTGGCGCAGGTGTTGCTGTCCATCAACCTGTTTCTGCTGCTCGGGCGCAAGCGTGAGCGGGACTACAACGTGCTCACCACGGCCCAGGCGGCGCTGCTGGCCGGCGCGCTGGCCCTCGCCTTCGGGGCGGCGCACTGGCTGAGCATCCGGGCCTATTACTACGCCAATTACCTGGCCTACGGGCTGCCCTGGCTCATCAGTACCATCATGTTGCTGCGCCTGCCCGATGCCTGGCGCAGTCGGCGGGCCCGGCGCCGGGCGGCGGCCCGCGAGCTGGCTCGCCACAGCCGGGGGGCCCACCTCTCCAACCTGCTCACGTTTGCCAATTACCGCTTTGGCTACTACGCCGTGGCCTACCTGGCCAGCGCCCGGGAGCTGGGCGTGCTCTCCGTGGGCGTGGCCCTGGCCGAGGCCATTTGGCTGATTCCGCGCAGCACCGCCCTCATTCAATACGTGGCCTTGGTAAATGCTGCCGATAAGCACGGCCAGACCTATGCCGCCCTGCGGGGCAGCCGGCTTACGCTGCTGGCTACGGCCGCCGCCGTCGCGGTGCTGGCCGCTGTGCCGGCTAGTTGGCTGGCGGCGTTTTTCGGGCCGGAGTTTGGGGCGGCGCACGGCGTCATTCTGGCTTTGGCACCCGGCATTCTCATCAACGGCGCGGGCATGCAGGCCAGCACTTATTTCAGCGGCATGGCCCGTTACCGCGTCAACAACCGCGCTTCGCTGCTGGGCCTGGCCGTGACCGTGCCCGTGAGCATGCTGCTGGTGCCTCGACTGGGGATGGTGGGGGCGGCCCTGGGCATGACGGCCTCCTACACGGCCAGCGTTGCGTATCTGTTTTGGCACTACCGCCGCGCCCTGCGCGCCACCTGGCCCGATTTACTGCCCGGCCGCGCCGACTGGCAATGGCTAATTGGGAAAGCAAGGGAACAGCTGAGTACTAGGAATAAGCCATAAGGAATCAGCCCGTCATGCTGAGCTTGTCGAAGCATCTCTACCGCGCAATGTGACTCAATCGATTGGTTTACTATTAAAGCTGTTTAGAAAGTCAAAATCGTTGTCATCCTGAGCGCAGCGAAGGACCTTATCACGTCAGAATAGGCGTTGTTCTGACGTGATAAGGTCCTTCGCTGCGCTCAGGATGACAGACGTGTAGGCAAATCAGACTTTCTAAACAGCTTCATTGCGGTAGAGATGCTTCGACAAGCTCAGCATGACCGTTCTGATTTTTTCTATCCCAACTACTATCGAATTACCTCGACCCATCCTTTGGCGCGGGAGCCGTTGGGGTAAGTAATGAGGTAGTAGTACACGCCGTTGGGCTGGCCGGCGGCGCTCCAATCGTCGTGGTAGGCGGCGGCTTCAAAGACGAGCTGGCCCCAGCGGGAGAAAACCTGCAGGCGGGGCGGGCAGTCGGGCCCCAGCTTAAAGGTTTGGTTCACTTCGTCGCCGTTGGGCGTGATGATGTTCGGGATTCTGCGAAGCTGCACTTCCACGACGGGCGCGGTGGTTTCGGTTTCGCAGCGGTTGGCGTTGTAGCGCACCCGTACCCGAGGCTGGTAGGTGCCGGGTGCGGTGTAGGTGTGCGTCGGGGTGAGTTCTGCTGATTGGCTGCCATCGCCAAAGTCCCACACCAGACTCGGCGAAGCAGGGATGCCGGAGCCGGATAAGGCGAAGTGCAGCGTGAGCGGGGCCAGCCGGGTTTCGGCGCAGGCCGCAGCCGTCCAGGATGCCAGCAGGGTTGGGGCCGGGGCTATCGACAGGCGCCGGGTGGTGGTGCCCACGCAGCCGCTGTCGCTCACGGCGTAGGTAAGCGTGACGGGTCCGGCCAATGCCGCTGCGGGCGAGAATACGAAACCCGTAGCCGCGCTGCCGCTCACCCCCGGCCCGCTGAAAATACCTCCGGCCGGCTTGCCGCGCAGCGCAAACGCCGCCGACCCGGCGCACAGCAAAGTGTCGGCCCCAATGGTGGGCGTGGGTATTTTTCGAAGCATAACGGTTCGGGTGGCCTGCACCAGGCAGCCGTTCACCGTCACGGTATACAGTATCTGCACCGGGCCGGGCGACAGGTTGGGCGAAAACACAAAGCCCGTGCCCGCGCTGCCGCTCACCCCCGGCCCGCTGAACACGCCCCCAACCGGCGCGGCCGTGAGCGGCACCGGTGCCAACGGCGGCGCCCCCGCTGCCGGTAGGCAGTAAGAGGGCTGGAGCGCCGTGGTGAAAGCCACCGTGGGCGGCGCTGTCACGGTAATGCGACGGGTGCCGGCACAGCTGGTCGTGCCCAGGCCAGGAAACGAGTAGCTCAGGGTTTGCACGCCCACCAAGGCCAGCGAGGGCGTGAACACGAAGCCCGCTGCCACCGAGCCCGTCACGCCGGGCCCGGTCCAGGTGCCGCCCGTTGGCGTGCCCACCAGCGAAATGGCTCCGGCGTTGGCACAGAGCACTTGGTCGGCGCCGGCATTGGGGGCCGTGGCGACGGTTACGGTTTGGGATGCCTGCACCACGCAGCCATTCAGGGTGAGGGTATAGGTCAGCTGCGAAACGCCGGGGGCCCCGCCGGGAGAAAAAAAGTAGCCGGTTGCCGCATTACCGCTCACCCCCGGCCCGCTGAAAATGCCGCCCACCGGCGTGGCCGTCAGCCGGATGGCGGGTATGGGCGGAGTTGCCGGCGTCAGGCAGTAGAATGCTTGGGGCAGCGGCGTGAAAGTGACCACCGGCGGCACTGTCACCGTTACGCGGCGGGTGCCAAGGGTGGTGCACAAGCCCGTGCTGGCAACCGTGTAAGTCAGCGTCTGGACACCCGCGAGGGCTAGCGAGGGCGTGAAGACGAAACCCGTTGCCACGCTGCCCGTCACGCCCGGCCCGGTCCAGACGCCGCCGGCCGGCGTGCCCACCAGCGGCTGCGGGCCAGCCGTGGCGCACACCGTTTGGTCGACTCCCGCGTTGGCAATGCTGGGCTGAAAGTTGAGCACAAAGGCCGCATTATTGCAGCCAATGTAAATGCCGTTGTTAGCATTATTCGTCGTCGAATAGGTATTGGCCCCGCTGGGAATAGGAAAGCCAGTGGCCGAGAAGCACGAGCAAACAGCTTGGTACACAATGCCCCGTGGGTCGAAGCGCGAGGTGCCGCCGTCCACGTGCTCGCCTTCGCTGTTGGGGTTGGGGTTGCCGTAGAAGGTGCCGTAGGTGAGCCCGGTGAGGCCGGCCGAAAACTGGGCCAGGTAGAAGTCACTGCCATCGGTGATGGGCTGGGCGGCATCCGGCGTGATGGGCAGGCCGGTGGTGTAGCCGTTGTAGTTGAGGTAGGGGAAGTTCGGCCCATTCACCATGCCATCCCAGCCGCACACGTACACCCGGTCGCAGCGGTCGACCAGGAAAGCCGTGGGGTTGAGGCTGATAAGGTGCGGGCCGGTATTAACTGCCGCCGTACTGCCAAACACCATGGCCAGCTGGCTCAAGCCCAGGTTGGCATCGAGCTTCTGAATAAATTGTGTGCCGTTGGGCGTGTTGTAGAGGCCGGGCGTCACCGGAAACTGGCCTAGCGTCTGGCCCAGCAGGTACACCCCGCCATCGGAACCCAGCTGCAGAAAATAGGCCTGGTCGTAGGCCGCCGTGCCCACATAGGTGGCCCGCAGCAGCCCCGTGCCACTGGCCGAAATGCGCGCCGCAAACCCGTCCACATTGCCCGGCCGGGTGGTGTGGTACGCCCCGCCGGAGGTCGGAAAATTGGCGCTGGTGGTGCCGCCGGCCACGTACACATCGCCGGTAGTGGGTTCCAGCTGAATAGAATACGTGGCATCGGCCCCGCTGCCGCCCAGGTAGCTGCCCCAGGTAAGGGCCGTGAGGTTGGGCGCCAGCTTGCACACCACGCCATCCGAAGTGCCGCCGTGGTAGCTGCTGCTGAAGCCCCGCGCCATCGGGAAATTGCTGGACGTGGTGTGCGAGGCGATGTACACATTATCAGCCGCATCCACCAGAATATCACCCCGAAACGGGTCGCCGTAGTTGTGGGGCAGCTGCTGCACGCTGCTATCCGGCGCCATGTTAGTGTCGAGGGGCAGCAGGCCGTCGTTGCCGCTGCCGCCCAGGTAGGTAGAGCCCACCAGAGCCGTGCCCGTTGCATTGAGCCGGGTAATGACGAGGTCGGAGCCGTTGGGGCAATCGTAGGGCGCGCCATAGCCCAACGGCGAAGTAGTGGTGCCGCCCCCAAAGGTGCGCTGCAAGGCGCCGCTGGTGGTGGGGTAGTCCGACGAGCCCGACGAGCCCAGTACCAGCAGCTCGCCCTGGCTGTTTACCACCAGGCTGTGCGGAAACTCGGCGCTGCTGCCGCCCAGGTAGGTGGCCCATACCCGCGCCGCTGCGCCCGTCACGCTGGTGTTGTACTTGATGAGGGCAATGTCAATCAGCGCCGCAAACGTGGTCTGGAAAGCGCCCGGACTGGTCGGGTAGCCCGCATCGAACGCAATGCCGCCCGAGTACAGGTTACCCGCCGCATCATAAGTAGCCGTGAAACCCCAGTTGTCCGCCGCCGAGCCGGTGTAGGTTGAAAACACAACGACGGGGTCGATGGTCAGCAGACGGGCATGGTCGTACTTGCCCAGGGCAAAATGCACGGTTTTTCCACGCAGCTGGTAGCGGCAAGCCACGGGTCGGTGCTGGCCGGCGGCATCGGTTTGCCAGGCCAGCGGGGCGCGCTCGGTCACGGTGCCCACACTGGTTTTTATGACGAGGTTGCCGGCCGGGTCCAGGGTCAGAGCATCGGCCCCGTCGTGGCGCAGGGCAATGGCGGCGGCACTGGCACCGGGGGCCAGCTCGAAGTCGTACTCCAAGTGCTGGTCGGCGCTTTCGTAGACGCGGGCATTCACGCCGGGCCAGAGGCCGGCGTAGCGCAGCTGGCGGAAGCCACGCACGTCGCGGGCCCAGCGTTTGGGGTCGGCCCCGAGGAAGTAGTTGCGGCGCTCGGCCGTGGCCGTTTCGGCCGTGAGCACGGCCGTAGCGGCCGCCTTGTCGAAGCGCAGCGTGAAAGCATGACCGCGCACGGGGCCTTCGGTCGCCGGGTCTTTCGGGCGCTTGGCGCCGTGGCCCAGCTGGGCCGGGCCGCCGTTGGCCAGCAGGGCGAAGGTGAGGCCGTCGGCTTCGGCAAAAAGCCGGCCGCCGGGCAGCGCGGCAGCATAGCGGGCGTGGGCATCCCACTGGCCCTTGTTTTCCACAAATTCGAGCGAGGGCGCCGCAGCACCGGGATGGGCCGCTGGCTGCGCCAGGAGAGCAGAAAGCAGGCTGGGGACGAACAGCGCAGCCAAGAGTAGCGGTAGTTTCATCGACAACTAAAAAGGTGGGAACGGTAGTTGGTAAAGATAACGGCTGCGAAGAACCAGCTCAGAACGTCATGCCGAGCGCAGCCGAGGCATCTCGCGTGTGGTAGTAATCCAATCGTAAGAATTACTTCGGCACGCGAGATGCCTCGGCTGCGCTCGGCATGACCTGTTTATTCCCGCCTCTGCACTAACGGCGTATTTCCACCCAGCCTTTCACGCGGCGGCTGGCCGCGTCGCGCAGCACGTAGTAGTACATGCCGTCGGGCAGGCCCTTGCCGTCCCAGTTGTTGTGGTAGTCATCGTTCTGATACACGCGCTGGCCCCAGCGCGAATACACTTCAAGCGAGGTGCGCAGGCAGCTGAAGCGGGGGCGAAACGTGTCGTTGAGCGAGTCGAGGTTAGGCGTGAAGATGTTCGGGATTTTCACCTCGCCCACGTTCAGCGGGGCAAAGCCGGTCAGCACCTCGCAGTTGGCGTAGCGGGCCGTGAGCTTAATATAATAAGTACCGGCCTGCAGGTAGCGGTGGGTAGGTGCGGCGGCCGTATCGGTGGGGCTGCCATCGCCAAAATCCCACACGAAGGTGGCGTGCGGCGCCCGCAGCACCGGCGTCAGCGGGCAGTCGAACGGCGCCAGGCCGGCGTAGGCCGGAATGGCCGAGCACACGGGCAGGTTCAGGGCTACGTTCTGGTTGGACGTGGGCGCCAGCACCACCACGCGGCGGGCCGTGGCCTGGCACGGCCCTTGGTTCACGGTGTAGGTAAGGGGGAATACGCCGCCCCGGTTGTTGGTATTGGGCGGCGTGAAAAAGCCGCCGGCCGACACCCCCGTACCGCTCCAGGTGCCGCCCGCCGGCGCGTAGCCGCGCAGCTGGAACGGCTGCTGCTGGTCGGCGCACAGCGTGGTATCGGGGCCCGGCCGAATGATGGGCGGCTGGTTCACCACCACCTGCTGCGTGGTGGTGCCGCAGCCCAGCGAATCGAAAATGGTGTAGGTGAGGGTGTGGGTGCCCGCGCCGGCCACGCCGGGGTCGAAGCGGCTGCCGCTCACCCCCGGCCCGCTAAACACGCCGCCGGCCGGTGCGGCCACCAGGGTGACGCCCCCCAGCGTGATGCACTGCGGCGGGATGGGAGCAAAGGCCGGCGTGACCGGCGGGGCCACCACGTAGCGCACCGTGCGCGTGCTCTGGCAAATGCCGGTGGTGGCCACCGTGTAGGTCAGAATATACTGGCCCGGCCCCACCGCCGTGGGCACAAAGCGGTAGCTGCCGCTGCTGGCCTGCACACCGGGGCCGGTCCAGGTGCCGCCGGCTGGGGTGCCGCCCAGGGCAATGGGCCCGTTGTCCAGGCACACGTAGCGGCGCGGGCCGGGGTCGGCCGTGATTTTATCGAACGTCATTTTAAAGGCGCCGTTGTTGCAGTTCAAACTGCCGTTGCGGGTGGTGTAGGTGCCCGCGCCCGGTGGCTGCGGAAAGCCCTGCGCGCCCTGGCAGCTGGAGCACATGGCCTGATACACCACCCCACGCTTGTCGAAGCGCGAAGTGCCGCCGTCCACGTGCTCGGCGGCATTGGGGTTCAGCTCACCAAAATAAGTGGCGTACTCGAGGCCACTCATGCCGGGCGCAAACTCGGCCAGGTAAAAGTCCGAGCCGTCGGTGGTCGGCTGCACGGCATTGCCCGTAACGGGCAGCCCAAACGTGGTGCCGCCGATGTACGTGTTGCTAAGGCCATTGTCGGCCCCGCCCCATCCGCTGATGTACACCCGCTCGCAGTCGTCTACCAAAAAGGCCGTCGGCACCAGTTTGGTGCCACCGCTGCTGGTGGAGATGCCGCCAAAGCTGGTGCTGTACACGCTGGCCGTCAGGTCGGGGTTTAGCTTCTGAATAAACAACTGGCCATTGGAGCGGCTGAACAGGCCGGGCGTTACGGGAAACTGGCCGCCCGTTTGCCCCAGCAGGTAGGCGTTGCCGGCCGCATCAAGCTGCACAAACTGGGCCTGGTCGTAGTCCTTGGTGCCGATGTAGGTGGCCCGCTCCAGCGTGCGCCCGTCGGGGCTGATGCGCACCGCAAACCCGTCGACGGCATCGTGGATACCGATGCCGGTGGGCGTGGGCGTCGTGGATAGGTAAGTGCCAGCCGTGACCGGAAAATTTCGCGACGACGTGCCGCCGCACACGTACACCCGGCCTTGGTTGTCGCGCTGCACCGAGTACGCCGCATCGTCGCCCGTGCCGCCCAGGTAGCTGGCCCACACCACCGCACTCAGGTTGGCCGTGAGCTTGCACACCAGCGCATCGGGCCGGCCGCTGTGGTAAGTGGGGTTAAAGCCCAGGGTACGTCCCGGGAAATTGACCGAAGTGGTAGTGGAGGCGATGTACACGTTGCCGCTGCCGTCGAGCAGCACATCGCTGCGAAACACGTCGCCGTAGTTGGCCGCCAGCGGGTAAGACTCCAGCACGCCGTCGTTGCCAGAGCCTCCCAGGTAGGTGCTGGCCACCAGGGCGCTGCCGTTGGCTGCCAGGCGGGTCACCACCAGGTCGGAGCCGTTGGCCATCAGGTAGGGGTCGCGCCCGGCCTGAAAGGGGTCGAGCGGGGTGCCGCCGCCAAAAGCGCCCTGCACCACCCCGGCAGTGGTCGGAAAGGTCGTCGACGATGTGCTGCCGAGAATCACCAGTTCGTTTTGCGCATTCACCACCAGGCTATGCGGAAAATCGGAGCCGTTGCCGCCCAAATACGTGGCCCACACCCGCGCCGCGCTGCCCGTGGTGGCCGTGTTGTACTTGATGAGGGCCATGTCCTCGGCGCTACTGGGGTTTACCTGGTAAGCGCCCGTGGTATTGGGGAAGCCCACGCCAAACACAATGCCGCCCGAGTACAGGTTGCCCGCGTCGTCGTACGTGGCCGTAAAGCCCCAGTTATCGGCTGTCGAGCCGGTCAGGGTCGAGAATTGCACAGTGGGGTCAATGGTCAGCGGCCGGGTCTTGTCGTAAGCGCCGAGTGCAAACGTGAGGACGGTGCCTTTCAGCACGTAGCGGCACGCCACGGCCTGGCGCAGGCCGGCGGCATCGAGCTGCCAGGCCTGCGGGGCCAGCTCGGTGATGGTGCGCACGCTGGTTTTTACCACCAGGTTGCCGGCCGCGTCCAGGGCCAGGCCGTCGGCGCCGTCGTAGCGCAGGGCCACGCGGGCGGGGTTGGCGCCGGGAGCCAGCAGCACGTCGTATTCCAGGCGCTGTTGGGCGTTTTCGTACAGCGTCAGGTCGATGCCGGGCCACAGCCCGGCGTAGCGCAGGTGCCGGAAGCCGGCCACGTGGCTGGCCCAGCGCGTGGCGTCGCTGCCAATAAAATAGTTGCGCTCGCCCGCCGTGGGCGTGGTGGCCGTGAGGGCCGCATGGGCGTTGGCCCGCTCAAAATGCACCGTGTAGGCGTGGCCCGCCACGCTGCCCGCCCCGGCCACCACGGCGGCGCCACTGCTGGCGCCGCCGTGGTGGTGGCTGAGAAAAGCGGGGTCGTAGAAAGAGAAGGTGAGGGCCGTGGGCTGCACAAACAGGCCGCCCGCTTGCAGGGCAGCCTGGTAGCGCACGCGGCCGTCCCACTGGCCTTTGTTCTGAATAAATTCGAGGCCGGGCGCATCCGGCGCCACCGACACCGCCAGCGCCGGCCGCGCCAGCAACAGGCCGGCCGACCACACCAGCCACGCAACGAAATACCGACCAGCCGAGCGGAAAAATGAGGGCATAGTAAAGCCAGAAAGCAAAGAAGAAACAGGAAGGGCCGCCACGAAGCGGCACGGGCTCCACGCGGGCCGCGCCAACTCCGTTTTGCCGGAACCGCGGCGGCGCAAAATTCGTGCGAGTCTCGCCGGGTTTGTCGATTAGAAGCCGCCGCGGCTACGCAAGATAGCGCAGCGGCACCAGGCAGCGGCCGGGTGGCTGTTGGCCGCCGCCGCTACCTTTGTGGCCCTTTGCTCCCCGTGCCGTGCGCCGCTCCTTTGCCTTCAAGCTTACCCTCCTCGCCCTGGCGTGGCTACTGCTGGCCATCGGCTGCGAGCAGGTGCCCGCCCGCGTGTTCTGGCCCGTCGTATTCGGGGCCCTCACCACGCCGGCTGCCTTGCTGGCCACGGCTTTGCTCACGCTGTACTGGCTGCGGCGCAACTGGCGGGTGGCGGTGCTGCCCTTGGTGGTGCTGTTCCTGACCTGGCCGCATGTGCAGCGCGGCCTGGCCCTGCACCTGCCGCTGGGCGCTTCCTCCAAAGAAGCCAGCCTGAGCCTGGTGAACGGGAAAACCATTCGCTCGTCCTTCTTCGCCGTGCCCGCTGCCGCCGTGAGCCTGATTTCGGCCAACGTGCGCATCTTCAACGTGTACGCCGCCCTGCGCGACCCCGACGACGCCTCCTCCATTGGGGCCATCCAGTGGCTGGCTGCCAGCCCGGCCGACGTGCTTTGCCTCCAGGAATTCTACAACGAACCCCGGCGGCGCGGCGAAAAAAACGGGGTATTCAATTCGGAAGAGAAGCTGAGCCGGGGCAGCGGCCGTCACTCCTTCGTGTCGACCAGTTTGGTCAACGGCGTGGGAGCCGAGTTTGGGCTGGCCATTTTCTCGCGCTTTCCCATTGTGCGGCGCGGCACCATTCCCTTCGGGAAGCTGTCGCAGAACCACGCCATGTGGGCCGACGTGGTGCGCCCGCCCGCCCGCACCGGCCTCGGCCACCCCGACACCCTGCGCGTCTTCAACCTGCACCTGCAAAGCATGAGCATGGCCGAAAGCGACATTGTGACGGCCACCGGCAGCCGCGCCGGCCTCCGCCAGAAAGCCCCCAACCTGCTCCGCCGCTTCCGCAACGGCGCCGTGGCGCGGGGCGCGCAGGTAGATACCGTGCTGGCCCGCGTGGCCCGCTCGCCCTACCCCGTGCTGCTGGCCGGCGACCTCAACGACCTGCCCTATTCCTACACCTACGACCAGCTGGCCGACCACCTCCAGAATGCCTGGGCCAGCGCCAGCCTCGGCATTGGGGCCACCTACAACGGCAAGCTCCCCCTGCTGCGCATCGACCAGCAGTTTGCCGGCCCGCAGTGGCAGGTGCGCGGCTGCCGCGTGCACCAGGAAATCAAATGGAGCGACCATTTCCCGGTGGAGGGGCTGTACCAATTAAGCCGTTAACCAACAAACTTCCCTCCTCAGACGAGGAGGGGATGTTTCAGCGAAGCTGAAACGGGGGTGTTTGAAGTCGTTGACCGATGTCTGAACGACGTGCTGAAGTGAGCGGCCACACGCCAGCAAACCGACCCAAAACCACTTCTGCTCAACACCGAAAAACCGGAACCGCTGCTTTCGAACAACCAAGCCACTATTGGCGTTGCAGCAGGCCCGCCTTGTCGTTCACGCCTCGTTTAACGACTTCAACCACCCCCGTTCGAGCTAAAGCTCGAACATCTCCTCCTCATCTGAGGAGGGGAGCCGCTACCTTTGTACCATGCCGCTCAGTCTGTACAACACGCTCACTCGCAAAAAAGAAGAATTCCAGCCCCTGCACCCGCCCCAGGTGGGCGTGTATTTGTGCGGTCCTACCGTGTATAGCGAAGCCCACCTGGGCAATGCGCGGGGCCCGGTGGTGTTCGACGTGCTGACGCGCTACCTGCGCCACCTGCAGTACCAGGTGCGCTACGTGCGCAACATCACCGACGTGGGCCACCTCGAAAGCGACGCCGACACCGGCGAGGACAAGATGGAAAAGGCTGCCCGCGCCGCCCGCATCGAGCCCATGCAGGTGGCTCAGCACTTCACCAACCGCTACCGGCAGCACATGCTGGGCCTCGGTTGCCTGCCGCCCGACATCGAGCCCCAGGCCAGCGGCCACGTCATCGAGCAGATTCAGGTGATTGAGGAAATCATCAACAATGGCCTGGCCTACGAGGTCAACGGCTCGGTGTATTTCGACGTGCCCAAGTACAACGAAGAAGGCAAGCGCTACGGCAAGCTCTCGAACCGCAGCATCGAGGACCAGCTGGCCGGCACCCGCGCCAATCTGGAGGGCCAGAGCGAAAAGCGCAGCCCGCTGGACTTCGCGCTGTGGAAAAAGGCCTCGCCCGAGCACATCATGCGCTGGCCTTCGCCCTGGGGCGAAGGCTTTCCTGGCTGGCACCTGGAGTGCTCGGCCATGAGCCGCAAGTACCTGGGCGAGCTGTCCGACATCCACGGGGGCGGCCTCGACCTCATGTTTCCGCACCATGAGTGCGAAATTGCCCAGAGCCAGGGCAGCCACGCCCACACCGACGAGGCGCGCTTCTGGGTGCACAACAACATGATAACCGTGAACGGCACCAAGATGAGCAAGAGCCTGGGCAACTTCGTGCTGCTGGGCGACCTGTTCACGGGGCCGACCGGGCCGCTGGCCTTCGGCTACTCGCCGATGGTGGTGCGCTTCTTCCTGCTGCAAGCCCACTACCGCTCGCCGGTCGATGTGAGCGACGATGCCCTGCAAGCCGCCCGCAAAGGCTACCGCAAGCTGATGAACGGCCTGCGCCTGCTCGATAAGCTGGCGGGCGATGATTCGCTGGCCGTGTCGGGCACCGCCGCCGACCAGACGGCCGAAGCCGCGCAGCTGCTGGCCCTGGCCGCCAAGCCTGCCGAGTTCCTCGACGACGACCTGAACACGCCCCGCGCCCTGGCCGCCCTGTTCGACTTGCTGAAGCGCTTCAACACGCTGGCCGCCAACCCGGCGGCGCTGGAAGCGGTGGGCCCCGCCGCCCTCGCGCAAGCCACCGCCACCTACCGCGTGCTGGTGCAGGACGTGCTGGGCCTGCGCGATGAGCCCCGCGCCAACGTGGAGCAGCTCCTTGAACTCACCCTGGGCTTCTACGCCGAAGCCAAAGCCGACAAAGCCTACGACAAAGTCGACCAGATTCGCGGGGCCCTCAAAACCCAGGGCATCGTGATAAAGGACACCAAAACCGGCGTAGAGTGGGCCTACAGCGAAGAATAACGCGGCTCCCCTCGCGGCCCCCGATTGATGATGAATCTTAAACTTTTGGCGATTATCGTAGCCGCCGCGGCCGGGCTGGGGGCCTGCACGGCCCAGAAAGGCGTGTCGGCGCAGCATCCAAACTACCCTTGGTTTCCCTTCAAATGGTACAGCGCCACAATCGAAGGCAAGTCGTTTGATAAAGCGGCTATCATCGTGCCGGCTAAAGTGGCCGGACTGAAGGGCAACTTCATTGCGCAATTCGACCTGGGCAGCGACGCGACGTTGCTCTACGAAGGGGCGCTGAAAAACTACTTCGCCAGCCGCGCGCAGCTCTACTCCCGGGTCGATACCACCCGGCGGGGCGTGAACGACAGCGGCGTGGTGAACTACGGTACCACCGGACTGCCGCTGGTGATGGGCGGCAGCACCATACCGCACCCCTTGCTGATGACAAAATACGGCGACCCCGTGCCCCCGGACTCGCTGTTCACCGCCTCCGACAAACTGGTTGGCACCATTGGCTCCGACTTTCTGAAGGGCCGGATTCTGGTAATAGATTACCCGCAGCGGCGCATGTGCGTGCTGGATTCGCTGGACCGTTACTGGCGCTCCAGCACCACCTTCGTGCCCAGCAAAATGAAGAACGGCCGGTTCCACCTGCCCATCACCGTGGGCCAGCGCACCTACTGGGCCGCCTTCGACACCGGGGCCAGCCTGTTTCCGCTCAGCACCGACTACAACACCTGGCAGCAACTGGTGGGCGCCCCCGCCGTGCCGCGCGACACTTTAAAGGTCAATTCCTGGGGCGAAAAAGTGGCGTTCTACGGTGCGCCCATGCGGGCGGATGCCTACCTGGGCAGCATCAAGCTGCCAAAGTCGAGTGCTTGGTTTAACCGCAACCAGCGCCTGCTGGATTTCAATAAAAGCCAGGAAGTGGACGCGCTGACTGGCAATGCTTTCTTTCTCAACAACGTTCTTGTCCTGGATTTTAAGCACAATAAATTTGGGGTGAGCCGGTAATGCCTGCGGACGTCGCCCTCACTGCTTTTTACATTCAATCGCAACAATCGTCAGGCTCCCCTCTCCACGAGAGAGGGCAGGGGAAGGTCCACCTATCCGCGCCGCACCGCATTCCGCATGAAATTCGCAACTTTCCGCCTCCCCCTTGCCGCCTTGGCCGGCCTCGTGCTGCTCACCGGCTGCCCCGATAAAAAGTCGACTGAAACCGCCGAAACCAGCGCCCCGGCCGCCGCGCCCGCGCTGCCCAAGGCGCCGGTGTTCAACGCCGACTCGGCTTATGCCTTCACGGCCAAGCAGGTGGCCTTTGGGCCGCGCGTGCCCAACTCCAGGGCGCACATTGCCTGCGGCAACTGGCTCGTGGCCAAGCTAAAAAGCTACAAGCTGAAGGTGATGGAGCAGCCTTTCGAGGCGATGACCTTCGATGGTACCAACATCCACGCCCGCAACATCATTGCGCAGTACCAGCCGCAGGCGGTGCGCCGCGTGGCCATCTTCGGCCACTGGGACACCCGCCCCTTCGCCGATGCCGACCCCGACCCCAAAAAGAAAAACAAGCCGATGGACGGCGCTTCCGACGGAGCCAGCGCCGTGGCCGTAGCCCTCGAAATGGCCCGCATC
>NZ_JAERQF010000044.1 GCF_016734815.1 Hymenobacter rubidus
ATCTCTACCGCCGAAGTAATCCATTTTACTTGCGGTAGAGATACTTCGGCTGCGCGGACGCCAGATGAGCATGACGTTCTGGTATTCGGTGCCTACGTCAGCTTCAGGCGCGGGTTGGGGCTGGTGAGCTGGTCGGCAAACTCACCGGCTTCGTATTGGAAATGGGCCGTCATGGCCACCATGGCGGCGTTGTCGGTGCAAAACTGGAATTCCGGGATGAACACCTGCCAGCCTTGGGCGGCGGCTTCGGCTTCCAGGGCGGTGCGTAGGCCGGAGTTGGCGGCCACGCCGCCGGCCAGGGCCACCTGGGTGAGGCCGGTATCGGCGGCGGCGCGGCGCAGCTGGCGCAGCAGCGTGGCCACAATGGTGTGCTGAATGCTGGCGCAGAGGTCAGCCAGGTTTTCCTGCACGAAATTGGGGTTGGCGGCGGTTTCCCTTTTCAGGAAGTAAAGCACCGCCGTTTTCAGGCCGCTGAAGGAAAAGTCGTAGCCCGGCATGGTGCCTACGGGGAAGGCAAACCGTTCGGGGTTGCCCTGGCGGGCCAGCTTGTCGAGGTGCGGGCCGCCGGGGTACGGCAGGCCGAGCAGCTTGGCGGTTTTGTCGAAGGCTTCGCCAGCGGCGTCGTCGATGGTCTGGCCGATGACGTCCATTTCCAAGGCCGACTTCACCACCACCAGTTGCGTGTGGCCACCGCTCACGGTAAGGCAGAGGAAGGGAAAGTTGGGCTTGGGGTCGCGGATGAAATGGGCCAGGATATGGGCGCGCATGTGGTTCACGGCCAGCAGCGGCTTGTCCAGGGCCAGCGCCAGCGTTTTGGCAAACATGCCGCCGACTAATAAGGAGCCCAGCAGGCCCGGCCCCTGCGTGACGGCCACGGCGTCAAGGTCGGCTTTGGTGAGGCCGGCTTCCTTGAGCGCAGCCGTGACGACGGGTAGCATGTGCTGCTGGTGCGCCCGCGAGGCCAGTTCCGGCACCACGCCGCCGTATTGTTCGTGGACTTTTTGGGTGGCCACCACGTTGCTCAGCAACTGGCCGCCGGCCAGCACGGCCGCGCCGGTGTCGTCGCAGGAAGATTCGATGGCGAGGATGATGGGGTGAGCGGGTGAGGCCATGGTGTTTAGTACAGAAGATTTGAAGCGGGCCGTGGTGCCGACTTTGCAGTCCGCGTCCCCGGCGGGTACCCGAGCGGTGCGGGGACGCGGACTGCAAAGTCCGCGCTACTTATCGATAGATTCGCCGCGCAGGTCGATTTTCGGGGTGCTTTCGCTCCGACCGTGGGACCGGGACGGCAAAGTTCGCGTTACGGGCTTGAATTCGCCGTAAGAGAACTGAACCACGGCGTACGGCGGGCCGTTCCGTTGACCTGATAATTGGCTGAGCGGCCTGGTGGTTTTAACCAAACGACTAAAAAACCGCAACTTTGCGGATTAACCCGCGTTTTTCGCCTTCAACTGTTCTGCTCCGGTGCGTCGTTTCCTCGCTATTCTGCTAAAAATACTGCTGGGCTTGGTGCTCCTGGTGGTGTTGGCCGTGGTGGGGGCCCTGATTGCGCTGCGGGTGCCCAGCGTGCAAACCCGCATCGGCCACGAGGTGGCCGACGTGCTCACCCGGAAACTGGGCCAGCAGGTCACCATCGGTGGGGTTGATATCCGGCCTTTTTCGCGCGTGCTACTCGATTCGGTGAGCGTGAAGGACCGGCGCGGGGGCGAGTTGTTCGGCATTGGGCAAGCCGACGCCAATATTTCGCTGTTTTCGGTATTCGACCCGCGCCACCTGCACATCAGCACGCTCACGCTGAACGAGCCGCGCTTTGAGCTAAAGAACCTGCCCGGCCAGCCCGATTCGACCACGTTCAGCCAGTTTATGGCGGCGGTGAAGCGCATGATTGGGCCGTCGAAGGATACGGCGGCCTCGCAGCCGTTCGACTTTCAGGTGGGGAGCGTGGCGCTGCGCAACGGCCATTTTGCCATTGAGAAAGGCGATGTACCGCGCGCCAAAACCTACGGCCAGAGCATCGACTACGACCACCTGCTGGTGGACAGCATCTACGCCGACATCTCTAAAATAAAGCTGGGCGACACCCTGGGGCTGCGCATCAGCCACCTGCACGCAGTGGAAACGCCCTCGCAGTCGCAGCTGCGCGAAATCACGGCCGACATGACGTATGGGCCACACTTCTGGGAATTCAAGGATTTGAGCTTGCGCGTGGGCCGCAGCCAAATCAAAGATTATGTGCGGTTTGAGTTCCGGGTGTTCAGCAACTTCACGGACTACAACGACTCGATGAAGACTATTGCGCGGCTGCGCAATTCCAAGGTCTATTCCGACGACATTGCCAAATTTGCCCCGCAGCTGCGCGATTTGAAAGAATCGGTGGCCATTTCGGGCGATGCCGAGGGTTACGTGCGCGATTTCAAGGTAAACAACCTAGATGTGCGCTACGGCTCGGGCACGCACATCGTGGCCAAGCGCGCCCACGCCGACGGCCTGCCCAACTACAAAGAGAGCTTTATCGACCTGCGCCTGCTGCCTTCGGTGGTGGTGGCCAACGACCTGAAGAAATGGCTGCCCCCGGCTGCGAATAAGATTGTGCAGCGCCTGGGCAAGGTGAAGCTGCACGGCACGGTGCTGGGCTTCTACAACGACTTCGTGGCCAATGCTTCCTTCGACACGGCCCTGGGCTTTGTGGCCACGGACGTCAACCTCAAGACCAAAACCGACCTCACCCACGCCACCTACGAAGGCACGGTGCGCAGCAATGCTTTTCAACTAGGCAAGTTTCTGGGCGACGAGAGCATCATCCGGGACGTGACGCTGGACGGGCGCGTGGCGGGCATGGGCTTCTTGCCGCCGTTTGCGCGGGGCCGGGCGTCGCTATCGGTGCCGGCCATCTGGCTGAGTGGCTACCGCTACCATAACATCAGCCTCACGGGCGACTTCCACCAACAGGCTTTCAGTGGGCACATCACGGCCAACGACCCGGCCGTGCGCCTCGTGGCCGATGGCCACATCGACCTCGACCGCGAACACCAGGACGTGGATATTCGGACCAAAATTGACCACGCCAACCTGCGTACCCTGGGCCTCACGAGCCAGCCGCTGACCGTGGCCACCACCGCCGACGTCCAATTCCGGGGCGTGCAGCTCGATTCGCTCATCGGCCATGCCTACTTGCGCCACTCGCGCTTCACGATGGGCAGCCGCAAGCTGAACCTCGACACGCTCGACGTAGTGAGCACGCGCAACCGCCTGAACCAGCGCCGCGTGACGCTGCGCTCAGAAGCCGTGGACGCCAGCATGGCCGGCACGTTCAACACCTCCGACGTGGTGCACGACGTGCAAACGCTTATTACGGAATACCGCCTCAACTTCGAGAGCAATGCCGCCGCTACGGCCGACTACTACCGCCGCAAAAAGCAGCGGGCGCTGCCCGTGTACCAGGTCGACTTGCTGCTTAATCTGAAGAAGCCCAACCCGGTGCTGGCGCTGTTTGTGCCGGAGTTGCAGGTGGCCAACGGCAGCCGCATCGATGGCTCGTTCCGGAGCGGGGCCACGTCGATTTTCCAGCTTGGCGGGCACCTCGACAGCCTGCGCTACGGGCCGGTGCAGACGGTGAACGATGACTTCGACTTCCTGACTTCGAAGCTGCCTTACAAGCCCGATATTCTAGCCCAGGCCAGCATCACGAGTGCCCGGCAGGTGCTGCCCACGCTGGGACGGACCGAAAAATTCATCGTGGAAGGCGTGTGGGACCAGCAGCACATCAACTTTTCGACCTCGCTGGCCCAGACGGGCACCACCAACCGGGCCACCATCAACGGCTCGCTGGGCTTTTTGTCGCGGGCCGTGGAAATAGTGTTTCGCAAGTCAGACGTGCATTTGCTGGACAAGACCTGGACCATTGCCGAGAACAACTCGGTGCAGATTTCAGACTACGGCCGGGAGTTCGACGTGAAGAACCTGACCTTCAGCAATGGCGAGCAGTTTGTGGGCGCGCAGGGCTTCATTTCGGCTGATGCCGCCAAGCCGCCGTTGCAACTGCAGGTGAAAGATTTTGAGCTGGCCACCCTCAAAACGCTGACCGGCCAAAACCTGGCCGGCCGCGTGAATGCCCAGGGCACCATCAGCGGCGTGTATGGCCCGCTCACCATCAGCAGCACCTTGGGCGTGGACTCGCTGAAATACGACAACGTGCTGATTGGGCAAGTGGCCGGGCGCGGCGACTGGGACAACGCCGCCCGCAAGCTGCTGGTGAACCTGGACGTGGCCCGTGCCGGGCAGTCGGTGCTGACCGTGCTGGGCGACATCGCGCCCGGCGACGCTACCAATCAATTCAACCTCAAGGGCACGCTCAACGATGCGCCCATTGTGCTGGCCCAGCCCTTTCTGGGCTCGCTGTTTAAAAACCTGGGCGGTACCGGCCGCGGGGAGCTGCGCCTCACCGGCCGGTTCGATTCGCCTAATCTGCTGGGCTTTGTGGACGTGAGCAACGGTCGGCTCACCTTCGGCTACTTGGGCACTACCTACAC
This sequence comes from Hymenobacter rubidus, assembly GCF_016734815.1. Classification (GTDB taxonomy): domain Bacteria; phylum Bacteroidota; class Bacteroidia; order Cytophagales; family Hymenobacteraceae; genus Hymenobacter; species Hymenobacter rubidus. Next base: position 4,530 of record NZ_JAERQF010000044.1, read on the forward strand.
CTTTGCCGATAGGGTCAGCTTCACCAATACTTCCATCGAGTTCCGTAACGTGAAGCTGCGCGACGTGCTGGGCAACACCGGCACCGTGGACGGCGTGGTGCGCCACCACGGCTTCAAGGACATGAGCCTGGACATTGCCGCCACCTTCCGTAAAATGCAGGTGCTCAACACCACGCGAAAAGACAATGAGCTGTATTTCGGTACGGCCTACGCCACCGGTACCGCCCGCGTGACCGGCCCTACCGACGACCTCGACATCACGGTGCGGGCCAGCAGCGAAGCCGGCACCCGCGTCTCACTGCCCTTGGACAATGCTGCCAAAGCTGAGAAGGCCGGCTACATCAAGTTCGTGAACAACAACCCGGTGGGCGACACCGTCATCACCAAAAAGGCCAAGGCCGTGGCCGTGCAGGACAAGGTGGATTTGTCGGGCATCAAGCTGAACATGAACCTGACGATTACGCCGGAGGCTTACGTCGAAATTCTGCTGGACGAGAGCACCGGCGACGTCATTCGGGGTTCGGCGGCCGGGCAGCTCCGCATGGCCATCGACACGCGCGGCGAATTCAATATGTACGGCCAGGTAGAAATTGTGCGCGGGGCGTACAACTTCACCTTGCAGGGCCTGATTAACAAAGAGTTTGTGGTGCGGCCCGGCGGCATCGTGTCGTGGAACGGCGACCCGCTGGCCGGCGAGATGAACCTGACGGCCACTTACACGCAACGCACTTCACTGGCCCCGGTACTGGAAAGCGGCTCGGTGGGCAGCGTAGCCGTGGTGCCCGTGACGGCCGTGATGACCTTGACCGGGCCGCTGCTGCTGCCAGCCATCCGGCTCAACCTGGAGTTCAACGATGCGCCGGGCGCGTTGCAGGGCGAGCTGGCCGCCTTCACCGCCTCGCTACGCAACGATGAGCAGGAGCTTAACCGGCAGGTATTCAGCCTGCTGGTTTTTAAGCAGCTTTCGCCTCGGGGCTCCTCCTTGGGTAGCACCATTTCCATCAAGGGGCAAGACAACTCGGTGCAAAACAGTCTGGGCCAGATTCTCAGCACCCAGCTGGGCCTGCTGACGTCCCAGATTGACCAGAACCTGGAAATTGACTTCAACATCAGCGGCCTGACCACCGAGCAGCTGCAGGCCCTGCAGGTGCGTCTGAGCTACTCCTTCCTGAACGGCCGGCTGCGCGTGACCCGCGAGGGCGGCTTCACCAACAACCCCAACCTGGCGAGCAGCACCGGCGGCAGCACCGTGCCCGGCACCGGCAACACCGCTGGCCAGGCCTCCCTGCTCGGCGACCTGAGCCTGGAATACTACCTGCGCCCCGACGGCAAGTTCCGCACCAAGCTGCGCTACGAAACCACCCCGCGCGACCTCGAAACCATCAACCAGCCCCGCGCCGGCCTTTCGCTACTGCACACCGAGCAGTTCAATACATTCGGGGAGTTGTTCACCCGCAAAAATCCCAAAAAGAAGGAGCGCAACACCCAGAAAGCACGCGAGGGCAAAGAGGTACTGAGTGTAGACGAGGACCCGCGGACGAATCTTTGATTCAATGGGCAGTGAACAATGAGCAATGAACAATTAGGAGCGACCAAGACGATTCTGCTTCAATGACGACCAGCGCCTTCGCTTAATTGTTCATTGTTCATTATCAATTGCTCATTGAAGAAAGTACCTTTGCCAAAATATGGCCGCCCCCACCGCTCCCCACACCCGCAAGAAAAAGCTCGGCTCCTACCCTACGTTGCTCGTGGTGTTCAGCATTACGCTGGCCTTGGTGGTGATTGGCTTGTTCGGCCTGCTGCTGGTACACGCGCAGAAGCTGTCGGAAGTGGTGCGCGAAAACCTGGAAGTGCAGGTGTACCTCGACCGCGACCTGCCCGAAACGGAGCTGCTGCGCTTGCAGCAGGACCTGGGCCAGCTGCCCTTTGTGGCGGAGCGCAGCGGCAAGCCCCAAATCAAGTTTGTAAGCAAGGAAGAAGGTGCCCGGCAGCTATTGCAAAGCACCGGCGAAGACTTCCGCCAGTTCTTGGGCGACAACCCCTTGCGCGATGCCTACGTGCTCAAAATCAAGCCCGAATACACCGACACCGTGCACCTGCACCAGCTCAACCGGAGCATTGCGGCGCAGCGCGGCGTGTTTGAGGTGCAGTACCCGCAGGATTTGTTTGCCAGCATCAACAATAACCTGACGCGCGTGAGCCTGGTGTTGCTGGGCTTTGCGGCGGTGCTGGTGCTGGTGGTGGTCATTCTGATTAACAATACGATTAAGCTGGCGCTGTTTTCGCAGCGCTTTCTCATCCGGTCCATGCAACTGGTGGGCGCAACGCGGCTCTTTATTCAGCAACCGTTTCTGCGGCGGGCTACGTGGCAGGGCTTGGCTAGTGGCGTATTGGCGGCGCTCATCCTCGTGGCCCTGCTGCAGTATGCTTATCTGGAAGTGAGCGAGCTGCGCCTGTTGCGCGACGATGTACGCCTAGGCTTTTTGCTGGTGGCCGTGGTAGTGCTGGGCGTAGTTATTGGTTTTTTCAGCTCTGCCAGGGCCGTGCACAAATACCTTCAAATGTCGCTCGACGACCTGTATTAGTCATTCTGTATTAGTCATTTTAAAATCCCTCAGAACGTCATGCTGAGCGCAGCCGAAGCATCTCTACTGCGTAAGTAAATAATTACTCCTGCGGTAGAGATGCTTCGGCTGCGCTCAGCATGACGTTCTAATCTGATAACGAATAACCTACATACATATATGCAACCCACCAAACCTGCTTTTCGCTTCGCTTTTGGCCCCCGCAACTACCGCCTGATGTGGGCCGGCTTGGCCCTGCTCGCCGCTGGCTTCATCACCATGATGTTTGGCGACAAAGCCAATTATGGCGAAGACTTCGTTGGCATCACGCTGGGGCCATTGCTGCTCATTGCGGGCTTTGCGGTGGAGTTTGCCGCCATAATGGTGCGCGATAAGTCCCTGGACGTTGCGCCCGAAGCGCCAACCGCTACGCCGGCCTACACCGCCGATGCCGTGGCCGCCGCCAACGCGCCTGCTCCATCGGCCGCTCCGGCTTACAAGCGCCCCTATTAGTGCGCAACGGTTGCCTGAACGGGGGTTAACGCCCTTCAGCTGCAATCGTTAACCATTAATTACCAATTGCTAACCGCTACAAATGACTTATTGGCACGCGCTGCTCCTCGCCATCGTGGAGGGCATTACTGAGTTTTTGCCCGTTTCCAGCACCGGGCACATGATTATTGCCTCGGCTTTGTTGGGGATTCCGGCCACGCCGTTTTTCAAGCTCTATCTGGTGGTGATTCAGCTGGGTGCCATTCTCTCGGTGTTGGTGGTGTACTGGCGGCGTTTTTTTCAGAGCATCGACTTCTATCTGAAGCTGTTGGTGGCGTTTCTGCCCATCGTGCTGGTGGGGCTGCTGTTTAAGAAGCACATCGACGCGCTGCTCGAATCGGTGACGACGGTGGCCGTGATGCTGGTGGTCGGTGGCGTGGTGCTGCTGTTCGTCGACCGCTGGTTTCCGCAGGAGGAGCCCAACCACGGCGGACACCCGGTCACGAACCCGAGCTTCAAAGAAGCCCTGATAATCGGACTGTTCCAATGCCTGGCGGTGGTGCCGGGCACCAGCCGCTCGGCCGCCACCATCATCGGCGGCCTCACCCAGAAGCTCACGCGCCGGGCGGCGGCCGAGTTTGCCTTTTTTCTGGCCATGCCCACCATGGCGGCGGCGGCCGTGAAGGACATTTACGACTACTACAAAGATGCTAAGGCCCACGGCATTGCCCCGGCCGACTTGTTCACGAGCGAGCAGCTGAAGCAGTTGGCGCTGGGCAATGCCGTGGCCTTCGTGGTGGCGCTGCTGGCCATTCGGCTGTTTGTGGGCTTTGTGGCGAAGTACGGCTTCCGCGCCTTTGGCGTCTACCGCATCATTGCGGGCGGCGTGCTGCTGATTATGTTAGCTTTAGGTATCAATCTACAACTGGTATAATGACGAAGACCCTGGCCGATTTTGATTTTGAGACGGGGGAAGTCCTGCTGCTCGACAAGCCCCTGACCTGGACTTCCTTCGACGTGGTACGCAAAGTAAAAAATGCGCTGCGCATCAAGAAAATTGGCCACGCCGGCACCCTCGACCCGCTGGCCACCGGCCTGCTCATCCTGTGCACGGGCAAGAAAACCAAGGAAATCGACCTCATTCAAGCCCAGGAAAAAGAATACACCGGCACCTTCCGCCTCGGCGAAACCACGCCCAGCTTCGACCTGGAAACGGCCGTGGACATGGCCCGGCCCTACGGCCACCTCACCCATGAGCAGATTACGGCCGCCACGTTGCCCTTCGTGGGCACCATCGAGCAAACGCCGCCCTTGTTTTCGGCCGTGAAAATTGACGGCCAGCGGGCCTACGCCATTGCCCGCCAGGGCGGAGCCGCCGAAATCAAGTCTAAAACCGTTGAAATCAAAACCTTCGAGCTCACGCGCATCGCGCTGCCGGAGGTCGATTTCCGGGTGGTGTGCTCCAAGGGCACCTACATCCGCAGCTTGGCCCGCGACCTGGGCCTGGCCTTGGGCTGTGGCGCACACCTCACGCGGCTGGTGCGCACCCGCATCGGCGAGTACCGGGTGGAGGATGCTTTTTCGTTGGACGCCATTCAGGCCCTGCGCCCGCCCCGCGCCGAAGGCGAAGCCCCCCGCACCCGGCCCGAGCGACCCAACACGGCCCCCAACCGGGCTGGTTTGCAATACTTTGCTGCCTTGCAGGCCGATGCCCTGGCCGCCAAAGAGCATCAAGCCGCCGAAGTGCCCACCCCGCCACCAGCTGATGCGCCGGAATAGCCTTTTACCCGTCGCTGGGCGGCTATTCAGGGCCGCGGCCGTTACCTTCGCGGCGTTTATTACCCTTTAATGCGCTTCTCCGGCGGTCCTATGCACGTCATCCGCGACCCGGCTCAGTTCCCGTTTCTTGGCAATGCTGTCGTGACCAGCGGCACGTTTGATGGCGTGCATGTGGGGCACCAGCGCATTCTGGCGCGGCTGCGCGAGGTGGCCCAGGCCAGCGGCGGGCCGTCGGTGGTCATCACCTATTGGCCGCACCCGCGGTTGGTGCTGGGCCCGCCGCCCTCCCACCCCGAACTGCTGGACTTGCAGCTGCTCAATACGCTGGATGAGCGCATTGCCAAACTCGACGAATTTGGCATCGACTACCTGCTCATTGTGCCTTTCACCAGGGAATTTGCGCAGTGGACTTCGGAAGAATATATCCAGGAGCTGCTCCTGAAAACGGTGGGCGCCAAGCAGCTGGTGATTGGCTACGACCACCGCTTTGGCAAAAACCGCGAAGGCGGCTTCGACTACCTCCGCCAGCACGCCAACCGCTACGGCCTGCAGGTGGAAGAGATTCCGCGCGAGGACGTGGACGCCGTGGGGGTGAGCAGCACGCGCATCCGGCAAGCCCTGCGACACGGCGACATTGCCACGGCCAACCGCTACCTGGGTTACCACTACCCGCTGACGGGCGTGGTGGTGCATGGGCAGAAGCTGGGCCGCACCATTGGCTACCCCACGGCCAATATTTCGGTGCCGGAGGCGTTGAAGCTGGTGCCGGCGCGGGGCATTTACGCCGTGTGGGCCGTGACGGCGGCCGGCACGCGGCACCAGGCCATGCTGTCCATTGGCGTGCGGCCCACCATTGGCAATGACTTAGCGCAGACCATTGAAGTGAATTTACTGGATTTTGAAGGTGATTTATATGACCAGAAACTGACACTGGAATTTGTGGCATGGTTACGGGCAGAGGAGAAGTACGACGGGCTGCCCGCCCTCACGGCCCAGCTGGCCCGCGATGCCGACGCTACGCGGGCAGCCTTGGCCTAAGCGGCAACAGATTCGGTTGTTTCTCAAATTATATTTTTCACAATGAATCGTTTAACGTTGATAGCAGCATGCTGCGCCTGGCTGTTTTCGCTGGGCAGCGCCCATGCACAAGGAAAATTGAGCGGGGTGGTGCAGGACTCAGTGACGCACGAGCCGTTGGCTTTTGCCAGCGTGTTTCTGGCCAACACCACGCTGGGCGTGACCACCACCGAGCAGGGCCAGTTCGAGTTTCCCAAAGTGCCCGCCGGCACCTACGATGTCGTCGGCTCCTACGTCGGCTACCGACTCGCCAAGCAAACCATCACCATGACCCGTGAGCCGCAGCAGGTCAGTTTGCAGCTGGCTTCCACGGGCAACCAGCTGGGCGAAGTGGTGGTGCAGCCCGAGCCAAATAAGCCGGAAGAGTACGAAGAATTCACGAAGCTCTTTCTGGGCGGCACCACGTTTTCGGCGCAATGCCACATCAGCAACCCGGAGCAGGTGCGCGTGCTATACGATGACTCGACCAAGGAGCTCACGGCCCGCACCAAGGAGTTTGTGCAAATCGACAACGAGGCGCTGGGCTACCGCCTGAAATATTACGGCCTACAATTCACTTACAACAAGGAGGATGGCTCGATTTTTTACTACGGCCAGCCAGTGTTTGAGGAACTGACGCCCCGCGACGAGCGCCAGCGCAAGCAGTGGACCGCCAACCGCCTCACGGCCTATACGGGCTCCTTTATGCACTTCCTGCGCAGCCTGTACAACAACCGCCTGAAAGCCGACAACTTCATGACCCAGCAGATTCGGGTGATGCCCAGCCCGGCCTTCGAGCGGGCCGAGGTGCGAAGGAAAGCCCTGCTGGCCGGCCGGCCCAATGGCCCGTTTACGGCCGCCGAAAAAGACTCACTGGAAGCGTGGGACGGTATTATGCCGGTGTACGCTACCCTTAATCAGGAGCCACTGCCCGTCGACAGCATTCGCCGGGTTTCGCCCAACGGGAAGCATACCTACCTGCGCTTCACGGGCGAACTCCAGGTGGCCCACTTCGGCGAGGCCCCCGACCCCATGTACAAGCGCCCGATGGCCACGCTGGGCTACCCCAAAATGGTTTTGCCCCCGCCCGCCATGCGGCAGGTATCGCGGCTGAAGCTGCAGGGCAAGCAGGCCGAAATTCAAGCCAACGGCACCTTGCTGAACCCGCTCGATGTGTTCAACGGCGAGTACTGGGGCTTTGAGAAAATCGGGGAGTTCTTGCCGGTCGACTACGTGCCGGCCTCCACCGCGCGCAGCCCTGCCCCATGAGGCAGTGTGCCCTGCACCGGCTAAGGTGGCTGCTGGGCACACTGCTGTGGCCCGCCTTTGCCTGCGCCCAGGGTAGCCTGAGCGGGGTGGTGCAGGACTCGGTGACGCACGAGCCGCTGGCTTTTGCCAGCGTGTTTCTGGCCAACACCACGCTGGGCGTGACCACCACCGAGCAGGGCCAGTTCGAGTTTCCCAAAGTGCCCGCCGGCACCTACGACGTCGTCGGCTCCTACGTCGGCTACCGACTCGCCAAGCAAGCAGTGGTGGTAGGTGCGGCGCCGCAACAGCTTACGCTGCGCCTCGCGCCGACGGCGAACAAGCTCAGCGAAGTAGTGGTGCGCCCCAACCCGAACCGGGCCAGCGACTACCAGAAATTCACTGAACTGTTTCTGGGCCGCAGCACGTTTTCGGCGCAGTGCCGCATTCGCAACCCCGACGATGTGCTGGTGGATTACGATGCCGATGCCAACGAGCTGACGGCCTCCGCCATCAACTTCGTGCAGGTTGATAATCAGGCACTGGGCTACCGCATCAAGTATTACGGGCTGCATTTCACCACCAATTTCACGCAGCAGGTCATCACCTTCTACGGCCAGCCGGTGTTTGAGGAAATGACGCCGCGCAACGCCCGCCAGCAGCGCCGCTGGGAAGCCAACCGCGCCACGGCCTACCACGGCTCGCTCACGCACTTCCTAAAGAGTGTGCACGATGGCGACATGCAGGCCGAAGGTTTTCTGGCGCAGCGGCTGCGCATCATCCCAAACCCGCGCTTTGCCCGCGCCGATAGCCTGCGCCACCAGTTGCTGCAGGAGCGGCTGGGCGTGGCTTTCACCAAAGCCGAGCAGGATTCCATTGCGCGCTGGGTCAAGGTCCCACGCGCTTTTTCCATGCTTTACACCAAGCCCCGGCCCCTCGATAGCCTGCGCCGAATGTCGGCCGACGGCGCCCACGTCTGGCTGCGCTTTGTTGATAACCTGCAGGTGAGCTACCTGCGCGAAGGGCCCGACCCGCGCTACCAGGTCCGCACCGCGCTGCCCACGAACGCGCCGTTTCCGCCGGCCGACCGGCAGGTGTCGCAGCTGGTGCTGATGGTACCTGAAATCGAGATTCAACCCAATGGCCAATTGACGAACCCGCTGGCCGTATTCACCGACGAATACTGGGGGTTTGAAAAAATGGGTGAATTTTTACCCGTGAATTACCTGCCGCCGGCTCCGGCCGCCCCTTCCCCACCCACCCGATGATAAACAAAACCGTTCCCAACGCCCAGCAAGCCCTCCAGGGCCTCGCCGATGGCATGACCCTGATGCTCGGCGGCTTCGGCCTCTGCGGCATTCCCGAAAATTCCATTCAGGAAATCCTACGCCTCGGCGTAAAAGACTTGACCTGTATTTCAAACAATGCCGGCGTTGATGATTTCGGCATTGGCTTGCTGCTGCAAACCAAGCAGGTGCGCAAGATGATTTCGAGCTACGTGGGCGAAAACGCCGAGTTTGAGCGCCAGCTGCTGAGTGGCGAATTGGAGGTGGAACTGATTCCGCAGGGTACCCTGGCCGAGCGCTGCCGGGCTGGTGGCGCGGGCATCCCGGCCTTCTTCACGCCGGCTGGCTACGGCACCGAGGTGGGCGAGGGCAAGGAAAGCCGCGAGTTCAACGGCAAGATGTACCTGCTGGAAACCGCCCTGCACGCCGATTTTGCCTTCGTGAAAGCCTGGAAGGGCGACACGGCCGGTAACCTCATCTACAAAGGCACGGCTCGCAATTTCAACCCGATGATGGCCACGGCTGGCAAAATCACGGTGGCAGAGGTGGAAGAACTGGTGCCGGCCGGTGAGCTCGACCCAAATCAGATTCACACGCCCGGCATTTTTGTGCAGCGCATTTTCCAGGGCGAGCGGTACGAGAAGCGCATTGAGCAGCGCACGGTCCGAACGGCCTAAAACAAGCCCGTCATGCAGAGCGCAGCGAAGCATCTCGCGTGCTCAACCAAACCTGCCGGATGGATTACTACTGCACGCGAGATGCTTCGCTGCGCTCTGCATGACGGGCTTTTCTCTTTACTCAACTCCAATGAAAAAAACATCCCTCGCGCTGCTGTTGCTGCTGAGCGGCTACGGTGCCACGGCCCAGGTAGCCGCACCGGTCCGTAAGGGTCCGGCGCGGCAGCCGACGACCACGGCCGCTGCCCCCGCTACCGTTGACCCCAGCAATGCCCATTCCATCGACCAACTACTGGAAGAATACACGGCGGCTAGCCGCGTGCCCGGCACCATCGCGCTGGTGCTGCGCGACGGCAAAGTAGTGTACCGCAAAGCCGTGGGCCTCGACGATGTGGCCGCTCAAACCGCGTTGCGTACCGATGCCATTGTGCGCATTGCTTCTCAGACCAAGGCCGTGACCAGCGTGGGCCTCATGCTGCTCTACGACGAAGGCAAATTCCAGCTCGACGACCCGATTTCCAAGTATTTGCCCGCCTTCAAAAACCCCAAGGTGCTGGCTACTTTCAACGAGAAGGACTCTACTTACACCACGGTACCGGCCCGAAGCGAAATCACCATCCGGCAGCTTTTCACCCACACGTCCGGCATCAGCTACCCGGTGATTGGTACGCGGGAGGCGCGGGCCATTTATGCCAAAGCGGGCATTCCGAGCGGCATTGGCACGCCTTCGGGGCGCCTGGCCGAGGCCATGGACGCGCTGGCCAAACTGCCGCTGATGCACCAGCCCGGTGAGCAGTTTACCTACGGACTGAGCGTAGACGTGCTGGGCCGGCTGATAGAGGTGCTATCGGGCCAGCCGTTGGATGCCTATCTGCGGACGCGTCTGTTTGAGCCCTTGGGCATGAAGGACACCTGGTTTTACCTGCCTGCCGACAAGCAGCCCCGCCTGGCCCGCCTCTACACCGAAGACGCCGCCAAAAACACCGTGCCCATGGCGCCCATCGGCCGCATGGTACCGGACTACCCCAAGGCCAAGGGCACGTATTTCTCGGGCGGCGCGGGCCTGTCGTCCACCATCGACGACTACGCCTTGTTCCTGCAAATGCTGCTGAACAAAGGCACGGCCAATGGCCACCGCTTCCTCAAGCCCGAAACCGTGGCGCTGATGACGCAGAACCAAATCGGCACGGTGAACCAGGGCGACCACAAATTCGGCCTCGGCTTTAGCATCACCCAACCATCCAATTTGCGCGTGCCCGGCCTGTCGGTGGGTTCGTTCGAGTGGGGAGGTATCTTCGGCACCACGTACTGGGTCGACCCGCAGGAGAAGCTGGTGGGCCTGATTTACACCCAGAAATACCCCATCAGCACCAGCCGCGATTTGGCCGACAAGTTTAAGCGGGCCGTGTACCAGTCCTTCGTACCCGACCAGAAAGTACCCACCACCCCGCCCCTACCGGCCACCTCGGGCAGCAAATAAGCCCCAACCCACCTACCCAATTTCCCACCCACAAAATCCGCGAAATTCGACTAATCCGATAAATCCGCGGTTCAAACCATTATGCTAGACAAACACGGCATCGCCCGGCGCATTGCGCAGGAAGTGAAAGACGGCTCCTACGTCAACCTCGGCATCGGCATTCCCACGCTGGTAGCCAACTACATACCCGCTGGCATCAACGTGGAGCTGCAGTCCGAAAACGGCCTGCTCGGCATGGGCCCCTTCCCGACCGAAGACCAGGTTGACCCCGACCTCATCAACGCCGGCAAACAAACCGTGACCACGTTACCCGGTTCCAGCATCTTCTCCTCAGCCGATTCATTCGGCATGATTCGCGGCGAGCACGTCGACCTCACCATCCTCGGGGCCATGGAGGTTTCGGAGCGCGGCGACATTGCCAACTGGAAGATTCCTGGCAAAATGGTGAAGGGTATGGGCGGCGCCATGGACTTGGTGGCTTCGGCAAAAAACATCATCGTGGCCATGCAGCACGTCGCTCGCGACGGCTCTTCTAAACTTCTGTCGGACTGCACCTTGCCCATCACGGGCCTGCGCTGCGTGAAGAAAATAGTAACCGAAATGGCCGTGCTCGACGTGACGCCCGACGGCTTTGTGCTTCGTGAGCGGGCTCCCGGCGTGACGGTGGAACAGATTGTGGCCGCAACGGCCGGCAAGCTGGTGGTGCCCGCGGGTGAAGTCCCGGAAATGCAGGGCGTGCTATAAGCAACAGGGCTGCGGTTGTACCTTCGTAGCTACTCACAGCTACTAGCTTATGCGTCAACTCCTACCCATTTTTCTGGCCATTGCTCCGCTATTGGCGCAAGCCCAGGTTTCGCCCATCATCGACCGCACCGATATGCCGGCGCTCACCACCGGCGTCGATTCGCTGCGGCTGAGCGTGGCCAGCCCGGTGCTACCCGCGGCCGCCCCTCCCCTCACCCGCCGCGGCGCCAATCAAACCTGGAACTACGCCAGCCTGGTGCCCACCTCGCAGCGCGTAGAAACGTTCCTACCGCTGGCCACGGTCACGGCTACTTCCTTGTTGTACGCCTTCACGTTTGGAGCGCTGGGCGGGGTCAACCGCGCCACGGTGGCTTCGCCGCAAGCCCTGCCGATAGCGGCGGGCGGCGCATTGCCCATCACCGATACATACCAGTTCTACAACCTGTCGACTGCCACGGCAGCGGCCCAGGAATTCCGCTCCGTGGGCTTTGGGGCTTCGTTGGCGGGCACGGCGGTGCCCGTTACGTATGTCAGCCAAGCGCAGCAGGACATCATCTACCGCTTCCCGCTGAGCTTCGCCAGCCCGGCAGATTCCAGCAACTCCTATTTCACCACGCCGGCGGCGGCAGCCTCGGTTGGCTACCTCAGCCAAAAGCGCAAGCGCGTGAACCGGCCCGATGCCTGGGGCACCCTCACCACCCCCTTCGGTACCTTCCAAACGGTGCGCGTGGTCACGCGCCTGCAAGACCACGACAGCGTTTCGGTGGGCGGCATCAGTCAGGGGTTCGACCTGCCCATTACCCGCGAGTATAAATGGCTGGCCAAGACTCACCACGTGCCGCTGCTCACCATTACCACCCGCTTGCTGGCAGGCGTTGAAACCGTTACCACCGTTGAATACCGGGACATTTACCGCCGCATCGTGCGCCTCGGCACCCGCGACATTGCTATCGATGCTGCGCTAACGGCTTACCCCAACCCGCTAGCCACTGGTGCGCCGCTGCTGCTGACCATGCCGGTTGGTAGCGGCCCTTTCACGGTAGTAGCTACCGACGTGGTGGGGCGGCAGATTTTCCAGCGTCCGTTTGCGGGCGGCGGCCTCATCAGCATCGATGCCAGCAACTTTGGCGCTTACCGTGGGGTATTGTTGCTGACAGTGACCACCCGCCAAGGCACCGCCACGCGCCGCGTGGTGCGGGAATAACGTAAGCCCAAAGTATTTGGGCGAGAGCTGCTTTCGCTTGTTGAAAAATTGTAGTCCTGCGACTGGCTGTTAACTACATCAATACACCTACAAGCAGGAAATTTATAAATCGCCTGCTTCACACAAGCCAATGCTTCCAGAGCGGGACCTTAAGGGCAGCAGCTTATATTGACTGTCAACTGATATTTCGTGTTCACTCACTTCGATGCGAGGAGCGGCACGACTTAGGCAGCGGCAACTTTCGTTCTAAACCTTGATTTTCAGCCTATTATAGACACGCAGAATGTAACACTGTTCCATTTATTACTTTAACAGATAGATTAATTCGACAAAGCTATGTTGTATTTGTATAATTTTTTTTCGTTAATATGCTATTCCTATCTAGTTTTGTTGTGCTACCTAGCATCCTTTCCCAGGAACCTATACTTTTCTTACCATTATAGAATGGTATATTTGGTTTGTTTAAATACCTGCGTAGTATTGTCCGTGATGTCTGGCTAGCTGTCTCTTTTCCCAGCACAGTTCAAAGCCAGCACAAGCGTAAGCCATTCAAAATCGACTTGTTTTACTCCTGAAGTGAGCCCCCAATGAAGTACCTTATTTTACTCTTCCTATCCCTACTTATCCACGCAGCATCAGCGCAAAACTATGTGTACTTAGCTGACGGAACCAGGATGCCCGGGAGTGTTTCAGAAATTACTGCCGAAAAGGTCAAGTTTAAAAACTTGGAAGAGCCGGAAAGTCCGACCTATGCAAAGTCGATAGAAGACGTCTTATTTGCATTTAATGCAGTTGGGAGTTACGTGCTTTTTTCAAAAGTCGCGGATTTACCTAAAAAAGAAAAGGACGATTTCATGAATGCATTCATGAAACCGAAAGTTTTTGATGTTGTAGTAGACATAAAAGGTATTGCATCTTCGGCCACCATCACTGATGAGACTGACAACGATATTACTTACACGGTCAAAGGAAAAAGCATCCAGGTCCCCAAGACATCGTTGAGTCTTATCATTCGCCGGGATGGGACCCACCAGATATTTATTAGTTCCAAGCAATTGTTGCCCATCCTGGTGGCAAATCACGATGGCATCAACAAAGTATTTATTGGCACCTCCAGCGCTTCGAATACCACCGCAGTCACCAACGATACCAAGGGCAAGTCCGAACGGGGCAAAGCTGCAAAACTCGCAAAAGCTAGCCAGGGTGAAGTAGCAGCGGTGATTGCCCCGGCCCCCGCACCTGCACCCAAAATAATTGAAACCCCTGGGGAAATGGCAGTTGATAAAAAGGAGATGGAAAAACAAGCTGTAGAAAAGACTACGGAGTTTACGGATTATTTGAAAGCCATAACAGCAGTTAATGCAGACAATGAAAGCGCTAAAAAAGCTATTAGCTTGGCTTGCGATTTATTTTCAGATGAAAATGCAAGAGTCGAAGTATCCAATATAGCCATTCAGAAGACGACTAAGTATAAAATTAGAGATTATTTGACAAAACTCATGCTTCGTAGTGGCCAGTTCGATAAAGTTCAGGTGGAGTATGCAAACATCAACTATGTCTCAAAATTCGTAAAAGGCACGGATGGCAATTATCATGGTACCGTTTCTTATGTTCAAACATTCAAAGGCCTTATGGATGAAAAAATATTTTATGGCGATATAACGAAGCGCACTATAGAAATAATTGCTAAACCTTATAAAAAAGCTATAAATGGCGAAACCATCATAGCCTGGCAGGTTTTTCTGGGAGATGTTGGAGTTGTCGAAACTAAAAAAGTCAATTAACTAATATATATTAGTTAATTGACTTTTGTTTTTACTTAGCTGATTTTTACTGAATGTAGATTTAAAATAATCAATTCAATGCCGTATAAAGTATTGATTTTGGCTGCGTTGCTTATTTTTTCAAAATCATGCTTTGCGCAAAGCAACGGGAAAGAATACGAAGTTAATTTTGCTTGGGAAGTCAAGCAGCTGGATGAATTCATTGAGCGTTTTAATAATGACAAATCATCTTTCATTAATAAGTATGTTAAAAACCATGAATCAACCGACCCTTTAACACGAAACCGGATAATCAAATCTTTATTCGACGCCAAAGGGCAATCTTGGAATTATCAACAGATTAATGAATTCCTGAAGGAAGTTGACAATGCGGAACATCCTCAATATTTAGATTTCAATGGAGACAAATGGTTTGCAAGAGCTACTTGCGATATTTTGTATCATGGAAAACCAAGCACGGCAACTATCATATTAATGATTGACAATCTTTCTGATGGGAGTTCCAAATGGATAATTGCAGACATTAGGTTTTCTAACCAGGTCCGTACTTCAATTGCCTCAGAAAGCTCCGCTGGGTTGGTGGAATGCCCCATTCCAGCTGATTCGACAAGCTCGCTAAGCCCAATGAGCCATGCTATCGGATTTATGAATATCGACTTAGCAACAAAGAACCCTAAAAACATCAGGAACTTTGTAATTGGCTCAAAATCAACTGAACGAAGCAAAAATTTAAATTTATTTATTGATGCATGTCTAAAAAATAATTTGAAAATTTTACAGGTTCACGACGTCACTTATAGTTTTTTACAAATAACGGGCTGGCGCATTGAGATAAAGCAGTTTACCCGACAATCAATGAATTCAGGTTGGCTCATCACTAAATTAGTAAAGCTTACCTAAACTGAGTTTTTATGCACCAGCATATGAAATTATTCAACATCTACTGCATCAAACCGACTTTCCAAATCGGGTTGTTACTGGTTAGTTTATCTTTTTACTTCACTCCGTCAGTTGCTCAGGTTGCTCCAGAGAGAATCACTCTAAAGGATGCCAAAGAGATGACGTATCAAGCACAATCTACAGTAGAAAGACTACAAGACCTTTTATATTATATAGCATCTGAAGACAACCCTCCTAGCGAATTAGCTTCCGTGATGAAGGACAGCTATACACCAACCAAAAATCAGGTCTTCGTTGATGGGAATAGTATTGTAGAAGACGACACAGACCCGGATTTTTCGGTGAAAACAGCTAAAAACATTGATGCCATTAAATACTTGAACGTTTTTGACCTAAGTTATGGCAAAACAACTGATAATAATATTTCATTCACAAAATTCTTGATATCCAAAATAAAGAAAAAAGAATACCTATACGTCAAAGTCCGGTTTCAGGAGAACTTTGGAGGGACTTATAAACCCAACGGCAAGACATACACCCCCAGAGAGCGTGAAGCCATTGTGCAGTTATTCTCCTTGGGCAATAACCGATGGAAGGCTTTAATTGCAGGGCTTAACTTTTATAACTCGGCCACCGATAGTAACTCTACCGAAGAGGATGTGCAAATCATTACTGACGCCTCTCCAACGGCTGAAATAGTTTCTCAGGAAGATTTTGCTAAAGAAAAGGCCGATTTTGTATTGGCCAAACAGGAAGAGGAAAAAAGGAACCAGGCAACCTTCGATGAATACGTTGCTCTAGGGAATAGTTATGTTTTGAACAGGCAATACAAAGAAGCCTTGGACTTTTATTCCAGGGCCAAGGAAATTCATTCACTGGTGCCTTCGCTGGATAAGCGAATTTTGGACACCAAAAAACTTGCCTCAGAGTACACATTTGAGAGCCTTAAGAGCCGAGCTGACCAAGCGAAAGGTGAGCGCCGGTATGCGGAGGCCATGCAAAATTACCAAGCAGCTATTTCGTTGAAACCAGAAGCGGCCACCTCTGTGGCGGGCGATATTCAGTTTATAACCAAGAAGCTGGGCGAAATTTCGTTACCCAAAAACAAGCTTGATGCGGGCGATTACCTTGGCGCTATCGAAGCTTCCGAAAACATCCTGAAAGAAAATAAAAAGGCCAAGAGTGATTTTTCGGAGCTTTACTACATAAAAGGGCAGGCGTATGAGTCTTTGGCAATAAAACAGCCTGCTGATGCACAGCGCAATCAGGAAAAGGCACTTGAGAACTATAATACAGCCATTGAATATTTCCCCAATTATCTGGAAGCGCGGCTTTCTCGTGCAAATTTCTACGCTAATGTTAAGCATGATTATAATAATGCCATTACCGATTACGATGTAGTGACCAGTACTGCGCTCGATACATCGCCCGAAAAACCCCAGTACTTGATAACCAAGGGAAAATGGAAAAATCAATCGAAAAATTATTCGGGCGCCCTTAGTGATTTTTCCAAAGCCATTGCGCTCAATCCCGGAGTATCTTCTTTTTGGTTTGATAAAGGCGAATTATTATACCGCCTGCAACGCTATAACGAGGCGTTAAGCAGTTTTAACGCGGCTATTAAGCTTGATTCAAAAAACCGGCTGGCGTACTATTATCGTGGGTTGACTTACGAAAGCATGAATGATGCTCCAAAAGCCGGAGAGGACTTTGCTGCCGCAGAAAAGCTTGGGATAGAACCTTACCAACTGCAAAAGATAGTGTCAATTAGCACTGCCTATTTTGAGGCAGGACGAGAGGCATCCACGGCACGGAAATTTAGCAAGGCAGATACTTTGTTTAATAAGGCAATTGCCATACGGCAATGCAACCCGCAGGCCTGGCATGGCAAAGCCGAAATTCGACTTACTCAAGCAGGGGAGGAAGCCAAAAACTCGAGCTCAACGGCATTTCGTGACAAATACCAACAGGCCATTGACCTTTATCAGAAAGCAATTAATTGCAACCCTAAATATTCGGATGCATTCTACAAAATCGGGGTAGCTTACCAGCGAACTAAGCAGTTTAACCAAGCGCTTAAAGGCTATTCCAATGCTATTAATAGTGATGCAAACAATGCGCAGGCTTACATTGGGCGCGGCAGCACCCTGATGGATATGAAACAATATCCGGAAGCCATTACAGACCTTTCCAATGCGGCCAGGTTGCTTGATTTTACCTTGCAGGCGGCCAAGAAGAACAGCCAGAAAGAGATAATTACCGCAACTAACGAGCAATTGTCCCGGGTGTATCAATTGCAAAGCCAGGCGTGGTACAGCAAAGGGGATTATGCCAAAGCCATTACCTCAGCCGATAAGGCACTGGAATATGATGAGAAGAATGGGGAGGCTTTATACTACAAAGGCCAGGCGAGCGAAGGGATAAAAGATGTTTCAAAGGCATTAAAATCGTATGCCGATGCTATTCGCTACGCTCCCCATTTTAAATATTTCTATGCCAATGGCAAAGCACTGCTCGGACAAGAAAAGTATGACGTTGCTATAAGCAATTTTACCCAAGCCATTAAATTCGACACATTGACCACAATTCGGTCGTCGCGCTATCTGCGGGGCTTGAGTTATTTTAAGAATAAGATGCTGGACCCTGCGTACAAAGACTTTACAGAGTACGCAAAGCACACGGATAGCAGCGACAGCTTATTCTACATCGATTTTGGCATGCTCAATCTGTACATGAATCATGATGCTGCTGCCATCGAAAATTTTCAAAGTGCATTAACGATTAAGCCTAACCAGCCGCGCGCGCTCTTTGGACTGGGCTGTGCTTATGCCAAAGCGGGAAAATTCGATAATGCGATGCAACAATTCGCTTTAGCTTACGCTACCCGGCGGCTGAAAAAGGAAGAAGTGAAACTTGACGAAGAAGCATTTCTGAATGATTTTAATAAGGTGAAAGCGATGCGGAATCAATACGCGCAGCTGAAGAAAAACTACCTTTCTATTTCCAACTGACTTGCGAATAAAGCGCGGTTTTGCTTTTTAACTCATGATGAATTCGGCAGTGGGAACCAGTACGTGGGAACAGTTGGAGTCCGAGATACTTGAAGAAAGCTTGGCGGTGGAGGGACTGCGGGCCATGCTGAAGCAGACCATTATCGGGCAAGATGATTTGCTGGAAAAACTGCTGGTTGGCTTGTTTGGCAATGGCCACATTCTGCTGGAAGGGGTGCCGGGCTTGGCGAAAACGCTGACGGTAAAAGCCCTGGCGACGGCCGTTAGCGCGCAATTCTCGCGGATTCAGTTTACGCCGGACCTGCTCCCCGCCGATATTCTCGGCACCATGATTTTCAATCTTCACACCAACGAATTCAGTGTGAAGAAAGGCCCGATATTCTCGAATTTCGTTTTGGCCGATGAAATTAACCGGGCCCCGGAAAAGGTGCAAAGCGCGCTCCTGGAAGTGATGCAGGAGCACCAGGTAACCATTGGGGGCGCCACGTATGCATTGGCGCCGCCTTTTTTGGTGCTGGCCACCCAAAACCCCATTGAGCAGGGCGGCACCTACGAACTGCCCGAGGCGCAGATGGACCGTTTCATGCTGAAGGTGGTCATTTCGTACCCTTCGCTGGAGGAGGAGCGGATTATTGTTCGAAAAAACCTGGCGCCCAGCCCCACGGCCCTGCTGCCGACGTTTTCCTTGGCGAACATTGTGCGGGCGCAGGAACTCGTGAAACGGATTTACATTGACGAGAAGGTGGAGGATTACATCCTGAACCTGGTGTTTTGCACCCGCTACCCCGAGCGGTACGCCTTGGCGCATTTGCAGTCCTTTATTCGGTTTGGGTCATCGCCCAGGGGCAGTATAAACCTGGCGCTTGCGGCCCGGGCCTACGCTTTTCTGCAGAAGCGGGCCTACGTGACGCCGGAGGACGTGAAGTACGTCGCGCTGGATGTGTTGCGCCACCGCGTGGGGCTGACCTACGCGGCGCGGGCCGAGAACATGACGTCCGACGCCATTTTGCAGGAAATCCTGGGCCGCGTGCCCGCGCCTTGACTGCCCTAAGCCTTCGCCCGCATGGAAATTCAGGAGCTCATTCAGAAAATTCAAAAAGTTGAAATTGCCTGCGAAAAGCTCACGCAACAAAAGTTGGCGGGCTTGTTCAACAGCTCGTTTCATGGGCGGGGGTGGAGCATCGACAGCGTCCGCAAATACGAGGTGGGCGATAATATCCGGGACATTGAATGGAACGTGACGGCGCGGTTTCGCGAAACCTTTGTCAAGACGTTTACCCAGGAAAAGGAGCGCCAGGTATGGATTCTGCTAGACGTAAGCAATTCCATGCGGCACAATAGCCTGGCCAAATCGAAGCACGACGTGGCCCGTGAAATTGGCGCCGCCTTGGCGTTTAGCGCCCTCGACAGCCAGGACCAGGTGGGCGTCATCCTCTACAGTGATAAAATTGAGCGGCTGATTCCGATGGCCCGCGGCAAAGCCCACTTCTGGCGCATCGCGAAGGAGCTGGTGGCCGTGAGCCCCGCCAGCAAAGCCACCGATTCGACCTGTGCGCTGGAGTTTTTACTGAAGAGCAACACCAAAAGCAGCGTGGTTTTTCTGGTGTCTGATTTCGTGGGCGGCGGCTACGAGCGGGCTTCCCAGGTGGTGGCACAGCAGCACGAGCTGGTGGCCATTCGGGTGTTTAATGAGCAGGAAGCCGAAGTGCCCCGCTTGGGCTGGATGAGAATGCTGGACGCCGAAAGTGGGAAAACGCGCTGGATGAACACTTCTTCCGCAGCGTTTCGCCAGCGCCAACAGAGCCATTTCGACGAAACGGCCGACCGGTTTCGGGCGGCATACCACAACACGGCGGTGCGGCATTTGTCGGTGAGCACCCCCGGCAATTACATGGAGAGCTTAATCCATTTCTTACAGCGCAAGGCATGAGCAAACGAGTGGGCACCGCGTGGGTGGTTTTGCTTTTGGTAACGGCGGCGAACCGCGGGCTCGGTGCCGGCGGCCCGTCTGTTTCGGTACGGGCCAACGCACAAACGCGGGTTATCGGCTACCCCGTGACCCTGACCTTCCGGACAGCCCAGCCGGCGGGCACCACCATTGCCTGGCAACCAACGGATAAATCCATCGGTACGGAAGCGTCTGCCGTCTTGCTACGCTCCGTCACCCGGCAGTTGGCTGGGCCAACTGTCCAGCACGACCTGACTTTTACGGCCGTAGAAGCGGGAACGTACCCGCTCGGCCCTTTTCCGGTGGTGGTGCAAGGCCCAACGGGCACCGATACGGTGTATGCTCCGGTGGTGCAGGTCCGCTTTCAGCCCGAACCCCAGCGCGCGGCCCTGCACCCGCTGAAACCACTGGTGAGCGGTTGGCGCCTGTACGAAGGCCAGCCGGGACTTTGGGTGGCCGCGTGCCTGCTGCTGGGCAGCGTTGGGGCAATGGGCTACCTGCTTTTCCGGCAGCCGCAACGCATTGTTCAGGAAGCAGAGCCGTTTTCGGCGGCGCAAGCCCGCCAGGCGGCCCTCGGGCAACTGGCGCAAATGGAGCACAACCGGCAGGCAGGGACTTTGCCGACAGCAAAGGTCGCTGACCAGCTTTTGCACATTGTGAATGAGTACCTTGGCCGCGTTGACGAGCGGTACCGGGTTAGGTCCAACGAATTGCCTGTGCCCTTAGGTGCTTCTGCGCTTCCGGCGAATGAACAAGACCGGGCTGAGCGGATGAACAGGATGTTGGCAGAGCTAACGCAAGCAAGATTTGCTCCGGCCCGGCTGGGGCCGGATGCCATGGCCAGCCTCGTAGCCAAGGCCCGGCAGTTGGTTCTGAGTTGGGAGAATGAGGATGTAGCGGAGCCAGAAAAGGTGCTATCATGAGCCAAGCTGCTTTTCACGAGCCCGCATGGCTGCTGCTGTTCGCGCTTTTTCCGGTGCTGCTGTTCCTGCATGTGCGCTACTTCCGGCAGCGGCACCCGGGCTGGACCCTTGGCAGCCTGCCCGGCTCTGCACACGATGACGACGCTCCTCAGCGTATCACTCCGCCCGATATTCTGCTGGTGCTGCGCCTGCTTGCCTTGGCCGGCATCATTCTGGGGCTGGCCAATTTCAAAACCGGGGTTGTGACCAGGCACCGACTGGCCGCCGAGGGCATCGATATCGTGATGGCCATGGACGTTTCGACCAGCATGCTGGTGGAAGACATCAAGCCAAACCGCTTAGAGGGGCTGAAAACCGTCATCACGCGTTTTGTGGCGGGCCGCACCAACGACCGCCTCGGGCTCGTCATCTACGCGGGCGAGAGCCTGAACTGGTGCCCGCTTACCACCGACTACGCCTACCTGCTCCAGCAACTGAACCGAATAAACGAGCCCGACCTCGCCGACGGCACGGCCATTGGCATGGGGCTGGCATCGGCGGTGAACGCCTTGCGCCTGAGCAAGGCCAAAAGCAAAGTTATTATTCTGCTTACCGATGGCGAGAATACCACCGGCTTTATCGAGCCCGCCACTGCGGCGCTGCTCGCCCAGAAAAATAAGGTGAAGGTCTATACCATCGGGGTGGGCACCACAGGGCTGGCGCCCTGGCCGTTCTACGATACCGACGGGCACAAAACCTACCATTACGTGCCGATGAAAATAGACGTGGCAGCCCTGACCAACATTGCTCAGCAGACCGGCGGCAGGTTTTTTAGAGCAACCGATGCCACCTCCCTAAGTCATATTTATCAGGAAATCAACGGCATGGCCCAGTCACCGACCGGCTACCGGACCGACGTGCTTTACACGGCCCACTACCGCTGGTTTCTGCTGCCCGCCCTGCTTTTCTTTCTGATTGGGGAAGGGCTGAAACTTACGCTGCTGCGCAGCCTGGCCTAGATGATAAGCTTCGAACACCCTTATTATCTGCTGTATGCCGGGGTACTGCCCGTGCTTGTGGTGGGCTACCTGGTGGCGGGGCGCCGGACTGCCCGTGCGCTGCGGGGCACGGCGCTGGCGGGTGCCGGCGACGCTTTGCTGCCCGGCAGGCAGCGGCACTGGTCGCACCTGCGGTTTGGCCTGCGGCTGCTGGCTTATGCCGCGCTGGTGCTGGCCATTGCGACTCCGCAGGCCAAGGTTTCGCGGGCGTCGGCGCCCGTTACCGGCAATCAGCGGCTGGTATTTGCCGTCGACGTTTCCAACAGCATGCTGGCCACGGACCTGCTCCCCGACCGGTTGAGCCAGGCCAAAAAGCTGATTGAAGAAACGGTGCAGCAGCTGCGCGGCGAAGAAGTGGCCCTTGTCGTGTTTGCGGGCAATGCGCGCCTGTACATGCCCTTAACCACTGATTATAATGTGGTTCGCCGTGCGTGCAGCGCCATGTCGCCGGAGCTGATTACGCTGCAGGGCACTTCGTTTGCTGATGCGTTGGGGCTGGCCGGCCAGGTACTCAAAGCCTCGCCCCGGCAAGGCGGCATGCTGTGCATTTTGTCCGATGGCGAAATTCACACGGCGCACGATGCACACCTGGCGGATTCGCTGCATCGCGCAGGCATCGAGTTGGTGGCCGTGGGGATTGGGACGCCCGAAGGTGCCCCCATTCCGGTAAGCAACGCCCGCGAGGGCACGCCCGATGTGAAGCGGGACCGCAACGGCGCCCCCATTCGCACCCGGCTGGAGGAAGACAATTTGAAGGCGTTGGTGCAGGGACGTGCCAACCGCTACATTCGGCTCGACACCTGGCGCGACGCGGCGGCACGGCTGCTGCCAATGGTGCGGGAACTGGAGAAACCTGCGCAGCAATCGGATGCGCCTTGGCACCTCGCCTATTTTCAGCTGTGCCTGGTGGCGGCCTTTGGCTTGCTGCTGCTGGAGCTCTTGCTGGCTTTCGGAGTTCCCCTTTGAGGAAGCAATTGCTATGAAAAAAAGCACCC
The DNA here is from genome assembly GCF_016734815.1 of Hymenobacter rubidus. Lineage (GTDB taxonomy): Bacteria > Bacteroidota > Bacteroidia > Cytophagales > Hymenobacteraceae > Hymenobacter > Hymenobacter rubidus. The sequence goes on from NZ_JAERQF010000044.1 coordinate 27,658, forward strand.
CGCCGTTACGTATGCTTCTGATTCCGCTGGCCATCGTAGCCCTGCTGAGCGCCTGGCGTGTCGTGACCGGGGCCGGCTGGGCAGTGCATATCGCCGAAGGATTTGCGGCCTATAAAGCAGGTGCTTACGGCGACGCGGAGGTGCGCTTTCGGCAGGCGTTGCGCGTAGTGCCCGCGTTGGGGGCAGCGCAGTATAATCTGGGCAACGCCTTGTACCAGCAGGGGCGCTACAGCGAATCTACGGGGTATTACCGGCAGGCAATACACGCGCAAACGCCCGCTGCGCAGGCAGGGTCGTGGGCCAACCTGGGCAATGCGTTGTACCAGAGCGGCCGTTTGGCAGAGAGTGACGTGGCCTATCGCAAGGCCTTGCTTTTGTTGCCCGACGATGCCGCCATCCGTCAGGATTTTTTATTTATTCAACGCCAGGTGGCCAGCCGCTTGGCGCGCACGGCCCCGAAGCCGAAGGCCTCGGACGCCGCCTCGCAGAACGACAAAAGCAAAACCGAAAGCCAGCGCGAACAGCCCAACGCAAACAAGGACGAGCGCCAGGAGCCGAACGCACAGGAGTTGAACCTCACCAACAAGAGCGTTCAGGATGTGTTGGGTCAGCTCAACGAACAGGAAAGCAAGGTGAAAATGAAGAAAGAGGGGCGCCGGCAGAAACTAAGGAACGTGACTTCCGATGAGAAAGATTACTAAACCAGTGTTTCGGAGCACTCTCCGACAACTGCACCGCCGGAGCCAAGCCGGGCGCGCGTTCGCCGGGCGGTGGCTTCTGAGGGCGTGGCTTTGCGCCCTGCTGGCCCTGGCAAGCGGGCCGGTACCGGCCCAGACGGCAGCCTCGCCCGCGGCAACAGACCAGGAGAGCGGGAAGGACGTGTTTATCAGAGCGGTGCCCAGCAGCACGAGCGTGTATGCCGGGCAGGCGTTCACCGTGAGCTACCTGCTCTACTACCGCGTCCCCCTCATCGACCCGGATGACGAAATAAACCTTCAGTTCCGTGACTGCTTCGTGGTGGAGTTTGCGGCTGCCCGGCCGCCGGAACGCGAGGAAACCATTGGCGGGCAGGTGTACAAAGTGCAGCTGCTGAAAAAGTACCTGCTAATCCCCCAGTTGACGGGCGCCCTGCCGCTGCCGGTATTGAAGCGGCGCTACCGCTTCACGGCACCGGCGAAGCCCGAAGACTTTTTTGGGGGCGAGCAAATGGTGACCAAAACCATTCGCTCTTCAGCGCTGCAGGTTGCCGTGAAGGCCCTGCCCGCCACCGGCGATTCCACCGCCTTCAGCAGGGCTGTTGGGAAATTCCGCGTTCGGGTCACGTATAGTCAGCCGCGAAAAGACGACCATTTTTTAACTGTTAAAGTGCGAATAAAAGGCCTTGGCAATCTGAGGAATGTCAGGCTCCGGCCGCCGCCGATGCCCGATAACGTCGATGTTTTCAACGTGCGCGGCAAGGAAGAACATGCCCTCACCGCCGATGGGCTCGAGGCCGAATACGTGTATACTTACGATGTGCTGGCGGCTTACCAGGGCACGTATGAGCTGCCGGGGCCGCGGCTCTCCTACTTCGAGCCGGAAGCTGGCCAGTACGTTGCCTTCACCGCCCCCCCCTACCGCTGGCGCGTGACCCACGGCGGCCAGGCGCCCACGCGCCCAGCGGGGCCGGCCCCACGGCCCGCCGGCCGGCACGAAGGCCTCTATACCAAAGCCGACTTTTACCAAGACCGGGTGGAGTACTTGTTTTTCGGCTCCCCGGCTTGCGATGCGGTTCTGGTCGTCTCGGGCTTGCTTTTCCTTGGCGGCATAGCGCTGGGGCGGTATTGGGCGCTACGGGCCGCAAACAGCCAATACTACCGGTATCGAAACGCAAAAAAACGGGCCCTTCAGGCCCTCAAAAAATTGGACAAGGCTTCGGCTCCCGATGTGGACAGCTACTACAAAACCCTGCGGGATGTCCTGGTTAGCTATTTATGCAGCAAACTTGACAGGCCCGAAGCCGCATTCTCTGCCCGGGACTTGGCCTTTGCTATGCAGCCGTTTCAGGTGCCCCTGCCGCTGTGGAGCCGCACGGCGGCGCTGCTGGAGGTGCTCGCCAAAAGTCGTTTCTCCGCCACCCGCCCCGCCACCATCCCAACCCATTACCGCACCGAACTGCTTGCCCTCATTCATGAATTGGACGCCTGCTTTCCCGACAAAGTGCATCCTCCTGTGCTGGTGGGTGCTGCTGTTTAGCTTGCCGGGCTGCTCCGGCCGCCAGTCAAGCCACGCAGCCGAATCCTTTCGCAGCGGCAACGAGCAGCTGTTGCAGGGAAACTATGCCAAAGCCATTGCCAGCTACCGGCAGGTAGAGCAGCAAGGCATTCGGCGGTCGGAACTATACTGCAACCTGGGCAATGCCTTTTTGCGCTCGGGGCGGGTAGGCTGGGCGGTGTATTATTACGAACGGGGGCTCCAGCAAACCCCGCTGGACTCGCAGCTCATCAGCAACCGAAAACAGGCCTGGGCCGCCGCCGCCATAGCCGCTCCGGAGCCCAACTCGTTGCCCATCTGGAATTCGGCAGCGGTGTTGAAAGCAGCGGATATTGTTGCGGAACTGGCTGTTTTCGCCGGGTTACTCAGTGCCGTCTTGTGGCTGGCCGGGATAGTGTACCAGCCAAGCCGCAACAGATTACTGCTGATTGCCGCGAGTAAATCCTTGCTTTTAGCAAGTGGCTTGCTGTTGCTGCTCTTCACGGGAACAAGGCTTGCCGGGGAGCGGCCCCAAGCCGTGGTTATTCTGGCCAATGCGGCTGGCCGGGTTGGGCCAGGCAGTGCAGCCCGAAAATCATTCGACGTGAAAGAGGGAGAAAAGGTAACTGTATTGAATCGGTACGAAGGATGGAGTAAAATCCAAACGCTAAAGGGCGAAGAAGGCTGGATAAGCACCGGCAGCTTGGCAAGCCTGAAAGATTGAACCGGTTTGAAGTCGAACGGCTATTTGCACCGTTCAAGCTATTTTTTCGTTGAAGCTGTTTAGGCAATCGGTTTCGCCCGGTCCGACACCCTAGGCGTCCGACCGGTTGTCGGTCACCGGTCGTTTGCGTACCGAGCTTGCGGCAACCGGTACACTACTAAACAGCTTCCCTATAACTCCCTGTTGGCAATGCCGCCGACGGGTATTTTTAAGAATACATTCACAGAGCGTGACGCTCAGTCGCCTCTCTTGCAATACTATGGCAACCTCTCCCAACGGTAAATCATCTACTACTCCGGTCAATGGCCACACCACTCCCGGCGGCACGCATCATAAAAAAGTGGGCAAGCCGCCGCTCGACGAGTTGTTGACCCCCACGGCCGTGCCGGCCCACAAGCTGGTGCTGCGCACCCTGCGCCGCTCCGATTTTAAGGCCATCAAAGCCATCATGGACCAGGTGTATTCTAATATGGAAGGCGCCTGGACTTCTGAAGAATTCAGCGCTTTGATTCGAAAATTTCCCGAAGGACAGATTGGCATTGAGGACAACGGCCGGCTGGTGGCGGCGGCGCTGGCCATTATTGTGGACTACGACAAGTTTGGCGATAAGCACACGTATGCCAAAATCACGGGCCACGGCAAATTCGACACCCACGACCCGGAAGGCGACACGCTGTACGGCGTAGATGTATTTGTGGACCCCGAATACCGCAGCCTGCGCCTGGGCCGCCGCCTCTACGATGCCCGCAAGGAACTGTGCGAGAACCTGAACCTGCGCGCCATGGTGGCGGGGGGCCGCATTCCCGGCTACGCCACGTACGCCAACGAGATGACGCCGGCCAAATACGTGGAAATGGTGCGCAACAAGGAGCTGGTCGACCCTATTCTTACTTTCCAGCTTTCCAACGAGTTCTACGTCCGCAAAATCATTCGCGGCTACCTGCCCTACGATTCCGAGTCGAAGGCCTACGCCACGCTGCTGGAGTGGATTAACGTGTATTACGAGGAGGAGGAAAAGCTCATTGGCAACCAGAAATCCAACGTGCGCATTGGCATTGTGCAGTGGCAGATGCGCGCCACCCGCAGCTTGGAGGACCTGTTGCAGCAGATTGAGTTTTTCGTGGACACGGTGAGCGGCTACAAGGCTGATTGCGTGATGTTCCCGGAGTTTTTCAACGCTCCGCTCATGGCCCTCACCAACGAGGACTCGCCGGCCGTGGCCATTCGGGCCATGGCGGCCTTTACGGAACCCATTAAGGCCAAGATGATGGAGCTGGCCGTGAGCTACAACATCAACATCGTGGCCGGCTCGATGCCGGTGTACCTCAACGAAAAGCTGCACAACGTGGCCTTCCTCTGTCGCCGCGACGGCACCGTGGACGAGCAGTACAAGCTGCACGTGACGCCCGACGAGGCCAGCTACTGGGGCATGCGCGGCGGCGATAAGCTGAAGTGCTTCGACACAGACTTTGGCAAAATCGGCATTCTGGTGTGCTACGACGTGGAATTCCCCGAACTCTCGCGCATGCTGAGCGACGAGGGCATGAAAATCCTGTTCGTGCCCTTCTGGACCGATACCAAGAACGCCTACCAGCGCGTGCGCCTCTGTGCCCAGGCCCGCGCCATCGAAAACGAGTGCTACGTGGCCATCACCGGCTCGGTGGGCAACCTGCCCCGCGTCGAGAACATGGACATTCAGTACTCCCAGTCGGCCGTGTTCAGCCCCTCGGACTTCGCCTTCCCGCACGATGCCATCGTGGCCGAGGCTACGCCGAACACGGAGATGACCCTCATTGCCGACCTGGACCTTGACCTACTCAAAGACCTGAACACCAGCGGGGCCGTTCGCAACCTGCGCGACCGTCGCAAGGACCTGTACTCGGTGAGCTGGGTGAAGAAATCGACCGAGCGCGACGAGGAATTGCTGGCGCAGGGCGAAGAGCGCCTGCCCAAAACCAGCCGCCGCCGGGCCGTAGCGGCTGGGTAGCTTCCGGGCGTATCAAATGCAAAAGCAAAGGAGCGGCTGTGCATACGGCCGTTCCTTTTGCGTTGTGGGAGGCAGTGCCGCTGGTTGTAATTGGCCGTGAAGCGTATTTTTTATGGACTTTAAATGGTTTTAGTAGCTTGAAAAAGGCTTGAACCTTATTTCAAATCACTCTTTTCTTGAACCTTTCAAACCACCGCTGCCTGCCGAGAGCCGTTTCATGTGTAGTCCCGAGCTGAGCTATTAATTTACCTGCATGTTCGAGCCCTTTCTATTGGCTGGTTGCAGCCTCGTGCTACTGGCTTCGTGTATGAACACCGGGGACGGTGCCAACGGGGGCTACCGTCAGACACGACTTGTATCCAGCAAAGGCGATACGCTCTACGTGAAGGCCTACTACTGGGGGCTAACCAATGACAAGCAACTCTCCACCGTTGCTGACACCGACGAGCCCATTGGTTGGGGTAATCAGCGGCGAGCGGACATCGTCGTGGGACTGGACCCGTTTCTGTATCGGTTTGCCCAGGACACGCTCACCCTCTATGCGCGCGCGCCGTTGCCCCATTTTCCTATTCGCGCACCCTCTGTCGTGGTCCAGTACCGCGAGGTGACCAATCCGGAATACATGACTTTATTCCATCAACTGAGCAAAACGCCTTAACCACTCGTTGTTCAGAAACACCCAAAGCAATACTTCTTTTCCTGAACTACTAGCAACCTGCTACTAATTACCAGAATGGTGCCGCATGGCCGGAGGATTTTAAGAAAGCAGTCCACGGTTAAACGTTTACGAAATGGCCCACAGGGATGAGTTTCGTAAACGTTTAATCGTAGACGGGTTTCCCCCGCCAAGGTACCGCGCCAGCAGAACCCCACCCAGAGAGCCAAATCCACCACTTTCCCAAGACGAGCACTATATTGTACGTTATGCAATCTTCATCATTTACTTTCTCCTGAAGCCTTAGCTATCAGCAGCTTGTAATACACTGCCGTGGCATGCGGCTGCCCATCGTTGTTGATAAAATACTCGGGAATAGCTCCTACAAAATGGTAGCCCATTGATTGATACAACTGCTCGGCCCCGTCGCCATGGCGAGTATCGAGAATGAGGGTGGTGCGGTCCAGCTCCAACGCCTGCTGCTCTAGCGCCTGCAACAGCTGCCGGGCCACGCCCTGCCGACGCGCCCGCCGGTGCACCAGCAGCTTCGAGACTTCGGCCCGGAGCCGGGAATTGGGGCGGGTGGCCAGGTCAAGCTGCACGGTACCCAGCAGGTCGGTTTCGCCGGGCTGGTGGGCCACGAGCAGCACCCGATGCCCGGCTTCCATGGCTTCAATCACACTCTGCCAGTATGCTGCTGCTTCGGATGCGGGGAGCGGCGGCAGGAAGCCGACCGAGGCGCCCGAATCGACGGCATCGTGGAGTAGTTCGTGGAGCTGCGGGAGCAGGGTCCGGGCTTCGGCGGCAGAGAGGCAGGCAATGGTAACGTCCATAACGGGCTTGGCTTTCGTGACTTCAAGTACCTGAAAGAAACATCAAATCAGGGTGACCTGCAAAACCCCTTTGTGCAAACGTTGCCACCGGTTGGGCTTTTGTGCGTAAACTTCGGCCCCATTTCTTTTCGCTCATTACCAACCCCACCACATGCGCGTTTTCATCACCGGAGCCAATCGGGGCCTGGGCCTCGAACTTACCCGCCAATACCTGGAGCGCGGCGACCAGGTTTTTGCCGCCAGCCGGCAACCCAAGCAGGCCGCTGAGCTGCAACAGCTGAGCCAGCAATACGCCGACCGCCTCGTGCTGCTGCCCCTCGACGTGGCCAACGCCGACTCCATTGCCGCGGCCGTGCAAACGGTGAGCGCCGCCACCGACGCCCTCGACGTGCTCATCAACAACGCCGGCGTGTACCCGCACGCGGGCTCCGGCGATGCCCACCAGCGCCTGGGCCAGCTCACCCACGACGACGCCATCGAAACCATGCAAGTCAATGCCATTGGGCCGCTGCTGGTAGCGCAGGCCTTGCTGCCGCTACTGCGCGCCGGGCGCAAGGGCCGCATCCTGAGCATTTCCTCGGGCCAGGGCTCGCTGACCTGGAAGGCCACCGGCGACCCCTACCACTACAGCGCCAGCAAGGCCGCCTTGAACATGTACATGCGCAGCCTGGCAGCCGAAATTGGCCACATGGGCCTGATTTCGGTGCTGGTTGACCCCGGCTGGATGCGCACCGACATGGGCGGCGACCACGCCACTCAGGAACCGGCCGATTCGGCCCGCGGCATCATTCGCCTGGCCGAGCAGCTGCACGCCGAAGAAAACGGCAGCTTCGTGACTTGGCAAGGCCAGCCGGTGCCGTGGTAGCCGCCGGGTGGCGCTAGCTAATCAAGCCTCCTAGTCAGCCGTCAGCTTCTATATTATTCCGAAATACCCCTTTTCGCCCCCACAGCCCGCTAGTCGAGCTGTGGGGGTTTGTTTTTTGGTGATACGGTGGCAAGTCGCTGAATTAAAACGCCATTAAAATCAATCTGCCCGCGCTTGCTTCTCGTACCTGAGCCAAACACCTCTTCATTTTTTCTTCACAAATCTCTTTATGCAATACTTTTCTACTTCTCTGCGACTAGCGGCGGCTACGGCCGGGCTTTTGTTGCTCAACTCTGCCTCAGCGCAGGCCCAGACTGTTTATGGTCTGGCCACTACGGCCGGTGCTGTAACCAGCCTGGTCACGTTTCAGGCCACGGCGCCGGGCACGCTCACGGCCACCACGCCCATCACGGGCCTGGGCACCGGGCAAACGCTGGTGGGCCTGGACAGTCGGCCCAACACCGGCCAATTGTTTGCGCTGGGCTACAATCCGACCGGCACACAGGCCCAGGTGTACATCCTCAACCCCACCACCGGCGCGCTGACGGCGGCGGGCGCAGCCATCACGCTGAACCTGGGCACCGTGCTCAACCGGATTGGGTTCGATTTTAACCCGACGGTGGACCGCATTCGGGTGACGGGCTCCAACAACACCAACTTCCGCCTCAACCCCAACAACGGCGCCCTGGCCGCCACCGACACCAACCTGGCCTACGCCACCACGGATGCCAACGCCGCCCAAACGCCCGGCGTGGGCGCCGTGGCCTACGGCAATTCGTTTATTGGGGCCACCAACACGGTGCTCTACGACATCGACGAAGCCAACAGCCGCTACACGACTCAGGACCCGCCGAACAACGGCACCCTCAACAGCCGCACGGCCCTGACGGTGAACACCGCCACAGCCCTGGCCACCGACCTGGACATTTATTTCAACCCCACTACGCGCGTCAACGGTGCTTATTTAACCATTGCCACATCGGGCGGCGCCACCGGCACCGTTACGCAACTGTACACGCTGGATTTTGTGACGGGAGCCAGCATGACGGCCGTGGGCGCGGTGGGCCCGGCGGGCACGCTGGTTACCGATATTGCGTTTGCCATCAGCCGGCCTGCCACGTTGCCGGCCATCACCGGCCAGCTGGCCTACGCCCTGGGCGGCACCAACCTCCTCACGTTCGATACCAGCAACCCCGGCCTGATTCGGACTTCTACCGGCATCACGGGGCTGGCCGCCACCCAAACCCTGGCCGGCCTAGACATTCGCCCGACCACCAATTCCCTTTACGTGCTGGGGTACGATGCTGCCCTGGCCGCGCCCGGTGCCAATGCCCAGGTGTACTCGCTCAACGCTGCTACCGGGGTGGCCACGGCCGTAGGCGCCGCCGTCCGCCTGGAACTCGGCACCGGCAAAATCGGCTTCGACTTCAACCCCACCGTGGACCGCATTCGGGTGACCTCCTCGAACCGCGCCAACTACCGCGTGAGCCCAATTGACGGCACCATTTCCGGCACCGATACCAACCTGGCCTACGCCGCCACCGATGCCAACGCTGCCGCGACGCCCAACATTGGTGCCGTGGCCTACACCAACAGCGTGGCCGGCACCACGGCAGCGGCCACCGCCCTGTACAACTACGATGTAAGCCTGAACATCCTCACCACTCAGAACCCACCAAACAACGGCACCTTGAACACGGTGGGCGCGAGCGGCATTACGGTTAATGCCACCGCTCCGAGCCTGGATTTGGACATTTACTCTTCCGTGGCTGGCACCAACACGGCTTACCTGGTGGCCAACCCCAGCACCACAACTGCTACCAACCTTTACACCGTGAACCTAACCACGGGCGCAGCCACGCTGGTGGGGGCCATCGGCTTCGGCCTGGCTGCCCGCGACATCACTGTGGCCGGTGCTGCCGGCGTAGCCACCGCCACCCGTGAGCGCATCGACCTGGCTTCCGGTTTTAGCCTCTACCCCAACCCCACTACCCGCAATACGCAGGTAGCCTTCACCTTGACCCGCCCCGGCCAGGTTGAGGTAGGCGTGTTCGACCTGATGGGTCGCCGCGTGCTCACTCAGGAGTTGGGCCTGCTGCCGCTGGGCGCCCACGCCTTGCCCTGGGCCGCTGGCACCACCCGCCCCGGCCTCTACCTCGTGCGCCTGTCTGTGGATGGCCAGTCGGCTGGCACGCGCCAGGTAGTGGTTGAGTAAGCAACCCTGATTTTTGCAAAAAAGCCTCTTCTATTGCAGTAGAAGAGGCTTTTTTGTGGGCAACAGGTAATTCCGAAGTTGTTGCCACTGCTTCGTTGCGACGTGGGGTGCACTATTGCTGAATCAGGTGGGCATGGTCGCGCAGAACCGTTTTCAGGAAGGGTGCATCCGGCAGGTCGGTGTGGATGCCGGTGATGGCCTTCACCTTGTTGGCCACTTCGTTGATGAGTACGGGGTTTTCCTGCCTGGTGCCGTGAAACAGCAGCTTGCGGATGAGGGCCACGTCGTGGTCGCTCAGCGCGGCGGCTTGGGTAAACACCGGCTGGTAGCCTTCAATGCGGGCCACTTCGGCGGCCATGGGCGTGCTGTAGTCGGGGCGCTTTTTCAGGCTGATAACGGTGGTGCCGGCCGCAAGGTCGCCCAGGCGCTGGCTGCGGCCGTTGAGCAGGATGGTAATCAGGGCCACCACCCCCAGCGTCATCACAATTTCGACGGGGCGCAGCAGCCAACGCAGCAGGTAGTCGCCCAGCCCGGCGCGGGTGCCGTCGAGCCGCACCACGCGTAGCTTCAGCGCTTTTTTACCCAGGGTCTGGCCATTGAAAAACACTTCGCAGGCCAGCATGTAAAAGGTGGTGGGCAGGTACATGAGCACCATGCCGGCCCGCCCGCCGGGGCTTATGTTGAACTCGTTATTGAGCACGGCCCAAGCAATAAACCACGTCAAATACAGCCCGTAGTCAATCAGCGAAGCCAGAATCCGGTCGCCGACGCTGGCGGTTTCATACTCCAGGGTAACGTTTTGGGTAGTTTGGATGCGAATGGTGCTCATGAGGCAGCGGGCAGCAGATAGAATGGCCCTTGAAAAGTACATCCAAAGAACCTTATGTCGGGCCAAGGGCGGCCTCCCGTGCGGGCAGGAAGGGCAGCGGACGCCGCATTCGTCGCTTTCCCTTGGCGATGTCGTTTGGCCTGCTACCTTTAAGACTCTATCCATGCCCCATGCGCGAAGCACTTTTCCTGCGGCAAAACCAGGCCCGCTGGCAGCAATACGAAACCCAGCCCGCCACCAATCCCGATGAGCTGGCCGCCCGTTTCGTGGCCCTGACCGATGATTTGGCCTACGCCCAAACCTTCTACCCCGACTCGCCGACCACCAACTACCTCAACGCCCTGGCCGGCAAGTTGCACCAGGCCATCTACAAGAATAAGGCGGAAGCCAGGGGCCGCTTCGGGCAGTTCTGGGCCCGCGAGCTGCCGCTGGTGGTGAGCCGGCACCAGGGCACGCTGGCCTGGTCGCTGCTGTTTTTTGTGCTGTGCGCGGCGCTGGGGGCCCTCTCGGCGGCCTACGACGATACGTTCGTGCGCACCATTCTCGGCGACGACTACGTGAACCAGACGCTGGAAAACATTCATCGGGGCGACCCGATGGCCATTTACAAAAGCGACGGGGAAACGTCGATGTTTCTCTTCATCACCTTCAACAACATCAAGGTGGCGCTCACCACCTTCGCGGCGGGCATCACCGGAGGGGTAGGCACCGGCTACTTCCTGTTCTACAACGGGCTGATGCTGGGAGCGTTTCAGTATTTCTTCCATCAGCAGCACGTGCTAACCGCTTCGGTGCTCACCATCTGGATTCACGGCACGCTGGAAATTTCGGCCATTGTTGTGGCGGGCGCGGCGGGCTTCGTGATGGCCAAAGGGCTGTTGTTTCCGGGCACCTACGGACGGGGTGAGTCGTTCCGATACGCCGCCCGCGAGGGCAGCAAGCTGGCGCTGGGGCTGGTGCCCATTTTCATGCTGGCCGGCTTTCTGGAAAGCTTCGTGACCCGGCACACCGAGATGCCGGTGGCGGCCAGCGTGGCCATCATTGGGGGGTCGGCCGCGTTCATTCTGTGGTATTTTGGCTGGTACCCGTGGCGGCTGCGGCAGCGGGGCGCCGTGCTGGCCGAAGCTGCCCGCAGCTAGCTTTTAAGTGTTTTCTCTATTTCAACTCGCCTATGCACCAACGTTTTACCCAAGAGTCTGATTTTCGCAAGCTGCGGGATTTCGGGCAAAAATTTTCGGCCACGTTTGAATTCATTGGTGAGCACTGGCGGGGGCTGGGCCGGGCCTTGCTCTACATTGTGCTGCCGGCGGCGCTGCTGCAAGGCATTGTGGCCGGGCTGCTGCAAAAGGAGTTCCTGACTGGCGCCATGCCCGGGCAGCAAGCCAGCATGCGTGAGGGGTTTTTATCCAGGCTGGCCATGCTCAGCCAGGTCACTGAAACGCCCTATTATTGGGTGAGCATGGTGATGGGGGCCGTATTTGTCACGCTGCTGTTTCTCACCGTGTACGGGTACTTGCGGTGCTGCCTGCGCCCACGGCCAGCGGCCGGGCCCATTGGCGTGGGGCAGGTATGGGAAGTGGTGAAAGAGCAATTTGCCGGGGGCTTTGCTTCGTATTTCGGCCTGGGCTTCCTCGTTATTGTTGGCTTGGTGTTATTCTTTATTCCTGGCGTTTACCTGCTCATTGCGTTCAGCTTGTTCTACGTGGTGAAAGTGGTGGAAGGCAGCGGGTTTGGGGGCACCGTTCGCCGCTGCCTGCAGCTGATTAAGGGCAAGTGGTGGTCCACGTTTGGGCTGCTGTTCGTCATGTCGCTGATGTTGGGCCTGCTGCTGACTATAGCCGGTGGCATGGTGGGCGGTATTGCGTATGCCCTGCTGCGCAGCACCTTTAGCTCATTGCTGGGAAGCGACTCCCGCTCCACGCTGGGCATTCTTACGGTTATCACCACGGCGTTTTCGGGCCTGTTCAACCTGCTGATTTATCCGCCGATACTGCTGGCTATTGCTTTTCAATACTTCAACCTGGTGGAACGCCGCGACGGCGTGGGCCTGCGCAACATGGTCGACCAGCTGGGCCAAGCGCCCGCCGCCGTCCAAAACACGGCCTACCGGCCCGACGACGAGGGCGAGTATTAGTTGCGCAACCGACTGAGTCATGCAGCGCGCAGCGCAGCATCTCGCGTGCAATAGTAACTCAATCGGTTGGTTTACTTCGGCACGCCTGGTCCTGCCCGCTCCCCGGCTTCACGGTCGGGTAGCGTTGCTAGTGGCTGTTCCGTCAGC
>NZ_JAERQF010000045.1 GCF_016734815.1 Hymenobacter rubidus
GTGGCTGGGCCGGCCCGGCCACGCACCACGTAAGCCGCCACCGCCCGCCGTGGGGCCGGTGGCGGCTTACGTGGTGCGTGAGTTGGGGCTCACCCGGCAGCAGCAGCAGCAGTACGAGGCCCTGCGCCAGCAGCACCAGGCCCGGATGCGGCAATTGATGCCCGCCCTCATGGCTCGCCGCGAAGCGTTGTTTGCCAGCCTGGGCCACCCGGCGGCTACCGCCGAGCCCCGATTGCTCGACCAGATTGCCGCCCTCGAACGCCGCATCGATTCGCTTACCTATGCGCACTTCGGGGAGGTGGGCCGCTTGGTGACGCCTGCGCAGCAGGCCCGCTGGCAGCAGATGGCGCCCACCCTGCCGCGCATGATGCAGCAGCAGGGCCCTGGGGGCCGCCGCGGACGGCGCGAAGGACCACCGGGCCAGGGGCCACCGCCCGATGCCGGAATGGAGCCGCCCCAAGAGATGCCGCCGGAGCGCGGAATGCGCTAGCGCCACTGAAGTGGCGCGTGATGCCCTGTCGGGCAAGGTCTCGTGGTCAACTTGCCATCCAACTCCTGTTTATGTTGCTTTTAATTGACTTGCTCTATGCTGTCTGGTCATTGCTGGCGGCAGCCGGCAGCCTCGCTGTGGGCCCGCCCGCACCTGGCCTCACGCTGCGGGTGGAGCCGGTGTTTAACGGAAAGCCGTTGGTGTTAGACTCGGCAGTCTACCAAACGGGCACGTTCGATAAGGTAGCTATTAGTAAGCTGCGCTTTTACCTGACGGCCATCAGCCTCACGTATGCCGACGGGCGCAAGTATGCCGAACCGGCCAGCTACCACCTCATCGACGCCGACCCGGAAGCGACTGCTACGCTACAGGTGAGGCTGCCGGGTGCCCCAGCCGGCCGCTTGCGCAGCCTCACGTTCAGCATAGGCGTTGATAGCGCCGCGAATGTGGCCGGTGCGCTTGGCGGCGACCTCGACCCCGCCCGCGGCATGTACTGGGCGTGGCACAGCGGCTATGTGAACGCCAAGCTGGAAGGCAGCACCGTCCGGTTGGCCACGCCGCACCACGAATTTGCCTATCACATCGGGGGCTTTCAGGCGCCTTACAATGCCCGCCGCACCCTCACGCTGGCGGTGCCCACGGCCCTGGCAGCCAGCGGCAGCCTCACGCTACGCGCCGATGTGGGCCGCTGGCTTGACGCCCTGCCGCTGGCCCAGCAGCCGAGTGTGCAGGTGCCGGGCGCGGCCGCTATGGAGGTAGCCGATGCCTGCGCCCGGATGTTCTCGCTTTACTTTCCGCTTGCCCATGCTAGTCGCTAAGCTGATTCGCTGGGGGGTGTTGCTGAGCGGGGTGGGGGGCGTGTGCGCCTACAACCTGGCCCCGGAGCCGGGCGCCTTTGTGCAGCCGCAGGGGTGGCCGGCCCCGGCTTACCATTTTGCGACCAATCCGGCCACGGCGGCAGGGCGGGAGTTGGGCCGGGCGTTGTTTTACGAGCCGGCCCTTTCGCGGGATAGCACCATTTCCTGCGCTTCGTGCCACGCTCCGGCAATGGCTTTCGCGCACGCCGACCACAGGGTGAGCCACGGCATTGCCGGGCGGCTGGGCTCGCGCAATGCGCCGGGCCTCTTCAACCTAGCCTGGAGCACTTCTTTTCACTGGGACGGCGGCGTGAACAACCTCGAAGTCCAGGCGATTAACCCCTTAACGCACGCGGCTGAAATGGACGTAACGCTGCCCCAACTGGTGGCGCGGCTCAATGCCGCGCGCACGTACCGGACAAAGTTCTACCGCGCCTTCGCCGATTCGGCCGTGACCACGCCCCGCTTGCTCAAGGCGCTGGCACAGTTTACGGTATCGTTGGAGTCCTACAATTCCAGGTACGACAAATACGTGCGCCACGAGCCCGGCGGAGAGTTCAACGAGCAGGAATTGAACGGCTTGCGTCTGTTCCGGGCCAACTGCGCCAGCTGCCACCGCGAGCCGTTGTTCACTAACCACGGCTTTGCCAATAATGGCCTGCCGCCCGACTCGCTCTACCACGACCAGGGCCGCGCCGCCATCACCGGTCAGGCCGCCGACCGGTACCAGTTCCGGGTGCCCACGCTGCGCAACGTTGAACTGACCAGTCCCTACATGCACGACGGTCGCTTTCAGCGCCTGCGCGACGTGTTGCGGCACTACACCACGGGCATTCAGCCAAGCCCTACGCTGGCCCCCGCGCTGCGCCGGCCCCTGTTGCTGAGCCCAAACGAGCAAAAAGATGTGCTGGCGTTTCTGCTCACGCTCACCGACCGGGAGTTCGTCAGCAACCCGGCCTACCAGTACCCGCGCCAAGACTTATTGCCCGCAACCACGCCCACGAACTAATTACCAAAACATTACTCATGAAACCCACTTCAACAACCCTGCTGGCGGTGCTGGTCGGGCTAGGCCTGAGCCAGACTGCTCAGGCCCAGACGACCAATCCGGCCATTACCAAGTTTTTGCGTAATACGACCAATGTGCGGGCCCGGCACTACGTGAGCGGCAATGCTACGCCCATTCAGGATACTGTGCATGCCAATGTGCAGCGGGTGCGCTATTCGGCCACGTCCGTCTACATCAACGCGACGGGAATTCCGGCCTACGTCATCGGCCCTTACCTGGACGGCAACCCTTCGCTGGGCACCAACCGCAACTACCTGTTCAAGCTACCCCTCACGCCCCGGCCCAACACCGGCACGGCCATGGCGGTGGGCATGGGAACGACTGGCGTGCTCATCAACGGGGTGCCTACCTACAACTATGCCGATGGCATGAGCTACAACAACGGCGGGGTGTGGCACCAAAACGCGGTGGTATTTGAGCGCGCCGGGTTCGACTGCGCGAAGGGGCATCCGTCGCCGGTGTTTTTGGGGCCGCCCGGTCCGGGCGCCACGCTGGTGGGAGGCAGCTACCACCACCACCAAAACCCCTCGGCCTTCAATATTGCCACCGTGCCGCTGTCCACCGTGTGCAACATTTATCTGGCCGATGGCCTGTACGTGCCCGACAGTACCCGGCACGGCCCACTCATTGGCTTTGCATTTGACGGTTACCCCATTTACGGCGGCTACGGCTATGCCACCCCCCTGGCCGCCGGCGCCATCAAGCGCATGGTGCCCAGCTTCCGCAAGCGCAACATCAGCGCGCGCACCACGCTGCCCAATGGCACCACCGCCAGCCAGGTGGGCCCCACGCTGGCCGCCCAGCCGCTGGGCAGCTACTACGAAGACTACGAGCAGGTGAGCGGCTTGGGTGACCTCGACGAGCACAACGGCCGCTTCTGCGTGACGCCCGAGTATCCGCAGGGCACGTATGCGTATTTCGCCACCATCGACCGCGACGGCAATTCCGTCTTTCCCTATATGTTGGGCCCAACCTACTACGGGGTCGTCGAAACCAGTAATTTCCCGGTGATGGGGCCCGGCGCGGGCTCTACCAGCGTGGTTATCAACGAACCTGTGACAACGTATTCGCCGGTGGCAACGGCCGTAAACAAGGCTGCCGCAGCCGCGAAACTCACCGTGTACCCCAACCCGACGCACGACGTGCTGGTTGTGCAAACTACGCTTAGCTCGGCCGTGGCTCAGCCCGTCGACCTGCTCGACCTCACCGGTCGCGTAGTGGCGCATCAAACCCTCAACCCCGGCTCCACCATGTGCTATTTTGATACCCAGACGCTGCACACCGGCGTGTATCTGGTGCGGGTGAATGGCGGAAGCACGGTGCAGGTAGTGGTCGAATAGCTGAGGTTAAAAAGCTGACGAAGTGATTTTTCAGACCTGAGACGTTAGACACCAGACGTGAGAAAGGGCCTTTGCCGCCCTGAGGCTTCTTCTCAGGTCTGGTGTCTAACGTTTCAGTTCTTGGTAAAATCCGTCAAAAGCTCCGGGCATTTTCAGCTACCTTTGTGCCCCATATGGAACGACTCATTATTCTGGATTTCGGCTCGCAATACACGCAATTGATAGCCCGGCGCATTCGCGAATTGCACGTGTTCTGCGAAATTCACCCCTACACCCACGCCCCGAACCTCGTCCTCAGCGACGATATTCGGGGCGTTATTCTTTCCGGCTCGCCCTGTTCGGTGCGCGATGCGGACGCCCCCAACCCCGACCTGAGCCACATCCTGGGCCAGGTGCCGGTGCTGGGCGTGTGCTACGGCGCGCAGCTGCTGGCCCAGCAGGGTGGGGGCGAGGTGCTGCCCGCCACCATTCGCGAATACGGCCGGGCCCGGCTGACCGCCCTCAACGCCGATTCGGCCCTGCTGTTTGAAATGCACACCGGCTCGCAGGTCTGGATGTCGCACGGCGACACCATTAAAACCCTGCCGGTGGGCTACGACATCATCGCCAGCACGCCGGAAGTGGCCGTGGCCGCTTTCAAAATCGAGGGGCAGGACACGTACGGCATCCAGTTTCACCCCGAGGTGACGCACTCGACCGAGGGTAAGCAGCTGCTGTTCAACTTTGTGGTCAACATCTGCCACTGCGCCCAGAGCTGGACGCCCGACCACTTCGTGGATTCGGCGGTGGCGGCCTTGCAAACCACCATCGGCCCTGACGACCAAGTGATTCTGGGCCTTTCCGGCGGCGTGGACAGCAGCGTGGCGGCCCTGCTGCTGCACCGCGCCATCGGCCCGCGCCTGCACGGCATTTTCGTGGATAACGGCTTGCTGCGGCAGGATGAGTTTGCCACCGTGCTCAAAGCTTACGAAGGACTCGGCCTGAACGTGACCGGCGTGAACGCCGCGCCCGAATTCTACGCCGCGCTGGCCGGCATCAGCGACCCTGAGGGCAAGCGCAAGGCCATTGGCCGCACGTTCATCGAGGTGTTCGACCGCGAGGCCCAGAAGGTGCAGGGCGCCCGCTGGCTGGCCCAGGGCACCATTTACCCCGATGTGATTGAGTCGGTATCGGTGAAGGGCCCGGCCGTCACCATCAAAAGCCACCACAACGTGGGCGGCCTGCCCGAGAAGATGAACCTGAAAATTGTGGAGCCGCTGCGCATGCTCTTCAAGGACGAGGTACGGGAAGTAGGCGCGGCCCTGGAACTGCCAGCTGAGATTCTCAACCGCCACCCTTTTCCCGGTCCCGGCCTGGGCATCCGCATTCTCGGTGACATCACGCCCGAGAAAGTGGACCTGCTGCAGCGCGCCGACGGCGTGTTCATCAACCTCCTGAAAGAACACGGCCTCTACGAGCATGTGTGGCAGGCGGGCGCCATGCTGCTGCCCGTGCAGAGCGTGGGCGTGATGGGCGACGAGCGTACTTACGAGCGAGTAGTAGCCCTGCGCGCCGTAACCAGCGTAGACGGCATGACCGCCGACTGGGCCCACCTGCCCTACGATTTCCTGGCCGAGGTATCAAACAAAATCATCAATCAGGTGCGCGGCATCAACCGCGTGGTGTACGATATTTCGAGCAAGCCCCCGGCAACGATTGAGTGGGAATAAATCACGGATTCGTCGGATTAAAGGCGGATTTTTCGGATTTTGTGGACGATTGAGACGTGGAAGCTGATTAGAAAGTCGGCCTCGGGTGCCTATCGGTCATCCTGAGAGCAGCGAAGGACCTTCTCACGCCTGCATAATCGTCGTTCCGTTGGAATAAGGCCCTTCGCTGCGCTCAGGATGATATCGGGTTTCACTTGCTAAACAGCTTCGTGGATTATTTTGCTCTTTCTGACTAACCGATTTCTGACTGCCCGATTTTATGCTGCTGGACACGCGCCACAATGCTTTGACTAAGGAAATCATTGGTTGTGCAATGCGGGTGCATTCGACGTTGGGTAGCGGTTTTCCGGAGAATATTTATCACCGGTCGCTGGGGCTCGAATTGGCTAGAGCGGGATTGGCATTTGAGCAGGAAGTCCATTTGCCGGTGTTTTACCTGGACACGCAGGTAGGAGCCCGGCGGGTCGATTTTCTGGTTGATAGATGTGTCTTGGTTGAACTGAAAGCAGTGACAGAATTGACGCCGCTCAACTACTCGCAAATCATCAACTACCTAAAAGCGTATCACCTGGAAGTGGGCCTGCTCATCAATTTCGGCGAACAGAGCCTACGCTTCAAGCGCTTCATTCAGAATCATTCTCAAAGGCAAAGTCAATGATGAACTAGATACAGGGCTTTAACTTACTGCAGCCAAGCAAATCGTCCACAAAATCCGAAAAATCCGCCTTTAATCCGACGAATCCGTGATTTTGCACTGCCTCCAACACATGCCCCACGAAGGCCCCGGCCACGCGGCCGACTGGCTGGCGGCGCACGGTCATGCACTCACGTTCACGAAGCTGTTTGAGCCCAACCCGGAGTTTCCGGCGCTAGCTGATTTCGATGGCCTGCTGATTCTGGGCGGAGCCATGAGTGTGCACGATGAGGAAAATCTGCCCTGGCTGCGCGATGAAAAGGCTTTCATTCGCGAAGCATTGCGGGCGGGCAAGATTACGCTGGCCATTTGCCTGGGGGCGCAATTGGTGGCCGAGGCGCTGGGCGGCGAGGTGCGGCCCAACCACGCGCCGGAAATCGGGTTCTGGACGGTGCGGTTTTCGGCGAAGTCGCTGGAGCACCCGCTGCTGCGTGGGTGGCCCGAGAAAGCCACCGTGCTGCACTGGCATTTGGATACATTCGCGGTGCCGCCGGGTGCGGTGCGCGTGGGCATGTCGGCGGCCACGGCTACGCAGGGCTTTGTGTGGGGTGATGGGGTTATCGGCCTGCAGTTTCACCCCGAGATGACCGGGCCGATGGTGGAGAAACTGATGGAACTTGAGGGCCACGAACACGCCGAAGAACAAGAGTTTGTGCAGACGACTGAGCAGATTCGGGCCAAACTAAAATCAGTCTGGAAGGGGCGCAAGCTGCTGGAAACGCTGCTGGCGAATCTGGTGGCGCTGCACGAGAGAGAAATGGCACACAGTTGAGCCCCAGCGGGGCAACATATTGGTAGTTATAGCGGCTGATTGAATAGCCAAAAGCCCCAGCGGGGCGACACTCGTTGCAACGAGTGTCGCCCCGCTGGGGCTTTCGAATGCGCTAAGGGAATGGTTTGCTACCGATATGTCGCCCCGCTGGGGCTTGGTCTGACGAAGTGGTAAGGCATGCTAGAACCCCTTTGGTAACTCAATCCCCTTGATTGTCTTGTACAGGCTCAGTGCGTTTTGGTCGGTCATGCCGGCCACGAAGTCGGTGAGCAAGAGGATTTTTTCGTAGGCCGAAACGTGGGCTTGGTGGCCTTCGGCGCGGAACTGCTCGGGCAGCAGCAGGAGTAGCTTGCGGCTGCGGTGGCCCTGGCTGGCATCGAACACGGCAGCGAGGAAGGCATCAAGCAGACCGCCGAGAACTTCGAATCCTGCCGCTTCGATTTCGAGCACGGGGCGGCTGCGGTAGAGCTGGTTGATGCTCAGGTGCTGCACTTCCTGCAAATCGGCCCAGCAACTCAGTTCTTTGATGAGCGACTGGTCGTACTGGCCGCGCAGGATGGCGGGGGCGTGCCGGGCAAACAACGCGGCCAGCTCGGCCACCAGCTTGCCGATGAGGCGGGCGCGGATGTAGCCCAGCTCCTCTCGCCAGTCGTGCCACTGCACGCTGCCTTTGCGCCCGGCGGGGTCGTTGAGCATCTTTTTGAGCAGGGGCAGGCCGGTTTCGGGCGCGATGAGGCCGAGCTTCAGGCCATCTTCGAAGTCGATGATGCGGTAGCACAGGTCGTCGGCCGCTTCGACGAGGAAGGCTAGCGGGTGGCGGTGGTAGAAACCGGCCTCGCTGTCTTTGGCTAACAAGCCCAGCTCGGCGGCGACGTGCTGAAAACGGGCGGCTTCGGTCTGGAAATGGCCGTATTTCTTCTCCGATGCGCCACCGACTTTGGCGGTTTCGGGCACTAAGCTTGGTCGCGGATATTTGGTGAAGGCGCCCAGCGTGGCATACGTGAGGCCCAGGCCGGCGGTGCCGGAGCTATGCGCCGCGTAGGTGTGCGTGAGGATGCGGAAACCGGCCGCGTTGCCTTCAAAATGCTGCAAGTCGGCCACTTCAGCAGCACTCAGCGGCGCCAGATACGGCGCAGCAGCAGGGCTAAGGAAATAGCTGCTGATGGCATCCTCGCCGGAGTGGCCGAAGGGCGGGTTGCCGATATCGTGGGCCAGGCAGGCGGCGGCCACGATGTCGCCGCAGTCCTGGTCGAGGTTGGGGAGTTGCTGGGCTAATTCGGCATCGGCTTCCATCAAGTGGCGGGCAGCGAGGCGACCCAGCGAGCGGCCCACCACGGCCGTTTCGAGGGAGTGGGTGAGGCGGGTGTGCACAAAATCGGTTTCGGGCAGGGGCATCACCTGCGTCTTGCGCTGGAGCCGCCGAAACGCGGAACTGAACACCACCCGGTCATAGTCCTGCACAAAAGCGCCGCGCACGGGAGCCACGCTAAGCGTCGGGAGTTGCTGGTCGGGGAAGCGGCGCTGCGAGAGAAGGCGCGGCCAGGACATAGGTTCAGAAGGCATGCAGTAAAAGTAGACGTCTGGCTAGGGGAATGAATTTGCTGAAGCAACAACGCATACCGACTGCCGATGCTATTGAATTTGTTTCGATATTGATACTCGAATTCCTCGGGCGAATAACGCCTTCATTGGCAGCAGTAACAGCGCGTGGAGTTCTGGCACTCACCCTGATAAAGCGCATGAACCAGATAAAGCGCATGAACCAGCTCTCGGAAACTACCCGTTATTTCTTGAAGCGCTTCGCCGCGTATGCGCTACTATTCGCCATTATTGGCTATTGCCGCGTGCATTTCAGAAGCGGGCCCTGCACGCCCAATCTCGACATTGTTACCTATCTGATGGCAGGAATTATTTGCCTGGTTCTTTTAATCAAAAACGGTGCGCAGGCCATTTTTTGGCGGCAACAAGCCAAGGCACATTCTTTCCTGATTCATTTAGCCGGAGCTTTTACGCTGTACCTGATGGGGGCTTAAGCATTATCGCTACCGCCCCAGGTTTTCATCCAGCAGCCGGAACGGGCTCAGCTGGTTCAGGTTCAGCACAAAGCGGATGCCGTCGGTGAACTCCTGGCGGCTGCCGGGCAGGCCGTCCTGAAACTGCGAGCCGGCCACGGGCAGGTACAACTGAGCCAGGCCCCGGATGAGGGGCAGGGTAAAGCCGGCATCGTAGTAAACGCGCTGGGCCGTGGTGTGGCCCGCCAGGAAATAGGCTTCGCTGGTGGCGCCAAAATCGGCGAAAACGGTCAGCGGCAGCACCGGCACATTGGCCTCAATGTTGAGGCTGGTCAGCCATTTGGAGCTGAACACCGGCACAAACGCCTTGAAGGCACCGTCGCGGTTATCCGTCTGGTGGCGCTGGGCGGCGAAGGTGGGAGAAATTTGCTGGCGGTCGAGGAAGGGCGTTTGGCGGCGGTAGTCGGGGCTGCCGCTCAGGCCCATAACGAAATTGGTCTGGTCGGCGCTTTGCAAAAACCGGCCCCCAAACAAACGGACTTTAATCTGCTTTTCGGCGGCGTAGAAGCGGCTGTAGTTGGCGCTGGCGCGGAGCAGCACCGCGCCCTTGTCGCTGGCTTCGGTGTCGCTGGCCAGCAGGTGGTTCAGCTCCACATTGGCGCCCCACGACTGCAAGGCGTCTTCGTGACGGATGGAGTAGTCGGCCGCGAAAATGTTGCTGGTACGGTTCAAGTCCTGGTCCTGCACCGAAGTCAGGGCTACCTGCAGTTGCTGTTGGGGCACATCGCCGATTCGGTGCGGCATCACGAAGGTGAGACTGGGCTCAACCTTCAGGTAGCGCTCGAAGCGCTGCACCGTGATGCCGGAAGTGAGCCGGCGGGCGCCGCTCTGGGGCAGCACGTTGAGTTGCACGCGGCCAATGCCATTCAGCTCGTTGCGGCTAAAGCTATACATGGGCATGGCCAGGTATTCCAAACGACTGGGAACCACGATGCTGTTGTAGAACGCGGCCCCGAGCATGAACTTGTCGGAAGTGTTGGCTCCGAAGACGGGGGCCCAGTTAATGGTGGCCTTGTCCCAGCGCTCGACGCTGAACAGGGGGCGCAGGCGTAGGGGTTCGGAGCGGTCGAGGGGGCCGTTTTCGAGGCGGAGCCGGTCGTTTCGGCGGTTGAGCTGCGGGGCGAGGTAGCCAGCGTCGACCACAAGGGCCGTGACGTTTTCGCGCTTGAAGTCGAGCTGGCTGGTGGCTTCGTGCTCGGCATTGGGGTCGGTGTTGCCGAAGGGCGCCGTCCAGAGGGTTTCCAGGACCTTGCCCTGGGCGTCGACGCTCGACACGGGCACGGACCAGGGAATTTCCGATTCGGTGCGCACCAGCACCTTCACCACGTCGTTGAACACGGCCAGGTCGCTCAAATCAGCTTCGTAAGGCAGGGCATTGCCCAGGAAATCCCTGAAAAACCAGCCCAACTTCTGCCCCGAGCTTTCCTCAAAAACAGCCTGCATGTCCTCGGGGTAGGGGTGGCGAAACTGCCAGCGCGTGTAGTAGAGGCGCATGGCCTGGTCGAATTTTTCCTGCCCCAGGTAGCCCGCGAGATATTTTAGGGAGACGCCGGTTTTTTCGTACACCGTGGCCGCGTAGTTCACCTGCGTGTAGTCGGCCGAGGTGGGGCCCTGCACCGGCTGGGCCAGGCCGCGACTGGCCAGCGCCTGGTAGGGCAACAGGCTGAGGGCGGAGCCCGGCAGGTTTTCCAGCCCGAAAGTCTTCGCCACGGATTTTGAGTTGCCCAGGGCCGAGAGCATGCCCGAAGTAGGGTGGGTGAGCTCAGCCACGCGCATTTCCTCGTAGGTGTTCACGCCCTCGTCCATCCACGGAAAATCCCGCTCGTTAGAGCCCAGAATGCCGTAGAACCAGTTGTGGCCCACCTCGTGCACAATGGCTTCGGGCATGGTCACGGTCACCATGGGGTACTCCATGCCGCTGCCGGCCGACAGGGCGCCGTCGACGGCCGTGGCGCTGGCGTAGGGGTATTCGCCCACCCAATTGGAATAGTTGACGACGGCGGTGTTGACATCTTTCAAGCCCGCTATCCACTTCTCGGCCTGGCGGTTGGTAAATAGCACCCACGTCGTGACCACCCGGCCCGAGGGCAGCTTCACCGAGTCGCGCAGCACGTTAAAGCGCTTGTCGGCAAACCAGGCGAAGTCATGCACCCGGTCCTGCTTGTAGCGCAGGGTTTTAGTGGCCGCCTCGGAGGCCGGGAACGTCAGGTCCTTGCCGAAATCCTTGGCGGTTTTCTTCTGGGCCGTGGTGGCGGCCAGCACAGCCATGTGGGCCTGCTCGTCGGGGTTTTGCAGCACGCCGGTGGCGCCCACGGTGTAGTTGGCCGGCAGCGTAATGGTGACATCAAACGAGCCGTATTCGGAAAAAAACTCGCCCTGACTGAGGTAGGGGATGGGGTGCCAGCCGCGCCGGTCCAGCACCGCCGGCTTGGGGTACCACTGCGTAATCTGGTAGCTCTGGCCCACGTGCCCGAGCCGGGAAAAAGAAGCCGGCAGCTTCACCCGAAACGGCGTGGCGATGGTGGCGGCGGCGCCCGGTGCCAGGGGCTGCGGCAGCACCAGCTTGGCAATGTCGGGGTTTTGCGGGTCGTATTCGAGCTTGGCCGTTTGGCCATTCACCCGAAAGTCGAGGCTGTCGATAAAGCCCCGCTCCTTGGGTTTGGCGAAGAGAAACCGGCGGTTGCCCTGCCGCCGCTGCTCCCGCCCGAAGGCCGTGTGGTTGTCGCGGTAGGCATTGGGCCAGAGGTGAAACCAGATAAAGGTGAGCGCCTGGGCCGAATGGTTGGTGTAGGTCAGGTCCTCGTGGCCGCGCAGGATATGGGCTTTGTCATCGAGTCGAACGTCGATGGCGTAGTTCGTTTCCTGCTGGAAATAAGGGCCGGTCGGCTTGGGGGCGGCGGCTTTGGCCGGGCGCTTTTGGGCCATGGCCAAGCCGGGCAGCAAGGCCAGTAGGCCAAATAGAATCCGTTGTCTCATGCGAAAATCAAGGGGCGAATAGTAGAGCGTCAATCCAGGTACGAAGCTACGGGGTGGCATGGACTGATTGGCCGTGTGGCAGGGCAGGAACGTAGAATGAGGCAACCAGAGCGCCTGCCAGCGTAGCAGCCGCTCAAGTAATGCACCCAACAAATACCTCTACAAATGGCTCTTAACGGCACGCTACAGCGCTTCATCGAAGCCCAGAAATCCTCCTTCCAAACCGCGCTATCCGAAATTCAACAGGGCAAAAAGCGCAGCCATTGGATGTGGTACATATTCCCGCAGCTCCAGGGCTTAGGCGTGAGCGAAACCGCCCGATTCTACGCGCTGACAGATTTGCGGGAAGCCGAGGCATTTTTGCACCATCCGGTGTTGGGGCCCCGCTTGGTGCAGATAAGCAGCGCGCTGTTGAGCCTGGCTTCCAACGATGCTCACGCTATTATGGGCAGTCCCGATGATATAAAGCTGCGTTCGTCCATGACGCTTTTTGCCGCGCTGCCGGGCGCGCCGCCGGTTTTTCAGCAAGTCCTTGACAAATTTTACCACGGAGCGAAAGACGAAAAAACCGTGCGCCTGCTGGCCGGGCCTACGAATTCCTGAACCGTTTCGGTAATGTAGCAGGCCCCCTTGCGATAAATGCTTCAGCAGAATATCGTAGACCAGTTTCTGAACCGAAAATGGAAGCAAGACCGAAAATCGACGTACCCCCAACGCCAGCGGATAAGGCCGGCGAAATAGTTGCGTGGGGCGCGCTGGCGCTGCTGTGGGCGCTCACCATCTGGGCCTTTTTTCGCCTGCCTGACACCATTCCGGTGCACTTCAACGGGGCGGGTGCACCGGACCGCTACGGCGAAAAAGGCAGCCTGCTGCTGCTGCCGTTGGTGACCACCGCGCTGTTTGCGGGGCTGACAGCCATCACTTCCTTCTTTAGCAAAAATCCACACACCTTAAACTACCCCATCCGCATCACGCCGGCCAATGCGCTGGGCCAGTACCGGGGCGCCATTCGGGTGGTGCGCGGCTTAAAAATTGGGCTGGTACTCGTTTTTCTCCAACTTGTGTTTCAAACCATGCAAGTAGCTAATGGCCAAGCCAGCAGCTTGGGTGAGTGGACAATGCCCGTTTCCCTGGGCCTACTGTTCGGGCTGCCGGTTTTGTGGTTTTGGGTTACTGTAACTCGTAGGCCGGAATAGGGGCTTGGGACTGCAGGCAAAAACGTCCTGCTGAGCGGAGCCGAAGCATCTCGCGTGCCGAAGTAATCAAAGCCGTCTTCACAATTGAGTTACTACCCCACGCGAGATGCTTCGACTGCGCTCAGCATGACATACTAGGGCATTCGGAGTCTTTCAATTCCTGTTCAGGCGGCCTCGTGCGTTTGCCCCAGCAGCCGCACGGTGCCGTAGCCAATCAACAAAAACAGGCCGAAAACCAGCGTCACGCCCCACGTTCCCGGAAAGGAAAAAGGATGCAGCACCCGGTTCACGATGTCGTAGAAAAGCGTGAGCGGGTTGGCCAGCACATCCCAGGAATTGAAGCGCAGGTAGCGGCCCAGGTAGATGCCGAAGCTGCTGAGCAGCAGCGCCACCGTGGCAAAGGCCCAGCCCGCCCACACGCCTAGCCGGGCCTGCACCAGGCGCTGCATGTCGGATAGCGAGGCGTAGGCCAGCATCAGCCCGTTCCAGGCGCAGCCCAGAATCAGGGCCAAATCGTACCAGAGCGGCACGCCGGGGCGGGCGTCGAGGTGGAACAAATCGGTGAGGATGTACGGGGCATTGGGAAAAAACAGGAGCCACGCCGCACCCACCGGCAACAGGATGCGCGCCTTCAGGGGGCCCAGTGCCGTGCCCAGCATGGTGCTGAGCGCAAAGGGAATAACCGCCAGAAACAGGTTCCAAATCAAAAACAGAAACGTGAGATGGCCAGTCATCAGCACGCGGCCCACTATCAGCAGCACGCTCAGGGCCACGGAAGAGGCCAGCATAAACACCAGCGTGAGGCGGGCGCGGGAAAAGGGGAGGGGGGAGGTAAGCAACACGGCAACTAGCAGGCTTAGGTGAGGGAAGATAACGACCAACGCGGCACCAGCCGTATACCCGGCGGCCGGGCCCCGGCATTTCTCGCTAATTTTGTTCCGCTTTCCACATCGGCAAGCTTCTTTTTTGGTTCGATGACCTTTCCTTTTACGCGGCGGCTCGGCTGGCTGTTGGTCGGCTGCCTGCTGGCCGGCCCCGCGCTGGCCCAAACGCCTGCCAAGCCTCGTCCTGCTTCCGCCACGCCCCCCACCGATGCGGCCGGGCGCTACCGGGCCGCGAAAGCGCAGCTCGACCAGGGTAAGTACGCCGCCGCCCTGGCCCAGCTGGAACCCCTGGCCCAGCCCACGGCCCGCTTCAACCGCGGCGCCGATGCGGCCTACCTGAGTGCCGTAGCAGCCGCCAAGCTCAAGCAGTGGCCCGAGGCCGAACAGCTCCTCAACCTGCTGCGCACCGAATATCCGACCTATGCCAACATGCCCGATGCGCTGTTTCTGCAAGGCCAGGCGTCGTTTGAGCAGGAGGACTTCGACACGGCCCTCAAAACCTTAACCCTGCTGCCCCCCGACAAGCTGGTGGCCGAGCGCGAGGCCATGAAAGCGGCCTACCTGCCCCGCATAAAGGACCGCAACACTTGGCTGCGCAACCTGCGCCGCTACCCCGACGATGCCACCCTGGCCCGCGCCTACGCCGACCGCCTCATCTTCGGCGGCGCCTACACCGACGCCGACCGGCCGCAGCTCGATGAGCTCATTGCCAAGTTTAACCTCGACCGCAACCGCTACACTCCGCGCCCACGGGCCGTCAAGAAAAGCAGCTACAACGTGGCCGTGCTGCTGCCCTTCGAACTGAGCGACCCGAGCTGGCAAACCCAGCGCAAGAACCAGTTTGTCACGGACCTCTACGCCGGCCTGCGCCTAGCTCAAGACAGCCTCCAGCGTGCCGGCCGCCCGCTGCAGGTTTACGCCTATGACACCGGTGCCGACACCCTCACCCTGAAGCAGGTGCTGGCCCTGCCTGAACTGGCCGGCATGGACATGCTCATTGGCCCGGTCTACAAATCGGGAGCCCGGCTGCTGGCCCGTTACGCCCGCGAACACCAGATTGTGTGCGTAAATCCGCTGTCGCAGGACGGTGATTTGGTGGTCGATAACCCCTGGCACTACCTCTTTGCCCCCAGCGCGGCCACACAGGGCCGGGTTGCGGCACAGTTTGCAGCCAATTCTTTTGGGCTGGCCCGCCCGGCCATTCTGCTAAACGAAGATGGCTACGACGATACCGCATTTGCTGAGGCCTATAAGGAAACCTACGAGAAGCTGGGCGGCAAATTCAGTGCCGTGCGCCGCTTCAATGCCGATGTGGATGCCGAGGTAACGGCTGCCTTTGCCGGCCTCGATTTGGCCGGGGCCAGCCACCTGATGGTGGCTTCCGACAACCGCCATACGGGACCGGTCGCCATGGCGGCCCTGCGGGCCACTGCCGCGGGCAGCCCCCGGCCGCCGCTTGTCTGCCCCAGCGCCTGGCTCGAACACCCCCGGCTCGACCTGGGCCAGCTCAGCGGCAATGTATACTTTATCCAATCAAAGTATTTCGATGAAACGGCGCCGGGCTTCCGTCGCTTCCGCCAGCTCTACCTGCAGGGCCAGCACTTGCCGCCTTCGGTATTTGCCAGCCAGGGCTTCGAACTGCTACTGTACTTCGGCAATGCGCTGTTTCAGTACGGGCCCGCGTTTCAGGCCGGCCTGGCCAGCACCCCGCCACTGCCCGGAGCCATTTTCGAAGGCCAGAGCTACACCGGCGGTGCCCACGACAACCAAGTGGTGCCCTTGGTAAAACTCAACGGGCTCGACCTGCAAGTGCTGCGGTAGGGCATGCCTTTCACACAAAAAAAGCACGTCCTGCTGAGCTTGTCGAAGCACCTATCCCGCAGCAGTAACTGTTTACATATTGTGGTAGAGGTGCTTCGACAAGCTCAGCAGGACGTTCACAATAATTATTCAAGTTAAAACATGCTCAACCTCAGTACTTCCGCTGCCCTTTTCGAACGTGCCAAAACCCTTATTCCCGGTGGCGTAAACTCCCCGGTGCGAGCCTTTCGCTCGGTGGGCGGCTCGCCGGTGTTCATGCAAAGCGCCAACGGCGCGTGGCTCACCGACGTCGATGGCAACCGCTACGTGGATTTCATCAACTCCTGGGGCCCGATGATTCTCGGCCACGCCCCGCAGGTGGTGCTCGATGCCGTGCGCGACGCCTTACCCCATTCCCTGAGTTTTGGCGCGCCCACCCACCGCGAGGTGGAAATGGCCGAATTGATTCGGGAAATGGTGCCCAGCATCGAAAAAGTACGGTTGGTGAATTCCGGCACCGAGGCCTGCATGTCGGCCATCCGGGCGGCACGGGGCTACACCGGCCGCTCCAAAATCATCAAGTTTGAAGGCTGCTACCACGGCCACGGCGACGCCTTCCTGATTGCAGCTGGCAGCGGCGCCCTCACCGCCGGCGAGCCCGACTCGGCCGGCGTCACGCAGGGGGTGGCGCAGGACACCCTCACCGCGCCCTACAACGACCTGCCTGCCGTGCAGGCCCTCATCGCCGCCAACCCCGGCCAGGTAGCGGCCCTTATTCTGGAACCCGTGGTGGGCAATATGGGCCTGGTTGCGCCGGCCGAAGGCTTCCTGTCGGCCCTGCGCGACTTGTGCACCAAGCACGGCATCGTTCTGATTTTTGATGAGGTGATGACCGGCTTCCGGCTGGCGCCGGGCGGCGCGCAGCAGCTTTACGGCATCAGGGCCGACATGACCACGCTGGGCAAAATCATTGGGGGCGGCCTGCCCGTCGGCGCCTACGGGGGGCGCGAGGACATCATGAATTGCGTGGCGCCGGCCGGCAAAGTGTACCAGGCTGGCACGCTCTCCGGCAACCCCATGGCCACGGCGGCGGGCATGGCCCAGCTCCGCTACCTACATGAGCACCCCGAACTCTACACGGCCCTCGAAGCCAGCAGCGCCCGCCTGGCCGATGGCACCCGGCAAATCGCCGCCGAGCTGGGCCTGAACTACACCGTGAACCGCGTCGGCTCCATGTTCAGTCTGTTCTTCACCAGCGAGCCCGTTACCAACCTCGACGACGCCAAAAAGTGCGATACCGCTGCCTTCGGCCGCTATTTCCACGCCATGCTCGACCGGGGCATTTACCTTGCGCCCTCCCAGTTCGAGGCGCTGTTCGTGTCCACGGCCATCACCGATGAGCTGGTGGAAATGTACCTGAAAGCCTGCCGCGAATCATTGATTGAAGCCCATCGCGCGAAGTAGCGCGAAATTTAAAATCAAGTTTCGCAAAGGCAGTCAAACGATATGCTGCTGCTCGAAAAATTTTGAAATCAGTACGATGTAGGGGCGGGGCCTGCCCCCGCCCGTCGTTGAACATGATGTTCTGGTTTCGTTCAACGACCGGGCGGGGGCAGGCCCCGCCCCTACATGGTGCACATTCTGAAAGTGCTCTAAAAACAAGCAAAGCACAGCGCCAAAATTCCTTTGTCTCCGCCAAACGTAATTTTTAAACTTCGCGAAACCCTGCGCTTTACCTTTGCTCCATGGTAAAACAGGTTTTTTGGGTTTTTCTGCTGCTTTTCGCGCTGGTAGCCCGCGCCGAAACACCCGCCCAGGCAAACAAGCGCCTCTTCGATAAAACCATCGACGAGTTGAATTTTCGCACCATGGAAACCGTGTACGACAAGTCGTTCACGCGGGGCAAGTTTCCGCTCACCTTGCGCACCGCTGCCGCCCGCCGCACCTTCGACGGTTTTGGGACAAATGCCGCGCTCAAGCAGCTGTTTATGAACTACAACGCTATTGCAGAGCGGTACAAGAACCGCTTTGGCAACGGCTCGCTCACGCTGGCGGAGTTCGAAAAACAGCTTAAATCGGTGCTGCTGGACAAGAACTTCGAGTTCTTCATCCACAACCTGCCGCGCGATGAGCGGGTGGCCCTTATCCGGGCCGAGCAACGCCTCATTCAGCAAGCATCGGCCCAGTTCAACGACTCTGGCGCCGCTGCGGGCCCCACCATTCCCGCTGCCGATACCGAAACCCGACCGGAAGCCCCCATTGCCGCCCCGCTTACCACCCACGACGCCGAACCCGCCGAGCCGGCAGCCGTGACCGACGAGGCCCCGCTTAGCAGCCCTCCTGTGCCCGCGGCCAGTTCCGCGCCCAGCCACGACTGGCTCGATTACCTCACGCTGCTGCTTAGTTTAAGCAGCGTGCTGATGCTGTTCTACCTCATTACCAACGTGCTGCCGGCCCTGAGCCGCCGCGTCAACAACCTCGCCGCCGAACCGGAGCCCGAACCCGAGCCCCGCAGCTTGGCTAGCCGCTTGCGTCCCTCCCGGCCGGCCGGCTTGCGCGAAGACCGGTACGACGACGAGGACGAAGACAACGAGGCCGCCGAACCCTACCGGCACGACGATGACTAAGGCAGCTCCGCTTTTTGTCACCATTCCCAGCCCTTACTCACAAAACACCCCCAGCTTACCCGTTTCATGATTCTTACCGACCAGCAAATTCTCGCGGAAATCGAAAAAGGTACCATCGTTATTGAGCCATACGACCGTAGCTGCCTGGGCACCAATTCGTATGATGTGCACCTGGGCAAGTACCTAGCCACCTACCGCGATGACGTGCTGGACGCCCGTAAGCACAACGAAATCGATACGTTTGAAATCCCGGATGGCGAAGGATTTGTGCTGCAGCCCGGTAAGCTCTACCTCGGCGTGACGGAGGAATACACCGAAACCCACGCCACTGTGCCCTTCCTGGAAGGCAAGAGCAGCGTAGGCCGTTTAGGCATCGATATCCACGCCACCGCCGGCAAGGGCGATGTTGGCTTTTGCAACCATTGGACGCTGGAAATCAGCGTGTCGATGCCCGTGCGGGTGTACCGCAACATGCCCATCGGCCAACTGATTTATTTCACCGTGCAGGGCGACGTTGCTACCCTCTACAACCGCAAGCAAAACGCCAAATACAACGACCGGACCGATAAGCCAGTCGAGTCAATGATGTGGAAAAATCAATGGTAAGATATTCAGTAGGCGCTATTTGCTGCTGCTAAACCGGAACCGCAACGGCCAATTGCCCGTTTAACCGTGTCTCCGGGCTGCAATGCAGCTGGCCCGGTCCTTGCGTACGTGTGTTACCAAAACCCTACGACGATGACTACGAAAACAGCCTTTGCTTCTCTGCTGCTCGCCCTCGTGGCGGGCGCTGCTTCGGCCCAGCAAGCCGTTAACAACACCGTGGCCGTACAGGACAAAACCCAATCGAGCCCACGCCTCAACCCCGTGACCGAGCGGGCTGACCGCCTCAGCAGCAAGATGGTACGCGACTTGCGCCTGAACAACTACCAGGCCGAAAAGCTGCGGGCCATCAATGCCGATAAAGTAGCTAAAATGGCGGCCATTGAACGCAAAAATGCCGGCAACACCAAACTCATTGATGAGCAGTGCAACGGCGTGTGCAAGGAGCGTGACCGGGAATTGCAGGCCGTGCTCAGCAACGACCAGTACAGCAGCTATTTCGGCTCACGCGCCACTTACTATAAGTTCGATAAGGACTATGCTTCGCAGTCAGCCAGCATTTTGTTGACCAACGCGGTG
This sequence comes from Hymenobacter rubidus, assembly GCF_016734815.1. Taxonomy (GTDB): domain Bacteria; phylum Bacteroidota; class Bacteroidia; order Cytophagales; family Hymenobacteraceae; genus Hymenobacter; species Hymenobacter rubidus. Next base: position 19,669 of record NZ_JAERQF010000045.1, read on the forward strand.
CAGAATCCGGCTCCTGTTCGGGCCAATGACGCCTCCATTGCCCCGGCCAGTACCAAGCCAGCTAACCGGCCCGCTGGCAATCTGGGCCGCAACGCCCGGTAGCCTGTCGCACACCCCGAAGGTTGCGCCTGAAGGTAAAAAGCCCCGCCGGATGAGTCCGGTGGGGCTTTTGAATTGTATTCAGGTTACACCGTGCATCAGTTGCAGCACGTGCTACATGTGTGATACGGGCTACTGGCCTTGTTCCTGCTTGTCGAGGTACTCCGATAATTCTTTGCACAACGCGCGCATCTTCTGGGCCATTTCCTTGTCGTCGGTAGCCGTTACGATGTTCTCGGCCATCGAGCCGATGTTGTCGACCACGAAGCGCTTCATCTCGTCCACGGGCATGTCCTTGGTCCAGAGGTCGATTTTCATGGTACCCACTTGCTCCCGGTCCCAGAGGGCAATGTTGATGGCCTTGGCGAAATGAATGTCCGGCCCCGCATCCGTGGCCGACCAGCTAATGGCTTCTGGTACTTTGTTATCGTCAAGCGCGATGGAGAAGCGAATTTCTGATTTTTTCATGGGTTGTAAGAAGTAAAGCAGAACGTCATGCTGAGCGCAGCCGAAGCATCTCGCGTGCAGCAGTAAACGAATTACTTGCGCGGTAGAGATGCTTCGACTGCGCTCAGCATGACGTTCTGAGTCAGTGCGATAAATAAATTATTAAACGTAGTTGTTCAGCATCACCGGCATCACCAGCATCAGGATGCTTTCGTTGTCGTCGGGGGTGGTGGGCATGAGCAGGCCGGCGCGGTTGGGCGTGCTCAGCTCCAGGGTAATTTCCTCGGAGTCAATGTTCGAGAGCATTTCGAGCAGGAAGCGGGCGTTGAAGCCGATTTCCATGTCCTCCCCGTCGTACTGGCAGGTGAGGGTTTCCTTGGCCTCGTTGCTGAAATCCAAGTCCTCGGCCGAAACCACTAGCTCGGAACCAGCCAGACGCAGGCGCACCTGGTGAGTGGTTTTGTTGGAGTAGATGCTGATGCGGCGCACCGAGTTCAGCAACTCGGAGCGGTTGATGATGAGCTTGTTGGGGTTGCTCACCGGAATCACGTTTTCGTAGTCCGGGTACCGCTCGTCAATCAGGCGGCACACGAGACGCATCTGGTTGAAGGAGAAGAAGGCGTTGCTCTGGTTGAACTCCATCTTCACCGGCGTAGCCTCGGAGGGCAGCGTACCTTTCAGCAGGTTGAATGCCTTGCGCGGGATAATGAGATTGGCGGTTTGGCCGGCGCCCACGTCCTGGCGGCGGTAGCGCAGCAGGCGGTGTCCGTCGGTGGCCACGAAGGTGACCTGGGCATCGGCCAACTGCACCAGAATGCCGGTCATGGCCGGGCGCAGCTCGTCGGTGCTCACCGCGAAGATGGTTTTGTTGATGGCGCGGGCCAGCGACGACGAGGGCATCTCAATCGGGGCCGAGCCCTTCACCACCGGCACGCGGGGGAAGTCGGCGGCATTCTCGCCGGCCAGCTTGTAGCGCCCGTTGGCCGAGCTGATTTCAATGGTATAAGTTTCCTCATCCAGCGTGAAGGTGACGGGCTGGTCGGGCAGGTTTTTGAGGGTGTCGAGCAGGATGCGGGCGGGCGCGGCAATGCGGCCGGTATCGCGGGCCTCTACGGGCAGCTCCGTTATCATGCTCGTCTCCAAATCAGAGGCGGTGATGGTGAGCTTACCAGCCTCAATTTCAAAGAGAAAGTTCTCCAGAATAGGCACCACGGGGTTGTTCGTAACCACGCCGTTGATACTTTGCAGCTGCTTGAGCAGCGCGGAGGAGGATACAATGAATTTCATGGGGCGAGGCTAAGGCTAGGAATAAGGGAGGGCAAAGATAGGAGGTGCGGTTGGGGTTTGGAAGGGCGGCCGGGATTTGTGAACGGCTATTCCGGCAATGCCGTTTCTCTGAAGCTAAGCCGTATATTTAACAGCCCTAACGTAATCTGCTATGACCCGCGAAACCGTAAACCAAGCCATCAGTTCGCTGCCCCAAAACTTTGATTTGGATGCCTTAGTCGAGCGGCTGATTTTTATTGAGAAAGTTGAAGAAGGCTTAGCGCAGCTCGACCGGGGCGAATCCAAAACGCAGGAGGAGGTAGAGCAGTTGGTGAAGTCATGGCGCAAGTAATCTGGGCCAATGCTGCTATCGATGACTTGCAGCGCTTACGGGAGTATTTTGAACCGGCTTCTCCAAGATTCGCAGAGAAGCTGATGGACCAGCTAATCAGCCGCACTCGAATGCTGGCTGATTTTCCGCAAAGCGGCCGCATGGTTCCGGAGTTTGAGAATGCGCAGTTGCGGGAAGTCAGGTCTGGCAATTATCGAATCATTTACCGATTGGAGCAAGCGGATAAAGTCGAAATTGCTCGAATATTTCACAGTGCACAGTTGCTGGAGGAGCTTTAGTTTCTCAACCAACCCCGTATCTGCACCACAATTGCGAGAATCACGAAACTGCCTATTGCCAAAGCTCCTAAAGCGGCAATTGTATTCGCCACAATAACACTACCAGCATTGGAATAACTATTCTCGTACTCTTTAGCGAGGGTTTGTTTTACCCGCACTCGGTTGCGGAAACGCAGCCACAAATACACAAAGCCAATCGGGACCAGTAGCAAATTGGCAAATATCTGCTCAATTATACCAGCAAATAAGTCTTCCATTGGCGTGTGCGTGGTTTTGCGAAAAGTAGACCCAAATTTATCCGACTAGCTCGCAAACCCCGCATAGCGCCGCTTGCGCCGCCACGCCCGCACGGTCCCAAAAATTCCCAGCAGTAGCAGCGGCGCGCCGATATTCAGCAACTGCCAGCGGCGGCGCTGTTCGGCCAGCTTCACTTTGTCGAGAGGACGCAGGGTGATTTGCTTGCCGCGCACGGCGATGAGACCGGTTTCGTCGAGCAGGTAATCGGTGGCGTTGAGCACCAGCTCGCGGTTGGCAAATTCGGTGTTGGCGAGGCGGTCGAAGCCCAGGCGGTAGGGGTTGCCGGTTTTGGGGTCGACTTCGGAGCGGATGAAGTCGCCGTCGGAGATGAGCAGAATTTTGCTGGGTTTGGCGTTGGCGGGCTTTTCGGGCTGGAACTGCAGGGTGCCGGGCCGGGCGCGGTTGGCGAAGAGCGAGGTGAACTGACCTTCGAGCAGATACGCCACCGGCTGGAAGCCTTTCTGGTAGAGTTTGGGATTGGGTTCGAGGCGGGCGTCGTTGAAGTTGATGGGCACCGGCGCGGGCAGCACGCGGGTGTAGCGCGAGGTGCTCATCAGCGGCGTTTTACGGATGCCGGTGGCCTTCACCGTATCGAGGTTGCCCACAAATTTCAGGTACACCGCGTCGAGGTTGCGGGTGATGGGGTGGGGGCTGAACCGGTTGATGAGCGGGTAGAGCTGCCAGGGCATGGGCTCGATTTTCGGCTTGTTGCCGTCGAGGCCGGTCACGAGCGGAATCTGGCCGCTGTTCAGGTCGAGCAGCAGGTTTTGGTTCAGCCGCAGGCCGTACTTAAAGAACAGGTCGTCGAGGTTGAGGTCGTAGGGCGTGGCCAGTGCCACGCCATTGCGGCTCACGCTGTCGAGGTCCACGCGCAGGGCATCGACGAAAAACAGCGCCCGGCCGCCCTGCGTGATGAACTGGTCGAGCTTGAACTTGTCGTCTTCCGAGTAAGGCGTTTTGGGCTGGGCCACCACGATGGCATCGAGCGCGCTCAGGTCCTTCACCTTGCTCAGCGTGACGCGAAACACGTCGTACTGCTGCTGCCAGGTACCGAGGATGTCGCCGGCCTGCACGTTGGTCAGCTCGCCGTGGCCTTCCACCACGCCAATGCGCTTGCGCAGCGCCGGCACCAGCGAACGGATGGTGCTGGCCAGCTCGTATTCCAGCCCCTCAATGCTTTGATTGAGCCGCACGTCGGCCGGGGCGGCCTGGTTGCCGCGCAGCAGCAGCACGTTCTTGTCTTTGCCGCCCACGCTTACCACCGCCCAGGGAAAAATGATTTTCTCAACGCGCTTGCCGTTTTCGGTGGCCCCGAGGTTGGTGGGTTTCAGGCCTTTTTTGAAGAGGGAGGTGTAGAAAGCATTGCGCGCGGCCTCGGTGCTGCCGGCGCTGGGGTCGATGAAAATATAGTTCAGGTTGGCACCGCCGTAGACCTGGAATTCGGTCAGGGTTTCGCGCACGCCCTGCTCTAGGCGGCGGAAAGCGGGCGGGAAATCGCCGGTGAGGTACACGGTGATGGTGACCGGCTGCTTGAGGTCGCGCAGCAGCTTCTTGGTAGCCGGCGACATTGTGTAGCGCTTCTCCTCGGTCAAATCGAGCCGGAAAAAGAAGCGCTGGGCAATGAAGTTGAACAGCAGCAGCCCGCCGATGATGGCGGCAAACGTCAGCAAGTCGCGCTGCTTGCGGGAGGACGGAGCAGCGGCCGGAAGAGTAGTCAGCGTATTTTCCATTACCAGTTCCGGCTGCGTAGGGCGAGGCGCGTGGCTTGCAGCGCCACCGCCACCACGCTGAAGAAATAAACCAAATCCCGCGAGTCAACCAGCCCCTTGCTCAAGTCGCGGTAATGCGCCGCGATGCCCAGCTGGCTCACGTAGTAAGCCGAGCTGCCTTGTAGCACCGAAGCCAGCGAATCGAACCCCGAATACACCAGAAAGCAGCCCACCACGGCCACCAGAAAGGCAATAATCTGGTCGCGGGTGAGGGCCGAGGCCAAGATGCCGATGGCCGCAAACACCGCCGCCAGCAGCGCCAGCCCTAGGTAAGAGCCCACCGTGGCGGCCGAGTCGATGTTGCCCTCGGGGCTGCCGAGTTTATAGACCGAGAAATAATAAAGCAGCGTCGGAACCAGCGCCAGCAAAGCCAGCAGCAGGCAGGCCAGGTATTTGCCGCCAATAATCTGCCCATCCGTGAGCGGGCGCGTCAGCAGCAGCTCGATGGTGCCGGCCTTTTTCTCCTCCGCGAAGGTGCGCATGGTGATGGCCGGAATCAGGAACAGGAATATCCAGGGCGCCAGGTTGAACAGCGTTTGCAGGTCGGCGTAGCCGTAGTCGAGCACGCTGCTATCGGGAAAAACCCAGACGAACAGGCCCGTCGCAATCAGGAAAACCCCCAGCACCACGTAGGCCACGGGGGAGTTCAGGAAGGCGTTAAATTCTTTTCTTAGAATGGTGAGCATTTCTTACCGTTTGTCATCCTGAGCGTAGCGAAGGACCTTATCCCGTTCGCTGGGTTTATAATATCACCTACTGTTCAACTGTCATAAGGTCCTTCGCTGCGCTCAGGATGACAGTCGATTAAATTATTCTACTTCGTCAATTCCCCAAACACCTCCTCCAGGCTCTGGTGCTCCTGTCGCAGCCCCAGCAGAATCCAGCCTTCCTGCCCGGCCAAGCGCGACACGGCGGCCCGCACATCGGTGCCCGGCGCCGTCCGCAGCAAAACAACGCCGCCGGGCGCGACTTCCACATTGCGCACATGGGGGAGCTGGGCCAGCTTGGCGGTGTCCACGGTGCCCTCGAACTCGGCGCGCACCACGGTTTCGCCGGCGGCGCGGGCAGCCAGTTCGGCCACCGGACTATCGGCCACCAGCTTGCCCCGGCTGATGATGAGCACCCGCGAGCACAGGGCCGTGACTTCGGGCAGAATGTGGGTGCTGAAAATGACGGTTTTATCCTCGCCTACCTCGCGGATGAGCTGGCGGATTTCCAGAATCTGGTTGGGGTCGAGGCCGGTGGTGGGCTCGTCGAGGATGAGTACGTCCGGGTCGTGGATGAGGGCCTGGGCCAGGCCTACCCGCTGCCGGTAGCCCTTGCTGAGCGCGCCGATTTGCTTGTTCTGCTCGCGGCTCAGGCCCACGCGGCGCACCAGCTCGGCCACGCGGGTGCGCAGATTTTTACCACTTAGGCCGTGTACCGAGCCGATGAATTCGAGGTACTCGTGCACGTACATGTCCAGATAGAGCGGGTTGTGCTCGGGCAGGTAGCCCACGTGGCGGCGCACTTCCAGACTGTCGGTGAGCACGTCGTAGCCGGCCACGCGCACGGTGCCGGCGGTGGGGGGGAGGTAGCCGGTGGCAATTTTCATGGTGGTGCTCTTGCCCGCGCCATTCGGCCCGAGGAAGCCCACGATTTCGCCCTTGCCCGCCGTAAAGCTGATGTTGTCCACGGCGTTTTGGGTGCCGTAGGTTTTGGTCAGGTGCTCAATTTCTACCATTGGGGGTTAGTTGTCAGAAAGAACAGTCATGCTGAGCGCAGCCGAAGCATCTCGCGTGTGCTAGTAATTCAATCGTTAAAACTTCATTAGTTAGTGAGAGCACGCGAGATGCTTCGGCTGCGCTCAGCATGACTGTTCTTTTTACTTCACCTGCGCCGACCGCAGTTGAATCTCGGAAATCATCGTCGTGTCCGGCGCTTCGATGGCGTGCACAATGGCGGCGGCAATGTCTTCGGGCTGCATCTTGTGCGGGTCGGGCGTGGCGCCCGGTTCTTTGCCGTTGAAGTTGGTTTCCACCGAGCCGGGCATCACGCACGTCACGCGGATGCCGACCGGCCGTACTTCTTTAAACAGCGCATCCGAAAAGCCGCGCACCGCAAACTTGGTGGCGCAGTAGCCGCTCATACCCGCCGTGCCTGCCGTGCCGGCCAGCGAAGCTACATTCACAATATGGCCTTGTTTCTGCTGCTTCATCTGGGGCAACACGGCGCGGGTGCACAGGAAAGTGCCCAGCACGTTGGTATCGAACATCGTTTTCCAGTCCTCGGTTTTGAAGCCGTCGACCTCGCCCATGATGCCGAGGCCGGCGTTGTTCACCAGTACATGAATATCGGGTCCTAACTCGCGTTGCGTGTTGGTGAAGGCTTCGGCGATGGAGTGCTCATCCTGCACGTCGCACTCGAAAAACTGGAACCGGTCGTGCGCCAGGCCCTCGGGCGCGGTACGAGCCCAGCCGGCCACGGCGGCTCCGCGTGCGAGCAGAGCTTCGACGGTGGCGCGGCCAATTCCTTTGCTGGCGCCGGTCACGATGGCAACTTTACCGGTGAGGTCCATTTATCTTTGGGAAAAGTAAGGCTGAATATGGGCGATACAAGTTTGCGGCCGCAAGTTAGCGGCCTGGGAGGGTTTGGGGTACTACGCGCCCTTTGCCGCGGGGCAATGGGCTTGGCGCTGTGCGTAGGCCTCACGACTTGCGGCCCCGGCCACGGCACCGATTGCCTGAAAAGTACGGGCACCATCGTCACCCAGCGCCGCGAGGTTGGTGCCGGCTTGGAAGTTGTTACGGCATTTGATAACGTGGACCTGCACCTGGTACAGGACTCGCAAACCTACGCCGAAGTGCGGGCCGGCGAAAACCTCATCAGCGACATCGTGTTTACTCGCAAAGGCAACGCGCTGGAAATCAGCAATACCAGTACCTGTAACTGGGCCCGTAGCTACGACACGCCCCGCGAGGTAACGCTCCACTTGCCCCGCGTAAAAAACGTGTTTTTGCGCGGCCAGGGCAATGTGAGCACCAGTGGCCAGTTTGTGCAGGATACCATTTTCTTTCACCTCGTCGGGGCCGGCGACTACGCCCTCAATGTGAAAGCGAATATGCTGTTTCTCGATTTGTATGAGTTGGGAGATGTCGTCGTGCAGGGGTCGGCCGAAGAAATGAATTTTAACGTGGGCGGTTCGGGACGGCTTTTTGCGCAGGGTTTCGGCGTGAAGCGCTGCTATTTTAAGATGTTGCACGACAGCGACGGGGACGCCCACGTACATGCCACCCAAGGCGTCGGCGGCACGGTAGCGGGCAATGGCACCTTCTACTACAGCGGCTCTCCCAGCGTCGTTGACCTCACCCTGAAGGGCAACGGCAAGGCGCGGACGGAATAGGGCAGAAGGCGGTTGCGTTATTCACTCGGCTGTCATCCTCAGCAGTAAAAAGGACCTTTTCCCGTTTACCTGTCAAAAACAGCCAATTGCTCGGGCCTGGCAAGGTCCTCCGCAAGCTCAGGATGACCGGCATTCAGTAATTGCCCGCTTACCCCAAATCCCCCAGCTGCGGCCGAATCAGCAGCTCCTCCACCACGGCATGAGGCGATAACGAGTAGGCCCCAAAAACGGCCTCCGCCACATCCCCGGCCTGCACAAAGCGCTCAACCGGCAGCTCTACGCCGGCCCAGCTGGCCGTGAGCGTGGGGCCGGGCAACACGGCCGTTACCCGCACCCCGCTGGCTTTCAGCTCTTCGCGCAGGTTTTTGGTGAAGCCCAGCAGGGCGTGTTTGGCAATGCCGTACGAGCCGCCATTCGAATAAGCCATGATGCTGGCCGTGGAGCAAATGGTGAAAACGTGGCCCCGGCCCCGAGCAATGAGGCCGGGCAGCAGGGGCAAGGTCACGTCATAGGCACTGAGCAGGTTCACGGCCAGCATTTGGCGCAGCTGCGAGCCGTCGGCGGGCTCGTCCTGCAGGCGGCCGGGCACAAAAGCGCCCGCGTTGTTGACCAATACTTCCACCGGGAGGCCCAATGCCAGCACAAAGGCCGCAAAACGGACGCAGTCGGCTTGTTGGCTGAGGTCGGCAGCCAGGGTATGGAGCATCGCGCCGGGAACATCGGCCGCCATCTCGGTTGTGAGGGCGGCCAGGTCGGCGGCCGAGCGGGCACAGGTAGCCACCGGATAGCCGGCTCGAAGAAAGCGCGACACTACGGCGCGGCCAATACCTTTGCTGCCGCCGGTCACGACAATTAATTTTTCGGTTGAATGCACTGTCTTCGTCTGATTTTACGTAAAGTCCCGGGTTGCTCATCAACTCACTGATAACACCACGGCACCTCAAACTTCGGTTGTAATCCTCAACAAACCTTTATGCTAACTATTTTCGGCTCGTTTGTCCTTTTTCTGCGGGGCATGGTCACGCGCACCGAGCGCTTCAGCGTCCTCTGGGCCCGCACCATCGACGAAGCCATCCTCATCGGGGTCGACTCCGTGGTCATCGTCTCCATCGTGTCGGCCTTCATCGGCGCCGTTACCTGCGTCCAGATTGCCTACAACCTCACCAACCCGCTCATTCCGCAGTCCACCATCGGCTACATGGTGCGCGAAATGACCATTCTGGAGCTGGCGCCCACCATCACCAGCATTGTGCTGGCCGGCAAAGTGGGCAGCAGCATTGCGGGCGGCCTGGGCACCATGCGCATCACCGAGCAAATTTCAGCCCTCGAAGTAATGGGCATCAATTCCACGTCCTACCTCGTGTTGCCCCGCATCTTGGCCGCCTTGGTCATGTTTCCAATGCTTGTTATTCTGGCCATGCTGCTGTCCATTCTGGGCGGGTACTTGGCCGGCACGCTCACGGGTGTGATGACGGCCCAGGACTACATCGAAGGCATTCGCACCGATTTTATTCCTTATAACATCGTGTTTGCCCTCATCAAGGCGGTGGTCTTTGCCTTCCTGGTTTCCGGCATTTCGTCGTTCAAAGGCTATTTCACCACCGGGGGCGCCTTGGAAGTTGGAGCCGCCAGCACCGGCGCCGTCACCAACTCCATCATCGCCATCCTCATTGCCGACTTCGCCCTGGCGGCCCTGCTACTGTAAGCTTTTAGCGAACAGTCGCTAGCTGTTTGCTTCTCAACAGTCAAATTGAAAAAGCTAATGGCTATTGGCCGTTAGCCAACAGCTTAAAAACATGATTGAAGTATCCAACATCGAAAAGGCTTTCAACGGTACGCCCGTGCTGAAAGGCATTTCGTGCGTGTTCGAAACCGGCAAGTGCAACCTGCTGCTTGGCGGGTCCGGTACCGGCAAAAGCGTGCTCCTGCAGTGCATTGTGGGCTTGATGAAGCCCGACCTCGGCTCCATCACGTTCGACGGCACGGTGTACACCAACAGCAAGATTGATATTCGGCAGGAAATCCGCCGCAAAATTGGCATGCTGTTTCAGGGTTCGGCCCTGTTCGACTCCATGACCGTGGCCCAGAACGTGGAGTTCCCTTTGCAAATGCTGACGCCCGAAATGTCACCCGAAGAGCGGCGGGAGCGGGTCGAATTCTGCCTCAAGCGCGTCGGCCTCGAGAATGCCGGCAACAAAATGCCCGCCGAAATCTCGGGCGGCATGAAAAAGCGCGTGGGTATTGCCCGCGCCATTGCCCCGCAGTGTACTTACCTGTTTTGCGACGAGCCCAACTCCGGCCTCGACCCCGCCACCAGCATCAAGATTGACGAGCTGATTCACGAAATCACCCACGAGTACGGCATCACCACCGTCATCGTGACGCACGACATGAACTCCGTGATTGAGATTGGCGAGCACATCATTTTCCTGCACCAGGGCAAAAAGCTCTGGGATGGCACCAAAGACGAAATTCTGAACGCCACCGTGCCCGAGCTACGCGACTTCATTTTCAGCAGCAGCCTCGTACGGGCCGCCAAGCGTGTAGACGAAGAAACCGAAGGCGGCATCTCCGCTTTCGCGGAAGAAAGCGAATCCGGCGGCGGCATCTGACTGTAGCTTGGTGCATTGGAGCCGCTGATAAGCAGAACGTCATGCTGAGCCTGTCGAAGCATCTCTACCGCGAGAGTAACTACTTAACCCAAGTTGCGGTAGAGATGCTTCGACAAGCCCAGCATGACGTTCTGGGTTATTCTCATAGACCTAATCTTAATCCTGCTCCAGCAGCAGATTCAAGTGCCCCAGATGGTGCCGCCCGTGCCAGGCATACAGCGCCAGCGTCTGGTCGAGGGTGGAAGTGCGCTGGTTGCCGGGGTGGTAAAACGTGCGCTGCCACTGCTCATTGGTGAGGTGATGCAGCAACGTGACAAACCGCGAATGCAGCGCCTCCAGCAGCGTGAGCGACACGGTAATGGGCGTAGCGGCCACGTCGGGCAATTCGGCCCAGGCGCTTTCCTCGTACGGCTTAATGGTAGGGTTTTCCTCCGTAAGCGCCAGTCGAAAACGCACGTAGGCGTTCATGTGCGAGTCGGCCACGTGGTGGATTACCTGGCGGCCGTTCCAGCCGCCGGGCCGGTAGGGGCGCTCTAGGCCAACGCCGCCTACTGCCTTGGCCGCTGCGGTGAGTTGCGCCGGCAGTTCCGCAATTTGCTGGACGAGCGCCGTGCGTTCAGCGGCGGTTAGGGGACCAATCGGCAGTTGTGGCCGGCCGATGGGGTATTTGAGAGGGTCATTGGCTTCGTTCATGGCAGCAAAGAAAACAAGAAGCGCCGCCCCGAGTTGAGGCAGCGCTTTCAAAAAACATCAATAGCAGAAATGGCAGAGCGGGCCCACAAAAAATCCGTTTCAATCCGCTAAAATCCGTTAAATCTGCGGTCAGCCGTTGCGCTTATTCAGCTCGTCGCGGATTTTGGCAGCCTTCTCGTAGTCTTCTTTTTCGAGGGCCTGGGCCAGCATCTTGGTCAGCTCGTCCAGCGAAACCTGGCCGCTGGGCTCGCGGGGCTCGGGCTGGGGGCGGCTGGCGCGCGGGGCGTCGCTGTCGGTGTCCTCGTCGTCTTCATCGTCGTCGTCTTCCGCCTCGCTTTCGGCTTCGTCGAGGTCCGAGAGGATGATGCCGGCTTCGCTGAGCACGCTCTCCACTGTGTAAATCGGCACCCCGAACCGCAAGCCAATGGCAATGGCATCGGAAGGCCGAGCGTCGATGTCGAACGTGGTGGCGCCGTCCGAGCACACAATGCGCGAGTAAAACACGCCCTCTTTCAAGTCGGAAATAACGACTTCCAGAATCACCACATGAACGTGTTCCGCAAACGACTTGAACAAGTCGTGGGTGAGGGGGCGGTTGGGGCTAATCTTTTCGATTTGAATGGCAATGCTTTGCGCTTCAAACATGCCAATGATAATGGGCAGGCGGCGGTTGCCGCCCTTTTCGCCTAAAATCAGCGCGAAGGAGCCAGACTGCGACTGGCTGGACGAAAGGCCCAGGATTTCAAGCTGGATTTTTTTCAAGGTAATAGGAGCTGGGTGTCTGGGGGGCTTTTGAAAGGAGGGCGGCGGGTCCGACTAGGGCCGGGCAGAAGGATTTGGTGCAAATAAAGAAAAGTCCGGGTATCTGCCACCGAAACTTGCCCTGTAATACGCGAATGCCAAAAAAAGATTGGGAGCCCAAGCAGCGGCATTCTTGCGAAAACCAATTGCTTAGGCCCCCAAATACAGTCACAACAAATTAATTCAGCTCTTTTACGGCAGCGGTCAGCTTCGGCAATACGTCAAATACGTCGCCCACGATGCCATAATCAGCGGCTTTGAAGAAAGGGGCTTCGGGGTCTTTGTTGATAACCACAATCACCTTGCTGCTGTTTACGCCGGCCAGGTGCTGGATGGCGCCCGAAATGCCGCAGGCAATGTACAGGTTGGGCGAAATGGTGATGCCCGTTTGGCCCACGTGTTCGTGGTGAGGACGCCAGTCCACGTCCGAAACCGGCTTGGAGCAGGCCGTGGCCGCGCCCAGCGCCTTGGCCAAATCTTCAATCAGGCCCCAGTTTTCCGGGCCCTTCATGCCCCGACCGCCCGAAACCACACGTTCCGCCTCGGGCAGCAGAATGCCGCCGGCCTGGTCCTGCATCACCACTTGGGTAGGGGCGTCGGCAAAGTCGGCGTCCGATAACTGAGCCGAGAAGCTGGCTACTTCGGCCGTTTTGCCGGCTTCGTGCTTGGCTTCGGTCGAATTCTTTTTCAGGGCAATGATTTTGCGGTCGCCGCTCAGCACCACGTCCGAAAACGCTTTGCCCGAGAACGCGCCGCGCTTCACCACAAACTGGCCGCCGTCGGTGCGGGGCAGTTCCACCACGTTGGTGGCCAGGCTAGCCTTGAGGCGTACCGACAAGCGTGAGCCCACCGCCGCGCCAATGTTGCTGTTGGCCAGTACAATGACTTTGGCCTGTTCCTGCTCCGCTGCCGTGGCAATGAGCTTGGTGTAAGCATTATTAACAAAATCTTTCAGCCGGGGCTCGGCATCGTAGAGCACTTTCGCGATGCCCTGCTCGCCCAGGGTGGCCAGGTTGGCCGCGTTGGCTTCGCCCACGGCAATGGCGGTGGCGGTAGTGCCCAGCTGGGCAGCGACCTGCGCTCCGTAAGACGCAACTTCGAGCGATGACTTTTTAACCTCGCCGTCGGCGCATTCAACTACAACTAATACAGACATCTTTTCTTAATGAAGAATGAGGAATTAAGAATGAAGAATGAGAAATCGAAGGCGGCTCATCACCAATTCTTCTTTCCTCATTCTTCATTCTTCATTAGATAACCTTGGCTTCGTTGCGGAGCAGCTTAATCAGGTCGCCGGCGTTGGCGGCGTCGATGAGCTTTACACCCTGCTTTTTGGGCGGCAACGCGTACTCGGCCACGGTGGTGCGGGCGGGCTCGCCTACGGGCGGCACCACTTTCAGGGGCTTGGTGCGGGCCGTCATGATGCCGCGCATGTTGGGGATGCGGGGCTCGCACATGGGCTGCTGGCACGAGGCCACGAAGGGCGTATTCACGGTCACAATCTCCTTACCGCCCTCAATCTCACGCTCCAGCGTAGCGGTGTTGCCGCTTAGGTCCAGCTTCATGGCCGGAGCCACCGTGGGGATGCCGAGCATTTCGCCCACCATGCCGTGCACCTGAAACCCGTTGTAGTCAATGCTTTCCTTGCCCATCAAAATCACATCATAAGCACCTTCTTTGGCCACGGCAGCAATCTGCTCGGCCACGAAATACGCATCCTGCGGCGCCGCGTTGACGCGAATGGCATCGTCGGCGCCAATGGCCAGGGCTTTGCGGATGTTCGGCTCGGTGTCGGCTTCGCCCACGTTCAGCACCGTGACGCTGCCGCTGCCGGCCGCTTCTTTCAGCTCGATGGCGCGGGTGAGGGCGTATTCATCCCAGGGGTTTATCACGAACTGCACCCCGGCCTTGTTGAACTCCTTGTTATCGGGCGTAAAGGTGATTTTGGTGGTCGTGTCGGGCACGTTGGAAATACAAACCAGAAACTTCATTTAAACGGGGGTTGGGTGGCGGAATCAGGAGAAAAAGGCTGCATGCATAACAACCGGAAGTAGGCTGACAGTTTCCGGCTGCAACTTATGGAATAACCAGATGCGGGAGAAAAGCCGCAATTTTGCCCCAAAGGTAAACAAATCTAGTTCCCTATGAACACTCCGCCCACCCGTTTGCAGCAGTTGCTGGCTTTCTACGCCGACGACCCGACCGACGCCTTCACCATATACGCACTGGCAACCGAATACCGCGCCCAGGAGCCCAAGCGGGCCTGGGAGTATTACCAAAAATTATTGTCCGACCATCCCGATTACGTAGGTACCTATTACCACGCCGGCAAGTTGCTGGAAGAGTTCGGCAAGAAGGACGAAGCTGAAAAGGTATATCGCACCGGTCTGACCGTGGCGCGCAAAGCCGGGCAGCAGCACGCCGCAAGCGAGCTGCTGCAGGCACTCAACAGCTGCCTGGGGCTGGATTATGAAGACGACTAAACGCAGCAGGCAGCTAAACGCGAAGCAGCTGTAGCTACTCCCGGTTCCCATCAGAACGGGTAGTCACAACGGCTGCTTTGCTTTAACCCATCATGCCGTTGCTGCTTCTAGGCATCGGCTCACCAAATGCTGACTCAAAACATCTTGAAATGTTGGGATAAATCAATAATATCACTGCTTATCAAAAAAGCTGTTTTTCAACAGGTAAAAATGTGCTTTCACGGGTTTTTATAGCATGTTGGGATAGAAAAAGTAAATATTAGCCAATAATTTTAATAAAATTTGTTTCTTTTATACTTATTTTACAAAGTCAGGCTGAGAAACCAGCTATGGCAACGGCTTTGAATTACCTACTGCTATGCTGCAACTGCTTAATGCCATTCAGAATGCCTTTTCACAGGAACTGACGATTCATCTGGCTGCCAGACTGGGTGAAGGCGAAGCCGGGATTCGCAAAGCGCTGGGCGGCATCGTGCCATTGGTGTTGTGCGGGCTTATCAATAAAACCGTTTCGGGCGAGGCCGAAGCGGTGTATGACCTGAGCCAGCGGGCTTTTCAGATGGCGAACGGGCCCGTGGGTTCCATCGGCGGGGTATTGGCGATGCTGGGCAATGGTACGGTTTCGGGTGAGGCGTTGCGGCAGGGAGAAAGCTTACTGGCGAGCTTGTTTGGCACCGTGGGCAGCATTGCCGCCGAGCCGGTGAGCCGCTACGCCGGCATTCGGACCGACACGGCCACCACCTTATTGCGCGTGGTAGGGGCTGTGCTGCCGGCCCTGGTGGGCCAGTATGCTTACCGCCAGTCGCTCGACTCGGATAAAATTGCCGCGTTGCTGCTCCGGCTGAAGGCGCCCGTGCGCAACATGCTGCCCCAGGGCTTGCGGGGCCTCACGGGCCTGGTGTGGCTTGGGGGGCTGGGCGCAAGTGCCCCGCGCCCGGCGACGGCCTGCGCTTACTTGCCGGGCCCCGCTGCTTCACAGCCGGCCCGCTCTGCCACTTTCGGTGCGTACTGGGGCCGCATTCTGCTTCTATTGGTGGGAGTAGCCATGCTGGTTTACCTGCTGCTGAGCGGCACGCCTACCGGGCCGGTGTTAACGGCCGGCCATGCCATGCCAAAATCGGGAACAGTAGAGAAGGGAACGCCCAACAATGGAAACGCCTTGTAAGGAAAGCGCATTTTTTCGCAATACCTTGCCAGCGGTTGGCCTAGTAAAAATAGGAGTTCACCGAGGTTAAATGCTCGTTCAAGGCCACAGCGCAGGGTTCATTTTATCCTCATACTTCGACGGTCAACTTTGTATGGAAATCAATGCCCTATATGTCTCGTCTTTCAATTCTGGCCCTTGTTGGCATGTGGTCCCTGTGGGGGCAGCCCGCCACCGCGCAGGCCTCCATCCCTCCGGCTCCTACCGATTCGGTTCGCCTCACACTGCCCGAGGCCGAACAACGCTTCTTTCAGAATAACTTGGCCGTGCTGGCCCAGCAATACAACGTGACCGTGGCGCAGGCGCAGGCCGTGCAGGCCCGCTTGATTGATAACCCAACGTTGTATGTGGAGCAGGATGTGTTGCGTCGGCGCATCGCCCGGCCCACCGTGCCGGAGGGCACCGTGGGCAGCGAGGCAATTGTGACCGTGCAGCAGTTGTTTTCCTTGGCCGGACGGCGCAAGGCCGCCGGACAAGCCGCGCAGCAAGGCGCGGTGGTGGAGCAATACAACCTGCAGGACCTGCTGCGCAACCTGCGCTACCAGCTTCGCACTACGTACTACGACATCTTTTTTAAGCAGCAAACCCTAAAGGCGTACGCCAGCGAAATTGCGTCGCTGACTCGCACCGTGGGCCTCTACCAAACGCAGTTTGAAAAAGGCAACATCGCGCTGAAAGAAGTAATCCGACTGCGGGCTTTTCTTTTCACGCTGCAAAGCGAGCGGCAAAACATCCTCAACGACGTAGCGGCCGACCAAACCGACCTGCACGTGCTGTTGCGCGAT
Organism: Hymenobacter rubidus; assembly: GCF_016734815.1. Classification (GTDB taxonomy): domain Bacteria; phylum Bacteroidota; class Bacteroidia; order Cytophagales; family Hymenobacteraceae; genus Hymenobacter; species Hymenobacter rubidus. The sequence continues at coordinate 36,137 of NZ_JAERQF010000045.1, forward strand.
GCCACCGGCAGCCAGTTTGTTCCCATCGTGGACGTGACCCGTACCCGCGACCTCAGCCTGACGGGCTATTCGGAGCAGCAACTGGTTGACACGGCCCTGGTGCGGCGCACCGACCTCAATGCCCGGCGCGCCACCCTGCAGCAGCAGAACCTCAACCTGCGCCTCCAGCAAAAGCTGGCCACGCCCGACCTCGCCGTGGGCTATACCTACGACAAGGCCGGCTCTTACATTGAGAACTACAACGCCCTGACGCTGGGCATTGCCGTGCCCATCTTCAACCGCAACCAGGGCAATATTCAGGTTGCCAAGGCCCAGATTGCCAGCAGCAAAATTCTGGTTGACCAGCAGCAACTGGTGGTGCAGAGTGAGGTGCACCAGGCCTACCAGCTGGCGGCCCGCAACGATGAACTGTACCAGAGCATCGACCGCGATACGGCGCCTTTTGCCCGCCTGATGGTGGGCATCGAGCAAAGCTACGCCAAGCGCATTCTCTCGGTGGTGGAATACATCGACTTTTTCGAGTCGTACAAAAACAACTTGGTTCAGCTCAACACCTTGCGCGCCAACCGGGTGCGGGCGTTTGAGCAGTTGAACTTCGCCGTTGGCAAACCGGTGTTCCGCGCCGAACAATAAGTTTCAGCCGAAAAGCCAGCATCTGTTAGCTTTTCGGCTAATCAATCACCCTGTACCTCATCAAAAGCTAACGGCTAAACGCTAATAGCTAACAGCTTAAAATAATGAACCGCACCTTTCTTGCATTGCTTGCCGCCGTCACCTTAGCTAGCTGCTCCAAACCCGAAGTGAAAGAAGAAAAGAAGGAAGGCTTCCGCCTGTCCGATACCATGATGCAGCAGATTGTGCTGGATACGGTGCGTGAGCGCCCCATCCAAGACGAGTTGGTGCTGACCGGCGAGATTCAGGCCGATGGGGACAAGACCGTGCAGGTTTTCCCGCTGGTGGGCGGCGTGGTGGAAAAACTCAACGTGCAGCTCGGCGACAAGGTGACCAAAGGCCAGGTACTAGCCGTCATCAAGTCTGGCGAGATTGCCGACGTGCAGAACCAGACCACCGCGGCCACCTCTGACCTCGACATTGCCCGGAAAAACCTGGCGGTGGCCGAGGATATGTTCAAGGCCGGCCTGAACTCGGAGCGCGACGTGGTGCTGGCCCGCGCCGAGGTGACCAAGGCCCGCGGCACCGTGGGCAAAAACGTGAAGCAGCTGAGCGTCTACGGCATCGGCTCCGATGGCATGTACACGCTGCGGGCTCCCATTTCGGGTTTTATTACCGAGAAAAAGGCCACCGACCACGAGCAGTTTAACGACGACAACGTGGGCAACCTGTTCACGGTGAGTAACCTGGACGATGTCTGGATTATGGCCAACGTGTTTGAGTCGGATATCTCGAAGGTGAAAGTGGGCTACTCGGCCGACGTGACGACGCTTTCTTATCCGGACAAGCATTTCCGGGGCAAGATTGACAAGGTCTTCAACGTGCTCGACCCCGACAGCAAGGTGATGAAGGTGCGCGTGCGGCTCGAAAACCCCGGCTACCTGCTGAAGCCCGAGATGTATGCCCAGGTTCGGGTAGAGAACACCGAAGGCGCCAAGGCGCTGGCCATCCCCGCCAAATCGGTGGTGTTTGACAAGGACCGCAACTTCGTGATGGTGTACAAGGACCGCACCCACGTGGAAACCCGGCCCGTGACCATCAGCAAAACGGTGGGCGACTATAGCTACGTGAGCTCCGGCCTGAAGCCCGGCGACGTGGTGATTGCCAAAGACCAGTTGCTGGTGTACGACGAGCTGAACGACTAGGTCATTTAACAATTAACATTTATCATTTAACATTTTTCAATCAGTCTTTAATAAGGCTGGGTTGGCCGTGCCTTGTGCCTCTGGCCGATGAAAATGCAAATGGTAGAGGTTGATTATGAGTTGTTAAATGATAAATGTTAAACCTTTCGCGAAGTGAAAAACGAAAGTAGTTGGTTAATCTTGCCGCATGAATGTTTCTCTCACCGACACGGA
>NZ_JAERQF010000046.1 GCF_016734815.1 Hymenobacter rubidus
GCGAAGGACCTTATCCCGTCAGAACAACGCCTATTCTGCCGGGATAAGGTCCTTCGCTGCGCTCAGGATGACAGACGTGTAGGCAAATCAGACTTTCTAGACAGCTTCAATGCCAGCGCATCAACAAAAAAGCACCGTGCAAGTTGCACGGTGCTTTTTTGTTGATGCGCTGGCGGCTTTACTCTTTCTCGAACTTCTGCACCGCACGTCCGGCGGTGGTTTGGAGCTCCAGGAAGTAGAGGCCGGGGGCCAAGCGCTCGATGGCTACTTTGGCCGTGCCGGCTTCGGTGGTGCCTTGAAGCACGGCTTGTCCCAATAGGTTGAGCACGCGGTAGGGCGTGACGGCATCGATTAGGAAAGCAATGCTGCTGCGCGCCGGGTTGGGATACAGCAGAACTTTGCCGGCAATGGTGCCATTGCCAGCTACCGTGGCTATGGGGGAATAGGCGATGGTGCCGTCGCGGTCTACCTGACGCAGGCGGTAATAGACCATAGATGCAGGTGCGGTTTTATCCAGGGCTGCGTAGGCGCTGGTGCGGGTACTATTGCCTTGGGCTGCCACACTGGCTACTGTAGCGAACTCAACCCCGTTGAAGCTGCGCTGTACGTCGAAGGTGGCGGCGTTCTTTTCGCTGGCAGTGGTCCAGTTCAGGGCCACGGTGGTTTCGGCCTGGCGTTGGGCAGTGAAGCTGGTCAGCTCGACGGGGAGCGGGTTGACGGCGGCTCCGAACGTTACGTTTTCGTTGGTGGCACCCAGGGCAAACGTGGCCGATGGGACGGCGCTAAACGTGTTGATGGGCTTGGAAGTGAGCGTGCCGGTTACATCAGGCCCACCGAAACCGGTGCTGGGGCCGCTGCTGGCGCTGCGGTCCAGGTTGTTGAATGGGGACCCCAAGGCACTGACGGCCACCACCAGACCCAAGTCGTTGGGGTTGTTTACGCCGTCGCCGGTGCCGAAGCTGAGCGTGACGGTGCCGGCCGCGTTGTTTGTCGTATTGTTGGTAGATGCGAGGGTGAAGGACCGGAATCTCGACACGCGCTTGAGCGGCGCAGTGCCTAAGCCGTTGGTAGCGTCCAGGTTGCTGGCTCCGGCGGGGTTGGGGTTGCCTTCCACTTGCTCCACGGTGTAGGTGCTGGCGGTGTTCTGGCTGGCTAGCGTGAGGGTAAAGGGACGGTAGTAAGTGAGCTTGCCCACCGGGAATACGTAAGGGGTCGCCGTGGTGATGTTGCCGGGTGTGATGCGGGCCAATGGGCCGTTCACGAAGCTGGTGGCGCTGCCTCCTGTTGTGCTGGCAGTTTCAGATAAGGTGAGCAGATTGGTTGCGGAGGTGGTGAGCTTGCCGCTGGTAAGGGTAAGCACTTTTTGCAGCGTAATGGGACGTTGCAGGGTGACACCTGCCGCGTTGTTGATGGCAAGCGAAGCATTAATTCCAAAAACCAACGCCGTAATTGGGGCGCTACCGCCGATGACTTGTGCCGTTGTGCCATTGAACTGTAGGGGAGCTGTAGCGCCTGGGTCGAAAGAGAAAGAGGCCGAGTTGTTAACCAGTAAATCTCCTTTTATGGTGTATGTATTACCTGAGGCTGGCGCTGTAGGAGCGATGGTAAGTGCACTGGTTCCATTCACTTGTATACTACCTCCTACCCTGACGCCGCCATTCAGATTCAGACCTACGCTCTGGCTGATGATTAAATCACCCAGGGTGGTGAGGGGACTTGCTCCGGTTAGATTACCAACCAGCGTTAGGTCAGATGTATTGAATTCTAGCGTACCATACGTACGGTTCGATACCGAAGGCGCGACGCTGGTGCCACCCGCTTGCGCGTACACAAAACGCCCACCGGTTTCGAAGGTGAGCACAGTGGTCGTACCACCGAATGGCTGACTGCCAGCATATTGTTCAAAGCGCGACCCACTGCGAAAAATAACCGAACTGGCGGTGGTCGTTCCAAAGGGCTTTACTGAGCCTGACTGGCTGTAGAAAGCCGTAGTACGGAAAATACCACCTGATACAAACTGCACTGCATTGGTGGCGCCTGCCTGCAAGCTGTGCTGTCCTGCAAAGCTTGCATTACCATCAAACACCAGCGTACCGGCGATGCTGGCTGTGGTGCTGGCCGTCAGGCTTACTGTGAGTCCTGTTGAAGCCACAGTGGCACCTAAAGTAGCACGGGAACCCGCCTCCACCACAAAATCGTCGCCGGCCGCGTTGCCGTCAATGGTTAAGGTGCGTGAAGCGGGCACCGTTAAGGTGGCCGTCACATTATTGCGAAACAACAATTGCGAAACGGTTTCGCCAGCGGCAGCAATATTCACATTGACGGTGGGGCTGGCTACCGTGCTGCCATCGAATACCAGCACATCGGCAGTCGAAGCCACGGCGCGTAACGGCAGCCAATTAAGAGCCGTTGTCCAGTTATTATCTAGTCCCAGACCCGACCAAGTGTAGGTGGCTGCCGGCACAGGAAGCGTTGTAAATATAGCCGTTCCGGGAGCATTGCTATAGTAATTTTCTACTCCTCCGTTGCCATTGAATGCATAGGTGGTGAGGGTATAACTGGTGTTGCCGGTTAGGCCGGTTACCGTGAATGTGTTGGTACCCGTGGTTCCTGCAAACACGACAAAATTGTTGGTTCCAACTGCCGTACCGCTGCCGTAGGCAGTATTGGCTGTATAGCTGGTGCCATCAACCGGGGCGACGGCTATGGCTGATGTTGGCCGGATGACTACCAATTGATAAGCGCCATTGCCACCGCTCACGGTCACGTCGGCTTGCGCTACAACCACATTCGTCACACTAACGCCGGGCTGAACGGTAGGCTCAGTGGCCAACACATTCCCGTATACGGCCACGTTTCGGGTACTGGCATTGGTACTGGCATTACTCACTTGCAAGGGAGTACTGGAAGTGCCATACGTGCCGGTGGAAGAGCCAGTCAACCGTACATAAACGGTAGTAGAAATGCTCCCGCTACTTTGCACCACAGTCAAGGAAGTTGCGAACCCAGTGGTGGCACTGGTTTGCGAGACTTCGTAACCTGAAGGTGCATTAATTGAAACATTGGCCGTCAAATTGCTGCCCGTGAGCAGATAACTCTGAGCAGCAGCAGGCGTACCCTGTGTAGTACTGAAAGCACTAAACGGGTTCGGTGTGGGAGTGACGGTAAGAGCAGGACTGGCATTGGCAGTGCCCGTAACCGTAAAATCGTCCATTCGGTAGTTAGTCCCTGTCACTGACCATCGAAAAATCAAGTTTGAAGCTCCTTCGGCGCCAGCAGGTAACGTAATGGTTCCGATGAGTGCCCAAGTCGAATTATTTGCTACATCCGTAAAGCTAACAGCGTTAAAAACTGTACCATCGGTCGACCATTCAAAACTGGTTAAAGCGGCTTGACTTGCAGTTCTGCGCGCAGCCCAAACTACTTGAATTCCTGTATAACCAACAGTAGAAAGATTATTATTGAAGATAAGCACTTGATTTGCTGAGCTTGAGCCCGTTCCGGTTCCTGGAGCCACATGTGCCCCGCCAGAGGCCCCAGTGTAGGAAGTGGTGGTTGCAGCACTTGTAGTGGATGTTGTCCACGCAGGTGAGGTGGAGGAAGTCCATCCGCTGGGCAACGTATTAACAGCAGTTCCAAAATCCTGACTATATGGTAGCTGCCCCCATCCTAATAACGGCAAAAACAGCAACATCAACAACGTCGGAAAACGGCGCTGCACAAAAATTAAACGCATGTAAAAGTTTCTCATTAGCGGTAACATGAGTAATTAATAAAAAGACTTTGGCATAAGTACAGTATAGGGTAAAGATACCATCACATTGCACTGCCTACCTAATGCTGAAATTATGAAATCATAATACTTTACATGCACAGGGGTCGATTCACCCCCCCCTTACATACAAAACCTGCCCTATTTTGACAATAACACGAGCGGAATTTGGGGGCTTTGGTGATAATCACATAGAAATTTCTTTCTGCAGCCCTATCTGACCATCCGGATGCGCAATGTATACCCGAAAGCACTGCCCGGCGCCCCCCTTAACTTATTCGCAACCAACCTAGGCTGTATGTCACTACCCTTACCCCAACAGGCTAACCCAGCCAAAACCGGTGCTGATGGCGCTTACAAAGTCAGAGTAGGCTAATCCCGCCTATGCTGTCTGTAAAAGACAAACGCCCCGGCCACTACGGGCCGGGGCGTTTGGTTGTAGTGCCTGCCATCCCCCATTGGCGCAGAGCCGGCTGCTGCTGCCAGCGGCGGCAAGCCGCTGGGTGGGTGGCCACAGCCGGGTTGCTGTTCCGGTAAAGAATGACAGGACTTAGGGGAAGAACGAAGCAACAGCTAAAACTACTGCCGGGGCTAACGCAAGCGCAACCGTATCGGCCAAGGCAGGAAATATGTCGACTGAAAGCCCCGTTTCACCTTTATTATCGGCCGATGCCACGGCCGTCAGGCTGCCGCGAATACGGCATGGATGGCCGGGTGACTCCAGTGGCGCATGGGCACCGGCGTGGCCGCCACCGCGGTACCCGCCACGGCCTGAATCACGTCCTCGGTGAGGGCACACTGGCGCTGGTGCGAATAATGCCAGCGCTCCAGCTGGGCCAGCTCGACCCGCGCTTGGGTGGCCACGGGGTCGGAGAAGGTGCGGTGGATGGCGCGGGCGCAGGCCGCCACATCGCGGCTGAGGTAGAGCAGGCCAGTGTGGCCGTGCTGCACCAGCTCCACGGTGCCGCCGGTGGCGGCGCCCACCACGGGCACGCCAGCCGCTTGGGCTTCGAGGGTCACCATGCCGTAGGTTTCGTTGGCCGAAGCCATCACGAACACGTCAATGGCTTGGTAAAACACGGCCGGGTTGACCCAGAAACCCCGGAAATGCACCCGGTCCTGCAGGCCCAGCCGCACCACCTGCCGTTGCAGTTGGCGCAGGTAGGTGTCGCCCTCGTTGCGGGTCGGCTCGCCCATGATGACCAGGTTTGCGTCGTAGCCCAGGTGCTGGCGCAGGTGGGCCAGCACGTCAATCACGAAGTCCTGGCCCTTGCCTTCGTCCCAGCGGCCCAAAATGCCCAGCAGGCGGCCTGTGGCGGGTAGCTCCAACTCCTCGCGAGCCTGGGCGGTGGTACGGGTGCGGGGCGCAAACTGCTCCAAGGGCAGCCCAAGGGGTACTACATGAAGTTTAGCCATATCGAAACGGGTGCGGTAGGCCACTTCGCGGGCCAGGCTGGGCAGGGGCGTCAGCCAGGCATCAATCAGCCGAAACCGCAGCGTGTGAATGAGACTGCGCTTGGGCCGTCCCAGCTGCATGTGCTGCTGGTAGATGATGCGCAGATGCCCTCCCATGAGGGTTTTGACGAGGGTGGCCAGGGCGAGGTCCTTGTTTTTCGTCACCACCAACACGCCCACATTCAGACGCTCCAACTGGGTTTTGAGGGCCCAGGCGGTGAGGGGCATGGCTGGCCCCCGGCGCACCACCAACGTCTCCAACGGCACAAACCACTCCTCGGCCCAGTGAGCCAAAGGCGTGGCGGGTGGCGCGAAGAACGTGACGCGCCACCCGCGCTCCTGCATCCAGCCCGCAAACTTCAGGCTGTTCAGCTCCAGGCCGCCCAGGCTGCCCGAGAGGCACAGCACGGCCAGCTGCGGGGCATCATCGGGGCCACGGAGGCCCCACCCGGAAACCGAGTTTCCGGGGATAGTATGTGAATTCATAGCTCAGAAAGACAGAAAGTGTAAGGGGCATGTGCGGCAGAAGCAGTAAGAACGAGGTAAAGAGAGAAAAACCAGAACGTCATGCTGAGCTTGTCGAAGCATCTCGACCGCTTCGTTAGTCTCCCCTCTCTTTTGGAGAGGGGCCGGGGGTGAGGTTCCACGTCAGGCGAAGCGGTCGAGATGCTTCTACAAGCTCAGCATGACGTTCCTTTATCATTGCAACTCCTTAGCTCCAACGGCTGAGAAATTGTAAAAAGGCGTCTTTGTACTGGTCGCCCACGGGGATGGTGACGGCCCCAATCTGGACGGTGAGGCGGCGCACGGCCTCAATCTTGTCGAGCGCCACGATGAACGAGCGGTGGATGCGCATGAAGCGCCGGGTGGGCAGTTTCTCCTCCATGGCCTTCAGGCTCATGAGCGACAGTAAGGCCCTGGGAGTGCTTTTGAGATGCACCTTCACGTAATCTTTCAGGCCTTCCACATAGAGGATGTCGCTCAGGGCCACGCGAACCAGCTGGTATTCGGCCTTGAGGAACAGGTATTCGTCTTCTTCCGGGACGGCTGGGGCCGCGGCCGCTGGTTGCGGCGCCGTGAGCTCGGCATAGGCCCGCGCCTTGCCCGCCGCCCGCAAAAACTCCTCGTAGTTGAAGGGCTTCACGAGGTAGTCGATGGCGTCGACGCGGTAGCCTTCCAACGCGTACTGCGGAAACGCGGTGGTGAAGATGACGCGCGGGCCCGTGGGCCCCAGCACGCGGGCCAGCTCCAGCCCGTTCAGCTCCTGCATCTGGATGTCGAGAAACGCCAGGTCGACGGTGCCGGGGTGCTCGTGCAGGTACTTGAGGGCTTCCACCGCACTCCCAAACTTGCCCACCAGCTCCAGAAAGGGCGTTTTCTGCACAAAGGAGGCCACCAAGCCCAGGGCCAGCGGCTCGTCATCGACGGCAATGGTGCGGAGGGCGGGCAGGGAGGTCATTGGGGGGCAGGGAATAGGGAACAGGGAATAAGTGGGGGGAGAAAGGAGGAGGCCTAGCTCCTATTCCTTATCCCTTTTCCCCATTCAGGCGACGTGCAAGGTGAGGTGAACCCGGAATTCATTGGCCGGCGTGTGGTCTTCAACCAGCAGATTGAACTGGCCGGGGTATAACAAATCGAGCCGACGGCGGGTGTTGGCCAGGCCAATGCCGTTGCTGCCGGCCAGGTCGGTGGCCGGCGCAGCCAGGCGCGTGTTGCGTACTTCCAGTTCCAGCACATCAGACTGGGGCTGGCGCAGCGCAACGTAAATGCGGCTGGCCTGGGTGGCCGCTACGCCGTGCTTAAAGGCATTTTCGAGGAAGGGCAGCAGTAGCATGGGCGCCACGGCCACGTCGCGCACGGGCTCGGGCTTTTCGAAGGTGATGGTCACCCGGTCGTCGAGCCGCAGCTGCATGAGGGTGATGTAGTCCTGCACAAAGGCAATTTCCTGGCTGAGCAGGGTGAGGCCGCCGGCGGTGTCGTAGAGCACGTAGCGCATCATGCGCGAGAGGTGGTGGATAGCCGTGCGGGCCCGCTCGCCGTCGAGCAGCGTGAGGGCGTAGATATTATTGAGGGTGTTGAAGAAAAAGTGCGGATTAATCTGGGCCTTCAGCACCGACAATTCCGCCGACACGCGCTGCTGCTCCAGGCTTTGGCGGGCCTGGGCGTCCTTCTGCCACTTTTGTACCACCGTAATGCAGGTGCTGATGCCCAGCACAAACATGGTGGTGAGCAGGCCCATGGTGTCGATGTGCGGGCCGGTGCGGGGCAGCCGGGGCCGCCCCGCCGCCGCCACAAAGGCCTTATCCATGAGCGCGGGCAGGTTCAGCTCCAATTCCAGGAGCTTGCTGAAGCCCAGTACTGCCAGCGTAATGCCCAGAAGCGTCAGAATAAACCATTCGGTCCGCCCCGGAAACAACAGCCGGGGCACCATCACCCGCGCGTTGAGGTAGAAGGCGGCAATCCACACGGCGAACATCAGCCCCTGCTTCACCCAGAATTGCGGTGGCATGGTGAGGCGGCCCGTGAGCGGCTGAAACAGCAAAAACGTGAGCCCGAACAAGCCCCACACCAGCACATGAATGAGGGGCGTGAGGTAGCGACGGGGGGTGAGGACGGCCATACAGAAGCACTAAAGCGAAACAAACTTAGCGAGGCCGCGCACCGCACCACGGGGCTAACCGACCGCTGGGAGTATTGTATCGACGGCGGGCGGCGTTTTATCGGTCGGGCCAAGGCCTTTCACACGCATGGGCTTCACTCAGAAACTCCGAACTTTGCACCCATGATTCCTTCATTTCTGCTTCTACCGCTGCTTGTGGTGCTTTTTCCTGCCTTCGCCCCGGTAGCTCCGCCCCTGCCCAACTACGACAGCTACCCCACCTACCTCGGCCCCGACCTGGGCCTGACGTGGCGTGGCACCCAGGCCACCCTGCGCGTGTGGGCGCCCACCGCCGAGGCCCTGCGCCTGCGCCTGTACGCGGCCGGCACCGGCGGCACCGCCCGCACCGAGGCCGCCATGACCAAGGCCGAAGGTGGCACCTGGACCTATACGCTGCCCGCTGGCACCACGGGCTTCTACACCGTGCAGGCCACCATCGGGGGCAAAACCATGGCCGAAGTGGCCGACCCGTATGCCCACGCCGTGGGCATCAATGGCCAGCGGGGCGCGGTGTTCAACCCCTACATTGCCCAGCCCGCCGGCTGGCCCGAGGACCTGCGCCCGGCGCTGAAACAGACCACCGACATTGTGATTGGCGAAGTGCATGTGCGCGACCTGACCATGCACCCGCAGTCGGGCGTGCGGCACAAGGGCAAGTTTCTGGGGGCGGCGCAGGTAGGCACCCGCGGCCCCGAGAACGTGAGCACCGGCCTCGACCACCTGCAAGACCTGGGCCTGACCCACGTACACCTGCTGCCCACCAACGACTTCGCCAGCATCGACGAAGCCACGCCGGCCAGCGCCAACCGCTACAACTGGGGCTACGACCCGCTGCACTTCTCCGTGCCCGAAGGCACGTATTCGACCGATGCGACTAATCCCGCCGCCCGCATTCGCGAGTTCAAGCAGCTGGTAGAAAACCTGCACGGCGCCGGGCTGCGTGTGGTGTTGGATGTGGTGTACAACCACACGGCCGATGCCGGCCGCAGCAATTTTGAGCAGCTGGTGCCCGGCTACTACTACCGCCACAACCCCGACGGCACCCTGAGCAACGCCACCGCTTGTGGCAACGAAGTAGCCTCCGAGCGGCCCATGGTGCGCAAGCTCATTGTGGAATCGGTGGCGTACTGGGCCCGCGAATACCACGTCGACGGCTTTCGGTTCGACCTGATGGGCGTGCTCGACATCGAAACCATGCGCGCCATCCGCATCGCCCTCGACCAGCAGGACCACAGCATTTTCATGTACGGCGAGGGCTGGACCGCCGGCGCCTCGCCCCTGCCCGACGCCCGGCGTGCCCTCAAAGGCAACATGAGCAAGCTGCCGCGCATCGCGGCCTTCGGCGACGAGCTGCGCGACGGCGTGAAGGGCCACTACGCCCACCAGACCGAGCCCGGCTTCGCCAGCGGCCAGCCCAACCTAGAGGAAAGCGTCAAATTTGGCATCGTGGCCGCCACCCAGCACCCGCAGGTCGACTACGCCAAGGTGAACTACTCCAAAGCGCCCTGGGCCAGCGAACCCGGCCAGGCCATCAACTACGTGGCCTGCCACGACGACATGGTGCTCTGGGACAAGCTGCGGGTAGCCAACCCCGGCGCCTCGGAAGCCGAACGGCTGAGGATGGATGTGCTGGCCAACACCATCGTTTTCACCTCGCAGGGTGTGCCGTTTTTGCCGGTGGGCGATGAATTTCTGCGCACCAAAGGCGGCTCATCCAACTCCTACAACCAGCCCGACAGCGTGAACCAGCTCGACTGGGGCCGCAAGGCGAAGAACCTGGCTGTGTATGAGTTTTACCGCAAGCTCATTGCCCTGCGCCGCGCCCACCCCGCATTCCGCCTGCCCACCACCGAGCTGGTGCAGCAGCACCTCGAATTCCTGCCCAATATGTCGCCCGGCATTATCGCCTACAAGCTGAAAGACAACGCCGGCGGCGATGCCTGGCAAAACATCGTCGTCATTTTCAACGGTAACCGCTCCGCCTGGAGCGTGAAGCTGCCGCGCGACACCTACAAAATGGTGCTGCGCGGCGACCAAATCAACGAAGAAGGCCTCGACGTGCTGGAAGTGACCAGCGGCGTGCAGGTGCCCGGCAATTCGGCCCTGATTCTGGTGCCGATAAAGCAGTAGCGCAGCAATCGAACGTCATGCCGAACGCAGCCGAGGCATCTCGCCCGCGCCATTTGTCATCCTGAACGCAGTGAAGGACCTTATCGCGTTTGAACAAGTCGTTCATCGCTGATAAGGTCCTTCGCTGCGCTCAGGATGACAGACGACTGCTGTGTAAGCACGGCCAGAACTTGCTAATCTGAAAAAATCCGCTTTCCATTTTGGAAAAATTTCTCCCCGCCGAGCCTTGCGTTCGGCGGGATTTTTTTATTAAATCCTTATAAATCAGATATAAGAGCCAATTCGCCGGAATAATTTCCAATTCGGCATTGGACTTGGCATTAGGTGGAAGTCACTAACCACTTAAATGCCATGAACACCTTCCTCTCTTCTTCCTCTGACCAAGACAACGGCCTGCCCAAGTGGCAGCAGCCGGAAAAAGTCGCCGGCCGCGTGGTCCTCGTTGGGCTGGTGGGTACGGCAGTGTACTTCTGGGGCCAAATCCTCCCCTTTCTGGTGGACATGGTGTTCGACACTGTGAAGCTGGGCATCGGGCTCGGCACGCTGTTCGTGCTGTTTCTGCTGGCCACGAATAAGCGGATTCACGCCGGGCTGTGGTACGCTGGGCAGCGCATCCTCCGCTCGATGGCGGGCATCTTCGTCAATACCGACCCCATCGGCATCATGGAAGACTACATCAAGAACACCGAAAAGGAGGCCCGCAAGATGGACGCCGAAGTCACCAACATCGAAGGCGCCCACGAACTGGTGAAGCGCAAGCTGGCCGCCAACGCTGCCCAGGTGAAAGAGTACCTGGCGCTGGCTGATTCGGCCACCCGCCAAGGCGAAAGGGATGCGGCCGAATCGTACGCCATGCGCGCCGCCCAGGTGCAGGACTACAGCCAGCGCCTGCAACCCATGGCCACCACCACGGCCAACGTGACGGTAGTAATGCGCCAGATTCTGAAAGCCGCCCTGCGCCAGATTGACGGCAGTAAGTTCAAGGTCAACCTGTTGAAGGATGAATATACGCTGGTGAAACGCACTAGCTCGGGCATGCGCGCCGCGATGAACATCCTGCGCGGCGACCCCGACAAGAAGTACTTTTTCGACTTGGCCACCGACCGGGTGGCCGAGGACATGGCCCAGCAGCTAGGCCAGATTAAGCAGGCCATGCGCTACTCGCAGGAGTTTGTGAAGGAGATGGACATCCAGAACGGCGTGATGAGCGAGAAGGGCCAGCGCCTGCTCGACAAGTACCAGAAAGGCGAGTTCAACGCCGTGCTCTCCGATAAGCCCCAAGCCCAACCCAGCAACGTCCTCACCACCAAAAAAGCCTCCGATGATGCCTATTCTAGCCTGCTTGATTAGCTTTTTGCTGGCCTGCGGATTGGTGGGCCTGCTTGGCCAGCCGGGAGACTCCGCCCCTATTGAACGTCATGCTGAGCGTAGCCGAAGCATCTCTACCTCAGTAGTAATCCAACCGGCCAAACGAAGCGGTAGAGATGCTTCGGCTACGCTCAGCATGACCGTTTCGGCCTGCCGCTAGCGCTACGGCCAGTTGCTAATCAACCCCACCAAAACCGAAAAAACTTGCGCCCCAAACCGGGTGCCCCACCCCTCTTTTGCCCCTACTAAAATGACTACACGCGGTAAATTTTTTATTGGCCTTATTCTCGTGGGCCTCTTGTACTTCGGCATCAACAAGTTGGTTTCCAGCGGTGCCGTCTTTAAGAAAGCCGACACCCAATCGGTGCTGCTCAACTCCATCGAGCTGCCCGCTGCCAGCGGCGGCAACCGGGCCAATATCGTGGTGCCGCTGGCCCCCATGCCCGGCACCGCCCCGGCCGAAAAGGGCACGCCCCTCACCTGGGAGGTGATGGCCTGGAACAGCCAGATGGCCGGCATGCTAGCCAACGGCGGACCCCGCTCCACCATGGGCTCGGCGGCTGCGGCCAATGGTCTGGACATGCAGATTGTGCGTCAGGACGATGTGAGCAAGATGCAGGCCGACCTGGTGAAAAACGCCCTCGACCTGCAAAACAACCCGGAAACGCCGGGCCTGATTGTAAGCATCATGGGCGACGGCCTGCCCGGCTTCTCGGCCGTGCAAACGGAGCTGAAAAAGGCCGGCACGCAGCTACAAATCATTCCCTACTCGGTGGGCAAATCCTTCGGGGAAGACAAGCTGATGGGCCCGAAAGAATGGCTGGATAACCCTAAAACGGCTTTGGGCAAAACCATTGCCTGCTACCTGCGCGACGGCGACCAGAACATTGCCCTGAAATGGTGTGCCGACAACAGCCTGAAAGTAAACCCCGACGAAACCACCTACGACCCCGAAGCCGTGAACTTCATGGCCGCCAGCGACTTCCTGGTTGCCGCCGAGAAGTACATCCTCGGCAAGCCCGAAGCCCGCACCAAAGTGGTGAACGGCAAGAACACCGGCGTGAAAGTGGACGTGGTGGCCGACGCCGTGGCCACCTGGACGCCCGGCGACGTGAATATTGCCAAGCAGCGCGGTGGTCTCGTCAACATTGTGAGCACCAAAGACTACTCGAACCAGATGCCCAACATCATGGTGACGACCAAGCGCTGGTACGACGCCCACCCCAAAGAAGTGCTGGGCCTAATGACGGCCTTCGCCGTAGCCGGCGACCAGGTGAAAAGCCACCCCGAGGCCCTGGCCCGCGCCGCCGACATTTCGGCCACCGTGTACGGCGACCAGGACAAGCCCGGCGCCTACTGGCTGAAGTATTACAAAGGCGTGAGCGAAGCCGACCGCAACGGCAACGTGGTGGAACTGGGCGGCAGCAAAGCCTTCAATTTCAGCGATAACCTGAACTTGTTTGGCCTCGACGAAGGCGGCACCAACATCTATGCCGCCGTGTACAAGACCTTTGGCGACGTGCAGAGCAAGCTCTATCCCAAAGAATTGCCGAGCTATGTGCCCCTAGCTGAAATGCTGGACCTCACGCCGCTGAAGAACCTGCAGCAGCAATACAAAGGCAAAGCCGTAGCCCCAGCCGAAACCCAGCAGTTTGCCGCTGGCGACGAAATCCGCCAAAGCGTGAGCAAGCGCGCCTGGAACATCGAATTCAACAGTGGCCAGAGCAGCTTCACCCCCGCCGCCGAGCACGACCTGAACCAACTCTTCAACGACCTCGTGGTGGCCGGCCGCCTGAAAGTGGCCGTGCACGGCCACACCGACAACACCGGCGACCCCAGCAAAAACCAGCAGCTCTCCGAAGACCGCGCCATGGCCGTGCAGCACTGGCTCGAAACCAAGAGCCACAGCGCCTTCCCCGAAGGCCGCGTGCAGGTGTACGCCCACGGCGCCACCGAGCCAGTAGCCAGCAACGCCACGCCGGATGGCAAAGCCAAAAACCGCCGCGTGGAGGTGGTGCTGGGCAACTAGAACGAAAACTCCCCTCCTCAACTGAGGAGGGGATGTTCGAGCCAGCGGCTCGAACGGGGGTGGTTGGATTCGTTGAACGACACCCGAACGAACCACACGCAAGTCGTTCAACGATTCAACCACCCCAGTTGAGCCTGCGGCTCAACATCCCCTCCTTAGTAAGGAAGGGAGTTTGACTGCCTTTCTTCTACTCCCCGTGAAATTCCTATTCTCCCCCAACGCCCAGCCGGCCCGTCTCGTGGCTGCTGCGGCGGGTGTTTTTCCCTTACTCGGCGGTGCGGGTGAGGCGCCCACCAGAACGACTATGACTGCCCACACCTACGCCTACCGCGACCCCATCCTGACGCTCAACAACGTCTCTATCACCCTCAACAACGAGCAAATCCTGCGCGACATCAACGCCCAAGTCCTCGACGTGACGCGGCCCAACATGCAGCAGGGCCAAGTTGTGGGCTTCTACGGCCGCTCGGGCATTGGCAAGTCGGTGCTGTGCCGCATCATGGCGGGCCTTGTCGCGCCCGGCACCGGCACCGTGGAAGTGGGCCTCGCCCAGCAGCCCGTGACGCCCGGCATGGTGGGCTTCGTGCAACAGCGCTACCCCCTCTTCGACCACCGCACCCTGCACGACAACCTGCTGGTGGCCGCCCAGCGCAAGCACGCCCCCGCCGACGCCCGCCAGCACGTCGACGCCTACCTCGAACGCTTCGGCCTGGCCCCGCACCGGCGCAAGTACCCGGCCCTGCTCTCGGGCGGGCAGCGCCAGCGGGCGGCCATCGCCCAGCAGCTGCTCTGCTCCGACCACCTCATCCTGCTCGATGAGCCCTTCTCCGGCCTCGACGTGGCCATGATTGACGAAGTGAAACGAATAATAGTCGAAGTCACCACCATGGACGAGCTGAACACCGTCATCATCGTCTCGCACGACATCGTGACCACCACCGCCCTGGCCGACCGCCTCTGGCTGCTCGGCTACGAGCACGACGCGGCCGGGGCCCTCGTGCCGGGCGCCACCATCAGCCCCCAGCACCAATACAACCTGGCCGAAATGGGCCTCGCCTGGCACGAAAACGTCGAAGCCGAACCCGAATTCGCCCAGTTCGTCGAGCACATAAAAAATGAGATTCGTGGGAGTTAGGGAATGCTGGAAATGGCTCTAAAACAGAGAGTATCCATATGGCAGCATTGAAACTAACTTGCACGCTCATTTCAATAAAAAACAAATTCATGCCAACCGATTTAGCGACAGTTCAAAATATATCGAGAGGTATTCGTGGCGAAGTCTCCGAAGTTGAAAACGGATTTGCACTGAGAAGAGGTAGCCACGAATATTTAATAACCACTGAAGATGCAGAACAATACCTCGCAAGAAAGGCAGATATAAGGCGCACGATAGAAACCCAAATTTATTATCCAGGATATTATGAACACATAGTTCGTTTTGAAGGAAATGGGCTTAGGTCAACTCCGCGTAGCGGAGATGACTCAATAGTACTCAACAGTCCAGATGGCCAAACTAAAATTGAAATTGGTATTATATCCAATTTCTTTACTCTAGCGCTATTAGACGTTGATAGGCTGTCACCACAGCTAAGAAGATTTATGATGGCGGGGTTGATGTTTAGCAGGCCTAGAGCTGACAGGCCTATTGGCACTTTGTTCCGGCTAATTTCGATTCGTGTAATCACCGATGCAACAGGCCAATTGGGTAAAAGCGTAGCTCGATTACACGAACTAGCTGAAGCGGCAACATTTCACATTGCTTATGGCCAAGGAACTTCCGTTACATTCACAAAATCTTGGGAGCGTACTGACTATTGGATTGGTCGCAAAGAGGCAGAGGAAGTTCAATTCCCAAGACGCATATATAATACGGAACTTGTTGGCTATTATAATCTAGCATTAGCGAGTGACAGCTTAGTACTTGGATACTTAGCACTTTATAATATTTTAGAATATTTCTATACTTCAGTTGCAGAGAGTGCAATACACGACAAACTAAAAGAGCAATTAGTAGCTCCAGATTTCACTCATACTAAAGCCAAAAAATTACGAGACCTTATTAAAACAATTCGGCAATTTGACTCAAAGCTTGACGAAGCAAATTCATTAAAGTTGGTACTCTCTAAACACTTTGAAAAAGCCGATTTGCGCAGTTGGGTCAGAAGTTACGAAACTAAAGAGGGCGTTTATTTCACGAACGAAACTTCTATTTTCGGAACAAATCAACGTTTAGACGTTAGTGACGGCTCTATAATTGGCAGCTTAGCGTCAAGAATTTACCTTATTCGGAATGCACTCGTTCATAATAAAGAGGGTGAAGCAAGCAGGTTTATACCGTATTCTGGTCAGGAAGAATTCTTATCAAAAGAAATTCTAATTCTACTTTTCTTGGCTGAACAGTTAATAATTAAAACTGGCAAAGACATAGTTTAAATCGCAGCAGTTCTTTCCAACGCAACGAATATGCCCACCGGTACCCTGCTCATCATCGACGACGAAGCGCGCTTGCGCCAGCTGCTGGCCCAGGTGCTGGAGCTGGAAGGCTACACCGTGCTGCAAGCCCCCGACGCCCACCGCGGCCTGGAGCTGCTCCAGCAACACGCCGCCGACATCCTGCTCGTGCTCTCCGACGTGAAGCTGCCCGATGCCAATGGCGTCGACCTGCTGCCCCGCTTCAAAGCCGCCGCCCCCGATGCCGAAGTGGTGCTGCTCACCGCCTTCGGCACCATCCCCGACGGCGTGAAGGCCATGAAGCTCGGCGCGTTCGACTACCTCACCAAGGGCGATTTTGAGCAGCAGCTGGTGGTGGTGGTGGAGCGCGCCGCCGAAAAAGCCCGCCTCCGCCAGCGCGTCACGGAGCTGGAGCGCCGCGTGGGCCAGCAGTACCGCTTCGAGTCGATGATTGGCGACTCCGTGGAGTTGCGGCGCGTGCAGCAGCTGGCCCGCCAGGTAGCGCCCACCGACAGCACCGTGCTACTCGAAGGCCCCACCGGCAGCGGCAAGGAACTCTTTGCCCAGGCCATTCACCAGGCCAGCGGGCGGCAGGGCAAGGCCTTTGTGGCCGTCAATTGCAGCGCCTTCCCCAAAGATTTGCTCGAATCCGAGCTGTTTGGCTACAAGAAAGGCGCCTTCACCGGCGCGCTGGCCGACAAGAAGGGCCTGCTGGAAGAAGCCAACGGCGGCACCCTGTTTCTGGACGAAATCGGCGAGCTGGAGCTCAACGTGCAGGCCAAGTTCCTGCGCGTGCTCGAAAGCCAAAGCTTCACCAAGCTCGGCGACACCAAGCCCACCAAGGTCAACCTCCGCCTAGTGGCCGCCACCAACCGCAACCTCAAGCAGGAAGCCGCCGAAGGCCGCTTCCGCTCCGATTTATACTACCGCCTCTCGGTCTTCACCATTCAGGTGCCGTCGCTCAAAGACCGGCCCGCCGACGTGGCCCCGCTGGCCCAGTTCTTTCTGCAGCACTTCGCCGCCCGCCTCAGCAAGCGCCTGCCCGGCCTCGCGCCCGAGGCGCTGGCCATGCTGCAACGCTACTCCTGGCCCGGCAATGTGCGCGAGCTGAAAAACGTGCTCGAACGCGCCGCCATTCTGGCCCCTAATGGCGAATTGTTATCGGCTGATTATTTACCGGATGAATTCCACGCGCTGGGCCAGCCGGCGCGACTTGGCGCCGATGCGGCCGATGAAAGCCTACGGGCGCTGGAAGCCCGGCACATCGGCAAGCTGATGGGCGAGCTGGATGGCAATAAGCCGGACGTGGCCAAGCGCTTGGGGATTGGGCTGACGACGCTATACCGCAAGCTGGACGAATACGGGCTGTAGGGGCGGGGCCTGCCCCCGCCCATCGTTCGCGCCTTTGCAACGATTCCGTTCAACGATGGGCGGGGGCAGGCCCCGCCCCTACCCGGTCAAATCCACCAGCAGCTGGCAGAGGTCGGCTTCTTCGTAGGGTTTGGTGAGACAGGCGTTCATGCCGGCGGCCAGGTAGGCGGCGCGGTCGGCTGAGAAGGCGTTAGCCGTCAAGGCGATGATGGGAAGCCGGGCTTTCGCTTCGTTGGGGTGGCGGCGAATGGCCTGAGTGACTTCTAACCCACTCAGGCCCGGCATGCGGATATCGAGCAGGGCCGCGTCGAAGTCATTCTCGCGCAGGTGGGCCAGGGCATCGAGGCCATTGGTCACGGCTGTTACCTGCACGCCCCAATATTCGAGCACCACCATGGCAATGCGCAGGTTCACGAGGTTGTCTTCGGCCAGCAGCACGCGCAGGCCGCGCAGCCGCTCGTAGGTGGCCGTAGGCACCGCGGGTACATGAGCAGCTTCATCCAGAGCGCGAGGCAGAGCCAGCTGAAACGAAAACGTGGTGCCGTAGCCCGGCTCGCTGCACAGGCGCAGCACGCCGCCCATCAGGTCGACCAGCTGCCCACTGATGGACAAACCCAGGCCCGTACCGCCAAAGCGAAGGCTGGTTTCGGGGCTGGCCTGCGCAAAAGCATCGAAAATATGCAGCTGCTCCTCGGTTGCAATGCCGATGCCGGTGTCCTGTACCCAGAAGCGCAGCAACAATTGGTGCGGCGTGTCTTGGATAACTTCGGCGCCGAGCCGGACGCTGCCGTGCTCGGTGAATTTAATGGCGTTCGAGAGCAGATTGAGTAGCACCTGGTGCAGGCGGTAAGCATCGCCCAGCACGCGGGGCACGGCCGTGCGCAGGGGCTCAACCACCAAGTCCAGGCCCTTTTCAGCGGCCAGGGCGGCCACGGTGTGGCCGGCGCCTTGCAGGGCCAGGGCCAGGTCGAAGGCTTCGTGGCTGAGCTGCAAGTGCTGGGTCGTGATTTTAGCCATGTCCAGCACGTCGTTGACCAAGGCCAATAGGTGCTTGCCCGCGTGCTGCATGATGGCCAGGTATTCGCGTTGCGCCGGGCTCATCGCCGTTTTTTGCAGCAGCGTAGCCATGCCCAACACCCCGTTCAGCGGCGTGCGGATTTCGTGGCTCATGCGGGCCAGAAAGGCTTCCTTGGCCAAGGCATTTTCTTCGGCTTCGTGCTTGGCTTGCTGCAAGGCTTTTTGGGCCAGTATGCCGCTCGTTACGTCATACCCCGAGGCAACCACGTAGGGCGGGTAGCCTTCCTCCGTTACCTGATAGGTGTAGCACTGCAGGTAGCGCCGCTCGCCAGAGCCGGTCAGCACGGTCACCACGCGGGGCAGCGCCTGCCGGGGCTTGGCACCATCGAGGTAAACTTGCAAGGCAGCGTGGTGCTCCGGCGGCAACGCTTCGCGCAGGTGCCGGCCCACCAGTTGGGCGGCCGGTACTTCCAGCAGCTGCTCAATGGCCGGGTTCACCGACAACAACACGCCCTGCATGTCGTGCGTGCATATCAGGGCCTGCGAATAATACACTAGGTCGTGGTACTGCTTTTCGCGGCGCTCCAGCTCCTGCCGGGCCTGCTTCACGGCCGTGATGTCGGTGCTGATGGTGAGGATGCCCAACTGCCCGTCGGCGCGCAGCAAAGGCCGCTTGTGCACCTGAAAATGCAGCGTTTCGCCGTTTTTGAGGGTAAAAGGCAGTTCCTGGGTTTGTACTTGCTGCGTTCTGCGCACCAGCTCGTTCAGCTTGCGCACCTGCCGCATTTCTTCCAGCACCGCGGCCGGGGCCCCGGCCGCCTGCCAGTGCCGGCTGTGCGCAATCATGCGGTCGTAGGCCGGGTTCGAAAACGACACGGTATTATCGGCGTCTACCATGTAGAGGACATTGGGTAGGGCATCAAGAATCTGGCGCACAAAGGCTTGCTGACTTTGGAGCATGGCCTGCACCTCCTGCTGCAATTTCTCCGCCGTGTAGCGGGCCGTGATGTCGATGCCCGAGCCCACCACCACGCGCAAGGTGCCGTCGGTCTCGAACACCGGCCGCAAATGCCGCATAATCAGCTGCGGGCGCTGGTTTTTGTCGGTGCGCATCTCCTCCCACGTCACGTCGGTGCGGGTGCGCACGGCCAGGTCGAAGTACTGCTCGCGTTGCCGTTCCAGGCCCTCGGGCTGCCGCTTGTTGCGAAAGGCAAAGTACTCGGCGTTGGTCATGCCGATGATTTGCTGACGCACAACCGGGTCCGAAACCGACGACGGGTTAGCGAACAGAAAGCGGTGCTCGGCGTCGAACACCGCCACGTCGACGGGCATCAGGTTGAGGATGGATTCGTAGAATTCCTGCTGCCGGGCCAGCTTTTCCTCCGCCTGCTTTCGCTCTGTGATGTCGATGCCCGAGGAAATCACAATGGCACGGCCATCGAGCCCCACCACGGGCCGGTACCGCAGCAGGAAATGATGGGGCTCGTCGGCCAGTTCGCGCATTTCTTCCCACGTCACTTCGCACTGTTCCCGCAGGGCTTTGGCAAAGGCGGCGGTGCGCTGCTGCATGAGGGCCGCGGGGCGCTGCCGGAGGGCACCGGCTTCCTCGCTGGTTTTGCCCACCATCCAGGCGCGGATGGCGGGGTCGGGCTCGATGGCGGGGTTCAGAAACAGGTAGCGGTGCTCGGCATCGAACACGGCCACGGCGGTGGGCACCTGCTCCAGCAGGCTCTCGTAGAAAGCACGCTGCCTGCCCAGCAATTGCTCGGCCCCATACCGCTCCGTAATGTTGGTGAGGTAGAGCGTGACGTAGGTTTTGCCGGGTACGGCCACGGCCGTGAACAGGTAGTGCTGCCCGTCCACGGCCAGTTCCTGCTGGTATTGCTCGGGGGTTTGCAAAGCGGCCTGCACTAGCGAGCGCAAGCGTTGCGACAGGCCTTGCGCATCGGCGGCCAGGGCGTGCAGCAGCGGAGCGGCGGCCGGGTTGGCATACACCACTTCGCCGGTGGGCGTCAGCCGCAGAATGGGGTTGGGGCTTTGGGCCGGAATGTAGGAAAGCGCCCGAAGCTCGGTGTCGCGCTGGTGGCGCTCCGTCACTTCGCGGTAGCAAATCAGCCGCCCGGCCCGCACGGTGTCCAACACCAGATAATCGAGTTCCACCACCCGCCCATCGGCCAGGGTAAAGGCTTCCTGTAGCACAGTTTGGCCGGCGGCGTGCAGCGCGTGGACGCGGGCCTGGAATGCACCAGGGTCGGAGAAAGCGTTGTCGATGTAAACCGCAGCATAAGGAATGGGCGGTCCGCCCTCGGCCGGGCCTGCTACGGGTGGCAGCCCGAATAGCTCCCAAAAATGCTCATTAACAAATTGAATCTGCCCCTGCTCGTCTACCAGCACCAGCCCCACGCGCATATTCTGCACCAGGGCCGCGAGCTGGGTCTGGTGGCGTTGCGCGTGGTTGGTCATGGCGGCCAACTGCAGCTCAAGGGCCGCCATGCGGGCCTGGGATTCGGCGCAAGCAGCCTCCGCCGCCTCGCGCCGCAGCTGCTCGGCCCTGAGGTGCGCGGCCCACTCATCGGCAGACCGGGCAGTGGCAGGTAAGGCGTTCTGAGGCAACGACATGCAGGTAGCAGAGGAGGTACGGTAGCAAGCAGGTTGAAGGCAGACAGGCGCCAACTCTACTCATCAACAGGCCCAACTACGGCGGAGCCAATTCTTAAATTTAAGCCAACAATACCTATTTCATCAGCAAGGCAGCCAATGAGTTTTTTGAATATTGAAAGTCAACTATGCATTTACGAACAAGGTAAACAGGAATAAGTCTAGGATGAATTCGGCTCACCTCCTGCACGGCAGTGGTCTAGCTTTAGGCCAAAAACGGCTGCCTTGTGCCGGCAGGTGCCGCGAGCGTTCCATCTTCGCGTAATGCGAACCGCCGGCCCGCGATTAAAAGTCCAAGCCGGCGCTGCCGCTGCGTTGGCTGCCCCGCTCCCGCTGCTGGCCGGCCCTGGCTTCCTCATTCCGCTTATGTCTCTTAAACTCAAAATCCGCCTGAGCGTCTTTTTGCTGCTGCTGCTGCTCCTGGGGCTGGGCGGCTACGCCTTCTTCACCATCAATTACCTGGAGCACGGCGCCCACGGCATCGAACAGGCCGATTTCAACCTGGCGCGGACTACGGTGCTGGCCTTTTTGGCGGCCGGTACGGCGGTGGGCGTCACCATGATGGTGCGGCTGCCGCGCATTGTGGTGCGCCCACTGCGGCGCCTCTCGGCTGATGTGGACAAGGTGGCCGGCCCCGGCCCCGCTACCCGCGTAGCTGTGGGCCGCCGCGACGAAGTGGGCACCATTGCCGCCGCCGTCAACCGCGTGCTGAGCCAGGCCCAGGACGAGCGCCGCGCCACATTGGCCGAGCTGTTCACCGAGCGCAACCGCATGGACAGCCTCGTGCGCAGCCTCGACGAAGGCCTGTTGCTGCTGGACGAGCAACGCACCATTGTGCTGGCCAACCCCGTGGCCTGCGACCTGCTGGGCCTGAGGCCAAGCGACCTGCTGGGCCAGCCCGCCGAAACCGTGGCCGCTGGCAGCGAGCTGCTGCGCGAGCTGCTGGTGCCCCTGGCCGAAGCCAACCTGGCCGGCGATGCCGTGCCCGACCCGGTGTTCACGTTCCCACACAAGGGCGACTCGCCCCACTACCAGCTCAGTATCAGCCCCATCGAAACCCTCGACCACGCCAATAAACGCACGCCCGCCGGCCACATCTTGTGCCTGCGCAACGTGTCCGACTTCAAAAAGCTGGACGAGGTGAAGTCGACCTTCCTGGCCACCATTTCGCACGAGCTGAAGACGCCCCTGGCTAGCATCAAGCTCAGCCTGATGCTGCTGCAAAACCCGCGCACCTCCGACGCCGAGCGCCAGACCCTGGCTACCGGCATTGGCGAGGAAACCCAGCGCCTGCTCAACATGGTGGGTCAGCTCATCGAAGTGTCGCGCCTCGACGCGGGGGCCGGCATCAAGCTCAACGTGCAGCCTGTGCGGCTGGCGGAAGTCATTGGCTACGCCACCCAAACCGTGCAGCCACAGCTGCAGGACAAAGCCATTCAGCTCGACGTGCAGGTGCCCGACACGCTGCCCACTGCCCACGGCGACGTGGAAAAAACCACCTGGGTGCTTATCAATCTGCTCTCGAACGCCATTCGCTATTCGCCGGCGGCGGCTCCGCTCGTCATCCGGGCCATGCAGTGGGGCGAGATGGTGCGCGTGAGTGTGGAAGACCAGGGGCCCGGCATCCCGGCCGAGTTTCACAAGCGCATCTTCCAGCGGTTTGCAGGCGTGCCGGGCCAGGGCGGGCACGGCAGCTCGGGACTGGGGCTGAGCATTTCGCGCGAGTTTATCGACGCGCAGGGCGGGCGGCTGTGGGTAGAAAGCCAGCCCGAAATGGGCAGCCGGTTCCTGTTTACACTGCCAGTGGCGTAGGACTGAACGCTGGGGGTCTCCTGTCATCCTGAGCGCAGCGAAGGACCTTCTCACCAAAGAACAGTTTGCAGTAATCATTTACTGCTGCTAACGTGATAAGGTCCTTCGCTGCGCTCAGGATGACAGAAGGGAACCGTTTCCGGTTGTTTGCCCCTGCCCTGCGTAAACCCGACCGTACCCACGGCTCCGCGCCGCTTCCCCAACCCGATTTTATGCTGACTCCCGCTTCCAAATTCACCGTCGAGCGCCTGACTTTCTCTACCCTAACGGAGCTACCCAACACCTGGAAGAACCAGGACTACAAGGAGTTATTAATCAAAATGAATTATGATAATCCGGACGCCATCAGCGAGGCCGAACTGAAGGAGATGTGCCTCATGTCCTTCACCGATTTGGAGCCCCGCGAGGCGGCCGAAATCGTATTGAGTTATTTGTTTCCGGAAGAATTAACGGCGGGGCAAATCGAGAACCTGGCCCACCAGATGCTCACCGAAAAGCTGTGGGAAGAAAACCCGGAATTGCCCCTGCACAAGGGCTTTTACCAAGGCACGCAGCTGCTGCACGATGCCTACAACGGCACGTTCCCCAGCACCAAAGCCGTGGAATTCCAGGTGAAATGCACCGCCGAAAACCCGGCCGACCTGGCCATATTTGCCGATGCGCCGGCCGCGCCGCTGCTGCGCCTGCTGGCCGCCGGCCTGCCCGCTAACGCGCTGCTCAATCGGCTTTTTTCGACGCAGCTGGCCGGCGACAGCTTCGAGGAAGCCCAATCCATTCTGTGGCAGATAACCACCAAAGAAACTACGGACACTTCCATCGTTTTCGACGTGGTGAGCTCGGCCAACTGGCTGGAAGATTTCAAGTACACCGACTCGTACGAGGCCACTACCCACGCCGATACCCAGGCAACGGAAGCAGCCTAAAAGTGTCTCTGCGACCCTGGCCGGCGCCGCGCCGTTAGGCGCCGTTCGGATTTTCCCGTATGATTGGCCTACTTTGGCACAACAGTGCGTGACATCAAGCAGGCCGCCGCGGTAAATTGCTATGAAATCCTTTCCCCTACGACGTGTACTGGCATCGGTGGTGCTGCTGGGCATCGTGGGGGCGGGCGTGGCGGTGTGGGTGCTGGGCAGTGACTACGGCCGGCGCCTAGTGGCCCAAAAGGTGCGCACGGCGCTCACGCAAAACTCGGAGCTGGTGCTGGCCCCGTTCGAGGTGGAGATTTCGCCCTGGCGCGACTTTCCGCACCTCACGGCCTCCATTCAGCACATCAGCCTTACAGATACCTCGTTTCGGCAGCACATGCCGGTGCTGCAGGTGGGCCGGGCCGACCTGCGCGTGGAGTTGCTGAGCCTGCTGCGCGGCCGGGTGCAGGTGCGCCGCGTGGTGGTGAATGACGTTGATTTTCGGGAGCGGGTCGATTCGCTGGGCCGGGCCTGGGGCCTGCGCGGCAAGCGCCGCAAGGGCACCGGCAAGGCCCCCACCATCAACCTGATACTCGACGAGCTGGTGGTGAATAACTTCCACTTCAGCTCGCACAACGGTTACTCGCGCAGTCAGTTTGGCGTGGCCGTGCGGCAGGCCCAGCTCACGGCCCGGCTGCGGGGCGGCGTGCTGCGCGTGGGCGGCACCCTGGATGGGGAGCTGAGCTACCTGCGCACCCGCGCCGGCACCTTGTTTGAGCAGAAGCCCGTGATGGCCTGGGTGAACTACAAATACACATTTGCCAACCACCAGGGCCAGCTGTACCGCACCCGCGCCACCCTCAACGGCGACACCATCCGGGTAAGCGGCACCCACACCGTGGACCCCGACCAGCCGGCCGGCACCTTCATGAACCTGAGCTTCGTGGGCGACCAGCCGCTTACCGAGGTGCTGCACGCCGCTCTGCCCCCGCGCCTCGAACCCTACCTGGAAGGCGCTACCAGCCCCAGCAAGGCCCACATTCATTACACCATCACGGGCCTGAGCGGGCCCATGAAGACGCCCCGCAACGTGCTCACGTTTGGGCTGCGCGGGGCCAGTCTGCAGTGGCCGGGCCCAGCCCGCCGCATCGACCGCTGGGACTTGCAGGGCACCTACGACAACGGTCCGGCCCACCACATCACGTCCACGGTGCTCACGCTGCGGCAATGTCGCATCTACTCCCCGGCGGGTCAGCTCGATATTGGCTTGACGCTGACCAATTTTCGGCGACCTTTTCTCAACGGCCGCTTTCGGGGCAGTGCCGAGCTGGTGCAGCTGGCAGCCGTGGTGTCGCCGGGGCGGTGGCGCGCCCGCGCCGGCACTGCCGACATCAACGTGCAGCTGCGGGGCCTGCTGCCCCCGCCACCCAACCGCCCCGCTCCGCCGCAACCCCAGAAACCTTTGTCGCTGCGCGGCACAGTGGTGCTGCACCAGGCCTCGTTTCTGCTGCCCGCCCGCGGGGCCGACCTTTCCCGTCTGAACGTGCGCGTGGGGCTGCGCGACAGCCTTTGGCAGCTTTCCAACGCCTCGGGTACGCTGAATGCCATGAAGTTTCAGGCATCGGCCACCACCGTTTACCTGCTCGACTACCTCACCGGCCAGCACGCCACGGCCAGCATCAGCGGCCAGTTTGCGGTAGATGAGCTGCGCGTGGCTTCGTTGCGCACCCTGCTGCGGCCCGTGCCGCGCACCAACAGCGGCGGCTTTGCGCCCACCAGCCTGCCCAAGCCCGCGCCCCGCCCGCGCAGCCAGGCCAGCAAAGCCCAGCTGGCCGCCACGCTGGGCAGTGAGCTAATTCCGGCCGGCCTACGCCTGAACGTGCGGTTGCGCTGCCAGCGCCTGCTGCTGGCCACCGATACCCTCAACAACCTGGCCGTGGACGTGCACCACGACGGCCAGCAGGTGCAGCTGCTCAACATTGCCGGAGTAGTGTGGGGCGGCCAGGTGCGCGGCAACGTGCAGTGGCCCACCGACCCCGACAACCGCGTGGCGCCCGTGCAATATCAGTTGAGCGTGCACTTCGACACCCTGAACTACCAGCAATTTCTGGCCCGGCTAAACCGGCCCGTAGTGCGGCCAGGGAAGCAACCCGCAGCGCGGCGCGCCAAAGGCTCTGGTGCGTCGGCCTCCAGCCCGGCCCTGCGCGATTTGCTGCTGGCCGCCAACGGCCAGGTCGACCTTAACATCGACCGCGTGCAGCTTCCCGAAGACGAAAGTATGAGTCGGGTAAGCCTGCGCCTGATAAAGGCGGGGCCCTCGTTGCGGATGCCCTACCTGCGCTTCCGCACGCCGGAAGGCGGTTTTGGCGAGGCCTCAGGCACGGCCCAGGTAGAAGCCCTGCGCCTCACCGCAGCCGATGCCGACGTGACCCTGCGCTACGCCACCCTCGACGTGCAGCGCCTGCTTGGCCTCATTGCCAGCCTCACCGCTCCCACCGATTCGGTGCTTGCCGCGCGCGCCCAGGCCCGGGCCGAGCGCCGCGCCACCCGCCGCGCCGCCCGCCAGCAGCTCCCCGGCAACCACTCCCTGCTGGCCAACGGCGTGCTCAGCGCCGTGCTGCGGGTGGAAGCCGACCAGGTGCATTACGGGGCCATCAACGGGAGTCGCTTCCATTTTGTATCGCACCTGCTCGATGGCGAGGCCCGCCTCGACAACTGCTCGTTTGATGCCTTGCAGGGCCACCTGAGCGTGCGGGGCTACATGCGCAGCACAGTCAGCCGCACCCGCCACCCCACCCGGCTCCAGCTGCACCTGCAGGATGTGCAGCTGCCTGCCTTGTTTGCCACGGCCTCCAGCCTGGGCCTGAGCGTGCTGAGCGCCGACAACATCAAAGGCACGCTGAGCGGCGTGGCCGATGTGCGCACCAACCTCGGCGCCACCTTCCTACCCGAATTTCCGCAAACGGCCGGCTACCTGAAAACCAATTTCCGCGACCTGGAGCTGCTGAACGTGGAGGTGCTGATGGAAGCCCTGAAGTTTATGAAATCCGAGCGCACCAGCCACCTGTACTTTGAGCCCGTCACCGGCGAGTTTTTGCTCGCGCAGGGCCAGCTTATCATCCCCGGCCTGCACCTGAACAGCAACCTGAGCAACCTGGAAGTAAGCGGCCACTACGGCCTCGACGGCGCCACCAACCTCTACATCGGCCTGAAACCCCTGCAAGCGCTGTTCGGCAACAACAACAAGCGCATCGAACGCATCCAGAGCGGCGAGCCGGTCAGCCACTCCAACAACGGCAAGCTGACCTACGTGAACCTGCGCCGCACGGCTCCCAAAGAGAAGTATTCCGTCCGCCTGTTTCAGCGCGACGAGCACCGGGAAGCCATGAACAAGCTGAGCGAACTATACCGCAACTACCTGCTCACCCAGCGCCTCGACACCACGGTGAAGCTGCTGCGGTGAGGAAGCAACGAGGTGCGGTGAAGAGGTGAAGAAGAGCAAAAGCCGGTCATGCAGAGCGTAGCGAAGCATCTTGCGTGCTTCATCCAATCGTGAAGGCGATACCGAGCGAGATGCTTCGCTGCGCTCTGCATGACCGGTTCTTCATTCTTATCTCTATTTACTTTTTCCTTCCCCAATGCCCCGCTTTCCACTTGCGATGATTGTCTGTCTGCTGGCTACTACCATGGCAGCCCGCGCGCAAACCCGCGCCCAGGATTCCACTTTCGTGCGGCAGCACTACATCAAGCTCGACCGCCAGATACCCATGCGCGACGGGGTGAAGCTCTACACGACCATTTACGTGCCCAAAGATGCTTCGGCGGCCAAGCCTTACCCGTTTTTGATGACGCGCACGCCGTATTCTGCCGGACCGTATGGGGAGAACAACTACCGTACGCACGGCCCCGGTCCTAGCCGGGAGCTTTCGGAAGAGCAATACATTTTCGTGTACCAGGACGTGCGCGGACGTTACCTGTCGGAGGGCCAGTTTGAGGAAATGACGCCCGCCCTGCGCGCCGGGCAGGCCGGGGCAACCGGCCCAACGGCTCCGCACGACGAAAGCACCGACACCTTCGATACCATTGAGTGGCTGCTGCAACATGTGCCGGGCAACAACGGCCGCGTGGGCATGTTGGGCATCAGCTACCCCGGTTTTTACGCTTCAGCGGCCTTGCCTGCGGCGCATCCGGCGCTGAAAGCGGTGTCGCCCCAGGCCCCGGTTACGGATGAGTTTATCGGCGACGATGCCCGGCACAAGGGTGCGTTTTTTCTACTCGACAACTTCGAGTTCACCAATTATTTCGACGTTCCCCGGCCCCAGCCGGTGGCTGATTATCAGGAGTTGTTCAAGTTCGAGCCGAAGGACTTGTACACATTTTTCCTGAAGCTTGGCCCCATCAAAAATGCCAACGGCCCGGCGTATTTCAACAACCGCGCCCGCATCTGGAACGAGTACATGCAGCACGAAACCTACGACGCCTACTGGCAGGCGCGGAATATTCGCCCGGCCCTCAAGGGCGTGAAGCCGGCCGTGCTGGTAGTCGGCGGCTGGTTCGATGCCGAGGACCTGTACGGCGCCCTGAACACCTACAAGGCCATCGAGAAGCAAAACCCCGGCGCCACCAACCGCCTCGTGATGGGCCCCTGGACGCACGGCGCCTGGGCCCGCCCCGAATGGAGCAAATTTGGTCCCCTCAGCTTTGGCTCAAACACGGCCCAAACCTTTCGGCTAGCGCTGGAAACGCCCTTTTTCAACTTTTATCTGAAGGACAAAGGCAGCTTTAACCCGGCCGAAGCGACGGTGTTCGATACCGGCACCAACCAGTGGAAAAGCCATTCGGCCTGGCCACCGGCTGCTACAAAGACGCGCGTCCTTTACCTTTTGGATGGCAGCAAGTTGGCCGTGATTAACCCCAAAGCTTCAGAAGCTTTAAAAGGCTCCATTAAAAACCTGGGCGTTAAGTCTGCCAAGGTTAAAACTCCCAAATTATACACTCAGTACCTCAGCGACCCAGCCAACCCGGTGCCTTACACTGACGGCGTCCACGCCGAGCGCAACAATGAGTACATGATAGAGGACCAGCGCTTTGCCGCCAAGCGCCCTGATGTTCTCACGTTTCGGACCGAAACCTTGCCCAACGACTTCACCGTGGCCGGCCCTATCACCGCCGACCTTTGGGTGAGCACCTCCGGCACCGATGCTGACTTCATCGTGAAAGTCATCGATGAGCTGCCCGATGGCACCCAGCGCCTGGTGCGCGCTGAGGTGATGCGCGGCCGGTTCCGCAACAGTTTTTCGAAGCCGGAAGCCTTTGTTCCTAATATGCCGACCAAGGTAACATACGAGTTGCCCGATGTGCTGCACACATTCAAACAAGGCCATAGACTGATGGTGCAGGTGCAGAGCAGTTGGTTTCCGCTCGTCGACCGCAACCCGCAAACCTTCGTGCCCATCGCCACAGCCGAAGAAAAAGACTTTCAAAAAGCCACCATTCGGCTCTACCACGATGCCCAACATCCGTCCGCCATTCGAGTGCTGGTGCTGACGCCGTGAGGCCCGCGCTGTAACCCGCACGGGGCAGCGGTGCGTAAGCAGGAGCGTACACTTCTTTTCCTCGCTTCGCATGAAATCCTCCACCTTCCTTACGGCTGTGCTCTCGCTCGGCCTCAGCACCGCCGCCCTGGCCCAGACCACGCCCGCCAGCAACGCCCCGGCCGACAATAACTCCAACCCCATGGCGCCCTCCAATAACCAGCCGCGCGTGCGCACGGCCGTGGATGGCTCCAGCATTAGCAACAACCGCGACCGGCTGTCGCCCGGCACCGGCACCCCGGCCCCGCCCGCCCGCACCGAAGCTGAGCGACAGGCCCACCGCGACGCCAAACGCGCCAAGAAAGGCAAAATGAAAGGATAAGCTGGCAACTTATTCGTCCACAAAAACGCCCCGCTATGCAGTTGCACAGCGGGGCGTCTTGTTTCTGCTGGAGCAGGCACTACACCAGTGCCTGCATGTAGGCATCCGTAAAATCCGGGGCGAAATGCAGCACATTGGGCAAGTGCGCAAATTCGGCTTCCTGGTGCGTGGTGGTGAGCACCACGGCCTTCATGCCGGCATTGAGGGCGGCTTCGACGCCCTTGGGCACGTCCTCAAATACCAGGCAGTCGGCAGGCGCTACAACCAGCTGCTCAGCGGCTTTGAGGAAGGTTTCGGGATGGGGCTTGCTGAGCAACACATCATCGGCGCTCACAATGGCGCTGAAATAGTGCCGGATGTTGAGGTTATCGAGCACAAAATCAATGTTGAACGGGATGGCCGCTGAACCAATGGCCATGGGAATGCCCGCCTGGTGCGCCCGTTCCAGAAAATCCTGTAGCCCCGGCAGCAGCGCCAGATGCGGCAGAAACTCCTGCTGGTACCGCTTCTCTTTCTCGACGGCCCAGTAATCCATTTCCTCCGCCGTGAATCGGTCGGGGCCGAACATGCGCACCAGCACTTCCTGGTTTTTGCCGTACATCTGCGGCTTCACTTCGTCCCAAGTAAAACGGCCGCCGAGGTCGTTGTTAAACAGGTGTTGCCAGGCGCGGGTATGGTATTCCATGTCGTGAATCATGGTACCGTTGAGGTCGAAAAGAAATGCTTTCATGCAAGAATTATAGGGTAACCAACTGATAAGAACTGCCGCAAAGGTCGCTCAGCAGCCTTTGTCTCACCCGTTTTTTTAGTTAAACCTGCATCAAAATTCAGCAATGCTGTCAACTGATGTTGGCGTCTGTCATCCTGAGCGCAGCGAAGGACCTTACCAAGCCAGAACGGTTTGCTGTCATTTAGCCTTCTGCAAATCCTTCATCGGTGAGAAGGTCCTTCGTTGCGCTCAGGATGACAGACGCGGGTAAAACACTCCCCAATTGTAACCAGCAGCCTCATAAAAACAGCCGGAACGTACTCCCCACGCCTACTTCGCTTTCCACCTCGATGTGGCCGCCGTGGCTTTGCACCATGCGGTTCACTAGGTACAGGCCCACGCCGGTGCCTTCGGTGTGGTCGTGGAAGCGGCGGAACAGGTGAAACAGCTCGGCCCGGTGCCGGTCCACGTCGAAGCCCAGGCCGTTGTCTTCGACCAGCAGCACGGGGCGACCGGCCTCCAGCCACAACGACAGATGCACCCGGCACGGCCGGGACGGGTCGTTGTATTTCAGGGAGTTGCTGAGCAGATTTAGCAGAATAGTGCGCAGGTTGGCGCGGGCATAGGAAATGGTGGGCCGGGCGCTAAAATCGGTGGTGATGCGGGCGCGGGCGGCCAGCGCCTGCGGCTGCAGGGTTTGGAGCACTTCCTGGGTGAGTTCGGCCAGGTCCACGGTTTCGGCGGGCAGGGTGGGTAGCTGCTGGGCCTGGCCCACGGCGGCCAAATCGTCGATGGTGGCGGCCAGTTGGTGCAGG
Organism: Hymenobacter rubidus; assembly: GCF_016734815.1. GTDB lineage: Bacteria > Bacteroidota > Bacteroidia > Cytophagales > Hymenobacteraceae > Hymenobacter > Hymenobacter rubidus. The sequence goes on from NZ_JAERQF010000046.1 coordinate 31,068, forward strand.
GCTTCGTCAATCATGGGCACCAGCATGTCCTCCTCGTCGGGGTCGGTGAAGGTGGTGACGGTGCGAAGCTCCTCAAAGAGCCCGTGCAGGTTATTGACGGGCTGCTTGAGGTCGTGGCTGGCCGCGTACACGAAGTTGTCGAGGTCCTGATTGGTGCGGATGAGTTGCTGGTTGGCGGCGGCCAGCTCGGCGTTGCGGGCCACTGCCGCTTGGTTGGCGGCACTCAGCTCGGCGTTGGCCTGGGCCAGCAGCTGGCGGGCTGCCACCTGCTCGCTCACATCGGTGGCCACCACCGCCACCCCCGTGGTGGTGCCGGCGCCGTCGTGCAGGGGCTGGTACACAAAGTTGACGTACACTTCCACGGTTTGGTCCTGGCGCGGCAGCCGGATGGGGCGCTCCTGGGCTGCGTACACCTCGCCGGTGGCCACCACGTTGTTTAGCAGCTCGGCAAAGCCTTGGCCCTGTAGCTCGGGCATGGCCTCGAACAGCAGTTTGTCCAGCACTTCCTCGCGGGTATGCCCCCAGAGCTCGCACATGCCGGGGTTGGCCAGCTCGACCAGGTACTTAGGCCCGCGCAGTACGGCAATGGCCACGGGCGCCTGCTCAAACAGCGCGTTGAGCTGCCGCTGCTGGGCCAGGCGCAGCTGCCGCGCCAGCACCTGCTCGGTCACGTCGTAGGCAAACACGGAGATGCCCACCGTCTGGCCCTGCTCCTGGTACGCCTGGTAGGTGAAGTTGAGGTAGGACGTTTGGCGGGGCCGGCCTTCCCGCTCCACCTGGAGCGCTACTTCATTGCCGTAGTAGGTTTCGCCGGTGCGGTACACGCGGTCCAGCAGGTCGATAAAGCCCTGGCCCACGGCCTCGGGTTGCAGCTCGGCCACGGGGCGCCCCCGCACCAGGCGGCCCATCACCAGCTGCTGGTAGGCGTTGTTGAAATACTCGACCCGGTGGTCGGGGCCGCGCAGCAGGCCCACAATGGCCGGGGTTTGCTCAAACACTTGGTACAGCGTTTCGCGCTCCTGCGCCTGGCGCCGGGCCGTGGCCAGCAGTTTGGCTTGCAAGGCATCGGCTTGCTGACGGGCCATCACTTGCTCCGTCACCTCCAGGGCAAATACCAGAATGCCGTCAATCTGCCCGCTTTCATCGTAGCGGGCCTGCTGAATGTAGTTGAAATACCGGTCCTCCAGCACGCCATCCGAAGAGCGAACAAAGGGAATGAGCAAAGCAGGCTCTTCGTGGGTAATGCCCGTTTCGAACACCTTCCGGAAGGCGCGGTACACCGCGTGGTCGGCTATTTCGGGCAGGGCATCCAGAAGGGGCCGCCCCAGCAACGGGCGCCCCGGAAAAAACGCCTGGTAGGCCGGGTTCACCAACTCGTACACCAGCTCCGGCCCGTCGAGAATGCAGATGGCGGCCGGCGCCTGCATGAAAAACTGTTCCAGGCGGGTCTGCTGGCGCTCGGCTTCGGCCTGCGCGGCCTGCACCTGGGCGGTGCGCTCGGCCACGCGGGCTTCCAACTCCTGGTTTAGCTCGCGCAGCAACAACTGGGCCCGGAGCAATTCGGTGTTGCTGGCCTGGATTTCTTCGTTGGTGCTGGCCAGCTCTTCGTTGGCCGTGGCGGTTTGCTGCTCGCTGGACGCAATTTGCTGCCGGGCCTCCACCTGCGTGGTCACGTCGTAGGCAAACACCAGAATGCCGTCGACCACGCCCTGGGCATTGCGGCGGGCCTGATAAATGAAGTTGTAGTAGCGTTTTTCCAGCTCCTGCGGGTGGGAATTGTCGTGGTCGAGCTGCACCAGCATTTCGTTGGCCCGGAAGGTTTCGCCGGTGCGGTACACCTCATCGAGCAGGCCAAAAATGGGCTGGCCTTCCAGCTCCGGCATGGCCGTCCGAATGGGGTAGCCCACCAATGGCCGGTCGCCCACCAGCTTCTGGTACAACGGATTTGCCAACTCAAACACGTGCTCCGGCCCGCCAAAGATGCAAATCATGGCCGGGGCCTGCATAAACGTTTCGTGCAGGCTCGCACGCTGGCTCTCAGCCTCGGCCAATGCGGCCCGCTCGCGGGCTTGGCTTTCGCGCAGGGCCTTTTCCACGGCCGAGCGCGGCTGGTCGGCAGTATCCAGAAAGCTCACCAGCAGCCCCGCCCCCACACGCCGCGCCGAGAGGAGGAAATAGTTATCGAGGCCGTCGCCCTGGTAATTCACTTCCATTCGCCTGGGCTGGCCCGACTCAAACGCTTCGCAATGAAAAGTAAAGACGCCCGTCTGGACAGTGTGCGGAAAGTGCTGTAAGTAAGTGCCCGCCGGCCGGGCCGGCTGTCGCAGCATGCGTTGCGCAGCCGGGTTTAGCAGCTGGATGGCAAAGTCGACTATTTCTCCGCTTTCCGCTCGAATGGGCGTGTACAGCGCCACCCCGTTCAGGGCGTTTTCCAGGAGCCCGACCAGCAGGTCATCCGCCGGAAATAGCTTGCGTAAGTCGGTAGAAAAAGGAGAAGGAACAGCGGCAGCATCAGCCATGACACGAAAATAAGCAGCGCGCGGAAGTTGGCCGGTATGCGCCAGCCGGAAATTCCTGAAAAGCCCGTCTCCCTTAACAAGAAAACCACTTCGCGGCCCCTGCCAAAGGAAGTTCCTGAAAAGCAAAAAGCCCCCGTTGCTCAGTAGCAGCGGGGGCCTTTTGACCTTATAATTATGCCTAGCCTATGGCATTCAGATGGTCAACCAACCAGCAGTCGGTCATGCTGAGCGCAGTCGAAGCATCTCGCTTGTGTTAGCAATCCAATCGATTGAGTTACTGCTGCACGCGAGATGCTTCGACTGCGCTCAGCATGACCGGCTTGCGATTTTAACCACAGCTTCAACGCAACACGCTAGTTCAGCTCATCGCCAATCACGCTTACAGCTTCGGCCAGGGCCGCGTCCTTGCGCAGGGGCTTCAGGAAACGGGATAGGCGCTTGGCAGCCGTGGAATCGGTGGCCGGGCGGGCATCGGCGGCCAGGGCCGTCACATCGAGCACGGCGAGGGCATTCTGGGCAGCAGTTTGCTGCTTGTTTACGGCGCGGGCCTCCAGCTGCTGGGCGCGGTAGGCCGCCAGGTTGAGCGAAAGCACAGTCTGCTTGCGGCGGGTGGTGGCGCGGTCGGCGGCCTCAGTAATAAGGCGGAAGCCGGGGCTGGCGGCCACGCGGGCGGCGCTGGCGGCCCGCAGTTTATCCAGAGCCGGCAGGGTATTGGTGGGCTGGTAGGCGGCAGGCGCAATTTCATCCCACTGCAAGGGGTATTCCGATTCCTGCTCGCCTTTGGCATACGAGGCCAGCGCATCGGGCAGGGTAATATCAGGCACCACGCCCTTGAACTGGGTCGAGCCCCCGTTCACGCGGTAAAACTTTTGCAGCGTGATTTTCACCGAGCCCAGCGGCTTGAGCGCCTTCACTTCGGGCGATACTGCGTTGTCGAGGTCGATAACCTGCTGCACGGTGCCTTTGCCGTAGGTGGTGCTGCCCATCACAATGGCGCGGTGGTAGTCCTGCATAGCAGCAGCCAGAATCTCAGAAGCCGAGGCGCTGTACTTGTTCACGAGCACCACCAGCGGGCCGGCGTATTGCACCGTGGGGTCGGTATCGGCCACGGCCTGGGCGGCGCCCCGGCTGGTTTTCACCTGCACCATGGGGCCGGTGGGCACAAACAGGCCGCCCATGTCCACGGCATCGCGCAGCGAGCCGCCGCCATTGTAGCGCAGGTCGAGCACCACGCCGGCCACGTTTTCTTTGGAGAGTTTGGCCAGCTCATTTTTCACATCGACGGCGCTGCTGCGGCCACCTTTGCCGCTGAAGTCGGCGTAGAAGCCGGGCAGGTGAATGTAGCCGTAGGTGCGGCCGCCCTGCTTCACGAGGGCCGACTGGGCGTAGGTGTCTTCAATCACCACCACGTCGCGGATGATGGGAATGACCACCGTAGCACCGTCGGGCTTGCGAACCGTCAGGCGCACCTCCGTGCCCTTGGGCCCCCGAATCAGCTTCACGGCTTTGTCGAAGCGCATGCCTTCCACGCTCACGGGCTCGGCCGCGCCCTGGGCCACGCGCAGAATGATGTCGCCTACCTTCAACTCGCCCTGGCGGAACGACGCCGAACCGGCCACGATGTCGGTCACCTTCAGGTGTCCTTCGTCTTCTACCAGCTGCGCGCCGGTGCCTTCCAGGCGGCCCGACATGGCAATATCGAAGTTGTCGCGGGCAATGGGGGCGAAATATTCGGTGTGCGGGTCGTAGGTATTGGCAATGACGTCGGCGAAGGCGGCCAGCCGGTCATTGGCATCGGTTTGGAGCAGGTCGGCGTAAGCGTCGTCCCAGTATTTCAGCACACGCTTGCGGGCTTCGGCCTCCATTTCGGCCGGCGTGCGCACTTTTTCCGACGTCGTAGCGGGCGAGGCGCCTACCTTGGCGGCGGCCAGCGGCTTGTCCTTCTTCTTGGCCTCGTCGTCCATCATTTCTGAGAGGCGGGCCAGGGTTTGGTACTTCAGCATCTTGCGCCACTGCTCGCGCTGCTCGGCGGCGTTGGCGGGGTAATTGGCTTTGGCGGGGTCGGTTTCCCAGTTTTCCTGCACCGCAAAGTCGAAGGGCTTGGCCAGAATCTGCCGGTAGAGAGCCTGAATTTCGAGCGTGCGCTTGCTCAGCAACTGGCTGCTCACGTCCAGAAACTCGTGGGTGCCGCCGCGCAGCTGGTCGTCAATCTTGGTTTTGAACTGCTCCAGCTGGGCCACTTCCGGGGCTAGCAGCAGCATCTTGTTGGCATCGATGCGCTTGAGGTAGAGGTCGTATACGCGCTGCGAAAACTGGTCGTCCAGCTTTTCGGGCTGGTAGTGCAACTGGCTGAGGCCTTGCAGCATCACGCCCAACACCACCTGGTCGCGCGGCGGCGTGCCCTGGTACACCGAGTACGAAGCCAGTCCCAGCAGGGCCAGCACAGAAGTCGAATAAAGTCCTAGCTTAAATCGGGGGAATTGCATGCGGAGAGGCGAATGATTAGAAGAAGGAAAAACAGTACCGGCGAGCGGCCAGCAAGCAACCAGTACAGGCCCGGCGGTAAAGATGACACCTCCTTAACCAGAATCGCACCAGTAATTGCTCCCAATGTCGAAAAAGAAATAGCAGGGTTGCGGAACCGCCACATGATGTAGAGGACGGTCTACAGCGGTTTCGGAGTCGGTGTACCGTAGCGCGAACTCTGTAGTTCGCGTCCGCGCGCCGTCTTATCGAAGCGACTGGCGCGGGGACGCGAACTACAGAGTTCGCGCTACTTCCAGCGCCTGGATACCGACTCCGAAACCGCTGTAAGGTGATTTTGGCGACTTTTTCTGCAGCTTCTCAGAAGCTCAGCGTGAGCTGGCGGCCCGCGGCTTCCGGCGCATTGTTCAAGTTAGAGAGCGTGACGCCCAGCAGCCGCACGCCCTTGGCCAGCGGAAACAGGCCCTCCACCAACCCCCGGCACATGCGCTCCAGCACCGCCTGGCTGGGCACCACCCCCACCCCGCTGCGGCTACGCGTTATTTGCTGGAAATCGGCAAACTTCACCTTCAGCGTCACGGTGCGGCCCCGGATGCCGCTGCGCTGGCAATACTCCCACACCTCCTCCACCAGCGGCCGCAGCCCGTCCAGCAGGTCCGTAAATTCGGTCAGGTCTTGCCCGAAAGTGGTTTCCGAGCCCATGGACTTGCGCAGGCGGTCGGCCACCACGGGGCGGTGGTCCTCGGCGCGGGCAATGGCAAAGTAGTAGCGCCCGGCCTTGCCAAAGTGCTGCTGCAGAAACTTGGCGGTTTGGGCCCGCAGGTCGGCTCCGCTGAAAATGCCCAACTGATTCATGCGGGCCGCCGTCACGGGCCCCACGCCGTGGAACTGGCCCACCGCCAGCCCCTCCACAAAGGCAAGTCCCTGCTCGGGGCGCACCACAAACTGCCCGTTGGGCTTGCGGTAATCAGAAGCCAGCTTGGCCAGAAACTTATTGTAGGAAATGCCCGCCGAAGCCGTGAGCTGGGTTTCCGCCAGAATTTTGGCTCGGATTTTCCGCGCAATCTGGGTGGCCGAGGCCAGCTGTTTGAGGTTGTGCGTCACGTCGAGGTAAGCCTCGTCCAACGACACGGGCTCGATGAGCGGCGTGTATTGGGCAAAAATGGCCCGAATCTGCCGCGACACCTCCTTATACACCGCAAAGCGCGGCGCCACGAACACCAGCTCCGGGCACTTGCGCAGCGCCGTAGCCGACGCCATGGCCGAGCGCACGCCGTACTGCCGGGCCTCGTAGCTGGCGGCGGCTACCACACCCCGCTCCCGCGCACCGCCCACCGCCACGGGCTGGCCACGCAGTTCGGGGTGGTCGCGCTGCTCCACCGAAGCATAAAAGGCATCCATGTCGAGGTGGATGATTTTGCGTGCCGGAACCTCACTCACTTGTTGGCTATTTTCTTCAAAGGTAAATACCAAGTTGCAGGGGCAGCGCAAAAGCCGCGAGCTTTTCCCGTGGCTTTGGGCCCCGTACTTTTCCGCAAACGATTGCAGTGAATTTATTCACTTACAAGAAGTTAATAAGAAAATAGTATTAAGAGTTTTTGTGATTTTTCGCACGCTAATGCCTAACTTTGGACCAATAAACCTTGTGGGGTGGCGGAATTGGCAGACGCGCTAGCCTATCTCGCTAGTACAATTAGAGGTTCGAGTCCTCTCTCTACAGCTTAGTCCCGGTCGCAGCAGCGGCCGGGACTTTTTGCTTTTTAGCGGCCGGGCTAGCCCCGGCCCGACCGCCGGCCACGGACTTGCGGGCCTTGGGTTTGGCCTTGCGCCGAGGCGGTCGGCGCTCACGCTCAGCTTTGCGTTCGGCCCGCATGAGCAGGCGCTCGGGCAGGCGGGCCATGAGGCGTTCGCGCACGTA
>NZ_JAERQF010000047.1 GCF_016734815.1 Hymenobacter rubidus
CTCAAAGCCCAACTCTATACCGTGGGCCTGAAAGCTATATACCACCAACTCGGCCAACTTCGTGCGTAACATCAGTTACTAATGCACGCGAGATGCTTCGCGGATTTGACGGATAAGAACGGAGTCAAGCTGCCCGGCCGGCTCCCCGAACAAAGCCGCATTGCGCCAACAAACTAAAAAAGGCAGCCCCTCACGGGGCTGCCTTTGCTGCATCACTTCCTGCTTGTTGGCAGCTCTTTGGTGGGCTTCACCGCATACAATCCCGTAATCCATTCGCGGATAACCTCTTCCGCTACCGGCGAGAACAGCGGCTTCATTTCGCCATTCATCAGCGTCCACTCCGTTTTGGGGGGCTGAAACAAGTGGTTGACCCCCGCCAGCCGCTTGACCGTGATGGCGTGGGTGATGCTGCGCAACTCTTTCTCCAGGGCCGTGAGGTGGAGTTCGGCCGGCGCCTCCGCATCGTCGGTGCCGCTGAGGAGCAGCACGGGGCAATGCACCTGGTCGAGGCCTTCGATGGGGTCGAAGGAAAGGAAATAGTGCCGCCAGGGTGTGAGCAGTTCTGCGGCCTGGGCCTCGGCGGCTTTGGGGTCGAGGGTGGGCTGGTCCTGGCGCAGCATATTGCTCACAATAGCCAGTGCCTGTGGCGCATTGGTGTGGCCGATGATGTCGTACATGGTGCGCTGCCGCTCGTAGGCCGCTTGTATGGCAACGGGGTCCTTTTTCTTGGCGCGGTCCTGGGCCACCTGCTGCTGAAGCAAGGTTTGCACGCCCGTTAGGCCGTATCCGGCCAACGACACCACAAAGGCCGGGGGCAATGGCTCGCCCGCTGCCAGCAGGGCCACGTTGGCCCCTTCGCCGTGGCCTATCACCCCAATGCGGGCAATATTGATTTCGAGGCGCGCCCGCAAAAAATTCAGCGCCGCCTGTACGTCGCTCACCAGCATGGCGGTGGTCGCCGTTTTGCTGTTGCCACCCGATTTGCCCACCCCCCGGTCATCGTAGCGCAGCACGGCAATGCCGCGCCGGGTGAGGTAGTCGGCCAGCGAGCCCATCATGTGGTAGTCGTCCAAGGTGCCGTCGCGGTCCTGTGCTCCAATGTCGCTCACCAGCACCACGGCCGGAAAGGGCCCCGGACCGGGGGGCACGGTCAGGGTTCCGGCCAGGTTGAGGCGCCCCACGGGGTTGTTAAAGGTGACGTCTTCTTCCCGGTACGGGGGCGCCAGCCGCGTGCCCGGTCCGGTTACCGTAGGCATGGGAAAATAGTAGAGCCGCAGCGGCGACTTTACGCCGGCCTGCATCCAGGTGCCGTTGAGCTCGCGCTTGCTGGCATCAAAACGAGCATTGTAGCGCGTGCCGGCGTCCGGCATCCACAGCAACACCGAGTCGCCGCGCACGGTCATTTCCGTCACCATGCGGCTCACTTTCTGGGCCGGCACATCGAGGGCGGCGAAAAACTTTCCGCTTGCCAGCGGCACCACGCTGATGGTCAAATCCAGTTGCCCGCCCAATACGCTCAGCTTCCCTTTCCAAAGCCCGCCCAGCGGCAACACCGGGTCGGCTATCGGGGTTCGGGCCGCAACCTGGCCGGTGCCCATCCATGCCAGGCACAACAGCAATAAAACCCCCGTTAAACACCTCCTCATTTTAATAATACCTTAGAAATACACCTCCAGCACGGGCAAAGTAAGCAGTCAAGAGCCTATATAGAAAACCGATGCTGGAATTGCAGCCGGCGGCAAAGCGGAGTTAAGGATGCAAAATAAGGCAAAAAGCCCGTCATTTATGGGACAATTATTTTATTGGTTTGTGCTTGCGTTCAGCTACGGGCCTCATTCCGTGGGCATCAGCCATCAAACCAGCAGCGCTGATGCGGGCAGAGCCTAAAAAACAAAACCCAGACGCGGCTTGCGTCTGGGTGGTTGGCCAACCCGGCCTGCCGTGGCAAACCGTGGCGGCTTCAAACGGCTCGCCTTATTTGGTGCGCACCGCAATTTCGACCCGCCGGTTTTCCTGGCGGCCGGCCGGGGTTGCATTGGTAGCCACGGGATTGGATTCGCCCATGGGTTCCACGCTCACGCGCTCGGCCGCCATCCCGCCCTTGGCAACCAAGTAGTTCTTCACGGCGTCGGCGCGCTTTTCGCTCAGGTCCTTGTTGTAGCTTTTGTCGCCGCGCGCGTCGGCAAAGCCCATTACCCTTACCTGGCTGGTGCCGTAGCGCTGCCCAATGGAAGCCGTAATTTGCTTGAGGGCTTCGGCGGCGCTGGGCTTGATATCGGCCTTGTCGGTGTCGAAAAGCACGGTTTCGTCCACGCTGTACACGTTGTAGGTGCTGTCGCCTCGCACGCTCACGCCGGGCAGGGTTATTTCTTTGAATTTCACGTCGGCCAGCTTGGCTTTGCCCAGGTCCCAGGCATTGTCCACGGCGTTGGCGGCACCGGCGGCCACATCGCCGACGGTTTTGCCATCGCGGGCCATCACGGCCGTGTCCTGGCCTGCTTCGGAAAGCTGGTCTTTGGTTTCGGAATGTTTGGTTTCGCAGCTGGCCAGCAGCGCGGCAGCTGCCAGCAGGGAAAGGATGGATTTTTGCATCACGTTGGAAAAAGTAATTATTCAAAGTTGAATACTTTTCCGATACGTCAAGTTGCCCTGGTCAGTTAATTTCTTTCTGGTTTTCGACGCAGCGCCATCCGTCCAAAATGGTACGGTCGAGGTTATCATACACAACTCAGGGCAATAAAAATGCGGGCGTGGTGTTAGCCGAAAAAAAATATTTTGCATTTAGCGCGCCATTACCCCGCCTCATGAGGTCGACGTAGCAATAGAGTGGTCTGCAATTTGTAAATTTGCCAGACTACCATCCATTATAATTATTTTTGGCGATGATGAAACGCTACACTTTTCTGGCTTTTTGGGTTCTGCTGCTGCTGCCAGCAATGGGCTGGGCGCAGGAAAACCGGATTACCGGTCGCATCGTGGATGCTAAAACCAAGGACCCGGTTCCCTTTGCTTCGATTGGTTTGCGGGAAGAGGGCACGGGTGCCCTCACCAACGAATATGGCTATTTTCAGCTGGCAGGCCTTGAAAAAACCAGCCAGGACTCGCTGATTGTTATGACCTTGGGCTACGACCGCAGCGCTATTTTCATCAAGCGCGGCAGCACCGAAGACCTCATCATCGAGCTGAAAAAGCGCGAGGTTAAGTTGGAGGGCTTTACGGTAAAGGGCGGAAAGATTAAAAATCTGGAGCTCGGCTCCAAATCAAATAACCCCGGCGAGGGGATGATTCAGGGGCTGCCGGGCTCGCAATATGCTTTTTTCGTGAAAAACGACAAGCAGAAAAAGCTCGGCAACGTGCGCACGGTTTCGTTCTACATCGGCGAGAACGGCTTTCCGCGCGAGCCCTTCCGCGTGCGCCTCTACAAAGCCGACGGCAACTACAACGCCCCCAACACCGACCTGCTCACCGAAAACGTCGTTGTTTCGGCCTCGCGCGGCGGCGAGTGGTACACCATCGACTTGAGCAGCTACAACATTCCGGCGCCCGAGGAAGGCTTTTTTGTGGCCATGGAGTGGATTGTGGGCGGCGACAAGTTCTACACCACCAACTTCATGGACAACTACACGCCCTACGGCCAGATTATGCGCCCTACCTTCGAGTACAAGGAAAGCCGCACCTGGAGCTACACCATCGGCAAGGGTTGGAACCTCCTCACGTTGGCCAACGGGCAGGGCCGCCGCTACAACGCCATGATTAAGGCGGAGGTCGACATGATTAAGTAAGACCGCAGATTTTCGCGGATTTGACGGATAAGAACGGATTCAGACGCATCCAGACGCCTTCATTTCTTGCGCTTGCGCACTGAACAGCTTGAGTACCTAACAGCTACAAAAAAAGGCTCTGCGCACGCAGGGCCTTTTTCGTAATTACCAAAATCGAAGCGCAGAAATGAAAGCGTCTGGGTACGTCTGAATCCGTTCTTATCCGTCAAATCCGCGAAAATCTGCGGTCTTATTTCTTCGACTGCGCCACAATCCATTCCCGGATGGTGTCTTCGGCTTCGGGCGAGAAGTTGGGCTGGGGCTGGCCGTTGATGATGGGCCACTTGGATTGCTCGGGCTGAAAGAGGTGATTGACGCCGGCCAGCTTCTTGGCTGTCACGTTCTTATTGCCTTTCAGGCCTTTGGCAAGGGCGGTCTGGTTGGCGTCGGCGTTGATGGTAAGGTCGGCGGTACCGTTCAGGAGCAACACCGGACAAGTCACGGCCGCCAGCTTTTCGATGGGGTTAAACGCCAAAAAATAACGGTAGCGGGGCGACGTCATCTCGGCGGCGCTGGCCTGGGCCGTGGCATTGTCGATGGCCGCGTTGTTTTGCTTCAGCATGTTGGCTACAATGGCCTGGGCCTGCGAGTTATCGGTGGTCTGGCGAATGATTTCGAGCATGGCCTGCTGGCGCTTGGTAGCAGCTTCAATCTGCGCATTCTCGGTGCCGAGGGTGCGAAGCGTGGTGGCCTGCTGCTGCACCACAATGTCGCGGCCGGGCAGGCCGTAGGGCGCCAGCGCCACCACAAAGGCCGGGGGCAACGGCTGGGCCGCCGCCAGCAAGGCCACGTTGCCGCCTTCGCCGTGGCCCACCAGTCCGAGGTGCGCCAAATCGATTTCGGGGCGGGTGCGCAGGTAGTTGAGGCCGGCCTGGGCGTCGCTCACCAGGTCGGCGGTAGTTAGCGCAGGCGTGCCGCCGGACTTGCCCACGCCGCGGTCATCGAAACGGAGCACCGCCACCCCGCGCCGGGTGAGGTAGTCGGCCAGCAGGCCCAGCGGGGCAAAGTCGCCCACGGTGCCGTCGCGGTCCTGCGGGCCGCTGTCGCTCAGCAGCACCACGGCCGGAAAAGGCCCCGGCCCGGCCGGAATGGTGAGCATGCCGCTCAGCCGGGCGTTCACGCTGAGGTTGCTGAAGGTGGCTTCTTCCTCGCGGTAGGGCGGGGTCAGGCGCACGTTTTTGGCGTTCATGGCCGGCAGTGCGCTGAAGGTGAGCGTCATGGGCACTTTGAAGCCGGGCGACTGCCAGGTGCCGGCCATTTGCTTGCCATCGGCCGAGACGCGGCCGACGAACCGGGTGGCGGCTTCTTCGGCGTAAAGGCGCACGGTGTCGCCCCGCACTTCGGTTTTCACATTCATGCGGCTCACTTTCTGGAGCGGCACGTCGAGGGTGCAGAAGTATTCGCCGCCGGTGAGCTTCACAAACCGAAAAATAACTTCGAGCTGGCCGCCGGGCACTTTCAATGGGCCCTTCCACAGGCCATCCAGGGGCGGCACGTCGGCAGTAGCCACCAGCCCGGATGCCGGGCGCGGGCCAGCCTGCGCCCCGCCTGCCATGGCCAGGCAACCGCTTAAAACAACAATAAAGCGCAACAATCGAAACGTATTGGTTTTCATAACAGAAAAAAGAGGCGTCGCCATGTAGAATGCCGGCCCAAAATTATGCGGGCCGCTTTTCGCCGACTGTAAAGTAGCAAAATAAATACCTTGCCAACATTAGCGGACAACGTCTCCAATACAAAAAAGCCCCTACCTCTGACTGGAAAATGGGGCTTTTTATCCTACAAGCTTGCTATATCCCGAAATTGTAAGAGGCATCCAGGTAGAAGAAGGCGCCATCGGAGCTCATCTGGACCATTTGATAGGGCATCATCTCACAGGGCAGGCTGATGTTGTAGCCGTACTTATTTTGCGGGCACCGGCGGCCGGCGGCCGGCTTTTGGTAGGGTGGCAGGTCAGCAAAAGGCTGGTCGAAGTTTTGGGTTTGAATACTTGGCACGAGGCGCCTTCGTCCCGGGCGTTGGAGTTAAAATCGTACGAGGAAACCTACCCGAAGCGTGTCACGCTTACCGAGCCGCCCAGCGTGTTGCTAGGCTGCGCAAAGTGGTTTCGGAGAAGTTGGCCGCCGACACATACACGTTGAGGCTTCACTGGTTGAGCTTCAGTTGGATGTGAGTTTCCTTTCGCAGCTTTTAGCGCATGTGTTATTCCACCAAATACTTTGTTTTAAGCTCCTTAAAAGCGCTTTCTTCTCAGCGAAAACAAAACTGGATATTTTTCCAAAGTAAAAATTGCCCTCAAAACGCGGCTCTGCTTACTCGCTCATAAACACCCGCTTCACCCGCTCGCTCACGTTGGTCAGCAGCTCGTAGGCGATGGTGCCGATGCGGCCTGCCAACTCCGGAAGCGGCAAGCCCTGGCCAAATAGCAGCGCGGTATCGCCCGCTTTGACCGAAGCAATATCGGTGACGTCCACCATGCACATGTCCATGCACACCGAGCCCACCAACGGCACCCGCTGCCCGTGAATGAGCACTAGGCCAGCCCCGTTGCCAAAGCGGCGGTCGTAGCCATCGGCGTAGCCAATGGCGAGGGTGGCAATGCGCCGCTCGCGGTCGGTGGCCGCGCCGCGCCGGCCGTAGCCCACGGTGGCACCGGCCGGCAGGGTTTTGATTTGGGAGATGGTGGTGCGCAGCTGGCTTACCGGCCGCAGGGCGGCGGGGTCGGCAGTATTGCTGGCATCTACGCCGTAGAGGCCGATGCCGAGGCGCACCATGTCGAAATGTGCTTCGGGAAAGCGCAGGATGCCGGCCGAGTTGAGCGCGTGCTTGAGCACCGAATGGCCCAAGGCCGCCTCCAAAGCCCCAGTCATGCGACGGAAGGCCGCCAGCTGCTCGTGCGTAAAAGCATCATGGCCGGGCTCGTCGGCGGCGGCCAGGTGGGTCATCAGGCTGGCCACGGGCAGGCGCTGGGCGTGCTGCCGCAGCCGGGCCACCAGCACGGGCAGGTCGGCCTCGTCGAAACCCAGCCGGCGCATGCCGGTATCGAGCTTGAGGTGGAGTTTGGGAACGGGAAGCGCAGCAGTACCGGGGGGTCCGGCAAAAGCCGCCAGGTATTCATCCAACAACTCAAAGGAGTAAATTTCGGGCTCCAGGCGGTAGCGCCGCAGCGTATCGAACGAGTCGGGCGCGGGGTTCATCACCATGATGGGCAGGCTGATGCCGGCCTCGCGCAGGGCCATGCCTTCGTCGGCGTAGGCCACGGCGAGGTAGTCGGCGCGCTGAAACTCAAGCAGGCTGGCTACTTCGTAGGAGCCGGCCCCGTAGGCGAAGGCCTTCACCATTACCATCATTTTGGTACCGGGGCGCAGCTGGCGGCGGTAGTGCTGCAGGTTGTGGCTGAGGGCGTCGAGGTTCACTTCGAGCACCGTGCCGTGCTGCTGCGCCTGCAAGGCGGCCACTATGCGCTCGAACCCAAACCGACGGGCCCCCTTGATGAGGATGGTTTCGTGGGCGAAATCGGCCGGGTTGAGCTGGGCCAGGAAAGCCTCGGTGCTGGGATAAAAATCAGTTAACAGTTGCGCGTTAAAAGGTACCGCTTGCTTGGCTGGGTTTTCAGTGTCAGCCATTCTTAACCCCTCACTTCCCCCTTTTAACTGGCTTATTTCAGTTCCGATGCCTACCAGCCGGCTGACGCCAGCGGCCGGCAGCAGGGCCGCCACGCGGGCATACAACTCAGCGCTGCTCAGGCCCGATTCCAGCACGTCGCTCAGGATGAGCGTGCGGCGGCCGGGGCGCGACTGCCGGGCCAACGCGTTCAGGGCCAGCGTGAGGCCGGCGAGGTCGTTGTTATAAGTGTCGTCGAGCAGGTAGGAACCGTGGCGGCCCAGCTTCATTTCCAGGCGCATGGCCACGGGGTGCAACCGGGCCAGGCGGCGTTGGATTTCAGCCGGCTCGACCCCGCGTTGCAGCAATACCGCCAGGCAGTGCAGCGCATTTTCCAGCGAGGGCTCGTCACTAAATGGCACGGTGAAGGTTGCCGTGAGGCCGGCGGCTTCGTATTCGGCCCGTAGGCGGGTGGTGCTATCCGAGCTGGGTTCGGGCGTAAACCGGATATCGGCGGCCGGCCCCGACTGCATTGTCCAGCTGAAGCCGGGCAGCCGCTGCCGGGCCACGGCGGCGCGCACCAGGGGCTGGTCGGCGCAGTAGAACAGGCGCCGGAACTGCGGCCCCTCAAACAGCCGGAGCTTCTCCAGCAGCTTGGCATTGGGGGAGGCAAAGCCGGCGTCGTGGGCCGTGCCCAGGTTGGTAAAAATTCCTTCGGTGGGCTGAACGACGTGGGCCAGGCGCGCCATCTCTTCCATCTCCGAAATGCCGGCTTCGAAAATGCCCAGCGTGTGCCGCGCCGGATTGAGTTCCCACACGCTCAGCGGCACGCCCACTTGCGAGTTGTAGGAGCGCGGCGAGCGGCAGATGTCTTCGTCGGGGCTTAGCAGCTGGGCCAGCCACTCCTTCACAATGGTTTTGCCATTGGAACCCGTAATGGCCATCACCGGACCGGCAAATTCGGCCCGGTGGGCCGCTGCAATGGCTTGCAGGGCCGCCAGCGGACTTGCTACCGCCAGAATGCCCGCTTCGGGGTATGCGGCCAGGGAGCCGGGCAGCTCGGCATCTTTAGCCACGATGAACAGCCGAACGCCTTGGGCGTACAGCGCCGGCAGGTAGCGGTGGCCGTCGTGGCTGGGGCCACGCAGGGCAAAGAATACCGCACCGGCGGGCAGGCCTACCCGGCGGCTATCAAGCAGCAGGTGGCGCACTTCGGTGGCGGCATCGGCGGGAGCCTGAAGCAGATGGCCGGCCAGCAGCGCAGGCAAATCGAGGAAACGAGGGAAGAGCATGACGGGGCAAAGGTCCGGCTAAAAAAGACTTTCCGGGCGCCAGCCGGCGCGAAGCCCTTGCGCACGCAGCCGAAGCCCGTGCCGCGCAGGCCGTGAAACCAATTGACTGCTATTGCGGTTCGTGACCCTAATGCCACCGTGTGCGATACCTGGAGAAAACGCAGTGGCACTCCGGGGCGCAGCGGCCAATGCCTGGGGCCTGACCCACGAATTGCCGTTGGCTGCTCTTTACTTTCCAGGCTACCCAATTAAAGTCCGCTGGCAACGTTTCGGGTTGGGAATGATTTTTGCCTGCTTTTCTCTTCTTTTCCGGCCGTCCGCTTACCCTGCATTTATGCCCGTTACCGCTATACGCTTGCTGCTACTCGTATGGCTTTCGCTAATTGGTTGGGCGGTGCCAGCCAGCGCCCAAACCGCTGCGACCGATAGCCTGCGCCGCATGGTGGCCGCCGCGCCCTCCGATTCGGCACAGGCACTGCTGCTGTTGGAACTGGCCCGCACCTACCGCGCCTCCAAACCCGATTCCACGATTTTGCTGGCCCAGAAAGCCTGGCACCTGGCGCAACCCATTGGCTACGACAAAGGCCGGGGCCGCGCCCAAAGCATGATAGGCATGATTTTGCGCGAGCGGGGCGAGCTACCGCAGGCCATGGCCAATGAGCTGAGTGCCCTGCGCATCAGCCGCCAGTGCCGGGACTTGGAAGGCGAAGCGTACGCCCTCAACTGCCTGGGCAACATCAGCCTCGACCTGCGCCAGTACCCCCCGGCCATTGCCCACTACCGTGAGGCTGAGGGGCTATACCGTCGGCTTAAGCTGGCCAGTTGGGTAGCCGGCTCGCTCACCAACATCGGCGGCTGCTACGAAAAGATGAACCGGCTCGACTCGGCCCTGGTGATTCAGCGACGCGCCGAAGCCCTGATTCAGCAGCACCCCGGCCTTGGCATCGCCCGGGCACTGGCCCTGCGCAACATGGGCGCGGTGCAGGCCCGGCTGGGCCACTACGCGGCGGCCTCGGACTACTACTACCGCACGCTGCGCGAAACCTACCGAACCAACGATTTCCGGAACCGGGCCATGGCGCAATACCAGCTGGCCCTGCTTTACCAGACCTTGCACCAGCCCGACTCCAGTCTGCGCTACGCACAGCGGGCCTTGCGCGCCGGGCAACGCGTGCAGTACCGACTGGTGGTGATGGATGCCGGCGACCTGCTGGCGCAGCTTTGCCAAAAGCGCCACAACGCCGACAGCGCTTTTCATTACCAGAGCTTGGCGGGCGCGGCACGCGACAGCCTGTTTGGCCCCGAAAAGGTGCGGCAGCTGCAACGGCTGGCCCTAAGTGAACAGCAGCTCCAGCTGCAACAGCGCGAAGCCCAAGAGCTGCAAACCGTTCGCTACCAACGCCTGGGGCTGTTGCTGGCGCTGGGCTTTATTCTGACGGTGGCGCTGCTGCTGGGCTGGGCCAACCGCCAGCACCGGCGCACCAACCTGCTCCTGAACGAGCGCACGGCCCAGATTGAAGCGCAGCGCAACGAGCTGAGCGCTGCCCTGACGCAGCTGCACGCCACCCAGGCCCAGCTGGTGGCCGCCGAAAAATGGGCATTTGTGGGCGAGATGTCGGCCGATGCAGCCGATGAGCTGCGCAACCCGTTGGCATTCATGCAGAAGTTTGCCGAAGTGAGCGTGGCCTTGCTTGACCAGGACGGCACCCGTCCATCGGCGGGGCTGGAGCAGGAAATCATTACCGGACTCAAGCAAAACTTACTGGAAATCAGCCAGCACGGCCAGCGGGCGTCTTCCATCATCCGCAACATGCTGGCCCACGCCCGCACCGCCCCCGCCGCGCCCACCGACCTCAACGCCCTGGTGGCCGAATACCTGCTCCTGACCGACCACGGGCGCCGGGCGCCGGGTGGTGCCACGGTGGAGCTGCACACCGAATTTGCAGCGGGCCTGGCTCCGGTATCGGCCGTGCGCTCTGAGTTGGGCCAAGCCCTGCTGAGCCTGTTTACCAACGCGCTGCAATCGGTGCGGCAGCGCCAGCAGGAGGGCAAGCCGGGCTACCAGCCCATCGTGACGGTGAGCACCCGCTGCGCAGGCAAGGTGGTCGAAATCCGGGTGCGCGACAACGGCACCGGCATGTCCGAAGCCGTGGCCGCGCAGGTGTTTCAGCCCTTTTTCACCACCAAGCCGGCAGGTGAGGGCACCGGTCTGGGCCTCGCCCTGGCCCACGACATCATCACCAAAAACCACCACGGCACGCTGACCCTGGAAACGCGGGAGGGAGAATTTACCGAATTCGTGGTGAGCCTGCCGGCAGGTGAGCAGTGAGCAAAAGACAGCACGACTGGGGTATTGCACAAGATAGGTTGCTTGCCACTGGCCAAGTAACCGGAAGAAATCGGCTGCCCGCTTGTTCTACCTTTGCAGCCAGTCGATTGTCGTGTCTCATGAAATTCTCCCGAATATTGCTTGGCCTGAGCCTGGCCGGGCTGCTGACTACCTGCACCCGCCGGCCCACCATGCTGGAGATATATGACGTGGTTATCAACCATGTCAGCATCGTGAACGTGGAAACGGGCACGGTGCAGCCCAACCAAGTGGTGGTGGTATCGCAGGGCAAAATCCTGCGCATTGAGCCGGCCGACCAGCACAGCTACGCCGCCCGGCAGTACGTGAACGGGAATGGCCGCTACCTGATACCGGGTTTGTGGGACATGCACGTGCATTTTCGGGGCGGCGACAGCCTGGCGGCGGCCAATAAAAAGAGCCTCACGCTGTACCTGGCGCACGGCATCACGACGGTGCGCGATTGCGGCGGCGACCTTACGCCCAGCATTTTCCAGTGGCGGCGCGACCTCGACACCGGGCGGCTGGCGGGGCCGCGCATCTTCACGTCCGGGCCCAAGATTGACGGGCCCGGCGCTACCTGGCCGGGCTCGCTGGAAGTGGAAACGCCCGCCCAAATCGGCAAGGCGCTGGATTCGCTGCAGCGGCTCAAAGTGGACTATGTGAAGATTTACGACAGCAAAATCTCCGGCCCGGCCTACCTCGAAACCATCCGGCAGGCCCAGCGGCGCGGCCTGAAAACCACCGGCCACATGCCCTACTCCGTGACGCTGGGCGAATCCATCAAGGCCGGCCTTGATGCTACTGAGCACCTGTATTATGTGTTCAAAGCCTGCTCCGGCAAGGAGGACAGCCTCACGGCGCTGGTGCGCAACAGCCTGGGCACCAGCAAGCCGCTGGGCCTGTTCAGCGTGCTGCCGGCCGTGTACGACACCTACAGCCCTGCCGCCGCCAGCCGTATTTTCAAGCTGATGGCCAAGCACCACACGGCGGCCGTCCCTACGCTCTTCGTTAGCAAAACCCTGGCCGGGCTGCCCGAAAACGACCACAGCCGCGACACCCTCCGCGCCTACATCGACCCCAGAATCCAGGCCACCTACCAACGGCGCCTAGCCAGCGCCCGGCAGCAGTCGCCGGCCGCGCAGGCGTTCAGCCAGAAGCTCACTGCCAAGCTCCTGAGCCTGGTGCCGCAGATGCAGGCGGCAGGCGTCACCGTCTTGGCCGGGTCCGACAGCGGGCCGTTCAACTCGTTCGTCTACCCTGGCGCTTCGCTGCAAGAGGAGCTGGTGCTGCTGGTGCAGGCCGGCCTCACGCCCCGCCAAGCCTTGCAGGCGGCCACCGTGAACGGCGCCAAGTTCATGGGCGTGGCCGACCACAGCGGCATCATCGCGCCGGGCAAGGACGCCGACCTGGTGCTGCTTACCGCCAACCCGCTGGACGACATCGCCAATATCAAGAAGATTGATGCGGTGATTTCGCGGGGCAAGGCCTACCAAGCGGCGGCCTTGGCGAATATGCTGCGGGCGGTGCGGAATAGGTAATCTGAACCGCAGATTTAACGGATTTGACGGATTACACAGATTCGGACTACAAGCAGGACCATATTTGGCATATCCTGTTGCCGTCCGAATCTGTGTTAATCCGTCAAATCCGTTAAATCTGCGGTCTAGAAACCAAATCCCACCCGGAAACCTGTGCCCAGCCGCTCGCCGCTTTGCAGGGCGGTATAGAAATCAACGCGCAGCACTTTGAGGATGTGCTCGACGCCCACGCCCAGTTCCAGGTAGTGGCCGGCCTGGGCAGTTTTCAGGTAGTTGAGCGAGGCGACTTCCTGCCACTTTAGCTTGCGCAGCAACGGGACTTTGTTGAGGATGAAGCCGTTAAAATGGTGGTCGTAGTGGGCTTCGAGGTAAGAGCTGTTGGTGCTGAAGCGGTAGTAGTCCAGTAGCTGGAAGTAGGTGAAGTTGCCGGTGAGCAGGGTTTGGTTGCCGGAGAAGTGGCGGTAGTCAATAAAGGTCAGGCTTTCCTGCTTGCCCACGAAACCGCCCACGTTCACGCGGAAATTGCTGGTGCCCAGCAGGCCCAGCTTCACATTGTCGCGCACGCCGGCTTGCAGCAGCATGTAGCGCACATCGGCCCCTAGCACGTGCGGAATGGCCATGCGCCCCTGCACATTGAAGGTGGGCCACTTGGTGCCGAGGCTGAATTTGCCGTCGGGCCGGTTGATGTAGCGCTGGCCGGGCCGGTAGTCCAGCGACAGGCCTACGGTGAGAATGCGGCTGCGACCAAAGCCGGTATCGGCCAGCTCGTCGCTCAGCGGCCGGTTCGAGGTAAAGGCCCGGCCGGGCACGTCATGAATGAGTTTGTCGGTGGTATTGTACAGCTCGTGGCGGTCGAAATAGCCGGCGGTAGCGCGCAGGTTCAGGCCGTTGAGTGTTTCGCCGAAGAAGCTAATTTCGGCCCCGTCGCGCCGGTAGAGCTTGGCGTAGTTGCGGTTATCGAACAGCGTGTAAACGGTATTAATGGCCGGGGTGAGCTGCGAGTTCTTGTCGAAATTCTCGATGGTACGGCCCGCCACCAGCCCAAAGCGCCGGATAATGGCCGGGTGCACCTGCCAGTTTAGCTCCAGGCTGGGGTTTAGCTCGCGGCTGCTGAAACCGTAGCGCACGGTGGGCGTGAGGGTAAAAAACCGCCGGTCGTCGGTGCGCTGGCTGAAAATGGCTTGCGCGTTGAGCACGGCCCCTTCCACGGTGTTATACTGGAAAATCTGGGCCACGGGCTGCACCGTGGTCGAGCGTTTGCGGAACGTGTTGACGTGCGTGTAGCCCCCAATGAGCAGGTTGATGGGCTCGAACTCGTTGCGCTTACGGTCCATCGAGTCCTGGTAGGGCCGCGAGCGCCGGATGACTTCGGTGCTGTCCTTGAGGTGGTAATCCTTCTTTTCCTCGTCGCTGAGAGGCACCGGGCGCACGGTGTCCCAGTAGGCCGAGTCCCGCTCGTTCACGCCTTTTTCCACCAGCAGCACCTCGCCGCTCGGCATGCGGTCCAGCGGGTCGGTGGAGGTGCGCAGCGAGTCGCGCTGGGCCCGCTTCACCTGCTTGCGCACCTGGCGGTTGAGGCCGCTGAGGTCGGGCTTGCGCTTGCGAATCTGGGCGGCGGTTTCCTGGCCGACGGGTGCGGGCGCTTTGCCCTCGGCCACCACAGGCGGCGCGGCTTTGGCCACGGGCGGCGTGGGGTAGGTGGGCACCACGCCCGCGTAGTTCGAGAGCACGGCCGTAATGTAGCCCGAGCCTTTGAAACCCAGCCCCGACAGATTGGCCGTGATTTGCTGCGACTGAATGAGCCAGACGTTGGCATTGCCCGGCGCGGGCGCGTACTGCTGGGCCAGGTGCAGGTTATCGACGTAGTCAAGCTGGGCGTCTTTGTCGAGGCTCAAATCGACGGAATGAATGCGCCAAGAACCGTCCACGATGTAGATGTAGCCAGCAAAAACGGGGTCCGTTTTGCGGCGCGGCACCACCCGGATTTTGTGCACCAGCACGCCACCCTGCGGGGTGCTGCCCACCAGCTCGTACTTGTAAAACAGCATGGCATTGCCCGCGATAGGCGACACAAAGCCCCGCTCCGAAAACCCCGGGTTTATCAGGTTCTCGTAGAAGCTCAGGTTGCGCCCCGCGCTGGCCCGGTTGAAGCTGATGCCGCGCGAATCGCCGCTGATGCGGCTCGAAATCATGTGTTCCTTCACGATGTTCGGCTGGGTGAAGCTGAAATCGGACAGGCTTTCGGAGAGGTAAAAAATGCCCTTTTTAATATCCGGCCCGAGCTTGAACAGGCCCATGATTTTGGCCGGCGTGTCGGTGATGCGACCCAACGCCTTGATGTAGATGCGGGCCCGGTAAGTGGCCACCTCGCGCCGGTGGTAGGCCCGCCACTGCTGCGCCTGCTGAATGATGGCGTAGGCCGGGTCGCGGTCAGTGGACTTCACCAGCACTTCGCCCAGGTTGTAGGCCTCCGCTTGCAGCGTGATGTTGACGGTGAGGGTGGAGTCGCCGCCCGGCACGCGCACCGGTTCGATGTGCGGCCGGTAGCCCACGTATTGGAACACCAGCTCGTAGCGCCCGGCCGGCAGCCGCAGCTGAAACTGGCCCTGGTCGTTGGCGCCGGTGCTGGTGGCGGCGCCGCGCACGGCCACGTTGGCAAAGGCCAGGCCTTCCTTGTTGGCCCCGCTCACTGTGCCTTTAATGACGCCCGCGCAGGCCAGCATCGGCAAGCAGCTCAGCACCCAGACAATGAACAGGCAGCGCAAGAAAATCAATGACATACAATAGCAAAAGGCGGCAATACGGCCCCGCCAAGTTACGGCCCCGTTGTAACTGATGCCAAGGCCGGCTAAACAGTTGCCCGTCCGGCGTCTCAATGCCCGACTTTTGCATTGCCCTGAAAATACCCGCTTGCTGAGGCAACGAACTACGCGGCGTATTGTTCAGGAGTACCCGCCTTTCCAATTTTGCTCCTGATGTTCAAGAACCCCGACAAAGCCCCTAAGCAATACACGCCCGGCGAGGCGCTGCAAAAAATTGCCGCCTTCTGCGCCTACCAGGAGCGCACCCAAAAGGAGGTGGAGCAGAAGCTAAAATCCTACGGCCTTGACGAAGACGAAGCCGGCGAAATCATCATCCGCCTAAGCCGCGAAAAGCTGCTGGACGAGGAACGGTTTGCCCAGGCTTTCGTTCGCGGCCACTACCGCCATAAGAAGTGGGGCCGCCGCCGCATCGTGCAGGAGCTCAAGCAGAAAGGCATCAGCGAGTACTGCATCAAATCGGGCCTGAAGGAAATCGACGGCGAAGAATACTACCAGAACTTGGTCGACATTGCCGAGAAAAAAGACCGCCAGGAAAAGGAGAAAAACCCGCGCGTGCGCCGCATGAAAATCGCACAGTACCTGACCGGCAAGGGCTACGAGCAAGACTTAATCAAAATAGCTCTCGATGATTTGGGCAAAGCGCCGGAGGACGACGCTTAATCATTTTTGAGCTGAAAAACGGTCATGCAGAGCGCAGCGAGGCATCTTGCTCGCTTCGTTGCGAAAGTCATTGATTAGTGTAGCAAGATGCTTCGCTGCGCTCTGCATGACCGTTTTTATCGTGCGGCTTTTTCTTCTGACGCTACTGCTTCGGCCCTACTTTTGGCATCGCCAGCTGCTGTCCCAACACCACGCGGCGGCCGGTGAGGGTGCGCAGCATGGGCAGCAGAATCTGCTCGGCGTTGCGCTGGGTTTCGGCCAGGATGCCCGATTGCAGGGCGGCGTTGCGCACCTGCGTCTCGGCGTATTTGTAGCCCTGGTCCACCAGGTCGGCATCCTGAAAAAACCCGTTTTCGGTGCTGAATACGCGACTTTGGTCGTGCTTCACCTGGAAAGAGCATAGCTCCGGCGCGGGCAGGAACACGCGCACCAGCGTGTCGCCTTCAAACACGACATCCTGCGGGCGAATCTTGCGCAGGTCGAGGCAGCCCACGGCTTCGCCGCCCACCACGAGGGCCACTTTGGCATCGGGCAGCAGCGGGTAGCGGCTGGCCCGGCGGTACTCCACCACGTCCTTGAAGCGGTAACGCACCAGTTCCAGCCTGCCGAGGGCTTCGACCTGCGTGAGGACGGTGTTGTGCGTGACGGTGACTTTGGGCTCGGTGTTCAGCGGGTTGAGGTCGGCGAGCGTAGAGCCTACTTTTTTCCAGAGAAACCACCCCAGGCCAATCAAAAACAACAGCGGCAACAGGCGGCGAACGAGGCGGATTAAATTCATAGAGGATAAATACGTAGCGCAGCCTGGGAAGTAGCGCGAACTTTGTCGTTCGCGCCCCAGCACGGTAGTCGTTGAAACGGCGCGAGGACGCGAACGACAAAGTTCGCGCTACTTCTAGGCCCGCCATCCATGCTTCTTCCCTCCCCCATCCGCTTGCTGGCTCTGCGCCTGTGGCCGCACCATCGGGCGCTACTGGCGGGGCTGTGGGTGCTGGTGCAGCTGCTGTACCTGGGCAAATTTCACGGCCCGCACTTCGCCAACGACAGCGCCCGCTACCTGCAATACGCCACCAACATTGCCGAGCGGGGCTATTTCGAGCCCGGCCACAACCTGCGCTACGTGCTTTATCCGCTGTTCCAGAGCCTCTGGCTGCGGCTGGGCCTGGGCTGGTGGGGCATTGTGATGGGCCAGATGACTGTTTCGGCGCTGGCCACGCGGGCTATTTACCAAGGCACGCAGCGGCTGGCCAATGGCGCAGACGGCGCGGCGGCGCTGGCCACGCTGGCCTTCATTGCCTGGCCCGACATCCAGCAGTTCAATGTTTTCTTACTCACGGAGTCGCTGTTTATCAGCTTAGTGGCTTTGTCGTTCGAAGCCTTTACTCGAATTCGCCTTGGCCGGCCGCGAGATTGGGCGTGGCTGCTCTTGGCCCTTGCCCTCGCCGCTCTGGCCCGGCCCAATGGCTTCATGGTAGCCCTGGCCGCCGGGTTGGCCGGCTTCGATGCCCTGCGCCGGGCCCGCGACCGCCGGCCCTGGCGGACCGCCCTGCTCCTGCTGGTGCTGCTGTCGCCGCTGCTGTGGGCGGGCCTCAACCACCAGCTGGCCACATATTATCTGATGGACACCTACCAGCGCGGCGAGCTGATTTTCCGCTACCAGCTGTGGGCCGTGCACCAGACTGCGCCGCTCAATATGCCACCGGCCGGCACCGGCCCGGTGGCGCGGGTGCTCTACTTTGGGGTGCATAACCCCGCTTACCTGGGCCGGCTGATGCTGGGCAAACTGTTCGTGTTTGTGAGTTACCTCAAGCCACACTATTCGCTGGCGCACCGCGTGGTGGGCGTAATGGTGCTATGGCCGGCCTATTGGCTGGCCGCGCGAGCTACCCGGCGGACGGGCATCTGGCGGCCGGCGCGGGTGTTTCTGGCAGCGGTTTTCCTGCTCCAAACGGCCATCATCATGCTCACGGTTGATGACTGGGACGTGCGGTTTCTGGCACCGGTGCTGCCCGTGGTATTCGTGCTGGCATCGCTGGAACTAGCCGCTCGCTGGCCCCAGGTGGCTAGCCCAAAGGTCCGAACCGGGCTTCCCACCCCGCCCAGGCCTGGAGGCCGCCGGTATGGATAGCCACCACCGTGCTGCCCTGCTTGAAGTAGCCCTGCCGAATGAGGTCCAGCACGCCAAACAGCAGCTTGCCGGTATAGATAGGGTCGAGCAATATCCCGTGTCGCTCCCGGAATTGTCGAATAAACACCATCAACTCAGTCGAGTAGTTGGCATATCCTCCAAAGTGGTAGTCGGTCTGCACCGAGTAGTTAGCATACGCCTGGCCCGTGGCGGCCTGGGTCAGTGCATCCACTTCGGCGCGCAGGAAGCTGCCGTTTTTCAGCGCGGCCACGCCCACGGCGTGCTGCTGCCCGGCCAGGCCCGTGAGCAGGCCGGCCAACGTGCCGCCCGTGCCCACGGCCACGGCCAGCGCATCAAAAGGCGTATGTTGGCGGATTTCGGCCACCAGCTCGGCACAACCGGGCAGGGCCAGCGCATTGGTACCGCCCTCGGGCAGCACATAGGCCGGGCCGAAGCGGGCGAGTTGCTCCGCCACGAAATCGGCTTCGTTGCGGCGGCGATAGCTGCTGCGGTCAAGGTAATGCAGGGCCATGCCGTCGGCGGCGGCTTGGGCCAGGGTGGGGTTGAGCGGAGCCTCCGCGGCGGGGGCATCTCCCCGAATCAGGCCAATGGTTTCGAAGCCGAATAGCCGGCCGGCGGTGGCTACGGCGGCAATGTGGTTGGAGTAAGCGCCGCCAAAAGTCAGGAGCGTGTCGTGCCCTTGCTGGCGGGCAGCGGCAAGGTTGTATTTGAGCTTGCGGGCCTTGTTGCCGGGCAGTTTGGGGTTCAGTAGGTCGTCGCGCCAGAGCAGCAGACGCACACCGTGAGCGGCGGCCACGGGCTCGTCCAGCTCCTGCAAAAAGGCGTTTAGGTAGCGCATGAGGAAGACGGTTTGAAAAAACGAGTACCCCGAAATTTCATTTCGGCCCGCGCGAACGACTTGTTCAACGGCCGAAATGAAATTACCGGGGTACTCGGTCTGTTTGCGCCAACTGCTTCTACGCCAGCGTAACCGGGGCCACTACCGCGTCCTCGGTCGGCTTGCGGCGCACGGCGTACACCACCGCGCCTACCAGCACCAGCAGCAGCACAATACTAGCCGCGAGCGAAACGCCATTGCCCACAGCGTAGGCTTTGGGCTCGAATTTGAAGTCGATGGTATGCGAGCCGGCCGGCACCGGCAGAGCGCGCAGCACGTAGTCGGCCCGCAGGTGCGGCACCGGCTTACCGTCGATGTAGGCCTGCCAGCCGTCGGCATAATAGATTTCGGAGAACACCACCAAGCCGTCGTGGGGGGCATTGTAGCGGTACTTCAGCTCATCGGGGCTGTAGTTGGTGAGGGCGATGCTGGCCCCGGTCATGTCGTAGGTCGCGGCTTTTTGCTGCGGAAACTTGCTGGCATCCACCACGGCCACGGTGGCGGGGTTCAGGGTGTTGAGGGCGGCCATCTCGGCATCGGGGTTGGCCACGGTTTTCACTTCGCCCACAAACCAGGCGTTTCCCAGCGCGCCGGGGTTGCGCTGCACCGGCTGCTTGGCATCGCCGGTGATGAGGTAGCGCGTATTCAGCATGTTGATAACCTGCTGATTGTTATTGGAAATCTGCCGCTCAATCAAGTCCTGGTAGCGCCGCAGCTTGGCCCCGTGGTAGCCGCCGATGCTCTTGTGGAAGTACGAAGTCTGGGCTTCGTTGAATGGGTTGGCCAGGTTCAGAACGCGGTAGTCCAGGTCTTTGTCCTGCAAAATCAGCTGGTCGGCCGGGGTAGGTTGAAACGCCTCGGCAATGGTTTCGCGCTGGAAGTGCTGGTCGCCGAGGTAGCGCTTGTCCACGCCCCACAAATCCACCAGTACCAGCAGCACCATCATGGCCGCCGCCGGCACCACTTTCAACTGGCCTCTCAAGTGGAAATACAGCACGCCCAGCGCCGCGCCAATGAACAGCAGTCCGCGCCATACGTCGTTGCGCAACAGGTCGGCGCGGTCGGCGCGCAGAGCGCCCAGCAGCTGCGGCGTGAAGCCCTGCTTGGTCAGCTCGCCATCAACCGGCGCGGCAAAATCGAAGCTGAAGCTGGCCAGGTAGGCCAGCACGCAAAGGCCGGCCGCAATAGCGCCGGCGTACAGCACCTTGGGCAGCAGCGCCACAGCATCGGCCGAAAGCGGGGCTTTGGTACCGGGCAGCACCGGCGCAGCGGGCACAATGGCGCGGGGCCGCAGTACCCGACTCAGCGCCAGCGCCCCCAGAATGGGAATGGCCAGCTGCGCGATTACTAAGGCCATGCTCACGGCCCGGAACTTGTTGTAACCCGGCAGCAGGTCGAAAATCAGGTAGTTGAACGTTTCAAAGTTTTTACCCCAGGCCAGCAGGACCGACAAAATAGTGCCCGCCAGCAGCCAGTAGCGCGTGCGCTTCTCCACCACAAACAGGCCCAGAATAAACAGGAAGCACACCACCGCGCCCATGTACACCGGCCCGGCCGTGTAGCTCTGCTGGCCCCAGTAAGTGGGCATGGCGGCCAGCATGTTAGGGTCGGCGCCCATCGAACTGAGTTGGCGGCCCAGGTTTGAGTCGAGGCCCAACGGCATGGAGCTGGCGCCCCCGTAGAAGTTGGGAATCAGGAGGGTAATGGTTTCGCCCACGCCATAGCTGTACTGGAAAGCATAGTCGCGGTCCACGCCCGAGCCTTCGTCTTCCGACTTGGCCGCCGGGGCCTGACCGGGAGCCATCGGCGCCGGCGTCTTCAGCTCGCTGGGGCCGCGGTTGCTGTATTTGCTGTACTCGGCCGTGGTGTAGAGGCGGCCAAAACTCACGCCCACCGCCAGCGCGGCGCCCAGGCCCAGTAGCGCCGTCCGCTTCAGGAACTCCGGCAGCCGGCCATTGCGGGCCGCCGACACTAGCTCGATAATGCCGAAAATGGCGACCAGCAGCAGCAGGTAATAGGTAATCTGGAGGTGGTTGACGTGAATATTCAAGGTGAGGCCCACGGCAAACAGCGCCGCACCCAGCCACTTATCGCGGCGATACGTCACGAGCAGGCCGCCCAGCACCAGCGGCGCGTAGGCCAAGGCCAGGCTCTTGGTGTTGTGGCCGGCGGCCAGAATGGCGAGGTTATAGCTCGAAAAGCCCAGGGCTACGGCGCCCGCCACCGCAATCAGCGGCCGCACGCCCAGCGCCACCAGCAGAATATAGCCGCAGAGCAGCGCCAGAAACAGGTTGGCCACCACGGCTGGCAGGCCCAGTGTCAGGGCTTTCTGCAAATACACCGACCAGTCGCCCGGAAAGTGCAGGCTGATGAGGTAGGTCGGCATGCCCGAAAACATGGAATTGGTCCACAGGGCCTCGCGGCCCATGGCCTTAGCATACTCCTGGGCCTCGTGCGCGCCGCCCTGAAACTGCGTGATGTCGTGCTGGGCCAGGGTTTTGCCATCGAACATGATGGGCGAGAAATACACGCAGGCCAGCACCACAAAAAACAACACGGCCAGCACGTGCGGCAAAGCCCGCTGCCACCACGGCGCGGACGAAACAGAAGGAGCAGAAGCAACAGCAGCCATCAGGGCAATTTTGGGGAAAATGAAAACGTGCCCGAAGGTACAGCGCGCAAAGTCTCGCAAAGGAAAAAACGAAGTCTCGCCAAGGGAAAAAAGGGTTTGCAGGGCATGCCGTTAAGCCAGGCACTACTAAACACCTTCCTCCTTTGCGAAACTTCGCTTTTCACTTTGCGACACCTTGCGCACCTACTTTATCTCTTCAAAATCAACGTATTCACCACCCGTAAAGCCATGCTGCTTACCGGGCTTCTCCGCCGTGGGGGGCACGTAGTCCACGTGTACCTCGCCGGGCCGGTTGGCGGCCGTGCCCCTGCCGGGCGCGGCCTGGGGCGGCACGACAAAGCCCCCATTTTGCATCTGCTTGCGCACAAAGCCGGTCAGCGCCAGCCGCAGCACAATAGGAAGCAGGTAGCGAACCGCGAAAAAAATCAGAATGAAAATGAGCCAGAATTTCATAGAATCAGAAACGTAAACGCCGCCACAAAGTACGGTCAGCGCCTGCTGACGCCCGAACGGCTACTTTGCTTTAGGCCCAACATTGCCCGCGCGGCTATCGTTTCCGCAGGGCGCGGGCCACAGTACCGGCCACCAGCCCGCCGGCCGTGTACCAAGCCACCGTCATGAGCTTGGTTTGGGGCGTGCGGCCGCTGGGGGCCTCGCCCAGGCCCAATGGGCCGGGCAGCACCACCCCGCCCACTCCAGCGGCCAGCCCAAGCAGTAAGCCCCGGCGCAGGGCATGGCGCCCGCTACCAACCAAACTGTAGTACAGGCCGTTGCTAACGATGTCGCCAACCATGGTCAGGCCAAACAGCGTGCTGCCGTCAGGCTGCGGCGCCTCAGCTTGGTTGAACAACTTGCGCAGGCCGCGCATGCCCAGCACGTCCATGCGGGGAGCATCGGCGGGGCGCAGATGGCGAATGGTTTCGTGCAGGGCGGTGAGGGCTACGGCGCCGGCCAAGCCGGCCGTAAGGGAGTGAAGGGGTTTCATGGGAAGGAATTTTATTCCGATTCAAACGCGCCCGCAGCAGCCAGGTTACCAATTTTTTCTAACGCAGCGGTTGTGCGATTTCGCCCAGCTTCCCTATCTTTGCAGCCCCTTCCACAACCGTTGGTCGGGCAAAAGCCGATTTAGCTCAGTTGGTAGAGCAGCTCATTCGTAATGAGCAGGTCGTTGGTTCGAGTCCAATAATCGGCTCCAGCGAAAAACCCGGAAAACGACTTTTCACCTTGTGAAGGTCGTTTTCCGGGTTTTTTGCGTCTGGGTTTTAACCTCCTTGCTCCTGCGAACCCGAAGAAAGCCCTGCTACTTCTCCCCCTTTCGTGAGATGGCGCGGTGTGGCGGATGCGGGTACTCTTACCGCCTGCAAACTCGGCTCCCCTGGCCATCATCGAAGACCAAACGCCCATACGGGACATGCTGCACGAGTACTTGGGCGCCCAGCCCGAGTTTGCGTGCGTGCTAACGGCGGTGTCGATGGAAGACTTCTTTCGGCAGCTGCCCGCGCTGAGCACCCCGCCGGCGCTGGTGCTGTCTGATATCGGCCTGCCCGGCCGTTCGGGCATCGAGGGGACGCCGCTCCTCTTGGTCCCGTCGTGGTGGCCGTGCCGCTGAGCCAGGTGGAGGGGTGCCAACCAAAGGTGACCAATCAGCACACCAACTTCTCGGCGCCGCTAGTGGGCCTTATTGGCCATTAGGGCGCTGCGGCGTCCGGTAGTATATGGAGCACCTGAGCAGGTCTGTTTGGGTAGCAATTCGACTTTTGATTCAAGGCTCTTTACATCGCTAGCTGTTGGCACGGATGCCCACCAAAAAATGGCTCGTTAGTCAAGAGATGTCATTGCGGAGAGTGCCACGTCATGAACAAGGGGCGGCAAGCTAAGCGCAGCGGGTGCACCGTCAATACACGAATAGTTAAAACGCTTCTCCATTTACCAAAACCATGCACCCGTATCAAATTCATGCAGCTTGCCGCGCCCTGAAGCCTGCATCAGGTTTTTTATGGCGGCACCAGCTTGCGCGCATGCTTGCCTAATGCTTGGTTCAAGTCCTGGCATTATTCAAAAACAACTCATCTCAGTGCACCATGCTGGCAAGCCGAAATATACCCACAAGTGGGTATTGCCTGTGGCTAAATCCACGTCCACCTTTGCAACTACTAATTGTCCTCTTTCAACTGGCTTCTACCCTATCTACCCGGCTTTGCCCCTTGCTTGTAATCCAAGGAGCTAACCGCTCTTAAACCTTTTAACCTGGTCTACCCCACCACCTTTTTTCTGCATGAAACCCTTAGCTCCCCTTTCACCATTACCAAAACCCCAGTGGTGGGCCATCCTGCTGAGCCTGACCGTGGCTTCCGCCGGGTGGGGCGCCGAACTGGGCGCTTGGCGCCATGCCGACCTGGTAGTGGTGATTGGTACGGGAATGGTGCTGGCCTCCGTCACGCTGGCGTTGCGGCGCCTGGCGCGGCAAGTGGGGCTGCCCATTGTGGGGCCGCTGTGCCTGCTGGGGGCGGCCCTGCTGCTGCTGGTGCTGGAACCGCTGTGCCGGAACCTCGCTCCGCCTATTAGCCTGCTGTTGCGTCCGCTGGGCGAAACGGCAGCGGCGCTGAGCGTGATTTGGCTGCTCGTCAACCTGAACAATGTTCTGGTTCCGAAAGCCCCGGCGCTAAAGAAAGCCGCGCCCGCCGCCGTTTAATGGCTCCGCCGCCCTCCCAGTCTACCGCTATGGGCCGCAAAAGCGAGACATTGGCAGTGACGCTGGCCTTTGTCAGCTGCTGATTTTGTAGAAAGCCTGCTGTTGTTGACGGCGGGCTTTTTTGCGTTTGCCGGCCGGTGGGTTGTATCGCATTACTGCGCTTTGGCCCTGCTACTGCTGCATATTGGCCGCGGCAGCCCTAGCTTTAGCGCTGGTACGAAGCCGGTTGGTTTCCTGACGCGCGTTTTCATGCAAGCACCGGGCCTTATCATTGGGGGTGGCATTGCCGGACTCACGGCGGCAGTGGCTTTGCAGCAGCAGGGCCTGGCGGTGAACGTCTGCGAAGCAGCCCCGCAAATTCTGCCGCTGGGCGCCGGTATCTGGATGGCGCCCAACGCCATGCAGGTGTTTCATCGGCTGGGCCTGGCCGAAAAAATAAACGCGGCCGGCGTACCGCTGCGCAATATTCAGATTGTGGACGCCCGGATGCGGCCCCTGTTGCGGACCAATCAGGAGCGTATCCGGCGGGAGTTTGGCTACACTACCACGGCCATCAAGCGGGCCCACTTACAGGCGCTGCTGCTGGCCGAGCTTGCCCCGACCACCGTGCTACTCGCCAAAGAGCACACGGTGCTTGCCGACACGCCAGCCGGCGTTGCGGCGGCTTTTGCCGATGGCAGCCGCGCCGAAGCGGGATTTATGCTGGCGGCCGATGGCATCCATTCGCCCATTCGCACGCAGTTGTTTCCCGGCGTTCGGTTTGCCGGCACGGGGCACGTGGTGTGGCGGGGCATTTCGGCCATTCAACTGGCGGAGGCTTACAAGCAGTCTATTATGGAAGCGTGGGGTGAAGGCGTGCGCTTTGGGTTTTCGGAAGTAGCCGATGGGCTGGTTGACTGGTTTGTGGTGGTAAAAGCGCCTCTCGTCACCGAAAGTCATCAGGGGTTGAAAGCCCGGCTACAAGCGGTATTCAGTCGTTTTGCCTACCCGATACCGGCCATTCTGGAAGCGGCCGACGAAGCCCGCATTATCCGCAACGAAATCACCGATTTTGACCCCATTCCGCAGTGGAGCCGCGGCAAGGTGTGCTTGATTGGCGATGCCGCGCACGCCTCTACGCCCTACCTGGGCCAGGGCGGCTGCCAGGCGGTGGAGGATGCCTACGCGGTGGCCCAATGCCTGCGCCGCGAACCCACGCCCGAACTAGCTTTTGCCGCCCTGCACCGCCTGCGCCACGCCAAGGCCACCCACATTGTAAAAACGTCTCGCCTGATGGGCCGCGCGGGCTACCTCACCGGCGGGGCCGGTGCCGTGCGCAATTTCCTGATGCGCGCGGCGCCGGCGGCGCTCATCGAGCGGCAGTTCCGGCAGGTATATGCGCTGAATTATTGAATGGTTTGGTAGAACGACCGGACGTGAGCCGCGACTTCGGCCGGCTGGGCTACCACCATCCAATGGTCGGCTTTGGGAACGATGGCCAGTTGGGCATGGGGCAGTTGCGCGCACAGCCAATGGGCATGCGCGACGGGAAAATGCTTGTCCTGCCCGGCCCACAGAACCAGCACCGGGCAGGTTATTTGCCGGTACCGCTCCGGCAGGCGCGGCAGCTGCGCCTCGTAGCCCGCACACATCCGGACGATAAACTGCCGAACGGCAGGCTGGCGAAACGTCGCCCACATGTCGTCGTACTCAGCCGGCGTCAGGCGGGCCCCGAACGGCAAAAAGGTGTGCAGCGCCCGCCAGAAAATGAGGCGCGGGAAATGCTGCAACAGCAGCTTGTTGACCCCGAAGCGGCGCAGCCAGGTTATTTCCCAGGACGTTTCGGCATCGGCGCTGAGCAGCGAGTTCATGACCACCACGCTGCGCACCCGCGTGGGGTACTCGGCGGCGAACACCAGCGCCGGCTGCCCGCCCATGTCCTGGCCAATGAGGTGCACCTTATCCAGCTGCCAATCATCGAGCAGCTGCAGCAAATGCCTGGCCATGAGCAGCGGCGTGGCCCCGCCCGGCCAGGCCGCGCTGTGGCCCATGCCGGGCCAGTCGAAGGCAATGACGTGTTTATCTGCCGCAAGCGCGGGCGCAAAGCGGGCAAATACCTGAAGGTTTTCGGGGTAGCCGTGCAGCAGCACCACGGCCTCGCCCTGGCCCAGCCGCGCCACGCGCAAAGGCTGGCCGTAGTGCTGCTCTAGTTGCGTGCTAAGCATGGGCCGGAAAATCCTGGGCCAGGCAGTTGGCCGCCAGCACCCCCGAAATAGCGCAGAAACTCACCCACTGCCCCGGATGAGTAGAACTGCCCGCTAGATACAGCCCGCGCACCCACGGGCTGCGGTGGGCAATTCGGCCCTTAATCATGAAGCGGGCCGTCATCACCGGGTTCATGCTGTCGTGATAGAGCGTGTAGTCGCGGCCCCACTCGAAGGTGGTGCGCTTGTGCAGCACCCGGTAGCCCGCCAGCCCTTCCTGCCACCACGGGTCGGCCAGCAGCTCGTCCATCAGCTGTTGCTGGCCCTCGGGGCCCAGGGCGGCAGCCGTGGCGTGGCCGAGGGGCGCAATGAGGCGGGCGGGGTACCAGCCGTTTTGCGCCAGACTGGGTTCCAGCAGGCCTGGCTGCACAAAAGCGGTGCAGCCCGTGCCATTTAGCTTGAAGCGGATGTAGTAGGGCGGCCGGCAACCTTGCACAGCCAGGTACACGCACACGCCCGGCGACTGCAGTGGCAGCTGCGCCAGGGTTGCTTTTGTAGTAGGCGGAAAATTCTCGACCAGCTCCGCATACGTCCCAATGCCGCTGGAATTGGAAATAATGGCTTCGGCCGGCAGGAATTCGCCACCGGCCGTTTCGACTCCGGTGACGGCTTTGTTGGCGGTGCGAATGGCGACCACCTTGGTACCGTAGCGGATGTGCACGCCGGCAGCCAGGGCCTCGGCTTCCAGCAGCGCGGCAATGGCGCGCATGCCGCCTTCGGGATAATAGGCCCCGACGTGGTGGAACAAGCCGGGCACGAAAGCCATGGGACTGGGCGCCTGCGCCACCGGCTGCCCGGCCACGTGCGTCCAGATGCTGATGCCCTTGCGCAATGGCAGCGGCAGGCCCGAGCTTTTCAGCACCGAATCGAGTGAGCTGAGCAGAAAAGGCACGTAGCGCAGGGAGCCCGTGCGCAGCACATCCCACACGTTGGGCTGGCTTTTGAAGGTGAACGGTTTTAGGTGTTGGTGAATGGCAAACGTGCGCTCGACCAGCGCCCGGTACCGCGGCCCGCTGCCGGGGTAGTCGCTTTCGAACCGGGCCGCGGTGTCGGTCAGGCTGTGGTCGAAGGCCGTGGTGCCGCCGTCCTCGTGCAGCACGTGGTACACAGCAGCAATTGGCTTCAACTTCAAAGATTCTGAAGGAATGCCAAGCTGCTGAAATGCCCAGTCCAGGCCCGGTTTATCCAGCAAAATATAGGGGCCGGCATCGAACGAGAAGCCGCCCACCTGCATGCCCGAGGCCAGGCCGCCGCCGGCCTCCCGTGCCTCCAGTATTTGCACCCGGTAGCCCAGCTTTGCCAGCCGAATGCCCGCGCTCAGCCCACCTACTCCGGCCCCAATAATGAGAATGGTACGCGGTGCGGCGTGGGTTGGCATGTTGTGGGGAACAGGTTCAGGGTAGCAACAGTGTCCTTTCTAACAAGGTGTAGGCAAAGCACCATAGAACGTCATGCTGAGCGCAGTCGAAGCATCTCTACTGCGAGAGTAATCATTTACTGCTGCGGTAGAGATGCTTCGACTGCGCTCAGCATGACGTTCTATGGTGCTTTCATCAAATTTCCTCACACACTTTAAGGTACGAATGCTTACTCCGCCACCTGCCGGGCGTGCGTCAGCCCGTTGAACGAGGCCACCACGCCGGCCACTTCGGCCAGGAATTCTGGCTCGGCTTCGATGTGGTTGCCGACCACGACCACATCGGCCCCGGCGGCCAGGGCGGCGTACACTTTTTCGCCGGTGTTCAGGCCGCCGCCCACGATGATGGGCGTGCTCACGGCTTCGCGCACGGCCGCAATCATAGCGCCCGATACCGGGTGCTGAGCCCCACTGCCGCCGTCGAGGTACATCAGCTTCAGGCCCAGCTGCTCGCCGGCCATGGCGGTGCAGGCCGCAATGCCGGGCTTGTTGTGCGGGAGCGGCGTGGTGCCACTCATGTAGGAAGCCGTGGTGGGCCGGCCCGAATCGACCAGCATGTAGCCCGTTGAAAGCAGCTGCAAGCCGCTGGCCCGCAGGCGCGGCGCGGCCACCACGTGCTGGCCAATCAAAAAATCAGGGTTGCGGCCCGAGATAAGCGAAAGCAGCAGCACGCCATCGGCGGGGCCATCGAGGTGCAGGCTATGGCTCGGAAACAGCAACACGGGCACGGTGGAGTGCTCTTTTATTAACGCAATGAGGGCAGCCTGGTGCGCGCTTAGCACCAGGCTGCCCCCCACGAAAAAGTAATCGACCGGATGAGCCTGGCTCAGGCGCAGCAGGTGCAACAGGCTGGTTTCATCCAGGTTATCGGGGTCGAGCAATACGGCCAGCGCCTTGCGGCCGTGCTGCTGACGAGTGCGCAGCGCGTCATAAAGACTGGGGTTGGGTTGACGCATCCGAGGAGACAGAAGTTGCAGACGAGGCGGCGGGAGAATAGCCAGCGGCGGCAGCAGCCTGACCGGTGGGCGTCGCAAGGTCGGCATTTTTGTCGGCCGGGAAAAACTCACCCACTTTTTTCGTCACCAAAGCCAGCGCCACGGCGGCCACCTGGCCCACCAACACCTTGCCGGTATCGGACTGCAAAAAGGACTGCAGCACCGCACCAATCATGCGCGAGCGGGAGTTGGCGGCACTAACGACGGGCGTTTCATCGCCGTCGAACGCGTGCGAGGCGGGCAGCCGACGGCTGTCGTCGTAGGGCAAGTCCTGGAAGGGGTCTTCCTCGAATTCATCCGGCGCAAAGCTGCGATGCGCGGGCTCGTGGTAGCTGGCCATGGCCGGCTCGTCCGAAGCGTAGGTTGCTTTTGAGCCAAAACCAAGGTCATCGGATTCGTGGGTGTGCTCGTGGTGCTCCACGAATGCCGCGGCCGAATCGGCCGCTGATTTTACCAAGGCACCCACGCCCCGCTCGTCGTCATGGGCCGCAAAGCTGCTGCCAAAGCCGTTGTCGTAGTCCGCTTCGTCGTTTTCGGGGTTGTGGCGGCGCTTGGAGCGGCCTTTGTGCTTCTTGCCTTTGCCACCAAACGCTTTGGTGATAAGCCAGATGCCGCCCGCCAGCCCCACGCCCACCAAGGCAATTTTGCCCACCGTGGCCGACTGTTCTTTGATGTGCTCCACGTCGCCGCGCAGGGCCCGCTCGTACTCAAGCTTTTTGCGTTCGAGAAATTCTTTTTCCTCGTCGAATAGGGGATTTTGCAACTCACTCATGGCGGGTTATGCTTGGCGTTTGTCGGATTTATAAATGGTGTCTTTGAGCGCCTTGTTGGCCAGCCCCTGGAACGCGGCTTTGTCGACGCCTACCAGCACGAGCACCAGGAGCACCAGGTAGAAGCCGGCCACAACGCCAAAGCCCCAGTAAGGGCTGTCGAGCGCCGAATTCAGGGCCAGGCCCGCAAATACACTCAGGAAAATAACAAACATGAGCCCCAGCATGGCCAGCGTGACGCCGTGCACGGTGCTGACAAAAATGGACGACACTTTTTGCTGGATTTCCAGCCGCACCAGGTCAATGCGGGTGTCGAGGTAGCCGGTGAGGTTGCCAATCAGGCTGTCGTTGCGGGGTGTTTTGGAGGTGTCGTCGTCGGTGACCATACGGCGCAAAAAATGGGGTGGCGAAGAATAGAAAGTCGGTGCAAAAGCCCAGCTTAGCAGGAAAATATGCGCTGGGGTGCGCCGGTTCTACGGAAATTTTCGGCGCATGGCTGACTTTTGTGTGGTCCTTTGTGTTTGCCGCGTAGCGTGAGTCCGAATCATTACCAAGTCCTTGGCGTGCCGCCCACTGCCCCGGCCGCCGATATCAAGCGCGCCTACCGGCAACTCGTGGTGCAATATCATCCCGATAAGCACGGCGGCGATGTGCGCTTCGAAGACCAGTTCAAGGCCGTGGCCGCGGCCTACCACGTGCTGGGCGACCCCGGCCGCCGGGCTACCTATGATTTTCAGCTGGCCCAAACGGCCCGCCGCTTCGACGAAGAGCGGCGCCGCCAGCAGCAACGGCCCGCGACTCAGCACGTGTACGGGGTGCCTATGCCCGCGCCCGCGCCGCTGCGCACCCGCCCGCCCGCCGGCAGCCGCGAGCGGCATTACCAGCGCATTCCGCGCCAGCAGGTGCGGTTCAACCGCCGCGACTGGACCCTGACGCTGCTGCTGCTGCTGGGCATTGTCATTTTTTCGCTGGCCGTGAAAGTGACCATGGACCGCGTTTCGGCCAACAGCAACTACCGGGATGGCCTGCGCGCCTACGGCCAGGGGCAGTGGTCGGCCGCTTACAGCTACTTCGACGAGACCCTGCACTTCCGGCCCGACTATGGTCCCGCATTGCGCCGCCACGGCGAGCTGGAACTGCTGCTCAACCACGACCCACGAGCCGCTCGCGCCGATTTTCAGGCGGCCCTGCTGCAGCCCCAGTCGCGCCGCGTGGCCGCCGACCTGCTTTATTTCCTGGGTAGCGCCGAAAGCCAGCTGGCCCGCCCAACAGCGGCCGACCTCAGCTATTCGCGTGCATTAGCGCTCGATAGCAGCCACGCGGCTGCCTACCTGGCCCGCGGCGAAACCCGCCTGCTCGCCCTGCGCCGGCCCGCCCCGGCCGTGACCGATTTCACCGCAGGCCTGGCCCAGCGCCGCCGCGCCGCCGCGCCCACTCCCTGGCACTACGTGCAGCTGCGGGGCCTGGCCTTCGCCACCCTGGGCCGCTACGCCGATGCCCGCGCCGATTATTTTACCGTGCTGCGGGCCAATCCCAGGGATGGCCGCACCCACTTTCTGCTCGGTCGCCTGGCGGCCCGCACCGGCGACTCCACGGCCGCCTGCGAGTTTTATCGCCGCGCCGTGGACCTGGGCTATGAATACGCCCGCACCGCCCAGGAAGCTTGCCACTGACGACATGAGAGTGATGAGGCTTGTGTTTCTCTGCCTTTCAGTACACGTGCAGAAGTAACCATGTTTGGTTGCCCGGCCTGCTGAGCTTGTCGAAGCATCTCTACCTCAATACGAATTCAATCGAAGCAACGAAGCGGTAGAGATGCTTCGACTCCGCTCAGCAGGACGGGCAACCAAACATGGTTACTTCTGCTTTTCTCTGCCTTCAAAACAAACAACCGCCGCCGGCCGGAGCCGACGGCGGTTGCCGCAGTTGTTATCAGTAGCTCAGAAAAGACTACTTGGGCATCAGCACGGTATTCACGACGTGAATCACGCCGTTGCTTTGCAGCACGTCGGCAATGGTGACGGTCGAAACGCCGCCTTTCTCGTCTTTCAGCTCAATGGCTTTGCCTTTCATCATAGCCGTGAGGGTGCCGCCCTGTACGGTTTTGAGCGTAGCGCTGCCCTTACCGGCTTTGATGGCTTTGGCCAAGTCAGCCGACGTCATGCGGCCCGACACCACGTGGTAGGTCAGGATTTTGGTGAGCGTGGCCTTGTTCTCGGGCTTCACCAGGGTTTCAACCGTGCCAGCGGGCAGCTTGTTGAAAGCTTCGTTGGTGGGAGCAAATACGGTAAAAGGGCCGGCGCTTTGCAGCGTCTCTACCAGGCCCGCAGCTTTTACGGCGGCTACCAGCGTGGTGTGGTCTTTCGAGTTAACGGCGTTTTCCACGATGTTTTTCGTGGGGTACATGGGGGCGCCGCCTACCATGACGGTCTTGGTGGCCTGAGCCGAAACGGTGGTGGTAGCAGCAGCGCTAAACAGGGCAACGAAGGCGAGCGAAAACAGGGTCTTTTTCATCGGTATAGAGAAATGGTTAGATGTTTTGGATGATGACCCACCTACGCCACCAGGGAAGCGACTGGATTGCCTGGCGCATCATTCTTTCCTGAACCGTTCAATCCAACCCGTCAAGCTGAGCGCCGCGAATACGCCCAGCACCGCTGAAGGACAGGGCCTAATCAGCCGGCAGCTGGCCTGCGAGTGCCGGCAAAAAAACTTCTCACTCACTCAAACTGGCGGCTCCTCTTTAGTTCCGCCCGCCCAACGCAGCGGCCTGCCGCACCAACTCCCGGAATTCGCTGCGGGAGCCGTCGGCATCCGGTGCTTCGGTGTTGCGAGCCAAATCGGCAGTGCTGGCCCAGGTGGCCGAGCCGGCGTAGCGCGAATTGCGCAACAGCAGGCCAAACTGGGCCACGGCGGCCGCCCACCGCAGGTTGTCCGAAGCTTGGGCAATGGGCTCGTCGAGCCGGACATTGCGCACGGGCAGCGCGAGCAGCTGGCTGGGGCTGCCCTGCGGCTCCTGGTAGCGCAGCTTCACGGTGAGCAGCTCCGAACCCGTGGCGGGGCGGCTGGCGGCCAGTTTCTGGTATTTCAGGGGGTCGATGGAAACGCCGTTGGTGGCAGGCGCGCCCACCGGCACCACCTCGTAGAGGGCCGTGACCTGCTGACCGGCACCCAGCTCACCGGCGTCTTTGCGGTCGTCGTTGAAGTCTTCGGCGGCCAGCAGGCGGTTTTCGTAGCCCAGCAAGCGGTACTCGCGCACCAAAGCCGGGTTGAACTCGACCTGCACTTTCACGTCTTTGGCCAAGGTAAACAGGGTGCCGCCGTACTCCTGCACCAGCACCCGCCGGGCCTCGTTCAGCTGGTCGATGTAGGCGTAGTTGCCGTTGCCTTTATCGGCCAGCAGCTCCATTTTGCTGTCCTGCAAATTGCCTTCGCCAAAGCCGAGCACCGAGAGAAATACGCCCGATTCCCGTTCTTGGGTAATGAGCCGTTCCATGTCGGCGTCGCTCTGCTCGCCCACGTTAAAATCGCCGTCAGTGGCCAGAATAATGCGGTTATTGCCGCCGGGCTGCTGGTGCTGCTGCGCCAATTGGTAAGCCAGGCGCAGGCCTTCGCCGCCGGCCGTGGAGCCGCCGGCCTCCACTCCGTCGAGGGCGCGCAGAATGGTTTCGCGGTCGGCGCCCGAGGTGGGCGGCAGCACCACGCCGGCCGCCCCGGCATACACCACGATGGACACGTAATCCTGGGGCCGCAGCGCCT
The DNA here is from genome assembly GCF_016734815.1 of Hymenobacter rubidus. Lineage (GTDB taxonomy): Bacteria > Bacteroidota > Bacteroidia > Cytophagales > Hymenobacteraceae > Hymenobacter > Hymenobacter rubidus. The sequence continues at coordinate 33,618 of NZ_JAERQF010000047.1, forward strand.
CGCGCACCAGCAAACGCAACGACTCCTTCAGCAGCGGCAGCTTCTGCGGGTCGTTCATCGAACCCGACACGTCGAGCAGAAACACCAAATTGGCCGGCGGCAGGGTTGAGGTGGCGACCTGCTTGCCTTGCACGCCCACTAAAACGAGCTGGTGGGCCGGGTTCCAGGGGCAGGCGGCCACTTCGGCATTGAGCGAAGCCGGACCGGTGCGCGGCTGCGGGTATCGATAGGGGAAGTAGTTCACCAGCTCCTCCAGCCGCACGGCGTCGGGCGGGGGCAACTGCCGTTCCTGGGTGAGGAAGCGGCGCACATTGGCATAAGAGGCGCGGTCCACGTCGATAGCGAAGGTGCTGAGCGGGTTGCGCTCGGCGGCCAGAAACGGGTTTTCGTGCACTACGGCGTAGTTCTCGCGGTTTTCCCGGGTGGTGTCGGCCGTTTTCGGGTCGGTGGGCTCCGGCGTATCGGCCGCCACTTCCGCGACGGTCACTGCCTCCATTTTTTCGGTCGAATATTGCTGGCAGGCGGGCAACAGCCACGCGCCCACCAGCAGCCCCCACAGGGGGCGCAAGCAGTTTAGCTTCATGACAAAAGAAAAATAGTGGGGATGGAAAGCGGCCTCCGGCGGGCTGTCCAAGCTACTCGCCCCACCGCAAGTCGCGACTTTGCAGAAGGCGGGCTGGGGCCGGGTTTTCTTCGCGACGAAAATCCAGCGGCAGCACTATCGGCTTGGCCGACCATAAAAAGGTCCGGCCCGGGAAAGCAAAACACAGGCAGCGCCGCCTGTGTCTGTATATACCGGGAGTGGGGCGGAGGTAACCCAGCAATTTTATGTTCTGGCCTTCCTGAACCATTCTATTCCTCCATAGACCATTACAGCGCGTTATGAACTGCCACAGCCCGTCATACAGAGCGCAGCGAAGCATCTCGCGTGCCGCTACTAACTTTTTAATTAGTGACTGCACGCGAGATGCTTCGCTGCGCTCTGCATGACCGTTCTTTTAAGCCCGCCCTACCCGTCTGCGCCCTATCTTCCCACCCCCATTTCTACCGCCCCCATGACCTACCCCGACTTCGCCGCCCGCTGGCGCAACTCCGGCGGCGCCGAGCGCGCCAACTACGGCCTCTTTCTGCAAGACCTCTGCGACCTGCTCGGCGTGCCGAAGCCGGACCCCACCACCGACCAGCCCGCCCAAGACCAGTACGTGCTGGAGCGCGCCGTCACCTTCCAAGACGGGCCCAAGAAGAGCACCGGCCGCATCGACCTCTACAAGCGCGGCTGCTTCATTCTGGAAACCAAGCAGGGCACCGACTCGCCCGATGCTCAGCAGCGGGCCGAGAAATCGGACCGCGCCGAGCTGGGCCTTAGCCCCGAAAAGCGCCGCTACGGCCACGCCACCCGTGGCACGGTAAAATGGGAGCAGATGATGCAGGCCGCCCGCCAGCAGGCCCTGGGCTACGTGCGCGCCCTGCCGCCCGAGGAGCCCCGGCCCCTGTTTGTGCTGGTGGTGGACGTGGGCTACTGCATCGACGTGTACTCGAACTTCGCCGGCGTCGGCGATTCCTTCGTGCCCTTCCCCGACCAGGCCCGGTTCCGGCTGCCGCTGGCGGCGCTGGCCGACGAGGGCACCCGCGCCCTGCTGCGCCAGGTGTGGGAGGCGCCCCGCGAGCTGGACCCCAGCCGCCGCGCCGCCCGCGTCACGCGGGAGCTGGCCGGCTACCTAGCCGGCGTGAGTGCCCAGCTGGAGCGGGCCGGGCACGCGCCCGAGGTGGTGGCCCAGTTCCTGATGCGCTGCCTGTTCACGATGTTCTCGGAAGACGTGGGGCTCATTCCCAAAACCAGCTTCACGGGCATGCTGCGCACCTACTCCACGCCCGAGCTGCGCGAGTTTCTGCCCGATGCCCTGCGCGGCCTGTGGGCCACCATGGACACTGGAGGATTCTCGCCCGACCTCAAGGCCCGCCTGCGGCGCTTCAACGGCAAGCTCTTCCACGACGCCACCGCCCTGCCCCTCACCCCCGACCAGATGGCCCTGCTGCTCAAAGCCGCCGAAGCCGACTGGACCGAGGTGGAGCCCGCCATCTTCGGCACCCTGCTCGAGCGCGCCCTCGACCCCCGCGAGCGCCACAGCCTGGGCGCCCACTACACCCCGCGCCGCTACGTGGAGCGCCTGGTGCTGCCCACCGTGCTCGAACCCCTGCGCCGCGAATGGACGGCCGCCCAGGCCGCCAGCGCCCGCCGCCTCGACGAAGGCCAGCCCAAGGACGCCCGCCAGGAGCTGGTGCGCTTCCTCACCCGCCTCACCTCGCTGCGCATCCTCGACCCCGCCTGCGGCTCCGGCAACTTCCTCTACGTCACGCTCGAGCACCTCAAGCGCCTGGAGGGCGAGGTGCTGGCCGCCATCAACGCCTTCGGCCAAACCGGCCTGCTCGACCTCGGCGGGGGCACCACCGTGAGCCCGCGCCAGCTGCTGGGCCTGGAGCTGAACCCGCGCGCCGCCGCCATTGCCGACGTGGTGCTGCGCATCGGCTACCTGCAGTGGCACCTGCGCACCCACGGCATCACCCAGCTGGCCGAGCCCCTGCTCGACGAGTACCAGAACATCCGCCAGCAGGACGCCGCCCTGCGCCACGACGCGCCCACGCCCCGCCTCGACGCCCACGGCCAACCCGTGACCCGCTGGGACGGCACCACCCGCCCGCACCCCGCCACCGGTCAGCCCGTGCCCGACGAAACCGCCCGCACGCCCGTACTCGACTACCCCAACCCCCGGCCCGCCGAGTGGCCCGAAGCCGATTTCATCGTGGGCAACCCGCCGTTTGTGGGGCCGGCCCGCATGCGCGACGCCCTCGGCGACGGCTACACCGAGGCCCTGCGCAAAGCCTACAAAGGCCGCGTGCCCGACTCCGCCGACTTGGTGATGTACTGGTGGTACAACGCCGCCGCCGCCGTGCAGCGCGGCCCCGCCGAGCGGTTCGGCTTCATCACCACCAATAGCCTCAAGCAAACCTTCAACCGCCGCGTGATGCAGCCCTTCCTGGAAGGCGACACGCCCCCGCTCACCCTCACCTTCGCCATTCCCGACCACCCCTGGGTCGATGCCGCCGAAGGGGCCGCCGTGCGCATCGCCATGACGGTGGCCGAACGCACCCCAACCGTCGCCGCGCCCGGCCAGCTCTGGAACCTGAAAATGGAATCCGTAGCAGAAGGCGAAGACGCTGCCGAAGTGACTTTCGAGGAGCAGCAAGGTCAGATTCTTTCTGACTTAACTATAGGAGCAGCATTAGACTCTGCTAAACCGCTAAAAGCGAATGAAGACCTGAGTAACAGAGGGGTAATGCCTTTCGGCACAGGCTTCATAATCGAACCTGAGGTAGCATCTTCATTGGGTTTGGGTATTGTTGATGGATTAGAAAAATATATAAGACCCTATCGGAACGGAAAGGATTTAAACCTTTCGCGAAGTGAAAAACGAAAGTAGTTGGTTAATCTTGCCGCATGAATGTTTCTCTCACCGACACGGA
>NZ_JAERQF010000048.1 GCF_016734815.1 Hymenobacter rubidus
TCGCGCAAATCAAACGAATAAGCTTTCATCGGCAGAAGGTACGTCCAAATCCGTAAACTATCCTGAAATCCGCTCTATGTCCACCAACGCCTTGTTTGCGCCCTTCGCGCTAAAATCGCTGCAACTCAAAAACCGCATTGTCATGGCGCCCATGACCCGCTCCTTCTCGCCCAACGGCGTGCCGGGCGCCGACGTGGCCGCCTACTACCGCCGCCGGGCCAAAGGCCAGGTCGGCCTCATTCTTTCCGAAGGCACCGTGGTGGAACGCCCCGCCTCGTCCAACGACCCCAACATCCCGCATTTCTACGGCGAAGCCGCCCTGGCCGGCTGGCAGCACGTCATCGACGAAGTGCATGCCGCCGGGGGGCAGATGGGCCCGCAGCTCTGGCACATGGGCGTGATGGCCGAACACCGCTCCGGCTGGAAACCGTCGGAAAATTTCGAAGGTCCCTCCGGCCTCCTCAAGCCCGGCCATCCTGCCGGCAAGGCCATGAGTGAAAACGACATCACCGACACCATCGCCGCCTTCGCCCGCGCCGCCGCCGACACCAAGCGTCTGGGCTTCGATTGCATGGAGCTGCACGGCGCCCACGGCTACCTCATCGACCAGTTTTTCTGGGCCGGCCTGAACCAGCGCACCGATGCCTACGGCGGCGACGACCTCCCCCAGCGCAGTCGCCTGGCCGTGGAGCTGGTGCGCGAAGTGCGCCGGGCCGTGGGCGAGGACTTCGCCATCAGCCTGCGCCTCTCGCAATGGAAGCAGCAGGACTACGCCGCCCGGCTGGCCCGCACGCCGCAGGAAATGGAAGCATGGCTCCAGCCCCTGGCCGAGGCCGGCGTCGACATTTTCCACTGCTCGCAGCGCCGTTTCTGGGAGCCCGAGTTTGAAAGCGAAGGCTCGGACCTGAACTTTGCGGGCTGGGTGAAAAAGCTCACCGGCAAAACCACCATCACCGTGGGCTCGGTGGGTTTGTCGGGCGAGTTCCTGGCCGGTTTCGCGGGCGAAGCTTCCGAGCCGCAGGGCATCGAGGAGCTGCTGCGCCGGCTCGACCGCAACGAGTTTGACCTCGTGGCCGTGGGCCGCCAGCTCATCGTGGACCCGGATTGGGTAGAGAAAATTCAGCAGGGCCGCCTGGATGAAATGGTCGGCTTCAGCCGCGAGGCGCTGCGTAAGCTGGTGTAATTGTCCGGCCGTTTAACCTCACCCCCGGCCCCTCTCCCGCGGAGAGGGGAGCCACGGCGGCGCAACCGTTTGAATCGTCCGGCTCCCCTCTCCGCAGGAGAGGGGCCGGGGGTGAGGTGAACACCGCTACGCCAGCACCGCTTCCGTTTCCAGAATGGCCGTTTTCCCAGCTTGCACATGCAGGCTGTCCAGTGCCTGCGCCAAATCGGCAATTAAGTCATCGGCCGCTTCCAGGCCAATGGAAAGCCGCAACAAACTATCGGCAAAGCCGGCAGCACGGCGCACTTCGGCCGGAATGGCCGTGTGCGTCATCGATGCGGAGTGGCACACGAGGCTCTTGCCGCCGCCCAGGCTCACGGCCAGTTTGAAGTACTTCAGGCGGGTAGCGAGTTGGGTAGCGGCTTCTATCGTGTCCTCGTTCAGCACCAGGGCAATGATGCCGCCAAAGCCATCCGGCTGCTGCTTCTGGGCAATGGCATGGTTGGGGTGCGATTCCAGACCGGGGTAATACACGGCGCTGATTTCGGGCCGTGTTTGCAGGAACTTGGCCACCTTCAGCGCGGCGCTGCAGTGCTGGGCAATGCGCAAGTGCAGCGTTTCCAGCCCCCGAATCACCAGGAACGAATCGAACGGCCCCAGAATAGCACCCGAGGCGTTTTGGATGAACTGGATTTGCTTGCCCAGCTCTTCGGTAGCGGCCACCACGGCGCCGGCAATCAAATCGGAATGGCCGCCCAGGTACTTCGTGGCGCTGTGTACCACCAGGTCGGCACCCAGCAAAATGGGCTGCTGCAGCACAGGCGAGGCAAACGTGTTATCGACGCACAGCCAGGCGCCGGCGGCGTGGGCCAGTTCGGCCAGCGCGGCAATGTCCGAGATTTTGAGCGTGGGGTTCGACGGCGTTTCCAGCCACACCAGCTTGGTGCGCTCGGTGATGGCGGCCTGCACCTGGGCCAGGTCGGCGGTGTCGCAATACACGATGTCGATGCCGAAACGGCGGTACACGTGCTCAAACAGACGGAAGGCCCCGCCGTAGATGTCATCGATGGCCACAATCTGGTCGCCGGTCGAGAGCAGCTTCAGCACGGCATCGATGGCAGCCATGCCGCTGGCGAAGGCGTAGGCCGAATGGCCGTGTTCGAGGCCGGCCAGCAGCTCTTCGAGGGCGCTGCGGGTGGGGTTGGCGGTGCGGGAGTAGTCGAAGCCCTTGTGCACGCCCGGCGACTCCTGCACAAATGTACAGGTCTGGTAAATCGGCACCGAGAGGGCACCGGTTAGCTCGTCGATGGGGAAGGACTGAATGAGGCGGGTGGAAGCTTGCATGAGGTATTTGCGTTTTTGTGGTTGAGACGAAAACGCACCCGGTTACCGAAGCACTTAGCAAGATTTCTTACCGAAAAGGCATAAAAAAAGCCCTTCCGACAAGTCAGAAGAGCACCACCGCTGCAGACGGGAAAGCATCTTGTAGACTTATCTTCTCCCAAGCCGACCGAAGCCGTCTTAGAACAGGATTTAGCACCTGGTATTGCTACTGGTTGCTAAGGCATCGCAGGGCCTGTCCCTCCGCCTTTCTTGATAAGTGCTCCGATTAGGGAGCGCGCTGCAAATATAGCGGCGGTTTGAAACAGCGCAAGCGGTGGGGTGAAAAAATATTTTTTTTGCCTACCCTGCTGATAATAATCCGTCATGCAGAGCGCAGCGAAGCATCTTTACCTCAAGAAGCTGTTTAGAAAGTCTGATTTGCCTACACGTCTGTCATCCTGAGCGCAGCGAAGGACCTTATCACGTCAGAACAACGCCTATTCTGACGTGATAAGGTCCTTCGCTGCGCTCAGGATGACAACGATTTTGACTTTCTAAACAGCTTCCAAGAGTAATCCAATCGATAGGAGTTAGTATCGAGGTAAAGATGCTTCGCTGCGCTCTGCATGACGTTCCTTATTTTGCGGCCGGCCGCCCCTACCGCTCAATGTGCTTTACTTTAGCCTCATCCAAATCGAGCTGCGCTTCTTGCTGGCGCAGCACCTCATCATCAAATGCGTCGTGGTGGCGCAGGTGGGCCAGCGTCTCGCGCTGCACGTTCAGCACGTCGAGCAGCACGCGGTGGTACTGGCGTAGGGCGTCGCGGCCCGATTCATCGGCCTCCAGCGAATTGAGGGTGCGGGTGGTGAGGTTGACTTCGGTTTGCATGCGCTGCTGCAGGCGGGCAATGAGTTCGTTGGCCTCCAACTCGGCGGGGTAGTGACGCTGGAGGTGCTTTACGGCAGCGGTGCGCAGGTGCAGGCGCACGCCGGCCTCCTGCTCTTCGAGGGGAGTGCGGTCGTCGCGCTCGGCCAGTTTGGTGAAGCGGATGATGGCCGGAAGGGTGAGGCCCTGGAGCACCAGCGTGACCAGAATGACCACGAAGGTGATGAACAGAATCAGGTTGCGCTGGGGGAAAGCTTGCCCATCGGCCACTAGCAGCGGCACCGATAGCGCCGAGGCCAACGACACCACGCCGCGCATACCGGCCCAGCCCAGCACCAGCGTGCCCTGCCAGCCGGGGCTGGGCTCGCTGTTTCGCACACTTTTGCTCAAATAGCGCGGAATGAAGGCCGAAGGGTACATCCACAACAGCCGAATGACGATGACCAGCCCGCTCATCAGCAAACCGTAGGCAATGGCCTGTTGTAGCGAATAATTGCCCAGCCCCTCCACCGCAATGGGCAGTTGCAAGCCAATGAGAATGAACACCAGCCCATTGAGCACGAAGCTCACGCTGGCCCACACGCTGTTGGCCTGCAGGCGCGTGTTGGCATCGAACACCCGGTGCGAAAGGTGCGAGAGCAGCAGCCCGCCGCTCACCACCGCCAGCACGCCCGAGAAGTGGAATTCCTCGGCCAGCAAATACATCACGTAGGGCGCCATAAAGGTGAGTACCGTGTTGATGCTGGGCGTGGCGGGCAGGTACTTGTGAATGAGAAAAAACCCGTAGGCCACGCCCAGCCCCACCGCCAACCCCATGCCGCTGGTGAGCAGAAAACTGGTGGCCGCCTCCTGCCACACAAACGTACCCGAAAGCACCGCCAGCAGTGCAAACCGAAACACAATGAGGCTGCTGGCGTCGTTAATCAAACTCTCGCCCTCCAGAATGGCTGTCACCCGCCGGGGCACCTTAATGCCACGCAGCACCGACGTGGCCGCCACCGCATCGGGCGGCGAAATGATGCCGCCCAGCAAAAAACCCAGCCCCAGTGTGAACCCCGGAATAATGGCCCGCGCCACGTAGGCCACAATGAGCGAGGTGAAGGCCACCAGCCCAAACGCGAGCAGCCCAATGGCCCGCCGCCAGCGCCAGAAGTCGTTCCAGGAGGTAGTCCAGGCCGCTTCGTAGAGCAGCGGCGGCAGAAAAATCAGAAAAATGAGGTCGGGCGCGATGGCCACCCGCGGCAAGCCGGGCACGAAGCTCAGCCCCAATCCACCCAGCACCAGGAAAATGGGGTAGGAAATGCCGAGCTTCTGCCCCAGCATCACCAGCAGAAACACCGCGAAAAGCAGACCGAGAATGAGCAGAAGGGTTTCGTGCAGCATGGGGCCGGGTTGGGTTGAACAACCCAAAGAAACGCCAGGCGTCGTGTGCCCACGAAATGCTCACCAAAGTACGCTCGGCATGACGGGCTAAAGGTTGGTCCTGATGTGACTCAATACTTCACCCCGCTCGCCAAGCACCTGCCTACCTGTGCCACAGCTGCCGGCCTGTTGTCGGGCGCTTGGGCCGGTCAAAAAACACGATGTAGAGCACTCCGAGCAACGGAGTTAATAGCAAGGAGCTGAGCATGCGCAGGTGCCAGTAATGTGCCGGGCTCAGGTCCCAGACTTGGGCGAGGTGCTTGATGAGATGTATCATAAATAAATGTACGAGTTTCCGCAATCGATTGCTATACCAGACGGCTCGATTTGCAAAGTTTTTTCTGGGGAATAGCGCTTTTTGTTTGACTGACCCGCTCCTGCACAATCCCAGTTTTTGGCGCGTCACTTTCCCGCAACCCGCAGATTTTTCCCAATCCCAACTCCGGAAGCCGTACTTTTGACTCCCGTCATGCCCGAACGCTCCAACCCCTCCCCCTCCGCGTCGGCTGCGAAATTCATTTTCGTTACCGGCGGCGTCACTTCTTCACTCGGCAAAGGAATTGTTTCCGCCTCGCTGGCCAAGCTTTTGCAGGCCCGCGGCTTCCGAGTCACCATCCAGAAGTTCGACCCCTACATCAACATCGACCCCGGTACGCTGAACCCGTACGAGCACGGCGAGTGCTACGTGACCGACGACGGGGCCGAAACCGACCTCGACCTCGGCCACTACGAGCGGTTCCTGAACACCCCGACTTCGCAGGCCAACAACGTCACCACCGGTCGGATTTACGACCACGTCATCCGCCGCGAGCGCGAAGGTGCCTTCCTCGGCAAAACCGTGCAGGTGGTGCCCCACATCACCGACGAAATCAAGCGGCGCATGCTGCTGCTGGGCCAGAACGGCCAGTTCGACGTGGTCATCACCGAAATCGGCGGCTGCATCGGCGACATTGAAAGTCTGCCCTTCGTGGAGGCCGTGCGCCAACTCCGCTGGGAGCTGCCCGAGTACGATTCGCTAGTGATTCACCTCACGCTGCTGCCTTATCTGAAAGCGGCCGGCGAGCTCAAAACCAAGCCCACCCAGCACTCGGTGCGCGACTTGCGCGAGGCCGGCCTGCAGCCCGACATCCTCGTGTGCCGCTCCGAGTACCCCATTCCGATGGAGATGCGCCGCAAAATCGCGCTGTTCTGCAACGTCAAAATCAACTCGGTCATCGAAAGCCTCGATGCCGACAGCATCTACTCGGTCCCGCTGCTCATGCGCAAAGAGGGCTTGGACGAGCGGGTGATTAAGCGCCTGAAGCTGACCGGCGGCACTCAGCAGCCCGATTTGGAAGCCTGGAAAGACTTCCTTGGCAAGCTGAAAAACCCAACCGAGGAAGTGACCATTGCCCTTGTGGGCAAATACGTGGAGCTGCCCGACGCCTACAAATCCATCAACGAAGCCTTTGTGCACGCCGGCGCCCAGAACGAGTGCAAGGTGACGGTGCGCAGCATCCAGTCCGATAATATCACCCATGAAAACATCGCGGCCCTGCTGCACGGCTGCGACGGCGTGCTGGTGGCGCCCGGCTTCGGCGAGCGGGGTTTTGAGGGCAAAGTGACTACGGTGAAATACGTGCGGGAGCACAACATTCCGTTCTTCGGCATCTGCCTAGGTATGCAGGTAGCGGTGGTAGAATACGCCCGCAACGTCCTCGGCCTGCTCGACGCCAACTCAACCGAGATGGATGCCCTCACGCCCAACCCCGTGGTGGCCATGATGGAAGAACAGAAAAACGTGACTCTGAAAGGCGGCACCATGCGCCTCGGCGCCTACGCCTGCGACTTGCGCCGGGGCTCGAAAGCCGCCAAAGCCTACGCCCGCAACCACATCAGTGAGCGCCACCGCCACCGCTACGAGTTCAACAACCAATACCTGGCCCAGTTCGAGGACGCCGGCCTGCAAGCCACCGGCACCAACCCCGAAACCGGCCTCGTGGAGGTAATTGAGTTGCCTACGCATCCGTGGTTCGTGGCCGGGCAGTTCCACCCCGAGCTGAAAAGCACCGTCGAGCAGCCGCATCCGCTCTTCGTGCGCTTCGTGCGGGCGGCCATTCAGCACCGCAAAGGGTAGGACGCCTGCAGCTTGAGACATAACAAAAGAACGTCATGCTGAGCGCAGCCGAAGCATCTCGCGTGTAATAGTAATTCTCTTCTTGCGATTAGATTACTTGAGCGCGCGAGATGCTTCGACTGCGCTCAGCATGACGTTCGTTCATTCCTTCCTCTTCATTCCTCATTAAGCGCAGCGTCGCGCCGTACCTTTGCCCCTTCGCAACCTTTAATACCTAATGGATAGAAATCAAGCAACCGGCCTTTTCCTCATTTCGGCCTTGCTCCTCGTGTACCTGTTCTTCTTCAGCCCGAAGAAAACGGATGAAAAAGCGGCTGGCAAAACCCCGCCCGCCACCACTGCCGCCGCCAAAGCGCCCGCCATCCCTGCCACGGCCCTCGCGCCGGAAACCGCTCTTGATACCACGGCCGGCATCGTGAAAAACGACAGCCTGGTGAATGACAACCTCCGCGTGGCATTCTCCAGCCGCGGCGGGCGCATCACGGCTGTGCGCTTGCGCAAGTACAAGACCTTCTTCGGCAAGCCGATGGACCTGTTCGATGCCAAAAGCGCCCGGATGGACACCAAATTCCGGACTGTGGATGGCAAAACGGTTAAGTTTTCGGATTTGAATTTTCAGTCGGTGGCATCCAACGCCACCGATGGCGCTTCGGTGCTCACCTTCACCGCGCCCGTGGCCGGCGGCAGCATCGTGCAGACCTACACCCTGCCCGCCAATAGCTTCGAGTTGAAGTACGACCTGCGCCTGAATGGCCTGGAGCGCACCGTGGCCCAGGAGCCGCTCACCTTCACCTTCGTGGATGAGGTGCGCCAGACCGAGCAGGACCTGAAGCAGAACCGCAACCACACCACCATCAACCACTACCTGGCTGCCGGCGACCAGGGCGCCCTGGCCGAAGCCAGCGAGAAGCCCGAGGAATACAAAGCCGCCGGCCCCGTGAAGTGGGCGGCCCACAAGCACGATTTCTTCGTGGCCGGCCTCATTGCCGACCAGCAACCCTTCGCGGGTGGCGCGTTCAATGCCAATGTGAACCTGGCCGATTCGGCCACCATCAAAACTCTGAGCTCAACGCTGACCATTCCGGTGGCGGAGGTGGAGCAGGGCCGGGGCCAATACCGTTTCTTCTTCGGTCCGAATGCCTTCAACCTGCTGAAAAACGTGGCGCCTGAGTTCGACCGCAACGTGTACCTGGGCTGGGGCTTGTTCCGCTGGGTGAACCGCTTCGTGGTGCTGCCGGTGTTTCATTTCCTGGAAGGTTTCATTTCTTCCTATGGCATTATCATCGCCCTGTTGGTGCTGTTAATCAAGCTCGTAACCTGGCCGCTCACCTACAAAACCTACGAGAGCCAGGCCCGCATGAAAGTGCTGAAGCCCGAAATTGACGAGCTGAAGGCCAAGTACGGCGACGACCAGACCAAGGTGCAGCAGGAAACGATGAAGCTCTACCAGACCTTCGGCGTGTCGCCCCTGAGCGGCTGCGTGCCCACGCTGCTCACGCTGCCGATTCTGTTCGCCATGTTCCAATTCTTCCCGAACGCCATCGAGCTGCGCCAGCAAAGCTTTCTGTGGGCCAAGGACTTGAGCAGCTACGACGTGTTTATCAAGCTGCCGTTCTACGTGAAATGGTACGGCGACCACGTTTCGCTTTTCACCCTGATGATGACGGCCTCCACCCTGCTCATGACCTGGCAGAGCAACCAGACCAACACGGCCATGCAGGGCCCGATGAAGACCTATAGCTACCTGATGCCCATCATCTTCCTGTTTGTATTGAACAGCTTCGCGGCCGGCCTCACCTGGTACTACTTCGTTTCCAACGTCATCACCTTCGCCCAGCAGGCCATCACGAAGAGCTTCGTGGACGACACGAAAATCCGCGCCCAGCTCGACGCCAACAAAATCAAGAACAAGGACAAGAAGCCCGGCGGCCTGCAAGGCCGCATTGCCGAAGCCATGAAGGCCGCGCAGGAACGCGAGGCGCAGGCCAAGCGCAAGTCGTAATTGCGTAAGAACGCGCCATGGCGCGTTTGCACCACGCCAAACCCGGCAGCACGAAACCATAGGCACGGTTTTCGTACTGCCGGGTTTTTGTTTGCCTACATTCACGGCTTAAGTCCTCCTCGTTATGCACCGTTTCGTCATCCTCCTGTTTCTGGCCGTTGGTAGCCTGTTGTTGCCGGCTTGCACACACAAGGCGCACCCGCAACAAACGGCCAGTGCCTCATCCCCCCGCAAGGAAGCCGGCCCGGTACTCACCTTTGAGCGCACGCCCTGCTTCGGCACCTGCCCCGGCTACGCGATGAAGGTGTATGCTGACGGGCGCGTGGAATACAACGGCAGTCGCGCCGTGCCCATGATGGGCCAGCGCGAGCTGAAGATGCCCCTCGCCACCCTGACCAATATTCTGCGCCAGGCACAGGAAGCGCATTTCGACCAGTTCGAGAATAAATACCTGAGCGGTGCCAAGGACCTGCCCAGCACCATTATTGCCATTCGCCAGCCCTCGGGTGAGATGAAAACGGTGGTAGTGGAAGGCCGCGCCCCCGATAGCGTGCGCGACTTCTTTGCCGCCCTCGGCAATCAGTTCGACTCGCTCGCCCAAATCACCATCACCTCCGATAAATAATGCCGTGCTACCGGCACCGACCTATTTGTCGTTACAAAACCGCAGGTACTAGCGGGGCTTAAACACCGCGCGAAACGCTTTCAGAGCCGCCGGATGGTAAATGGTGGCGTGTGTTTCCTGCGGCATAGGCTCGTAGTGCCATGCTCCGGCCCGCGTTCCGGCAGATTTCACCATTTGGCGCGTAGCCGTGCTGTCGCCATGGATGCTGGTGGCCAGGTACACCGTCACGGCCGGCCGGCCGGCTGCCCGCAACCGAGTGCCCGCTTCTTTGGCTAGCTGGCCATTGTTCCACCACAGGCTGGGGTCGAAGGCAATGTAGGTATTGAACATATCCGGTTCGAGGAGCAGCGTTTCGACTACGAACAAGCCCGCCAACGACTCGCCCACTATGGCCGTCTCGGCCGTGGTGCGGTAGCGCTGCCGGATAAGGGGCATGAGTTCCTGCCGAATGAATTGCCGGAATGCCGCTGAGCCGCCCACTTTGGGCGCAATTTTCCGGTCCTCCGCATTGGTGGTGGGGCCGGTCAGGTCGCGCCGCCGCGCCGTGTTTTCGATGCCGACCAGGATAAATGGCCTCATCGTACCATTGCCGACCGATACCTGCACCAGGCCCGCGACGTGCAGAAAGTCCTCCTGCATGCCGCCATCGGGCATATACAGCACCGGCAGCCGCAGCTTCGCCGAATCGGCGTAGCCCGGCGGTAGGTACACGTTGATGCGCCGGGTTTCGCTCAGCACCTTCGACTCAATGGTGAACGTTTGGCCGATTACCAACGGGGCTGGCTCCGTAGCAGGTCGAAGGGCCTGACCATGCGCCGCGCCAGCCCACATCAGCCCTACTAGCAACAAGGAAACCACTTGGGTCTTGGGCATCATTGGTTAACAAGGTTGGTGAATTGGATAGGGCTCAGGGGCATATTCGCTTTCCTTTACGCCTACTCTTTGCGTACCCGCTCCAGCAGCAGCTGGTTCATGGGGTTCGGTGTTAGGCCGCGTACGTTATTCTGCGTGAGGCGCACCACTTCATCGTAATACAGGCTGATAACGGGCGACTCTTCCACCACAATTCGGTCCATAGCCTGGTAAAGGGCCGTGCGCCGGGCCACATCCTGGGTGCGGCGGGCTTCGTCGTAGAGTTTGTCGTAGGCGGCGTTTTTGAAGTGGGTTTTGTCGGGGCCGGCGGGGCTGAAGTTGGGGCTGTAGAACAGGGCCAGGTAATTTTCGGCGTCGGGGTAGTCGCCCAGCCAGCTTTTGGCGAAAAAGGCCACCCGGCCGTTGTCCACCAAATCCTGCTGCGCGGCCGATTGGTTGATATCAATCTGCACCTGCACGCCTACGTCGGCCCACTGCTTTTGCAGGTACTCGCCTATCTCCTTGCGTTCCAGCACCGTGCTGAGGCGCAGCTTCAGCGGCCGCTGCGGGACGTAGCCAGCGGCGCGCAGCAGCTGGCGCGCCTTTTGCGGCTGGTAGCTGTAGCCGGGCACTTCCTTTTCAGAAAATGACGGCAGCGCCGTGGGCACGAAGCCCGACGTGCCGGGATGACCCACGCGGTTGAGCAGGTAGGTCAGCATCTCGGGTTTGTTTAGGGCATAGTTGAGGGCTTGGCGCACGCGCTTGTCGCGCAGGGCCCGGCCTTGTACGGCCTGCTCACCAATCAAATTGGCCGAATCAAGCTGAATGCCCAGATACTCGGTGTTCAGATATGGCGCTTTCTGCACCGTAAACTTGCCTTCAAAATCAGCCCGAATAGTGCCGTCCGGGTGCATAATCAGGTCGCGCGAGCCGGCCCGGATGCCGGAGAGGAAATCCAGCTTGCCCTGCATAAAAGTCAGGAACTCCGTCTTGCGGTCGGGCAAAAAGCTCACCGCCACGGCGTCGAGGTAAGGCAAGGCGCGGCCTTTCTCGTCGCGCCGCCAGTAGCTGGGGTTGCGCTCGTAGAGCAGCACGTTGCCCTCATCCCAGAGCTTGAACCGAAACGGCCCCGTGCCCACCGGGTGCTCGCGGAAGTCCTTGCCGTATTTCTCTACGGCCTCATGCGGCACCACGTAGGCATAGGGCATGGTGAGGATGCCCAGGAACGGAATGAACGGCTCCTTCAGGTGAATGCGGAATGTGGAATCATTCACCGCCACAAAAGCCGTGTCGCTGATGCTGCCATCAGGCTTCTCCAGCACCTTGCCCCGGAAAATCCAGCCGCCGGAGCTGGCCGTAGCTGGGTCGAGGATGCGCTTGAAACTGTAAACAAAATCCTGAGCGACAACCCGACGCGTGGCAACGGGAGAAGTTTCGGTGCCATATTTTTCTACATCGGCCCTACTTCGGCCCGGATGGTCTTTCAGTTCCTGGTCGATTAGTGCTTTCGTGTCGGCATCCGAAGACTGAAATACCTCCTCATTATCATGAAAGAAAACGTTCTGGCGCAACGCAAAGGTGTAGGTGCGCCCATCGGGCGAAATGCTGTAGCGCCGGGCCAGCGCCGGCACCGGCAGCAGGGCCGAATCCAGCTCCATCAACCCGTTATAAAGCTGCGACACGGCCCAGGAATTGGCCTGGTTGCGGGCAAAAGCGGGGTCGAGCGACGACAGGGCCTCGGGCTGGTTGTAGCGGAATACGCGGCGCTCGTCGGCAGCCGAGCGGGCCGCGTCGTGGCAACCAGCCAGCGCCAGCGCGCCCACCGAAAATCCAAACAGTTTAGCCGAGCAGCCAGCCCAACGAGCCAAAAAAGGGGCCATGCGAACAGGGAAAGAATGTATCTTTGTGCAATGCTACGGCAAAAGTTATTAGTTATTAGTTGTCGGTTGTTCGTTGTCAGTTGTTAGTCCGCAAGGCTTAGAAAGTCCGCGAACTAACCCTGAATGCCAAACAACCAGCAACTGACAACGAACAACTGACAACTGACAACTAAATCCAATGGGAAAAATCATCGCGGTAGCCAATCAGAAAGGCGGGGTGGGCAAAACCACTACTTCCATTAACCTCGCGGCGTCCCTGGCCGCCCTGGACTACCGGACCCTGCTCGTCGACGCCGACCCCCAGGCCAACGCCACCTCGGGCGTCGGCTACGACCCCAAGGACATCCAGAACAGCATCTACGAGTGCATGGTGGACGGCATCAACGCCCAGGACATCATCCTGCCCACCAACATTCTGCCCCACCTCGACCTCATGCCCTCCCACATCGACTTGGTGGGCGCCGAAGTGGAGATGATAAACCTGCCCAACCGCGAGGAAAAAATGAAGGAGGCCCTGCGCCCCCTCGCCGCCGAGTACGACTTCATCATCATCGACTGCTCGCCCTCGCTGGGCCTCATTACGGTCAATGCCCTCACGGCGGCACACTCGGTCATCATCCCGGTGCAGTGCGAATACTTCGCCCTCGAAGGCCTGGGTAAGCTCTTGAACACCATCAAAATCATCCAGAGCCGCCTCAACACCGACCTCGAAATCGAAGGCATCCTGCTCACGATGTACGACGTGCGCCTGCGCCTATCCAACCAGGTGGTGGAAGAAGTTCGCATGCACTTCCAGCAGCTGGCCTTCGATACCATCATCCCCCGCAACGTGAAGCTGAGCGAGTCGCCCAGCTTCGGCATCCCCGTTATTCTGCACGACGCCGAGAGCAAAGGCTCCATTAGCTACCTCAACCTGGCCCGCGAAATCGTGGAGAAGAACAGCGTGGAAGCCACCGAGGAAACGGCGGAGGACGAGCGGATTTAATTATCCATCAAAATGTACACCTCCCTCACCCACCCGCTAATTGGAATCGACCCGGAAATCCGGTTTGGGCGGGCATGTATCATTGGCACCCGCATCAGCGTCGATGATGTGCTGGGCTGGCTCGGTAATGGCATGAGTAACGCCGACATCATCGAAGATTTTCCGGAGCTGGATGAAGAGTTGATTCGGGCCTGCCTGCGCTTTGCGGCCGACCGCCAGCGCCACACCCGATTAGTGGCCCGGTGAAGCTGCTGATTGACCAGAACCTGTCGTACCGCTTGGTAAAACCCTTGCAGGCGCAGTTTCCAGGCACGGAACAGGTGCGCCGGCTGGGTTTAACCAACAGCCGCGACACCAACATTTGGGACTATGCTCGTCAGAACGATTTTGTAATTCTGACGCAAGACGAAGACTTTTTCGACCTGAGTTCATTGCGGGGCGCGCCGCCCAAAGTTCTTCTGCTCAGAACCGGTAACCTACCCAGCGCGGAGGTAGTAGCCCTGCTGCAAAGCCAATTGCTGCTGATTTACACGCTACTGGCGCCCGAAAGCGAAGTAAATTGCCTTGAACTGACGTAGCTGCGTTTCCGCCAAACTTAACGGCTTGCCCTTCGCCCAACAATCCGTAATTTTGACATCCGTTGCCGCGTGCCTTTTATGGGCCCGGCCGATGAATTATGGCTCTAGAGAAGAACGAAGAGAAATTGCAAGCTGCCCTGGCTGCCGCCGCCGCAGTAAAACGCAAGGGTGGGCTGGGCCGGGGCCTCAACGCCCTGATTGAAGGCAGCTACGACAAAAAGGGCGACCGGCCCGGCTCCAGTGACCGGCTGGTGTCGCACCCCGTCAACTCGGTGGGCTTTATTTCCGTCGAGCACATCGAGGCCAACCCCTACCAGCCCCGCACCCATTTCGACCAGCAAGCGCTGCAGGAACTGGCCGACAGCATTAAGATTCAAGGCATCATCCAGCCCGTAACGCTGCGCCAGCTTGGCACCAATTCCTACCAGCTCATTTCGGGCGAGCGCCGCTTGCAGGCCTCCAAGCTGGCAGGTCTGGAGACGATTCCGGCCTACATCCGCAAGGCCGACGACCAGCAGATGCTGGAAATGGCCCTGATTGAGAACATTCAGCGCGAAAACCTGAATGCCATCGAAATTGCCCTCAGCTACCAGCGCCTGCTGAGCGAGTGCAACCTGCGCCAGGAAGAGTTGGGCGACCGGGTAGGCAAAAACCGCTCGACCGTGACCAACTACCTGCGCCTGCTCAAGCTGCCGCCCGACGTGCAGATTGGCCTGCGCGACGCCGAAATCAGCATGGGCCACGCCCGCGCCCTCATCGGCCTCGACGATGCCAAAGCCCAGGTGGAGCTGTTCCGCAAAATCGTGGCCGAGGAGCTTTCCGTGCGCCGCGTGGAGGAGTTGGTGCGCGCCGGTTTTGGCCGCAGCACCGATGGCCAGAAAGCCAGCCCCAACGGCAGCAACGCCCCGGCCCAGCCGGCCGTGCCCGTAGCCGAAATCCGCCGGGCCGAGCGCCACCTCACCGACCGGTTTGGCTCGCGCGTGCAGGTGCGGCCGACGGCCAAGGGCAACGGCGAGATTAAAATTGCCTTCGATTCGGTGGAAGACATGCAGCGCATTCTGCACATTCTGCAACCCTCCTAAAGCGGTTCTCAAGTTGGTGTACAGACGACAGGCAGTAGCGCGAACTGTGCAGTTCGCGTCCCCGCGCCGTTAGCTCGTTCTAGGACGCGAACTACACAGTTCGCGCTACTATACACCAACCCGAGAACCGCTTTAGATGGCGCGCATTGCCTTTTGCCTGACGGTTTGAATGCGCTAAAATTTGGCGTTTTCCGTTAGCAGGTTTGCCATGAAGAAACTGTATTTCCACGTCACGAAGCTGTTAATCGGGTTGGGCTTGCTGCTGGCCAGCCATGCCGGGCAGGCGCAGGTGTTCACCCCTACCAGCCCGACTGCCGACCCGGCTACCATTCTGGCCGACACTACCGAACGGCGCGAAATAGTAGTGACGCCCGCTGCCAAAAAGCAGAAAGCCGCCGCCGACTCAGCCAAGCGCACGGAGCACATGTTCCGGGCGTTTGGCTACAAAGGCATCCGCCTCACGCGCCCCGGCAAGGCGGCCATGCTGGCGTTGGTGCTGCCCGGCGCGGGTCAGATTTACAACCACCGCTACTGGAAGCTCCCGCTGGTGTACGGCGGCCTGGGCGGCGTGATTTACGGCGAATACTTCTACCAGACCCATTTCCGCCAGTTTGCCGACGCCTACAACAACATCACCGGCGCCAAAATCAACCCGGAAACGGGAAAGGTGTACAAGATTGGCGACGCGGCTTTGGGCACTCAGGCCAGCAAAGTTGCCAGCGTCGATGGCCTCAACAGCGGCGTGGTGTTCTACCGGGGCTACCGCGACATCTTTTACCTCTACATCGGCCTCGTTTACAGCTTGCAAATCGTGGACGCGCTGGTAGATGCTCACCTCAAAGACTTTGACGTGAGCGACGACCTCACCTTTCATTGGGAGCCCACGCTCATGGCCCTGCCCGGCCAGCCCACGGCCCTGCCCACCAACCCCGGCGTCATGTTTGCGCTGCGGGTGAAATAGACGCTTTTTTCGTTTGTCATCCTGAACGGAGCGAAGGACCTTATCACGTTGAAATACTACAACTTGTTCAGCAGTGATAAGGTCCTTCGCTCCGCTCAGGATGACAAACTCACTTAACAGATGCCCAAACAGCTACTCTACGCATGAACATCCTTTTAATCGGCTACGGCAAAATGGGCCAGACCATTGGCGCGCTGGCGGCCCAGCGCGGTTACACCGTGGCGGGCATCGTGGACCGGCACTTCAGCCAGGCCACCATTGCCGAGTTTACGCCCGAAATCGTGGACGTGGCCATTGAGTTTACGCACCCCGACTCGGCTTTTGACAACGTGCAGGCCTGCCTGCGCCAGGGCCTGCCGGTGGTGTGCGGCTCGACGGGCTGGCTGCACCACTTCGAGGAAGCCAAAGCCCTGACCCAGGAAGTAGGCGGCAGCCTGTTCTACGCTTCCAACTACAGCGTGGGCGTGAACCTGTTTTTCCACTTCAACGAGTACATCGCGGCCAAGATGAGCCACTTCGGCGGCTACGACGTGGCGGTGCGCGAAATTCACCACACCCAGAAAATCGACCAGCCCAGCGGCACGGCCCTCACCGCCGCCGAAGGCATTCTGCACCACTTTCCGGCCAAAACTACCTGGCGCAACGCCCCTGCCGAAACGCCTGCCGAGCTGGCCATCATCAGCGAGCGCACCGGCGATGTGGTGGGCACGCACCTCGTAACGTACAGTTCCGCCGTCGACACCCTGGAGCTAAAGCACGAAGCCCACAGCCGCGAAGGGTTTGCCCTGGGCGCGCTGCTGGCGGCCGAGTGGCTGCCCACGCGGCGGGGTGTTTTTGGAATGAAAGAGCTGCTGGATTTGTAATTGCTCCGCCATCTGCCAGTGGCCTTGGTTCCGGCTGGGCTTCTGCTGCGTTTCTTTGCCTGATTTTCATTGCCAAGCCCAAGCTTGCTTCCCATGTCTTTGCTCAAAACCGACCCCACTGCTCCGCCCCAAGTACCCAAGACGAAAACCCGCGAATGGGCCGATTCGCTGATTTTTGCCATCGTGGCCGCCACGCTCATTCGCTGGGCCACGTTCGAGGCCTACACCATTCCCTCGCCCAGCATGGAAAACTCACTGCTGGTAGGTGACTATCTGTTTGTGAGCAAGCTGCACTACGGCCCCATCACACCCCAAACGCCGCTGCAGGTGCCCCTCACCCACCAAACCATCTGGGGCACGGGCCTGAAAAGCTACTCCGAGCTTATTCAGTTGCCCACGTACCGGCTGCCGGGCTTTTCGGAAATCAAGCGCAACGACGTGGTGGTTTTTCACGTGCCCCACGAGTCGCAGTTTCCCGCCGACCTGCGCACCAACTACATCAAGCGCTGCGTAGCCATCGCCGGCGACACGCTCCAAATCAAAGACGGTCAGGTATTCCTCAACGGCAAGCCCGAGGGCAGCGTGCCCGGCCTGCAAACGACCTACTTCATGCAGGTGGATAACCCCAACGATGAAGTACTGGCCGCCCTCAAAGCTCAGGGAGTGGTGGAATACGACCAACCCGGCGGCATGCCCGTGGCCGTGCCCGGCCCCACGCCCAACACCTACGGCTACACCATCAGCTGCACGCAGGCCACGGCTGACTATTTCAAGAAACAGCCCTACGTGAAGGGCATGACGGTATTGCAGCCGCAGGTGCAGCTCTTCCCCGATGTGGCTGATTTCCACAATACGGAGGCCATGAGCGCCACCCCGCGCGGCTGGACCCTGGATAACTACGGCCCGCTGCCTATTCCCAAGAAGGGCCAGACCATTACCCTGACGCCCGCCAACGCCGCCATCTACTTCAAAATTGTGGCCCGCTACGAGCACAACGAGGGCATCACCTGGCAGGACGGCATGATTTATCAGAACGGCAAGGCCCTGACCAGCTACACCATCAAGCAGAACTATTACATGATGATGGGCGACAACCGCCACAACTCCGAAGACTCCCGCTTCTGGGGCTTCGTGCCCGAGGACCACGTGGTAGGCAAGGCCGTCCTCATCTGGCTATCCGTCGACCCCAACGCCGACTTCTGGCACAAAATCCGCTGGAGCCGGCTGTTTAATATCATTCACTAGTTGAACCTCATCCCTTGACCTCCTCTCCAAAAAAGAGGGGATACCGGTTCAGAGCAAGTGAAAACGAGAGCCCCTTTTGCTAATGCAAAAGGGGCTCTTCACGTCAAAACGTAGCGCAAGACTGGTGCCGCCTCTTTTTGGGAGAGGGGGTCAGGGGGAGAGATGTTGGCTTTACCACTCAATCGGTGCCAACCCCTTACTCTTGAGCCAAGCGTTGGTTTTGCTAAACGGCTTGCTCCCGAAAAAGCCTTTATCGGCCGCAAAGGGCGACGGGTGAACCGATTTCAGCACCAAGTGCTTCCGCTCGTCAATCAACTCGGATTTTTTGCCCGCATAGGCACCCCAGAGGATGAACACGACATGCTCCCTCTCTTCCGAAACTTTGCGGATAACGGCATCGGTGAATTCTTCCCAGCCTTTTTTCTGGTGCGAGGCGGGCTCCCCGGCGCGTACGGTGAGCGTGGCGTTGAGGAGCAAGACGCCCTGCTGCGCCCAGCGGTCGAGGTTGCCGTTGGTGGCGGGCGGCGTGTCGGGAATATCGGATTGGAGCTCCTTAAAAATGTTTTGGAGCGAAGGCGGCGTGCGTTGCCCGTCCTGCACCGAAAACGATAGCCCGTGCGCTTGGTTGCGGCCGTGGTAGGGGTCCTGGCCCAGAATGACCACCTTCACGCTCTCGAACGGCGTGGCATCGAAGGCATGAAAAATCTGAGGGCCGGCGGGGTAAACGGTGGCCGTGGCGTACTCACCTTTCACAAAAGCGATAAGGCGCTGAAAATACGGTTTTTCGAATTCTTCGGCTAATACCGGGCGCCAGCTTGCGGCTATCTTTACCATCGCAGTAACTTGAGAAAATAAATGGGCTTCTGTGGCGTTTTTGGGCCGCATTTGCGTAAAACCAATTTGCGCGGGCTACTGTTAAACCCGCAGCTACCTATAGCTCCGACACCTATGCCCACCACCACTACGCAGGGCGTCACCGTTTCGGTTACGACCAACTACTTGCCCGATTACTCCAGCCCCGGCCAGGAGCATTTTGTGTTTGCCTACAAAATTGATATTCGCAACGACAGCGAGTTCACCGTGAAGCTGTTGCGCCGCCACTGGCACATTCACGACGCCAACGGCGTGGTGCGCGAGGTGGAAGGCGAAGGCGTAGTGGGCCGCCAGCCCGTGCTGGAGCCCGGCGAGGCGCACCAGTACGTGAGCGGCTGCAATTTGAAGTCGGGGGTGGGCAAAATGCGCGGCACCTATCTGATGGAGCGCTTGGCCAACGGGCAGGAATTTGTGGTGGAGATTCCAGAATTCACCCTGATGGTGCCGTACCGGCTGAATTAGCGTTTAGTTGTTAGTTGCTCGTTGTCCGTTGTTAGTTTGTATCACGGTTGTCGTTTTTCCTCACAACGGACAACTAACAACCAACAACTAGCTTGTTCCAACTTCTCGCTTACCTCCGTTTTTGGCTTCGTTCGGGCAACGCCCATGGGCTGCATTCACCGTTTGTGTTCGGCCTCTACACCTCGGTGGTGCGGCACACGGGCCTGTACGGTGCCTACAAAGCCATAGAAAACCGGCGGAGGCAGTTGCTCAACAGCTCGGCCAGCATCAGCGTTACCGACTTTGGCGCCGGCTCGCACACCGGTGCAGGCCAGCAGCGCCGCGTGGCCGACATTGCCCGCACGGCCGCCAAGCCCAAGCACCTCGCGCAGCTCCTTTTTCGGCTGGTGAATTATTTCCGGCCGGCCACCATCTTGGAACTCGGCACTTCGCTAGGCCTCACTACCGCCTACCTGGCTGCTGCCGATTTGCGGCACCGCGTCATCACCTTCGAAGGCTGCCCCAACGTGGCTGCCGTAGCCCGCGAAACCTTCGCTGAGTTAAAGCTGCGCAACATTGAGGTTGTAGAGGGCAACATCGACAATACCCTGGCCCCTACCCTGGCGGCCCTAAAGGCGCCCGTCGATTTCGCGTTTTTCGACGGTAACCACCGCTACGAGCCGACGTTGCGCTATTTTGAATTATGCCTCGCGCACCGCACCGATGAATCAGTTTTTGTCTTCGACGACATTCACTGGTCGGCTGATATGGAGCGCGCCTGGGAAACCATCAAGGCTCACCCCGACGTGACGCTGACGGTGGACTTGTTCTACATCGGGCTCGTTTTCTTCCGGAAGAATCAGCCCAAGCAGCATTTCTGGCTGCGGGTGTGATTTGTAGCGTGGACTCTGCGAGTCCGCGCATGGTCTGAATCGTTCAAACATCGCGCGGACTCGTAGAGTCCACGCTACACTATGGCAACTGATTCAACTCCACTTCACCCAAGGGCTGAATGGCTTGGCGTACCCGCGTCAGCTTCACCAGCAGTGCTTCGAGCTGGTCGAGCGGCAGCATGTTGGCCCCATCCGATAACGCCGTAGCGGGCGTGGGGTGGGTTTCGATGAACAGGCCGTCGGCGCCTACGGCAATGGCGGCTTTGGCAATGGTTTCGATGAGGGCAGGCTGGCCGCCGGTCACGCCGCTGGCTTGGTTGGGCTGTTGCAGCGAATGCGTCACATCCATCACCACGGGCACGTCGAAGCGGCGCATGGCGGGCAGGTTGCGGAAATCCACCACCAGTTCGGAGTAGCCAAACGAGTTGCCGCGCTCGGTGAGAATGACGTTGGCATTGCCGGCCTGCCGGACTTTATCGACGGCAAACTTCATGGCCTCGCCGCTCAGGAACTGGCCTTTTTTGATATTGACCACCTTGCCGGTCTGGGCGGCGGCAATCAGCAAATCGGTTTGCCGGCACAGGAAAGCCGGAATTTGCAGCACGTCGACGTACTCGGCTGCCAGAGCGGCCTCCGTTGATTCGTGAATATCCGTGACCGTCGGCACGCCGATTTCACGTCCTACTTTTTGCAGGATGCGCAGCGCAGTTTCGTCGCCAATGCCGGTGAAGGAATCGGCCCGCGAGCGGTTGGCCTTGCGATAGGAGCCCTTGAAGATGTACGGAATCTGGAGCTTGTCGGTGATGTGCTTGATGCGCTCGGCAATGCGCAGGGCCATGTCTTCGCCCTCGATGACACAGGGCCCGGCCATGAGAAAAAACTGGCCGGAATTGGTATTGCGAAAATGCGGAAGGGTATTGGCGAGGGCTTGGAGCATGGGTTCTGGTTGCTGGTTTTTAATTAAACGTCATGCTGAGCTTGCCGAAGCATCTCTACCGCTTCGTTGCCACGGCAGTAATTACTGTTGCAGTAGAGATGCTTCGGCTGCGCTCAGCATGACGTGGTGCTACTCTACGAATCTGTTAATCGGGCTTTCGCTTCAAACAAATAAAAAGCTCGCGTCCCTGCCGGGCTTTGAGCGAATTGGTGGCGGTGTCAAAATGGCGAAAGTCAAAATACGGCGCGAAGTAGTCCCGGTATTCCTCCTTGCTGCCGCCAAACGGCGGCTCCTGCACGGGCCCAAAATCGGTATCGAAGAGCAGGCCCATGAGCGTGCCGCCGGGGCGCAGCAGCTTGGCGCACTGCCGGGCATAGGCTAGCCGCAGCGCGGGGTTGAGGGCGCAGAAGAAGGTCTGCTCCACAATTAAATCGTAGGTCGGGGCGTTGGGCAGGGCAAAGAAATCGACTAGCAGCAGGTGCTCCTGGGGGAAATCGGGCACGCGGGCGGCCAGAGCTTCTAATGCTTCGGGCGCAATGTCGGCCACGAAAACCTGGCGAAAGCCCAGCCGGTGCAGGTACTCGGCCTCGTAGGCGCGTCCGGCGCCGGGAATGAGGATGCGCGGCTGCGCGGCCACGTCGAGTTGGTCGAAATAAGCGCGCAGCGGCGGGGTGATGGCGTGGGCATCCCAGCCGTCGCGGCCGATGGCGTAGCGGCTCTGCCAGTAGGCCGCGTCGAAGGCAGCGGAAACCGTTTTCATTCAGCCAAAGTATAGAATAAACTTGCCAGGGCACCAAAGTCCCCTATTTTTACGCCCAAAGGTACACGCCTTCCGCTGGCGTGGGCCTCGCATTGATTCCGCTTCTTCCGCTTAAACTTTCCCGCATGGACCCCAACGAAACGCACGAACCTCGCTCCAATAATAGCCGCGTCCTGCTCTGGATAGCCCTTGTGCTGGTGCTGCTGGGCATCAACGGCGTCCTGTTCTACCTCAACCAGCAGAAGGGCCAGCAGAACGAAGTGCTGACTACCGAAGTCAAAGCCAAGGACAGCAAGCTGCAAGAGCAAATCAAGCAATACGAGGCCCTGAAGGCTGATTTTGAGCGGCAAAGCCAGGAGCTGCAAGCCTTGGGCCTGAGCAACGACTCGCTCGAAGCCAAGATTGCCAGCGTGAATGCCGACCTGCTCAAGTTGCGCTCCTTCAAGGCCGGCAGCTTCTCCATTGCCCAGCAAAACCTGTTCAAGCAACGCGCCCAGAACCTGGAAAGCCAGCTTCGGAAGAAAGACGACGACATTGCCCAGCTGAAAAAGGACAACGAAACGCTCTACACCGAAACCACCACCCTCAAGGAGAAGCAGAACAAGCTGACCGATACTATCAGCACGGTGGTGCGTGCCAACAAGGAGCTGAGCGAGAAAGTAGGCGTGGCCTCGCGCCTGCAGGCCGACAACATTCACGTGGCCATCATCACCTCCAAAAACAAGGAGAAGGACGACGACAAGGAAGAATTCAAAGCCAAGCGCGTGGAGAAGGTGAAAGTGACCTTCAACCTGGCCCGCAACGACGTGTCGCCCAAAGAAACCAAAGCCATCTACATGCGCATTCTGGAGCCCGACGGCGCGGCCCTCTACAATCTGAGCACCGGCGGCGGCACCTTCACCGTGGACGGTCAGGAAGCCTTCTACACCCAAAAACAGGACGTGGTATACGACAACACCAAGCAGAAACTGGAATTCATCTACGCCAAAGGCGCCGAGTACAAGAAAGGCCAGCACACCGTAGAGCTGTACGAAAGCGGCCAGCTGATGGGCAAAACGACCTTCACGCTGAAGTAGTCCGAACCGCAGATTATCGTAGATTTAACGGATAAGAACGGATTCGAATAGGCCACGGAGCCGTGTTTTTCAAGCAAACAAAAGCCGCTTCAGTATCTGAAGCGGCTTTTTGTTTTGGTTCTATTCCACTGCCAGGCGCTGGGTCGGGCCGGCACCGCGCAGCAGATAGAAGCCAGCGGGCAGGCCGCGCAGGTCGAGCGTGGCTTCAGGGCCGGCCGGGGCGGGGTAATGCCGCACGGGGCGGCCCAGTGCGTCGGTCAGGGTCAGGGGCGCGGGGGTGGTGCCGACGGGCAGGCGCAGGGTGGCCGTGTGGCGGGCGGGGTTGGGGAAGATGGCGGCCGGCTCGCGGGGGCCGGCAGCGGTGGTGGCGGTGAGGGTGGGGTCGGTGAGGGACGCCAGGAAGCCGAGGGGGCGAGCAGGGGTTGGGTTAACGAGAGTAGTGGAACCGAAACCAGCCATAGGGCTGTCGAAAGCTCCGTTTACATATATGTTTGCCCCGCTCACGGCCAGCGCGGTAGGTATTTCGCTCCCTATGCCGCCGGCCCGTTGCGCCCATACGAAATTTCCCGTGCTACCTGCATCCGTGAGTTTGGCCACGAAAAGGTCTGCAGAGCCATTGGTATTCGCGTTGGTCAAAGTCGCCGTTCCAAAACCCGCCATGACGCTATCGAAATACCCGGCCACGTACAAGCTGGTTCCGCTCACAGCCAACGCGGTGGCTTGGTCGGGATTCAGGCCGCCGGCCCGTTGCGCCCACACGAAACTACCTGTATTGCCTGCGTCTGTAAGCTTAGCTACAAACATGTCTTCAGTGCTCATACTACTCGCATTGGTCAAGGTAGTAAGACCGAAAACGGCTGTGGAACTGAAGAAAGACCCCACCACATATACACCACTACCGCTCACAGCCAATGCAATGCCTCCTTCAGCGCCTGTACCACCAGCTGGCTGTGCCCACACGAAACTACCTGTACTACCTGCGTCGGTGAGTTTGGCTACGAAGACGTCGGAAGCACCTGCACCGGTCAGAACAACAGTTCCAAATCGTGCTGTGGAGCCATAAAAATCCCCTACCAGGTACACAGTGGCACCACTTACAGTTAGCGCTCGGGCTCCATCGCTACCTGCACCACCGGCCGGCTGCACCCACGCAAAACTGCCTGTACTGCCTGCATCGATGAGCTTGGCTACGAAGAGGTCGGAAAATCCCGGGCTCGAATTGACCAGAGTAGCGGAACCAAAACCCACAGTAGGGCTATAGAAAGTTCCAGCCATGTATACGCTGCTGCCGCTCACAGTCAGCGCGGTAGCTTGGTCAGAGCCATTGCCGCCAGCCTGCTTGGCCCATGTAAAGCTGCCAATGCTGCCCGCGTCGATAAGCTTAGCTACGAATACATCATCAAAGCCATTGGGGCCCGTACTAATTAGGGTAGTGAAGCCGAAGTCAGCAGTAGAATGGAAAGCCCCCGCCACGTATATGCTAGTGCCGCTTACGGCCAGTGCAGCGGCTTGGTCGTCGCCTGAGCCACCGGCCCGTTGCGCCCATACAAATTGGTTGCTGGCGAGGTTGAATTTAGCCACGAACACATCAAGACCGCCGAGGCTGGTCAATGTAGTACCGCCAAATACCACCGTGTTCGTGAAGTGCCCGGCTAAGTATATATTGCCTGCCGCATCGACCGACGTAGCCGTCACTTGTGAGTAATTATTACTTGCAGCCGCCGTAGCCGTCGCCACGGTACGCGCTGACTGCCAGGCCGGAGCTTGAGCCACCGCCGGCAAGCACGAGGTCAGAAGCAACAGGACCAGCACGACCACGGAAAATAGTGAGTAGATTTTTTTCATTGGGAAAGGAAGTAGAAGTGGAATAAAAACTACGGCGAATAACTAGGGGGCAGGCTCCGCCACCTAGTTATTCGCCGTTTCAAACTCGTCCAGCTTGGCCAGCGTCGCCGCAATGTTTTCCGTAAAAAGAGTCACCACGGCCCCATCAGGTGCCGTGGCCAGCACATAATCGATGGCGTCCATCTCGTTTTCGATGTAGGTAATTTTTAGGTCGGGCTTGTCGAGGCGCAGGCCGCGCTCCATGATTTCGCGCAGGAACTCGGCCGACTTGCCGCGCAGGTCCCGGTCCTGGCGCAGAATCACTTCGTCGAAAATGCGGCCCGCAATGCGCGAGAAGCCCAGCGTATCCTCGTCGCGCCGGTCGCCCAGGCCCGACACCACCCCGATTTTGTGGGTGGCCGGCGTGGCTTCCATAAACTCGGCAAATTTGGTGATGCCCGCCGTGTTGTGGGCATAGTCCACGATGACCTCAAATTTCGGGAATTTGTAGACGTTCATCCGGCCCGGCGTCTTCGTAGCCGAGGGTACGAAGGTGCGCAAAGCCGTCTTGATGTCGTCTTTCTCAAACCCGGCCAGATAACCAGCCAACGCCGCCGCCAGGCAGTTCTCGATGTTGAAGCCCGCCCGGCCCTCAAACGTGACCGGAAACTCCGCCGCCCGGTCAATGCGCAGCTTGTAGCTGTTGCGATAAATCGTGACGTAGCCCTCCTCGTACACCGCCGCTACGCCGCCCGCCTCCACGTGCTCCTGAATGCGCGGGCTGTTTTCGTTCATGCTGAACAGCGCCACGCGGCAATCGAGGCCGTGGGCCATGCCATACACCAGGTCGTCGTCGGCGTTGAGCACCGCCCAGCCGTTTTTGCGCACCGTGCGTGGCAGCACGCCTTTCACGGCCGCCATTTCCTCCACGGTGTAGATATCGCGCAGGCCCAGGTGGTCGGCCGCCACGTTGGTTACCACCGCAATGTCGCAGTTGTGAAAGCCCAGGCCCGAGCGCAGCATGCCGCCGCGCGCGGTTTCGAGCACGGCGTAGTTCACGGTGGGGTCTTTCAGCACGAACTCAGCGCTTTGGCCGCCGGTGCAGTCGCCCTTCTGCAGCTGCACGCCCTGAATGTAAATGCCGTCGGTAGTAGTGAAGCCTACTTTGTAGCCCTTGCTGGCCACCAGATGCGCAATGAGGCGCGTGGTGGTCGTCTTGCCGTTGGTCCCCGTCACGGCGATAATCGGGATGCGAGCCGTGCTACCGCGCGGAAACAGCATGTCCACCACCGGCGCAGCCACGTTGCGCGGCAGGCCCTCGGTGGGCGCAATGTGCATGCGAAAACCGGGCGCGGCATTCACTTCAATCACAGCCCCGCGACTCTCATTAAGTGGAACCGATATATCAGTCGCCATCAAATCAATTCCGCAGATGTCCAGCCCCACGATGCCGGCCACCCGCTCGGCCAGCAGCACGTTGTAGGGGTGCATCTGGTCGGTCACGTCGGTAGCCGTGCCGCCGGTGCTAATGTTGGCCGTGCTTTTTAAATATAGAATTTCGCCGGCCGGCAGTACCGATTTCAAGCTCAGCTTGCGGCTTTTGAGAATATCCAGGGTGTGCTTGTCGGCCTTGATGCTGGTCAGCACTTTTTCGTGGCCGATGCCCCGGCGCGGGTCCTCGTTCACCTTGGCAATGAGCTGCTGAATGGTGCTCTTCCCGTCACCCGTCACGGCGGCCGGCGTGCGCTTGGCTGCGGCAATGAGCTTGCCGTTCACCACCAGCAGGCGGAAATCGAACCCTTCAATAAACTGCTCCACAATCACGGCCCGCGAGTACACCTGCGCGGCCACCAGCCCCTCGGCCGCGTCCTTCCAGTTCATGATGCGGATGGTGGCACCCTTGCCGTGGTTGCCATCCAGCGGCTTGGTCACGATGGGAAAGCCCAACTCGTCGATGGCATCGCGCAGCCCGGCCTCCGAATACACGGTGGTGCCGCGCGGCACGGGCACGCCCGCATCGTTGAGCATGGCCTTGGTGCGGTTCTTATTGCCGGCCACCTCCACCCCGGCGTGCGAGGTCAGGTTGGTAGTCGTGGCCCAGATGCGGCGCTGGTTCACGCCGTAGCCCAGCTGAATGATGCTGGTATTTTTGAGCTGAATATAAGGAATGTTGCGCGAGGCTGCCTCCGCCACAATGCTGTAGGTGCTGGGTCCAAAAAACTCATCTTCCCGGATT
This sequence comes from Hymenobacter rubidus, assembly GCF_016734815.1. Lineage (GTDB taxonomy): Bacteria > Bacteroidota > Bacteroidia > Cytophagales > Hymenobacteraceae > Hymenobacter > Hymenobacter rubidus. The sequence goes on from NZ_JAERQF010000048.1 coordinate 27,022, forward strand.
TCGTGCAGCTCGTCGATGATGGGCTTCAGGTCCACTTTCTCCTTTTTGCACAGCGCCTCCACAATCTCCACAGCCGCCTCAGCGGCGCGGCGGCCGGCCCGCTCCTCCTGGTAGGCAAACACGACGTACTCTACCCCGTCCTCGTGGGCCGGGTAGCTTTTGCCCCAATACACGGGCATAGCAGCCTGCCGCTGCAATTCCAGCGCCACATGCTGAATGACGTAGCCCAATGGCTCGCCATCGTTTAACGCCTCCAGCGTCAGGGGCTGGTGCTTAGCGGCCTGCTTGCCGCTCATTCCCCCCGGCTGCACCTGGCTGATGTGGGGGAACAGCTTCATCAACCGACCGGCAAAGCCCGGCATCGCGTTCGACCACTGGCCGGCGCATTCCTGCAAGTCAACTTTGGCAACAATCAGTTTGTGGTGTTTTACAGACCAATAGCTCGGCCCGCGCATGGTGCGGAGGTCAATAATTTTCATAAGGTATTCGGGGAGGTGAGGGGAAGTAAGAAGTCGAATGCTGACGCAGCTACGGGCGTGCCGCAGCTTGGCTACGAAATGTAGGCACAACGCCGTCGAAAACGCGCAGCTTGGCGAACCAGGCACAAAAAAAGCCCCGTAGCTGAAGTAGCAACGGGGCTTTAAGCAAAAATTTAGAGGTGACGAGCGGATTCGAACCGCTGTAGGAGGTTTTGCAGACCTCTACCTAGCCACTCGGTCACGTCACCGGTTGTGGTCTTTTGGGAGCGCAAAGGTAGGCAGGCCAATTGGCGCAGGCAAGGCTTGGGGCATAAAAAAAGCCCCGGCGTTGCGGCCGGGGCTTTTTCTCAGTCAAAGTCAAGCACTAAGCTTTGGCTTCGTCGTCCTTTTTGTCGGCATCGTCGCCGGCCACCAAGCCTTTGGCTTTGTCAACCAGGTCGCCGGCTACTTCCGAAGCTTTGTGGAAAGCTTCCGAGTTCGTCACAGCATCCACGGCGTCCGAGGCAGCGTGCTTCACTTTGTCGAAGGTTTCGTTGTGCGAAACGGCTTCGGCAGCATCAGCGGCCACTTCTTTCACTTTGTCGAAGGCAGCCGAAGCGGCACCCGTGATGCTGGCCAGCAAGCCACCTTCTTCGGCCGGAGCCTCAGCAGCGGGAGCATCTTCAGCTTTGGGAGCTTCAGCAGCCGGAGCAGCTTCAGCTTTCTCGGCCTTAGGAGCAGCGGCGGGCTTGGCATTGGCGGCAAGCTTCTGCTCACCGGCCTTGCGCTCGTTGCCCATCATCTGGTCGCGCAGGGCGCTCAGCGCATCGAGGTCGCCGAGGGTCGACTTCTCTTCGTTCTTCTTCAGGTCGCTGATTTTGCCTTCACCCTGGGTGTCGCCAGCCTTGGTGTTGGTTTTCTTCTTAAACTTGGCGTTGCGGCTGTCGTCCTCAGCGGCGGCTTCCTTGTTGAACACGGCCGTGTGCGAGAGCACGATGCGGCGGTCGTCCTTCGAGAACTCCGTCACGCGGAAGTCGAGCGACTCACCGTTTTCAGCGGTCGAACCGTCTTCCTTCACCAAAGACTTGGGGTAAGCGAAGCCCTCGATGCCGTACGGCAGTTCGAGCACCGCGCCACGCTCCGACTTCTCGGTGATGGTAGCCTTGTGTACCGAGCCGGGGGTAAATACCGTCTGGAAGGTATCCCAGGGGTTTTCTTCCAGCTGCTTGTGGCCCAGGGCCAGGCGACGGGCGCCCAAGTCCAGTTCCAGTACCACTACGTCGAGCTTATCGCCTACCTTCACCATTTCGGAGGGGTGCTTGATTTTCTTGGTCCAGCTCAGGTCCGACACGTGCACAAGGCCATCCACACCCTCTTCCAGTTCTACGAACAGGCCGAAGTTGGTCAGGTTACGCACGGTGCCGCTGTGCTTAGTGCCCACGGCGTAGGTCGAGGCGAAGTCGCCACGGGTCCACGGGTCTTCGGTCAGTTGCTTGATGCCGAGGCTCATCTTGCGGTCTTCGCGGTCGAGCGTCAGAATCTGCGCTTCTACCGTGTCGCCCTGCTTGATGAAGTCCTGCGGGTTGCGCAGGTGCTGGCTCCAGCTCATTTCCGATACGTGGATGAGGCCTTCCACACCGGGTACCACTTCCATGAACGCGCCGTAGTCGGCCACGTTCACAATGCGGCCCGATACTTTCGAACCCGGCTGCAGGTCGGCCGGCAGCGAATCCCACGGGTGGGGCGTCAGCTGCTTCAGGCCCAGGCTGATGCGCTTCTTGGCTTCGTCGAAGTCCAATACCACGATGTTCAGCTTCTGGTCCAGGGTCAGCACTTCGCTCGGGTGAGCGATGCGGCCCCACGAGATGTCCGTGATGTGCAGCAGACCGTCGACACCGCCGAGGTCGATGAACACGCCGAAGTTGGTCATGTTCTTGATGTTGCCTTCCAGAATCTGACCTTTTTCGAGGTTGTTCAGGATGGCCTCACGCTGCTTCTCGAGGTCTTTCTCGATGAGGACTTTGTGCGAAACCACCACGTTGTCGAAAGCGGAGTTGATTTTCACCACTTTCACTTCCATGCGACGGCCAACATAAATGTCGAAGTCGCGGATGGGCTTCACGTCGATTTGCGAGCCGGGCAGGAAGGCTTCCACGCCGTCGAGCTCCATGATGAGGCCGCCTTTGGTGCGACGCTTCACCACGCCTTCGAGGATGGTATCCAGCTCGAGGGCATCGTAAATAGCCTTCCAAGCCTGCTTGATTTTGGCTTTCTTGCGGCTCAGGATGAGCTGGCCGTTGATGTCTTCCTGGTCTTCGATGAACACCTCCACCTCGTCACCGATTTTCAGGTCGGGCAGGTCGCGGAATTCGGTGATGGACACCAGGCCATCGGATTTGAAGCCGATGTTCAGGATTACGTCGCGGTCGGTGATGCCAACCACGGTGCCCTTCACTACTTCTTCTTCCTGTACGGTCGTCAGCGTGTCGCCGTACATTTTCTCCATCTCAGCGCGCTGGTCCGAAGAATAGTTGCCGCCGAAGCCGGTGGCTCCAACGTTGTCCCAATCAAAATCGTCAACTAATTCAGTTGCCATACTTGTATCGCGGGCTTCTATGTAAAAGCGCAGCGGCCGAAGCCCAGGCTGCTACGCCGTTGCTTTTGAACCTCTTGCCGTTAGGGCGCAAGGCCCGCCACCTTGGCGGGGCCGCAAAGGTACGGGATTTCAGGCGGTTTCGGAAATGCTTACAGAAACTTCTAGCTACATTGGCAGCTCAACCAAATTTCATAAAATAATGGATTATCAAAAACAGAGTCAGGAACTTGACGCGAGAATCAGAAGCATCCAAAAGATTGAGCCGCTGAACTGCTATGTGCGGGACGGAATCGTGAATATTGAAAGCTGGCGTAAACAGAATATTCGTCCCCTTTTCATTGGCAAAGAAGCTCATGGAGATGGTGATGGTGAAAGCACTTGGTCAATTACCAACTGGCTTAACAAATATCCTAGTGACGTTTGCCGCGATTCGCCACGTAGCTGGCAAAAAACAGCTTACACCAGTCACGGCCTACAAAACGGCTTCATGGATTATGACGATATGCCTTGGATTCGTGATGACAGCCGAGTGGCAGAGGCATTGAGAAATATCGCGTTTATAAATATTGGTAAATACGCTGCTGAAACCACAACTCCTTTCTCGAGGCTCAACAAACTATATACTCAGAATAAGCACATCATCCATGAGCAAATTACCATGTACCAACCCAATGTGATTGTAGGCTGGGGCACGATGGGATTACTTGAAAGTGACCCGGATTTCATGACTCGATTCGCTTCCATCAGAAGCCAAGCAATTAAACACAATGCGGTCAACAGTTGGATTTCGGACGGCAAGCTTTTCATTTCAGCTTATCACCCGTCGTATTTTAGTATATCACCGGAACGATACGTGAAGAGCATAGTAGAAACGGTTAAGAACCAAATCGATAAAATCGACCTTTCCTTGCCATCCTTGTAGAACATCGTTTCAGGCCACAATCTTAACACCACGCCACCAAACCCCGCGCCGCGCCAAGCCCGTAAGGAGAATGTATCAATTCACTCCAAACTCTCTTTCACGAATGGCTTATATCAAAGCAGGCAACGACACGGCGGGCAACCCCATCAATATTTTCTACGAAGACTGGGGCCAGGGCGCGCCGGTGGTGCTCATCCACGGCTGGCCCCTCGACCATACCATGTGGGAACATCAGGCAGTGGCGCTGGCCAAGGCCGGCAAGCGCGTGATTGCCTACGACCGGCGCGGGTTCGGCCGCTCGTCGCGCCCCTGGGGCGGCTACGACTACGACACGCTGGCTTCGGACCTGAACGCCCTGCTGACGGAACTGGACCTGACTGGCGTGACGCTGGTGGGCTTCTCGATGGGCGGCGGCGAAATTGCCCGCTACATCGGCAACTACGGGCAAGCGCGGCTGGCCCGAGTGGCCTTCGTGAGCGCCGTGACGCCCTACATGCTGCAAACCGGCGACAACCCCGACGGCGTGCCGCAAAAGGTGTTCGACCAGATGCACGAGGGCATCGCCAAGGACCGGTTTGCCTTCCTCGAAAGCTTCGCCAAGGATTTCTATGGTCAGAGCCTCATCAGCCACCCGGTGAGCCAAGCGGTGCTGAACTGGAACCAGACCGTGACCACGCTGGCCGCGCCCAACGCGACCGACGACTGCGTGACTTCTTTCTCGGGCACGGATTTCCGCGACGACCTCAAGAAAGTGACGGTGCCAACGCTGGTGATTCACGGCGACAAGGACCAGACCGTGCCTTTCCCGGTAAGTGGCGAGCGCACGGCTAAAATGATATCCGGCGCTGAACTGAAGGTGTACGAAGGGGCACCGCACGGCCTGTTCTTCACCGAGAAAGATAAACTGACGGCTGACCTGTTGGCCTTTATCGGCAGGTAAGCAATCAGTTAGCACCATGCAGAACAAAAGGCCCCGACGCGGTTGCGTCGGGGCCTTTTCTGTTATGGCTACTAATGGCTGTTTAAGCGGCGCGGCCCATCTCACGCAGGAAGAGGACGTGCGACAACATGGCGGTGCGGGTGCGGGCGTAATTGTTATACGTCACGTCAAACTCAAGGCACACCTGCTGCACAATTTTGCTGATAGCAGGATAGTGAACGTGCGAGATTTTCGGAAACAAGTGGTGCTCAATCTGAAAGTTGAGGCCACCAACTAACCAGCTAACCAGCTTGTTATCGGTAGCAAAATTGGCCGTGGTGCGCACTTGGTGGATGGCCCATTCGTCGTCCAGCTTGCTGGTAACGGCATGAGGCACCGGAAAAGCGGCATCCTCTACGGTGTGAGCGAGTTGGAACACCATACTCAGCACGAGGCCGGCTACGGCGGTACTCAGCATGAAGCCGGCAAACCAAGGCAGGAAGCCAATCATGTAGATGGGCAACACCACGTAGAGCAACAGATTCAGCACTTTGAAGCCCCAGAAACTGACGTGCTCGCCGGTGTTCATGGGCTTGAGGCCGATAGCGCCGATTTGGCGGGAGAAGTATTTCTGGTAGTCCATGGCAAAAATCCAGGACGTGTAGAGCATGCAGTAGAGCGCCCAGAAATAGAAATGCTGGTAGCGGTGCAGGGCGTGCTTGGGCTGGTCAGGCGTCATGCGCATCCAAGGCTGGATGTTGATGTCGTCGTCGTGGCCCTCAATGTTGGTGTAGGTGTGGTGGATGAGGTTGTGCTTGGAATTCCACATGTAAGGGCTGCCACCGAGCACACCTAAAGTGTAGGCTGCCAGCTTATTAACCCAAGCAAAGTGTGAAAAGCTACCGTGGGCACCATCGTGCATCACGTTGAAGCCGATAGCGGCAATGACGCAGCCGAGCAACGCGCATTCAAGCAGCGCCCAGCCCCAGGCTGGCGTAAAAAACACCAGATGCACGTAGAGGGCTGCCATCATACCCACGAGCAGCACGCCCTTGAAAATGAGGCTAAAATCGCCTGTCATCCGCTGCCCCGATTCCTCGAAATAGTGGTTGATACGGGTCTTGAGCTCGGTGTGAAACGAGCGGGTTGCAGCGAACTTGGGGAGGGCCATAAGCAGGGTTGGGGGTGGGTATCGGTCAAAGGTACCCCTTCTCAACCCTATACGGCTGAACTTAATTCAGGTACGCGTGCCAGTTCTGGTCGATGGTGCCGGCCGAGAGCTTGAGAAAGCCCGCTAAGGTGGGCTTTTTGGGTTGCTGCCGAATGGTCAAACCGGCCTCGTTGGGCGTGTGATGGCCTTTAGCGTGATTGCAGCGGGCGCAAGCCGTGAGCAGGTTGGTCCACGAAGATTCTCCGCCGCGCGAGCGCGGCACGACGTGGTCGAGCGTTAAATTTTTGGTCGAGCCGCAGTATTGGCACTCGAAATGGTCGCGCTTGAAGATGTTGTGGCGGCTCAAGGCAATGCCTTTGTAGGGCACGCGCACGTAGCGCTGCAAGCGGATGATGCTCGGCTTGGGGAACGACTGAGAAATGGTACGCAAGGTGCCGGAGGCCGATTTGGCCACCATCTCCGCCTTGTCGAGGAATAAGAGCACAAACGCCTTTTGCACGCTGCACAGGGTAATGGCGGTATAGTCGCCATTCAGCACTAACACTTTTTGGTCCATATACGCTTGTGGGCTCGGATAACCCGCCGAAAGCTAGCGGTTTCCAAGCAGATAAACAAGCACATGGCGGTTAAGTTCAGGTGTTATGCTTAGGTTAAAATGAATGCACGGCGGGCACAGCTTGACGCGAGAAACCTCACCCCCAGCCCCTCTCCCCAGGAGAGGGGAGCCATACTATTTATAAGTATGAGCATATCCGGTGCCCCCTCTCCTTGGGGAGAGGGGGTCAGGGGGTGAGGTTTCGACGGCAGGCGTCCCTCCCCTACTCCGGCAGCAGGCGCTTAATCAGGCGCAGCTTGTGCGAGTAGCGCTGCCGGTCGCGGTTGAAGATGCCGTTGTGGTCGAGCGGGTCGAGGCGGACTTCGCCGTGGGCGTGCAGAATCTGGCCCTCCTCCATCACCATGCCGACGTGCACAATGCGGCCTTCGGCGTTATCGAAAAAGGCGAGGTCGCCGGGACGGGCCTGGGTCACGAAATCGACGGTGCGGCCGTGGTCGATTTGCTGGCGGGCATCGCGCGGGAGTTGGATGCCGACGAGGCCGTAGAGCTGCTGGCACAAGCCGGAGCAGTCGAGGCCGAAGATGCTTTTGCCGCCCCACACGTAGGGGGCTTTCAAGTACATGAGGGCAATTTTACGCAGCAGGGCGGCCTGGCGGGCAGTATCGGGCGCGGCAGTGGGGTTGGTGGCGGTGCCGTTGTAGAAGTAGTCGCGAGCCCCGATGCGGACGTTCATGCCATCGAAAAACGGCAGGCGGCAGCCGAGCGTGAGCGGAATTTTGGTGGTGGCGTCGCTCACGGCCTGCACTACGTCGAGGGCGCGGGGATGGTCCTGAGCGCACCAGTCGGCGTAGTATTCCGGCGATACGGGCGTGTGCTGCTTGGCGTCAATCCAGCCCACGTAGGCATCGGCGGCAAGCTGCACCTGCAGCCAGCTTTCCTGCTTCACCAGAATTTGGTAGCACTCGCCAAATAGCAGCTGGGTAACGAGTTCGGCCCGGTCGTTGGGCTCGGCGCGAACGGGGACGGCGCTCAGGGCGCAGATGCCGGGATTCAAAATGATGTGGAAATGTGGGGTGATGTGGAAATGTGATAATGAAGATTATCCCAGAGTTCCACTGACTACAAAGATGCTACTGCTGTTTCTAATGACGCTTTATCAAAATCATATTTTCACATTTTCCATCTCTCCATATTCTTCACATCCATTACATCCGCTCCATGTCGCGCTTCTGGGCTTTTTCCTTGAGGTCGTTGCGCTTGTCGTAGAGCTTTTTACCTTGAGCGAGGGCAATTTCGATTTTGGCGAAGCCACGGTCCGTCACGAAGAGGCGCAGGGGGATGATGGTCAGGCCCTGGTCCTGGCTTTTGCCGGCCAGTTGTTTTAGCTCGCGCTTGTTGAGCAGGAGCTTGCGGGTGCGCATGGCGTCGTGATTGTTATAAGTACCTAAGGAATAAGGCGCAATCCGAATGCTATGAATCCAGAGGTCGCCGCGCTGGTCAAAGGTGCAGTAGCCGTCTGTCAGGTTAACGTTGCCTTCGCGGATGCTTTTTATTTCGGTCCCTTGCAGCATCACGCCCGCGTCATACTTGGCCAGGAAGGAGTATTCGTGGCTGGCGCGGCGGTTTTTGATGTTGATGATGGCGGGCTTATCGTCTTTTTTGGCCATTGAGCTAGTTGTCAGTTGTTCGTTGTCAGCTGCTAGGCTAACGGCGGCAGATGGGTTGGCAAAGGTAGGCTTCTTTGCACGCGGGCTTTTTAAAAGGACGTCATGCTCATCTGGCGTCCGCGCAGCCGAAGCATCTCTACCGCAAGTAAAATGGATTACTTCGGCGGTAGAGAT
>NZ_JAERQF010000049.1 GCF_016734815.1 Hymenobacter rubidus
CGGTTCATCTACCACAGCGACTTTCAGTTATTCCCGCTGGGCAGCAGCATTCCGGCCGATTTCAGCCGTTATCCGCGTGAAGCAAAAGCTGCCCTGTGGCAAGCCATTTTCCGGGTGAAGCGCTACTATCTGGCCACGTTCGAGCCCGATATCGTGCAGCACCTCATCAAGCAGCCATTTTCAGTGCCGCAGCGGTTTGCCTTCTACCGCCAGCACCTGAGCCTGCCCAACTACGATATCAGCCACGACCGGTACAACATCTGGTACGTGCTCAAAGCGGAGTAGCCCCCCGCCCGCCGCTGAAGAAACTGAAGCTTCTGCGTAGCTTGCCACCTCTACCAGTAGCTTCAATTTCATGTATCTACTTTACGCCGACGAAAGCGGCGACACTGGCCTTGTAGCCAGTCCAACCAAATATTTTATCCTCTCCGGCTTGGTGGTGCATGAAACGCGGTGGCGCGCCTTTTTAGAGGACATTGTTGCCTTTCGGCGGCATTTGCGGGTCACAAAAGGACTGAAGCTGCGCGAGGAAATTCACGCCGCGCCGTTCATCACAAATCCGGGGGCGCTGGTGCGCATCCGGCGCAACGACCGGCTCGATATCCTCAAGCAGTGCCTGGATTTCCTGGGCAACCGCAGCGACATCAGCCTCTGCACCGTGGTGGTGAACAAAACCCCGAAACCAGTCGGTTACGACGTGTTTGAAAGCGCCTGGCAAGCCCTCATTCAACGCTTCGATAACACCATGCGCAACCGCAACTACCCCGGCGCGTTTGCCGACCAGCGCGGTTTGGTGCTGCCCGACAATACCGACGGCGGTAAGCTCACCACTCTCATGAGGCGGATGCGCCACTACAACCCCGTACCCAACAACTTGGCCCACCAGGCCCAGGGTGCAGGCTAACGCAACCTAGCGCTGCAATCCGTTATTGAAGACCCGTTTCTGAAAGATTCGGCCCACTCCTTTATTCACCAGCTGGTAGACGTGGTGGCCTACGCCGCCCGGCAACTGTTTGAGCCCAATGCCTACATGCGCAGTAAGCAGGGCCATAATTTCTACGCCCGCCTGCGCCCCGTGCTCAATACCTACGCCAACCGGGCTCACCCCTTGCACCTCGTGCAGCTGTGAAACAAAAAGGGGCCACCTTGCGGCAGCCCCGGGTGAATCCTGCTAGGGCGACTGGCACCCGTTCAGATTCACTGCAAACTTACAGCTTTCTGCAAGATTAAGTTTCGCCAGTGAAAACATCCCCCCGCCCGCTGCCCCCGCCGCTAGAACGATACCACAGCTTCTCTCCACGGTAGCCACAACCGCTGCCTTCCCATCCCCCCGCCCGCCGCCCCCGCCGCTGAAGAAACCGAAGCTTCTTATGTAGCTTGCTAGAGATTATAGGTAACTCACCAATCTATCACTATGCAGTATATACATGAGATAATTGACGCGCTCAACAAAATTGAACAAATTTATATTAAACTACCGGCTGCTCACAATGTAACAGGCTTGATTAGAGAGCGGGTTTTTTGCTACGAGTTTTATCACCAAATGCGGCAAAATTTCACGTTGAATCAGCTAACTGTTATCAGCGGAGAGATAGATAAAAGAGGTTACCCACAGTTTAAAAAACAAAACCCCGATTTCGTATTCCATGTTCCTGGCTCTAGCAAAGGTAATGCTTTGGTTTGTGAAGTGAAGGGAGACATAAGAAGGCCAGGAGTAAAAAAGGACTTAGAATCAATCTTCTACTTTATCGAAAAGCAGAATTATAGATTAGGATTGTTCATTGCTTTCGGCATGTCTGCTATGCAGCTTAAGCAAAAAGCAGGTGACACAATAAATGCATTTTCTAAGAGAAAATGTGCTGATAGAGTTTTGATAGTGACAATACCTCAATCAGGTTGGTGCGAGGATGCAACGAGCTTAAATATTTTCTAAAAAGCCATGAAATGCTTATTGAAAATAATTTTCTTACTACTCGTATTTGATGCTGCTTACGGTCAAAAATCTATCCCTAATATTTGGGCATACGGTACTGACTCAGCATTAGTAATTACGAAACGAATATTATTAACTGAGCCCAATAATGCTGCCGTGCGGCACGCTCGTGCGCAAGCATTACTCAATAACAAAGAAAATGAAGCTGCTCACAGTGAGTTACTATATGCCCTAGATTGTTTAAAGAACAGTAATATTGAGCAGTACAATGTGAAAGGCATTGGAGATATGCTTTACTTCACTTTCAAGGATTACAAAAGTGCGAGCAAAACCGCAGATTATATTCTGGCGAATTCTCCTAACAATATAGAAGGTATGGAGATAAAGGCCCGTTCGCTTCAACGAATGGGATTGGATGATGATGCAATCAAAATGTTTCAATCTTTGCTAGAATATGCCCCGCGTAAGACAAAGTTCGAACTTTACGTAATTGGAGGTTATTCCTCTTCACTAGGTGATTCATACGAAAATAAGCGCGAATATTTCAAAGCTATTCAACACTATACTAATGCTATTGAATTCGGTTATGACAACGAATTGCCTTATAATAGCAGAGGCAGGTGTAAAACATTTCTTTCTGATTTCCGAGGAGCAATTCTTGATTTTGATTCTGCTTTAGCAAAGTTTTCCGAAAAAAATGATTTTTATTACAGCATTTTAAACAGGCGTACTTATGCCAAAGGAGCTTTAAAGCGTTATGCTGAGGTTATAACCGATGCTACAAATTCAATTAATTCAGCAAAGGATAAATCTCTCCGTGCATATGCCTACTACTTGCGCGGTGATGCAAAGCATGAGTTAAAAAACAATGCAGGTGCTTGTTTAGATTGGTCAAAAGCAGGTGAACTAGGCGAAGAGGAAGTTTACGCTATGATTAAACAATTCTGCAAATAGACTAATTACACTGCTAAGGACATGATGTCATTTTTAGGAGGTATATAATTTTTATCTCCCGCCAAAAAGTCCGAAAAACCCTTCTCGCACCCCATTTGCTAGTCCCTGCGTACAAACTTCCTAACCCGAAGTTCCTACCCAGAAACTAACCAAAATGGACTTTAAAAACTTCACCATCAAGGCACAGGAGGTCGTGCAGAAGGCCACCGAAATAGCCGGGGGCAACCAGCAGCAGGCCGTCGAAACGGGCCATTTGCTGAAGGGCCTCTTCCAGAGCGACGAAAGCGTCTTCTCGTTTCTGGCCAATAAGCTGGGCGCCAACCTCAACATTCTCACGCCGCGGCTCGATGCCATTGTGGCCGCCTACCCCAAGGTGAGCGGCGGCTCGCCCTACTTCGCCAACGACGCGGCCGCCGCCGTGCAGCGCGCCAACGCGGCCATGAAGGACATGGGCGACGAGTTTGTGTCCGTCGAGCATCTGCTGCTGGGCATCCTCGGCGGCCGCGATGCTGTGGCTACGCTGCTCAAAGACACCGGCTTCAACGACAAGGACTTGAAGGCCGCCATCCAGGAGCTGCGCGGCGGGCGCAAAGTCACGAGCCAGAGCGCCGAAGACCAGTACCAGAGCCTGAACCGCTACGCCCGCAACCTCAACGAGCAGGTGCGCGCCGGCAAGATGGACCCCGTGATTGGCCGCGACGAGGAAATCCGCCGCGTGCTGCAAATCCTCTCGCGCCGCACCAAAAACAACCCCGTGCTGCTCGGCGAGCCCGGCGTGGGCAAAACCGCCATTGTGGAGGGCCTGGCCCAGCGCATCGTGGCCGGCGACGTGCCCGAAAACCTGCGCGACAAAGTCATCATGAGCCTCGACATGGGCCTGCTCGTGGCCGGGGCCAAGTACAAGGGCGAGTTTGAGGAGCGCCTCAAGGCCGTCATCAAGGAAGTGACCGATTCCGACGGCCAGATTGTGCTCTTCATCGACGAGATGCACACCCTCATCGGGGCCGGCGGCGGGGGCGAGGGCGCCATGGACGCCGCCAATCTGCTCAAGCCCGCCCTGGCGCGCGGCGAGCTACACGCCATCGGGGCCACCACGCTCAAGGAATACCAGAAATACATCGAGAAGGACAAGGCCCTCGAACGCCGTTTCCAGGCCGTGATGGTGGACGAGCCCACGATTGAGGACGCCATCAGCATCATGCGCGGCATCAAGGAAAAGTACGAGCTGCACCACGGCGTGCGCATCACCGACGACGCCGTGATTGCCGCCGTGGAGCTGAGCGCCCGCTACATCACCGACCGGTTCCTGCCCGACAAGGCCATCGACCTCATGGACGAGGCCGCCGCCAAGCTCCGCATCGAGTTGAATTCCATGCCCGTGGAATTGGATGAGATTCAGCGCCGCATCATGCAGCTCGAAATTGAGCGCGAAGCCATCCGCCGCGAAGACAACCGCGACCGCGAAGCCGTGCTAAGCAAAGAATTGGCCGAGCTGAACGACCGCCGCGACACCCTGAAAGCCCGCTGGGAAAGCGAAAAAGGCGTCCTCACCGGCATTCAAACCCAGAAGGAAGCCATCGAGCAATTCAAGCTGGAAGCCGAGCAGGCCGAGCGCCAGGGCGATTACGCCCGCGTGGCCGAGCTGCGCTACGGCAAGATTCAGGAAGCCGAAGCCAAGCTGAAAACTCTGCAGGACGAAGCCAACGCCAACAAAGACGGCGGCGCCATGCTCCAGGAAGTCGTCACGAGCGAGTCCATCGCCGAAGTGGTGGCCAAGTGGACCGGCATCCCGGTGAGCAAAATGCTGCAATCGGACCGCGAGAAGCTGCTGAACCTCGAAGCCGAGCTGGGCAAGCGCGTGGCCGGCCAATCGGAGGCCATCGCGGCCATTTCCGATGCTGTGCGCCGCTCCCGCGCCGGCCTGCAAGACCCCAAGCGGCCCATCGGCTCGTTCATTTTCCTGGGCACCACGGGAGTGGGCAAAACCGAGCTGGCCAAGGCCTTAGCCGAGTATTTGTTCAACGACGAAAACGCCATGGTGCGCATCGACATGAGCGAGTTTCAGGAGCGCCACGCCGTGTCGCGGCTCATCGGCGCGCCTCCCGGCTACGTGGGCTACGACGAGGGCGGGCAGCTCACGGAGGCCGTGCGCCGCAAGCCCTACTCGGTGGTGCTGCTCGATGAAATCGAGAAGGCTCACCCCGACGTGTTCAACATCCTGCTGCAAGTGCTCGACGACGGCCGCCTCACCGACAACAAAGGCCGGGTGGCGAACTTCAAGAACACCATCATCATCATGACCTCGAACACCGGGGCCGACATCATTCAGAAGAACTTCAAGGACCTCAATGAGTTCAACCACGAAGAGGTCGTCGACCGCACCCGCGACGAAGTGGTGGAGCGCCTCAAGCAGCACATGCGCCCCGAGTTCCTGAACCGCATCGACGAAATCGTGATGTTCCAGCCCCTCAAGCGCAAGGAAATCCGCCGCATCGTCGATATCCAGTTCAAGCAAATCCAGCAGCGCCTGGCCGAGGCCGGCATCCAGCTCGAAGCCACCAACGAAGTGCTCGACTACCTGGGCGAATCCGGTTTCGACCCGCAGTTCGGCGCGCGGCCGTTGAAGCGCGTGCTCCAGCGCGTGATTCTGAACGAGCTGTCGAAAGATATTCTCTCGGGCCGCGTGAGCAAAGACGCCGTAGTAGAAGCCGTGCTGGAAGACGGCGCGGTGAAGTTCGAGAACGTGGAGATGCCGGCGGTGTAATTCAGGTTGGTTTGGTTTTGAATGGGAAAGCCCCGTCAGCGTTGTGCTGGCGGGGCTTCTTTGATTACGACTGTACATTTGTCTGAAATAGACCAAACAGCTATGGATAAGTCATTTTGGGTTGCAATTATTGCCCTGCTAGGGACGCTCATTACTGTTATTATATCAAACGCAACCTTAGCTTGGTCGAAGTGGCTTGATGTAAAACAGAAGCAGAACGACCATAAATTGTCGTTACGTACAGTTTATCTGTCAAATAAAATTAAAGCGGCAGAAAATGCCGTTAGCAAATGGACTGTAGCTTTAAACTATTACTCAGCGCTTGAACAATATGGCAGAGGATTTAACCCTGATACTCCATTGGCTGAGGAATTTTCAACTCCAATTGATGCTCTATTGAAACGCTTGGGAGATGCAGTATCCGATGCCGCTTCAGAAGGTACTGCTTTCTTATTGTATTTCGATGCTGGCGATGATTTTTGGAGCAATGACATATCAGATGTACTTTTTGCTCAGTATTCAATAATTAGTGGTCTAATGCTAGACATAAAAATGATAGATAAATATTTAGAAGACCACACAAATATAAGCAAAGAGGAGAAAGGTGAATTTGTTGAAGAACGAGAACGTAGGATTAAGGAAATGGCAGATATTCTACGTGATACCCCTGGCTTCATGAAGATTGCGAAGGATAGGCTTCTGGCATTTGTAAAAAACGTTAGCAGCCAGCTTAAAGAGTACGAAAGCATCTAATCGACAGCATAGCAACTTAAGAAACTCCCGCTACGCCGGCCGCGGCGGCCACGGCGGCGGGGCGGGGGAGGCTAATGCAACCGCCGTATCTTGTGCATCTCTAGTCACGTAGCCTGTTTTATGGAGCCCGTTCGCACCAAAGCCGAAGTTATTGCCCGCCTGCAAGGGCAGCGCGAACAGTTGCGGGCGCTGGGCGTGGCGCAGCTAGGGTTGTTCGGCTCGTTTGTGCGCGACGAGGCCGGGCCCGAGAGTGACGTTGATTTGCTTGTGGATTTTCAGGAAGGACGCAAGACGTTTGAGGGTTTTTTTGCGGTGATTGATTTTCTGGAAGAACTGCTCGGCCGTGAAGTGGAGCTACTGACACGGCCGGGACTGTCGAAATACATCGGGCCGCACATTCTAAAAACAACGGAATATGTCCTCCCCGCTGCCGCTTGAGCGGCTGATGCACATCCGCGACGAAGTACTTTTCCTGCAACGCTGCCGGGCCAAGCTGCCCGACTTGGTAGCACTGGTAGCCGATGAGGTGATGAGCCGCGCCATTGTCAAGAGCATCGAAATCATTGGCGAAGCCACCAAAAACCTGCCGGCCGAATGGCGTGAGGCGCACCCGGAAATCCAATGGCGCAACATTGCCCGAATGCGAGACAAGCTTACGCACCACTATTTCGATACTGATTTTGAGTTTGTATGGGTCGTGCTGCAAAAGCTGATTGACCCATTGGGCGAAACAGTGGCCAGAATGTTGGAAGAATTGCCGGGAACGGAGCAGTAGCTGCTGTTGAGGCACTGTCCGAGAGAAACGCCCGCTACCCCGGCCGCGGCGGCTACGGCGGCGGGGTGGGGGAGGCCGGAAACCAGCCGCAAGCGGCCGGCGTTATCTTTACTTCAACCAAACTCCCTCCGGCCATGTCCATTACCCTTGAGTTGAGCGACGAAGTGACGCAGCAGGCCGAGCAATACGCCCGGCAGCAGGGCCGCAGCCTGGCAGCGTTGGTGGAGGAATATTTGCGGCAAGTGGTAGCCAAGCCTGCGGCGGCTCAACCGCTGGCCCCGGCTGTGGCTGAGTTGTATGGCATCCTGTCGTTGCCGGCCGACTTCGATTACAAGACCCAACGCGACGAACCGGCTTCGTGATGCGCCATTTCTTTCTGGATACCAATGTCGTGTTCGACTACATGGGGCGGCGCGAGCCGAATGGCGCGGCAGCGGTGGCTTTATTTCAGGCCGCTTACGAAGGCCGGGCCACGCTGAACGTGGCAAGCTTGAGCTTCAGCCACGTTTTCTACACCTTGCGCAAGCAGTTTGGGGCGCAGCTGGCGCGAGAGGCGTTGCGCAAGCTGGCGCGTTTGGTGCGCGTGGTGGCAGTGGATGAGCGAGTAGTGCAGACCGCGCTCGATTCGGAGTTTGCCGACGTGGAGGACGCCATGCAGTATTTCGCCGCCGCAGGCGTGCCTAACTTAGATGCCATTGTCACCGGCGACCCGAAAGGATTTAAAGCGGGGGAATTACTGGTGGTTAGCCCCATTGAAGCGCAGCAATTACTAGGTGTGTAACGCCCGCTACTCCAGTTAAGGCGGTCACGGCGGCGGGGGGGAGGCATTTTAGCCGTTAGCTTGTAGCTGCTGGCTGTTAGCTTTCGTTTGTCGTATTTTTGGTGGCTCAGTTACCCTCGCCGCTTATGGACACCGCTGCTATCACCGCCTATATTGAATCGAACCCGCAGGTGCGCTTTGGCAAGCCCGTGGTGAAGGGCACGCGCACAACGGTGGCCGAAGTGCTGGAAATGCTGGCCAACGACATGAGCGCGGCCGACATTCAGGAGGACTTTCCGGCCATTGGCCCGGCGCAGGTACGGGCCTGCCTGCTGTATGCGGCTTACAAGGAAAGCGTGGTGCTGCTGGCGGCGTAGTTGAGTATGCGCCTGCTGCTGGACGAGAATATTTCCTGGCGTTTGGCGGCCTACTTGCGGCCGCAATGCGCGATGGTGCTGCACGTTCGGGATATTCAACTGGATAACAGCCCCGACATCAGCATCTGGCGCTACGCCAAGCAGCACAGCTACGATGTCATTACCAAAGACGAGGATTTCCTGCGGCTGGTGCTGGCCGAAGGTTTTCCGCCGCGTGTGGTGGCCGTGCAAAATGCGCAAGTCCCGGTGGTCAAGTTGGCTGAGTTTCTGCTGGCCCGGTTGCCACAGATAGAAGCGTTTTTAGGTGAACAGACGGAGTTTGGCTTCTTGCAGCTTCGCCTGCCGTAACGCGAGAAACGCCCGCTACCCTGGCCGCGGCGGCCACGGCGGCGGGGCGGGGAGGGCGTAGCCCGCGAGGCGGCCGTATCTTGCGTATCTCTAGTCCCGTAGCCTGTTTCATGGAACCCGTTCGCACCAAAGCCGAAGTTATTGTCCGCCTGCAAGGGCAGAGCGAGCAACTGCGTGCACTGGGCGTGGCGCAATTAGGCTTGTTCGGCTCGTTTGTGCGCGACGAGGCCGGACCGACGAGCGACGTGGATTTGCTCGCTGAGCTGGAAGACCGCGCCCTGACACTGAATGGTTATTTTGCAGTAGTTGATTTTCTGGAAGGACTACTGGGCCGGCCAGTCGAACTGCTGACCCGGACTAGCTTATCGCGCCACATTGGTCCCCACATTTTACGCGAAGTTGCCGATGTCCCGCTCGCCGCTTGAGTTTCTGCGTCACATTCAGGACGAGTTGAATTTTCTGGACCGCTACCGGGCGCTGCCGGATTTAGCCAATTTGGTCGCCAATCCCGAAGCCACCCGGGCGGTGTTGCACAGCCTGCTCATCATTGGGGAGGCCGTGAAAAACGTGCCGACCGAATGGCGCGAGCGTTACGACCAAGTGCCGTGGCGCAACATGGCGCGGATGCGCGACAAAATCGTGCATCACTATTTTGATGTTAACTACCCTATTGTTTGGAACGTGTTGCAGAACGAATTGGGGCCATTACGGCAAACGGTTGAACTAATGCTGCAGGACTTGAGCTAAAAACCTCCGCTACGTCGGCCGCGGCCGCCACGGCGGCGGCGGGAGATGCTAATGCAGCCGCCGTATCTTGTGCGTCTCTAGTCGCGTAGCCTGTTTTATGGAGCCCGTTCGCACCAAAGCCGAAGTTATTGCCCGCCTGCAAGGGCAGCGCGAACAGTTGCGGGCGCTGGGCGTGGCGCAGCTAGGGTTGTTCGGCTCGTTTGTGCGCGACGAGGCCGGGCCCGAGAGTGACGTTGATTTGCTTGTGGATTTTCAGGAAGGACGCAAGACGTTTGAGGGTTTTTTTGCGGTGATTGATTTTCTGGAAGAACTGCTCGGCCGTGAAGTGGAGCTACTGACACGGCCGGGACTGTCGAAATACATCGGGCCGCACATTCTAAAAACAACGGAATATGTCCTCCCCGCTGCCGCTTGAGCGGCTGATGCACATCCGCGACGAAGTACTTTTCCTGCAACGCTGCCGGGCCAAGCTGCCCGACTTGGTAGCACTGGTAGCCGATGAGGTGATGAGCCGCGCCATTGTCAAGAGCATCGAAATCATTGGCGAAGCCACCAAAAACCTGCCGGCCGAATGGCGTGAGGCGCACCCGGAAATCCAATGGCGCAACATTGCCCGAATGCGAGACAAGCTTACGCACCACTATTTCGATACTGATTTTGAGTTTGTATGGGTCGTGCTGCAAAAGCTGATTGACCCATTGGGCGAAACAGTGGCCAGAATGTTGGAAGAATTGCCGGGAACGGAGCAGTAGCTGCTGTTGAGGCACTGTCCGAGAGAAACGCCCGCTACCCGTGCCGCGACGGCCCCGGCGGCGGGGCAAGTAGAAAGTGGCAAGCGCAATATGGATGATTACGAAATGGCCCCGTCGGCCTCCAACTCAAGCAGATTCAGCAGCGCCTGACCGAAGGTTGCTGCCCTGCCCGGTGGCCGGTGGAACAAACACAACGTAAAAAAAGCCCCGTCAGGAAGTGCTGACGAGGCTTTTGGGCCTGATATCAGGGCTGGTTTAGCTTTCAAAGTATTCCACCTTTTTCAGGCGGCGCTGAACGTAGTGAGGCAGTGCTTTGCCGGCCTCGTATTCGCTGACCACTGCTTTTTCCCGCGCGCCGCCGAACCGGGCTAGTTTGCCAATGCCAATACCCAGCGGGACGCCACCAAAAACGGCTATGCCTACTGCCGTGCCTCCGGCATTGCCGCTGCTGCTGGCCGAAGCCCCTGCAATTCGTCCGGTAAAGGCGGCGCCAATAACCGCCCAGACGACGCCCCCGGTGCGGTGCTTGCTAAACATTTTGTGAATTGCCCGAACCGTATCGGCACGCGAAAGCGTCCGCGTGGCTGGTGGCCGGGCCTGTGCATTAAGGGCGGCGCCTAGGAGTAAGCCTAAAGCGAGTAATGGTTTTTTCATGGCAGTGCTGCGAGTTAGAAAGGCGCCTCGTACAAAAGGTGAAGCGGTGGAGAAGTAGATATGGCATTGGTAAAGCTACATGCTATTGCCCTTGGTGTGCAGGGGAACAAGCGGGTATTTTGGACCAGGCTGTTCCGTGCCAGCACGGAGATAAAACGGGGCTGATATCCGGGCTGGTACGGATTGCGCCCCTTCCGGGAGCACCCTACGTTTGCACCGTGCACGGCTGCTCCAGCCGGCTGCATTCCCGGATATGAGGCACTTGACCAAAAAATCAACCCGAGCACTTACTGTGGCCGTGGTGCTGTTGCTGGCGGCGTTGCTGGCGGCCCGGCCGGCTCGCGCCCAGTCGGTGCTGAGCGTGGGCTACCAGGTGGGACGCTTCAGCAGCGGCCTGCGCAACCTTGATGCCTGGAGCCTGGAGCTGAACCGCGCCGCCAAGAGCGTAGAAGACCCCATGCACTGGACCAATACCCTGCAAGGGCTTGCGTTTCGGGCCAGCTTTTACAAGGGCAATGGCTTTGTGTTCGGCATTGGCTTCAACAACCGCCACGCCATCATCGAAAGCCGGTATACCAATGCCGCCAGCAAAGCCGATACCCGCACGGCGTTTCGGGTGCGCCAGAACGAGCTGAATATTGAAGGCGGCTATGCCTGGCTGAACGGCCGGCTACGGCCCGGCGCTTCTATCGATTTTGGCGTGTACAACTTCGACCGGCGCGATGCCCCGGCCGCTGATTTCTCGGGCAGCGAATGGCACCCGTTCCACAACAACGACGGCGGCCTGTTCAGCAGCGGCAAGCGGGCCCTAACCGTCGGCCTCACCGCTTTCGTCGATGTGGCGCCCTTCGGCAAGCGCGGAGGCGGCCCGACGTTGCGGCCCTATTGCCAATGGAGTCCGCTCACGGCCAGCATGTTTGGCCGCTACGGCACCCGCGACGAGGACAGCTACGAATACTTCCTGTCCAACTTCGGCTTGGCCGTCAGTTGGGCTTTTGCTTTCGACTAACCAGGAAACGCCTCATGCGCAACCCCCGATTTCCTAACCACATGCCCAGGCCGTGGCGCCGTCTGCTGGCTGGCGCAGCGCTGCTTTTGCTGGCTGCCCCCCGAACTGCCCCGGCGCAGCCGGCCCTTGTCACCGTATCGGCTGGTTACGGCACGGGCGCGGCCAAGTGGGGCACCTTCGAGCAGTTTTTGGCTGGCTACCTTGCCGCCAACGGCAGCGACGTGGCCAGCGCGGCTGAGTTTGGCACCGTGCAGCCGCTGAGCTTGCGCGTGTGTGGGTTGCTGGGCATGGTATCATTTGGGTACGACCAGGCGCGGGCCAACCTGCGCACCACCTTCAAATCGGGTGGCGAGCGGGATTTTAACATCCGCCAAAACCAATTGACCATGGCGCTGGAGCCCAACTACCCCGGCAAGCACTTCTTCGTGGGGGCTATTGGCGGGTTGGGTTTTGGCTCGCTGCGCGTCGACTGCCCGCTGGTGTATGCTGATGGCACGGTGAGCTACGGCGCCGAGTCGCAGCTCACGGGCGTGTACCGCGCTATTTCTCTCACGCCCTTCTTCGGCGGCAAGGTGGGCGGCAGCTACAAAAACGCGGCCCTGACGCTGCGGGTGCAGAAATTTGTGGCCGGCAACCTGACCCATGACTTCACGCTCGACGACCAAACCGAGTACCACCTGCCCACCGACTACGCCCTCTACCTGAAGCAGGGCGCGGCGCTGTACCCATCCTCAGCAGCGGTGCAGGGCGATGTGAGCACGTTGCGGTTTCAATTAGAGCTGGGCTACATGTTCGGCGTGAGCAAAGATGAGTAGGCTTTCTTCACTACTTGGGGCGCTGTTGGCCGGGCTGGCCTTTGGGCTCACCGCCTGCGACAACGAGCAGGCCAACGAGCGTGCCCAGAGCGGTACCTGGCACGTGGCCCGCGTCACGGCCACCGAAAGCCGCACCGGCTTCACGGCCGGCACCGTGACGGTAACCGATGCCGGCGATTTCGCCTTCGAAGACCACGGCGCCTCCTTCAACCGGGCAGTCTTGTACCTGGACAAGGCCGTGCCTTCGCGGGCCCTGCAACGCTTCTACGTGCCAACGGGCACCACCCTGGCCCCGCGCCGCTACGACTGGTTTTGGGAGGCTGACCCCGGCCCGGCCCACCGCCTCGTCATCCGCTTCGACCAGTTTATGCTGGCCACCTTCACCTACGACGAAAACACGGCCGACCGCCAGACCTTCTTCTACCTCGAGCGCGACAACCAAGGCCACATCGGCTACCGCGAAGACTGGGCCCTGGAACGCTCGCACTGAGGGCGTTTTGTCGGGCATTGGCGCTAGCTTTGCCGGATGGCTTCGGTTTTTCAGACCTACCTTGAACTAGGCTTCCGGCACATCTGCACGCCCCGCGCGGCCGACCACCTCACGTTTCTGCTGGCCCTGTGCGCGCCTTATGTGCTCAGCGACTGGCGGCGGGTGTTGGCGCTGGTCACCAGCTTCACGGTGGGGCATTCGCTCACGCTGGCGCTGGCCACGTTGGGCGTGGTGGCGTTCAGGCCCGGCATCATCGAGGCGTTGATTCCAGTTACCATCATTGTCACGGCCCTGCTGAACCTACGCGGGGCCGGCCACCTCATCACCCGGCACGGCCCGGTTTTTGGGGCTGCGCCCAATGCCCTGGCGCTGGGGTTTGGCCTCATTCACGGGCTGGGGTTTTCAAATTATTTACGGGCACTGCTGGGGCCAAACAGCCGGCCGGTGGAGGAGCTGCTGGCCTTCAACGTCGGCGTCGAGCTGGGCCAGATTCTCGTTGTCATAGGCATTTTATTGGCGGGTGCGGTGTTGCTCGGCAGCCTGCGCGTGGCCCGGCGCGACTGGCTGCTCACCACCAGCGGCGCGGCGCTGGGCATTGCCACGGTGCTGCTGATGCAGCTGCTATGGCCGTGAAAGAAGGGCTGGTATAACTTGTAAACGAGAAGAAGGAACGTCATGCCGAGCGCAGCCGAGGCATCTCGCGTGGGGTAGTAACCCAATCGTTGCAACGAAGCGAGCGAGATGCCTCGGCTGCGCTCGGCATGACGTTCTGGTTCAATTCGTCATCTCATTCATCTGCCTCTCCGCAACTCTGCCGTAACTTTAGCGACTTTCCCAGCTTCGCTGATTTGATTTCTCACTAATGCCTTCTCTATGCGTCGTCTTTTATTAGCCGGTTTGGTACTGGCGGTGGCGGGCCAACCGGCTGCCCACGCCCAAACCACCAACTCCGGTACCGACAAATTTGCGCAGCTCGAAACGATGCTGCCCACGCCCAACTCCTACCGCACGGCCAGCGGCGCGCCCGGCTCCGACTACTGGCAGCAGCGCGCCGACTACGACATCAGCGTCACCCTCGATGATGCCAAGCAGGCCATTTCGGGCCGCGAAACCATCACCTACACCAACCGCTCGCCCGATACGCTGCCCTACCTATGGGTGCAGCTCGACCAGAACATTCTGGACAAAAATTCGATGACGACGGCCACGCAGGTGGGGCAGCTACAGGATAAAATGTCCTTCCAGGCGCTGGAAGGAATGCTTACGGACTTCGATGGCGGCTTCAAAATCGAGAGCGTGACCGGCAAAGACGGCAAGGCCCTCCACACCGTCACGAACCACACCATGATGCGCGTGGATTTGCCCGCGCCGCTCCGGCCCGGCCAGGCCTTCGCCTTCAATGTGAAGTGGCACTACAACATCAACGACCAGCTGAAAATCAACGAGCGCAGCGGCTACGAGTTTTTTCCGCAAGACAAGAACTACCTCTACGAAATTGCGCAGTTTTACCCGCGCATGGCCGTGTATTCCGACAACCAGGGCTGGCAGCACAAGCAGTTTCTGGGCAACGGCGAATTCACGCTGCCTTTTGGTGATTACAAAGTGAGCATCACTGCGCCGGCCGACCACGTGGTGGGCGCCACCGGCACCTTGCTCAACCCCACGCAGGTGCTCAGCGCCACGCAGCAAAAGCGGTGGGCCGAAGCCAAAACGGCCAAGAAGCCGGTGCTCATCGTGAGCCAGGACGAGGCCGTGAAGAACGAAAGCAGCAGCGCCACCGGCACCAAAACCTGGAGTTTCGTTGCCAAAAACGTGCGTGACTTTGCCTGGGCCAGCTCGCGCAAATTCATCTGGGATGCCATGGGCATCAGCCAGAACGGCAAGCCCGTGATGTGCATGAGCTACTATCCCAAGGAAGGCAACCCGCTGTGGGGCCAGTACTCGACGCAGGTAGTGGCGCACACCATCCGGACGTATTCGAAGTTCACCATTCCGTACCAGTACCCCGTGGCCATTTCGGTGCACGGCCCGGTGCACGGCATGGAATACCCCATGATTTGCTTCAACGGTGGCCGGCCGGAGAAGGACGGCACCTATTCGCCGGAAATCAAATACGGGATGATTTCGGTGATTATTCACGAAGTGGGCCACAACTTCTTCCCCATGATTATCAACTCCGACGAGCGGCAGTGGACGTGGATGGACGAGGGCCTGAACTCCTTCGTGCAGTTCCTCACCGAGCAGGAGTGGGAACGCAACTACCCCAGCCGCCGCGGCGAGCCGCGCAACATTGCGGCCTACATGGCCACCGACAAGAGCCTGCAAACCCCGATTATGATTAACTCCGAGTCGGCGCTGCAGTTCGGCAACAACGCCTACGGCAAGCCTGCCACCGCCCTCAACATCCTGCGCGAAACGGTAATGGGCCGCGAGCTGTTCGACTATGCTTTCAAAACCTACGCGCAGCGCTGGGCCTACAAGCACCCCACACCCGCCGACTTCTTCCGCACCATGGAAGACGCCTCGGCGGTGGACCTCGACTGGTTCTGGCGCGGCTGGTTCTACACCACCGACCACACCGATTTGGCCCTCGAATCGGTGAAGTCCTACAACCTGAGCAACAAAAACCCGCAGGTAGAAAACGCCCGGCTGCAACAGCAGAAGGCCGCTATGCCCCAGTCCATCACGGCCCAGCGCAATGCCACCGACATCCCGAAAACCCTGGTGGATGAGAAGCCCGAGCTGAAGGATTTCTACAACAGCTACGACCCGCTGGCCGTGACGCCCGCCGACCAGCAGCGCTACACCGCCTACCTCGGCACCCTCACGGACGACCAGCGCCAGCGCCTCGGCGACAGCCAGAATTTCTACGAGCTGAGTTTGCGCAACGTGGGCGGCCTTGTGATGCCCGTGGTGCTGCAAATGACCTACGCCGACAACTCGCAGGAAATCCAGACCATTCCGGCCGAAATATGGCGCAAGAACAACGCCCAGGTCACGAAAATCATCGTGACGAAGAAGCCCGTCATCAGCTTCGTCATCGACCCCTTCCAGCAAACGGCTGACACCGACCTGAGCAACAACGCCTTCCCGCGCCAGCCCGCGGCCTCGCGCTTCGAACTGTTCCAGCAGCAGCAGCAGTCCCAGCCCAACCCCATGCAGCAGCGGGCCGCTCAATCCACCAGCCCCATGCAAAAGCTGGAGCAGAAGCCGGTGGGCAGCGGTCAGTAACCTCACCTCCTGAACTCCTCTCTCCAAGGAGAGGGGGCACCGGTCCGGTTGCAACGATGTAGCGCTCAACAAAAAAGCCCGCAATTGCGGGCTTTTTTGTTGAGCGCATTGAAAGGAGCATCTCCGGTGCTCCATTTTTTTTGAGAGGGGAGCAAGGGGAGAGGTTGACGGCAGGAGGGCAATTACGCAGCCTGCTTCGGCACCTTGTCGCCGCCCACCATGCGCGAAATGAGGCCGTGGTCCTCGCTGATTTCGGCCCACACCACGCCGAAAACGTGAATCAGGATGAAGCCGATAATCAGGTACATGGTCACGTTGTGCGTTTCCTCGGCCAGGTGATGAATGCCTTTGAGCCACGACACGTCTTCGTATATCAAAATCAGGCCGGTCACCACCATGATGGTGAGAAAGAGGTAGAACAGCGCGTAAGTGGTTTTGGCAAACAGAATTTTGCCGGCTTTGCCTTTGTCAGCGGGCGGCGCCAGGCGGTAGCGCCGCATGATTTCCATGAGGCGCGACGTGAAGCGCAACTCCGAAGGGCCCATTAACTGCAGGATAACCCGCAACACAAAGAAGCCCACAATGGCCCAGCCGAAGTACTTGTGCCAGTCCCAGATACGCTCGCTGATGATGTGCGCAAAAGCACGGCCCTGCTGTTGGGTTATCGTGACGTTGTCCTTGCTGAGCGCCTGCTGAAACTCCGGTACCGCCGATTTAGAGTTGACGATAACCTTCTGGAAAAGAATGGTTATCAGCTGTAGCGTAATCAGTGTAGCATTGCCCCAGTGCCAGAATCGCAGCGGTGCACGATAGTCTTTGATGGGTACTTCGACGGCGGGGGCAATGGTTTCAGGCATCGAATCAGAGGAATGAAGAGTGATTACAGCGCTACGGCAGCCGCTTCTACGTCGGCAGTGGGCCAGGGTTCGACGCGGCCGGGGTAGGCCAGCAGCGCGTGTTCCAGGCAGGTGAGGGCAGCGGCCAGGTCGGTGCGGTTGATGACGTAGGCCAGGCGTACTTCCTGCTTGCCCAGGCCCGGCGTCTGGTAAAAGCCATTGGCGGGCGACAGCATGAGGGTCTGGTTGTCAAGCGTAAACTCTTCGAGCAGCCACTGGCCAAACTTGTGGGCATCGTCGACGGGCAGGCGGGCCACCACGTAGAACGCGCCGCCGGGCACCGGGCAGGTCACGCCCGGCATGGCCCGCAAGCAGCCCACCGTGAGGTCGCGCCGAGCCTGGTACTCGGCACGGGTGCCGTCGAAATAGGAGGTGGGAAGGTCGGCGGCAGCTTCGGCGGCCAGCATCTCCAGCACCGGCGGGCAAATCCGCATCTGGCCGAAGTGGAAAGCCGCCTGCCATACATCAGGATTGCGCGTAACCAGAGCGCCCACGCGCGCGCCGCACGCGCTATAGCGCTTCGAAATGGTATCCAGCATCACCACGTGCCGCTTGCCGTTGGGCAGGCTCAGGGCGCTGGTGGCCTGAGCGCCGTCGTAGCAATACTCGCGGTACGCCTCGTCCGACAGCAGGTACAAATCGTGCTTGATGCACAGGCCCAGCAGGGCTTCCAGCTCGTCGCGCCGGTACACGTAGCCGGTGGGGTTGCTGGGGTTGCAGATGAGAATGGCGCGGGTGCGGGGCGTAATCACGGCCTCAAAATCGGCCAATGGAGGCAGGGCAAAGCCGTCCTCGATGTGCGCCGTAACGGCCACAATGCTCACGCCCGCCGCAATGGCAAAGGCGGTATAGGTGCCGTAAAATGGCTCGGCCACAATGACTTCATCGCCGGGATTTAGGCAGGTGAGCATGGCAAACAGAATGGCTTCGCTGCCCGCCGTGGTCACCATAATGTCTTCGAAGCGGGCCGGAATGCCGGCGCGCTGGTAGTAGCCAGCCAGCTTGCGGCGGTAGCTGTCGGTGCCGGCGCCGGGCGCGTAGCCCAGCACTTTCACGTCGGCGTTGCGCACCGCGGCCAGCATTTCGGGGGGCGTCAGCACGTCGGGCTGACCAATGTTGAGTGGGTAAACAATTTTGCCCTGTTGGCGGGCGGCTTCGGCATACGGTAGCAGCTTACGGAACGGCGAAACGGGCATGGCCTGCCCGCGCTTGGATACTTCTAGCATAGAATAACATTTAGGCCCACGGCCGGCGCTGCGTCAGCAGCCAACCCCACTGTTTTGCTAAATATAGCGGCCAGCGGCTGGTTACAAGCACTTCTTATACAGATTGTACAGAATTCGGTTGTCGGCCTCGCTGAGCGGGCTCCCCACATTCTGCTGAATAAAATGCAGCTTAAACGCCCGGATGGCCGCCGGCAAATCCCGCGTGTCGTACCCAATAATTCGCAGGGCTTCGCGCTGGTTGAAGGGTGTGATTGGCCCATTGAGCCGGGCCAGCTGCCGGTCGATGCCAATAGTATCGGGCTGACTATCAGTGGGCGGGAGGTTGTCGGCTTCGGGTGAGCGGGGCGTGAGCAGCCGGCGGGCCAGTGCGGCGGCGCTGTCGGGGCTGAATGGGCTAGGCAGCGGCCCGGCGTCGTACCAGAGGCCGAAGCCTGCCCCGGCCAGCCGCTTCCACGGAAAAAGGGCGCTCGGGTCGGTTTTGCGGCCGGGGGCAATGTCGGCGTGGCCGATAAAATTGGCCGATGGGATGCTGTACGCCTTTTTCAGGCCCGCCAGCACCTGGAGCAAGCTGGCAATCTGGGACTCTGAAAAAGGCTCTACGCCGTTGTTGTCCAGCTCGATGCCAATGGAGGAAGAGTTGATGTCGGTGGTATTGCCCCACCGGGCCACGCCGCCGTGCCAGGCGCGCAGGTAGTCGTTCAGCATGTGGTACACCCGCCCGTCGCGCCCGATGACGTAGTGCGCGCTTACCTGCGTGCTGGGCAGCGTGAACGTTTTGAGCGTCTGCGCAGTAGAGTCCTGTGCCGTGTGGTGGATAACGACGTAGTTGGGCTTGCGCAGGTTGAAATTGGTGGTGCCTACCCAGTACTTGCCGGCCATCAGGCTGTCGCCGCCCGGCGTGGGCACGGGCGTGGTGCGCAGGGATTTAGCGTAGGCCTTCACCTGCGCCTGGTACGATTTATTGGCGGCTGCGTAGGGGTTTTTCTGGGCGACGCAGCCAGCCAGGGTAGCCGCGCAAGCTAATACCGAGCAGTGGCGAAAGGTCAATTCGGATAAGTTGAATTTCAAAAGAGGGAGAGTTGGTCGGAAACCAAATTTCCACAAAAAAGCCGACGCTTAGCGCCCGCCGCTATCCGGCTGCGCCTTGCGGAACAGGCAATGGGGAAACAGCGTGATGCCAAGGGTGGCGTAGGACCGGCTCTGCTTCAGGTCGACTACGCCGGGCGGATATATTACGTTGGTGGCTTTGGCATTGTAGCCAAACGTGTCCGACAACCCCCAGGCGGCTTGCAACTGGACTGGCCGGTCCTCGGTCGGGCCATCGCCCAGCCGCACCCGAAAAAAGGCCATGGGCTCGCTACGGGTCATGCGGGGCAGGTCCACGGCCGTGCCCAGGTCGGTTAGGGTGGTGAAATTGACCTGCGTAACGCGGTAAGCCACCCCAAAGGAAACGGTTTCGCTGGTTTGAAACGTGCCATACACTTCGCCAAAAACCTTGTTGTAGCGCGCATCAAATTCGTGTCGGGTAGGGCGGCCAAAGAAAAAGCCGCCATCGGAATAGCCGGCCGCGCTCTGGGCCTGCCCGAAGCCGCCCAAGCCGCCCAACAAGCATTCGTCGCCCAGCCGCCAGTAGGTGCCCACGCCAAGGTCGTATTGATGCCCACGGTAATAGGTCGTGTCCTTGCCGTTGCCGCGCAGGTTGCTGTAAGCGGCCCGCACCAGCAGGTGGTTCACCGGCGAGTAAGTGCCGGCCAAATCGTAGCGACCGTTGAAGTAGCTGCTGGCCGTGACTTCGCCCTGGTTTTTATCGGTAATCTGCGGGGCAGCGCACTGCATGGGCATGTAGACGACGCAACTGCTTGTCAACAGGCTAAGGCTGACATAGATGAGAATTAGTGGCTGTTTGGGCATCGATTGACAGAATGACAAAAGACGGGTAAAAAGGGGTGAAAAGGAGCAGGAAGTTAAGCACAAAAAGCCCCCGCAACTTTTGTCGCGGGGGCTTCTTCAGTATTTATTCAACACGCCAGCTGAAGCGTGCGCTACCGCTTACTTGGCATACGCCACGGCGCGCATCTCCCGAATCACGGTGATTTTAATCTGGCCGGGGTACTGCATCTCCTTCTCGATTTTCTGCGAAATCTCGAAGCTCAGCTCAGCGGCGCGCTCGTCGGTCACGTTCTCGGCGTCCACCATCACGCGCAGCTCGCGGCCGGCCTGAATGGCGAAGCACTGATTCACGCCCTTGAATCCGTTGGCGGTTTCTTCGAGCTGCTTGAGGCGCTTGATGTAGCTTTCCATCATCTCGCGGCGGGCGCCGGGGCGCGAACCCGAAATGGCGTCGCAGGCCTGCACGAGCGGCGAAATCATGGCCGTCATCTCAATCTCGTCGTGGTGGGCGCCGATGGCATTCACCACGTCGGGGTGCTCTTTCCACTTCTTGGCCATCTCCATGCCCAGAATGGCGTGGGGCAATTCCGGCTCCTCGGTGCTCACCTTGCCGATATCGTGGAGCAGGCCGGCGCGCTTGGCTTTTTTTACGTCGAGGCCCATCTCGGCCGCCATGGTGGCGCAGAGGTTAGCTACTTCGCGGCTGTGTTGCAGCAGGTTCTGGCCGTAAGAGGAGCGGAAACGCATCCGGCCCACCATCTTAATCAGCTCCGGGTGCAGGCCGTGAATACCGAGGTCGATGATGGTTTTCTCGCCGATTTCGACGATTTCTTCCTCGATGTTCTTGCGGGTTTTGGCCACAATCTCCTCCACGCGGGCCGGGTGAATGCGGCCGTCCTTCACCAGCAAGTGCAGCGAGAGGCGGGCAATTTCGCGGCGCACCGGGTCGAAGCCCGAAATGATGATGGCCTCCGGCGTGTCGTCCACAATGATTTCAACGCCCGTAGCGGCTTCCAGCGCGCGGATGTTGCGGCCCTCGCGGCCAATGATTTTGCCTTTCACGTCGTCGCTTTCAATGTTGAAAATCGACACGCAGTTCTCAATGGCGTGCTCCGAAGCGGTGCGCTGAATGGTTTCCAGCACAATCTTCTTCGCATCCTTGGTGGCGGTCAGCTTGGCTTGGGCCACGGTGTCCTTCACGTAGGAGCTGGCCTGAATCTGGGCTTCGTTCTTGAGGCTTTCTACTAGTTGCTCGCGGGCTTCGGCGGCGGTTAGGTTGGCGATGGTTTCGAGCTGGCGCTGCACGCTGTGCAACTGCTCATCAGCCTCTTTCTGCTTGGCTTCCAGTTCAGCAATGGCCTGCTCGTGGTCGACGCGGCGTTTCTCGGCCTGGGCTTCCAGCTTGTCGCGAAGCTGTTGGGTATCGTTCTGGTTTTTCTCGCGGGCTTTTTCCAGCTCCACCTCTTTGCGTTGGAGCTGTTCGAGCTGGCGCTGAGTGGTTTCGGTGAGCATTTTGATGCTCTGTTCCTGCTCTACCACGCCCTGACGGCGCTGGGTCAACTCGCCTTCCAGCTCATTTTTGAGGCGGCGGCTTTCCTGGTCAAACTCGTTGCGCAGGGTCTTGAACTTGTTCTTCGACTGCTCCAGCCGCTCGTCGGCCTGCTTGATTTTCTCGTCGCGAAGACGGTTGCCTTTCTCCTCCGCGTCGCGGAGGATTTGTTGGGCGCGGGCCTGGGCCTCGCCCTCGTGGTCCAGCCGGGCTTTGCCGGCCAGCTGTTTACCCACCACGAAGCCCGCCACAAGGGCGGCCACCGCAGTAAGTATACAGTATAATATGATGGATGACATGTAATTATGGTTTTTGGGGGTGGGTGAAAAACCATAACCAGGTAGAACGAAGATGCCCGGGCCAGGCGGAAGCGGCCGATTGCCGCGCCGCCCAGCCGGGCCAACGAGTTGTAGGTGCCGGACGGGGGTATTACCCCGCCAGCACCACGCCGGATAGTAGCTCGTCGAAACGAGCCAGCCGTTCGGTTAGCGCCGCATCGGTGCCATCCTTTTCCTTGCTCACTTTCAATTGGTCGGCCATGGTGGCCAACGCAACCATGGCCAGCAAGTCCTGCTTGTCCTGAATGCCGTAGCCTTCCCTGAATTCGCGCAGCTTGTCGCCCAGCAGCCGCCCGGCCAGGCGCAGCCGTTCCTCATCCTGCACGTCCACGCGCATGGGATAGTCCCGGTCAGCAATACGAATTTTGATGGCTAGTTCGCTCATACGGCGATAGTTAGGCTTTGGGGGTGAGGGTCGTTCGGTTTAGTCTCTCAAATAGGCAAGACACTTGTCCAGTTCGCGGATGTATTCGTTG
The DNA here is from genome assembly GCF_016734815.1 of Hymenobacter rubidus. Lineage (GTDB taxonomy): Bacteria > Bacteroidota > Bacteroidia > Cytophagales > Hymenobacteraceae > Hymenobacter > Hymenobacter rubidus. Next base: position 22,738 of record NZ_JAERQF010000049.1, read on the forward strand.
AGGCGCAGTTTAAGTTCGTTGGCGTGGGTGGGTTCCCCAGCTATGGTGTGTACAAGTTTAACAATATTTTCCTGGTTTTGTCGCTCCTTCAGCTGCCGGTCTTTCTCGCGCACATCGGCGCGCAGCTGCTGCACGGTGGTGTTGGCATCGGCCAGCTCCTCGCGCACCTGCTGATAGGCAGCCACTAAGGTGGTAATCTGCCGCTCCAGGCGGTCGAGTTGCGCAAGCTGTTGAGAAGAGGCCACGGGCGAATAAATTTTGCGTGAAGATAAAGCGGCGGGCCGAAAGCTACGCTTTACCCGGCACTTGCTCGCGGCTTGTGTCTCAGGTAGGTTTGGTTTTGGGAATATGACAGCTCAAATGTTGGCAGGGGATAAACGAACAACGTCCTGCTTCGACTTCGCTCAGCAGGACGTTCAATTAGTTGTTGTAGTCGTTACCGAAGCTGTTCAGGAAGTCGGCGGCGCCCGACCGCTTGTTGGTTGACGGGCGTTTGGAAGTCGTGCTGGCGACGACCGGTCGGACGCCTAGGGCGTCCGACCGGCCAACGACACACTTCCTAAACAGTTTCGTCAATAAAATTGCCAACGGCAAACGCCAACTTTTACGACTTGCCTTTCTTGGTCTTCACCTTCAATTTGCCGTCGTCGGTTTTGGTCTTGGTTTTGTCGTCGGCCACCGGCACGTCAACGGCGGCAGGGGCTGGGGCGGCGGCTACTACCGGCTTGCCTTCCATGTCCAGCTCCACCACTTCGTAGCCGAGGCCTTGCAGGGCGGGCAGTTGTTTTTTATCGCCCACCACCACGATGTACATCTTGTCGGCCGGCAGGTATTTCTTGGCGGAGGCCTGCACGTCTTCCTTGGTCAGCTTCTGCAAAATCTGGCTCTGCTCGTCCACGAAAGTGGTGGGCAGGTTGTACTCCACAATGCGGCTGAGGAAGGCGGCTTTCTGCTGGCCGGTTTCGTATTTCAGGGCGTCGCTCTGGCCCACCGAGGTTTGCACAAAGCGCAGCTCTTCGTCGGAAATGCCATTGGGGTAGTTCCGGATTTCGTTCATGAACTCCTTTACCGACGGGGCCGTGGCATCGGCACGCACGCCGGCCTGGGCCGTGAACGGCCCCACGTAGCTGGTGCCGCTGTAGCCGCTGCGGGCGCCGTAGGTGTAGCCCTTGTTTTCGCGCAGGTTCAGGTTGATGCGCGAGTTGAATGCGCCGCCCAGCAGGTAGTTGGCGAGGTAGGCCCGGTAGTATTCGCCGGTAGCATCGTAGGGCATGGCCAGGTAGCCCACCCGAATTTCCGACTGCGCGGCGCCTTCCTTGTTCACGAAATAGATGCGCGTTTTGTCGGGCTGGGTGCTGGCCAGGCCGGCCGGGATGGTCACGTCCTTCCTGGCCCAGGCCTTGAGAAAGCCCAGCTTGGGCAGGAGGCTGGCCTGGTCCACGTCGCCCACCACGGTGAGGAAGCTCACATTGGGCGCGTAGTTCTGCTGGTAAAACTGCTTCACGTCGTCGAGCGTGAGGCTGGCTACTGTGGCGGCCGTGCCGCTGCTCGCAATGCTCATCACGTCGTTCGGGCCATACAGCAGGCGGTTGTACGTCTTGTTGGCAATGGTGACGGGCTGGGTGTTCTGGTTGGCAATCAGCTCCAGGGTTTGCTTCTTCACGCGGTCAAAATCCTCGGCATCGAAGCGGGGGTGCAGCAGGCGCTGGTCGAGCAGGGCCAGCGTGGCGGACAGGTTTTTGGTCAGGCTTTGCACCGACACGGTGGTGCGGTCGTCGCCGGGCGTTACGTCCACGGTGCTGCCCAGCTTGTCCAGCGCGGCCGAAATTTCTTCGCTCGTGTATTTCTCCGAGCCTTCGTTCAGCATTTGGGCCGTGAGGTTGGCAATGCCGGCCTTGGCGGGGTTGGCCTGCTCCAGGCGGTGGCCGCCCCGAATGGTGAGCAGCATGGTCACGGCCGGAATCTCGGTGTTGCGCGTGCCAATGATTTTCAGGCCGTTGGCAAGGTCCTCGCGATACAGCGCCGGCACTTTCACCACCGGGTTGGCACCGGCGGCGGGCTGCTTGCCGCGGTCGAACGTGTCCTTGGCCTTCACGTACGTCAGGCCGCTGTACTCGTCTTTGGGCGCCTTATAGGCCGATTTGTCGACGGTGTAGTTGTCGGGCTTGGCGGCCACGGCCCCGCCGGTTTTGGGCAGCACGCTCAGTATCACGGCGTGCTTGCCTTTGAGGTACTGGTTGTACACGCGCAGCACGTCGGCCTTGGTCAGGCTCTGCAAGCGCTTGGTTTCAACGGTGATGTAGTTCGGGTTGCCGAAAAAGGTTTGGTTGGACGCCAGCTGGCTCACCTTGCCCTGCACGCTGGCCAGGCTGCTCACCGTCTGGGCTTCGGTCTGGGCTTTGAACCGCTGCAAATCCTCGTCGGTCACGCCGCGCTTCTCAAATTCGGTCATTGTGTTGCGCACAATGGTTTCGAGGCTGTCGAGGCCTTTGCCGGGAAAGGGCAGGGCAATGAACGCAAACTGGCCGCCCAGCTCCGAGTTCGCCTGGTACGCCTGGGCCTGCACCGCTTTCTGGTTCTTCACCAGGTTTTTGTAGAGCGGCGAGTTGTTGCCGTCGCCGATAATGGCGGCCAGGGCATCGAGGGGCATTTCGTCCGGGTGGCCGTGGGGCACGGTCGGGAACACCACTTGCAGCATGGGGAAGCGCACGTTGTCCTGGTAGCTCACGTAGCGGTCGGTGGCGAGCACGGGGGCCGGCAGGTGGGCCTTGGCCACGGCCGGGCCGCGCTTGATGGGGCCAAAATATTTCTCCGCCAACTTCACCACTTCGGCAGGCTTCACGTCGCCGCCCACGGTGAGGGTGGCGTTGTTGGGCCCGTACCAGCGCAGGAAAAAGTTCTTAAGGTCGTTCACATCGGAGCGGTCCAAATCTTCCAGGTAGCCGATGGTAAGCCAGGAGTAGGGGTGGCCGTAGGGGTAGAGCGTCTTGCTGATGTACTCGCTGGCCAGGCCGTAGGGCCGGTTGTCGTAGTTCTGGCCCCGCTCGTTCTTCACCGTCGAGCGCTGGATTTCAAACTTCTTCTGGCTCACGGCATCGAGCAGAAAGCCCATGCGGTCGGCTTCCAGCCACAGCCCGGTTTCGAGCTGGTTGCTGGGCAGGGTTTCGAAGTAGTTGGTGCGGTCCTGGTTGGTCGAGCCGTTGAGGGTGCCGCCGGCGGCCGTCACCAGCTTGAAGTGCTGCTGGTCGCCCACGTGGTCGGAACCCTGGAACATCATGTGCTCAAAGAAGTGCGCAAAGCCCGACTTGCCAATTTGCTCGCGGGCCGAGCCCACGTGGTAAGTTACGTCCACATGCACCAGCGGGTCGGAATGGTCCTCGCTCACAATGAGGGTCAGGCCGTTAGGTAGCACGTACTTCTCGTAGGGAATGACGAGCTGGCCGGGCTGCTTGGTCACTTTCTCAACCAATTTGGTGCCGCCGGGCGTGGTCATCAGGGCCGTGGTTTTGGCGGCCGGGGCCTTGGTGGACGGCTTCTTCTGTTGGGCGAAGCTGGCCGTGGTGAGCAGGGCCAGGCCCAGCGCAGAGAGAAAACGAAGGTTCATTCTTGAAGAAAAAGGATTGAGTGAGCGTGAGGACGGTAAACAGGCCGCAACTTACAACTTCGGCCGCATCCGGTGCGGCCACGATGGCTACGGTTGGGCTTGGGTGGCAAAGGTGCCCGCCACATCGCCAGGGTTGCTTCGAGATTACGCCCGCACCGGATAGAAATTTAAAAGCCCTGGCCCCTCTGTCATCCTGAGCGCAGCGAAAGATGACAGAGGGGCCAGGGCTTGTCAACCTGCTTCCATAAAATCTACTTCCGAATCAGGGCGCCGGCCTGCTTCTCAAACTGCTGAATGAGCTTCTGCATCACCTGGTCGATGGCCTGCTCGCTGAGGGTTTGGTTGTAGTCCTGAAGCGTGAAACTCACCGAGTACGACTTCTTGCCCGCGCCCAGGTTCTCGCCGGCGTACACGTCGAACACGTTAATGCTTTGCAGGAGCTTCTTCTCGGTGCGCCGGGCAATCTGCTGGAGCTGGTCGAAGGTCACGGAAGTATCTACCACGATGCTCAGGTCGCGGCGCACCTCGGGGAACTTGGGCAGCTCGCGGGCCACCAGCGTGGGCTTGTATTTCTTGCTCAGCGCGTCCCAATCCAGCTCCGCATACCACACCGGCTGGGTCACGTCCAGCTTCTTCAGCACCGAGGCCGACACGGCCCCGAGCTGCGCCAGCGGCTGGTTGTGCACCAGCAGCGCGAGGCCGCCGGCCAGGTACTCGTGCTGCACGGGCTGCGAGGCCGCCCCGCCGAAGCCCAGCGCCGCCAGTACCTGCTGCACCGCGCCCGCCAGGTCGTGGAAGGCCGCCTTCTCGGACTTGTGCTGCCAGGTTTCGCCGGCGGCGTTGCCGGTCAGGTAAATTACCAGCTTGTTCTTTTCCTGGTACTTGCCGTTCTCGTTCTGCGAATACACTTTGCCGAACTCGTACAGCTTGAGGTCGCGCTGGCGTCGGTTGATGTTGTGCCGAATAATCTCCAGGCCCGACTGCAGCAGCGAGGGCCGCAGTACGTTCAAGTCAACGCTGTTGTAGTTCAGAATCCGCACGAGCGCATCATTTGCCTCTCCTTCTTTCTCGAAATAAAGCGAGTTGGTGAGCGAGTTGGTCAGAATCTCCGAGAAGCCCTGGCCGCTAAGCAGCGAGGCAATTTTCACCCGTGTCACTTCCGGGTCGGGGTTCGAGAACTTGGCCAGGAACGAGGCCGAGTTGTTGGGCCGCAACGCCACGTTGTTGTAGCCGTAGATGCGCAGGATTTCCTCAATCACGTCGGCCTCGCGGGTCACGTCCACCTTGTGGGGCGGCACGGTCAGCGTCCAGGTATCCTGGTCGCCGGCGTCGGGGTTTTCTTCGGTGATTTCAATGTCGAGGTCCGTCAGAATCTGGCGGATGCGCTCGGGCGCGATGTACTGGCCCACCAGCCGCTCCACGCGGGGCAGGCGCAGGCGCACGGTGGCCGGCTGCACGGGCGCGGGGTACTCATCCACCACGGGCGCGGCGATGGTGGCGCCGGCTACTTCCTGCAGCAGCAGCGCCGCCCGTTTCAGGGCCACGGGCACCATGTTGGGGTCGGTGCCGCGCTCGAAACGGAACGAGGCGTCGGTTTTCAACTGGTGCGTCTGGGAGGTGCGGCGCACGGCAGCCGGGCTGAAATAAGCGCTTTCCAGGAACACGCGGGTGGTGCCCTCGCTCACGCCCGAGGTCTTGCCGCCGAACACGCCGGCCAGCGCCATCGGCGCGCCGTTGGCGTCGGCAATCACCAAATCTTCGGCTTTGAGGCTGCGCTCCACGCCGTCCAGCGTCACGAACTTCTCGCCCGCTTCGGCGCGCTTTACCCGAATCTGGTTGCCGGTAATCTGGTCGGCATCGAAGGCGTGCAGCGGCTGGCCCAGCTCGTGCAGCACGAAATTGGTCACATCCACCACATTATTGATGGGGGAGAGGCCGATGCTGCGCAGGCGACGCTGCAGCCACTCCGGCGACGGGCCCACCTGCACGGTTGAAAGCAGCAAGCCGGCGTAGCGGGGCGCCGCTTCCGTGTCCTCAATGGTCACGGTAATATTGGGGCGTAGTTGGTCATCAAGCACCCCTTGAATTTTACGCTGCTTCTCAAGTTTCTCGAAGCTGCTTACGTCGGGCAAATGGCAGGGCTGGCGCAGCAGGGCGCGCAGCTCGCGGGCCACGCCGTAGTGCGAGGCGGCATCGGCCCGGTTGGGCGTGAGGCCGATTTCGTACACCGTGTCGGAGCCCCGGCCGAAGTAGTCGGCGGCGGGCGTGCCGTTGGGCAGGTCGGTGTCGAGCACCATGATGCCGGCGTGCGACTGGCCCAGGCCGATTTCGTCCTCGGCGCAAATCATGCCTTCGGAGGCCGCGCCGCGGATTTTGCTTTTCTTGATTTTGAAGGGTTCGCCCTGGGCCGGGTGCAGCTCGGCGCCTTCGAGGGCCACCACCACGCGCTGGCCGGCGGCCACGTTGGGGGCGCCGCACACAATCTGGCGCGGGGTGCCGTCGCCCACGTCCACGGTGGTCAGGCTGAGCTTGTCGGCATCGGGGTGGCGCTCGCAGGTGAGCACGGTGCCCAGCACCACGCCGCGCAGCCCGCCGGGAATGCTTTCCAACTCCTCGGCGCTTTCCACTTCCAGGCCCGAGCCGGTGAGCAGGGCGCCAATTTCGGCAGCGGGTTTGTCGGTCGGAATGAGGGTTTTAAGCCAGTCGAGGGAAATACGCATTGTCAGTGAATAGTTAGCAGTGAGCAGTTATCAATGGGGCTGATAAGCGGAGCAAAGGTACGGCGCACCGCAACGGCCCGAAACGGCGCCGTTTGCGTATCTTGCTACACACCCCCTAGCGCTTTTGCCATGTACCCTAGTATTTCTGCTGACGATTACCGCGTGCTCGGAGACCCGGCCACGGGATTTAGCGACGAGGATTTCTTTCAATTCTGTCAGCGCAATCCCGATTTGCGCATCGAGCGCACGGCCAACCACGAGATTATTATTATGCCGCCCGCCGGATTTGAATCAAGTTCTGCCTCTGCTTCGTCGGTAGGCCTGCTGTTTGTATGGTTTCTGAAAAGCCGCCTGGGGCGTGTCCTCGAATCATCCGTCGGCTACACGCTGCCCGATGGAGCAGTGCTTTCGCCCGATGCCTCGTGGGTGAGCCCCGAGCGGCTGGCCACGGTGACGCCCGAGCAGCTCCAGAAATTTCCGTCGCTGTGCCCGGATTTTATCATCGAAGTAAAGTCGCCCTCCGACCGCATCCCGACCCTGCAAGCCAAGATGGAGCAGTGGCTGAACAACGGCGTGCGGCTGGGTTTTCTGCTTGATACCGAAACCGAAACGGCCTACGTGTACCGCCCTAACCATCGCGTTGAAATCGTGCAAGGCTTCGAAAACGAGCTGAGCGGCGAACCCGTACTATCCGGTTTTCGGCTTGATTTGCGGGAAATAAAAGCTTAACGTCTTCGCTGTCTTATGCCCTTCGTCAACAAAGGCTTCCACGCCAAGCGGCCCACCGAGGGCGGCCACAAGCTGCCGCCCGGCCAGTATGAAACCCAAGATTTCCCGGTGCTCACGGCCGGGCCCACGCCGCGCATTCCGCCGGTGAACTGGGAGTTTCGGCTCGAAGGATTGGTGGAACAGCCTGCCAAGTGGAGCTGGAACGAGTTTAACGCCCTGCCGATGCAGAGTTTCAACCCCGACATTCACTGCGTCACGAAGTGGTCGAAGTTCGACACCAAGTGGCGCGGCGTCAGCCTCGATACCTTGCTGGAACACGTGCAGCTCAAGGCCGAAGCGCAGTTCGTGATGGCCTTTTCCTACGGTGGCTACACCACCAACCTGCCGCTGGCCGACCTGCGCGACGGCCAGGCTTTCATCGGCCTCGAATACGACGGCAAGCCGCTGGCGGCTGAACACGGCGGCCCGGCGCGGCTGGTGGTGCCGCACCTCTACTTCTGGAAAAGCGCCAAGTGGGTGCAGGGCCTGCGTTTCATGGCCGAAAACGAGCCCGGCTTTTGGGAAGACAACGGCTACAGCATGCGCGGCGACCCGTGGAAAGAGGAGCGTTACCGCAGCGACGACGAGGATGCCTCCACCAGCAGCTTCCGCCTGTGAGCCGGCTGCTGGATTGGCAGCTGGCCACCGTCACCGCCATTCAGCCCGAAACGCCTCGCGCCAAGACCTTCGTTCTCAGCCTGCCGCAGTTCACGCCTCACCGCGCCGGCCAGCACTACGACCTGCGCCTCACGGCTCCCGACGGCTACCAGGCCGAGCGCAGCTATTCCATTGCCTCGCCCCCGGAGCAGACCGGCGAAATCGAGCTGACCGTGGAGTTGATTGACGAGGGCGAGGTATCGGGCTATCTTTTCGATGGTGTGGCCGTGGGCGACCAGCTGGAGCTGCGCGGCCCCATTGGCGGCTATTTTGTGTGGCCGGCCGGGCCGCCCGAGTCGCCGTTGCTGCTGGTGGCCGGCGGCTCGGGCGTGGTGCCGCTGATGGCCATGCTCCGCCACCGCCAGCGCGCCGGTCTGCGCAATCCGGCCGCGCTGCTGTTCAGTGTGCGCACGCCGGAAGAAGTAATTTATCAGCAGGAATTGGAAGCACTGGCGGCGGCCGACCCGAATTTCAAGCTGCGCATTACCTACACCCGCCAGGCGCCGCCCGGCTGGGCCGGCTACCACCGCCGCCTCGATGCTGGCATGCTGGCCGAGGCCGTGGCGCTCTTGCCCGGCCCGCCGCAGTGCTACGTGTGCGGCCCCACGGGCCTGGTCGAAAGCGCGGCCACGCTGCTGCAAGCGCAGGGGCTGCCGGATGTGGCTATTCGCACGGAGCGGTTCGGGCCGACGGGCGGGTAAACAGAACGTCCTGCTGAGCGCAGCCGAAGCATCTCTACCGCTTCGTTAGGCTCCTCTCTCCGCGGGAGAGGGGCCGGGGGTGAGGTTCCGCGTTAGGCGAAGCGGTAGAGATGCTTCGGCTGCGCTCAGCAGGACGTTCTTATTGAATCGTTTTTCAGTCATGGAACGACTTTTCGCCGGCTGGAATTGCTACCTGCAACCGGTTTTCGGCGGGCGGGACCGGGCAGCTGTATTCGTTGTTGTAGGCGCAGTAGGGATTGTAGGCGCGGTTGAAATCCAGGGTAATTTTAGTCGCGTCGGATTCGGGCAGGGGCACGTCGAGGTAGCGGCCGCCGCCGTAGGTTTCGTGGCCGTTGGTGAGGTCGGTGAAGGGAATGAAGAGCGTGGAATCGCGGCCGGTGGCGGAGAGGTAGATGCTGAGCCGCTGCGGCTGGTTGGCCACGGTAAAGGTGGCCTGGCCCCAGTGCAGGTACTTTTCGGCCCGGTTGGCGCTCATCTGAATGAGCAGGGTGTCGGGGTGGAGGCTGCGCGTTACGGTGGCTTCGAGCGCGAAGGCCAAGTCGGCCGGATAGTAGCTCAGGCTGTCGAATACCGATTTTTGAGTGGTTGCCAGCGGCGAATTGGGGGCCTGCCGAAAAGAGCGGTTTTTCTCACTGCGAAACTGGTGCAGCTGGCTGAGATACACTTTTGCATCGGGCTTGCTGCCGCTTAGTGAATAGACAATGACGCCGATGATGGCGGCGGCTATCAGGACTTTCTGTATCATACCGGCGCTTTTTTTGAAAAGGTAGCCAACCCGGGCGAGTCCGGGCGCATCATTCGCTGCTATTGCTGCTTTCTTTCCACCTGTGTTTGCCTTATGCAAAAATGCATTCTGCTGATTTTGTTGCTGAACCGCGTCTTCCTGGCGCTGGCGCAGCACCCTGCCGCTGCGCCTTACCGCGCTACTGCCCGGCAAGTAAACGACTTAGTTCACACCAAGCTGGAGGTGCGGTTCGATTACGCCAAACGCTACCTCTATGGCGAGGCCGAGCTGACGCTGAAGCCGCATGGCGTTGCTGCCGATTCGCTGCGGCTCGACGCCCAGGGCATGGATATTCTTTCCGTAGGCACCCTGGCGGAGGATAAGGCAATCATGAACCGTGAGCTTATCTTTTCGTTGCCATTTGCCTACGACAAGCGCACGCTGAAAATAGGCTTGGGAAAACGGATACCCGCCGGCCAGCCTTACACCGTCTACATTTCCTATATCGCCAAGCCGGATGAATTGAACGCCAAAGGCAGCGACGCCATCGGCGACGCCAAGGGCCTGTATTTCATCAACCCCGACAGCGCCGTGGCGGGCAAGCCGGTGCAAATATGGACGCAGGGCGAGACGGAATCGAATTCTGCCTGGTTCCCGACCATCGACAAGCCCAACCAGAAAACGACCACCGAAATCAGCCTGACCGTGCCCAGCAAGTACGTCACGCTGAGCAACGGCCACATGGCCAGCAGCACGCCCGCCGGCCCCGGCCTGCGCACCGATACCTGGCGAATGAACGAGCCCTGCGCGCCTTACCTGGTGATGCTGGCCGTGGGCGACTTCCGCATCACAAAAGATAGTTGGCGCGGCAAGGAGGTGAGCTACTACCTCGAACCGCAGTACGCGGCCCAGGCCCGCGCCATTTTCGGCCGGACGCCCGCGATGCTGGCGTTTTTCTCGCAACGCCTCGGCGTGGAGTTTCCGTGGAGCAAGTACAGCCAGATTGTGTGCCGCGACTACGTGGCCGGCGCCATGGAAAATACCACGGCCTCGCTGTTTGGCGAGCAGGCCCAGGGCACGGCCCGCGAGCTGCTCGACTGGGAATACGCCGGCGTGGAGCGCGAAATTGCCCACGAGCTATTCCACCACTGGTTCGGCGACTACGTGACCTGCGAAAGCTGGAGCAACCTGACGGTCAATGAGTCATTCGCCAATTTCAGCGAAGTGCTGTGGGCCGAGCACGCCCACGGCGCCGATGCCGGCGAGGAGCAGGCCGACCGCAGCCGCCGCACCTACCTCCGCCGCTCTGCTAACCATGCCCTGCCGCTGGTGCGCTTCCGGTATGCCGACAAGGAGGACATGTTCGACAACGTGACGTACCAGAAGGGCGGCAGCATCCTGAACATGCTGCGCGCCGAGCTGGGCGAGGACGTGTTTTTCAAGGGCTTGCAGCGCTACCTCACCCAGAACGCCTTCGGCACCGGCGAGCCGCACCAGCTGCGGCTGGCGCTGGAAGACGCCTCGGGCCGGGACCTGAACTGGTTTTTCAACCAATGGTACTACGGCGCCGGCCACCCCGTCGTGACCATCGACTACCAGTGGGATGCCGCCCGCCAGCGCGAAGCCGTGGTGGTGCGCCAGACGCAGGCCGGTACGCCGTTCGTGCTGCCCCTGCAAGTCGACGTGTACGCCAACGGCCGCGCCCGGCGCTACCCCGCCACCCTGCGCCACGCCGCCGACACGCTATACTTCCCAGCCCCGACAAGGCCTGACTTGGTGAACGTGGACGCCGAAAAAGTAACGCTCTGGCAGAAGCAGGACCGCAAAACGCTAGCCGAATTTGCCTACCAGTTCCGCCACGCCCCGCGCTACCTCGACCGCCGCGAAGCCCTGACCGCCGCCCAAGCCCAGGCGGCCGACCAAGTGGCGCGGCAAATGCTGGTGGATGGTCTGGTCGATAAATCGGCCGCGCTCCGGCAGCTGGCCGTCGAAATGCTCGACCTCCGTAATGCCGCTCTGCGGAAAGCTGCTGCGCCTGTGCTGGCAAAGCTGGCTGCCACCGACTCGTCGGTGCAGGTGCGGGCTGCTGCTCTTACGGCGCTGGGCGGGCTCAAGGAAAAGCGCTACGCCAAGCTATTTACGCAGGCGCTTGCGAGCCAGTCGTACCGCGTGCAGGCGGCGGCGCTTCGGGCGCTGCTGCCGCTCGCTCCGGCCGAGGCGCTGGCCTGCGCCACGGCCTTCGAAGCCGATAACAAAGGTGCCCTGACGGCGGCGCTGGTGCATGTGTACGGCCAGGCGGGCGGCCCGGCGCAGTGGCCGCTGATGGTGGCCAAATACGACGCGGCCGATACCCAGGGCCGCTTCGATATGCTGGACGGCTTGGTCGGAATCCTCGGCCGCCTTGATGACCCGGCGGCGCTGGAGCAGGGCATCACCCGCATCCGTGACCTGACGGTGAAATTCAACCGCTACGTGGATGCCAGCCGCATTGTGGGGCGGCTGCGGCAGGTGCAACAGCGCCAGGCGTCGCGGTCCAATGCGACGCTGGCGGCCGGTTTGGTGGACCAAGCAGCAGCTGCCATTGAGGCGGCGAAGTAGCGCCCTCATGTGTAAACTGGAATGGCTGTTATCTATAGAATCTGCATTTATTTTTAGGACTTACGCAGTTGCAGCCCCAGCGGGGCGCCATCTCGATAGTAACTGGCTGATGTTGGGGAGAAAACCCCAGCGGGGCGACACTCGGTTGAGTGCTTGGCGAGTGTCGCCCCGCCGGGGCTTTACCATTGCATAATGAATAAC
>NZ_JAERQF010000004.1 GCF_016734815.1 Hymenobacter rubidus
GAGGGCATCGCGCCCGCAGGCCACGCCCTGCGCCCGTAGGCGCGGAGCGATTTTGTGCAGCAGTTTGCGCGTGCCCAGGCGCGGGAGCAACGCCCGTTCGGCCCGCACCTCGACCAGCACCTGCTCGGATTGGCTGGCTTGCCGGGCCTGGCGCTGACGGCGCTGATAGAGGCCCTGGCGCGAAACACCAACATGCTGACAGGCGCGCTGCACACTCATTTTTTGGGCGGCTTTGCGGCGGGAAACGGCCGCCGGAAAGACTTTTTTGGCAGCGGGATGCCGTGGTCCTCCTCCACCACTTGCAGCATCGTGCGCAGGAGCAGGTTCAAGTCCTGGGCGTCTTTCAATGCTTTGGCGGCCACGCGCTGTTGCTCGCGTAGCTCGGTTTCCAGCTGTTTGATGCGTTGCTCTGGGGGCTGCGCCACGGTCAAGGGCTGGCCGGGGGATGCGTGCCCGGCCGCTTTAAAGGCAGCAAAGTGGGTGGCATACTTGCGACACCAGACCAGCACCGTGCTGCGGCCCTGGATGCCGTAGCGCCGTTGCGCCTGTTTTTTGCTCAACTCGCCGCGGGCCACCTCGCCTACTACGGCTAATTTAAAGGCCAGGCTGTAATCGCGCTGGCTGCGTCTAACTCGTTTTTCTTCGGGCTCTTGCATGACAACTTTGGGAAAAGTGTCAACACATAACCGGACGAGACACTATTCATAAAAAAAGCCCTGGTTCACACCAGGGCTTTTTTTGTACGGTGATGCGAAGCCTAGTTGCCGCTCAGCACGCGCAGCATGGTGTCGCCAATCTCGGCGGGCGAATCCACCACGTGGATGCCGCACTCGCGCATGATGGCCATTTTGGCGGCGGCCGTGTCGTCGGCGCCGCCTACGATGGCACCGGCGTGGCCCATGCGGCGGCCGGGAGGCGCCGTCTGGCCGGCGATGAAGCCTACTACGGGCTTCTTGTTGCCGGTTTCTTTAATCCAACGGGCAGCTTCGGCTTCCATGCCGCCGCCGATTTCGCCAATCATCACGATGCCTTCGGTTTCGGGGTCGTTCATCAGCAATTCCACGGCCTGCTTGGTGGTGGTGCCGATGATGGGGTCGCCGCCGATGCCGATGGCCGTGGTCTGGCCCAGGCCGGCTTTGGTGAGCTGGTCAACGGCTTCGTAGGTCAGCGTGCCCGATTTCGAGACGATGCCAATTTTGCCTTTCGTGAAGATGAAGCCGGGCATGATGCCCACTTTGCACTCGCCGGCGGTCATCACGCCGGGGCAGTTCGGGCCAATCATCGTGATGCCCTGCCGGTCTTTCAGGTAGTGCTTCACGGCAATCATGTCCTTGGTCGGGATGCCTTCGGTGATGGTGATAATCACCTTGATGCCGGCATCGGCCGCTTCCATAATGGCGTCGGCGGCGAAAGCCGGGGGCACGAAAATGATGCTGGTGTCGGCGCCGGCCTTTTCTACTGCTTCGGCCACGGTGTTGAATACGGGACGGCCGAGGTGCTCGGAGCCGCCTTTGCCGGGCGTCACGCCGCCCACCACGTTGGTGCCGTAGTCCATCATCTGCTGGGCGTGGAACGAGCCCTCGGAGCCGGTGAAGCCCTGCACGATAACCTTGGAATTTTTATTGACCAGAACGCTCATTCGGAGGTGTTTTTGGGATGTTGATGAAGTAGGTGGGAGAGCCCGGGTGGGCAGCGGTTCTGCAAAAGTAGGGCATTTTGGGGCTAGGGCAAGACCAGTAATTATCAGCTGGAACCGGTTTGTCATCCTGAGCGCAGCGAAGGACCTTACCACGCCTGCATTATAGCGAATTACCGCCAACCGTTCATCGGTGATAAGGTCCTTCGCTGCGCTCAGGATGACAGGCGTTGCCCGCCCCCCGGCGCCGAAATTCCTACCTTTGCTGCCTCACCCAAAATCCCACCACCCCATTTTCATGTATTTCAACCACGTCATCGAGGCCGTTGGCCATACCCCCCTTGTCAAGCTCAACAGCGTCGCGGCCGGCATCAAAGGCACCGTGCTGGCCAAAGTGGAGTATTTCAATCCCGGCAACTCGGTGAAGGACCGCATGGCCATTCGCATGGTAGAAGATGCCGAAAAGGCCGGCCTGCTCAAGCCGGGCGGCACCATCATCGAAGGCACCAGCGGCAACACCGGCATGGGCCTGGCCCTGGCCGCCATTGCCAAAGGCTACAAAACCATCTTCGTGATGAGCGACAAGCAGAGCAAGGAAAAGCAGGACATCCTGCGGGCCGTCGGTGCCCAGGTGGTGGTCTGCCCCGTTGATGTGGCGCCCGAAGACCCCCGCAGCTACTACTCCGTGGCCCGCCGCCTCAACGCGGAAACGCCCAACTCCTTCTATCCGAACCAGTACGACAACCTCTCGAACACCGCCGCTCACTACGACCACACCGGCCCCGAAATCTGGAACGGCACCGACCACAAAATCACGCACTGGGCGGCCGGCGTGGGCACGGGCGGCACCATCTGCGGCGTAAGCAAGTACCTGAAGGAGCAAAACCCGGCCATTGTCACGGTGGGGCTCGATACCTACGGCTCGGTATTCAAGAAATACAAGGAGACGGGCATCTTCGATGAAAACGAAATTTATCCCTACAAGACCGAAGGCATCGGCGAAGACATTCTGCCCAAAAATGTGGACTTCGATGTCATCGACCTCTTCATCAAAGTGGCCGACCAGGACGCGGCCGTGATGACGCGCCGCCTGGCCAAGGAAGAGGGCCTGTTTGTGGGCTGGAGCTGCGGCTCGGCCGTTTTTGGCGCATTGGAATACGCCCGCGAGCACTTGAAAGAAGACGATACCATGGTCATTTTGCTGCCCGACCACGGCACGCGCTACCTTGGCAAAATCTATAACGACGACTGGATGCGCGCCCAGGGCTGGCTATAAAAAGCTGGACCATTGCCGCATCGAATCGGCTTCGTTATCTTCGTGAAAACTAGAAATAAATATTTATCTGATGTCCGCGAATTTGAATCACATTGTACTCGTTGACGACAACGAAACCACGAGTTTCCTCAACAACCGGTTGCTGGGCCGCTTGGCCGTGGCCAACCATGTGAGCACCTTCTCACGGGCCGACGAGGCGTTTGAGCAGCTGTGGGGCGACCAGCCCGACCGGCAGGCCGCCGCGCCCGACCTGGTGTTTGTGGACCTGAAAATGCCCGGCGTGTCCGGTTTCGAGTTTCTGGAACTGTACAATGCCCTGCCCCAGCCCGTACAGGACAAAACGGTGATGGCCGTGCTCACCACCTCCATGCACGGCGCCGACACCGCCCGCGTGGCCCAATACCCCAACGTGGAGTACCTCACCAAGCCCCTGACCGAGGAAAAGATGCGCAAGCTGCTGGAAAAACGCTTCCAGTAGCGAGCACCGCTGTGAAATAATAGAACGTCATGCTGAGCTTGTCGAAGCATCTCTACCGCAATAGTAAATAATTACTTGCGCGGGAGAGATGCTTCGACAAGCTCAGCATGACGTTCTTAATTTTAATCTTATCAATCACAGCTTGTCCAACTGTCGGAAAATGCCGGTTTTTTTCTTCTTGACGAAAATATAGCGCACGGAGAATGCGGTCGGAAACCGGTTCCAGTCGGCCGAGCCGTATTCGATGGTGGGTTTGAAGTCGACGGCGATGACGAAGGGTAGGAAGGCGATTTTATATTCGGCCCCGACAATGCCATCGAAGCCCCAGAAGTCGCCGTCGTCACGGTTGCGGCCGTAGTGGCCGCCCGCACCAAAATAGTAGTTGAGGCTGGGGCCCAGAATGCCGAAGTGGCGCTCGGCCAGCACGGTGGCGCTACGCTCGCGCGGGGCCAGCATGGCCAGACCTTCGAAGGTGGCTTTAGGCAAAAAGACCTGCTGAATGGTGAGGCCGTAGTTATTGCCGTCGCTGCGAATGCCGGCGGCGGTGCGGTATTTCTGAGCGGCGGCAGGGCGCGCATTCAGCAACAGGAGTGCTCCGCACAGGAGGCGGAGCGGCAAGGGGAACTTCATGGCAAACAAGACAGACGTAGGGTACGACCCCGTTCCCTACGCAGAAACAAGGCCAGAAATTGCCTCATTGGCTCAAAAAGCAGCTTGCGGCTTTAGGCAAGCGGTTTGGAAAGTTTCAAGAACGTCATGCTTCGCTCCGCCTCTGCATGACGGGCCAGTATGCGTGAGCGGCTGTCAAACCAGCCCTACACCACCGCATCCACAAAGGCAAATTGCTGGCCGTCGAACAGGCCCTTGTCGCTGAGCTTGAGGCTGGGAATAACCAGCAGCGCCATGAATGAAAGCGTCATGAATGGCGCGCCGAGGGGCGAGCCCAACTGCTTGGCCAGCGCATCGACGGCAGCGTAGGCCGCCGCTACCTCGGTTCCGGGCTGGTCCGACATGAGGCCGGCCACGGGCAGCGGCACCAGAATTTCCTGGCCATCGGGGCCCACGGCGGCCAGCCCGCCTTTGGCGGCAATCACCAGATTAATGGCGCGGGCCAGGCTTTCGTCGTCGCAGCCCACGGCCGTGATGTTGTGCGAATCGTGTCCCACGCTGCTGGCCAACGCGCCCTGCTTCAGGCCAAAACCGCGAATGAACGCCAGGGCCGGCGCCGCTTGCGGCTGGTAGCGGTTGACGACGGCCAGCTTGAGCACGTCCTGGCTCAGATTCGGCAGCACCATTCCGTTTTCAACGGTGGCTGGCACATCCACACGGGCCGTGATGAGCTGGCCATCGAAGCATTCGATGACGCGCAGGGTAGGGGCCGGGCCGGGCGCTGGCAGCTGGAAATCGGCCGCCTGCACGGGCAGGGCGTGGAAGTTGTTGACTACCGAAATGGGCACGGCCGGCAGCAGCGACTTCCCATTTTCAGCCACCAGTTCGCCGTTGAGGTAGGTTTGAAGGACTTCGAAATCGCGCAGGTCCTTCACCACGATGAAGTCGGCGGGGTCGCCTTCCGCCAATAGGCCCACGGGCAGATTGTAGTGCTTCACGGGGTTCACGCAGGCCACGCGCAGCACCTGAAATAGGTCGTGGCCGCGGGCCACGGCGCGCTGCACCAGCTGGTTGATGTGGCCCAGCACCAGGGTATCGGGGTGCTTGTCATCGGAGCAGAACATGAGGTGCGAATAGTGCTCCGGCATCAGCTCAATGAGAGCATCGAAGTTGCGGGCGGCCGAGCCTTCGCGGATAAGCACCTTCATGCCTACGGCCAGCTTGTCGCGGGCTTCATCGGCGGTGAAGCACTCGTGGTCGGTGCTGATGCCGGCGCTGGCGTAGTGGGCCGCGTCGTTGGCGCGCAGGCCGGGGGCGTGGCCGTCCACGGGGCGGCCGGCGGCCTGGGCAATGGCAATTTTGGCCATCACGTCGGCGTCGCGGTGGAGCACGCCGGGCCAATTCATCATCTCGGCCAAGTAACCAATTTTGGGGTTCTCGAACAGCTTGGCGATGTCGGCCGCCGATATTTCGGCCCCGGCGGTTTCAAACGGCGTGGCCGGCACGCAGCTGGGTGCCCCGAAGCAGAACTTGAAAGGGGAATGGCTGGCGTTTTCCAGCATAAATTCGACCCCCGCCACGCCCAGCACGTTGCCGATTTCGTGCGGGTCGCTCACGGTGGCCACCGTGCCGTGCGTCACGGCCAGGCGGGCAAACTCGGTGGGCACCAGCAGCGAGCTTTCGACGTGCACATGCGCATCCACGAAGCCGGGCAGCACGTAGGGCAGCGCCGGGTCGGGCGTGCCATCCTCATCGGTGGGAGCAATGCCGGCAATGCGCCCGCCTTCGACCGAAATAATAGCGGGCTGGATGGAACGGGCAAAAACGTCAACAACGTTGGCGATGAGCGAGAAATCGGCGGACATAAGCGGTGCGGAATGAAAATTGCAAGGCGGCCCGGTGCCGGCTTTGCGCAGGCAAAGAACCTTATATTTGACAAAAAACCAGTTCCCGGTGAAAAAGAACCTTGTCCTGCTTCTGCTTGTGTTGCCGTTGTTGCTGGCAGAGAGCGGCTGCGCCCGCCGTACGGCGCAGCAGAAAAAAACCGCGTGGTACCGCCACCACAGCGGCGGGAAGTCGGTGCCCTGCCCCTGCGGGCACTAGCAGCTGCTAGGCCGGGAGCAGGCTCTGGCCACCTTCATCGGGGTAGCTGCTACCTTGGATGCTTGCCAACCGGATAATTTTTGCTTGGTAGAATTATAAAATCAGTATCATTGCGGGCCTTATCCACCACGGCTGCCCGTCATGCACTTTTCTACCACCTCACCGGCTATGGGCCGGCCTGCTTCCCGCTGGTTTTCCCTTATTCTATTGGCACTGGTGCTGCTGAGCCAAGCGGCAGCTGCCCAGGAGCACAAGCAGCCTACGCTGTATCCCGGCCGGGTGCACCTGACCGACGGCAGCGTGCGAGCGGGGCAACTACAGCTCGTTGATTGTGACCAGGTGGACGTCACAGGAACTGACGGGGTGGCGCATTCTTACTCGCCCGACGAGGTGAGCAGCTTCGTGATGGGCATCGATTCATTCACGGTGCTGCGCGATTTCTATATCACCCTCACTCGTGATGCCGAGCATTACAACAAGAGCTTCATGCGGGTGTGCGCGGCCGGTGCCGGAGTGGAACTGTACGAGTTCCGGGGCTCCATGACGCGCAATCAGAACGGTGGCAGCAACGTGGGCGCAGTGGTGGCCAGCTCTGCGCTGCGGGTGGCCAGCGGCGGCATCACGCCCATGATGCTGGGCGGGCGGCCGGAAAAAATAGTGATGACGACGGCCTGGCTGCTGCGCCGCGACGGCAACCCGCGCTGGCTGACCCTGCCCACCGGCGCCCGCAACCTGCGCGAAGTCATTGAGCCCATAGTGGCCGATGATAAAGAATTGGTGGTGCAGTGGCCCATCCGCCCGGTTGATGTGCCCGCGGTGCTGAGCCAGTACGTGGCCCACAAAACTTCTAAAGGCAAGCTGTGAGCTTACTCGCCGAGCAGCGGTGACGAAACGGCTGCTCTGACGGATGAATAATAAGCAAAAAGCTCTGAAATAACGCCTGACTACCCAAAAGGTAGCGCTTACTTAGCTGTGATGCAAGCCACGGTGCTACTTACCTTGCAGCAGCTTGCGCGAGCATAATGACCCAATGCCGGCAAGGTTGGTGCAATGACGCCCGTTGCTGGTGCGTTAATTTGTCGGCTGGTTGGCAGCAGGTACGGCTGCCCATTCTATTGTAATTCTGCTATCATTTATGCCCGACGACACCGGTCCCTCGCCCCTCGAATCCATTGCCCTGGCCGCCGAGCAAGTGCGGCAGCAGCTGAAGCTGAAAGCCTTTGACGCCGAAGCCGTGGCGCACCTCGATAACTTTATTCTGGCCCAGCGCGGCCAACTGGGAGCGGCCGAGCGGCCGGGCGTTGTCATGGCGCTGGGCTGCTTTCTGGGGGAGTGCCTGGTGCGGGTGTACCGGGGCGAGTGGGGTACCGGCAAGGACGGCACGACCGGCGTTGGGCTGGCCAACCGATTTTTTTTTAATCCCTTTCATTTGGTCGATGCGCAACTGAATGAGGGAGAAAGCGCGTCGGTAGCGGCTTTTTTTGCCTCGGTTCCGCAGCGCTTGAAGACGCCACCTGCGGCGCGTAAGGGTTGGATTTCGTAATCTTGCGGGGCCAATGGCCGCCCGCGTCGTTATGAAACAACTCGTTATCGCCATTGACGGCTACTCCTCGTGTGGCAAAAGCACCACGGCCAAGGCTGTGGCCAACCTGCTCCACTACGCCTACGTCGACACCGGCGCCATGTACCGCGCCGTGACGCTGTACCTGCTTGAAAACCACATTGCCTTCGACGACCTGTCCCGCATCGAGCAGGCCTTGCAGGAAATCAACATCTCCTTCCGCCGCAACCCCCGCACGGGCCGCAATGAACTGTTCCTCAACGGTGTGAATCGCGAGGACGATATTCGGCAGATGCGCATATCCAATGCCGTGAGCGAGGTGTCCATCATCCCGATGGTGCGGCACGCCATGGTGGCGCAGCAGCAGCAGATGGGCCGCAAGCGCGGCGTGGTGATGGACGGCCGCGACATCGGCACCACGGTTTTTCCGGATGCGGAAGTCAAGATTTTTATGACGGCCGAAATCGTGCTGCGCGCCCGGCGGCGGCAGGAAGAGCTGGCTCAGAAAGGCGAGATAGTGGCTCTGGACGACATCGTGGAAAACCTAAGCAAGCGCGACTACCTCGACTCGACCCGCGCCGAAAGCCCGCTGCGCCGCGCCCCCGACGCCGTATTGCTCGACACCACGCACATCACCATCACCGAACAGGTCGATTTTGTGCTCGATAGAGTGTCGTCGGCGCTGTTTGCGGCGGGCTGGGACTAGGACTTCAGAACGGGTAAGGGCCGTCCTGCTGAGCGCCGCCGAAGCATCTCGCGTGGGGTAGTAACTCAATTGTTGCAACGAAGCGAGCGAGATGCCTCGGCTGCGCTCGGCAGGACGGTCTTTTAGATTGTCTGCCTGACGTTCTATCTTCCGGCCAATGCGGCGCAACGCTCGGTCGCCGTACCTTTGCGCCCGGCGAATTCTTCGCCCCCGCGTGGTGTTAGTCCTAGAGCATGAAGGTCACGATTGATAAAAATTCCGGCTACTGCTTCGGCGTAGAATTCGCCATTCAAATGGCCGAAGATGAGTTGGCGCACGAAGAAAACCTGTATTGCCTGGGCGATATTGTGCACAACAGCATGGAAGTGGAGCGCCTGCACAAGCTGGGCCTGCGCATCATCGACCGCGACCAGCTTAGCCAATTGCACGATTGCAAAGTGCTCATTCGGGCCCACGGCGAACCGCCCGAAACCTACCAGCTGGCCCTGCAAAACAACCTGGAGCTGATTGACGCCAGCTGCCCGGTGGTGCTCAAGCTGCAAAACCGGGTGAAGCACGCCTTCGACCTAAGCCAGCGCCAGGACGGCCAGATTGTGATTTATGGCCAACCTGGCCACGCCGAAGTGGCCGGCCTCACGGGCCAGACGGGCAACCGCGCCATCATTGTGATGAACGAGGCCGACCTCGACCAGATTGATTTTGCCCGCCCCGTCACGCTCTTCAGCCAGACCACCAAAAGCACCGCCGGCTTCTACAAGATGAAGGCCTTGATGGAAGCCCGCATTGCCGCCGCTGGCGGCGACTTGCAGAGCTTTGATGCCAACGACAGCATTTGCCGGCAAGTGAGCAACCGCGAGCCCGCCCTGGCTCGGTTCGCCACCGAGCACGACGTGGTGCTTTTTGTGAGTGGCCGCAAAAGCTCGAACGGCAAAGCCCTTTTTTCGGTGGTCAACGCCGTGAACCCGCGCAGCTACTTCATCGAGAACGAAACCGAAATCGAAGAAGAATGGCTGGTTGATGCCAATACCGTGGGCATCTGCGGGGCCACCAGCACCCCGCTGTGGCTCATGCAACAGGTAGCCGAGCGGGTAGAGGGCGTGGGCGAGCTGGCGTGATGGAATTTTTTGCGTCTGTCTTCCGCTACGCTCAGGATGACAGACGCAATAGTTAGCCAGCCAATTCCTGCTCATATAGCCGGCGGTTTTCCTCGTCAAACACCACAAAAACCACCCTTTGGGGCCAGTCGTGTACCGCCAGCCACTGCCGCACTTCGTGCACGGCAACGGCGGCGGCTTCCGGTTTGGGGTAGCCATAAATGCCGGTGCTGATGCCGGGGAAGGCGACGCTTTCTAGTTGTCGCTCCTCGGCCAGGCGCAGGCTATTACGGTAGCAGTTGGCCAGTAACTCCGGTTCGCCTTTGCGACCGCCGTTCCAGACCGGGCCTACGGTGTGGATGACGTGGGCAGCGGGCAGTCGCCCGCCCGTTGTGATGACAGCTTCCCCGGTTTTGCAGCCGCCCTGCCGGGCCCGGATGGCGCGGCACTCTTCCAGAATGGCCGGGCCCCCGGCCCGGTGAATGGCGCCATCGACCCCACCGCCGCCCAGCAGGCTGGAATTGGCCGCGTTGACGATGGCTGAAACCGACTGGCGGGTGATGTCGCCTTGCACCAGCTGAATGCGATTTGAGAAGAGAGAAGCCATGGATAGCGGGAAAGTAGATGTAATGCATCGCCCGCGAAAGCGATTCAGGGATTACGCTTCGGTAGTAGCATTTGATGCCTCGGAATCGCACTTCGACGCTTCGGCAACGGGAAGTGGCGGAGCGCTGCCTCAAACGGCTATCTTTCATCATCAATCCCAATCAACCTCACCTTCAAGCTCATGGAACCACTGCAACGCGACCCCTACCTATGGCAAAAGGCCAAAGCCCGTGCTAAATTTCAAGCGCACCTCGTCACGTACTTGGTGGTGAATGCCGGCCTGTGGGTGATATGGGCCCTGACCGACCATCGCCACGAAGGCGAGGTACCGTGGCCGCTGTGGGCCACGGCCTTCTGGGGCTTTGGCCTGCTGATGCGCGGCATTGCGGCCTACGGCGGCATGAGCCGTGAGCAACGCACCCAGCGCGAATACGAGCGGCTGGTGCGCGAAGAAGGCACGGGGGCCGACCCGCTGGACCGCTACCGCTAAGCCGCGTGCTCCCGGCCTGGGCGGCGCACAGCCGCGCGTGGGGCCCGCCTCAGGCGTCGTGCCCAACGCCGGAAATGCATTCCACCACAGAAGTAATCCAGCCGTTTGGGTTTACTATTGCGGGTAGGATGCTTTTCCGGCGTTGGGCACGACGCTTTTTTTGGTGCGGGCAGCAGTCCGGTCAGTACCCCGCAATTTGCATGAACCGTTCCCTCAAACGTATGCTCGGCCGCCGCGAGCTGGTCGATTTTCCTGCCTTCGCGCTGGGCGGTGTGGAGGCCAAAGTAGACACAGGCGCCTACACCAGCGCCATTCACTGCACCAACATCCACATCGAAACCGAGGGCCAGCCGCGCCCCGTGCTGGTGGTGAACCTGCTCGACCCCGGCCACGAAGGCGCCGATGGCCGCCCGCTGACCTTTACCCAGTTTGAGCTGCGCGACATCCGCTCTTCCAACGGCGAAGTGCAGGAGCGCTACGTCATCCGGACGGTGGTGCAGCTCTACGGCGAAGAGTTTGAGGTCGACTTTTCGCTTTCCGACCGCTCCGACATGAAATATCCCGTACTGCTGGGCCGCAGCCTGTTGCGCCAGGGACGCTTTGTGGTCGATGTGGCCAAACGCAACCTTTCGTACAAATCCCTAGCCCGCGCCGCGGCCCGCCGCACCAAGTCATGACTAGTTTTGTGCCGGAAAACAGAACGTCATGCAGCGCGCAGCGAAGCATGACGTTCTTGTATTCGCTGCCATCCCTCTTCCTCCCCAACTCCCCGCTTCACCCACCACCCCACCACGATGAAACTGGCCATTCTCTCGCGTGAGCCGAAATCTTATTCCACCCAGCGCCTGGTGGAGGCCGCTGCCGCGCAGGGCCACGAAGCGGTGGTCATCGACCACCTGCAGTGCAACATTGTGCTCGAAAAGGGCAAGCCCGGCATTATTTACCAAGGCGAACGGCTCGAAGGCTTCGACGCCATCATTCCGCGCATCGGGGCCTCGGTCACGTTCTACGGCACGGCCGTGGTGCGGCAGTTTGAGATGATGAAGGTGCGCACCGCCGTCGACAGCCAGGCCATTGTGCGCTCGCGCGACAAGCTCCGCTCGATGCAGATTCTGAGCCGCGCGGGCGTGGGCATGCCCAAAACGGCCTTCACCAACTACTCCGAAGACGTGCCCGCCATGATAAACCAGGTGGGCGGCGCGCCGGTCATCATCAAGCTGCTGGAAGGCACCCAGGGCCTGGGCGTGGTGTTGGCCGAGTCGGCCAAGGCCGCGCAGTCGGTGATTGAGGCCTTTCACAACCTCAAGGCGCGCATCATCGTGCAGGAATTCATTGCCGAAAGCAAAGGGGCTGATTTACGGGCTTTTGTGGTGGACGGCGAAGTGGTGGGCGCCATGAAGCGCCAGGGCAAGGAGGGCGAGTTCCGCTCGAACCTGCACCGGGGGGGCGTGGGCACGCTCGTGAAGCTCACCCGAGCCGAAAAAGCCGCCGCCCTGCTGGCTACCAAGGCCCTCGGCCTGGGCATTGCCGGCGTCGACATGCTGCAAAGCAAGCGCGGCCCGCTGGTACTCGAAGTCAACTCCTCGCCCGGCCTGGAGGGCATCGAGAAAGCCACCCAGAAAGACATTGCCAGCCGCATTATTGACTATACCACCGCCCTGGTAGGCCGGAAAAAAGCCAAACCCAAAGCCAAAAAAGGCGCCGGAGAAGCCGTAGACGCGCAATCGGACGTGCCGAAGGGCAAGTAAGGCAGAAAGGGAGGAGCGGACGGTGAGGTGCGTCATGCAGAGCGCAGCGAAGCATCCTTACCGCGAAACGCAATTCAATTGATTGGTTTACTACTGCGGTAAAGATGCTTCGTTGCGCTCTGCATGACGTGCTTGTAGTTGTTTATTCATTTCATCCTCTATGCCCAATCCCGCCGCCCCATTTCACCTCAACGGCCTCGCCATTCAGCCCGGCGAGCAGGTGCTGACGCGGCTGGTGATTTCGAAGCTGCCCTCGGGCACGGTGATTGACGTGCCGGTGCACGTGCTGCGGGCCGTGGCGCCCGGCCCCACGCTGCTGCTGATGGGCGGCATGCACGGCGACGAGGTGAACGGCATCGAAACCATTCGGCGGCTTGTGCGGCGCGAGCTGCTGACGCCGCTGCGGGGCACGGTCATCGCCATTCCCATTCTCAATATTTACGGATTCCTGAATTTTAGCCGCGACGTGCCCGACGGCAAGGACGTGAACCGCTCGTTTCCGGGGTTTCCGCGGGGCTCGCTGGCCGGGCGGGTAGCGCACCGCTTCATGCGCGAAATCATGCCCCTGATTGACTACGGCATTGACTTTCACACGGGCGGCGCGGCGCGGGCCAACTACCCGCAGGTGCGCTGCCTGCTGGGCATCGACCCGGAGGTAGATGCCCTGGCCGCCGCCTTCGGGGCGCCGTTTACGCTGCACGCGGGCCTGCGCGGCGGCTCGCTGCGCGAGGCGGCCCATGAGCTGGGCAAGCGCATCATCGTGTACGAAACCGGCGAAAGCCTGCGGCTGGACGAAAACGGCATTGAAGAAGCCGTGGCGGGAACGCTGCGGGTGCTGCACCACCTGGGCATGGGCCCCGAAGCGCCCGCGCCGGCCCGGCCGGGCATCATCTGCCGGCGGCACACGTGGCTGCGGGCGCGGTTTGCGGGCCTGTTTCGCGCGCATGTCGAGAACGGGCAGTTTATCGAGAAAGGCCAGATTTACGGCTCCATCGCCGACCCGTATGGCGCGCAGTCGGTGCGACTGGAGTCGCCCCTGAGCGGCTATGTGATTGGGCTGAACTACATGCCCGTGGTGAACCAGGGCGACGCCCTGCTGCACATTGCCGTGCCCGTGTAGAGACGCCTGCGGCTTAATGAGGAATGAGGAATGAGGAATTTTGAGCCTAGAAGCCCAATTTCCAATTCTTCATACCTCATTCTCCATTCCTCATTAAGCCCCGCGTTACTTTTGTTGTTTCCTCATTAGTTGTTTTCAATGAAAAACCCTCTTCAGCTTACCATCAACATTGTGCTGGCGCTGGCCGTGGCCGGTTTGTATTTCCTGCATTTCAACCACAAGCCGGTGGCCCCGGCGATTGCCACCGATAAAAATACCGCCGTACTGGCCTCGCCCGAGCCCGCCGCCGACACCACTGCCCCGGCTGCCCCGGCTACTGAAACCGCTGATTCCGAGCCGGCTGCCGTAGCGGCTGCCGCGCCCGTGCAGGACCTGACCGGCGATTTTTCGGGCAAGCTGGCCTACGTGGAGTCGGGCAAGATGCTGGACGGCTACCAGGGCATGAAAGACGCCCGCCGAGCCTTTGAGGGCAAGGCGCGCGGCTGGGAAAAACAGAACCAGAGCATGGTAGCCAGCTTCAAAGCGGCCGTGGAGGCTTACCAGAAGCAGGCGCCCACCCTCACCGCCGAGCAGCGCGCTGCTTCCGAGCAAAAACTCCAGGAGCAGCAGCAGCAGGTGGGCCAGCAGCAGCAAATGCTGCAAGCCCAGGCCCAGCAGGAGGAAGCCAAACTCACCCAAACCGTGCTCGAAAGCGTGAACAAAAAGGTGGAAGCCTACGGCAAAGCCCACGGCTACAAGCTGATACTGATTGCCGCGCCCAGCGGCACCATTGCCTACGGCGAGAAAAACCTCGACATCACCACGCCCGTGCTGGCGTATCTGAACGCCGCCTACCGGAAGAAGTAGGGACGGGTTAATACGGATTTAAGCACGTCATGCTGAGCGCAGCCGAAGCATCTCGCGTGTAGTAGTAACTCAATCGATTGGTTTACTGCCGCATGCGAGATGCTTCGACTGCGCTCAGCATGACGTTCTTTTTTGCCAATTCTGCAAAGGCAAAGCAACCCCGGCACTCAAATTTTGCTCTTCACCCAAAACTCACTCTGCCAAATAAAAACGCCGGCTTGCCGTTTGGCCGCTGCGTTGGCTCACGCGGGGCCGGTTCCTTGCCACACCTTTTTGCATCTGCATGAAGACACTTTTTCGCCTTGCCACGCTAAGCGCAGCTTCGCTGCTGGGAGCCGCTACCACGGCCCAAGCACAACAAGCTAACCGATTTACCATCAGTGGCTACGTGCGCGATGGCGCTACCGGCGAAAGCCTGCCCGGCGTGGCCGTGGTGCACCCAGCCAGCGGCCAGGGCACCTCCACCAACACCTACGGCTTCTACTCGCTCACGCTGCCGGCCAGCGCCGATTCGGTCCGGCTGCTGGTGTCGGCGCTGGGCTACGAGCGGCAGTTGCTGGCGCAGAAATCCGGCCACAGCTTCACCCACGACTTCCGCCTGAAAACCGCTACCGCCGAGCTGGCCGCGGTGGAAGTGGTGGGCAGCAAAGAGGAGAAAGCGACCGAAAGCACGCGCATGGGCACCATCAACGTGCCGGTGGCCCAGATAAAGCTGCTGCCCGCGCTGTTTGGCGAAACCGATGTGCTGAAGGTGCTGCAGCTGCTGCCCGGCGTGCAGGCCGGCGGCGAGGGCAGCAGCGGCCTGTACGTGCGCGGCGGCTCGCCCGACCAAAACCTGCTGCTGCTCGACGGCACGCCCATCTACAACGCCTCGCATTTGTTCGGCTTCTTTTCGGTGTTTAATGCCGACGCCATCAAGAACGTGGAGCTGATTAAGGGCGGGTTTCCAGCCCGGTACGGCGGGCGGCTGTCGTCGGTGGTCGACATTACCATGAAGGAGGGCAACATGAAAAAGCTGCACGGCGAGGGCGCCATCGGCCTCATTGCCTCGCGTTTCACGCTGGAGGGCCCGATTAAGAAGGACACGGCCTCGTTCATCTTCTCGGCCCGGCGCACCTACATCGATATTCTGGCCCGGCCCCTCATCAAGGCCAACGCCGACGGGCTGGTGGCCGGCTACTATTTCTACGACCTCAACGGCAAGCTGAACTGGAAGCTGAGCGCGCGCGACCGCCTGTACCTGAGCGGCTACACGGGCTACGACGAGTTTTACGCCAACGACGAGCGCACCACCGACAACGGCAACTACTACAAGCAGCAGAACAGCCTGGGCTGGGGAAACCGCACCGCCGCCCTGCGCTGGAACCACGTGGTGAACGACCGGCTGTTTATGAACACCCACCTCACCTACACGCGCTACCAGTTCGATGTGGGCATCACGCAGGAGGACAAGTACAAGGACAGCAACGGCCAGCAGCGCGACGATAAATATTCGCTGGGCTACCTGTCCAATATTCAGGATATCAGCCTGAAGTCGGACTTCGACTACGTGCCCAACCCCAACCACTACATTCGATTTGGCGGGCAGCTTATCCGGCACCAGTTCCGGCCCGGTGCGCTGCAAACCGAAGGCAGCACCGACCCCGCCCTGAACAAAACCACCGGCCGCCGCATCCAGGCCAGCGAAGGCAGCCTCTACGCCGAGGACGACGTGAAACTGAACGACCGCCTGAAGGTGAACGTGGGCCTGCGCCTGAATATTTTCTTGGTTGATGGCAAGCGCTATCCGAGCGTGGAGCCGCGCGTGTCGGGCCGTTTCCTGCTCACCGAGGAGTGGGCGCTGAAGGCATCGTACGCCCGCACCACGCAGTATATTCATTTGCTCACCAACAGCGGCATTGGCCTGCCCACCGACCTGTGGGTGCCCGCCACGGCCAACACGCTGCCCCAGAAAGCCCAGCAGTTCAGCGTGGGGGCGGCCCGCAACCTGCGCTTCGGCGGCGAGGATTTTGAGCTGAGCCTGGAAACCTACTACAAGCCCATGCAAAACCTGATTGAGTTCAAGGAAGGGGCTGACTTTGTGGGCACGACCGACGACAACTACGAGGCCAAAATCACGAGCGGGCAGGGCTGGGCCTACGGCGCCGAGCTGTTTTTGCAAAAGAAAAGCGGCAAAACCACCGGCTGGATTGGCTACACCCTGGCCTGGAACAACCGCCGCTTCCCGGAGCTGAACCAGGGCCTGCTCTACCCTTATAAGTACGACCGTCGGCACGATTTCAAGCTGGTGGTCATCCACGAATTCAGCCCCACGCTCACGCTCTCGGGCACCTTCGTGTACGGTACCGGCAATGCCGTGACCCTCTCGCAGGGGCGCTACTCGCTGGGGCCTTACAGCTCGCCCTTCGAGGACTACGGCACCCGTAACAGCTACCGCATGGCCGCCTACCACCGCCTCGACCTCGACCTGAGCCACACCAAGAAAAAGCGCTGGGGCGAAGTGGTGAACAGCTTCAGCGTGTACAACGCCTACAACCGCAAAAACCCTTATTTCATGTACGTAGGCCGCGGGGCCGGCACCGACCAGTTGAGCTACCGCCAGGTGTCGCTGTTTCCCATTCTGCCCTCGTTTAGCAAAACGTTCCGGTTTTAAGCCCGTCATGCTGAGCGCAGTCGAAGCATCTCGCTTGTGGTAGTAATCCAGTCGGCTGCAACGAAGCGGTAGAAATGCTTCGACAAGCTCAGCATGACAGACGATTAATTGAGTAAATGCACGCGAGATGCTTCGACTGCGCTCAGCATGACGTTCTACTCTGCTTTCCTCTCCCAGTCCCCATGAAAACCCAGTCTCTCTCCGTTCTGCTTTCCGCTGCCGTGGCTCTGGCTGGCTGCGAAACCACCGTGGACCTGCCCGAGCCGCCGCACACGCCCCGCGTGGCGCTGCTCTACAACCTGACCACCGCGCCGCTGGATTCGTCGTTCAACGAGCTGTTCCAGTTGCGTCAGCTCTACGTCAGCAACAGCCAGCGCGTGTTTGATACCAGCGAGCTGAAGGGCCGCCCCGATGCCACCGTGGAGCTGCGCAATGCCGCCGGCACCGTGGTGGAGCGCTACCGGTCGGTTTCCAGCGTGGGCCAGTACGGCTATTCGGGATACGCCGGCTACTACCGGCCAGTGCTGGGCTTCCGGCCGCAGGTGGGGCAGGCCTACACCCTGCGCGCCACCCTGCCGGGCCTCGAAACCGCCGAAAGCACTCTCACCCTGCCGGCCCCGGCCGTGGTGGAAAGCGGCACCTACGTGCCCAAAACCAGCCAGAACCCCAGCGCTGGCCAGTACCAGGGCCGGCTGACGGTGGTGCTGCGCGACGACCCCAATGCCGCCAATTACTACCTGGCTTTTGCCCGCGTGCTCGACCAGCAGGGGCAGCCCGGCGGCTGGTCGCCGGTGAACGTGGACTACGACAGCCAGGGCAATGCCGTGGGCGTGGGGCAGTTCTTGCTATCGAGCCCCCAGCAGCAGTACAGCATCTACCCCTTTGCCGACACCGACGTGAACGGCCAGCGCATTTCCCTCACCACCGACGTGCGTTTTTATAGCCAATGCTACCCTGGTAGTGGCCAGCCCTGCCCGCAACCGGGCTACCTCGAAGTGTATGTGAGCAGCATCACCAAGGACGCGTACAACTTTTACCTCTCGCGCCGCCGCTACTACGACAGCAACGGCAACCCCTTTGCCGAGCCCGCGCCGCTGGCTTCCAACGTGAAGCCCGGCTACGGCCTGTTTGGCGGCGCCACCGACGTGACGTACCGCGTCCGAATTCCGTAGCTGAACCATTAAACTGGGTGGTATCGTTTACGTCTAAAATCCGTAAATTGTCTTCGTAAGACGTCCTCTCATCATTAAGTAGCGCGCTTCGGCGCGAATTATTATGCGGACCAAATCCATTTTTCTTGCGTTAGGCGTGTGCCTGCTGCTCCTGGGCAGCCACGCAGCCAGTGCCCAGGTTTCCGTCACCATTGGCGGAGGCTACTACCCGCCCTATTACGGCCCCCGCTACTACCCGCCCCGCCCGCCTGTGGTGTATGCCGTGCCGCCGCCCGTGATGGTTGCGCCTGCGCCTGCGCCTTACTACTACGCGCCACGTCCGGTGTATTACGCTCCCCGGCCCATCTATGGCTACCGGGGCGGCTACCGCGGCCGTGGCTACGGCCGGCGCTGGTAAGCGCTGGAGTTGATTGACAAAAAGCCCTGTTGCCTTGGTAGCAGGGCTTTTTTGTGACTGATGGATAGTCAAAGAATCCATGTGCCTCAAGTTTCGAAGTAGCGGCAAAGTGTCGACATAGGAATTGGCCGAAATGCCGCCTTGCGGCTCTGGTGGTTTCCTTGTTGCCGGCTTGCATTACTCAGAGCGAGCCCGGAGTCTGTAAAGACTGGAATTGCCAACGACACGGGCCCCAACACGAAGCTGAGCGATTTTGCTTAATCTTACAGCCGCAAACCTTTACCGCATATTAATCGAATGAGAACCTCTTTTCTGGTTTTGGGGGCGGCCCTGCTGCTAACCGGTTGCAACCAGACAGCGCCCGTCACGTCGGCCCCCGCCACCACGCCGGCACCCGACGCTGCCGCCACTCCCGCCGCTGCGCAGCAGGCCGATTCGGCCGTGGCAGCCGCTACCGCGCCGTCCGCCGACGGCACGGCCGCTGCACCCCAGCCCGCTGCGCCCACGCCGGCCGCGTCGGGCTTACAAGAGGCCGAAACGGTGAAGGCCTCTTTTAGCTTCAAGCCGGCACCCAATTCCGACGACCCGGCGCACCCACGCACCAGCGCCCACCTCGTGCTGCAAGGCAGCAAGCCGCTCGATGTCGACCTAGGCAAGTTTGCCGGCAAGCCCGACGTGGTAGATGCCGCCAAAGCCAAGGCCGCCAACTTCCCGGCCGGCATGCTCATGGGCTTCCGCAGCTACTCGGCAGCCACCGGCACCAGCCAGGACCTGGCCGTGCTAAGCGTGGACGGGCACCGCCTGCGCATTGTGCAGCGCCGGGTAGAGGAAACTGCGCCCGAAGCCGGTCCTTTCGAAACGGCCCGTGAAATTCCCCTGCCCGGCAACACCCGGGTAGTGGCTGCCCCGCCGGCCAAAAAATAGGCAGAAAAATGCGTAGGTTAGGGCATGGAAAATTCCTCTCTCCTTGGCCCGATGAAGGGCGCCACGCACCGCGAAGTCGGGGGCGTGCACGTTGATGTAGTGCCGACCGGCAACGCCCGCGTCAAGCGCATAGTGTACCCAACGGGTTTCCGCTGGTCAAAGAACCTGAAAGACATCGTGGGTACGCCGCTCTGCATGCACGCCCACGTGGGCTTTCTGGCCAGCGGCCAGATTAACATTCAGTACGCCGACGGCGCCATCGAAGAGTTTGTGGCCCCGCAGGCCGTGGCCATCGCGCCCGGCCACGACGGTTGGGTGGTGGGCAATGAACCGGCTGTTCTGATTGAATTTGATTTCGAAGGCGAAACCGTGGAACGGCTGGGGCTGCGCCGCTAGCTGCCGGTAGAAGCAATGACGTATTTTCTGCACCAACCGCATCAACAGGCAAGCCGCTGGCCAGCTGGCCAGCGGCTTGCCTGTTGATGCGGTACCGGACGATTCCGGAATGCGACCTGTAACGCCGGCGGCACCCACCGTTCAACAAAAAACGGAATTTGGCTTAGCCGGGCATACCAGCTGGCAGGAGCGGAGCGTTGGTGGGGGAAGGTCGTCGTTTCAGCGGCCTGTTTATTTCCATTCCTTTCCACAGTTAATTCCCACTTCATGAAAAAGCACCTACTGGCCGCGCTGCTGGCTTTGCCGTGCCTGGCGCAGGCCCAAACGCCGTTCACCTACACCATTAAGGGCAAGCTCGGCAGCCTGAATGCGCCGGCCAAGCTCTACCTGGTGCGCGGCATGAACATCGCCGATTCGGCGACCCTAAAAAATGGCGCGTTTGAGCTGAAAGGCAACGCCGACGCACCCACCACCGCCGACCTGGTGTTTCGGCGCAAAGGACGGCTGGTTAGCTTATATGGGCCCATGGGCGACCGCGCCCGCATTTTTCTGGAGCCCGGCACCCTGGTCCTGACCAGCCCCGATTCGCTGGCGCACGCCACCTTCAGGGGCGGCCCGGCCATGGCCGATTACCTGCGGCTGCAGGCCTCGGTGAAACCGGTTGCCGATAAAATGAAAGCATTTGGGGACGAAGCACAGAAAGCCACCGAGCAGCAGCGCAAAGACCCGGCCTTCGGCCAGCGCATGCGAACCCAGTACGAGGCGTTCAACAAGCAGTACGCCAGCGGCTACTACGCCTTTATCAAGGCCAACCCCACGTCCTGGGCCAGCCTGGATGCCCTAACGGACATGCGCATGCTGGACCTGCCCCAGTACGCCACCGTGGCTCCGCTTTACGAGGCCCTGAGCCCCACCCTGAAAAGCAGCCCCCAGGGCCGCGAATACGGTGAATTGGTGCGGGGCCTGAAGGAAACCGCCGTGGGCCAGCCGGCCCCGGCCTTCAGCCAGACCACGCCCGAGGGCAAGACCGTGACCCTGGCCGACTACCGGGGCAAGTACGTGCTGGTCGATTTCTGGGCCAGCTGGTGCGGCCCCTGCCGGGCCGAGAATCCGGCCGTGACGAAGGTATACAACGAGTTCAAAGGCCGCAATTTTGACATCCTGGGCGTGTCGCTCGACGAAGAAGCTGGCCGTACGAAGTGGTTGAAAGCCATTGAGGACGACCGACTGGCCTGGACCCAGGTTTCGGACCTGAGGGGCTGGCAAAACGAGGCCGCCCAGCGCTACCATGTGCGCGCCATTCCGCAGAATTTTCTGGTGGACCCCACGGGCAAAATCGTGGCTGCCAACCTGCGCGGGGAAGAATTGAAAACCACACTGGCGCAGTTCATTAAATAGCGGTTTCGCTGGCCGCCCAGCCTGGGCCTAGAGCAGAAAACCGAGTTGTTCTGACCCACGCACCGGGCCGGAGCAACTCGGTTTTCGGTGTTGGCAGGCAGCGGTTTGGCGCAAAGCCAGTTGGCGGTGGCTTTGTTTACTGTGCGAGCGGTGTGCCGGAAAGCAGCTTCTTTTGCACAAATATTTACTGATGAAACATGTTGCTTTTCTGTTGCTGAGTGCGCTGCCGGTAGCTGCCCTGGCGCAAACCACGCCCACCACCGAACCAAATCCGGTGGTGCCAACGGCCGGTGCGCCGGCTGCGCCACTCACTCCCAATCCGCTGACTACCTACGGTTTTGTGGATGGCTACTACGGCTACGATTTCAAGTACGACAACGGCAACAACCGCCAGTTCTTCCTGTATTCGCACGGCCGCCAAAACGAATTTGCCATCAATCAGGCCCTCTTTGGCGCACGCTATGACGACGGCAAGGTGCGCGGGGCATTGGGCCTGCACGCCGGCACCTACGTGAGTGCCAACTACGCCAACGAGGACCCCGTGCTGCAGCACGTTTACGAGGCGTATGCAGGCTTCCGGCCCTTTGCCAAGGCGTGGCTGGACATGGGCATTTTTGGCTCGCACATCGGGTTCGAGTCGGCCATTTCGAAGGAAAACTGGACGCTGACCCGCTCCGTCATGGCCGAGAATTCGCCGTATTACGAGTCCGGCGCCCGGTTTACCTACGAAGTCGGCCCCAAGCTGACGCTGACCGGGCTGGTACTCAACGGCTGGCAAAACATCCGCGAAACCAACCAAGCCAAAGCCCTCGGCACCCAAATTCAGTGGAAGCCCACGGCCAGTGTTGTTATCAACAGCAGCACGTTCTACGGCAATGAGCAGCCCCTGGGGCAACCAGTCCGGCGGCGTTATTTCCACAACTTCTACCTCACCTATGCGGCGGCGGAGCGCGTGAATCTGGCGCTGGTGTTTGACGTGGGCAAGCAGCAAAGTGCCACCTCCGAGAGGTACGATACCTGGCACGCAGCGGCAGCTTTTCTCAAATACCGGCTGGCCGAAAAGTTTTCCACCACCCTGCGCGGCGAGTACTACTTTGCCGAGCGCGGCGTGCTGATTCAACGCATTGCACCGGCCGCAGCCGATGCCAACTTCCGCGTAGCCGGAGGCTCGCTCAACCTGGATTATGCCCCGGCCAGCAACGTGCTGTTTCGGGTAGAAGGCCGGTACCTGAACGGCATCAACGGCGTTTTTGCGCGCCCCGACAACGCGGCCAACCAAAGCTACGGCAACCTGACCACCAGCATTGCGCTGTCGTTTTAGCGCGGCTGAACGCAGCCGAGGCGTCTTGTTTAAGCCGGCGCTACGCCCGCCCCGCCATTTCCTGCAGGGGCCAGGTGTTGCCGTCGGGGTCTTTAAAACCGGCATCGCAATGCCGGGCATGCCCTCGCCCAGCGCAATGGAACAGCCCGAGCCGGGCGGTGTGGGCTGCATCGCGCGCACCGCGGCGTTGGGCAGCACGTCGTTGTGCTGGAGCAGCGCCAGCGCGCCCAGGATTTTGGCCGCACCCGTGATGTGCAGGATGGATGCCGGGTAGCCCGGCTGGCGCATGGCCGCGACGCTGTTTTGCTCGTGCAGCAGGCCCGCGACGCCATCGGCCAGCATCATTGGGCAAAACAGTGTGGCGAGGCTCCAGTAGAGACGGCCGGTGGTGCGGGGCGCTCGCGGAGGTCATGCTTCGACAAGCTCAGTATGACCTCCTTTCGGCTTATTTCCTACTTAATCCGACGCGTTTCGGCCCCCGCTGGTGCAGTACTGGGTACTGCGCCAGCGGGGGCCGAAGCGCGTGGCGTGGTGCCTGGTCGCGGGCACCGACGTCCTTGAAGGGGGCTTAGCGCCCTGCGGAGGCCACGATTGCGGGGGTAGCCGGGGCCAGTTCACGTACCGAAATGGTGGTGGCCGCCTTGGCTTGCACCTGCACAGTGTAGCGGTAGCGCTCATGTCCTACGCGCAGCACCACGGCATACTGCCCGGCTGGCACCCCATCGAAGTTCAGTTTGGTGCCGTAGGAGGGCTTGCGGTTCACTTCGTTCAGCAGGCAGGCGTATTTGTCCAGGCAAATAACCTGCACGTGCATCCGCTCTTGTTGGGGGTTTTCAACGGTCAGGGCCAAGCTTTGCGCGTCAGCCTTGGCCTTCACGGAAGGAGCGTCCTGGGCCAGGGCCGAGCCCGCGCTACCCAGCACGGCCAGCCCGCCGAGCAGCATGGTCCGCAGGGCGGAGGTGGAGGAAGTAGCAGCGGTCAACAGCTGCGCGGAGCGGAGGGAGAGGGAAGTGTTCATGGGTGCAGAAAAAAGGTGTGGTGAAAAAAGTGATGTGATGAGCTATAGTACTGGGCGACCAACAGTACAAATGTATGATAGGTACTTTGTAAAGCAAGGTACTGTTTCAATTAATGTGCCCGACATATGTTTTCTTGTCCATTAGTGGTTGATTATCAGGGAGAAAATTTTCAGGAAAAAGCTATCGAAAATTTACTTTGTTCTGATTTGGCTGGCCAATTGGCTGAATTCAGGGCAACGAAGCTTGCGAAGAAGAAACCGGTAGCCTGGAGCGAGTGCATCGAAAAGCGGGAACTGCCAGAAAGATGCACCAGGCGCGTGCCGGGTTGCCTGGGTGGCTTTCTGATGTGGATACCGCCGATGAAACCGAACGTTACACGCCGGAAAAACTTTTTTTGCAGCGTGGACGTGCGGCCCCGGCCGGAGCCACTTAGGGCAGGGCAGGGTAGGGGCCACGAGCCGCGGATGAAAGCGAAAAACCGCTATGCTTCTCAGGCTGCCAGCGTAGCGCGGCCCACCCGGTGCAACCGTTCGGCCCCGCTCCCGGTCAGGCCCGCAGACAGTCCCGGCTTCTGCTCATCCACTTAGTTCCCTCCCGTTCCATGACAACCTTTACAGCTAAACCTGCTGCGTTGCGCCTGCTGGCCGGCGCCCTGCTAGTCACGGCCTGCCAAAAGCACGACGTGGCCCTTCCCGACCCCGTAGCCGCGCCCACCCGTTCGCTAACCGATGCGGAGCGCAACACCGTGGGCAGCTCCAACGACTTCGCGTTTCGGGCATTTGGCACGCTGCGCACGGCCGCGCCAACCGAAAACCTGTGCATCTCGCCGTTGAGCATTTCGGCGGCCCTCACCATGGCCTACAACGGCGCCGATGGCAGCACCAAAGCCGCCATGAAGCAAACCTTGGGCTTCCAGCCGCTCACCGATGCTCAAATCAACCAGTCCTACCAAAGCTTGTTTGCCTTGCTGCGCGGACTCGACCCGCAGGTGACGTTTACCACGGGCAATTCCGTGTGGTACGGGCAGCAGTACCGGCTGCAGGCGCCGTTTGTGCAGGCCAACCAGCAGTATTTCGGCGCCACGGTGCAGCCGGTAAATTTTGGCCTGACCACCACCAAAGACGTTATCAACGACTGGGTGAATACCCAAACCCGCGGCAAAATTCCAACCATCATCGACGGCACCGATGCCAGTGACGTGATGTACCTGATAAATGCCCTGTACTTTAAGGGCACCTGGACCTACCGCTTCAACCCGCAGAACACGCGCCCCGGCCCGTTTTACCGGGAAAATGGCACCACGGCCACCAAGGATTTCATGAGCCTGACCACCGGCCGCTACCGGCGCTACGCCGATGCCCAGCAGCAAGTCATCGACCTGCCCTACGGCAACCGCCGCTACAGCATGACCTTCGTGGTGCCCCAGGGCCAGAACACCCTGGCCGGCGTGGCCAGCCGCCTCACCCGCGCGCAACTCGACGCCTGGTTGGCGGCCACCGACTCGACGGGCATCACTCTGCAGCTGCCCAAATTCCGCGTTGAATACAAAAAAGAGCTCAGCGGCTTGCTGACACAACTGGGAATGGGCGAGGCTTTCTCGAGCCAGGCCAACTTTAGCCGCATGCTAACGGGTGGCCCTTCTGACCTGTCCATCAGCCAGGTGCTGCACAAAACCTACCTGGATGTGAACGAAGAGGGCACCGAAGCCGCCGCCGTGACGGCCGTGGGCGTTGTGAACACCAGCGTAGCCCCCATCACGCTGGTGAACCGGCCGTTCCTGTTTCTTATTCGGGAAAAGTCGTCGGGCACCATCCTGTTCATTGGGCAGATGACGAATCCGTAGCCCAGGGCGTTGCGGCGAATACCGCTACTGCTGCACCGGTGCTGCTTGCATGCGGGTTTCGTGGCCGACGCGTACGTTGCAAGTACTGGCCGGGTCGGTGAGTTCGTGCCAGCCGTCGCCGAGGGCCAGGACATGCCCGGATTCCGGGAGGTCATCAATACACCGGCAGTGGCACCGATGCGGCACAACGCGACTGGCTTGGCGCCTCCCATGATATAGCTATGCTTCGCAGACGGGGGTTGCCGTAGGCCAGAACAGTGGGGCGGGGCAAGGGCAGGAAGCCCGGCGGCACGTTCGGGGTAGTGGGAGTGAACCGCGGGCTGCATTCAGTAAAGCTAAGGCATTCAGGCGTTTCATGCGATGGAGAAGCTGGCGACGACTGAAAACGCGACGCTTGCTACCCGTTGGTGCCAAGCAGGTGAAGAGTATAGGACTTACGCAGTTGAAGCCCCAGCGGGGCGGCACATTGGTAGTAAGTTATTCATTATGCAATGGCAAAGCCCCGGCGGGGCGACACTCGCCAAGCACTCAACCGAGTGTCGCCCCGCTGGGGCTTTCTCCCCAACATCAGCCAGTTACTATCGAGATGGCGCCCCGCTGGGGCTGCAACTGCGTAAGTCCTAGAGTAATAAAGCACAGGGTATTGAAAAGCACAGGGTATTGAGCGGATAATGATTGAATACTGCCGAGGACGCTGTTTGGGCAGTGTTTTTTCGCGGCTATGCCAATGCCCGCAGCACCTGCCTTGGCTTGAGGCGGAGGGGGTGGCCCGATGCAAGCTAAAGCAGGTGCGACCCGCTGGATTATCGCTTATTTTTTTCGCCCAAAAACCGCTTCTGCCCGACAACGCAAGCGCTGGTGCATCGTCCGATTCAATAGCGGGCAGGGCGAGCCGGGACTTCATTTCGTGCGCCACCGCATCGGCTGCCGAATTCGGCTGGACGGACAATGGTCCGCTTGCCGGAGCTGCCTGGCCGGGGCTAGAACGTGAAGCGCAGGCTCACGGCCGCGTCGTTGTAGAAGCCGGTGTAGCCGTGGAAAACCTCGAAGAACGGCTTGTAGTCGACGCCGAGCACGAAGGGCAGGTCGGGCAGCTTGTATTCGAGGCCCAGAATGAGGTCGGCCCCGATGGCGAGGTAGGTGGCGTCGTCGTAATAATAGCCGTACTTATTGCTCTTGAGAAAGTACACGTCGCCGTTGCGGCCGTTGTAGTAAAACCGGTCGTCGTCGAAATAATAGCGGCTCTGGTAAGCCCCGGCGTGAAAGCCAGCGCCGTAGTAGAACTGCAGGCCTTTGGCATCGGCAATGCCGATGTGCTTCTCGCCGAGGATGGTGAGGCGGCCGCCGTGGGCTTTGTATTCCGTGGTGAGCAGGCCTTCGATGGCAACGCCTTTGCCGCTGCCCAGAAAGTGCTTAAGCGTGAGCCCGGACGACCAGCCGCCGCCGCGCAGGCCAATGCCGGTTTTGTAGCCGGAACCGCTGCCGCTGCCTCCATTGCCCCCGCTGCTCTTCTTTTTAGACTGGGCATTGGCGGCCAAAACGGGCAGGAGCAACAGGGCCGGTACAAGAATATGTGCAGTTTTCATGAGCTACTAAGGAATTGAATGAGCGATGAGAATTTGGACAAAAGTAATCCGTCGGCGTGCATGGCGCGGCCAAGGCCTCCACGGGGGCCGCAGAACCGCGCTGGAAAAACGGCCCGCATTGCGTTAAGTCGTCAAGCAAACGTAAACGGCTAGTAAAAAGGTGGTCATGCTGCGCTTGTCGAAGCATCTCTACTGCAACAGTAAACCTAGCGCGGTGTCGGGGTTGGTGTAGAGTAGCGCGAACGTTGTCGTTCGCGTCCCCGCGCCGCGAGCTTGTTCTGGCACGCGAACTGCAAAGTTCGCGCTACTGACTGCACGTACACTGACTTCGAAACGGCTGTAAGTACTAGCGCGGTAGAGATGCTTCGGCTGCGCTCAGCAGGACGTTCGAGCGAATACGATTACTTATGCACGAGTACCTAAAAAAAGCCCCGCCAGATGCTAGCGGGGCTTTTTTGTGGCTCAGGTTACCAAGGTTAATCGGGTTTCAAGGGCGTCACGGCCGGGCCGGCGCTTTTTGTGGCGGTTAGCGGAGCCCCGTTGAGGGTGACGTTTTCAAATTTGATGTCCGAGTACTTGTTGGGGAAAGCGGCCTGGTCGGCGGTGGCGTCCACGTTTTTGAAGGTGATGTTCGATACCTTGTCGGTGGGGTTGCCGTTGAGCACGGCGAACTGCTTGCACGTCACTTTCACGTTGGAAACGGTGATGTTGCGGATGGTGCCGAAGGGCTTTTCGGTGCTGCCGGCCATGTTGAAAAACTGCGTCCAGGGGGAGAGCGTGACGATGGTGCCGCACTTGCCGGTGATGCCGTCGATGCTGATGTTTTCGTAGACCTGGTAGGTGTCGGGGCGCATTTTAAAGAGCAGCACGGGCCGCTCGTTGTCCATCTTGCAGTTGCGCATCACAATGCGGTTGGCGTGAATGCACTCGCTGCCGCAGGTGAGGGCGGCGTGCACTTCGCCGAAGGTGCAGTTTTCCACCAGCACGTCTTCGATGGGGCCGTTTTCGGGCAGCTTTTGGGCCGTAGGACCTTTGCCGCCCTTGATGGCAATGCCGTCGTCGTTGACGGAGATGTAGCAGTTGCGGATGGTCACTTTCTTGCACACGTCGATGTCGATGGCGTCGGTGCTGGGCGCTTTCACCGGGCGGAAGGGCGAGCGGATGTCGCAGCCGTCGAGGACGACGTTGTTGGACTGGTAAAGGTGGGTGGTCCAGAAGCCGGAGTTGTGCAGCTTCACGTTTTTGATGCTCACGTTGTTCGAACCCCAGATGAAGAGCAGGCGGGGCCGGTGCACCTCCAGGTTGGTGGCCGACTTGCCGATTTTCGACATCGAGTCGCGGTAAAACCAGAACCGCTTCCAGAACTTCAGCCCGTTGCCATCAATGGTGCCGGGACCGTTGATGCTGAAGTTGTTCACCTGCTTGGCGTTGACGAGGGCAGCGTAGTAATCGAGCTTTTGGCCCTCCATGCGCGAGGGCACCAGGGGGTAGTCGGCAATGTTGTCGGAGCCCTTGAGCTTGGCGCCGGCCTGCAGGCGCAGGTGAGTGCCCGGCTTAAAAAACAGCGCCCCGCTCAGGAAAACGCCCTTTGGGATGACGATGGTGCCGCCACCGGCCGCGCTGGCTTTGTCGATGACTTTTTGAATGGCCTGGGTGTTCAGCTTGGTGCTGTCGAGGCCGGCCCCGAATTGGGTGATGACGTAGTCTTTGGGGGCGGCGGGCGTTTTGGGCGGAGCGGGGGCGTGGAGCGAAAAGGCCGCCAGGCAAGCCGCCAGCGGCGCGAGGAGAAGTTTCATGGGGCGGGAAAAATGGTGAATGCTGCAAAGAACCGTGCGCAGAAAGGCCGCACCGTTCTGTAGTTACCTGACAGGCGCGGTTAATCCAGCTTGTGCAGGCGCCGCAGCAGGTCGTCGTGGTATGTTTCGCCCACGGGCAGGAGCTGCTCGCCCACCTGCACCAGGTTGCGCACCGGGTCGAGGCGCTCGATGTGGTCGAGGTTGACGTAGTAGCTGCGCTGAATCTGCACGAAACGCTCGGGGGGCAGGTGGCGCACTACCTCGCGCAGGGGCATGCGCACCAGCACCACGCGCCCGGCCAATACCAGCCGGCAGGCTTTATCGCGGGCTTCCACACTCTGAATCTCGCCGATGCGGATTTTTTCGAGCAGCCCGTTCTCCTTCACAAACAGCGCCTCCGGCATCGGTCCGGGCAACGCCAGCGGCGTTGGTGCCGGCTCATTGGCGGGCGCCGCTGGCGCGGCGAAGCGGTCGACGGCCAGGGCCATGGCGCGCTGAAGCGCATCGAGTGCCACGGGCTTGATGAGGTAGGCGGCGGGCCCCAGCGGCCGGGCGCGGGCAAAGGCCGCATCATCGGCCTGCGAGGTAAGAAAAATCAGCGGAATGGGCCGCAACGCCCGCAATTGGGCGGCCAGCTCGATGCCATCGACCGGCCCGCGCAGGTGCACATCCAGCAGCACCAGGTCGATGGCCTCGGTGCGAAACAGGGACAGGGCAATGCGGGCATCGGGGGCCGGGCCGATG
The DNA here is from genome assembly GCF_016734815.1 of Hymenobacter rubidus. Classification (GTDB taxonomy): domain Bacteria; phylum Bacteroidota; class Bacteroidia; order Cytophagales; family Hymenobacteraceae; genus Hymenobacter; species Hymenobacter rubidus. The sequence goes on from NZ_JAERQF010000004.1 coordinate 29,523, forward strand.
GGCTCGCAGCCCAGGTCCTGCAGGTAGGCTTCGAGCTGGTCGGCATAAATCGGCTCGTCCTCCACAATCAGCACACGAATGGCTAAGTCGCCCATAGCTTTCTTCCAAGTGCCGGCAACCGCCGGAACGCCGCCGAAAATTACGCACATCCGCCCGCGTATTGCTGCCCCGCCGCCGAAACGGCTACGCGAAGTGCGGAGCCGACGGGGCCACCGGTACACCAACGGCGCTTGGCAGCGTGAGCAGAACCGTGGTGCCCTGCTCGGGCGCGCTCACCAGGCTGAGGCGGCCGCCCTGGGCGCGGGCAAATGCCTGGCTCAGCCGCCAGCCCAGGCCGGCGGGGCTGCGCCGGCCGGCCGGGTAGGCCACGGGAGACTCCGCAAGCAGGCGCTGCACCTGCCCGGCATCCATGCCCACGCCGGTGTCGCGCACGCTCAGGCCAAGCTGGCCAGTGGCAGCGGGGCCGGCCGTGAGGGCAATGCAGCCCCCGGGCGGCGTGGCGCGCAGCGCGTTGCTGATGAGGTTACGCAGAATGGTGCGCGTCATATTGCGGTCGGCCAGGATGTGGCCGGTAGCGGCGGGGTCCACGGTCAGGTGCACGTCGGCGGCTTCGGCGCCGGGCTGGTAGAGCTCGGCAGCCTCGGCCAGCAGGGTAGCGGCGGCTATGGGCTCGGGCTGGGGCGTGAGCTCGCCGCGCTGGGTAAGGGCCCAGCTCAGCAGGTTGTCGAGCAGGCCGCGTAGGCCCTCGGCGGCCTGGCGCATGCGCTCGCCCAGGCCCAGCAGGCGGGCCGTTTCCTGCCGTTCTACGTAGCGTTTCAGCAGGTCGGCCAGGGCGGTGAAGGCGATGACGGGGCTGCGCAAATCGTGGGCGATGAGGGCGTAGAGCCGGTCCTGCTCGGTGCGGGTAGCCTGCAGCTCGGCGTTCTGATTGGCGAGCAGCGCCCGGCTCAGGCGCAGGCGCCAGGCCAGCAGGCCCGCTACGCCCAGGCCGCCGGCCACGGCCAGCAGCAAGCCGCCCAGCAGCCACAGGTACTGCCGCTGCCGGGCGGCCTGCTGCTGTTGGTGTTGGGTGCGCTGGGTAAGCTCGCGCACGCGGCTTTGCTGCCGCTCGGTGTCGAACTGCACGCGCAGGCGGGCCAGGGTTTCGCGCCGCTCGGCCGACTGCAGGCTGTCGAGCAGGGCCTGACCGGTGTGGGCCAGCCGGTAAGCAGCCAGGCCTTGCCCGGTTTCGGCCAAGGCAGCGGCCAGCAGCTGGTCGCCCTGGGCTTCGAGGCCGGTGGCTTTGAGCTGGCTGGCCCAGGCCACGGCGGGGCGGAGCAGGACTTCTGCCTCGGCGGGGCGGTGGCGGGCCAGCAGCACCTCGGCCAGACTAAGGCGGGTTTCGGTTTGCCCAAACCGGTCGCCGAACCGCTGGTAGAGCCGCAGCGACTCGTGGAAGCAGTACTCGGCCGAATCGTATTGTCGGTGCAGGGCGTGCACCTTGCCCATGTCGCCGAAGCAGGACGCCAGGTTGGTATCGGGGGGCAGGCGCCGGAAGGTGGCCAGGGTCTGGCGGGTGTAATAGGTGCAGAGGCGGTCGATGGAGTCGGGCGCGGACTGGCCGGAACGCAGCCAGCCGTAGTACAGCGAGGCCAGGCTGTACTGGCTCAGGCCCTGGTCGGGGAGCGAAACCGGGCGGCGACGCTGCAGGTGGGCCAGGGCCAGCCGGCCGTACTTCTCGCCTTCGGCAAAATCCTGCTGCTGAATGGCTACCCGGCTCAGGCCCAGCAGCGCCAGCATGAGCTGCCGGTCGGTGCGGGGCTCGGCTTCGGCGCGGCGCACGGCCTGCTGGTAGTAGCGAATGGCGGCCAGCTCGTCGTGCTGCAGGAAGGCGGCCCGCGCCAGGGCATTGAGCAGGTACACTTCGCCCAGGCCAAAGCGCAGCTGCCGGGCCAGCGCCAGGCCCTGCTGCCCGTAGGCCAGCGCCTGCGTCACGTTGCGGGTGCTGGTTTGCCAGCACAGGTGGTTGAGCAGCAGCACGCGGCTGGTGTCGGACGGCGTGGTGGCCAAGCGCTGCCGCAGGCTGTCGAGGGATGGCTGGGCTCCGGCCCCAATGGGCCACAGCAACAGTAAGCAGAATAGTGAGCGGAGGAGGGGCACAAGCAACACGAAACGGGCAGGATTATCCAAGATAAGGTGGCCGGACTAAAAATGGTAATCCGGGCCCGCCCACGAACTCGCGCCGTGAATAACCGGACTCGCACCCGAAATCGCCGGACTCGCGCTGGGGCAGTTTTGGCGGCGTAGGTGGGCGGCTACCTTGCGCAGCAAGCAACCGGCCGCGCCGTGTGTTTCGTGCGTCTGCGGCTTTTGACTGTAGTGCTCTGTGCATCAAAATCTTGCTTGTTGTTCAATAACTGATTCTTTCTCATGCTCGAAAAAAATACCTTGCTTCGGCGAATCTCGTGGGGCCGCCTGGGGACCGCGCTGGGGGCACTGCTGCTGAGCGGCCCGGCGGCGTTGGCCCAGCTCAGCGGTGCCTACACCATCAACGACGGGCTGCCCACCAGTGGCACCAACTACGCCAGTTTCGCGGCGGCAGCCACGGCCCTGAGCACCAGCGGCGTGAGCGGACCCGTGACATTCAGCGTGAGCGGCGGCCCCTACATGGAGCAGCTGCGGCTGCCGGTTATTGCCGGAACCAGCGCCACCAACCGGGTGACCTTCAACGGCAACTCCCGCACCATTCAGTTTATCCCCAACGTGGCGGCCGAGCCGGCCGTGATAACGCTGAACGGGGCCGATTATGTGACGCTGAACAACCTGAACGTGATTGCCATGCCCACCGGCAACTACGGCTGGGGCGTGCAGCTCGTCAACAATGCCGACAACAACGTGGTGAGCAACTGCACCATCACCTGCGCCGTGGCACCCACCTGCGCCGGCATTGTGTCGGGCGCTTCGGTCACGAGCATCACGGGGGCCGGCACCACCGCCAACCAGAACGTGACCATCAGCGGCAACACCGTGCAGGGCGGCTACTACGGCATTGTGGTGATGGGCGCCACGGCCGCCGCGCCCACGCCGGGCGTCGTTATCAGCAACAACACGGTGCGCGACTATTACCAGTACGGGATTTATGCCGGCTACCTGACGGCGCCGCAACTCATTGGCAACGAGGCTACGCGGCCCACGGCCACATCGGTCACCACCTACTACGGCATCTACCTTACCACCGGGGTGAGCGGGGCGGCCGTGGAGCGCAACCGCCTGCACGGCGCTTACGCCGGCACGACCACCGGTTCTTCGTACGGCATCTATGTAGGCACGGGCACGGCGGCCACCGCCACCACCCCGAACGACGTCGTGAACAACCTGATTTACGACATCGCCAGCACGGGCGCGGTGTACGGCATCTATAACCAGAGCGCGGCTTACTGCCGCTACTACCACAATACCATCGACATTGATGCGCCAGGCAACGGCTCGGCCAATAGCGCCTACGGCTTTTACCAGTTGCTGGGCCCGAACGTGGAATTCCTGAACAACATCGTGCACGTTAACCGGGGCGGGACGGCCCCGCAGTATGCGGTGTTCTTGTCCACAAGCTCTACGGGCTCCACCACCTCCAACTACAACGACCTGAGCGGACAGGGCAGCAATTTTGTGACGGGGGCCTACTCCCTGGTCAACTACCCGACCCTGGCCGCCTGGAAAGCCGCCAACAGTGCGGCCTTCGACCAGGCCAGCACCGGCATCGACCCCACTTTTGTGAGCGCCGCGACCGGCGACCTGCACCCCAGGGCCAGCGCGCTCAATGGGGCCGCCACGCCGCTGGCCCGCGTGCCGCAGGACTTCAGCGGGGCCACCCGCAGCAGCACCGCTCCCGATTTGGGGGCCTATGAATTCACGCCGCCGGCCCTCGACGTGGCCCTGCTCAGCATCGATTCGCCGGCCTCGCCGGTGGCGGTGGGCCCGCGCACGGTAGCGGCCACCATTCTCAACAACGGCAGCTCCGCGCTGACGTCGGTGCGGCTGACCTACGTCTTGAACGGCGGCACGCCCGTGGGCCAGACCTTCACGCTGAGCAGCCTGGCCCCCGGCGCTGCCCAAAGCCTCACCTTCACCACGCCGGCCACGCTGCTGGCGGGCGCTGACAGCATCAGGGTGATTGCCAGCCTGCCCAACGGCCAGGCCGATGCCAACGCCGCCAACAACACCCGCACAACGACGGTGTACACGGCCCTGCTCGGCACTTACACCATCAACCAGCAGCAGCCCACGGGCGGCACCAACTTCGCCAGCTTCGCGGCGGCGGCGGCGGCCCTGAACGGCGGCGGCGTGGCCGGCTCGGTACGCCTGAACGTGCTGAATGGTCCTTACAACGAAGCGTTGGCCTTGGGGGTAGTACCCGGCGTGAGCGCTACCGATACCATTGTGGTAGATGGCGGCCCCACGAAGCAAACAATGGCGTACGCGGGCACGGCCGTGCAGCCGGCCGTGGTGTCGCTGGTGGGAACCGACTACGTGACGCTGCAAAACCTGACCCTCGATGCGACCGCCGGCCTGGTGCAGGCCACGGGCGTGCAGCTGCTGGGCGCGGCCGAAAACGACCGCATTGCGGATTGCGTGATACTGACGTCGCTGTCGCTGACCTCGAGTGGCTGCGTGGGCATCACGGCCACCAGCGGTTCGGGCACGCTGGCCAGTCCCGGCAATGCCAACAACCTGCGCATCGAGCGCAACCTCATCAGCGGCGGCTACAATGGCCTGACGCTGGTGGGCCTGAGCACCACCAGCCGCACCACGGGCCTGCGCATTGTGGGCAACGAAATCCGGGACTTCTACCGCAGCGGCATTGACCTGGAAACCACCACCGGGGCGCAGGTGCTGCGCAACAACATTCACCGCCCGAACCGCACGGTGATGACGACCTTTTATGGCGTGTATGCTTACAACAACCTGGGCACCGCCATCGAAAGCAACCGTATTCACGACAGCTTTACGGCGTCGCCTGCGCTCACTTCCAGCGCCTACGGCCTGTACTACACGGCCAATAGCGGCGTGGCCGGCCAGGAAAACGACGCGGTGAACAACCTGGTTTACAACTTCAACGGCTCGGGGCTGGATTATGGTATCTATAACTCCGCTTCGAGCTACAGCCGCTACTACCACAATACGCTGGTGCTGGAAAACTCCTACAACAGCAACATCTCCAGTGGCTACGGCTTCTATCAGCTGTCGGCGGCTACCAACGTTGATTTCCGCAACAACATCATCAGCATGATGCGCGGCGGCACCGGCAGCCAATACGCGCTGTACTTCGGCACAGCCACTTCCACCATCACGTCGGACTACAACGACCTGTACGTGTTCGGTACCAATGCCTACACCGGCTACTACGGCAGCAACCAGGCGACCCTGGCCAACTGGAAGGTTGTGAACAGCTCTGCCTACGACCAGCACAGCCTGCAGCTGGCTCCGCAGTTTGCGGCGGTGGCCATCGGCGATTTGCTGCCCCTGGCCACTGCCCTGGACGGCTCCGGCACGGGCGCGCTACTGGCCCGCGTGCCGCGCGACATTGTGGGCCAGCCCCGGCCCACGCTGCCCGACGTGGGCGCCTACGAGATGACCATTGTGCCCAACGACGTGGCCGTATCCAGCATCAGCGCGCCCGCTACACCGGCCGTGCTCGGCGCCAACCCCGTGACGGTGACCATCCGCAATGGCGGCACGGCCGTGCTGACCTCGGCCACGCTGAGCTACGTGGTGAACAACGGCGCCGCCCCCGCCAGCAACTCCCAGGTCTTCAGTGGCCTGAGCCTGGCGCCCCGCGCCACCCAGCAGCTCACCTTTACCACGCCCATCACGCTGGCACAGGCAGGCACCTACACGCTGACCGTAACGGGCAGCCTGCCCAACGGCCAGCCCGACGGCAATGCCTTCAACGATGCACAAACCGTCGTATTTGACCAGCTGACGCCGGCCAACGACGAGCCCTGCGGTGCCGTGGTCCTCACCGGCCCGCTCACCGGCTCCAACCTCAACTGCACCACCAGCGTGGGCGGCGGCATTGCCAACTCGCTCCCGACCTGCTCGGGCGCCCAGCTCCCAAAGGACGTGTGGTTCAGCTGGACGCCCACCACCGCCAGCGCCGTCCTGACCTTCAGCGGCAACGCCGCCGGCATGGTGCGTGTGTTCACGGCCACCACCTGCTCTACCGGATTTGTGCAGGTGGCCTGCCGCACCAGCGGGGCTGCCAATACCAGCCTGGGTGCCGTGACCCTGACAGGCCTGACGGCCGGCCTGCGCTACTACCTGGCCGTATCGGGCTACGCCAGTACCGACACCCCCGGCAGTTTCACCATTGGCTTCACGCCGCTCAGCGCCCGCAACGCGGCCAACTCCGCCGCCCTGCTGGTGTTCCCCAACCCCACCGCCACCGGCGAGTTTACGCTGCGGCTGACAAGCGGCAAAGCGGCGGCCGGCACCCTCACGCTGCTCAACGCCCTGGGGCAGTCGGTGCGCACGCAGCCGCTGGCCGGCACCGAAGAGCAGCGGGTGGTGACGCGCGGCCTGGCCCCCGGCCTCTACACCCTGCTTGTGCAAACCGGCTCGGAGGTGCTGACGCGCAAGGTGATGGTGGAATAGCGGCCAGCTCACGACGGTCTGTTTATTATTTCCGCAAAAGGCCTTGCCAATTCTGGCAAGGCCTTTTGCTTTCAATTGGCAGCCCTCAGGCCAACCCATCGATTGGTTCTGCGTGGGCAAAGCGAGGGACACTGCTGAGAGCAGCCACACCCCGCCGCCGCGCTGCGGCCAGCCCAGCATGTAGGAAAAGTCCTCAGAACGTCCTGCTGAGCGCAGTCGAAGCATCTCTACAGAACGATTCAACGAAGCGGCAGAGATGCTTCGACTGCGCTCAGCAGGACCATTTTTGTTAACTCAAACAGATTCTTAGAAGCTGTTTGAGTTATTTTTTTAGTCGCCCGACCAATGTAGAGACGCATCCTTGCGTCTTGTCGTTGAACAAAATCGGCCAACGATGAGACGCAAGGAGGCGTCTCTACACCAGTCCGCTGGTATACCTAGCTAACTCAAACAGCTTCTAAGTGGCCCGGCGGAAGGCCAGTGGGGTGGTGCCGGTGTGCTTTTTGAAGAAGAGGTTGAAGTACGTGGGGTACTCGAAGCCCAGGCTGTGGGCAATTTCGGCCGTGCTCCAGGCGGTGTGGTGCAGCAAGGCTTTGGCCTCGCCGATGACCCGCTCGGCAATGTGCGCGGTGGTGGACTTGCCAGTGATTTCCTTCACCGCTCGGTTGAGGTGGTTGGCGTGCACGGCCAGCTGGGAGGCGAAATCCTGGGCGGTTTTCAGGGGCATGGCCTGGCGGGGGCTTTCCACCGGAAACAGTCGCTCCAGCAGCTCCAGAAACAGGGCCGTGATGCGCGAAGAAGCATTTTTGTGCTGCACGAAGCTCTCGGAGGGCTGCATCTTCAGCGCCTCGTGGATGAGCAGCTGCAGGTAGGTCCGAATCAGGTCGTTCTTGAAGAGGTACCCGCTGCCCTGCTCGGCCAGAATCTTCTGAAAAATACCTTCCGCATACGCCGCTTGCCCGGCGCTGAGCTGGAAAATGGGGGAGCCGCCCACCTTGAATAGCGGCGACTGTTGCAGGCTCTCCGACCGGTCATTCTCCTTCATAAACGCCTCCGTGAACAGGCAGGAATAGCCCGTGAGCCGCGGCGTGTGCAGCTCGATGGAGTAAGGAATGTGCGGGTTGGCAAACATCAGGCACGTCCCGTTCAGCTCGATGCTGCGGTCGGCGTAGTGCACGGTGCAGGGGCTCATCACCAGCGCCACCTTGAAGAAGTCGCGGCGGCGGTAGTCGGCGTGGCCGGAGTTGGCATCGGTGTCTACTTCGTAAGCCTTGAAGCCTTTCAGCTTCAACTCCTGCGGCGTCAGGTTGGCGCTGGGCGTCAGAGCTTCGTTGGTTGTGTTCATAGAGGCGGGAACAATCTGTTTAGAAAGTCAATAATGTTGTCATCCTGAGCGGAGCGAAGGACCTTATCACGTCAGAACGATTGTCGGTCGACGGTGAGAAGGTCCTTCGCTCCGCTCAGGATGACAGACAGGTAGCAAAGCCGAGTTTCTGAACAACTTCAAAGCTAGAGCATGTGCGCTCAGGAGGGCCAGCTCAACGGGACCTCAATTGATTCAATCAACCCCTTTACCGGTTAATCATTTTCTGCTGCGCCTCGGCGTAGCGGGCGCCTTGCACGGTAATCTGGGCCGCCGCGGCGTCAATTTCGCGCAGGTCGTCGGCCGTCAATTGCAAGCTGGTGGCGCCGAGGTTTTCTTCGAGGCGGTGCAGCTTGGTGGTGCCGGGAATGGGCGCAATCCACGGCTTCTGGGCCAGCAGCCAAGCCAGGGCAATCTGGGCATTGGTGGCGTTTTTCTCTTGGGCAATGCGGCCCAGCAAGTCCACCAGGGTTTGGTTGGCCTTGCGGGCTTCGGGTGAGAAGCGCGGCACGGTGTTGCGGAAATCCGACTTATCAAATTCGGTATTCTCGTCAATCTTGCCCGTCAGGAAGCCTTTGCCCAGCGGGCTGAAGGGCACGAAGCCGATGCCCAACTCCTCCAGCACCGGCAGAATATCCTGCTCGGGCTCGCGCCACCACAGCGAGTACTCGCTTTGCAGGGCCGCCACGGGCTGCACCGCGTGGGCCCGTCGAATGACGTCGACGCCGGCTTCAGAGAGGCCGAAATGCTTCACCTTGCCTGCCTGAATCAAGTCCTTCACCGCCCCGGCCACGTCCTCAATGGGCACGTTGGGGTCGACGCGGTGCTGGTAGAGTAGGTCGATGACGTCGGTGCGCAGGCGTTTCAGGGAGCCTTCTACGACTTGCTTAATGTGCTCGGGCCGGCTGTTGAGGCCGCCCAGGTTCTGGCCGGTGGCCTGGTCGATGTCGAAGCCGAATTTGGTAGCAATGACGACTTGCTGGCGAAATGGCGCCAGGGCTTCGCCCACCAGCTCTTCGTTGGCAAACGGGCCGTACACTTCGGCCGTGTCGAAGAAGGTGACGCCGCGCTCCACGGCGGCGTGCATCAGCTTACTCATTTCCTGCTTGTCGGCGGCCGGGCCCAGGCCGAAGCTCATGCCCATGCAGCCCAGCCCGAGGGCCGATACTTCGAGGCCGTTGCGGCCTAAGGTGCGTTTGTTCATTGTTGAGGGGGTTAGGATGTGATGGTATTTTGAACGTCATGTCGAGCTTGCCGAGACATCTCGCCCGCGCCGCCTGTCATCCTGAGCGCAGCGAAGGACCTTTTCACCGAAGAACAATTTGCAGTAATCCAAACAGTGCAGCTGTGAGAAGGTCCTTTGCTGCGCTCTGACAGGCGAAGCAAGCGAGATGCTTCGACTACGCTCAGCATGACGTTCTTTTTCGTGGAGTGCTGAAGCTAGCGCTAGTCGTGAATCTTGCGCTCGCTAATCCACTTCACCATAGCCGGGTCGCGGTGGTCGAAGAAGGCGCTGCTTTTCGTGTCGAGGGTGGCAATCGTGGCCAGGTCTTCGGGACTCAGCTCGAAGTCGAAGACGTTGAAGTTCTCGGCCATGCGCTCGGGGCGCACCGACTTGGGGATGGCCACTACGCCGCGCTGCGTGAGCCAGCGCAACACCACTTGCGCCACCGTTTTGTGGTATTTCTCGCCGATGGTGCGCAGCACCTCGTTGGTGAAAAGGTTGTTTTTGCCCTCGGCAAAGGGGCCCCAGGACTCGATTTGCACCTTGTGCTCGCTCAGAAACTGCTGCGCCGCTACCTGCTGGTGGAAGGGGTGGGTTTCGATTTGGTTCACGGCGGGCGCTACCTCGTGCTGCACCAGGAAGTCCATCACCCGGTCGGGCGCGAAGTTGCTGATGCCGATGGCCCGGATGCGGCCGGCCTTATACAATTCCTCCATGGCGCGCCAGGCGCCGTGCACATCGCCGAAGGGCTGGTGAATGAGGTAGAGGTCGAGGTAATCAAGCCCGAGCTTTTGCAGCGAGGTCTCAAAGGCTACTTTGGCACCCTCGTAGCTGGCGTCCTGCACCCAGAGCTTGGTGGTGATGAACAGCTCCTCGCGCGGCACGCCGCTGCGGCGGATGGCGCGGCCCACGGCCTCCTCGTTCATGTAGGCGGCGGCCGTGTCAATCAGCCGGTAGCCGGCCTTGATGGCCTCTAAAACGCTGGTTTCGCACTCGGCGGGGTCGGGCACCTGGAACACACCGAAACCCAGGATGGGCATTTTTACGCCGTTATTTAATTCAACTGTCTGCATTGTGCTAGTAATAAAAAGGTGGCTGAATGCGCTAGCCCTGCGGCTACGCCTTCCTACGCAGTTGCGGCCCGCCTTGGTGCGGAAGAGCCCAGCCGTTTCGGATTCGCAGCACAAAGGTCCGGTAGCTCAGTGTCTCTGGAAGCAAACGATTCAAACCAAAGACTATAAAATTCAAACAGCTTGTAGTGCCGAGAGTATGTTTGAATTTTGCTGAAAAGGCCATGCTGAGTGCAGTCGAAACATCTCGCGTGTGCCCGGATGGCGCGGGCCTGCGGCCCGTGCCGATTATTGGCAGGCCTCCAGGCCTGCAACCGTTGAACAATATGCTAACGGTCCGTGCCATCCGGGGACCCCGCCGCGCAGCCGGCCGCTGCTGCCGCGAAGCTCCACCAAGCAACCAATTCAGCAGTAAGTTACTTTTGTAGCTATGGCCCAAGAACCTGAATCCACCGGCAAGCGCGCCGAGCTACCCATGCGCTTAACCCGTCTGCGCGTCAAAAACTTCCGCAGCATTGCGGATATTGACATCCCCTTGTCGCCGCTCACGGTGCTGGTGGGCCCTAATGGCTCCGGAAAAAGCAACGTGGTGGACGCCCTGCGCTTCGTGCGCGACGTGTTTGCCCGCGGGCTGGACCAAGCCGTTATGGATAGAGAGGGGATGGGGGTTATTCAGCGCTGGGGGACGGAAGGGGAAGGAGTGACTATTGGATTAACGATGGAAGTCACAGATGCTGCAGAGGCAGGAATGGTTTACGACAATTCAGCAGGTGATGGTGTCGCAGTATATAAGCCTATTTCCGATGCTAGCATTGACTATGAATTCGTGATTGTCGAATCCGCTGAGAAGTCAATTGAAATAAAAGAAGAGGCCTTAATTATTAAAGTGCATGAAGAGAACGTGCCAACAATTTATATCAGCAGGAAAGGTGATAAACTTGATGGAAAGCTTGGGGATAGTGAATGGAATGATTTGCTTAAATCAGATTCCAAATCAATTAAAATAGGTAATATAAACGAATTATACATGCCGAAAGGCTTGTTTGGTAGAAGTACAGCCCTTTTCGATGATAGCGACCAGAGGAATTCATTTAGAAGAATGAACTTTGGAGCACCGGAAAAAGAGGATAACTCTAAAGGTGCTTCGAACGAGGATTTAAAATATTATTGGATGCAATGCGGTGGGCTTATCTCATCGTACCTGAATAGAACAGTAGATACGTTACTGTTTTATACATTAAATCCGACTGACTTAAGGCAGCCTCAACAAACACTGAAGGATGCTCCTTTTGACGAAAAAGGACGTAATCTAGCAGCTGTATTGCGTCGACTTTCACGCGGAAAGAACTCAGGATGGGAAGCTTTGAAATTTGCGCTTGACCAAACTATAACCGGATTTGAAACTTTGGAGGTAGAACCGGTAGGAGGTTATCTAGCTACTAAGCTTATATATCACACAGAAAGTAGCAAGCCCCGAACCTCATATATTGGCCAAGAGTCTGATGGTACAATTAGAATACTTGGGCTGTTAGCATCACTTCAACAAGAGCCTTCTCAGCCATTCCTTTGCATTGAAGAGCCCGAAGCCAACATTCATCCCGGCGCATTGGCGGTACTAGCTGGCGTAATAGACGAAGCCAGTTTGCGTAGTCAAGTACTAGTGACCACGCACAGCCCCGACATGCTCGACCATCTGCCCGTTGAGTCATTCCTGGTAGTGGAAAAAGTAGGCGACACCACGCACGTGGGCACGCTTGATGCGAGCCAAATTGCTTCCGTGCGCAAGCGCCTGTTTACGCCCGGTGAGTTGTTCCGCATGGAAGGTTTGCAGCGCCAAACTGAACCGGCTTCGTAATGCAGACGCTGCACTTGCTAGTAGAAGGAGAGGGAGACATGAAAGCCGCGCCGATACTGTTGCGGCGGCTGTTGCACGAGACACACGCCCGCTACGACTGGCAGGTGGACCCCAAGCACACCATGAAAGTGTGGGGCCTGGCTAAGCTGCGGAACCGCCTTTCTGATTACATCGAGCACCTGCGCAACAAGCCGACCTGTCACGGCGCCATGATTCTGCTGGATTTGGAAGACCAGTTGCCCTGCGAGGAAGCACCCGTGCTGGCCGAAGAAATTGCGGCCTTACAGCCGCTGCCGTTTCCGGTGGTCGTGGTGTTTGCCTGCCGGGAATTTGAGTCGTGGTTTCTGGCAAGCTTGGGAAGCATTGCTAACGGTTCCGAGTTATTCGCCAGCGGCCTCACGTACCCCAACGACCCCGAAGCCAAGCGCGGCGCGAAGGAAGAATTAGACAAGCGCATGCCGCCGCTCGTCAAGTACAAAGAGGTGTTGCACCAAGCCGAGTTTACCAAGCTGCTGAGTTTCGAGGAGGCGCGGCGGGCACCTTCGTTTCAGCGCTTGGAACGGGCGTTGGGCGAATTGCTTACAGCGGTGGATGCAGATGGGGGCGCGGGGGTTATTTCGCCACGTAAGCGTTAAGTCATGGGCCTTCATCAAGCAGAAATTGAGTTTACAGAAGGAGTGCCTTCTTTTCAGAGTATTAGCCAACAGTACAAGCGGCAAACAGTTCTTGATATAGAGCTACTAGCAACTATCCATTTAGCCACAGGTGAGTTTGGAGAATTGCTAAACCATCCATCGAGTCTTCTCTCGGTTCTCCAAGCCGATGCTGCTACTGTTGCTGCATTTGATACTCGCTATGAAGAAGAAAAAGCACCTTTGATTTTATCCAGCCAATACGAAAAAGCCGCGGCCTTAAGAGATAGAACGAAAGAAGAAAAGGCGCGTCTGAATCATATCAGCAGCATCGAGATAAGAGTTGATTATGGTGATTTTTACCCAATTCAAATCACTGTGCGCGGCCAAACTATAGAGGTCGATATGTACTACAACCAGTATTATGCAGTGGCTTCGCTCATCAAATCATTAGTTGATTTAGGAGGTGTATATCAATGGGCGGGCGAGGTACAGAAATTGTCAAAAAGCTGGCAGAAATTGAAGAAGTGGGAGGATTACAAATGGTATAATCGTCCCAAAAAGTAGTCATAAGCTACAAAAAAGCCTCGCCAGATACTGGCGAGGCTTTTCGTTTCTTAAGCTACGGCGCTTACTCCTTCACCAGGCGTTTCACCACCGTGCCTTCCTGGGCGTAGATGCGGACGGTGTAGACACCGGTGGGCACGCCGCTCAGGTCGAGGGTTTCGGAGAGGAAGCCTTGCTTGGGCCGCACGCTCAGCGAGCGGACGGTCTGGCCGAGCACGTTCACCAACTCTACCTTCACCGCACCCTGCTCGCGCAGGCCGGCCAGCTCCAGGGTGGCTTTGCCGGTGGTGGGGTTGGGGTAGAGGGCGGTGCGGGCATCGAGCTTGCCGGTGGTTACGGCCGTGACGGCGCCGGCCACGAAGTTGAGGTAGAAGCGCTGGCCGGTGTAGTTGGCCAGCATCGTGAAGGCGTAGGTCGGGTTGGCGGCCAGGTTCTGGCGCTGGTTCAGCACCCGGTCTTCGAGCCATACCTGGGTGCCGGCGGGGGCATCGGTCAGGGCCGTCAGGTCGAGGCGGTGGGCACCGTCGGCGCTCACGCGCACCCCGAGGGGAATGACGGGGGCCGTGGCCAGGTCGGGCAGGCCGTTGATGGCGAAGCCTTCCGTACCGGCCAGGCTCCAGAGGCTGGGGCGGCCGCTGCCATTGAGCTGCACCTTGTAGGCATCGTGCTGGGCCGAGAAGCCCAGGCCCGCGCCGGGCTCGAAGTAGATAACCGTTTCATCCACCGTGCCATTGGCCACGTTGGTGGCTTCGAGGCGCAGCAGCGGGCGGGTGGTCGTCGGCGTCGTGGTGACGGGGCCGGTGGGCGTGGTGCCCTGGCGGTTGAACACCGGCGACAGGTACGAGGTAGCCCGCACGGCGTTGGTGAAGCTCACGGCCGCCGTGGGGGCGGTGGCCCGCACCAGGAAGCCCTGCATGGCGGCCAGGTCCTTGGTGCCGCCGTTCTGGCTCACGCCGGCTACGTAGGTCTTGTAAGTGCCCGTGTAGCGGCCGCTGGGCTCAAACACGTAGAGGGCATCGGCCACGCCGGTCAGCATGCCGGTAGTGTTCCGCACCACGTCCCAGTCCATGGGGGCGGGGTAGGGGTTGCCGAGCAGATGCCAGCCCGAGTTGGCCTGGCTGCCGCGGGTGAGGCTGTAGCTCACATTGCCGTTTTGCAGCAGACCCGTGATGTCCACCGTGGTGGTGGGCAGCGTTTGGGCGGTGTAGCCGCGCATCGGCTCCAGGTCTTCGTTGGCGGCGGGCACCATCCAGCCATCGTCGAAGGTCGGCTTGCTGGCGGTAATACGCGTCTCGTCGAACTTGAAGAGGGTAGGGAAGGGCGTGGCCGAGTTGCCCACGGTGTTGTAGGCCGGGTTCAGCTCGAACACCGGCAGGTCGTCGGCAAACTCCTGCACGGTGGTGCTGATGCCGTTGGCGCTGCGCTGCATGGGCGAGGAGTAGTGGCGGTAGCCGGGCGCCCCGGTCAGGCCCGTGATGAAGCGCTCCATCGTGGCCTTGCCCGTCACGATGCCGCCGCCCACGGGGTTAATCACCATGGCGGTGCCGCCGGCGTTGCTCGTGAGGGTGAGGTGGTCGTTGGCGGCCAGGTTGCCGGTGGTCAGGGTCAGCACGTGAGTCAGGAAGAGGTTATCCGTGCACGTCACGCCGGTGGCGTTCTGGATGTAGAGGTCGTAGAACCGCGTGGGGGTGAGGCTCACGCCGCCCAGGGTTTGCGGGCCCGTGCCGATGCAGTACCAGCCGTAGAGGCCGCAGTTCACCAGGCCGGTGTTCACGTAGTTGCCGAGCAGGTACACCGGCCCGTTGCAGGTCACGCCGGCGGGGTTCGAGCAGTTCAGGCCGAAGAAGCGCAGCTGCTGGGTGCCGCCGCAGGTTTGGGCCACGGTGCCGTTGAAGTACACCGTGAAGGTGGCCGGGTTGAAGGGCCCGTTGCAGAGCCAGTTGCCCGCCACGTAGATGTCGCCGCCCAGCACGCAGCCCACCAGGTTGGCCCAGGTGATGTGGTGGAAGTAGCTGCGGGCCAGCGCGCCGGTGGTGGTAATGGTTTGCAGGGCCAGGCCGTTGAAGGTAACCAGGAAGCCATTGCCGCGGAAGATGCCGGTGTTGTTCCAGTTGCCGGCCACCGTGATGTCGCGTAGCAGCTGCACGTTCACCGTGTTGGTGATGCCCACGTTGTAGAAGGCCGAAAGCGCCGTGCCGCCGATGGTCTGGAGGATGGTGCCGTCGAAAATCACCGTCTGGCCATTGGCGATGTAGCCGCCGTTGTTCACCCACAGTCCGCTCACGTAGATGCCGTTGAGCAGCGTCACGCCTTGCAGGTTATCGAAGGTGAGGTCGTGGAAGTGCGTGCGGCCCGAGGTGCAGGTAATGGTCTGCGGCACCGAGCCGTTGAAGCGGGTGCGGAAGCCGCAGCCGCAGTAGCCGCCGGAGTTGATGAAGTTGTGCACCACGTCGATGTTCTGGCCCAGGCTCACGTTCACGGCGTTGTTAAAGGTCACGTCGTAGAAGGTCGTCAGGGCCGTGCCGGCGATGGTTTGCAGCACCGTGCCGTTGAAGTACACCAGCAGCGCGTTGTGCAGGAAGGAGCCGTTGTTGGTCCAGTCGCCGAGCAGGGTGATGCCCAAATCCTGCCGCACTGTGGCGCCCAGCGCAATGGTGAAGTGGTGGAAGATGGTGGCTACCGAGCCGCCGATGGTTTGCAGCACCGTCCCGTTGAAGGTCACCAGCTTGCCATTGGCGAGGAAGCCGCCGTTGTTAATCCAGTTGCCGGTAAGGAAGATGTTGTTCTGCAACGTCACGCCGGCCAGATTAGCAAATACCACGTGGTGGAAGGTGAGCGTGCCCGCCGAGTAGACGCCCTGTACCACGCTGCCGTCGAAGTACACCGTGAAGCCGCCGGCCGTGAACAGCGACAGCGCCAAGTTGCGGAAGTCGCCGCGCACCCGGATGTCGTTGGCCAGGGCCACGCCCACCGGGTTATCCATCGTCACGTTGCCGAAGATGGTCACGCTGGTGCCGCCGATGGTTTGCAGCGCCGAGCCGTTGAACGTGACGAGGTAGCCGGAGCAGGTGAAGAGGCCGTTGTTCACCAGGTTGCCCCGGATGAAGATGGGGCCGCCGATGCTCACACCGCCCACCGTGTTCAGGATGTTGAGCCCGAAGAAGGTGGTCGTAGCCGTGCCGGTGATGGTCTGGGCAATGCTGCCGTCGAAGTACACGATGTAGATGGCCGGGTTGAATGAGGTGTTCGTGGCCCCGTTATTCGTCCAGAGGCCGCGCACTCGAATATCCTGCCCCAGCGCCACGACCCCGGTGCCGGTATTGGCGAAGGTGATGCCGTAGAAGATGGTGGAGGTATTGCCGTTGATGAGCTGGGCAATGCTACCCGCAAACGTCACCGTGAAGTTGCCGTGCAGGAACGCGCCGTTGTTGGTCCAGTCGCCCAGTATGGTCACCACGCGGCCCAATTGCACGGTAGCCGTGGGCATGATGGTGAGGTGGTGGAACAGCGTGGTGACGGTGCCGGCAATCAGCTGCGTGCCCGCGCCCGAGAAGTACACCCGGAAGCCGTTGGCCACAAAGCCACCGTCGTGCGTCCAACTGCCGTTCAGGTAAATATCCGAAAGCAGCGTGACGGACGTGGGGTTGTTGAAGCGCAGGTCGAAGAAGCGCGTGAGCAGGCCGCAGGAAATGGTTTGGGCCACCGTGCCGTTGAAGTACACCCCGTAGCTGCTGCCCAGGAACACGCCCGAGCCGGCCCAGTTGCCCAGCACCGTAATGGCCTGCCCCAGCGTCACGGTGCCACTGTTGGCGAAGGTGACGTGGTGGAAAATGGTGTTCACCGAGCCGCCAATGGTCTGGGCCACGTTGCCAACGAAAGTGACGAGGTAGCCATTGGCCACGAAGCCGCCGTCGTTGCGCCAGTTGCCCCACACGTTGATGTTGCGGTTGAGCGTGATGCCCGCCAGGTTGTTCCAGGTCACGTGCCAGAAGTCGAACAGGCCGCCGCCCGTCAGGCTCTGCGCGCCCGAGCCGCTAAAGGTGAAGGTATAGCCCGTGTACACGCTGCCCACCAGGTTGTAGCCGTAGAAATTGCCCGCGTTGGCGAAATTGCCCAGCAGGGTCACGTTCTGAAGCAGCCGCACGTAGGAGTTCAGGGCAATGTTCCAGTGGTAGAACGAGAGGCCGGTGTAGCCGCCCACCGTCTGCACCACGCCCGGGCCTTCGAAGCCGTTGAAGAACACCGTGAAGGTGCCGGGGTTAAACGAGCCCGCGTACAAGTTGAAGTTGCCGGCGATGTAGATGTTGGTGGCCAGGCTCACGCCCGCCGCGTTGTCCACGTAGAAGTGGTAGAAGAAAGTGGTGGGGTTGGCCGTAATCACCTGGGCCCCCGTGTTGCCGCCGAAGCGCACGTAGTAGCCGTTGGTGGTGCCGCCGTTCAGGTACCAGCCGTAGAAGACGCCGGTGTTCACGAAGGCGCCCAACACGTAGATGTGCCGGTGCAGCGTCACGCTGGCCACCGTGTTCTGGAAGGTGACGTTGTAGAAGTTCGTGATGGCCGTGCCGTCGATAATCTGGGCCACCGTGCCGGCAAAAACCACCGAGTACGTGCCGCCGAAGAACAGGCCGTTGTTAATCCAGTTGCCCAGCACGGTGATGTTGTTCACCAGCGTCACACCCACCAGGTTGTTGATGGTAATGTGGTAGAACGTGGCGCCGCTGCCGCCAATGGTCTGCGCCGAGGTGCCACTGAAGTCCACGCCATAGGTCAGAGCGTTGAAGGTGCCGGTAGCCGTCAGGTTGCCCAGGAAAACGGTGTTGATGCCCAAGTTCACCACCGCGCCGCTGTTCACAAACACGTTGTAGAACGTGCTGATGGACGTGCCGTTGATGAGTTGGGTACCGCCGATGCCGTTGAAGTACACGCCGTAGCCGGCCACGCCCACGAAACCGCCGTTGTTGGTCCAGTTTGAATACACGTACAGCGGGGCGCTGCTCATGGTGAAAACCGACGTGCTGCCAATCACCACATTGCCCGTGTAGAAGGCCGCCGCGCCGTAGAGGTACTGCGCACCGATGCCCGCGAAATTCCAGGTGCTGCCGCCGCTGGCGGCCGTGATGCCGTCCACGGTCACGTTGCCATAGAGGTTGAAAATCCCGTTGTTGGTGAACGTGGCGCCGCTGGCAATGGTGAGGTGCAGGGCCAGCGCCGCCGTGCTGCCCGCGATGACGGGGTAGGAGCCGACGCCGCCCGGAATCAGCACCGTGCTGGTGGCGGTGGGCACCTGCCCGCAGCTCCAGTTGCCGGCGTTGAACCAGTCAGTGCTCACCGCGCCCGTCCAGGTAAAGGTCAGGGCGCCAATGGTCAGGTTCGAGCCATTGTCCGAGCCGATGGTGCCAGGGTTGTTGCCCACCACGCGAATGCGGTAGGCCGTGCCCGCCGCCGTGCCCAGCGGAATGGTGGCCGCAATGCTGCCGCTGGCAGTGCCGCTCAGCGTGCCAATGGCCACCGGCGCCGCAAACGAGCCGCTGGCATCCGAAAGCTGCGCCGTGAACACGTTGCCACTCGTGAAGCCCGACGCCGTGAAGGCCACGCTCAGCGAGGAGCCGGGGCAGAACGAGCCGCTGAACGCCGTGGTGGCCAGCGAAGTCGAGCCGGCATTCACCACCACCACCGCCGAGGTCTGCGACTGGCAGCTGCCCTTGCTCACGAACAAGTCGTAGGTGCCGGCGTTGGCCGAAGTCGCGTTCGGAATGGTGAGGCTGGCGCCCGTGCCCACCTGGGTTTTGCCCAGGAACCACACGTAGCTGGCCCCCGTCACCACCTGCGCATTGAGCTGGATGGTGCCACCCACGCTCACCGGCGAGTTGTTGGCCGTGATGGCCGCCACCAGCTGCGAGGTAATGCCAATGTCGGAGCCGTTATCAGCCGGCGAGATGTTGGCCGAAGCACCCGACACCAGCCGGACGCGGTAGCCCGTGCCCAGCGGGGTGCTCACGGGGTAAGCCCCCTGAATCAGGCCATTGCCCGTGCCGCCGAAGGACACCGAGCCGATGGCCACCGGCGAGGCAAACGAACCGGCGGCATCGGACAGCTGCGCCGTGATGGTGGTGCCGCTGGGCAAGGCCGCCCCCGTCACCGCAAAGCCGATGTTTGCCGCGTTGCCGGCGCAGGTCGTGAAGCCGCCAAACTGGCTGATGGCCACCGTGGTGGCGCTCGGCGGGTCAATAACCACCTGCGTCGAAGCGGTGCTTTGGCAGCTGCCCTGCGTCACCACCACCGAGTATTGCCCCGAGGAGGCCGTGGTCATGCTGTTGAACGTGGGGTTCTGCGCGTTGCTGATGAAGCCACCGCCGCCGCCCGTGTAGCTCACGTACCACTGGTAGGACGTGGCGCCGTTGGGGCCGGCAAACAGCTGCAAGGTGCCGCCCGTGGCCACCGGCGAGTTGCTGCTGGCCGTGGCCGTGAGCAGGGTGGGCACGGTCAGGTTCGAGCCGTTGTCGGTGGTGCTGGTCACGGCCGGGTTTGAGCCGATGAGGCGGACGCGGTAGCCCGTGCCGCTCGGCGTGCTGGTCGGAACCGTAGCCGCCACCGAGCCATTGCCCTGGCCGTTAAACGCCACCGAGCCAATGCTCACCGGCGAGGCAAACGAGCCGCTGGCGTCGGAGAGCTGCGCGGTGATGGTGTTGCCGCTGCCGAAGTTGTTGCCCGTCACCGAGAAGCCCACGTTGAAGGCTACGCCCTGGCACAGCGTGCCGCCAAACTGCGCAATGGCCAGAATGGGCTGGGCTGAGGGGTTCACCACCACGGCTGTGCCCACGCCGGGGCTCTGGCAGCCGTTCACCGTCACGTAGAGGGTGTAGGTGCCGCTGTTGCCGGGCGTAGCGTTCGGGATGGTCGGGTTCTGCTGGTTCGACGAAAAGCCGGGGCCCACCCAGAAATAGCTGGCGCCGGCCACGGCCTGGGCCGTGAGCTGGATGGTGCCGTTGTAGGCCACCGGCGTGTTGCTGCTGGGCGTGGCCGTGGGCTGGGTCGTGATGCCGATGTTCGAGCCGTTGTCGTTGCTGGTCACGGCCGGATTGGAGCCCACCAGGCGGATGCGGTAGGCCGTGCCGGTGGGCGTGTTGGTCGGGAGGGTGGCGGAAATGGCCCCGCTGCCCTGGCCCGTGAAAGCCGCCGAGCCAATCACCGTGGGCGCGGCAAACGAGCCGCTGGCATCGGAAAGCTCGGCCGAAATGGTGTTGCCGCTCAGGAAATTATTGCCCGTCACCGAGAAGCCAATGTTGAACGACGAGCCCGCGCAGCCTGTGAAGGTGAACTGGCTCATGGTGAGCACCGGCACCGCGTTGGGCTGCACCAGCACCCGCACGCTGGCCGAGTCCTGGCAGCCGTTCGAGTTGGTGACGAACACGAAGTACTTGCCGCTCTGGCTGGGCTGGGCGTTGGCCAGGTTCAGGGTCTGGCCCGAGCCCACGGCGGCGGTGCCGCCGCCCGTGTAGGTCACGTACCACTGGTAGCTGCTTTGGCCCGTGGGCTGGGCCGTGAGCTGAATGGTGCCGTTGTAGGCCACCGGCGAGTTGCTGCTGGCCGTGGCTGGCGGGGTGGGGTAAATGGTCAGGTTGGTGCCATTGTCGGTGCCCGTGATGGCGGGGTTCGACGCCACCACGCGCACCCGGTAGCCGGAGCCGGCCGGCGTGCGGAAGGCCACGGTGTCGGTCAGGGTGCCGCCGCTGCTGCTCTGGCTGCTCAGGTTGCCGTACAGCCGCGAACCGGCCGTGAACACCCCGTTGGCATCCGAGAGCTGGAAGCGGAACACGTTGCCCACGTTATAACCCGCCATGTTCGTCGTGAAGGGCACCTGGATGTAGGTGCTGCTGCAAAACGCCGTGGGCGACACCGTGCCCGTGGCGATGGTGGGCGGGTAGGTGTAGTTGCCTGCGGAGCAGGCCGTGCCGCCGGGCGCGGTCACGCACAGCTGGCCGGTGCTGCCGCCGGTGGGCGCAATGGCCGTGATGCTGGTGCCGGAGTTCACCGTGAAGCTTTGCGCCGCCACCCCGTTGAAGGTGAAGGCCGTGGCGCCCGTGAAGTTGGTGCCCGTCACGGCCACCGAAGTGCCGCCCGCCCCGCCCGTGGGCGTGAAGCTGGTGATGGTGGGGCTCGCGCAGTTGAAATCGTAGGCGCCCACGTCGCCGAGGCCCGTCCAGGAGCTGGGGGTAATGCCTTGAATCCGCAGCCCGCGCACCCCCGTCAGCGGCGTAGCGAAGTTGCGCACCACCGGCGTGGTGTTGCCCGCCGCCACGGTGGTGCTGTAGGTGTCTACGGTGGTCCACGTCACCATGTCCGGCGAGGTCTGAACGACGTACGTGGCGCTGGTGCTTGGGGAGGCCGTGGGCGTGTAGCGTACTTCCGTCAGTCGCCGCGCCGTGGTCATGTCCACCTGCATGGTGCCGCTGTACGTGCCCGCGTTCCATACGCCACCGTTAAAGCCGGCTTGGGCGTTGTTGCTGGCGTAAAAGCTGCTTTGGGTGTAGTTGCCGCTGGGCAGGCCGGCCGCAAAATTAGCCGACGAGGCGCAGCCGTTTTTCACAAAGGTTTTGCTCCATACCAGGCTCCACTTGCCGTTGGCATCGCGCGAGCGCACCGAAATGCGGTGCGACCCGTCGGCCAGCGCACTGGCGTCGGCCGCGAACGCGACAGTGGGCAGGTCCTGGGCCGCCGTCACCGGTACGTCGGTGCCGGAGCCAAACCCAGGGTCGTTGTCGAAAAAGTATTCCACCTTGTTCACATTGGGCGCCACGGCCACCGCGGGCTCGTAGTAAAAGTTGCGCACGCTGGTCAGGCTCCACTTGTTGCTGGCGTCTTTGCTGCGGACTTGCAGCGTGTGGAATCCCGGCGTCACCGAGGACAGGCTCACGGCCACGCTCACCGCGCCGATGTCCGTAGCGGCCGTCACGGGCACGTCGGTGGCGTTGCCAAAGCCGGGGTCAGTATCGAGGAAGTACTCCAGCTTCACCACGTTGGGCGCGCTGGCCGCCGCGTTTTGCTCATAATAGAAGCTGCGCACACTGGTCAGGCTCCACTTGTTGCTGGCGTCCTTGCTGCGCACGCTCAGCGTGTGGAAGCCCGTGGCCAGGCTGCTCAGGTTCACCGCAAGGGTCAGGCCGCTGACGTCGGCAGCGGCCGTGAGCGGAATATCAACGCCGTTGCCGAACCCCGGCTCGCCGTCAATGAAGTATTCGGCCTTCACCACATTCGGCGCGCTGGCCGAGGCGTTGGGCTCGTAGTAAAACGTGCGCCGGCTGGTCAGGCTCCACTTGCCGCTGGCATCCTGGCTGCGCACGCCCACCTGGTGGAAGCCGGCGGCCAGGCTGCTCAGGTTGACGTTGAAGGCAATGCCGCTGATGTCGGTGGCCGCCGATACGGGCACGTCAACTGCTGCCGCGAAGCCGGGGTCGGTATCGATGAAATACTCAACTTTGGTGACGTTGGGCAGGGTTCCGGCAGAAGCCGGCTCGTAGTAGAACGTGCGCCGGCTGGTCAGGCTCCAGGCGCCATTCGAGTCCTGGCTGCGCACGCCCAAGGTGTGAAAACCGGGGCTCAGGCTGGCCAGCGGCACGGCGGCCGAGAGGCCGGCCAGGTCGCTGGCCGGGGCGCCGGGCAGGCTAAACGCCGTGGCTGCCCCAAAGCCGGGGTCGGCATCAATAAAATACTCGGCGCGGGCAATGGTGGCCTGGCCGTGGCTGCGTGCCGCGCCGCCCAGCAGCAGAAACAGCAAGGCAAGCGCACGCCACCAGCCGGCGCGTTGGTGCCAACCGCCCGGAGCGGGGCGGGGTTGAGGAAAGCGTTGCATAGACGGGGCGCGGCTTAGTTATTCGAGCGGGTGCCCAGCGTCACGTTCAGCGTGTTGCCGCTCACGGCCTGGCTGAGCTGGTAGATGGCCGGGATGGCCGGCAGCCCGCTGAAGTGGTAAGCATAGCCCGTGGAGCTGCCCGTCGCGCCGATGTCGACGCCGCCCTGGCCGCCGCCGGTGGCGGGGTTGGTGCCGGTTTTTAGCTTGTACCAGGCATCGTATTGGCCGGGCGCGGTGGGCGCCAGCACAAACACGCTGGACTGGGACACGCTGGGCGTGTTGTTGCTTTGGGAGCCCAAGGTGGGCAGGGCGCCGGTGAGCAGGTTGTACTGCCAGGTGGTATTGGCCGTGGTCGACAGGCTGTTGATGTAGTTGTTTTTTACGGTGAAGTTGTCGAAATACGCCGTGCCGCTCAACATGTCGTTGTTCGAAAACTCCCCGCTGAAGCTTGCGAGGCTGACGTTGGCGGAGCTCAAGATGATGTTGTTGGTAATGAGCAGATTGGTCGAAGATGCAGAGCCGCTGTAATAAGAAATGGTGTAGATGTAATTCTGCCGGATGAGGGTATTGCTGATGTTGGCATTGTAGTTAGCGTAGATAGTGCTGTTGATGTAGTTGCGCACAATGGTGAGGTTGCTGACCCCTGGGTACAAGTTGCCGTTTATCGTCATGCCCGCGATGCTGGAGCCCGCGCTGCCCGGATTGAATACCACTTGGTCGATGGTTGCCGGAATCACGCTGGCTTGCAGGGCCGGTGGCTGGTTGAAGCTCAGGAAGTAGCCGGGCCCCACGATGGTGAGCTGCTTGGTGCAGGTGAGGTTGCCGTAGCTGACGGTGGATGGTTCCACTTGGATGATGTCGCCGTTCACGGAGGCGTCGTGCGCCAGTTGAATCGTGCTGTAGATGTTGGTGCCCGTGATGCCGGTGTTATTCACCCGGCGGATGGTGCCCTGGGCCGAAGCCAAGTGGCTGGCCAGCACCAGCAATACGAAGAAGAGGGAAGCGGAGAACTTTTGCATGGGACTTCAGAAAAAAAGTGGTGGAGATGTTGACGCATCACCCGCTCCCTTACCCCGTAGAACAAGCAAATGGAGTAGGCGTATGCAAGGGTAAAATTGACCTTTGCAGAGGCGCCCATACAATCCGTGCTGTCCCGTATTTTCCCCGCACGTTCTATCCGTGCCAGCACGGATAGAACGTGCCAAAAAGGCCCTCAATGAGCTGATTTGGCTTTAAAGCAAAAAATAATTATTTTACTATATAATATCCTCCGCCGGGCCTGTTTGCGCCTTGCGCAGGGGGCGGCCGGCCCCGGAATCAGGCCAACGGGGCCAGCTCGTTCGACTCGTGCACGCGCACGCCGCCACCATCGTCTTCGGCGGCGCGCAGCATGGCGGCGGCCACCGCGGCGCCACTCACGGGCCGGTACTTCAGCAGCGGGCCGCGCATCAGCGGCTGCAGCACCCGCAGCACCGCCGCCGCGATGCGCTCGCCCAGGCGGGGCTGCGCCCGCTCGCCCAGCAGCAGCGAAGGCCGGAAAATGTGGATGGCCCGAAACGGCGTCTGGCGCACGGCGGCTTCCATCTCGCCCTTCACCCGGCTGTAATACATGCGGCCTTCCGGGTCGGCGCCCACGCTGCTCACCACCAGCAGCTGCGAGGCAAAATTGCCGGCCGCTATGGCCGCCAGCCTCACCACGTACAGGAAATCAACCTGATAAAAGGCTTCCTTCGAGCCGGCCTGCTTCAGGGTGGTGCCCAGGCAGCAGTACACGTCATCGGCAATGAGCTTGAGGCGCACGGCCTCCAGCTGGTCCAGGTCCGTCACCACCTGCACCAGCTTGGGGTGAATAATGGGCACCGATTTCCGCCCCACCACAACCACCTTGGCATACCGCTCCGAAGCCAGCAGCAGCGGCAGCAACTGGGAACCAATGAGGCCCGTGGCCCCGGCGAGTAAAGCGGTTTTCATGAGGGGATAGGGGATAGGGGATAGGGAATAAGGGATACGGGAGAAGGGACGGGAGGATGGGGGAATGAGGGGTTGAACTTGCAAGGAAACAAGAAACAGGAGCCCTTTTTCTTATCCCTTATTCCCTATCCCCACTATGTTTTCTGATAAGGCCGTTGACCAATGCCGTGATGTGGTCGAGCGTCGCTAGTGCTTCATCCGTTTGAATGGCGGTGATGTAACTCATCTTCTCTGCTAACAGCAGAAGCGTATCCATTTCGGTAACGGAGCCTCGGGCAATAACCAGAAAGCGACAAAAGTCCGGACTCGAATGCCGGCCGGCCCCTTCGGCTATGTTTAAAACGACGGAAGAGGCTGCCCGCCGGAGCTGTGACGCTAATTCATATCGCTCTTCGGATGGAAACTGGCGGGCTAGCGCATAGGCCGTCGGGACAGACTCAAACGCCAGTCGCCAAGCATCCAAACTGTAATGCGCTTTATGTCGACGTGCCATTTTCTACAGCTTAACAATCATATCCCTTATTCCCTATCCCTTATCCCCACAAGCACCGTTGCCTCCGGCTCCAGCAGCACCAAGCCCTGGCGAAACAGCGCCCCCAGCGCCTTCTTGAACACCTTTTTGCTCATGCCCACGCGGCGGTACACGTCCTCGGCCAGGCTTTTGTCGCCCAGCGGCAGGCGGCCGCCCGGTGCGGCCTTGAGGGCCTTGAGCAGCGTGTCGGTGGCCGATTCTACTTCGCCGTAGCCGGTCTGCTGCAGGCGCACGTCGAGCTTGCCATCGGCCCGCACCTGCTTGAGGAAGCCGGGCAGGGTTTCGCCCAGGCGCAGCGGCCGGAACACCTCGTTGTGAAATAGCAGCCCCTGGTGCGTGCCGTTCACGATGACGGGGTAGCCCAGCTCGGTTTCGTCGGCCACTAGCAGGCGCACCTCATCGCCGGGCTGGCCTTGGAACGGGTTGTTTTTCAGGAATTGCTTCCACTTGGCGGAGGCCACCAGCCGGTCGCTTTCCTCGTCGAGGTACACGTACACCAGCACCCGCTCGCCCACGCGCAGGTCGCGCCGCTGGTTGCGGTAGGGCAGGAGCAGGTCTTTCTCGAGGCCCCACTCCAGGAAGGCGCCGGCCGGGCCGTGGTCCTTCACGGTGAGGGCGGCGAAGCTGTCGACCAGGGCCAGGGGCCGCAGGTTGGTGGCAATGAGGCGGTCCTCCGAGTCGCGGTACACGAACACGCGCACGATGTCGCCCACGCGGGTGCCGGCCTCCACGTACTTTTCGGGCAGCAGCAGGTCGCCGTCGTCGGAGGTGAGGTAGAGGCCGATGCTGGTTTCGCGGGCTACTTCGAGGTCGTTGTAATCGCCGAGGAGGAGGCTGGCCATGGGGTGCGGTATTTAGGGGTGGAAGGGCAAAGGTCGGGACTGGCGCGGCAAACAAAAGCGCCCCCGGCCACGGGCCGGGGGCGCTGCACTGCGCAAACGCTTGAACGTCATGCTGAGCTTGTCGAAGCATCTCTACTGCTTCGTTGAATCGATTGGATTACGCACGTGGTAGAGATGCTTCGACTGTGCTCAGCATGACGTTTCATTTTATTGCTCCGTTACGTGAGTGCCCCTAGTAGCGCACCAGGCGCTTGCTGAAGCTGCCCGTGTCGGTGCGCACCCGCACGGCATACACTCCCGCCGGCAGCGCGCCCAGGTCGAGCAGCAGGGTGTGCGGGTCGGCCCCCGGCCGGGGCACCGGGCACGGCAGCACCCGGCCCAGGGCGTCGAGCACGTCCACCGCCACGGGGCCGGCCGGGCCGTCGGGGGGCAGCCGCAGGGTGGCGGTGCCGCTGGTGGGGTTCGGAAACAGGCTGGCCTGGGCGGCCCAGGCGCGGGCCTGCTGGGCACTGGTGGGCCGGCCGAAGGGGTAGAGCGTCTGGGTGGCCGCGCAGCCCAGGTTGTTCCAGACGGTAACCGTGACGGGCGTGCCGGCCGGCGGCACCTGTGCGTAGCGGTAGCGGAAGGGGCCGGCGGCGTAGGTGTCGCGCACGGTGCCGTTGCCCAGGTCCCAGCGGAAGCGCACGTTCTGGGCGTAGCGGGGGCCGGCGGTGGAAAAGTCGACCAGCACCAGCGAGTCGGGGTAGGCGGCGGGGGGGGGCACCACGCCCAGGTTGGGGCGGGGCGGGTAGCGGCAGTAGTCGGGCACGAAGGGCGCCCCCACCCCGGCCGCCCCGCTGCCGCCGATGCCCACCCCATAAAAACGCTGGGTGTAGGTGGTGCGGGCGGGGCTGTTGAACTGCTGGGCCGAGCCCCAGAGCATGAGCGAGTCGCCGGGCTCGTGCATCAGGCGGCCGGGGATGAGCTGGCGGGCGTTGGGCAGGGCGTAGGGGCCCAGCGTGGGGTGGGGCTGGCCGGTGGCCGAGTAGCGCAGCACCAGGGCTTGAGGGGCGTTGAGGGGGCCGGCGGAGGCACCGAGTAGAATATCCCCGGCGCGGGTCTGGCGCAGGTCGGTTACGTTGGCCGTTTGCGGCAGCGTCACCGTCCATTGCACATTCCAAAGCGAGTCGAGCTTGACCAGGCGCAGCACGTAAGGGTTAGGGTTGGTCGTCACGCGGGGCTCGTACTCGGTGAGCACGGCCAAGCCCTTGTCGGTGGTCGGTATCAGGCGCAGGGCGTTGTCGAAGTCGCCCTCGATGCCGAAGCGCTTGGTGCGCACCGTGTCGCCGCTGTGCGTGAACTCAACCAGCCGCCAGTCGAGCGAGAAATAGGCCGAAGTCGTTAGCGGCGTGCGCACGCCCACAAAGCCGGCGGCCACATAGGCCCCGTTGGGCTGCAGGCGCAGGTCGGCCGTGCTGGCGTCGCCGGGGAAAGTGCGCTCCCACACCAGTTGGCCTTGGTTGTCGAATAGGTCCAAGGTCTGCCGGTTTAGCCGGGTGGAGCCGGTGGGTGTGGTATAAAATACCGTGTTGGCCGCTACCATGTATCCATCGGGCGTGCGCACTAGCCCCCCCATGCCAAGGCTGGTCTGCCGGCCAACAGCATCGAGTCCGTGGAAGTCGGTTTGCCAGAGCACCTGCCCTTGCTGGTTCAGTTTGGCCAAGGTGTGCCTTTGTGTAGTTCCGGGGCCACCTAACTTGTTTGTGCCGCCCCAGGTGAACGTTCCGTCGAGATTGCTCGCTACGTAAAAGATGTTGCCGTTCCGGGCAGGCAGCACCTGGGTGCGCAGCGAGTCACCTTGTGCGTTGGTGTACAGAAAATAAGGGTAGTACCCCCCGGAAGTATTAACCACACCCGCGTGAACGTACAGATTCGGACTGAGCTTGAGCGAGCCGGCGTAATTGTTGGCCGTCTCGCCCGCAAACCCGCTGCGGTAGCTGTGCTGCCAGAGCGGGGTTTGGGCCTGGGCGGTGAGTGTGAAGGCCAGCAAAGACACCAGCAGGCCGGCCAACAGACGTGGTTTGGCTAACCGAGAGCGGCCGGTAAGCTCATTCCACCCGCGCAATGCCAACGGGGGTACGGCGGAGTTACTAAAGCGGCTGTTGCGCCGAAAGTGCACCGAGCAGTCCTGCCCGGTCTGAACTGCCAGCGTCGATGGTGGGTAGCGGTTTGCCATGGTATCGGGTAAGAAGTAGAGGCGCATTCGGTGCGGCAAGAACAATGACCCGGCGAATGCTGGCCCGCAATAGCAAGCTGGATAGTCTCGGTTCGTTGGCTTCATGCCCAATAAATTGCCCAAAATTTCCAGCAAGTTTCGGTCCAACCTCAACTACTTTCCTCCGCATCCCAACTCGCTGCCCTTTTTGGGGAACGGGTTGGGGTCGGACCCCAACCCGTTCCCCAAAAAGGGCAGCGAGTTGCCAAAAAAGGGCAGCCGGTTCCCGAAAAAGCGGAACCGACTGCCCTTTTTACTGAAGTAGTTCGGGTGTGCGGGCTAGGCCTTGGCGAGCTTGGCCTTGGCTTTGCTTTGGCCCGCGAAACGGGGTTCCAGCTTGGTCACGGCGGCCTGGGCGCCGGGCTGGTTCAGCGAGGCCGCCGTTTTCAGAGCCGAGTAAGCCACCAGGGCGGCGGTGTAGCCTTCGGAGCCGGCCTCCATGCGGGTGCGGTCCACGTCGGTGGCGAAGCCGTTGAGCTCCAGACAGAGGGGGATAGCAGAGCAATACCTGCTGCTTTTGCCGCACCCGCAAAGGAAATTTCTTCTGCCTAATGAAAGGCAAGGCAGAAGCCAGCGCTGCCCTACGCCTGCTCGGTGGCTTGCAGCCAGCGGTCAGCCAGCACGGCCAGCAGCGCGCCCGCCACCGGGCCCACCACGTACAGCCACAAGTCGGCCAGGTGTCCGCTGAGGAGGGCTGGCGCCAGGGAGCGGGCCGGGTTCATGGAAGCGCCGCAGAGCGGGCCAGTCACCAGCGCCAGCACGCCCACCGTGGCCCCAATGGCCAAGCCCGCCCACAGCCCCTGTTCTTTGGAGCCCGACGTGACGCGCAAAATCACCAGCATCAGCCAGAAGGTAATGAACGTTTCGAGGCCCAGGGCCTGGCCCCAGCCGTGGGCCGCCAGGGTGGTGCCCAGCAGCGAACCCGGCAAGGCCACCAGCGCCACCAGCCCGCTGCCCGCGAAGGCTCCCAGCAGCTGCGCGCCTATATAGGGCAGCACCCGCCGCCCCGGAAAGCGCCCCGCCGCCCAAAACGCCACCGTCACGGCCGGGTTGATGTGGGCGCCGCTCAACGGCCCCAGGCTTTGAATGATGATGAACACCGCCAGCCCGAAGGCCGAAACAATGCCCCCAAGGCCCAAGGCATGGGTTTGCTCGTCCACCACAATGGCCCCGGTCCCAAGCATCATCAAGACGGCCGTGCCCAGCGCCTCGGCTAGCAGGCAGGTGCGCAGCGGCACGCTCATGCCGTGGCCGGAGTTGCCCCCACTACCGCGCTCCGCCGTTCCAGCAGCAGCGTGTCGCGCCACTGCCCGCGCATCTGGCCGATGCGCTCGCGCCGGCCCACCTGCCGGAACCCCTGGGCTTCGTGCAGGCGCAGGCTGGCGGCATTTTCTGGGAAGATACCCGCCTGCAAGGTCCACAAGCCCTGCCGTTCCGATTCGGCTGCCAGCGCTGCCAGCAGGGCCCGGCCCACGCCCTGCCCGCGCGCCGCTTCCCCAATATACACGCTCACCTCGGCCACGCCCGCGTACACGCAGCGCCCCGACACCGGCGAGAGGGCCGCCCAGCCCAGCACCGCGCCGTTTTCATCCACAGCCACCAGCCGGCACACTGCCAGGTGCGCGGCGTCCCAGTCGGCCCAGGTGGGCAGGTCGGTGGTGAAGGTGGCATTGCCAGTGGCAATGCCCTCGGCGTAAATGGCGCACACGGCGGGCCAGTGGGCGGGCGTCATCGGCACAATGTTCATAGCACGAAGCTAGTACAGGGAGTGTTAAGAGAATAAAGCGGAGTAGGAATGCGAGTGTTTTATCCGCCAAAACAACGGTCATGCAGCGCGCCGCAAAGCTTCTCGCTCGCGCCGCTTGTCATCCTGAGCTTGCGAAGGACCTTGTCACGATAGGATGACTTATTCAACGGTGACAAGGTCCTTCGCAAGCTCAGGATGACAGTCGATTTGAATCATCATTGCACACGAGATGCTTCGCGGCGCGCTGCATGACGTTACTTGTAGTCTGCTCTTGCCACCCGCACGAAACTTGTCTGCATTCCGGCGTGAGCAGAGCCTTCGCAAGCGCCGAATGCAAGCGCTTAAAAACCCTCTCAAAACACCCCATGTCGGCTGGGTGTTTCCCCCTCGCTTCCTATGCTACCCATCGCCTTCGCGCCCAGCTACGCCCACGCGCTGCCCACCGGCCACCGTTTCCCCATGCTGAAATACGAGCTGCTGCCCGAGCAGCTCTTGCACGAAGGCACGGCCACCGCGGCCGATTTTTTCGTGGCCACGCCGCCGCCCGAGGCCGACATTCTGCGGGTGCACGATGCCGGCTACTACACCCGGCTGCGCCTCGGCCAACTCACCCGGCAGGAGGAGCGTGCCACTGGCTTTCCGTGGTCGGCAGCGCTGTTTGAGCGCGAAATCACCATTCTGGGGGGCACCATTGAGGCGGCGCGGCGGGCCCTGGTGCACGGGGTGGCGTTCAACATTGCGGGCGGCACGCACCATGCGTTTCGGGGGCGGGGCGAAGGCTTTTGCCTGCTCAACGACCAGGCCGCCGCGGCTGCGTGGCTACTGGCCACCGTGCCCGCCATTCGCAAAGTCCTCATCGTCGACCTCGACGTACACCAGGGCAATGGCACGGCCGCTATTTTCCAGGACGAGCCCCGCGTGTTCACCTTTTCCATGCACGGCGCCCGCAACTACCCCGCCCGCAAAGAAGCCTCCGACCTCGACCTGCCCCTGCCCGATGGTACCGACGATGCCCACTACCTCCAGCTCCTCGCCGAAACGTTGCCCCGCCTACTCGATGAAGTACAGCCCGATTTCGTGTTCTACCTCGCCGGCGTCGACGTGCTGGCCACCGACAAGCTGGGCCACCTCGCCCTCACCCGCGCCGGCTGCCGCCAGCGCGACGAGCTGGTGCTCGGCCTCTGCCACCGTCACTGCCTGCCGGTGGTGGTTTGCATGGGTGGTGGCTACTCCGAGGGCATCATCGACATCGTTGAAGCCCACGCCAATACGTTTCGGGTAGCAGCCGGGCTGTGGGGCTGATAGCGAGCAGTGAGCAAAAAGAACGTCATGCTGAGCGCAGCCGAAGCATTTCGCGTGTGGCAGCAATTCTTTTATTCAACGATTGAATTACCATTGCACGCGAGATGCTTCGGCTGCGCTCAGCATGACGTTCTTTTTGCTCACTGCTCACTGCTCACTGCTCACTGCTCACTGCTCACTGAAAATCACCAACTGCCAGCGAAAGGCCCAGCGCCAGCGCAACTCGTAGCGTGCGATGCCGGCCTGCGCCAGCAAGACCACCCAGTCGGTGCGACGGAAGGCGCGGGCTACGGATAGCGGCGCGTCGTGCCGCACTAGGTAGGAGCCGCCCAGCAGCCGCGTCAGCCACTTGATGCTGTGGTAAGCCAGCCAGTGCCGGTGCAGGTCGTTGATGACCACGGCCATCTGCGCCTGCTGCTGCCATTGCCGGAGCAGCGGCACCAGTTCGTCGGTGGTGAAATGGTGGCAAAACAGGCTGCACGTCAGCACATCGAAAGGCTGGGCCTGAAATTCGGGCGAGAAAATATCGAACTGCCGGTAGCTGATTTCGGGGTAGTCCCGGCTTTTGCCGGCCGCGTAGTCCAGCATGAATTCGTTCGCGTCAATACCCACCAACTCAACCGCGACGCTATTTTTGCGGGCCCAGCGGGCTATTTGGCGCAGGGTATCGCCGCCGCCGCTGCCCAGGTCGGCCACGCGCAACGGCCGGCCGGCCGGAAACCTGGGTCGAAGTCGTTGCAGCGCATCAAGCACCGGCGCGTAGCCGCCCAGCCAGGTGTTGATGGTTTCCAGCTCGTCCAGGTTCTGGCGCAGGGCATCGGAGGCCAGCGTCAGGTCGTCCATCAGCTCCGGGCCGGAAGCTCTTTCATTTAACATCTATCAATTAACATTTAACAGTTCGAGAGGTGGAGCAGCAGTTGCCAGCTCGTCCGGCTTTGGGGAATCAACCGCTTGCGCCTGCTTGTTAAATGGTAAAGGATACTTGTTAAATGAAACCTCCAGCAGCATGGCTTCCATGGTCAGGCCCGGCCCGAAGGCGAAGCTGAGCACCGGGGCGCCGTGGTCGGCGGGGGCGGCGGCGGCCAGCACGTCGCGCAGCACAAACAGCACCGTGGCCGACGACATGTTGCCGTAGTCGCGCAGCACGCGGTAGGCGTGGCGGTTGTCCTGGCGGCTTAGGCCCAGCTCGGTTTCGATGGTTTCCAGAATCTTGCGGCCGCCGGGGTGAATGGCGAAGTGGCGAATGTCGCCCAGCTGCACCGGCAGGCTGGCCAGCAGCCCATCGGTCAGCTTGCGAATGCCACGCTGAATGAGCTTGGGCACGTAGCTGCTCAGCGTCATCTCAAACCCAAAGTCGTTGATGTGCCAGGCCATGTCGTCGTGCCCATCGGGCTCCAGGCCGCAATGGAAGGCTTGCAGGGCCAGGCTGGGCGCCTCGTTGGGCAGCGACTGGCCTAGCACCAGGCAGGCCGCCGCGCCATCGCCAAACAGGGCATTGCTTACGAGGTGGTCTTCTTCCGGGCTCTTCTGGAAGTGCAACGTACACAGCTCCACGCTCACGATGAGCACACGGGCTTCGGCATCGGCCCGGCAAAAGGCATCGGCGAGCTTCACGGCATTCACGGCCGCGTAGCAGCCCATGAAGTTCACGCAGGTGCGGCGCACATCGGGCCGCAGCCCCAGCACCTGCACCAACTCAATGTCGAGCCCCGGCGCGTACATGCCCGTGCAGCTCACCGTCACCAGGTGGGTGATGCTGGAAGCGGCCACGTCGGGCACTTGGCGTAGGCAGTCGCGCACGGCCTCGGTGGCCAGGGGCAGAGCCTCGCGCCGGTACACGGCCATGCGCTGGCCCACGCTGGGGAAAGGCTCCAGGTCCGGCGTGTTCGGGAAAAAGGTGTAGTCGCCGTTGGCCCGCCCGTAGTCCGGCAGCACCGAGTAGCGGTGCTCGATGCCTGACACCCGGTACAGCGCCCGCAGCTTGCGCGTGTCGTCCTCGCCAAACCCCAGCGCCCGCGCCATAAATTCGGCAATCTGCGGCTGGGCAATGCGGTGGACGGGGTTGGCAGTGCCGATGGCACCTAAATAACTCGGCATTCCGGGAGGGGCTTACGGATAAGGAAAAGGGCAAATGCAACTCAGAAACGCGGCCAACGGAGTGAGCTTCCATCGGCCAGTGCTCTATTTACGGGATATCAAACAGTTTTGCGCGGCGCTTTGCTAAAAAAACGGCAATAATATTCTGGCATTCCCCAAGCAGCCGTTTGCGTTACCAGGCGGAGTACCCCGAAATTTCATTTCGGCCCATCTGGTCCGTCGCACGACCCGAAATAATATTTCGGGGTACTCCGCCCGCCTCAAAAACGCCCTCAAGCCCATCAAAAAGGCTGGCCGTGGGTGCGCCGCATCAGCATCCGCACGGCGCCCGGCCAGTGGCTCAGGCCACCCACCACCAGCTCGCTCAGCACCGGCCCGCCAAACAGCCGCTGCACCGCCCGGCCCACCCGCAGCCGCGCCGAAAAATGCGCGTGCCAGGCCCGGCTGTACGCTTGTTCCAATTCGGCCCGCGAGGTGGCACCCTGCAAAAAATCGTGGACGGCCGCCGCTGCCAGCGCCGCCCCGTGCAGCGCCATGGCCATGCCGTTGCCGCACAGCGGCGTGATGAGGCCGGCCGCGTCGCCCACCATCAGCACGTGCTGCTCCACCGGCTGCTTGGGGGCAAAGGAAATTTCGTTGATGACCTCCGGCTGCGGATAGAGCACCTCCGCCGAGTGCAAAATCTCGCGCAAATGTGGGTTGCGGGCCAATACAGCCTCTTCCAGGGCCGGAATGGTGCCGTGCTGCTTCAGGTTCTGGCGGGTGGTGAGGTAGCAGAAGCACAGCTTGTCTTCCTCAATGGCCGAAATGCCGGCGTAGCCATCGGCGAAGTTGTGCAGGGCAATGACGTTGCGCGGAAACCCGGCCAGGCGCAGGTGGTACTTCACGCCCAGGTAAGGCGAGCGTTGGCTGAAAAAGGGCCGTTGCAGCTGCCGGTCGAGGTTGGCGCGCTTGCCGTAGGTGCCCAGCACCACGCGGGCCGTGAGCTGGCGGCCATCGGCCAGCGTCACGCGGTGCTGGTCGGCGCCGGCCTCAAATGCCACGTCCGTCACCGTCGCCTTCAAATGAAACGTGACGCCTCGCGCCACGGCCCGTTGGTAGAGAAAGTCATCGAGCACGTACCGGCTCACCCCAAAGCCGCCCAGGTCGAGCGCAGAAGTAAGCGTGCGCCCGCCGGGCGACGATACCAGAAATTGGGAAAGACTCGCCGGTCCCAGCTCGGCCGGGTCGGCCCCGAGGCGGCGCAGGTAGGGCAGCACCTCGTTGCTCACGTATTCGCCGCACACCTTATGAAACGGGTACTGCTTGCGCTCCACCACTGCCACGCTATGGCCGCGCCCGGCCAGGTCCAAAGCCGCCGCCAGGCCGGCGAGGCCGCCGCCAATCACCAGAATATCCACTTAGTTGGTCGGCAAAATGAGAACCATGGAAGCGAAAATACCGTAATTCATCGAGGTTTCTGTATATTCCCGTAGGCCTAGTGCCTGCGTTGCTGTACCTTTGTCAACTAAATCCATTATTTCCCGTTAGGTTCTTAGGCGCCGCTCTTCTTTCCCCACCCGCAAACTATACTATGATGCAACGCTACTTTTTACCATTTCTATTCGCTGTCTGTCTGAGCTTGGGCGTTGGCCCTCTGCTACATACTCCCCAAGCCGCTGCCGCCGCAACCAGCAAGCCCGGCCAACAGATTAAGCCCGGCGACGACAAAACCCTGCTGGTGTACCCCAACCCCAGTACCGGAATTGTCCATCTCACCATCAACAACCTGCAAGGCAAGAAGGTGGAGTTGAGCGTGCTCAACGTCATCGGCTCGGTGATGTACCACGAAACGCTGACTGAGCTGAATGACCGGTATACCAAAATGCTTGACCTCAGCAAGTTTGCCAACGGCCTGTACTACGTGCGGCTGGAGTCGGACAACACCAGCCAGATGTGCAAGCTGGTCATCCGCTAAATAGAAATTTTCCTGTCAACACGTCACAAAAAAAGCAGCTTTCGGGCTGCTTTTTTTGTGCTGAACCAGCGAGGAGCTATTGCACGCGCACCGGCTCAGGCGCGAGCATCTCCTCTACATTCGAAACGGTTTTGAGGGCGAGAAAAGCGGTGACCAGCAAGAGGCCAAGCATGAAAATAAACATGGGGCTGAAGGAAATACGGGTGGATAAAAAGCGGCTTCTTTCCGGAAGCTGCATCTGAAGTATTCAACCCAAAAACCGGGGGGCGGGTTTCAACAAGATTAGGGCATTTGGCGCAGGGCCGCCACCACGCGCCGGGCATCGGCACCCGCCCCGTTCAGCAGGGCCGAGCGGCGACTGTCCAGCCAGTTTAGGCCCAGAAAGGCTACCCCGGCTGCCGCCGTAAGGCCCCGGTGGTGCTGCGGCTGGCCATCAGCCCCGATAATCGGCAGGTCAATCCAGTCATAATCCGGCCGGTAGCCGGTGGCCCATACCACGGCATCGAGCACTTTTGAAGTACCACTGAGGCCCTGAATACCGCCCGTGGGCAGCGCCGCCATGCCCCGGCCGATAAACGTGACGTTTCCAAACGCCCGCAGCCGGGCCAGGTCGTCGCTGACCACGCCATCGGGCCGGGCGCGCAGGCGTTGGCCCAGGGCCGTGTGGCCCGGAATGCGCAACAAGCCGCTCAGCACCATAATAGCCCACATGAGCTGGTTGTTGGGCAGCGCGGGCGTCTTTTCATCGTAAGCCACGAACACGGCCCGGCCCGTGGCCGCGATGTCGGCGGCAATTTGAATGGCGGAGTTGCCGCTGCCCACCACGGCTACGGGCCCATGGCCCGGCAGCTGGCCGGGGTGGCGGTAGTCGCGGCTGTGCAGCTGGGCCACGGCGCGGGGCAGCTGGGCGGCCCACTCGGGCAGCCTGGGCGCCGAGTAGGGCCCGGTGGCAACGATGACGTGGCGGGCCACATAAGTCCGGCCGGTCGCGGTTTCCAGCTGGTAGCCGCCCTCGGGCGCGGTGCTCAGGCGCGTTACGCGCTGGTTCAGCTCCAAAGGAAAGGCGAAGTGGGCCGCGTAGTCACGCAGGTAGTCCAGGGCCTCGGTGCGAGTGGGGTAGCGCAGGGGCGAGCCCGGCCACGGCCGGCCCGGCAGCCCGCTGGCCCAGGCCGGCGAAAACAGCCGCAGCGAGTGGTACCGGCCGGCCCAGGCTGTGCCCGCCGTCGGGGCCGCGTCCAGCAGCCGGAAGTCGACGCCACTTTTCTGCAAATAATAGGCGGCCGCCAGTCCGGCCTGCCCCGCCCCCACCACGACCGTATGCGTGCGAATAACCGGGGCAGAAAAAGCGAGTTCGAGCATTAAATAAGCCGGTTATTTCGCCTGCTCGGGAAACTCGTGCCGCAGGTCGGCCATCACCTGCTCGGTCACGGCGCGCACCTGGGCCACTTGCCGGGCGGCGTGGGCAAACTCGGGCGGCGTGTCGCCATAGGCCTCAATCTCGCGGATTACCTGCCGCAGGCTTTCCACGCCCAGCCCGTCGAGGGAGCTTTTGAGGTGATGGGCCGCGTCGCCCACGGCTTCCCAGTCGGCTTTGGTGAGAGCTTCGTCGAGAGCCGTGAGAATGGCGGGCGTGGTTTCGATGAAAGCCCAAGCGAGGCGCCGCACAATGGCTTCGTCGTTGCGCACCAGCTGGCGCACGTTGTTGAGGTCGTACAAAGGTTCTGCAGAAGGCATGGTGTAGGGCGTGGTGTAGGTTGGGAGGGGTTCAGCAGCCCGCTGTTGGTGGGCCAGCACGGTTTGCATGGTTTCGAGAAGTTGCTCCTCGCGGTAGGGTTTGGCCAGGTAGCCGGCAAAGCCGTTGGCTTGCAGGCGCTCGGCTTCGCCGGCCTGGGCCCGCGCCGTGAGGGCGATGATGGGCGTGGCGGCCCGGGCGGCATCGGGGTGTTGGCGCAGGGCGCGGGCAGCGGTTTCGCCGTCCATGCCGGGCATCTGAATGTCCATCAGCACCAGGTCGAAGGGGCGGTGCTCGAACAGCTGAATGGCGGCCGGCCCGCTGGCGGCGGTGGTCACCTGCCAGCCCCAGTTGCGGAGCACGGTTTCGGCCAGCAGGCTGTTCACGAGGTTGTCTTCTACCAGCAGCACCCGGCCGGCGTTGGTAGGCACGGGGGCCTCGTCGGCGGTGGCGGCCGGCGTAGTGGGCGCAGGCACGGGCACCGGCTGGAAAG
Organism: Hymenobacter rubidus; assembly: GCF_016734815.1. Lineage (GTDB taxonomy): Bacteria > Bacteroidota > Bacteroidia > Cytophagales > Hymenobacteraceae > Hymenobacter > Hymenobacter rubidus. The sequence goes on from NZ_JAERQF010000004.1 coordinate 67,642, forward strand.
CCAGCGTGAAGGCGAAGGTACTACCCGTGCCCACTTCGCTGCTCACGCGCAGCACGCCGCCCATGAGCTTCACGAGGCCCTCCGAAATGCTCAGGCCCAGCCCCGAGCCGCCGTACTCGCGGTCGGTGCTGGCGGCGGCCTGAGTGAAGGGCTCAAAAACCTTGTCCAGCGACTCGGACGGAATGCCCACGCCCGTGTCGCTCACCGTGAATTGCAGCCAGATGGTGCCTGTCGGCTCGGCGTGGTTGGTGGGGGCCGGCACCGGGCGGCAGCGCAGGCGCACCGAGCCGGTTTCGGTGAACTTGATGGCGTTGCTCACCAGATTGAGCAGGACCTGGCGCAGGCGGTGGGCATCGCCCAGCACGGTGGGCAATTCCACGAGTTTGTCTACGCGCAGACGCAGCTCCTTCTCGCGGGCCTGGGGCCGCAGCAGCGAGGCGCAGCCCGTGAGCAGCTCGGCCGGGCTGAAGGGAATGGACTCGGGCCGCAGCTTGCCGGCGCCGAGGCGGGCGGTGGTCAGCACGTCGTTGAGCACCGTGAGCAGGTGCTCGGCCGACTCGCCCAGCAGCCGCAGGTAGTCGTGCTGGCTGCGGCTGAGGGTGGTTTTGGCCAGCACCCCGGTCAGGCCCAGGATGCCGTGCAGCGGCGTGCGAATTTCGTGGCTCATGTTGGCCAGGAAATTTTCTTTGGCCTGGGCATCTACTTCGGCCTCGCTCACGGCCGCTTCCAGCGCTTGTTGGGTGCGCTTCAGCTCGGTGATGTTGCTGTCCACGCCCAGCACCTGGGCCGTGCCATCGGAGCGCACAAACAACCGCTTCACGCTGCTGAACCACGACACCGTGCCATCGGGCGCCGTGTGGGATTCTTCAATGGTCAGGTCCTGGCCCGTATTCAATACCTGCTGGTCCTGCACGATGTACCGGGCTACCTCGTCGGTGCTCAGCAGCGGCCCGCCGGCTTCGCCGTAGTGCACCAGCTCTTCCGGCGTCAGGTTGTAGAGGGCGGCCAGGGCGCGGTTGGCCAGGAAGTAGTTGCCGTGCCCGTCTTTCAGGTAAATGGGGTGCGGCAGCGCATCAATTACCTGCCGGAACAAACGGTACTGCTCGGCCAGCTGGGCCGAGGCGGCGCGGCTCTGCTCATCGGCCAGGTGCCGCTCGGTCACGTCCTCCGCTACCCCAATGATGCTCGTGACCTGCCCTGCCGCGTTCCGCGCAAAGGGTGTGTGCGTACTGCGCAGCCAAATGAGTGAGCCGTTGCGGTGGTGCAGGGCAAACTCCAGCGCGAGGCTTTCGCCATCGGGCAAGCGGGCCACTTCCTCCATGTGCACCCGCAACTGTGCCAGCTCATTGGCCGGCAGCAGGCCGGGCAGCAGTGTTCCGTTCGGAAAGGCTTGCAATTCAGCCCTATCATAGCCCAGCACCAGCTCGATGCGGCGGTTGGCGTAGGTGTTGCGCTCCTGGGTCAGGTCGTAGACGTAGATGAGGTTCGGCACCAAATCCACTATTTGGCGCAGCAGGTGGCGGCTGTGGCGCAGCTCGTCCACGGCCGCCCGGTGGCGGGTCACGTCTTCGGCACTGCCCGTTATTTCGAGCACCTGCCCGTTGGGGCCGGTGGCACCGGGCCGCACCCGCAGCCGCAGCCAGCGCCAGCTGCCGTCGCGGTGGCGCACGCGGCAGTCCCAGCTCAAGGGGCGGCTGCCGGACAGCATGTCGTGGAAGTTGCCTTTTTGCAGTTGAGCATGGGAGTCGGGGTGCAGCAGCCGCGCCGCAAGGGCCGGCCCCAGGTCGAGCATGGCCTGGCTGCTGAAGCCCAGCACCGTGTGGCAGTGGCGGTTGCAGTGCAGCAGCCGCCGGTGCTGCAAGTCGTAGCTAAACAGGATGAGGGGCACCTTGTCGGCCACGCCCTGCCGAAACAGCGGTGGAATCCCTTCCACGGGCGAGGCCGTGTTGGCGGGCCGCAGCTGCTGGGCATCCGGCCCGGCCGCCCGTCGCGCAGCCGGTACAGCCTTGCGGCGGGCCTGGCGTGAGAAGCGGGAGCGGCGCATCATGGCAGGGAGCTAAAGCGATAAAAGCAGCGGATGAGAAAGGCCGGCACGGCCGGTGGCAGCAACGCCGAGCAATTTAACCAATTCGCAGCTCCTGCTGCTGAATCATGCGGTAGATGGTCGATTTGCCGATGCGCAGCCGGGCCGCTACGGCCAGCACATCACCGGCCATCTCGTCGAGGCAGCTTTGGACGATGGCCGTGGTTTGCTCCCGCAACGACAGCTGACTGCCCGGCCCTACCGTGACGCGGCCGGGGCGCAGGGGCAGGTCTTCGGCCTGCACCAGTTCGCCATCGGCCAGCACGGTGGCCAGCTCAACCACCGCTTTCAGCTCGCGCACGTTGCCGGGGAAGGAGTGCGCTTTCAGCCGGTGGCGGGCCTCGTCGGTGAGCTGGCGCAGCGGCAGGTTGTTGAGGTGGCAGAAATCGCGCACAAACACATCGGCCAGCAGCAGCACGTCGTTGCCGCGCAGGCGCAGCGGGGGCAGGGCAATGGGCAGCCCCAGCAAGCGGTAGTACAAATCTTCGCGGAAGCGACCGGCCTGCACTTCGGCCAGCAGGTCGCGGTGGGTGGCCACTATCAGGCGCACATCGAACGGAACGGCCTGGCTGCCGCCCACGCGGGTCACTTCCCGCTCCTGCAGCACGCGCAGCAGCTTGGCCTGCAGGCTCAGGTCGAGGTCGGCAATTTCGTCCAGAAACAGGGTGCCGCCGTTGGCTTCTTCCAGCCGGCCCACGCGCCGCGCCACCGCCCCGGTGAAGGAGCCTTTTTCGTGCCCAAACAGCTCGCTTTCCACCAGTTCGCGCGGAATGGCGGCCATGTTGACGGCCACAAACGGCTGCGCAGCCCGCCCCGACTGAAAGTGAATGGCTTTGGCCACCAGCTCCTTGCCGGTGCCGGTTTCGCCGCTCACGCTCACCGTGATGGTGGTGCGGGCCGCCTTGGCAATGAGCGTTTGCACCGCCTGCATGGACGCATGCTCGCCGAGCAGGGCCTGGCCAGCACCGTAGCGCATGCCAATTTGCTGGCGCAGCTGGGTGTTTTCGCGGCGCAGGCGGGCCTGTTGCTCCACCTTGCCCACAATGTTCCAGAGGCGGTCGAGGGTGTTTTCGTCCTTAACGAGGTAGTCGTAGGCCCCCTGGCGCAGCATGCTGACGGCCGTGCCCACATCCTCCTGGCCCGAAATCACGAGGACTTCGGTGCCGGGCAGGCGCTCTTTTATCTGGCGCAGCACGAGTTCGCCCTTGGCGTCGGGCAGGGAATAGTCGAGGGTGATGAAGTCGGGCTGTTCGCCGAGCTGGTCGAGGCAGGCGCGGGCGGTGGTGAACCGCAACACGCTGTGGCTGGGATTCTGGCCCAGGCGGTGCGTCAGCAGCTCGCCGTACCACTCGTTGTCCTCAACCACAAAAATTTTGAAGGGTAGCGTTGGCATCATGGTAGAGCAGCTTAAAGCACCAGGCACCGCCCAGGCTTATTGGAAGTGAGAAATAGCAAAGTTGCTAGTGCTTCATTGGAAAAATTATATTACAAAAATACGTCACAATAAGCTCATCCTTCAAAAAATCATTGTCAAAATGGGTAAGATACGAAACCTGACGCTAGTCGGATTGCAGGGGTTTACAGCCCTGTTTCTCGTTTTAGGAACAAAATCCAATAATGGGAAGGATGGTTTGCAGGCGCTGAAATCTATGTGGCTGATAACTAGCTAATGTTGGAAAAAGAACGGACATGGCCGTGGAATTGCATGGTTTGAGTAGCAGTGTGCCAATAATTCAAATTTTTTTCTCATTCCTATCTATTTATGCAACCCTCTACACAAACCCTCATGCCCAGGCGACTGTTTCGTGCCTGGATGGTCATTGCCATCGGTGTGGCTTTGGGAGCGCGGGTCGCGCACGCTACCCCCATTTATTCCACAACCGGCGTGGTGAGTTCCAGCGTTCAGTGCTCTGGACTTGGCTGCGCGGGCCTTGGGGTCGACCACGATAACCGTGCCGCCGACAACAACCTGATGGGCACCTACGCGGTGATGTCCAAAAACGCGACTGCCGCCTCGAGCGTTAGCCTGCGCCTGGGCTTGAGCGGTACCGGCCACCAGGGCGACCGTGCCGGCCTGCTAGTGGCCCTGGATGGTAGCGCGGTGAGCCTCAGCGCGCTGGGGGCCTATACCATCAAAACGTACCTTAATGGCTCTGCTACCGCGCAGGAGTCGCATGTGGTTGAGGTAGATGGCATCCAAAGCCTGCAGGTGCTGGCGGCGGCCAGCCCGCCCTCGCAGCTGGAATTTGTGGCCAATCGGGACTTCGATGCGGTTGAGCTCACCATCAGCGGGGCAGCCAGCCTGGGCTACGACCTGCGGGTGTATTATGCCTACGGGGTGCCCGCGCTGGTGCCCCTGCCGGTGCAAGGGCTGGCGTCGCAGTTTTCGGCCACCAACCTTGCGCCCTACTACAGCACGGCCATTGCCGGCGGCAGCGGCGTGGCGGTGTGCGGCAACACCACCATCACCAACCCGCAGTACGCCGTGGATGCCAGCCTGACCAACCACGCCACTTTCGGCACCTTTGTGTCGGCCAATTGCCCGTCCACGCTCAGCGTAAAGCTGCAAGACCTGAAGACCGCGCCGGCCGGCTACTACGCCGGCTTCGTGTTGGGGAATTCGGGAATTGTCGATTTGGATGTGCTGAGTGGGCTGCGCCTGACCACCTACAAAACGATTAACGGCGTGCGCACGGCTCAGCAGTCGGCCACGGGCGTGGGCCTGCTGAACCTGGCGCTGCTGCCCGACGGCAAATACCAGGTGAGCTTCCCCAGTACCTTGCCGTTCGATGAGGTGCAGATTGAGCAAATCAGTGGATTGTCGGCGCTGAGCAATCTGGATATTTACTACGGGTTTGGCCTCGAGCCCAGCGCCTTTCAGGGCACCAGCCGCGTCCTCTCCGATTTTTCCTCGACTACGGCTGCCAGCAAGGCCCGCGCAAGCATCAGCGGCGTATGCGCCCTGTGTGGGGTAGCCAACCCCGCCGGTGCGGCCGACAACAACCCCGCCACCAGCGCCACCGTGGTGGTGACGGCCGGTGTTACCGCCACGGTAGGGTTGGCGCTGGACCTCAACGGCCAGGGCCGGGCCGGCAACCGGGCGGGGGTTATTATCCAGAACAACGCCAACAACGGACTGCTGGACCTGGCCTTGCTGAACAACCTGACCCTGAGCACCTACGACAACAATGGGAAACTATTGGAAACGGCATCGGGCTCTTCCCTGCTATCGGTAAACCTGCTGCCCGATGGCAAGCAGGAGGTGTCCTTCCGCACCACCCAGGATTTTTCTTCGGTAAAAATTTCGGCTGCCTCCTTGCTCGGGGTGGGGGTGAACATCGGCGTTTTCCAAGCCTTTGCCGACGACTTGGCCAGCGGGTTATTGCCCGTCATTGTTCCCCTGCCGGTGGAGCTAACGGCCTTTGCCGGCCAGTGGCTGGGCGGGGCTGCCGAGCTGAAATGGACCACCGCTTCGGAAAAAAACAGCGACTATTTTGTGGTTGAGCGGTCGACGGGCCGCGATGACGGTTTTCAGCCAGTGGGCCGGGTAGCGGCCGCCGGCAGCAGCACCCGCACGCTGACGTACCAGTTCCGCGATGCCGAGGCGGGCGCCCAAGGCGCGGCTATTCTCTACTACCGGCTGCGGCAGGTTGATGTTGACGGCACGCAAGCGTTTTCGCCCCTGGTTGCGATGGCGGTGGGCAAGCAAGCCACCGCCGCACCGCAGCTGGAGCTGTACCCGAACCCCGCGCCCGATGCGCAGTCGGTAACCGCGCACTTCCTCAACCGGCCCGTTTCCGCAGGCACTCTGCTCGTGTACTCGCAAATGGGCCAGCTGGTGCGCCAACTGCCCGTTGTGGAAGCTGCTCAGGTGCTGGCCCTGCCCGCGCTGGCCCCCGGACTCTACCACGTGGTGCTGCGTGATGCGCAAGGCCAGCAATTGGCGGCCCAACGGCTCGTGGTGGGCGGGCGTTAAGGCAAACCACTTTCTTGGGCAATGAAAAGCCCCGCCGGACCACCGGCGGGGCTTTTCATTGCCCAAGAAATGGGCCGCTATGAGCTATAAAAAATGACCAGCGGCGTTGCGAATGATTTGCCGGCGGCAATACAAAATCTATATAAAACATAACTTTTCTGTTGCCTTATTATGAGGCCAAAATGTTCTTGCAGGGGGAGTTAGTGCATTGGTAATAGTTGTGTAACATTGCGATAGTAGTGAAGCAATTTCAACAAATGACTTTTGCGGTCACTAGCACCTTTCACTCTTTTCTTTTTTATGAAGCGAACGATTACCCGTCTCAGCAGCGCCGCGCTGCTTCTGGCCCTGGCCGCCTCCTGCTCGCGCACCGAGCAAGTGACTCCCACCACCGGCCCCACGGCCGCCGTAGCAAACCAGGACGCCACCCGCGACAACAACTTGGCCATGGGCAACCCCAGTGGCGCGGTGGCCGACACGTACTACTACTGGAACTACCTGATGACCAAGCCCCAGTACACCATGTCCTATCATCGCGACAGGGGCACGCCCAACTGGGTGAGCTGGCACCTGAGCAGCGCCTGGCTGGGCAGCACCCCGCGCCAGGACGATTTCCGCGCCGATGACACGCTGCCCAGCGCTTGGTACCACGTGGGCGGCACCAGCTACAGCGGCTCGGGCTTCGACCGCGGCCACAACTGCCCTTCGGCCGACCGCACTGGCTCGGTTACCGACAACTCAGCTACCTTCTTGATGACCAATATGATGCCTCAAGCCCCCACCAACAACCAGCAAACCTGGGCTAACCTGGAGAACTACTGCCGCACACTGGTAGGGCAGGGCTATGAACTCTATATCATCGCGGGCAGCTACGGCAAAGGCGGCACCGGCTCCAACGGCTATTACACCACCATCGACAACGGCCACATCACCGTGCCGGCCCGCACGTGGAAAGTGGTGGTGGTGCTGCCCGAAGGCAGTTCCGACGTCGGCCGCGTCACCACCAGCACCCGCATCATTGCCGTAGACATGCCCAACTCCAATTCCATCAGCACGAGCTGGGGCAGCTACCGCACCACGGTGGATGCCATCGAGTCGGCCACGGGCTACAACATTCTCTCGGCTGTGAGCAGCACCGTGCAAAGCACCATTGAGTCGAAGGTAGACACGGGGCCCACCAGCTGAGAAAAACGCGTAATTGCGAATTTGACAGCATGCGAAGCACGTCACTAATACCCGTTTCGAGCCAGCAAAAAGCCCCTGAAATACCAGTGTATTTCAGGGGCTTTTTGCTGGCTCGAAACAGCAGGAACTGCTTTCAGGAGCGGAATAAAGAGCCAAAGTTACGGTGGCTACTGCTTGCAAAGCAACGGGTTAGAAAACACCAAAATTTTTTTACGGCCAAAAGCCGACCCCAAAATGTGCGCTGATTAGCGAGTTAGGCCCGAAAGCGACGCTCAAAAAACACGCAAAAAAACACGCAAAAAAAACTTAATGTGACCAGTGATTTGGCCGGCATAAACATTCCGTAATTTTGCATCGTGCTTCAGCCCAATAAACAGTTGATGAAGTGTGGGACGCTCCGCCAGGATGTGCCGCAGCGAGACCGGAAGGTCTTGTCCCCCGTCGGTTTCGCCGATTTTTCGTTTACGATTTCTGGTTTTTGCCCCGCCACCGTTTCGGATTTTGAAACGGTTTTTTTGTGCGCGGCCGGTTCGGCTTCGTTTCCACTGGCTTTTAGTAACAACCCTCATTCCCTCAACCCTAGTAGATACCAACTCCCTCGTCTCCGGAGCAGAAGTGGCTGCGCTAGTTTCGGCTCACGCCGGCAACCGCAACCTGAGCACCGATTAACCGTGACAATGAAGCTGTTTAGGAAGTGAAAACCGATGTCATCCTGAGCGCAGCGAAGGACTTTGTCCCAACGGAACGGCGATTCTGCAGGCGTGAGAAAGTCCTATACCGAGTACCAAAATACCTTGAAAAGCCATGAAGCTCGGCGCCATTACGTTACAGAATTCCGTTTGCCTGGCCACGGCTCCGTGGGACCTCGCCGGCGAAGGCTATGAGCAACTGGGTGCGATTTTCACCAAAACCGTGACCATGGAGCCCCGCGCCGGCCTGCCCGGCGACGAAGGCATCCTGCAAGTGGCCGACCAAACCCTGCTCAACCGCACCGACCTCCGCACCGAGGGCGCAGAGCTATTGGTACAGGAGCATCTGCCGCGCCTGCGCCGCTTCGGCGTGCCGGTGTTTGTGAGCATCACCGCGCCGGGCGTGCCGGGCTTCCGCAAAATTGCGCGCTACCTGCAGCGCGAAGCCGGCGAGCAATTGGCGGGTGTGGAAGTCTACATCACCGTGCCCCACGGAGGCTCCGGCTCCGATGTGACGGCCCACTACGTGCGCGAAGCCACTGAGGCCGTGCGCAATGAGTTGCGCGACGACCTGGCCGTAGTTGTAAAACTGCCACCGTGGCCCGACCACATCCGGGGCCTGGCCCTGGGGGCGCAGGATGGGGGAGCTACAGCGCTGGCTGCAACCAATACCCTCAAAGTATTGCACCTGCCGGCTGACCCCAACGCCGCACCATTAATAGGCGGGCTCTCGGGCGAAGCGTTGCGGCCCTTGTCGCAGCGCTGCGTGTGGGAACTGGCGAATGACTCCAACCTGAACCTGCCCATTTTCGGCACGGGCGGCATTTTCACGCTGCGCGACGTGGAAGACTACCTGCGGGTAGGCGCCCAGGCCGTGCAGGTTGCCAGCGGCGAATGGCTGTCGCCGGGCCTCTCGGCCCGGTTGGCGTCGGAAGTTGCGCACAATACTTCAGTATCTCGGTAAGTTTAGAACGTCATGCCGAGCGCAGCCGAGGCATCTCGCTCGCTTCGTTGAACGATTGATTTACTACCACACGCGAGATGCCTCGGCTACGCTCGGCATGACGTTCTAAAAGCCTCGTTTTCCCTCTTCACCACCCCAAGCATACCGAATGCAAAAGCTGCTCACCCGCGTTCAAAAGGCCAATTCCCTGCTCTGCGTGGGCCTCGACCCGACGGGCAACGATGCGGCCGCCACCCAGCGGCTGCGCGAGGTAATTGCCGAAACCGCCGCCTACGCAGCCGCTTTCAAACCCAACCTTGCCTTCTTTCTGAGCCGTGAAAACGGAGTGGCCCTGCTCCAGCAAACCGTGCAACGCATCCCGGCCGGCATCCCCGTCATTCTGGATGGCAAATTCGGCGACATTGCCAACACCGCCGAGCAGTACGCCCGCTTCGCCTATGACATTGTGGGGGCCGATGCCGTAACGGTGAACCCCTATATGGGCGACGATGCCATCCGGCCCTTCGCCCGGCCCGGCAAGCTGGTTTTTTCGCTGGCGAAAACATCCAACAAGCCGCAATATGGCCTGCAGGACCAAGCCCTGGCCACCGGTGGCACCCTCAGCGACCGCGCTGCCCAGATTGCCCGGCAGCTCGATGAGGAACTGACCGAATCGACCATTGGCCTGGTGGTGGGTGCTACCGAGCCGGCCAGCATGGCCAAAGTCCGCGCCGCCTGCCCCGAGCAGTGGTTTTTGGTGCCGGGCATCGGCGCGCAGGGCGGCGACTTGGAAGCCACGCTCCGCGCCGGCCTGCGCGCCGATGGCAGCGGCCTGCTGATAAATTCCTCGCGGGGAATCTGGCAGGCAAAAGATGCAGGCGCCGCCGCCCGCGAATTGCAAGAACAAATCAACAAATTCCGGACCGTGTCGAGCCCGACCCACGCCTGAGCCAAAAAGCCGCTTCACCGCGGCTTTTTGCATGTTAGCCTTTCTGAATCAGATGACTGAAACCACCAACACCCATTCGCCCATCGCCCTCGACGCCGAGCTGCTGGAGCAGCAATTGCGGCAGGAAGATGCGCTGTTGCGCGGGCACTTCCGGCTGTCGTCGGGCCTGCATTCCGATACCTATGTGCAGTGCGCCCGCTTCCTGCGCCGGCCCGACTTGGCGGAGCCCGCCGCCGCCGCGCTGGCTGGCCAAGTTCAGGCCGCCGGCCTGCAGCCCGACGTGGTGGTTGGCCCCGCCATGGGCGGCGTGGTGATTGGCTACGAGCTGGCCCGGCAGTTGGGCGTGCCCGGCATTTTCACCGAGCGCGACGCCGATGGGCAAATGACCCTGCGGCGCGGTTTCACCATCGAGCCAGGCGAAAGAGTTGTCATTGCCGAAGATGTGGTGACCACCGGCAAAAGCACGCTGGAAGTAGCCAAAGTGCTGCGTGAGATGGGCGCTGAAGTGCTGGCCGTGGCCTCACTGATTGACCGCACGGGCGGAAAAGGTGGGCTGGATTTTCCGCATTTTGCGCTGCTTTCGGTGCAGGCCGCGACCTTTGCCCCGGAGAGCTGCCCCCTGTGCGCCGCCGGCGTGCCGGTAGTGAAGCCCGGCAGCCGGCCGGAAAAAGCGTTTTGATGTATTGCCCAGCCTCAGCCTGAACGACACGCTGAGTGCAGCCGAAGCATCTCTGCTGCTTCGTTGTGATAGTAAATAATTAGTTGTGCAGTAGAGACGCTTCGGCAAGCTCAGCATGACGTTTCGATATTATTGATGTCCGATAACGCCCCCAACACCACCCACACCATCCAGCTCACGCTGAAGCCCGGCCAGCACGATGGCGACGGCCAGCGCGTGGCCGAAGCCGCCGCCCGCCACTTGGGCCTGAAGACCGGCCGCGTGCGCAGCGCCGCCCTCTACACGGTGCGCTACCCGCTCAGCGAAACGCAACTGCATGAATTCGCCACCCGCTGCCTCGCCGACCCGGTGCTGCACGACGTGCGCCTGAACGAGCTGACGGCCGCCGAAGGCTTCGCTGCCTACATCCTCGTCGCCCGTCGCCCCGGCGTGACCGACGACGAAGGCACCTCGGCTCAAAACGCCCTCGCCGACATCCTGAACGAGCCGCTGGACATCCACACCCAGCACATCTTCAGCAAGCGCCTCTACCTGCTCGAAAACGACCTGCCCGCCGAAGACCTGCGCCGCATCGCAGAAGAGCTGCTCGGCAACAAGCTCATCAACTGGCTTGAAGTGGGCCGCGTGGCCGATGGCATCCGCGACTACACGCCGCGCCCCGGCGGTGGCGCCGAGGCCATTACCGAAATTATTAAGCTAACCGACCGCAGTGACGCCGAGTTGGTGCAGCTGTCGAAGGACAACATCTACGCGCTGAGCCTGGAAGAAATGCGGGCCGTGCGCGACTACTTCGCCGCCGCTGAGACCCAGGCGGAGCGCAAAGCCGCCGGCCTGCCCGCTGCCCCCACGGACTGCGAGCTGGAAATCATCGCCCAAACATGGTCGGAGCACTGCAAGCACAAGGAATTTTCGGCCCTCATCAACTACAAAGACTTGGAGACGGGCGAGGAGAAGCAGGTCGATTCGCTCTTCAAAACCTACATCAAAAATGCCACGTCGGAAGTTGACCGCCAGCTGCGCGCCAATGGCAACGACTGGCTGATAAAGGTGTTTTCGGACAACGCCGGCGCGGTGCGCATCAATCCCGATTCGCTGTTTGTGTGGAAGGTGGAAACGCATAACTCGCCCTCGGCCATTGACCCGTACGGCGGGGCCATCACCGGCATTTTGGGGAACAACCGCGACCCGTTGGCCACGGGCATTGGCGGCGCACAATTGCTGTTCAATACCAATGTGCTGTGCTTCGGCAACCCCGAGTATGACGGGCCGCTGCTAACGGGGCAGCTGCACCCGCGCCGCATTCTGGAAGGGGTGCGCAAGGGCATTGAGGACGGCGGCAACAAGTCGGGCGTGCCCACGGTGAATGGCGCCATTGTGTTCGATGACCGGTACGCGGGCAAGCCGCTGGTGTACTGCGGCACCGGCGCGGTGATGCCGATGCAATTCGCGGGCAAAGACTCCTGGGAGAAAATCATTGATGCCGGCGACCGCATCATCATGGCCGGCGGCCGGGTGGGCAAGGACGGCATTCACGGCGCCACGTTCTCTTCGATTGAACTGGACGAAACGGCCCCGGCCACGGCCGTGCAAATCGGCTCGCCCATCACGCAAAAGCTGGCGATGGATTTCCTGATGCTGGCCTCGCGCCGCGGCCTGCTGAAGTGCAGCACCGACAACGGCGCAGGTGGCCTCTCGTCCTCCGTAGGCGAGCTGGCGGGCATTTCCGGTGGCGCGGTGGTGGAACTGGAGCGCGTGCCTCTGAAATATCCTGGTTTGCGGCCGTGGGAGATTTTCGTGAGCGAGTCGCAGGAGCGGTTTACGCTGGTGGTGGAGCCCGGCAAAATGACCGAGCTGCTGGCGCTGGGCCAGGAAATGGAAGTGGAGTTGACCGATATCGGCCACTTCACCGCCGATGGTTTTCTGGACGTGCGCTTCGATGGCGCGCCGGTGGCGCGGCTGAACATGGATTTCCTGCACGAGGGCGTGCCGCGCAAAATTCTGGAAGCGGAGTGGACCAAACCTGCCGCGGCCGAGCCGGAAATTCCGGCCACTGCGGACTATACCGCCACGCTGGGCCAATTGCTGGGCTCGCTCAATATCTGCTCGCGCGAGTCCATCATTCGGCAGTACGACCACGAGGTGAAAGGCCGCACCATTGTGAAGCCCCTAATGGGCGCGACGGGCCAGGCGCCGCAGGACGCGGCCGTGGTGCGCTTCAATTTCGAGAGCTGGGAGGGAGTGGCCGTGAGCAACGGCATCCTGCCGCGCTACGGCGATTTGGACGCGTATGACATGTCGGCCGGCTCGTTTGACGAGGCCGTGCGCCAGATTATTGCGGTGGGAGGGAAGCTCCCGAACCTGACGCCTGGCGACGGCATTTTCTGGTCGGTGAACGACAACTTCTGCGTGCCCGATTCGGTGTACGACCCCACCACGAACCCCGATGGCAAGCAGAAGCTGGCCAAACTGGTGCGCATGTGCGAGGCCTTACGCGACGCTACGGCGGCCTACTGCATCCCGCTCACCAGCGGCAAGGACTCGATGAAAAACGACTTCAAGGCCGACGGCGTGAAGATTTCGGTGCCTCCCACCGTGCTCTACTCAATGACGGCCAAAATGGAAGACGTGCGCCGCGCCATCACCTCCGACTTCAAGCAGGCCGACGACGTGGTGTACCTCTTGGGCGAAACCCACGATGAGCTGGGCGGCTCTGAATTCTATGCTCTGCACGGCCAGTTGGGCGCCAATGTGCCCAAGGTTGATTTCGAAAAAGCCAAGGCGCTGTACACCCTCGTGGGTCAGGCCAACGACCAAAACCTGATTCAGTCCTGCCACGACCTGAGTGACGGCGGCCTCGCTGTGGCGCTGGCCGAATGCACTTTCGGCTACAACTGCGGTGCCAGCATCGACCTGCCCGAAACCGGCCTGGCGCTGCCGACGCAGCTGTTCTCCGAGTCGCATTCGCGCTTCCTGGCCACGGTGGCACCGGAGGATGTGGTGGCTTTTGAGCAGCTGCTCGGCCGCCGCGCCACGCGCCTTGGCATTGTGACCAAGGAGGTGCGCCTAGTGGTGCGCCACGGTGGCCGTGAGGTGATTTCGGCCGATACGGATGTATTGCGAAGCCTGTGGACCAACGGCCCTGTAAATAAGCTGCTTGGCGTGGTGTCGAAGGAAAACCTCAGCCATTCCAATTCGCTGTAAAAGCACAAGATTCAATTCCATTGGCCCAAAAGACTTTTGAAATGGTACAAGAAGCCACCCAGGCAGCACATAAAGTTCAATCGGAGGCACAAACCCAGGTGTCGGCTCCGACTGGCACGGTGCGCGCGCTGATTCTGACGGGCTTTGGAATCAACTGCGAGGAAGAATTCGCGGCTGCCTACCGCATGGCCGGCGCCGAGCCCACCATTGTGCACCTCAACCAGGTGCTGCACGGGCAGGTGAGCATTCACGATTTCGATACCCTGAACTTCCCCGGCGGCTTTTCCTTCGGCGACGACCTGGGTTCGGGCGTGGTGCTGGCCAACAAGCTGCGCTACCGCCAGACCGGCGCCGGTGGCCGCACGCTGCTCGACGACATCAAGCAATTCATTGCCGACGGCAAGTTTGTGCTCGGAATCTGCAATGGCTTCCAGGTGCTGGTGAAGCTGGGCTTGCTGCCCAACCTCAGCGGCGAAGTGACGCCCGAAGTGACCCTGACCCACAACGCCAGCGGCCGCTACGAAGACCGGTGGGTAACGCTCCGTGTAAATCCCAAGGCCAGCACACCTTTCCTCAAAGGCATCGACACGCTGGAAGTGCCCGTGCGCCACGGCGAAGGCCGCCTCGTGATTCCGGACGCCGCCATTCAGCAGCGCATCGAAGCCGGCGGCCTCAACTGCCTGAGCTACCTCGACGCCAACGGCGACGGCACCAACGTGTACCCTTTCAACCCCAACGGCGCGGCCCTGAACTGCGCCGGCCTCACCGACCCCACGGGGCAGGTATTCGGTCTCATGCCGCACCCCGAGGCCTTTTTGTCGGCCTACAACCACCCCGACTGGGCCCGCCGCCGCCGGCAGAATCCCACTGCTTCCGAGGAAGGGGAGGGGCTGCGGATTTTCAAGAACATTGTGGAGCACATTGCCCACTCGCGTACTGCCGCAGTTGCCGCCGCAGAGTTAGCCACCCAGCGTTAGTGTTCATTTACAACCAAATCCAGCTTTTCAGAAACGTAGTTAAATGAACACCCTCACCCGCTTCGCTTCTCCCCAACTCCCCCTGCTGCACCGTGGCAAAGTGCGCGACAGCCTGCGCGCCCCCAGCGGCGACCGCCTCATCATCGTAACCGACCGCCTCTCGGCGTTTGATTCGGTGCTCGAAACGGCCATCCCGCACAAAGGCGCGGTGCTGAACGGCTTGGCCAATTTTTGGTTTGATAAGACGGCCCACATCATCCCCAACCACGTCATCAAGCTTGTGGATGCCAACGCCATGCTGGTGAAGGAGGCTCAGCCTATTAAGGTAGAAATGGTGGTGCGCCAGTACCTCACCGGCTCGATGTGGCGCGGCTACCAGGCGGGGCAGCGCACGTTCTCGGGCGTGACGGTGCCCGATGGACTGACGAAAAACCAGCCCTTCCCGCAGGCCATTGTGACGCCGACGACGAAGGAGGAATCGGACCGCGAAATCACGCCCGAAAACCTGGTGAGCGAAGGCTGGGTGACCAAGGAATTGTACGACCAGATGGCCGTGAAGGCGCAAATGCTGTTTGCCGTGGGCTCGCAGCTGCTGGCCGAAAAGGGCATTATTCTGGTGGATACCAAGTACGAGTTTGGCTTGCTGAACGGCAAGCTTATTCTCATCGACGAGATGCATACGCCCGATTCCTCGCGTTTCTGGGCGGCCGAGGACTATGCCAGGAACCCCGAAACGGCCGAGCAGATGGACAAAGAGTACGTCCGCCAGTGGCTCATTGCCAACAAAAAGGACGGCCAGTACCCCCGCGCCCTCACCCCGGAAGTGACTCAGGAAGCCAGCCGCCGTTACCTCGACATCTACCAGCGCATCACCGGCGAGGCCTTGCCCACGGCCGACACCCACGGCCCCGATGCCCCCCACACCGGCCGCCAGGACGCCCACGCCCGCGTGCTGGCCAACCTCGTGCAGGCCGGCTTGGTGAAAGACGCTTGGGTGAACATCGTGATGGGCTCGCCAGCTGACAAGGAGCACTGCGATAAAATCCGCCGCCAATTCGAAGGCTACGACGTCTTCACGCAGCTGCGCGTGGCCTCGGCCCACAATGTTGGGGAAGCAATGGCTGGCCTGGCCGAAATCTGGAACAACAGCATCGAACCCGGCGTCATCATCGCCGTGGCTGGTTCGGGCAACGGCCTCGGCGGCTTCCTGGCTGCCAACGTGAACGTGCCCGTGATTTCGTGCCCTCCCCACGAGGACTTTGCTGAACTGGCCCTGAACCTGAACTCGTCGGTTATCACGCCCAGCGGCGCGCCCAGCCTCACCGTGGTGCGTCCCGACAACGCCGCCCAGGCCGCCCTGCGCGCGCTGAACATCCCCCGCCTGCGCGAGCGTCTGAGCCAGGACATCCTCGCCACCAAAGCCAAGCTAAAAGCGGCCGACGAGGAGTTTAAAAACCTATAGAGACGCGACGCTTCGCGTTTCGGCGTTGAGCCAGGGAGCTGCGCAGTAATAACATCAGCAACTACTAAACGCGAAGTATCGCGTTTCAACATACTAAATCCGTGACCACCTCGAAAAACGTTCTCCTCCTCGGCTCCGGCGCCCGCGAGCACGCCCTGGCCGAAAAGCTGACCCGCGACGGGGCCACGGTACACGTGCTGCCCGGCAACGCCGGCATCCCGAACAGCCAGTTAGGCTTTAATCCGCTGGATTTTGAGGCGGTGAAAGCCTTCGCGCAAGCCCACGATTCCAACCTGATTGTGGTGGGGCCGGAGGCGCCGCTGGCGGCCGGCATCACCGACTTTTTTGCGGGTTCCGACATCAAGGTTTTTGGCCCCACCCGCTCGGCGGCGCGGTTGGAAAGCTCGAAGGTGTGGAGCAAGGAGTTCATGCGCCGTCACGGCGTAGCGACTGCCAAAGCGTGGCCGTTCCGGAGCGACAACATTGCGGCGGCCCGGGCCAAAGCCGCGGAGCTGGGCGGCCATGTAGTGGTGAAGTACGACGGCCTGGCCGCCGGCAAAGGCGTGTACGTGTGCTCGTCGCCAGCAGAAGCGGAAGCGGCTTTCGATGACCTGCAAACGAGCTACTCAGGCTGGTTTTCCTTCTTGCTGGAAGAGAAGCTGACCGGTCCCGAAATCAGCATCATCGGCCTCACCGACGGACACGAAATCAAGCTACTGGCCACCTCGCAAGACCACAAGCAGCTGCTGGCCGGCGACCAGGGCCCTAACACCGGCGGCATGGGCGCCTATTGCCCGGTGCCCTTCGCCGACGACAACGTGCTGGCCGCCATTCGCCGCGACATTATCGACCCCACGCTGCGCGGCTTGCAACGGGAGCAGTTTGAGTTCCGGGGCTTCCTGTACTTCGGCATCATGCTCACGCCCGGCGGCCCCAAGCTGCTGGAGTACAACGTACGCCTCGGCGACCCCGAAGCCGAAGTGCTGCTGCCGGCTCTCGACAGCAGCTTGCTGAAGCTGATTGAGGCCACGCTCGACGGGACGCTGAGCCAGCAGGCCGTGCGGCAGCGGCCCGGGGCTTATGTGGGCGTGGTGCTGGCCTCGGGCGGCTACCCGGCGCCGAAATTTCCCACCGGGTTCCCCATCACCGGTCTGGATGACCTGCCCGCCGGCGTGCGGGCCTACCACGGCGCCACCAAGCGTGACGCGGACGGCCAACTTGTGACCAACGGCGGCCGCGTCCTCGTTTTGTCGGCCCACGGCAACAACTTGGAAGAAGCCACGACCCGCGCCTACGAAGCCTGCGCCCGCGTCACATTCCAGGACGTGTATTTCCGCCCCGACATTGCCCAACGCCCCGCGCCGACGCTAAGCCCGGCTGTTGTAAATTGAGACCAGAAGCCCAACTGAAACTCATGAAGCTCCTCACCGCCTTTGAGCAATTTCAGCTGCCTGCCCTCCCTTTTGGCGAGGGGAGGGAGGGGAAGTTGGTACGGCTGGCCATCCTGCTTTCGGGCCGGGGGTCCAACATGCTGGCGCTGGTGGAGGCCACCAAAACCGGTGTGCTGAAAGGACTGGCCGAAGTAGTGGTCGTGTTCAGCAACAAGCCCGACGCGTTTGGCCTCGAAGCGGCTGCCGCGCTGGGGTGCCCCATCGCCTCGCTGCCCAGCCAGGGCCGCAAGCGCGAAGCGTTTGATGCCGATGCGGCGCACTTGCTCCAGCAGTACCAACCCGATTTGGTGGTGCTGGCCGGCTACATGCGCATTTTGTCGCCGGCATTCATTCAGCCATTCGCAGGCCGAATTCTCAATATTCATCCGGCCGACACCCATCATCACCAAGGTTTACACGCTTACGAGTGGGCGTTTGAGAACCGGCTGCCCGAAACCAAAATCACCGTGCACCTGGTTGACGAGGGGCTCGACACCGGCCCCATCCTCGCCCAGCAAACCGTGGACTTGCGCGGGGCCGACACCCTGGTCGAAGTAGAGCGCCGCGGCCTGGCTGTGGAACACGAGCTATACGCCCGCACGCTGGCCGAATTAATTCAAAAACAAAACTGAACGTCATGCTGAGCCTGTCGAAGCATCTCTACTGTGCCAGTAATCAATGCCGTTATAACGACGCGGTAGAGATGCTTCGACAGGCTCAGTATGACGTACTAAATGGCCTGAACCCAGCAGGCGTTACCCCTCCAGTTACCAAATAACCACCCCATCCCATGTGCGGAATAGTAGGTTTTCACGGTCCCGATAACGTCGTAGGCGACATGATTATTGGTCTCACCGCCCTCCAGCACCGGGGGCAGGACGCGGCCGGCATCGCCACGTTCGACGACTCGTTTCACCTCTGCAAGGGCCAGGGCCTCGTCAACGACGTGTTCAAGCCCAAGCATGTGAAGAAGCTAAAGGGCAACATCGGCATCGGGCACGTGCGCTACACCACCCAGGGCGCCAACGACTCCGACCTCGCGCAGCCCTTCACCACCAGCTACCCCTTCGGGCTGGCGATGGTGCACAACGGCAACGTCATCAACTTCCGCGACGTAGCCAAGCGCCTGCACGACAAGTACCACGTGCTGCCCAAAACCACCAACGACCTGGAGCTCATCATGTACACCTTCGCCTCGGAGCTGCGCGTGAAAGACCTCGACCGCATTTCGGTGGTGGATATTTTTGACGCCGTGGAAACCACGCAGGAGCTGGTGGAAGGCGCTTACGCCACCATCACCGTCATTGCCGGGCACGGCCTGCTGGCTTTTACCGACCCGCTGGGCATCCGGCCGCTGGCGCTGGGCCGGCGCGACACGCCCAATGGCCCGGTCTATGCCTTCGTGTCGGAAAGCACTTGCTTCGACTACCTGGACTTTGAATTTGTGGAAAACGTTGGCCCCGGCCAAGCCATTTTCATCGACAATAACTACCAGGTGCACCGCAAAAACCAGTACGCGCTGCCCAAAAATTTCTGCGTATTTGAGCAGATTTACTTCGCCCGCGAAGACTCCGTTATTCACGGCCGGCTGGTGGCGCGGGAGCGGGTACGGCTGGGCAAAATCCTGGCCCGCAAGGTAGTCGATGCCGGTTTGAAGCCCGATATGGTGATTGACGTGCCGTCATCGGGCTATTTTGCGGCCTCCGGCTTGGCCGAAGCCATTGGCGTGCCGTACCGCCGGGCGTTGGTGAAAAACAACCACATGGGCCGCTCCTTCATCGTGCCTACCCAGGCCGGGCGCGAAGACGTGGTGAAGAAAAAACTTAACCCCATCCGCGAGTTTGTGAACGGCAAAAAGGTGGCCGTGGTCGACGACAGCATCGTGCGCGGCACCACCTCGCGCCGCATCGTGCGCCTGCTGCGCGAAGCCGGCGCCAAGGAGGTGTACTTCATTTCCAGCGCGCCGCCCATCGTGTCGCCCTGCATCTACGGCATCGACATGGCCATGAGCACCGAGCTGATTGCGGCCAACTACACGGAGGACGAAATCTGCCGCTACATCGAGGCCGACAAGGTGATTTACCAGGACTTGCAGGATTTGTACGAGCTGTTCTCGGAGGAGCGCGGCCACGGCGGCTCGTGCTTCGCCTGCTTCTCGGGCAAGTACCCGACCGGCGACGTGACCCACTACCTGCGCCACATCCAGGAAGAGCGCGCCAGCCACCGCGGCGACAAGAAAAAGGATAAGAAATCGGTGAGCGCGAAAGCGCCCGAGCCGACAGAGCATTAAGCATTGTAAAACACCCAGAACGTCATGCCGAGCGCATCCGAGGTATCTCGCTTGCCGCAGTAACCCAATCGTTGCAACGAAGCGAGCGAGATGCCTCGGCTGCGCTCGGCATGACGTGCTTCTTTAGCCTGACATTTCCCGAGTTAGTACCCATGTCCACCTCCACCGAAAACCCTGCCGGCTACTCCATCGAAGAAGGCAACGCCGCCTCGCGCAACGCCTACAACTGGTCGAAAAAAACCTTCCGAAACCGCGCCGGCAAGCCCGGCGAGCCCGCCCAGGACCTCGACGGCGGCTTCTCCAACGAAATCCGCTTCGGGGCGGAACGGCTGGGCATCAGCTCCGACGGCATCGGGACCAAGATTGAAGTGGCCGAGCGCTTGAACAAGTACGACACCCTCGGCTACGACCTCATCGCCATGACGGCCGACGACCTCATTGCCGCCGGTTTCGTACCCACCAACCTCTCCAACATCATCGACGTGAACCACCTCGACTACGATGTGGTGGACCAGATGATGCGCGGCCTGCACGATGCCGCCAACTTCGCCCAGGTGGCCATCACGGGCGGCGAAATTGCGGAGCTGGGCAACCGCATCGGCGGCTGGCCGGGCGCCAAGATGAACTTCAACTGGTGCTCCACGGCCATTGGGGTGCTGCACCCGAGCCTGGCCCAGCCCCTGAGCGGCAAAACCGCCCAGGCCGGCCACGTGGTGGTGGCCCTGCGCTCGCCCTCGTTCCGCTCCAACGGCTACTCGCTGGCCCGCAAAACCCTGCAAAAGGTATTCGGCGACAACTGGCACGACGCCCCCTTCGACGCTGTGCTTAATGAAGAATTAGGAATGAAGAATGAAGAATTGGGAGCGCCTGATAATTCCTCATTCCTCATTCCTCATTCCTCATTAAGCGCAGCCGCAGGCGAAGCGCCAAAGTCCTGGGGCGAGGCCATGCTCGCGCCTTCACTCATCTACTCGCCCGGCGTGGCGGCCCTGCTCGATGCCGGCCTGCCGCTGCACGGCGTGGCCCACATCACCGGCGGCGGCGTGGCCGACAACTTTTCGCGGGTGCTCAAAAATGGCCTCGGCGCGGTGTTGGATAATCTGTTTGCGCCACTGCCCGCCATGCAGCGCCTCTGCGAAATCGGCGGCATCAGTGCCGAAACGGCCTACCTCTACTGGAACATGGGCACCGGCATGCTCCTCGTGACCGAAGAAGCCAGCGCCGCCGCCGTGGTAGCCTCGCTGCAAGCCAGCGGCTACGAGGCGCAAATAGCAGGACACCTCACGGCCGAGCGCGGCGTGACACTGCGCGTGGCGGCTGGAGAACTGCGGTATGAGTAGTAGCCCAGCGGCTGAGGTACACTATCGGTCCTGAAACAACTCTTGCGATGGTGCCTTTCCTGCGTCTGGGTTCCTTGGCTCCGCTTTTCAATACTGTTAGACTTGTGGCCCTGATGCTGAGCGGGCTGCTATTTTTTACTGCCTACAAGCTGCTGAAGGAATCGCCCTAAAAAAAGCCTGCCGTGTTAGCGGCAGGCTTTTTTAGGTGATTTAAAATCCAATCCAGCCCAAGCGTCGGGCGGAGGTCAGGACCTCTTTGGCCCATAAGAAGGCCAGCATGGGAAGCACTAGCACAAACAAGTGGTTGAACCCCCAGGCCGTGCGCCATTGCAGGTGAATGGCATGCATGCAGGCGCGGCCCATTCCACAGCCGGGGCATTCCTGGTCCAGCAGCACCCGGCTGAGGCAGATGCTTTTGGTGTGGTCCAGGAAGTCGGCCGGCAGCAGGAGCAGCGTGAGCCACACCAGCGCCGAGCCAACCACCACGGCCTGGGCCCGCCAGCGGTGGGGCTGGGTTGGATTAGAGTTTCTTAGCGTAGTCGCCATCTTTCGGCTTTAGGTCGCCGGTGATGATGCGCACCAGGTCAATCAAGGCCCAAATGCCACAGCCGCCTGCGGTTAACAACTGCACAATGCCGATGCCGGTATAGCCCAGGTAGAAACGGTGGATGCCGAGGCCACCCACCAGCAGTACCAGTACGAGGGCCACAATCTGACTCTTGCCTTCGGCCGAGAGGGAAGCGGCTGGCGCGGTGTGCTTGGCGGCCTGCTTGCTGAACTGACGCTCCAAGGCCGGGAGGCGCTTGGCGATGCGCTGTTGCTGCTTGGGGGTTAGCGTAAAGGTTGTGGCATGCTTGGAGGCGTTGGAGGTGGAAGCAACGGTGGCGGTATTTGCCGACAGCGAGGCCGAAATTTCTTGTTCAACTGCCGTATCGGGTGCCACGGGTGCAGTGGTAGCGGTGGTGGTTTCAATAGCAGGTGCTACGGCTACTGATTTGTTGGTGCTGTAAGCTGCCGAGGCCGAGCTGTTGTCGAACTGGAAGTAACGGCCCGACGAGCATGCTGCGGTTGCCATGAGGGGAACCAGGGCAACCAAGGTGTGAAATTTACGCTTGAACAAACGCATAACAGAAAAAAGGAAAAAGGTGAATGAATGAGCAGGTTTTCTGCACAGGCAAATAAATTGAGAAAATCGTTACGTTCAAAGCAACCTGCAGAATAGGGAATCAGAAAAATAACAAGTTAAATCCCGTTAAGGACGTGGGTAATGTTGCAAATATGCTATTAGTTAATATTTTAACTTAAAAATGCTCTATTCTCAATGGGGCAACGAAATTCCTCCTTTTAGAGCAATTTCCAGGTTGGTGGATGGAGTTAGAGACGCAAAATGTTGCGTCTCTAACTCGTTCAAAGAACCATTTACCAACCTGAAAACCACTCCATATTAGCTCGCACGCGGCGCTATGCCATGGCCCAATTGCTTGGCGGTGCCGCTGCTAGCGGCTTTATCAGGCCAAGACCACCAATTCATCGCCGCACTACGGCTACTCCGCAACCTAGTCCGAAGCATCGGCCTTCGCTGTGCACTGCATAATAGCTAAACAGGCTCCTTGCAATAACCGCTTCAACATCAGGTAGTAAGCCCAAAGGGTGCGCAAGGTGGGCAGCATTTCTGGAAGCAGTTGCCCTTCATCAATGTTATCGGCCGGCAAGGTCTTGGTAATGTGCCGACGGTTCTCCGCAGAAAACAGTGAATGGTATATTATATTGTAATAATTATAAAATTTTAGCAAATGGTTAAATGGGATTTTGTCTTTAAAATACCAAAATGCCATCTGTTATTATGTGGAATAAGGTACATAAACTCCTTTCAGGATGGTTTTAGAGGCTTTTATATATTGTTTAAGCGTTCAAGTATTATATAACCAGTATATTTTTTACCTGGGCAAAATCTGATGAAAAGACAATTTATTGAAAACTCTTCGTATCTTTAAATCATCACTTCGCTATCAGGCTAATTATTGGCCGTCGACTTTCTAGCTTACTCATTCACTTTTACTGCTTCGCAACGTGAAAAATTCGCTACGCTTCCTTCCGTTTGTGGGCCTGTTGAGCTTGGTAGCCGCCACGCAAGGGCACGCTCAGGCCGGACCCAATGCAGCAGCCCGTACCAGCCCGGTGGCTCCGGCGGCCATCAAGCCCGATTCCGTGTTTGTCAACCCCGAGGTGCGGCCCCAGTTTGTGGGCGGTGACAAAGCTTTTATGGCCTACCTGAGCAAGTCCATTCGCTATCCGCAGCTGGCGCTGCAGCGGCGCGTGTCGGGCAAAGTGTATGTCAATTTTATCCTGAGTGCCCAGGGCAAGGTGCAGGATGCACACGTCATCAGCGGCCCCGGCAGCGGCCTGAACGACGAAGCGCTGCGCCTGATATGGCTGATGCCGCCCTGGGAGCCCGCCCGCTCAAATGGGCAGCCCGTGCGGGTGGCCTGCACCGTGCCCATCGCCTTCACCGCCGACCGGTAGCTAATTGTCAAAGTGCCAACTATATGATAAAGCATCAAGCGTCCTGCCGGGGAATCCTGGCAGGACGCTTGATGCTTTATCATGCTGCGCCCGTCGGTCATCCTGAGCACCGCGAAGGACCTTATCGCGCCTGTGTCAATTGGGTGGCTGCAAACCCTTCAGCAGTAATAAGGCCCTTCGCGGTGCTCAGGATGACCGACGGGCGCAGGAAAGTGTTGCAAAACATACTACCTACTGGTACTGGCCGGTACCGGGCGCCCCCAGGCCAAAATCGGTGAAGGTGACGGTTTCGCGGGAGGTTTCGAACATGCGGAGGCCGTTGGGGGCGCTGATGCCGCGCGGGTAGTAGCCAATCAGCAGTTGAAAGGTGCGCAGGGCCGTAAACTCGTTGCGGAAGCGCACCCCCAGCCCAAACCCCGTGTAGGGCGCATCTTGGAAGGGCGTGCCACCGCGGGGCTGGTCGCCTACCCAGGCGGCATCGGCAAAGGCGATGCCCGCCAGCCGAAAGCCCAGCAGCGAGAGCGGGGTAAAAAGCGTGGTTTCGTAGTTGAGCACGAAGCGGCTGGTGGCCAGAATGGGCGCCGCTGGCGAAAACCCGCGCAGGCCCCGGTTATCGGTAATGCCCTGGAGCAATTCGCCCGGCCGGCGGTCGAACCCAATGGTGGCCTTGCTGCTGAAAAAATGCCGGTACTGCCAGTTGCCAAAGTGGTAGAGCTTGGTGAACGTGGTGAGCTCCGACGAGAGCAAGCCCTGCTCCCAATCGCGCTCCGTGTTCAGCTTCTGGTAAGCGCCCAGGTCCAGGGCGCCGTAGAGGTAGCCCGTGCGGGTGCTGAAGCCCGCCGCCGCGAAGCGGATGTCGGCGTAGCGGCGCGGCACCACACTGTTCATGTCGTAGCCGGCCGTGAAGCTGATGAGCGTACCGGTCGGAATGTCCTCGGTGCGGCCAAAGCCGAACAGGTACCGGTCCTTATAATAGCGGCGCACCGAGTAGCCCACCGTGCCCAGCAGCACCACGTCGTCGTTGTATTCGTTGTGGTAGTCGGGCAGCTTGCTCGCATCGGGGTGCGGGATGGCGCTGTAGTCGGTCCGAATGACGCGCGCCGACACAATGACGCGGCCTGGGTTTTCGTAGCCCAGGTCGTAGGAGCGCAGGCGGAGGGACCGGCCCACCCAAGCGTCCTGTATGTTGTAGTGCAGCGGGTAGTAGTCGTAGGGCTCGCCGGGCGTGGGGGGGGCCAAGACAATGTTCTGGCTGTACGAATTAAGGTTGATGGCGCCGGCATACCGCACACTGGGCGAATAAAAGTCGCGTTGCAGCGATACCCCGCCCGAGCGGTAGTTGTAGTCGTTGCGGTAGCGCCCCTGCGCATACAAAAAGTTGCGAAACGGGGCCGTGTAGCTGCCTTCGTACGACCAGGTTTGGGGCGTGCCGCCATCGGGTGCGTGCACGATGCCGTAGCGGTAGGCATTCTCGACCTGATGCCCCTGGCCCAGAAAATTCTGGTCGCCCAAGGTGACGAGGGCCGACGTGGCCGAGCCCACTTCCACACCCGCCGTGACGCTAAATACGTCGGTGGTCAGCACCACAATGTCCACGCTGTCGCGGGTGGTCGTGGCTTCGTTCACCAGCACGCGGGCATCCAGGATTTCGGGCGTTTGGCGCAGCAGGCGTTCCGATTCGGTGAGGGCCTGGGGCTCCAGCGGCTGGCCGGGCCGAAACAGTAGCACCTGCCGGATGCGCGAGCGGGCCGTTTTGAGGTGCAGGGCGTTGCCCGACTTCTCCCAAAACGAGCGCGGCTGGCGGGTCGAGTCGGTGAGGCTGTAGCCAAAGGCATCGAGCGTGCGGATGTTGATGCGCCGCACAATCTTGAAGTTGTGCCGGTCGAACTGCCGGTCGAGCAGCACCGCGTCGAGGCCGGCTTGTTCTTCTTGGCGGCGGGTGAAGTTGAACAAGGCAGAAACTGCGCGGCCGGCAATGGTTTTGCGGCGCGAGTAGGCTTGCAAGCGCGTAATCACCCGCTGCTCGTCGAAGCGCTGGCGCAGGGAGTCGGGCCGGTGCGGCAGGATTTCCTGGTTGGCGTGCAGCGAATCGGGCGGCACGGCCATGCGCGGGTCAAACGTCTGCGCCCGCGCCGGCCGGGCGCCCCACGCCAGCAGTAACATCAGCAGAAAGCAGCCGCGAAAACTCATAATTCAGCCCAACGCCGCAAAGTACGAAAAGGAGCCGGGGGTGTTTGCCGGCCAAGATACGGCTGGTGCCATCGGAGGCGGGGTTTTACTAAAATACGCGGGCATGCCGCAGGAGGGTTTTTCTAAAAACAGGAAACTATTCCCAAAAAAATTAGCTTAGAATAGTAGGCCTATTTGGTCGCTGTATATTACTTTTAAGCCCGAAAGCAACCCGCTGCCGCATGAATGAGCGCATTCAAGAGAAACTAAGCATATTAGCTGATGCCGCGAAGTACGATACCTCGTGCAGCAGCAGCGGTGGCAAGCGTAAAAACGAAAATAAGGGCCTGGGCAATGCCGAAGGCATGGGCATTTGCCACAGCTACACCGAGGACGGCCGCTGCGTGAGCCTGCTCAAGATTCTGCTCACCAACCATTGCATTTTCGACTGCGCCTACTGCGTGTCGCGCCGCTCGAACGACGTGAAGCGCGCCGCCTTCACGGTGGACGAAGTGGTGGACCTGACCATCAATTTCTACCGCCGCAACTACATCGAAGGTCTGTTTTTGAGCTCCGGCATCTTCTCCAGCCCCGATTACACGATGGAGCGCCTCGTGCGCATCGCCAAAAAGCTGCGCACCGAGCACAAATTCAACGGCTACATCCATCTCAAAACCATTCCGGGCGCGAGCGAAGAGCTGATTCAGGAAGCCGGGCTGTATGCCGACCGCCTCAGTGTGAACATCGAGCTGCCCTCGGAGCTGGCCCTGACCACGCTGGCGCCTGAAAAAAACTACCAGGAAATTCTGACCCCGATGGGCCAGATTCGGGACGGCATCATCCAGAATAAAGAGGAAAAGGCGCTGTTCAAGAAAGTGCCCGCCTTTGCCACCGCCGGCCAAAGCACCCAGCTCATTGTGGGAGCCAGCGCCGAAACGGATTTGCAAATCATTAAGCTCACCGACAGCCTCTACCAAGGCTATGGCCTGAAGCGGGTGTACTACTCCGGCTACATCCCCGTGACGGACGACGCCCGCCTGCCGCAGGTGACGCAGCCGCCCCTCATCCGCGAGCACCGCTTGTACCAGACCGACTGGCTGATGCGCTTCTACGGCTTCCAAGCCGATGAAATTCTCGACCCCGCCCACCCGCACCTCGACCTCGAAATCGACCCCAAGCTGGCCTGGGCCCTGCGCAACCGCCACGTATTTCCGGTGGATGTGAACACGGCCGAGTACGAAATGATACTGCGCATTCCCGGCGTGGGCGCCCGCTCGGCCAAGCGCATTGTGGCCGCGCGCCGCTTCGCCAGGCTGAACCTGGAAACGCTGCGCCAGCTGGGCGTGGTGCTGAAGCGCGCCAAGTATTTCCTGACCTGCCAGGGCGAGCACCAGCCCGTCATCGGCGAGCTGAGCGAGCAGCAGGTGCGCCGCCAGATTCTGTTTGGGTCCGGCGCCGTGCGCTCGGCCCTGGTCACGCAGCAACTCGACTTATTTGCCCAAGCTTCCTAACCGCGCTATGCAACCCGACGCTCTCTTCCTCCAAGGCCAACCCAAAGTGCAAACCAGCACCTTAGGCGGCGTGCAAAACGACATCTTTTTTTCTGTCATGAAAGTCATCCACCGCCAACCGCAGCCGACGCCTTCGGCCAATTCCGATAAAGTAGCGCGCCTCTCGTGCTGCTGCCGCCTCAGCGAACTGATGCCGCTGGTGCGCCAGTTGCACACCGAGGCCCGCGCCCGCTACCAGGCCCAGCAGGGCGAACAGCGCCAGCAGGCAGCGTAGAAGTTGATTTGCCTGGGGCAGCAGCCAAGAAAGGTGGTCATGCTGAGCGCAGTCGAAGCATCTCTACCGCTTCGTTGCAGTCGATTGAATTACTACTGCAGTAGAGATGCTTCGACTGCGCTCAGCATGACGTTCTTTTGTTGCCCTTGAAACCTATCCGCCGCCCCACCTCCGTCTTGGCGTCTGCCGCCCCGCGCCGGCCCGGCGCGCCCGCGCTCACGGCTCCGCCGCGTGATTATACCTACGACGGCACCTTCGAGGGCCTGCTCACGGTGCTGTTCACGATATACGACTGGCGGGCCGCGCCCAGCAGCATTCAGCCCGAGGCTTCGGCCCAGGTGGGCCTGTTTGCCCAGCCAGCCCACCGCGAAACCGACGAGGCACTGGCGGCACGGGTATGGGACGGGCTCCTGAAAAGCATGGACAGCGAAGCCCGCACCCGCCTCTACCACGTCTTTCTGAGCGAGGACGCGGACCGGGAGCTGCTGATTTTTCGCTACGTGAATTTGGCCCTGCGCTCGGCCCAGGACGTTGCCGAAAACTACGCCAATGCCGATGTGCGCCGCGTGCAGCGCCTGGCCCAGCAGATGTTTCGCGAAAAGCACCGCATGGAGGCTTTCGTACGCTTCGAGAAAACGCAGGACGAGCTGTTCCACGCCACCATTGAGCCGGACATGGACGTGCTGCCGCTCATTGCCGTGCACTTCACCAAGCGCTATGCCGACCAGCGCTGGCTGATTTATGACCGCCGCCGCCACTACGGCCTGTACTACGACCTGACGCGGACCGATGTGGTGCAGTTCGAAGCCGCCGCCGGCCGGAAAACCACCGATGTTTCGGCCACCGTGTTCGATGAGCGGGAGCCGCTATTCAAACTGCTGTGGCAGGTGTATTTCGACCACGTCAACATCCCGGAACGCAAGAACCTGAAGCTGCACCGGCGCCACATGCCGCT
This sequence comes from Hymenobacter rubidus, assembly GCF_016734815.1. Taxonomy (GTDB): domain Bacteria; phylum Bacteroidota; class Bacteroidia; order Cytophagales; family Hymenobacteraceae; genus Hymenobacter; species Hymenobacter rubidus. The sequence continues at coordinate 96,278 of NZ_JAERQF010000004.1, forward strand.
GCGCTACTGGAAGTACCTGAGCGAGAAACAGCCGCGGGAAGTGCGTTTCGAGCCTATCCAAAACAAGCAGCCGGTTGTGGGCAAGGAAGTTTCGGCCGGCCAGAAGGCGCTGGAGTAAGGGGTTATTTAGGCCGTCATGCAGAGCGCAGCGAAGCATCTCGCGTGCCTTAGTGACTCAATCGATTGGTTTACTTCGGCACGCGAGATGCTTCGCTGCGCTCTGCATGACGACCTAATGGGTTGCATATATTTTAAAGCAGACCCGTTTTACCAGCGGCGGCCCCGCGCCAGCAGCTCGCTCTTGGAGTTGATGTGAAGCTTGCTGTAGATGTTTTTGATGTGGCCGCGCACGGTGTCGATGCTGATGCCGAGGCGCACGGCAATAAGCTTGTAGCTCAATCCTTCCTCAATGGCCTGCACCACCTGTTGCTCGCGGGGCGAAAGAGGCTGGTTGGGGGCAGCGACGGGCTGGAAAAAGCGCACTATCTGCCGGGCCACGGCCGGGCTCATGCTGCTGCCGCCCTCGGCCACGGCCAGCAGCCCGGCCTTGAGGTCGGTCAGGGGCGTGTTCTTCAGAAAATAGCCCACCGCGCCGGCACACAAGCCCTGGAAAATCCATTCAGGGTTGCCGGGTGGGGTGGTGAGGAGCACCACGTCGGTGCCCGGCAGCTGCGCCCGAATCAACCCCACGCCCTCGATGCCCGACTTGCCGGGCAGGCCAATGTCGGAGAGAACCAGGCGGGGCGGAGCCGCCAGGCCGGGGGCCTGCTCCAGAAATGCTTCCACCGAGCCCACCGCGAGCGCACACTCGAACTCGGGCTGGGCGCAGAGGTAGGTATCCAGTGCCTGCCGCACGGCGGGCACGTCTTCGATGATGGCAAGAGAAATGGGCATGGCGTAAAATTACCGGCTGGCAACCGGAGCCGCCATAGCATTTTGATGGGGGTAGAAAGCAGTAAGTAGAAAGGACTTTGCCGCTTGAAAATTGATGGAGTTAACAAAAAAACTGTCATGCTGAGCTTGTCGAAGCATCTCTACCGCAACAGTAATCAGATTTACTGTTGCGGTAGAGATGCTTCGACAAGCTCAGCATGACGTTCAAAAACGGCTCTTGGCTCACACTGGTGCTTCCTACCCGACCGGCACCTCTACCAGCACCCCAAAGCCGGGCTGGCCCGGCACCGCGCCAAAGCCGGTGCGGCAGGTGCCGCCCACGGCCTCGGCGCGGGCTTGCATATTGCGGCGTCCGTGGCCGGATGCGCGAATGTGGCCGTTGGTGGCAGGGGGGAAGCCGTCGTCGGCAATGCTGAGGGTGAAGGTGCGGGCATCGGCGTGCAGGGCCACCTGAATGTGGGTGCCCCGCGGCGCGTGCTTGCGGATGTTGGTGAGGGCTTCCTTGAAAATGAGGTAGAGCGCCCGGCGGGTTTCCACGGGCAGGGTGCGGGAAGTGGCGCCGGGCGTGGCATCGAAGGTGATGGTGGCTTCGCCGTATTGCAGCACCTCGTAGGCGTGGTCGCGCAAGCGGTCGAGCAGGCTGCCCACCGCGTCGTTGCGGGCATCGAAACTCCACACCACGTCCTGAAGCTGGCTGGCGGCCAGGCGGCTGGTGGCGGCCACTTCGCGCAGCAGGCCTTTTTGCTGCTCCGGCTCGTGCAGGCCTGCGCCGAGCAAGTCGGTTTGCATCGAAATCTGGGTGAGCAGGCCACCTACTTCGTCGTGCAGGTCGGCCGAGAGGCGCGTGCGCAGGGCCAGTTCCCGCCGGAGCCGTCGGCGCCGGTATTCGAGCAAGCCCAGTGCGCCCCCGGCCAGCAGCAGCACAGCACCCAGCAGGGCCCACAGCAGCAGGCGCTGGCGGCGCAGGTCGTCCACCTGCTGGCGTTGGGTGAGGTTGCGGACCTGGGCTTCGGCGTGGTCGGTTTCGAAGCGGGCGCGCTGCTCCTCGGTCACGCGCGCATCGGCCAGGGTGCGCAGGGAGTCGTTGAGGTGAAGCTCGCGGGTTTGCCAGGCGTAGGCGGCGGCAAAATCGTGGCGGTGGGCGGCTACCTTGTTCAACAGGCCATAGATGCCCACGCGCGTAAGCACGTCTACCTGTCGTACGGGCAGCGCCAACACCTGCTGGCCCAGGGCTTCGGCCTGCGCCCACTGGTGTTGGCGCAGATAAAAGTTGGCCAGCACCTGCAGGGCGTCGCCAATTTCTTTGGGGCGGCCCATTTGCTGCTGTTGGGCCAGCACCTGCCCAAAGCAGTAGCGGGCCGAGTCGATTTGGCCGAGTTGCTCGTAGGCGCGGGCCAGGTTGGTCCAGGACGAAGGCAGCTCGCCGTTGAGGTGCTGTTGCTGCCGGACCCGCAGCGCTTTGCGTAGGTAGGGCAGGCCGGCGCGGGCGCTGTCGCGGCGCACCAGCAGCACGCCCAGGTTGTGCCACGACACCGACAGCGAAATGGTATCGCCCAGCGCAGACTCGATGGCCAGGCCCCGGCGGGTGAAAGCAATGGCTTCGCCCCAGCGCTTTTGCTGGCCATACACCAGGGCCAGGTTGCTAAGGGCGGCGGCTTCGGGCTCGCGTTGGCCCATGCGGTGCAGCAGCCGCGCCGACCGAAATAAGTTGACGGCGGCGGAGTCGAGGCGGTTTTGAGCCAGGTAAAGCAAGCCGCGGGAGTTCAGCAGGTCGCCGCGCAGTCGGTCGTTGTCTTCGGCCAGTTGCTCGGCTTCGCTGTACAGGGCAAATGCCCGGCTGGGCTGGTTCAGGTCGCTATACAACATGCCCCAGTGGTAGCGAAACTGGGCCTGCATGGCGCGGGGGGCCGTGGTCAGGAGTGGCGCCGCCTGCTGAAACAGGGCCTGGGCCCGCGGCAGGTTGGCGGCCAGGCGGTAGTAGTCGCCCCGAAAAGCCAGCGCCTCGCCCACCAGCTCCGGCAGCCGGGCCTGGCGGGCCTCACGCTCCGCAGCCTCCGTGTATTCTACCACCCCGGCCGAGTCGAACGGCACGGTGTAGGCATCGGCAATGCGCAGCAGCACGCGAATACGGGCCTCGCCAGCGGGGGCCGCGCGCAGGGGCGCGCGCAGACTATCAGGCACGGGCGGCAGAATTCGGGGCGACTGTGCTCCGCTGGCCAGCGGCAAGCCGAGGCCGAGCAGCCAACCCAGGCAAGCCTTGCGCAGCCTGAGCTTATAATGAAAACTCATAAATGAACGTATCAACACCCTAAATATCCGCCGTGATTTCGATACTCCCGGCATGGCCCTGCCGCAACGCCGCCATTGGGCAAAGCGGCCGTGGCTAACTTGCGCCGTAAACCCACCGCATGCAAAGCACCCCGTACATGGACACGATATTGATTTTTGGAGCCTCCGGGCAGTTGGGGCAGTGCCTGGCGCACGTGGCGCAGGAAAGAAAAACGGCCGGCCTGGAGTTTCTGCCCGAAGCGCAGGCCAACATCCTGGATGTGGCCGGGCTGCAAGCCTTGTTTGCCCAATACCGTCCGGCTTATGTCATCAATTGCGCCGCGTACACGGCCGTAGACAAGGCCGAGGACGAGCTGGACCTGGCCCGCAAAATCAACCGCGACGGCGTGGAAAACCTGGCCCGGCTGTGCGGCGAGCACGGCACGGTACTCATTCAGATTTCGACCGATTTTGTGTTTGCCGGCACCGGCAACCAGCCCCTGACCGAAACCGACGAAACAGCACCCATCAGCGCCTACGGCCTCACCAAGCTGGAAGGCGAGCAGGTAATTCCGCCGCTCACGGACCGGTATTTCACCCTGCGCACCAGCTGGCTCTACTCCGAATTTGCGGGCAACTTCGTGAAAACGATGCAGAAGCTGGGGCGCGAACGCGACGAGCTGCGCGTCATCTGGGACCAGGTGGGCACGCCCACCTACGCCATCGATTTGGCCGGCGTTATTCTGACCATTATCGAAACCGGAAGCACAGCCTACGGCCTCTACCACTACAGCAACGAAGGCCTGACTTCGTGGTACGACTTCGCCACGGCCATCTTCGAACTGAGCGGAATTTCGGTAAAGACCACGCCCATTCGCACCAGCGAATACCCCACAAAGGCTACGCGTCCGCCGTTTTCGGTGATGGACAAGACGAAAATTAAAGCCGCACTGGGCGTGGCCATTCCGCACTGGCGCGCAAGCTTGAAAACCTGTGTGGAGCGGTTGTCTGCGGCGGAATAATGTACAGACGGCAATAGAGTTATAGAAAGGATTTGTTCAGGAAGCAGGCCGTCCTGCCGAGCGGAGTCGAAGCATCTCTACTGCAGAAGTAAATAAATGCTGCTGCGGGAGAGGTGCTTTGACAAGTTCCGCATGACGTTTTGCTTGATTTTGCCGCCTTCCTAAACGACGTCTAATGCTTCCTGCCAGCTAATGGCCACGCCCATAAAACCGGCTCACCAAAAACGCTGCGCCGGCGAGGGCTGCCCCCAGCAGGCACACGCCGGACCAGCCGGCGTGCGTCCAGGCCAAGCCGCCGAGGACGGAGCCCAGCGAGCCGCCCGTGAAGTAACCGGTCATGTACACCGTGTTGAGGCGGCTGCGGGCCTCGGGCACCAGCGAGAAAATGAGCGACTGATTGGAGATGTGCGCCGCCTGCACGCCCACATCGAGCACGATGACGCCCACCACCAGCCCGGCCACATACAGCCCGCCAACGCCCAGCACGGCATACGCCACCAGCGCCAGCACAATGCCCAGCCGAACAGTGTAGTCTGAACCGCGCGTATCGGCTGTTTTGCCGGCGAGCGGGGCGGCCAGTGCGCCAAAGGCCCCAATCAGGCCAAAGAAACCCGCCACATCGGAACCGTAGTGGAAGCGCGGCCCTTCGAGGTAAAACGCCAGCGTGGTCCAGAACACGCTGAAAGCCGCAAACAAAAACGCCCCCACCAGCGCCGCCCGCCGCAGCGCCGGCTGCTCCCAAATGAGCGTGCCCAGCGATTTCATCAGCGAAGCATAAGTGCCCGGGAAAGAGGGCTGGTCGGTGGGCAGTTGCCAGGCCAGCAGGGCCACGAGCGCCACCATCAGCCCGGCCCCGATTTCGAACATGGCCCGCCACCCCAGGTGCGCCCCCACGTAGCCGCTGATGGTGCGCGAGAGCAGAATGCCGATGAGCAGCCCGCTCATGACGCGGCCCACCACGCGGCCGCGTTCGGCCTCGGGCGCCAGGTGCGCGGCCATGGGCACCAGCAGCTGCGGCACCGCCGACAGGATGCCAATGAGCACGCTGGCCGCCGCCAATAGCGCAAACGTGGGCGCCCACGCCGCCAGCGCCATGGCCCCGGCCGCGCCCAGTAGCATCAGCAGCATCAGGCGCTTGCGCTCCAGCATGTCGCCCAGCGGCACCACAAACAGCATGCCCAGGGTGTAGCCCACCTGCGTGGCCGTGGCCGCCAGGCTGGCGCTGCTGTCTGAGAGGTGGAAAGTGCGGCCAATGGCGGCCAGCAGCGGCTGGTTGTAGTAGATATTGGCCACCACCAGCCCACAGGTGAGGGCCATGAGCCAAACCAGGGCATTGCTTAAAACCGGGGCCGGGCGGTGGGCCGGGGTGGCCGAAAGGGTTTGATTTTCGATAGCTGCGTTGGACATGAATGGAAAGGCCGCGCACGGCGCGGGCGGGGTACAGGTTTCCTCCAACCGCTTAAACCATCCGATGGTTGCACTTGAGTGCGTGCAAATGCGGCACTGGGTTTGGGGCAACTCCGCCCGCGAGCCTGCGTTTTACCCAGCATGAGCCGAGGTTTTGTTAAAGAAGACGACGCGCAGACGCCGCCCATCATTCCGCCCCGCGCGGCCCTGCCGCCGGGTACGCCCAACTACGTCACGCCCCGGGGCCTGGAGCTGTTGCGCGCCGAACTGGCCACCCTCGAAGCCGAGCGCGCCCAGGCCGAAGCCAACCGCGACAACGACACCGACCGCACCCATCAATTGTCTTTCTACAATGGCCGCATTGCCCTGCTCACCGAGCGCCTCGGCAGCGCCAAAGTGGTAGACCCCTCCGGCCAGCCGCCTAAGGAAGTGCGCTTCGGCGCCACCGTCACATTGCGCACGGTGCGCGGCGGAAAAGTAGGTTTCGAGCGCAAATTCACCATTGTCGGCGTCGATGAAGCCGATGTGGCGCTGGGCAAAGTCGCCTTCGTGGCGCCCATTGCCCGGGCCGTGCAGGGCGCCAAACTCAAGCAGCAAGTTGCGCTGAAGCTCGGTTCGCAGGAAGAGGTGGTGGAGGTGACGGCTATCCAATATTCCGAAGCGTAATTTTAGCCGCGCTGGCTCGGTACCAAGCCGCGCCGCCTGCGCTCATGATTGTCTACAAATCGACCGATTGGTGGGAGGCCCTGCGTCACCTGCGTTCTTCGGGCATCATTCGCCTGCTGCTGAAGCGGGTGCTGTGGGTGGGGGCTTACGCCACCATTGTCACGGCCCTGGTCATTCGCTTCGAGCGCATGAACGTGGCCGTCGATAAGGAGTTTTTCTCGTTTCTGGGCATCCTGCTGAGCTTGCTGCTGGCCTTCCGCACCAACACGGCCTACGACCGATTTTACGAAGGGCGCCGCCTCTGGGGCCAGCTCACCAACAACTGCCGCAACCTGGCCGGCCTGCTCCACGCCCGCCTGCCGGCCGACGACTACGCCTCGCGCACCTACCTCGCCCGGCTGCTTTCCAACTTTCCCATTGCCCTCGACGGCCACCTGCGCAAAGGCGTGCGGTTCGAAAAGCTCGAACCCATCGAGCCCGGTTTCGTCGAGCATTTGCAAACCGTGCGGCACGTGCCCTCGCGCCTGGCCGCCATGCTGCAGGAATTCTACGAGCAGCTGCTGCGCGAAGAGTTCATTCTGCCCACGCACCTCATTACCATTCAGCGGCACCACGAGGCCCTGCTCGACGTGGCCGGCGGCTGCGAGCGCATTAAAAACACGCCCATTCCTTTCTCCTACAGCTATTTCATCAAGGGTTTTGTCACGGTATTCATTCTTACCATGCCCTTCAACCTGCTCGATACCTACGAGTGGCTCACGGTGCCCATCACCATGTTTGGGGCCTACGCACTGCTGGGCGTGGAAATGATTGGCGACGAAATCGAAGACCCCTTCGGCAAAGACAGTAACGACCTCCCGCTTACCCAAATGGCCAACCGCATTCGGGCCAACGTGCACGAAATCCTGGGCGTGGAGCTGCACGAGGACCTGCGCGGGCTAGCCGATGTGCCGTACAGCGTGGTGTTTTAGGCAGGCGCCACGGCTCGTTCAATCGTTGAACGGCATCTCGGCCAACCCAAACAATTCAACCCAATCACGCCATGCGCCGAACGCGCCATGGCGCGTTCCTACCAATCCGTTTTGGTGGGGTCCCATTCTTCGGGGTTGCGAATGATATATTGTCGGATGTTGCCCAAGGCGTTGGCGTTTCGTACGATGTGGTCGTGGTAGCGGGGCTGCCAGGAAAAGTCCTCGTATCCATGCTGGTTGCACCAGCGTTTTACGCTGCCTTTAAACTGATTGATGATGGCAGGCACCGAAGCCGGACGCAGAGGGCGCCGGCCGGCTGGCGTGGCATCTTCCTGTTTGTCTAGGGCATCATTTTTATTCGGTTTGAGAATCAGCAATCCATGAAAATGGTCGGGCATGATGACCCATTGGTCCAAGCGCGCCACGGGGTAATGCTTTGGTATTTCCTGCCAACTGCGGCTCACTGCTTCGCCAATCGGCGAAAGCGTTAACCGTCCGTTTTCGATGCTGCCAAAAGCCGGAATGCGGTTCTGGACACAGATGGTGATGAAATACACGCCGCTCCGGCCATAATTATGCGTCGGCAGCCGGTATTGCTTCTGGTCCTTATACGCCATAATGGTAGGAACGCGCCACGGCGCGTTCGGCGCATGGCGTGATTGGGTTGAATTGCTTGGGTTGGCGAGATGTCGTTCAACGTAGGAACGCGCCACGGCGCCTGCCTACGCCGCCAGCTGCTTCTTATAGGCCCCCGGCGTCATGCCCTCGTATTTCTTAAACAGCGCCTGGAAATACGACAGGTTGTTAAAGCCCGCCCGCAGGCACACTTCCGCCACACTCGCCAGCGGGTGGCGCAGCAGTCGTTTGGCCTCGCCCAGCCGCTCCCGGATGATGAACTCGACCGGCGTAATGCCAAACTCGCGCTTAAATACCCGGAAGAACGTGGCCTTGCTCATGCAGGCCAGCGCGCTGAGCTTGTCGATGGTCAGATTTTCGGAAAGATGGTCTTTGATGTAGCCCACCACGGCGGCAAAGCGGTGCGTGGTGAGGTGCCGGGCGTAGTCGTGGAAAATGAGCTGGCGGGCCTGCGTCTGCATCAGGCGCACCAACAGTTCCTGGAGCGTGAAGCCGGCCAGCACGTCCTTGTTGATATCGGAAGTGCGCGACACGGCCACCAGGCGGCCCAGCGTGTCAGTCAGCTCGGGGGTGTTGGTGAGGTGGGCGTATTCGGGGCCTTCGATGGCCCAGGGCTGGTGCGGTTCGGCTTTGGGGTACCGCTCGTTCAGTAAGTCTACCGTGTGGCGAATAGTATCCGGCGCAATGGCCACGGCCAGGCACTGCGTGGGCTGGCAGAGGCAGGCGTCGGGGAAGTCGATTTCCATCAACTCGTCCTTGTCCACTACCACGCTTTCGCCGGGCAGGTAGTCGAACGCCTCGCGGCCGGGCAGGTGCATCACTTTCTTGCCGCGCAGCATGGTGGTCAGGGCCAGGCCTTCGAGGCGCAGTGGCACGCGGAGGGCGGCGCGGTGCGTTTCGAACACGTTCAACTCGAAGCCCGCCAGGTTGTATACCGTCCGGTTTTCGACCAAGGAATGCAGGCGTTCCAGCGCGAGCGGCGCAACGGCAGTAGGCAAATGGACGCGGGTGGGCATAACAGAAGCAGGTGAGGTGAGGGAGTACACACTCGCAACACGGAGATGGTATGGCAAGTTGCGACAATTTTAGCACTCTTTGCGATAATACCACAACCATTCGGCGAGGAAAAAAGGGACCTTTACAACGTCTCTCGTTCACCAAATTCCCATTCAAACAAAGCCATGGCTGAAACCTTAGAAGAAACCACCACCGTGGTGGCCCGCCCCCAGTTCAAATCACACTACGACAACTTCATCGGCGGTAAATGGGTAGCGCCGGTCAAGGGCCAGTACTTCGAAAACCCGTCGCCTATCGACGGCAAGGCCTTTACCAAAGTGGCCCGCAGCACCAAGGAAGACATCGAGTTGGCCCTCGACGCCGCCCACGAAGCTTTCCAGACCTGGGGCAAAACCTCGGCCACCGAGCGCAGCAACATCCTCAACAAAATTGCCAACCGCATCGAGGAAAACCTCGCCCACCTCGCCGCCGTGGAATGCGTCGAGAACGGCAAGCCCCTGCGCGAAACCACCTACGCCGACATGCCCTTGGTCATCGACCACTTCCGCTACTTCGCCAGCGTGATTCGGGCCGAGGAAGGCAACGTGACCGAGCTGAACAGCAGCACCGTGTCGATGAATATTCAGGAGCCACTGGGCGTCATCGGCCAGATTATTCCCTGGAACTTCCCGCTGCTGATGGCCACCTGGAAGCTGGCGCCTGCCATTGCCGCCGGCTGCACCGTAGTGATGAAGCCCGCCGAGCAGACGCCTGCTAGCATCATGGTGCTCATGGAGCTGATTCAGGACCTGGTGCCCGCCGGCGTGATTAACGTGGTGAACGGTTTCGGCCTCGAAGCCGGCAAGCCGCTGGCCTCGTCGCCGCGCATCCAGAAGGCCAGCTTCACGGGCGAGACGACCACCGGCCGCCTCATCATGCAGTACGCTTCGGAAAACCTCATTCCGGTGACGATGGAGCTGGGCGGCAAGTCGCCGAACGTCTTCTTCAAATCGGTGATGGATGCCGACGACGACTTCCTCGACAAGGCCATCGAAGGCGCCGTGATGTTTGCCCTGAACCAGGGCGAAATCTGCACCTGCCCCTCGCGGATGCTCATTCAGGAAGACATCTACGACGAGTTTATTGCCCGCGTGATAGAGCGCGTGAAAGCCATCAAGCTCGGCAACCCGCTCGACATGAACACGATGATGGGCGCCCAGGCCTCGAACGACCAATACGAGAAAATCTTAAGCTACCTCGAAATCGGCAAGGCCGAAGGGGCCGAAGTGCTGGTGGGCGGCGAAGCCCACGTGCACGAAGACAGCGGCCTGGCCGACGGCTACTACATCCAGCCCACCATGTTCCGGGGCCACAACAAGATGCGCATTTTCCAGGAGGAAATCTTCGGCCCGGTGGTGTCCGTCACCACCTTCAAAACCGTGGAGGAAGCCATCGAAATTGCCAACGACACGCTCTACGGCCTCGGCGCCGGCGTGTGGACGCGCGACGCCCACGAGCTGTACCAGGTGCCCCGCGCCATTCAGGCCGGCCGCGTGTGGGTGAACTGCTACCACGATTACCCGGCCGGCGCGCCCTTCGGCGGCTACAAAGCCTCCGGTTTTGGCCGCGAAAACCACAAGATGATGCTCTCGCACTATCGCCAGAACAAGAACATGCTCATCAGCTACAGCCAGAAGCCCCTGGGCTTTTTCTAGGCCCTGAAATAGCGCACGCTTCAGCTTGCGCCGGATGAAAAATAGAACGTCATGCTGCGCGTAGCCGAAGCATCTCGCGTGCCGAAGTAATCCTTTCGATTGGATTAGTGTTGCGGTAGAGATGCTTCGACAAGCTCAGCATGGCGTTCTGATTTAAATCGTTACGGAATAAGCATCCTTTTCCAACGTCGCGCGTCTTGATGAGAAATTATTGCGCCAGCTCTATGAAAAGTCTGTTCGTACTCTTCGCGCTGAGCGGGAGCGCCGCTGCCGTTCAGGCCCAGCTACTGCCCGTGCCGGGAGCTAAAAACCCCGACTGGAAAACAGAGAAATTCGAACCGCTGCCCGAAGCCACGCCATTCGACGAGCCGCCAAAAGTGGACCGCATGCCCAATGCGTTGCAAAAGAGCATTGTCAGCGCCGGCAACTTGCACCACTACTGGGATGCCGACCGGCAATTAGCCTACGAGTGGCGCAGCCGCCTTGGTTCGGGCACCGTTGCGCCCGACAAAGAAGTGCTGGTGTACGAAGAGCGCACGGGCATTACCTACACGTTCCGCCGCAAGCGGTAAACCAACACCAACTCTCGCCCATGCCCACGCCCCGCGTCCTCGTTACCCAAGCCGCCGAAGCCACCATCGACCTGCTCCGCGACGAGCACGGCCCGCTCATGTTTCACCAGAGTGGCGGGTGCTGCGACGGCTCCTCGCCCATGTGCTTCGCCAAGGGCGAGTTTCGGGTGGGCGGCAACGACACCTGGCTGGGCCGCATCCACGGCTGCGACTTTTTCATGAGTGCCAGTCAGTTCGAGTACTGGAAGCACACCCAGCTCACGGTGGATGTGGTGAAGGGCCGCGGCGCCAGCTTCTCGCTGGAAATTCCGCTCGGCGTGCGGTTTCTCATTCGCTCGCGGCTGTTTACCGAGGACGAGGAAAAGGACATGGAGCCGGTGTACGCCGGGGATGAAGTGCCGGAGGAAGCCGCCTGATTTTCGCGCAGCGGTTAAAAGGAGGGAGCGGAGTTTCGCAGAGGTATTATGCTTTGCGAAACTCCGCTCCCTCCTTTTAACCGCTGCGCTCTAGCTTAGGAAGTGATACAGGAACGTGACCACACCCGTGTAGGCCGGTTTTTTCTGCCCTTCAATCTCCAGCGTCACGCCCACGCGCGCCTTTGCGATGCCGCGCAAATTGGCCACCGATAGCAGCGCGGCCCGCAGGCGCACTTGGCTGTTCACTGTCACGGCCTGGTTGAAGCGCAGGCTTTCGATTTCGTAGTTCACCTGCATTTTCAGGTTCTCGATGGCCACAATCTGCTGCCACAAATAGGGTAGGAGCGAAACCGTGAGGTAGCCGTGGGCAATGGTGGCCTTGAACGGCGACTCGGCCTCGGCCCGCGCCGCGTCGGTGTGAATCCACTGGAAATCGAGCGTGGCGGCGGCAAACTGATTAATCTGCTCCTGCGTGATGGTGTGCAACTCGGACACGCCCAGCTCCTGGCCGGCGTGGGCTTCGAGTTCGGCAAGGCTTCGAATGGTAAGAGAGGGCATAAAAATATGGCGTATGGTTGCGATGAAAGGGCCGCAAACATACGCCACTATTTAGGTCGATGTGGCAAAACAGACCGTCATGCTGAGCGCAGTCGAAGCATCTCGCGTGCAGTAATAAATCAGATTACCGCTGCGGTAGAGATGCTTCGACAAGCTCAGCATGACCGTTCTTTTATCGCAGTTCCACCCCTAGCTGCGGCTGCCGAATACGCGGCGCAGCAGTTCGGTGGTGCGGGCCACGGGGTTTTCGCGGATGTTGGCTTCTTCCTGGGCGATGAGCGTGAAGAGGCCATCGACGGCCTTGCCGGTGGCGTACTGGTTGAGGTCGGGCTGGACTTTCTGCACCAGCGGAATTTGGTTGTAAGTCGTGGCCAGCTGGGTGTAGTAGCGCGTGGCACCCACTTGGTCGAGGCTTTTCTGCATGATGGGCGAGAAGGCCGACACCAGCTGCGTGGAGGTGGTGCGCTTCAGGAACTGCGTGGCGGCGTCTTTCTGGCCGGTCAGGATGTTCCACACGTCCGAAAACGTGAGGCTTTTGATGGCCGAGATGAAGATGGGCTTGGCACTGCGGGCGGCATCTTCGGCGCCGCGGTTTAAGCTCAGCTCGAACTTATCGACCTGGCTGCCCAGGCCGATGCTGCGCAACGTATTGGCTACGCGCTGGGCATCGGGCGGGAAGGGGATGCGGATGAGACGATTGAGGTAAAACCCATCGGTTTGCGAGGCCTGGTCGGCACCTTTGCCGATGCCTTGCAGCAGCGCTTCCTTGAGGCCACTGGCCGCTTCGGTGCTGCTGAGGCCGCCGATGCTGCTACCAGTGGAGGTGCTGGTGCCCGCCGGCTTGGTAAGAATATTTTTGAGGTCGGACAGGCGAAACTGGGCCGAGGCGCTGAGCGAACTGAGCGACAGGAGCAGTAAAATAACGAAAGCGGAAGTTTTCATAGCGGCGTAAATCCGGCTGGAAAGGGCCGGTAAGCCCTGCAATGCAAGCGGCGTGCCGGATGTGTCGGCGGGGCATCAGAGCCGGTCGAGTCGGCCTCCATCCACCCGAATTTCAGCGCCTTGCACAAATGCCGCATCATCCGACGCGAGGTAAGCAATGAGGGCGGCCACGTCTTCGGGTTTGCCCACATCGGCTTTGTTGATGACTTCAACGCCGGACTTCACGTTGGGATTGTCCCAAAGCATGGGCGTGTCGATGGCGCCGGGCAGAATGACGTTGGTGCGGATGCCCTTGGCTTTGCCCTCGAGCGACGACGAGCGGGTGAGCGAAAGCATAGCCGCTTTGGCCGCCGCGTAGGGCGCCACCAGTGGGCTGGTTTCGATGGCGTGAATGCTGGCCACGTTCACGATGCTGCCGCCCGGCTTCATGTGCAGAAACGCCTGCTTGGTGAAGTAGAATGCGCCCAGCAAATCCACGTTCAGAATGCGCAGCCAGTCGTCGCCGGTCAGCTCTTCCAGGGCTTTGAACTGCATGAGGCCGGCGTTGTTCACCACGGCGTCGAGGCGGCCAAAACGGGCCAGCGTCACGGCCACGGTGGTGGCCACTTGGGCTTCGACGGCCACGTTGCAGAGGCTGGCCAGCACGTCGGGCGCGCCGGCGGCTTTCACTTCGGGCACGGCGGCGTCGAGGTTGGCCTGGTTGTAGTCGGCCAGTACCACCCGGGCGCCTTCGGAGGCAACGCGCTTGGCCGCGGCCAGGCCAATGCCGCTGGCACCGCCGGTGATGAGGACGACTTTATCTTGAAAGCGAAGAGTCATGGGGGAGGATGATGAGGGAGAGAAGGAATGGATTAAAAAACGGCTGTCATCCTGAGCGCAGCGAAGGACCTTGTCACGTTTGAACCGATTGATTTACGGCGGACTGTTCTTACGTGAGAAGGTCCTTCGCTGCGCTCAGGATGACAATGTGGATTACGCCGCGTCAACAGTTGTCGAATTAGCCTGGTCCGTCGATTTATCGGCGCTGGCGGCTTTCACGTCGGCTTTTTGTTCTTTGGCCCAGGCTTCGTTGCTTTCCTGGGGCATCACCACGGGCACTTGCAGGCACACACTTTGGGCGGGCAGCACCTGGTCCCAGTCGGCGATAAGCTGCTTGTAGGCCGTGCCCACGGGCCGGATGTTGCGGTCGAGGTCGTAGAGGCCCACGGGGTTCAGGCGGCCGTTGTTTTCGCGCAGGGCAGTGTCCCAGTCCACCTGGTCGGTGAGCGAATACCAGGTGAAGCCCACCATCGGCACGCCGTCGTTGCGTACGCGCAGCACGTTGGCCCACTCTTTCCAGAGCCAGTTCACGGCTTCGTCGCCGTTGGGGCCCTGCCAGATGTTGGTTTCGGTGTGCATCACGGGCAGGCGGTAGCGGTCGTGGTACTGCGAGGTGATGACGTGGTAGCCAAAAATCTCGCCCGACGCACGGGTGCTGCCGTCGGCCGCCACGCGGTGCTCGTTGGTGTAGTAATAGTCGTTGCCCATGATGCAGTGCCGCTTCATCTTGTTTTGCAGGAAAAAGTGGTACTCGTCGCGGGTCATGCCGTTGTCGAGCAGAAACTCGTACATCTCCGAATTCACGCGGCGGCCGTAATTCAAGTCCAACGAGAGAAACCGCTCGGCGTTCATGATTTCGGCCGGGCCGATGGCCGCCGGGTTTTCGGCGTGGAAATACTCCGACGACTCGCTCTGAATAAACACGGCATCGGGCCGCACTTCCAGAATGGCTTTCATGGCCAGCACGTTGGCTTTCACAATGTATTTGAGCGCTGTCACAAACGGCTGGTCGCCGGTCAGCTGCTCGTTCCACCAGCCGTAGCGGGCCGAAAACTGCGCGCAGATGTACATCTCGTTCACCGGCGTGTAGAGCTGCACCCACGGAAACCGCTGCGCAAACGCCCGGGCGTATTGCGCGAAAAATTCCGGAAACTCCGGGTTCTGGAAGTTGCCAATCCAGTCGGGCACGCCGAAGTGGCACAGGTCCACGATGGGGGCGATGTTGCGCCGCAGCAGGTCCTGAAACGTCGTATCGGCAAACGACCAATCGTATTTGCCCGGACCCAAAAACGTGGTGTGGATGGGCGGCCCGTAACGCAAAAACTTGATGCCCAGCTCGTCGACCAAGTCAAAGTCTTTCTGCCAGAGCCGGTAGTGGTTGCATTTCTCCAACTCATCCACCCGGAATTTGCCGTTTTGGATGGTGGGGTTGCTGTTTTCGATACCGGTAGCAAAAAGAAACTGGGGGCCCATAAGCGAAGAAAAGGGGGTGCGGAGTGGCCAGGGCACCATCCCCGGCCGGTATCTGCCAGCTTACTCTTTTCACTGGGTTCACGTTACGTTCATGCGCACCGGGGCTGGCGCGGCTACAGCGTCCGCAGCTCCTGAATCTTCAGCTGCGCATCAAATTGGTAGACGCAAATACCACCGGTCACGATTTCCAGCGACTCGACCTGTTTGGGCGTGAGCTGCTCCAGGTACATGCGCAGCGCCCGCAGCGTGTTGCCGTGCGCCACGATGAGAATATTGCGGCCCGCCCGCAGCTGCGGCACAATTTCCGCTTCGTAGAATTTTACCACCCGCTCCTGGGTTTGCTGAAGGCTTTCGCCGCCGGGCGGGGCCACGGCGTAGCTGCGCCGCCAAATGTCAATTTGCGCCTGCCCGTACTTCAGGGCAGTTTCCGCCTTGTTCAGGCCCTGCAGGTCGCCGTACATGCGCTCGCGCAGGGCCCAAACGTGGTGCACCGGAATAGTGGCCCAGGCCGGCCGCGCTACTATCAGGTCGAGCGTGCGCTCGGCCCGCAGCAGGTCGGAGCTATACGCGGCATCGAAGTGAAAGCCGCGCAGCTTTTCGGCCGCCGCGCGGGCTTCTTCCTCGCCCTTGGGGCTCAGGGCCACGTTGAGCCAGCCCGTGAAAACATTCGCCAGATTCGCCGTCGATTCGCCGTGCCGGACAAGCACCAGAAGGGCCATACGCTTGAGTAAGGGAGTGAAGCAGCGTGCAAAAAAGCGCCCTTTTCTGAAGTGCGTATGAACCCGCCGTGTGGCCACCGGCTACAACTCGGCCACCTGTAGCTGAATGTCCACGTTGCGCCCGTGGTCGTCGGCGCAGGAAATTTTGACCGTGCCGCTGGGCGGGCGGAAGAACACCCGCTCGGTGGCCGAAGCGGCGCGCAGAAACCGGTCGTTCACGTACCAAAACACCTGGCGTACCTCGCTGCCCGCCGCGCAGCTGAGCAGCATCTGCTGCCGGTCATGGCGGTCGAGCACGTACTCGGCATGGTCGAGCGGGGAGGTGATGGCCAGGGCTGCGCCCGCGCCGCCGTCGGTGCCGCGCACCAGCTGGCAAGCTGGGTTGTGCGGCGGCAGTCGGCTGGATGGTAGCCCCTGCGCCTCCCGAAACGCCAGTGCTTCCGGCAGCGGGTTAGGGAATAATTGCCGCCTAAAACCTGCTGCCGGCACGCATGCCCGGCAATAGGAAATCATGCCATCAGCCGAAATCAGGCTTTCTTTCTGATGCTCGCAGCGCCGGGCCGAGGAAGTGCCGGGCAGATAATAGTCGATGAGTTGGTTGGGGCAATGCTCGCCGGGCACGAGGCCAGTTTCGGCACACACCAGCCGGAAATCGAGCGTGGCCGGCGGCACGGCCCAGCGGTTGGGCGAGTTGTAAGCCAGCGTATTGAAGAGGTCGAAGAGTAGGGGCGAGGCTACGTCGGCCCCGGTGAGGGCGGGGCTGCCCTGCCCGCTGAAATTGCCCACCCACACGCCGATGGTGTAATCTTGGTTGTAGCCGATGCTCCAGGCATCGCGACGGCCGTAGCTGGTGCCGGTTTTCCAGGCGATTTTGGGGAGGTGGCGGCTGTTTTGGTAGCCCATCGGCAGGTCGGGCCGGGTGCGCTGGGCGAGGATGTCGGTGATGAGGAAGGCGGCGGCGGGGCTTATTAATGAAGAATGAGGAATGAGGAATGAAGAATTTTGGGCATGAGCCTTCGGGGCTGAAGACGCTGCTGTTGACTTACGCTTCAATTCCTCATTAAGCACCAGCGTCAGCGGTGCGTATTGCCCACCATCGGCCAGCGCGGCGTACAGACCCGTCAGCTCCTCCAGCGTGGCTCCGCAGCCGCCCAGAATTGTACTGAGGCCCAGGCGCGGCGCTGCTTTGGCCACGCTTTTGAAACCGGCCGCCCGCAGCTTATCGGTGAAGACGGGCACGCCCACGTCGGCCAGTACACGCACGGCGGGGATGTTGAGGGAGTAGGTCAGGGCGCGCTCCACGGTCACTTCGCCGGCACAGCTTTTGTCGAAGTTCTCGGGCCGGAAGCCGCTGAAATTGGTGGGCACGTCGGGCAGCTTCAGCTTCGGCGTCACAATGCCTCGGTCCACGGCCAGCGCATATAAAAATGGCTTCAGCGTGCTGCCTGGCGAGCGGACGGCCCGCACGCCATCGACCTGCCCGCTGCTGACCGCATCGGCAAAATCGGCCGAGCCCACGTAGGCTTCCACGGCGCGGGTGCGGTTATTCACGACCAGCACGGCGGCCTGCGAAATGCCCAGTTCGCGCAGGCGGCGCACGTAGTTTTTGGTTAAGTCCTCGGCTTTTGCTTGCGGGGCGCGCCGGAGGGCGGAATGGATGATGGGCAAGTTGGGAAACTGCGACACCAGCCGGCGCGCCAGGTGCGGAGCCAGCGTGGGGGCGGCGTAGCGCTGCACGTCGAGCGGCTCGTTGATGGCATCTTCAATATCCTGCTTCGGAAACAGGTGCTGCTGCTGAAACTGCCGCAGCCAGCGGTTTCTTTCCGCTAAAATCAATGCGTTGTTTTTGCCCAGCACCAGCACACGCGGCTGGTTGGGAATAATAGCCAACGTCACCGTCTGGGCCAGCGAGAGGTAATCGGGTGGCTGCTGGAAGTAGAGCAGCGCCGCCGATTTCACACCTTCGATGTTGCCGCCATAGGGCACCAGGTTCAGGTAGAGCTGCAGGATTTCGGCCTTGCTGTAATGGGCTTCCAGTTGCGTGGCGCGCAGCATTTCGAGCAGCTTGTTGCCGAAGGTGCGCTCCTTTGGTTCCAAGAGCCGGGCCACCTGCATGGTGATGGTGCTGGCCCCGGTGGTGCGGCCTTTTTTGAAGATATTCCGCCCCGCCGCCTGCATTATTGCCAGCGGATTGACGCCGAAATGGTAGCGGAAATACCGGTCTTCTTTCTGGATAATAGCTTGCTGCAAAGCCGGCGTTATTTCCGCGAGCTCGGTTTTCATGCGCCACTTCTGCGTGGGGTTCAGGAAGGCGTGGAGGACGCTGCCGTCAGCGGCCAGCACAATGGGGGAGTAGCGCGGCGCGGGCGGCAGAGGGAATAGCTGGTCGAGGGCAAGCAGTAGCAGCAGCAGCCCCATCAGTCCAGCAACTGTCCAGCGTGTTGCCGGACGCGCCAGTCTCGACAAGACCTCTTTGCTGAAGCGGCTACTCGCTGGGCTGATGCGGGGTTGAATGCTCATTTCCTCACGATGCCGATGACGTTAGGCAGCGCAAAAGCTTCCCGCGAATCGTCGTTTTCATTGAAGTCGGTTTCGTAGCTGCCGACCAGGTTGCGCTCAGTGCGGCCACTTTTTACATACAGACTGGCCTCCGGACCGCCCTCCAAATACATGGCTTGCTGAATGTTAAGCGGCGATTGCAGGAGAATGTCCGCATAGTCGTGCATGGTGTAGGGCGAGCGGCAAAATATCATCAGCGCCTGCCCGTCTTTGTCTATGCCCCACACCGCCGAGCTCCATTTTTTGGGTTGTTGCGCCCAGGTATTCCTCCGATGGCAGTCTATCATGCGGATGCTTTGCGAAACCGATTGGTAGCATTGGGCCTGTTGCTC
The DNA here is from genome assembly GCF_016734815.1 of Hymenobacter rubidus. GTDB lineage: Bacteria > Bacteroidota > Bacteroidia > Cytophagales > Hymenobacteraceae > Hymenobacter > Hymenobacter rubidus. The sequence goes on from NZ_JAERQF010000004.1 coordinate 115,243, forward strand.
CCAATCGGCCGCGCAGCCCCGGTCTATCAGCTTGATTTCGGGCCGCAGGCTATCGATGGGGCTGAAAGCCAGGAGGCAGTTATCCGCGTTGAATACCGCGTTGTTCACGAACTTGTGGCTGCGCATGTAGCCCACGTTCCGCCCATCGGGCTCGTACATGCCGGCATTGATGCAGACAATCAGCTTTTCCTGCTGGCACCATTGGGCGGCCGTGCGGCGCTGGTTTTTAAATCGGGCCGATTCCATCAGGCGGAAGGTGTAGCGCTTCGGGTCGATGCGAATAACGGTGATTTTGGAATCGCCTATCCCGGATTTTTTCGCGGGTGTGTATTCGCCCAGTGCCAGGCCTGGAGCGAGCTGCTGCCATGCCAGGCCATCAGGCGCGTTCCGGGGCAGTGGTGCTGGGCTGTTTGCTTCAACTACAGCAATCAAGCAAAGGAACAGAAGGTGTTTCATTATTTTTCGAACTATTAAAATTGACGCTGAAGCAGGCTTGACGGGCGCCTCACCCCCTGACCCCCTCTCCGAAAAGGAGAGGGGGCACCGGAGATGCTCCTAATAGAAATTGTCAGGCTCCCCTCTCCTTTTCGGAGAGGGGCCGGGGGTGAGGCGCCACGCTAGCGCACTACCGCACGCGCACCGTTCCCGCTCCATTGTAACTGTGGTAATCCGCATTATACATCGCATCCGCATTCACCGGCCCCAGCTTGAAGGTGCCCTTCGACACGGCACGGCACAAATAATAAAAGTGCTTTGGCTTGCCCGTGGCCGTCGTAAACATATTAATCCGGTCATCACGCACGTCCAGGTAATCGGGCGTGGCGGCATCCTTCGCCCAAGCCAGCTCGCGTAATGCCCCGATGCGCGGGTTCTCAATTTCCAACCCCGCCGGGAGCAGGTCGGTGATGGCTACGTTCTTCACTTCACCCGCTGCATCGCCGGCTTCGATGCTGATGCGCACTACCACTAAGTCGTTTTGGCGGAAGGTGGGGGTGCCCAGCGGCACGCCGTCGCGGTTCAGGAACTGGCGGCGGACTTTCAGGTAGGCGTCTTCTTCCTTCACCTGGCCGCTGGCGGAGATGCCTTCGGTTTCCCAGAAGTAGTAGAGGCTGCCTTTGCCGGTGGTGCGGATGCTGACGTTGCGATTGGCTACGTTGCGCAGGGTGAGGTCTTTGCCGTCGAAGTTGCCGGCTGGTTTGCCGTCGATGAAGAGGGTGGCGGTGGCGGTGCTGCGGGCGTTCTGGCGGGCTATTTTGCCGAGGGCGAGGAGGGCGAAGGCGCTTTCCTGGGTGCTGAGCCAGTAGGCCTGCTTCATCTGGCGGCTGAGCTGGCGGGCGATGCCGGGGATTTGCGGGTTGTTGGGGTCGGTGCTGACGAGGGCGTTGAGGATGAGGCCTTCGTCGCGGATGGGGGAGTAGAACGAGCCGTCGAGGGCGCGCCGGGCGGCTCGCTCGCTGCCGAACTTGGTGGGCAGCAGCTCGCGGAAGGCGCGCTGGTTGCCGAGCAGGCTCTGGGTGCAGGCGAGCAAGAACCGGGAGTCTTCGGTGAGCAGGGGGCGGTTGGCGCGGTAGTAGTTCATGGCCACGGGGTCCTGGCGGCCGGCCAGGGCGAGGACGTAGAGCGAGTAGGCAATTTCCTTGCTGGCTATCGTGCGCTGGCGGGCGATGTTGCTGACGTCGAAATACTGGTAGGGCTCGGTTTCGCGCTTTTTGAGGCGGAAGGCCAGGTATTTCAGCACCTTGTCGAGCACGGATTTATTCACCGCGAAGCCGGCCTGCTGGGCTTCCTGCAGGAAATGGGCGGCGTAGGCGGTGGCCCACCAGTTGTCGTAGTCACCGCCCGGCCAGTAGCTCAGGCTGCCGTTGTAGAGCTGCATCGCCTCAATCTTGCGGATGGCTTCCTGGACGTGGTAGTTGGGGTTGTAGCGCTGGGCTCTCGGGCCGGCACCAGTTTTCTGCTGCAAAGTGGCCGCCAAATCGGCGTAGTAGAGCTGCGGGAAGGCGGCCGACACGGTTTGCTCCAGGCAGCCGTAGGGGTATTGCAGCAGGTAGCGCAAATCCTTGCTGAACTCCGTGAGCGGCGAGCGGCTCACCACCAGCCGACTGCTGAGCGAGGTGGGCAGGAAATCGGTTTTCAGGTTGAGTAGGAGCGTGGCCCCGCCGGCAATCACGCCGCTGCCGGTGCGCTTTTCGAGCGAGGCAGCGGGGCGAATTGGAAGTTCAATGGTTTCGGAGAATGTCCCTCGTGAACCAGTACGCTCATCCTTTACAGCTATGTTTCGCCCTGATTTTGGAGGATTGGTAGGGCTATTATCAATTATAACACTACCGTTGATTAGTCTAGCGCCAATTCTCACATTCGCGATGCCAACTGATTTTGCATATATGCTGGTGAATACCAATCTGCGCTCTTTCCCTGGAAGTAATGTTACCTCACTAAAAGCAGAGTCTTCCGCATAATTGGGAGAGTCACGGACGACTGTTCTAAATTCTTTTCCAGATGAACCATATGGGAATGTGATTTTGATTTTTGAGATAGATACAGGTTTCCTCTCTAATCCTGTGGAACTGAAGCCTACAGCAACTTTGAGCGTCTTATTCGTCGTATTCGTCAGCGTAACGGGCACGTCAATCGTGTCGCCGGGGCTCATGAAACGCGGCAGCGCCGTGGAAATCACCACCGGGTCGGCCACCTTCATCGTGAATTCGGCTGAGCCGAAGGCATCGTCTTTGTAGGCCACGGCCATGATGCGGAGCGCCCCGCTGAACTGCGGCACGCGCACCCGGTAGCGCACTTTGCCGTCGCCGTCGGCGGTGAGCACGCCGCTCCATTTCGAGACCAGTTTCACGCGGCGGTTGGGCACGGGGTTGGTGCGCTTGTGCAGGTCGGCCGCATCGCCGCCGCTGCTGCTGGTGCCGAGTTCGGGCAGCAGGAAGGGGTACACGTCGAAGGCCGACACTTCGAGGGCGCGCTTCTGGTAGAAGTAGGCGTGCGGGTCGGGCGTCTGGTAGTTTTTGAGCTGAAGAATGCCCTCGTCCACCACGGCCAGGGTGAGCTGGGCGCGGGGCGCGGTGGTGATTTCCACGGTTTGCCAGGTTTGGGAGCGGCTGGCGGCCGGCGCGGCAATGGCCACGGCGAGGCGCGAATCGGCCTTTTCCACGGTCAGGGGCAGGAAGCCGCGGGCCACGGTGAGGGGCAGGCGGTCCTGGGCAGTGTGGGCGCGCACGGCGGTGGCGGTCACGTACACGTTGGGCACGTGCTCGGCTTTGATGGGGATTTTCACCTCGGCCGCCTTGCCGTCGGTGGTCACGTAGAAATGGTCGAGCACGTTGGCCCGCTCCACCGTCACCAGAATGCGGCCGGCGAAGGGCGATTTCAGCAGCAGGTTGGCCGTTTCGCCGGGGGCGTACTTGGGCTTGTCGGCCTCAATGGTCACCTCGCCCTCGTTGTTCACCTCGAAGGAGTTGGCCTGGGTATCGCCGTAGCCGTAGGCGTAAAACCGTTGCGTGACGTAGCTGCTGGCCCCCGGTCGGCTCACGCGCACCTCGTATTCGCCCGAGTAGATGGGGGTGAAGCTGAAGCTGGTGGCCGCCCGGATGGAGCGCGTCTGGCGGAGAATGGTCTGCTCGCGCTGCTGCGAATTGTAGACGTAGCGGCCGCCCTGGCGCTCCAATACGGTTTCCCAGAGCAGGCGCACCACTTTGATTTCGGCCGGCGCGAGGGCCGGCTGGCCGTTGGGGGAGAGGGCCAGCAGTTTCACCGTGAGGGGCTGTTTGGTGCTGATGAGGTCGGGCAGGTTAGCGATGCCGAACATCGTGGACTGGGTTTGCACGTCGAAGGTGGCGAGGCGGTTCACGGGCCGGCCGGTTTCGTCGAACACCGTGGCGAAGGCCACGCCTTCCAGCGTGCCGAGGTCGTGGTAGCCGGGCACGGTGTAGGTGGCGGTGCCGTGGCCGGCGGCATCGGTGGTGCCTTCGCGCACGGTTTTCTCGAAGCGGGCGGTGAGGGCGCTTTCGCTGCTGGTTTCGCCGTCCTCGTTGGTGCTGCGCCGCCGCTCGCCGCTGTTCATGGTGAAGCTGTAGCCGTCGTAGCCCTTGGGGGCGAAGGTCTTCTGCTTGAGCGAAAATTCGACCTCAAACTTGCGGTCGGCGGCGGGCGGGCCGAAGAGGTTCACGGCCGTGATGCTGGCCGTCACGTCTTGGCCCGGTTTTACGGTTTTGGGCGCGGCCGTCACGGTCACTTTCATGCGGTCGGGGATGAATTCTTCGACGCTGATTTGGCGCGAGGTCAGCAGCACGTCGTTGCCGGTCAGCACCTCCATCGTGTAGAGGCCCGTCATGATGGTGGGCGGCAGAATGAAGCGGCTTTCGAAGCTGCCCGCCGCGCTCAGCTTCTGCTGCAAGCTGCTGTATTCCTTGCCGCTGGGTAGCAGTAGGCGGATTTTCATGGGCAGGCCCGACGGTGGGGTTTTCCAGTCCTCGGTGCGGATAACGGTGTTGGTCCGCACCGTGTCGCCGGGCCGGTACAGGTTGCGGTCGCCGTACAAAAACGCCTGGTAATGCGCCGCGTTCGAGGTCAGCCCGCCCACCTCAAACCGCGAAGTTTCCACCCGGCTTTTGGTCAAATCCAGAAAGGAAAAATCGGCATCCTTCACGGCGGTAATCATGCCCAGCGTGAAACGCTTCATGCTGGCGGCCGAATCGAACTGCGCCACGCCGGACTTGTCCGTCGTGGTCGTGCCAATCACCTGATTATTCGAGCTCACGAGGTTCACCGTCACGCCCGCCAGCGGCTCGGCCGTGCGGATGGAATTGGCGAACACCACCGTGCCGCCCGTCGCGCCCTGCTTCACGATGAGGCCGAGGTCCGTCACAGCCACCAGCTTGCTCACCTGCAGCCACTGCCGCTCGGTATCCTGCACGCGGATGACGTACAGGCCCTTCATCGGCCCCTGAAATTCCAGGTCTTTCAGGTTGAGATTGAGCAAGCGCAGGCCGCCTTCCTTGGGCAGTCCATCGACAGAAATGGTGCGCTCCGACAGCACGTTGCCGATGTTCTCGGTATCATAATATTGAAAGCTGCGGTCGATGTAGTCGCCGTTTTCGTCGGTGTTCGATTCGCGGGGCTCGTCCTCGTCGTATTCGGGGTAGCCGTACTGCTTTTCGCCACGCAGCAGCTGCTGAATGTTATTGGCGTAAACCTTGGCAATGGTCACCTTCACCTTGGCCACCTCGTTAATGCGCAGGCCCAGATTTCGATTCCCCAGCGCATCGAGGTACATGGCCTTGTCGCTGCTGGTGAAACTCAGTCTCGGCCGCTCATCGCCAAACGAAACCGCCTGGCTGAACGCCTCGCCCAGGCTGCCGCCTAGTAGCCCGCGCGTGCCCGCCGCCAGCGAAACCTGATAGGTTTTGCCCACCTCAAACCCGCCGCGTAGCGCCAGCCCGCTTTCCAGTGCTTCCACCGAAAAGGCCACGGCGGGCGTCACCTTCAGATTAGGCTGCACGTCGGTGGCGCTCACGGGCTGGTTGAGCAGCAGTGTCACCACGGGCTGGCCGTTGAGCAGCGAGCCGGTGAGCTCGCGCACTTCCAGCGTGCTTTGGTCGGGGATTTCGGCCTGGGCGGTGAGGACTTTCTCGGTGGCCTTGGTGCCGGCCGCCGGGCGCAGGCCGGGCGCAATGTCAATCTGCACGGGCGTGCCCGGCGGCACGTCCTGCATAAACGTTACGGCCACCAGCGCATCCGGCTCGGCCGAGTTCACTTCCACCGCCACGGGCTTGCCGCCCTGCGTCACCTTCAGCCGCGCTTTCACGTCCGAAGGCCGCACGGGGTAGTTAAAAACCAGGTTGGCGCGCAATTCCGCCGTGCCCGCCGCCCGCTTCGAGCTGCCGTAGAACACCTGCGGCGCGGCCATATCCAGATACGGCGTGTGAAAGCGGGGCCGGTTCAGGGCCAGCTTCTGCTTGCCGCTGGGCAACGTCTCGGGCCGCAATGCAGCCGAAAAAACGGTGCTGGGCCGGAAGGGCTCCAGCGGCGAAAACGTCAGCTCCCGGTCACCGGTCCACTTGAACTTGCCGCGAATATTGGGCGAGAACATGACGTAGCGCGTGGTGTCCCAGCGGTTTTGCTGGGCCTCGTCCACCACCTTTTCATCGAAGGTGAAAACCAGGTTGGAGTAGGGGTCGATTTCGTCGCCGTCGGTCTGGGCCGTTTCGGCGGCCTGCTCTTGGGCGGTTTTTTTCGAGCACGACGAAGCCGCCAGCAGCATCAGCAGCAGGGGCAAAAAGCGGTAACGGGCCAGCATGGGGGAGGAGAGTGGAAATGCGCCGGAAGGTAGCAGAAAAGCGCCAGCGTTGCGCGGCTTAACGATAGGTTAATCGTGATATTTTACTTCATCGCATACCCGTTGCCCCACCGAAGCCTGCCATTACCATTACCCCACCAAATCCAGCACCTCCCGCAGCCGCTCCACTACCCGAAACTCCACGCCCGCCAGCAGTTTGGCCGGCACGTGCTCATGAATCCAGTTGGCGTGGTAGGGGACGTGAATGGCCGGGAAACCCAGCTTCACCACCGGCAGAATGTCGGATTTTAGCGAGTTGCCAATCATCACGAAGTTTTCGGGCGTTGCCCCGAGGCGGGCGAAAAGGCGGTGGTACGTGGGCTCATCTTTTTCACTCACAATTTCGACGTAGTCGAAAAAGTCGCCCAGGCCCGAGCGAGCAATCTTGCTTTCCTGGTCGAACAGGTCGCCTTTGGTGAGCAGGATGAGCTGGTGGCCGCGCTGCTTCAGCTCCGTAAGCACCTCCACCACGTCGGGCAGCGGCTCGATGACGAAGCGCAGCAAATTCTTCCCCAAATCCAGAATTCGCTGGATTTCGGCTCCCACCACCGCGCCGCCCGAGAGCTGAATCGTGGTTTCAATCATCGAGAGCATAAACGACTTGGCCCCGTAGCCGAACAACTGCATGTTGGCCCGCTGCACATCGTAGAGCCGCGCATTGATGGTGGCGTGGTCGGCATACGGCGCCAGAATCTGGAGCAGTTGGGCTTCGACGTGGTCGAAGTGCGGCTGGTTGGGCCAGAGGGTGTCGTCGGCGTCGAAGGCGATGAAGGTTTGCGTGGGCATGGCGGGAATGAATTAGAACGTCATGCCGAGCGTAGCCGAGGCATCTCGCGTGCTATAGTAAACCAATCGTCAGAATTACTTCGGCACGCGAGATGCCTCGGCTGCGCTCGGCATGACCGTTCTCAATGGTCAGCAGTGCAAAGCTACCGACCTTTGCCCGCCATGAAGCACCTGATTGACCTCGATACCTGGCCGCGCCGCGAGCATTTTGCCTTTTTCTCGGCTTTTGAAGAACCCTTTTTCGGCCTCACGGCCCACGTGGATTGTACGGCCGCCCAAGTCGCCGCTAAGCAACTGGGCGTGTCCTTTTTTCTCTACTACCTCTACCACGCCCTGGAAGCGGCCAACGAAGTGGAGGCCTTCCGCTACCGCATCGAAAACGGCCAGGTGTGCCTGTACGACCGCATTCACGCCTCCGCTACCCTCGGCCGGCCCGACCACACGTTTGCTTTCTCCTTTATCGAGCAGAATAACGCCTTAGACGGTTTCATCGCTTCCGCCGAGGCCGAAATCGCGGCCGTGCAGGCCAGCACCGGCCTGCGGCTGAGCGACGCCACGGCCCGGCCCGATGTGGTGCACTGCTCGGCCCTGCCGTGGGTGCGTTTTACGGCGCTCTCGCACGCCCGCAGCTTCACGCATCCCGACAGCTGCCCGAAAATCTCCTTCGGCCAGGTTTTTCGGGATGGCGAGACGTTGCAAATGCCCGTATCGGTGCACCTGCACCACGGGCTGGGCGATGGCTACCACGTTGGGCTGTTTCTGGATGCGTTTCAGCGCAGACTGAGGTAAAGACGCATATTTGCGTCTCGTCGTTGAACATTCGCACGCACCGTTCAGGCGTTATTGTTCAACGATGAGCCGCAAATACGCGTCTCTACCCCTTTCCCATCATGCTCTCGCACCCGCACGAAGTGTTTCTGGAAGTAGCTCAGCGCCTGAGCTTCACCAAGGCCAGCCAGGCGCTGTTCACCAGCCAATCGGCCGTGAGCAAGCAGGTGAAAGCGCTGGAGGAACACTACAAAACCGGCCTGTTTGAGCGCCTGGGTAGCAGCATTCAGCTCACGCCCGCCGGCCGCAAGCTCTACGAAAAGCTGCTGCAGGCCAAGCAGCTGCAGCAGGAACTGCACCAGGAAATGAGCGCGCTGAGCCCGGATTTCGCGCCCAGCCAGCACCTGCTCATCGGGGCCAGCACCACCATTTCGCTCTACGTGCTGCCGCCCGTGGTGTCGGCCTACTTGCAAAAGCACCCCAACCGCCAGCTTAGCCTCAAAAACCGCAATTCCGATAACATCCTGCGCGCCCTGCTCGACCACGAAATCGAGCTGGGCATCATCGAAGGCATTCACAAAGTGAGCAACGTGACCTACACCCCGCTGCTCACAGATGACGTGGTGGCCGTGTGCGCCGCCAACAATCCGTTGGAAAAACGCACCCTCGAAGTCCACGACCTGCTCACCACGCCGCTGGCGCTGCGCGAGGCCGGCTCGGGCACGCTGGCGGTGCTCGAAGAAGCCCTGGCCCGGCACCGCATCAAGCTGGCGGCTCTGCCGGTGCGCGTGCGCCTGGGCGGCACCGAGGCCCTCAAAAACTTCGTGCGCGTCGACACCTGCCTGGCTTTTTTGCCCCGGCAGGCGGTGGTAAAAGAGCTGGCTTCGGGCGAGTTTGTAGAAGTCAAAATCAAGGGGTTCGCCCTGAAGCGCGAGTTCAATTTTATTCAGCGCAAGGGCACCGAGAATAACGCTCCTTACAAGGATTTCCTGCAGTTCACGCGGCGCTACTATTCCAGCAAGGCATAGCCTATTCCAAATGTCCATCCCAAATGGGCATACCTCGGGCAAAGCACATCCGTACTTTGCTCCATGAAACTGGTCGCCTCCGAATCCCTTTCCCGCCTTGCGGCGCTGCATTGCTCCGCCTGCGGCACCGAATATTCCGCTTTCGATTTGCAGCGCGTGTCGGCCTGCTGCAACGTGCCGCTGGTGGCCGATTACGACCTGCACGAGCCCTTGAGTCGCGCCGTCATCGACCAAGCCGATACCTCCATGTGGCGCTACGGGGCGCTGCTGCCCCTGCTGCACGAAGAAAATAAAGTCACGTTGGGCGAAGGCCTGACCCCGCTGCTGCGCTTGCCGCGCCTGGCCGCGCGCTACGAGCTGTCCTCCCTTGTGCTCAAGGACGAAGGCCAAAATCCCACCGGTTCGTTTAAAGCGCGCGGTCTTAGCATGGCCGTTTCCAAAGCCAAAGAGCTGGGCGTAGAAGGCTGCATTATTCCCACAGCCGGCAATGCGGGCGTGGCCCTGGCTGCCTACTGCGCCCGTGCCGGCCTCAAAGCGGTGGTGGTGATGCCGCGTCACACGCCGGCCGCCTTCAAAGAAGAATGCTACTGGTACGGGGCCGAAGTGGAGCTGGTCGACGGCCTCATCAGCGACTGCGGCGCCCGCGTGCGCCAGCGCAATGCCGACGGCGCCCTGCTCGACATCTCGACTCTGAAAGAGCCCTACCGCCTCGAAGGCAAGAAAACCATGGGCTACGAAATTGCCGAACAGCTCAACTGGACACTGCCCGACGTGCTGCTGTACCCGGCTGGCGGCGGCACCGGCCTCATCGGCATCTGGAAAGCGTTTCAGGAAATGAAGCAGCTCGGCTGGCTCTCGGCCAGTGTGAAATTGCCGCGCATGGTGGCCGTGCAGGCCGAAAACTGCTGCCCGCTGCTCGAAACCTACGAAGGCCGCCAGCCCAACTGCCACGCCTATCAGGGCCACGCCACGCTGGCCAACGGCCTGGCCGTGCCCCACCCGCTCGGCGAGGACATGATGCTGCGGGTGCTGCGTGAGTCGGGCGGCACGGTGGTGAGCGTGAGCGAAGAAGGGATGCTGGCCGGCATGCGCGACCTCGGCCAGCACGAAGGCCTGTTTGTGGCCCCCGAAGGTGGCGCGGTATGGACGGCTGCCCGCCAGCTCCTAGCCGCCGGCGCTATCCGCCCCGACGAGAATATCCTGCTTCTCAACACCGGCAACGGCCAGAAATACATGGACAACGTGGCAGGCCGGGCCTGGGGGTAAGGAGGTGCGGGTTTAAAATAGAGCGTCATGCTGAGCGGAGTCGAAGCATCTCTACCGCGCAACTAATCACTTTTAGTATCGCAGCAGAGATGCTTCGGCTGCGCTCAGCAGGACGTGCCTTCTTCGGTCTGCAATACGCCGCGGCAATACCTTTGCGCCATGCGCATTCTCCACGTTTTGTCGGCTGAGTTTTTCGCGGGCTCCGTGGCCTACGCCGTGCAACTGGCGGAGGCCCACCGCGCTCAGGGCCATCAGGTGTGGCTAGTGGCCGATGCCGACCCGCTGCCTACCGGCGCCACGCTGGTGTGGGCCAACATCAGCAACCGCCGCTACCGGGAGCGGCTGCGTAATGCACGCATTATTCGCCAAGTTGTTCAGAAAGAGAATATTGATGTGGTGCACTGCCATTCGCGGGCAGCCAGCTGGGTAAGCTACTTCGCTCTGCGCGGCCTGCGCGTGCCGCTGGTGAGCACCGTGCACGGCCGCCAGCACCTGCATACGTCCACCTCGCTGCTCGATGTGTATGGCGACAAGGTCATTGCCATTTGCGATAACCTGCGCGAACACCTCATTACAGAGGTGAAAATGGACGCCGCCAAAATCGTGCACATTCCCAATGGGGTAGACTTTGACGCTTCGCTTAAGGAGGAATTAAAAATGAAGAATGAAGAATTGGGAACGCAGGAAAATTCCTCATTCCTCATTTCTCATTCTTCATTAAGCAACCCATCAAGGGTTGCGTTTATTGGGCGTTTCAATGGGGGCAAAGGCGAACGGGCGGCGGCGCTGCTGGCGCAGGTGTTTCCGGCGCTGCTGCGCGAGTTTCCGGCGCTGCGGGTGGCGCTTATTGGCGGCGAGCTGGAGCACCTGCCGACGGCCGGCAAAACTGCCCTGGCGCAGTTGCAGGACAATTTCGGCGAACGCATCGAGGTGGTGGGCTTCACCTCCGATGTGCCCGGCTGGCTGGCCCGGACCACGCTCGTAATTGGGGCCGGCCGCGTGGCCATTGAGGCGCTGGGCGCGGCCCGGCCCGTGCTGGCGCTGGGTGAAGCCAGCTACGCGGGCCTCGTCACGGAAGAAACTTTTGCCTCGGCGGCGGCATCTAACTTCGGCGATATCTCGGCCCGGTTAAGCTCTTCGGAAGTTGATTTTGCCGCGCTGCTGGCCGATGCGCGAGCGTTTTTGCAGGCGCCCCAACTGGTTTCGGCGGCGCTGCAACGGCAGGTGCAGGCGCACTACAACCTGCCGGTCATTGCGGCGCGGGTACTCGAAACCTACCAGGCCGCCCGCATGCGCAAGGCTGTGCCAAGCTTCATTCCGGTGCTCATGTACCACAAAATTCCGTTGGAGGCGCTGGCCACCAAGCACCAGATTTACGTCATGAAGGACAATTTTGAAAAGCACCTTGCTTATTTCAAACAGCGGAAATTAACCCCCATCACCTTTGCTGATTACCTCCGGTTTGCCCGTGGGGAATACGCCCTGAAAGACTTTCCGACGCGCCCTATCATCCTCACGTTCGACGACGGCTATACCGATAACTACACCAACCTGCTGCCGCTGATGCAGCAATATGGCTACCGGGGCGTGCTCTATCTGCTGGGCGATGCCGACGTGCGTTACAACCAATGGGACCTGGCCACCGACCCCACCGAGCCGCGCTGCGAAATCATGAACCTGCCGCAAAAGCACGCTTTCGTGGCCGCCGGCTGGGAAATCGGGGCCCACACCCTGTCGCACCCCCGCCTCACCACCCTGCCGCTGCCCGACGCCGCCCACGAAATCCGGGAAAGCAAAGCGGCCCTGGAAGCCAGCCTGCAGACCGAAGTCGTCAGCTTTGCCTACCCCTACGGCGACCTCAACGACGCCGTGAAAAATCTGGTGCGCGAAGCCGGCTTTGCGCTGGGCGTGGCCACCGACACCGGCGGCCTGCACCTGGAAGACGACCGGATGCAGGTGTTCCGCATCAACATGTTCCCGAACGAAACCGCCAGCAGCCTGTTCAAAAAAACCTCGCCCTGGTACCGCAAGTACTACCGCTGGAAGCGCGGGAAGTAGCGTGCTAGGGAATCATTCAATTTGAACGGTCATGCCGAGCGCAGCCGAGGCATCTCGCGTGCCGAAGTAATTCTTACGATTGGATTACTGCCCCAAGCGAGATGCCTCGGCTGCGCTCGGCATGACCGTTTTGTTTACTGCCAGCCCAGCCCCGCGCAACTGCGCCAGCCGCTGCCGCAATTCCTCCTCGCTCACTTCCGCCAATTCTACTTTCTTAAACGGCGCGGCGTGCCCGGCCAGCAGCGTCACCCGGCTTTTCGCTACACCGAAGGTAGCTGCCAGAAAGGCTTGCAGGACGGCATTGGCCTTGCCATCCTGGGCTGGCGCGTTCAGGCGCACCGTCACCGAGCCGTCGGGCCCAACGAGCAGCTGATTGGCGCGGCTGCCGGGTTTGGCTTTGAGGTGCAGAATGGCCATTCGGCAAAATTACCTTATGCCGGGCGGCCCAGGCGCGCCTGGCCAAACGGGCACTGGTCGAGCACCACGCACCGGCCACAAGCCGGGCCACTGAAGTAGCAGCACTTTTGGCCGTGAAACATGAGGGCCTCGTGGTGGTCGTACACCTGCTGGGCAGTCCAGTCGGGCGGCAACAGGGCCTCCAATAGCTTGTGGGCCGGCCCTTCGCCTACCTTGGGCCCTATCAGCCCCAGGCGCTGGGCCACGCGGTGGTGGTGGCTGTCGACGGGCATGGCCGGGATGCGCAGGGTGCTGAACAGGAGCGTGGCGGCGCTGGTTTTGGGCCCCACGCCGCTGATGCTTTCCAGCCAGGCGCGGGCTTCGGGAATGGGCATGTCGGCCAGGAAATCCAGGGAGCACGGCGCATCAGACCCACACCGCTGGCTGATTTCGCGCAGCACGGCCTGAATGCGCGGGGCCTTCTGCTCGGGCCAGGTGCAGGCCCGAATGGCGTGCTGTACCGCCTCGGTGGAGGCGTCGCGCACGGCTTCCCAGGTCGGAAAAGTAGCGGTAAGCTCCTGGTAGGCTCGGTGCGAGTCGGCATTTTTGGTACGGTGCGACAGCAGGGCACTCACCAGCTCGCTCAGCGGGTCTTTGGTGCTGAAGAAGGGGAACGGTGCACCGTATTCGGCGCAGAGCCGCTCGTGTACCAGCAGCGCCTTGGCCTGGCGGGCGGCAAAATCGGTATCAGCAGTAATTGGCATCCAGCGAGGTACTGCCTCTCCTTGCGAAAGGTTGGCATTGCGCTACTACCAGCAGCGAAAGCTTCGAGAGGGGGCTGGCAAAAACGAAGCGGTTTAGAAAATTTTTTCGAAGCCTTTGAACGTCATGCTGAGCTTGTCGAAGCATCTCTACCGCAATAGTAACTGAATTACTTACGCAGTAAAGATGCTTCGACAAGCTCAGCATGACGTGCTATCAACTTTCTAAATTGCTTCAAAGGCCTGAAGTCAGCCCGCACGTCCTACCGCACTTCCAGCCGGCGCGTGGCGGTGCCTTCGGCAGCTTGCAGGCGCAGCATGTATAGCCCCGCGCCCAAACCAGCAATATCCAAAGCAACGCCCTGGCTTATGGTGGCCACCGGCCAAGCCAAATGCCGGGCCACCCGGCCCAGCGCGTCTAACAATTCTCCCCGCACCTCAACCGGGCTCGGCTGCAAACCGGGCCATTGCACCGTAACGGCACCACCGGAAGCCACTGGACTGGGAAATAGCTGCACCCGCGCCGCTAACTCGCGCTGCGCCGCCGTGCTCAATGCAAACGGAAAGAGCATCTGCGTGGCCGAGCAGCCCAGGTTGTTGGTGACGGTGAGGGTGACGGGCGTGGCGGCGGTGGGCGGCGCATTGTAGCGGTGAGGCGGTGGCGTGCGGCCATCGTAGGTGCTGCCATCGCCGAAGGACCAGTGCCAGGCACTCACCACGGCGTAGATGCCCCCGCCCGTGGAAAAGTCCGCCAGCCGCAGCGTGTCGCGGGCGGCATTGAAGGCGTAGCCGGCGTTGGGCACGGGCGGGGTGGCGCACAGGTTGGGCTGGTAGGGCACGCCCGCGTTCTGGTAGGCGCGTACCAGCGTGCCGCCGTTGCGGTTACTGGAAGCATATCCTCCTTGCACCCGCAGTTGTCCATTTGCCTCGTGCAGTAGGGTGGGGTAACTACCCGTAAGCGGGGAATCCAGTAGTTGAAAGCTAGGCTGCAAGGTTACCGCCGCGAAACCGCCCAGAAACGAACTAAATGCACTCGTGGTTATGCCGGTAATGGTGCTGTAATAACCGAAAGCCAACGCATCCCCATTGCTTAATACGCTGAGCCGGAACAACCGAGAGCCGGCATCCGAATAGCTAGCACCCCATGCCGGAGATACAATGGTGCGGGTTTGCTGCACGGTGCCTTGGGCATCTAACTTAACAAGTAAGCCTTGATTGAACAGCGTGCTACCGGCCGTTAACCCCTGGCCCTTGGAATAGCCAGCTAGCAACAGTCCGCCGTCGGGGGTAAGGGCAGCGGCGTTGGCAAAGGTGTAGTCGGTACCGTGAAGGCCAGGATAGAGCCGTCCGGGCAGGGTGTCGCCCGTAGCTGTCACCCCCCCGACCCACACATGGACCGGACTGGCCTGCCCTTGGCGGTAGAATAGCCGGTTACCAATCAAGGCGTACGAGCCGTCGGGCCGGGGAACGATGTCGTTTATCAACAAATCCACTTCGGGGAAGAGGCGTTGCCACACCACGTTGCCTTGCAGGTCAAGTTTAAAGACTGCCCCCAATTGGTGAGTTACCGCTGACACCTGTGCCGGGCTGGTGGTGGTGCCCACCAAGACCAAGTATCCATCGGGCAGCGGCAGCATCTTTGAGTCAGACGCCGACCCGTAAGAATGTACGTTAAAATACCGGAACGGGGTTAGCCGGCTCCCCAATGTGTCGCAGGTGTAAAAAAAGTTGCTGTAGTGGTCCACTGAGTCCAGCATCCAGCCCGTCGCAGCAATACCCCCAGCTGGCGTGCGGCAGATGTCGCGGATGGATGCATTCGGCGCTGACGGAGACAAGCCGCGTAGTGTATGAAATCGGGACCCAATGCTGTCCCCCGCCGCGTTGAGAAATAATAACCCAGGACTGCTGCGAAGCCCGGTTCCCGGCGTCACCGTTGGGTCAGGTACTACCAGCCGGCCCCCAAGCACGTAGCGAGCAGAACTGATGCGATACCCAAAGCTGACGCTGAGATAAGTATCAAGCTGCCGTTTCCGGTAAATGCGCTGCCAGGTCAGCGAAGGCTGCGCGTCGGCGTATATCGAAACCAGACTGCCCAGCATCAGTAGCAAAAAGAGCTTTTTCATAGCTACGACTTGCTAATGATTGAGAAATAAGCGGTGAGTTCGAACTGGTGTACTCATATTCGGGTAGCTGCTAGAGTGAATGCGAAGTCTCAGCAGGTCTAAAGTAGTCGGCAAGTTCCGGTCTATCAGCAAGGTTGCTCGAAAAAACGACTGCCTGCGCTGCCAGGCAGGCAAAAGAAAACCCCGGCGGGGCCGGGGTTTTGCGGAGGCAGACGAAAGCGACGGGCCGCTACCGCGCCGAATTATACAGGGCAATGGCCTGGCGCTGGTTGTTGGCCTGCTTGCTTTGCAGCACAATGGGTACAATGAGCACCGGCAGGGCCACATACACCAGCGGCGAGATAGTTGCGCGGCCATCGGTGGCCCGCAACGACTGCATCAGGCCGGCCACCAGCAGGCCGCCGCCCACCAGGTAGCTCGCCACGGTGGCCTGCTGGTAGCGCCGCGACTCTAGCAACAGCTGTTGCGCGCCCGCGTTGTCCTTGGTGGCCAGCATCAAATTGTTGGACGTCAGATTCTGAATGGGGCCGTTGTCTTTCGAGAAATACTCGGTTTTGATGGTGCGGTAGCCGCCATAGGGGTAGCCGCCGTACCCGTAGCCGCCGTAGCCAAAGCCCCCGTAGCTGGGGTAGCCAAAGCCGCCCGGCCCCGAGCTATACTGCGTGGTGGTGATGGAATACAGGCTGATGCGGCCGGTTTTTTCGCGCCGCAGCGTGGCCTCGCGCGAGGAGTTGGGCAGGGTGGTGCGCACGTAGTGGCCCGTTTCATCCTCGTAGAAGCCAATCTCGGTCAGGTCGAACTTGCGTTGCCCGTCCAGCAGCAGGTAAGAGCGGCCAAAGAGCGGGTTTTTGGTTTCCACGTCGTTGGCCGTATACACCATCCCGTTTTTCAACCCCACTTGAAAGCGGGGCGGGCGGGCATTATTGCCCGGCAGCTGACCCGCCGGGGTGGGCGCATACACCGGGGCGGCGGGCGGCATGGGCGCCGGCAGGGGCGCGGTAACGGCGGCGCGGCGTGTGGTATCGGTCGGCACCACGGGCACCGATTCCAGCTGGCGCGGGGCTGGCACCGCGCGCGGCTTGGCCGGGGGCGGCATGGCCGGCAGCGTCCCAAGCTGGCGGGGGCCGTCGTCCTGCGCCTGTGCCGCGTATGCGCCCAGCAGCACAAGCAGCCATACAGCGTAAAAAGTGGGAATTTTCATGGAATGGACAAGATAATGACCGAAGGTAGAACAAAGCGCCAGCGCCCGGTTAATAATTCAAATCCCGCATGTGAAGCCCACCGGGAAACGCTTGGTTTGGTCAAAACTGAACGAGGCGTGGCGGGCGTAAATTCCGTTATTTTTTCGTGAAGTTCAAGTGAATGATGCCCGTTGCGCGTTGGGCGTGAACCGGCCACGGCCGCGGCGCTAGTTCAGCAGCTTTTCCAGTAGGCTGAGGCTGTCGGCCAGGTCGGAACCGGTTTCAAAGTCCAGGGGCTTGAGAATGTAGCCGCTCACGCCCAGCTTATCGGCGTTCAGGCGGTCCACGTCCATGCTGGAAGTGGTGGTGATGAACACCGGAATATGAGCAATTTCGGGGTTGGCCCGCAGCTCGGTCAGAAACTCGAGGCCGTTCATGCGGGGCATGTTCAGGTCCAGCAGTATCACTTCGGGCAGGGGGCGCAGGGGCTCGGTGCCGTTGCGGCCCAGCAGCAGGTCCAGCGCTTCTTCGCCGTTGAAGGCCGTGTGCAGCTGGTGCGGCACGTTGAATTTGGCAAAGGATTTCTCCGCCGTCATCGTATCAAAAATATCGTCTTCGACTAGTAATACAGAACGCATAAAAACAATGAGTAATTAACAATCAGCAGTGGGCAGTGAAGCTGATTGGGAAGTCCCCTTTGGCCGTCATGCAGAGCGCAGCGAAGCATCTTGCTTGTGATAGTAACTCAATCGATTGGTTTACTTTGGCACGCGAGATGCTTCGCTGCGCTCTGCATGACGGCCAAAGGGGACTTCCCAAACGGCCTCATTGTGTTGTTGACGGGTAACAGCAAGTAAAGCGCGAACTGTTCATTGTTAACTGACAACTGTCAATTGATTTTCACTTAGGCCACGTAAAGATAAAGCCGGCCCCCTGCCCAACCGCCGATTCGACCCGAATGGTGCCCTGCTGCTCATTAATAATCTTTTGCACGATGCTGAGCCCGATGCCGGTGCTTTCGGCCGTGTTCCGGTCGCGCAACGTTTGGAACAACAGAAAAATCTTCTGGTGGTATTCCGGCGCAATGCCCGGCCCGTCGTCCTGCACCCGAAACTCATAAAAATCACCGGCGTCCTGGCAGGTCACCTCCAGGTGGCCGGCGCCGCGCTGGTGGTATTTCACGGCGTTGGAGAGCAGGTTGGTGAAAACTTGCTGCAAGCTGAGCCGGTCGGTGACGAAGGTGGGCATGTCGGGGCCGATGCGCAGCCTGAAATCGGGCGGCACCACCAAGTCGGCTACTTCGTGCAGCAGCTGGCTTACGTCGGTGTTTTCGCGCGACTGCGCCGTGCGGCCTACGCGGGCGTAGGCCAGCAGGCCGTTTATCAGGTCTTCGAGGCGGGCGAGGCGGCCCTTCATCTGGTCGAGGTAGGTGCGCAGCTGCGGCGACAGCTCGGCCGACAGCTCGTCCTCAATCCACTTCACAATGGTGGTCACGCCCCGTAGCGGCGCCTTCAAATCGTGCGAGGCCACGTAGGCAAACTGGTCGAGCTCCTTGTTCCGCTTTTCCAGGGCGCTGAAGCTGGCGTCCAGGGTCTGGGTCATGCGGTTGAGCGACGCGGCCAGGCCCCCCAGGTTGTCACCGGCCGAGTCGGTGATTCTGACCGTGTAGTCGCCCTGCACAATCTGCTCGGCCAGGGCCCGAATCTGGGCAATGCGCCGGCTCACCTCCGCATTCACGTCGGCCAGCTCGCTTTGCAGGCGCCGGTTGTCGGCCAGCTCCTGCACAATCTTGGTCACCAGCCACACCACAATCAGCACCGCCAGCACCGCCGATACCAGCACCACAATGGGCGTGGCTTTCTCAAAAACGTCCTGCAAGGCACTGCGCTGGGCCAGCAGCGCCATTTCGTTTTGCTTGATGCGGGCGTAGAGCAGGCGCACCTGCCGCAGCGTTTGCCGGTCGGTATCGAGCAGCGTTTGCATGGCCGAATGGCTCATGGATTTCTTGATTTCCGTGAGGGGCCGCAAAATCCGAAACTCCTGCTCCACCAGCTGCCGCAGCGAGTCGAGACGGGCCCGCTGGGCGGGGTTGTCGACTGTGAGTGCCTGGAGGCGCTCCAGGCTGGCCGGCAGCTGGCCGGTGGCCATGCTGTAGGGCCGCAGGTACACCGTGTCGCCGGTAAGCAGGTAGCCCCGAGTGCCGGCCTGCGCATCCTTGAGCACGGCCGTCACCGATTCCACTTCCTGCAACACCTGGTAAGTGTGCTGCACGTTATCGGTTTGCACGCTCAGGCCCCGGATGCTCCAGAACGAAGCCGCTGCCGTGAGCAGGAGCACCCCGATGGCTAAGGCAAAGCCAACAATTATTTTTGTGTCGATTTTTGATTTCATGCGCTGCGAAGGTACTGGCCCGCCCTACGCCGGCTGGTGCGCCTAGGTTGGGCCAGCCGCGCCGCCGGTATCTTTGCGCCCATGCCCTTCGCCCCGACTGACCGCCTCAGCAGCCCCCAGAATCCGCGCATCAAGCAGCTCCTAAAGCTGCAGCAAAAATCGGCCGAGCGCCGCGCCCTGGGCCTCACCCTCGTTGAAGGCCTGCGCGAGCTTAGCATTGCCGTTGAGGCGGGGGTGGCCGTGGCCACGCTCTACACCTGCCCCGAGCTGGCCGGCGAAACCGGTTTAAAGGATTTGCAAAAGTTGTTTCTCGGCAAAAAAGACGCGCCCGAGTGGTTCGAAGTCACCCGCCCGGTTTTCGAAAAAGTAGCCTACCGCGAAGGTTCCGATGGCCTGCTGGCCGTATTGAAAACGCCCGCCCGTACCCTCGCCGACCTGCGCCTGCCCGCCAACCCACTCGTCCTCGTGCTCGAAGCCGTGGAGAAGCCCGGCAACCTCGGCGCCATCCTCCGCACCGCCGACGCCGCGCCCGTCGATGCCGTGCTCATCGGCGACCCGCGCACCGATTTATTCAACCCCAATACCATCCGCTCCAGCATCGGCTGCGTGTTTTCAGTGCCCGTAGTGGCTGCGCCGATGGCCGAAATCTTTGATTTCCTGCGCCAGAAAGGCATCCGCAGCTACGCCGCTGCCCTCACGCCCCAGGCACATTCCTACCTGGAGTGCGACTTCGGCCCGCCCACGGCTCTCGTCCTCGGCACCGAAGCCGACGGCCTGACCCCCGCCGCCCAGGCTGCCTGCGACGAAACCATCATCATCCCCATGATGGGCCGCATCGACTCGCTCAACGTGAGCGTGGCCGGGGCGGTGCTGGCCTTCGAGGCCGTGCGCCAGCGCCGCGCTAATGATTAGGCGGCGTCCGTGGCCGGGTTTTCAAGTTTGGTGACGCGGGTTTTTAGCTGGTCGATTTCCTGACCGGTACCGATGTATCGGTCAGTGCCTCGATTCATGGCATCCAGAATAGCATTGGTCATGCCATTAAAGGTTTGCGCCAGTTCAGCCAAGCCGTCGCGTACTTCCCGCCGCAGCCCGCCAATTTCTTCTTTCATCTCCTGCCGCAGCCCACCGATTTCTTCTTTCATCTCTCGTCGCAAGGCGGCAATGTCTTCGCGCATGGCGTGTTGCTCAATGAGAATTTCGGCCACTACTTCGGGTAGGTCGCGCTTATCTCGTGGATTCATGTGGTCAGGTAGAGGAGATTGTGAAAGACTAAGTTACTACGAAAAAGAGCAAGTAACCGACCGGCTTCTGCCTAATAAATCGTCACGCCAAACCCTAGTTCTTTCGCCAATTTACGGGCTTCTTCCACCTGCGCATCGGCCACTATGCTCAAGGCGTAGGAGTCGCTGTCCAGCGTGAACAGCACCACTGCTAAGCCGGCTGGCTCGGCCAT
Source organism: Hymenobacter rubidus (assembly GCF_016734815.1). GTDB lineage: Bacteria > Bacteroidota > Bacteroidia > Cytophagales > Hymenobacteraceae > Hymenobacter > Hymenobacter rubidus. The sequence continues at coordinate 135,797 of NZ_JAERQF010000004.1, forward strand.
ATCCTGCACGACATCAAGCGCTTCGGGGCCGGTTACTTGTGCGCGGCCCTGACAAGATTCATTTAGCTGGATGGCGCGGCGTTGCTGCGTCAAGGTTTCATTGATGCCGTAAACCAAATCAGCGGCCCGGTCTTTCCAGTCGCTTTCCCAGACCAGTTCCTCCGTCAGTAGCGCATCAATCAGTGCCAAATCGCGCAATTCCTGCGCTGGCAGCGCTGTCACGATGCCGCGCTCCGCCAGTTCCTCGGCAAACTGCTCTTGGTAAGCGGCCGGGTCGCGCAATGCCAGCGCCAGGCGCTCGCTCACGCGCTGGGTGGCCTCCGCATCATTCAGGGTAAAGAGCTGCACAAAGCAGCTCAGATTCTCTTGATTCATATTATTCGTGAGGTAGCGCTGCAACACGATGGCGGGCAGTTAAAACCCAAGTGTGCCGAATACTTCTGTATGAGGAGTTTTCAAATCCACGAACTGAAACCGTGGACTTTGTCCTGCTTGCCGCAGTAGAGTATGCACTTTCCCGCTTTCCGAATCGGAGGTAACATAATATCCAATCGATGCCTCGCTATCGGCTTGAGCAAATAGCTTGGTGTCGTTGGGGATAATCGTGCGGTCAAGCAATACGCTACGCCCTTTATTTGCGAATACTGCCGCCGCCAATTCTCCAGCTCGCACCGCATGAATTGTATTGAATGGCAAAATCCGTACGTTTTTCAGGGGCAATTGGTCGATGTTGCCCCGTACGCAAAATTCCGCGATGCTTACTGTTGAAATAAGCATCGGGTACTGTTCCTGCTGAAAATAACGGAAATAGCCTTCTGCCTGCCGCGCCAGCGGGTCGTTTGGGTTGAGCAAACGAATGAAAAAGCTGGTTTCGAGAAGTACGCTTTTATTCAGCATAGATTATTCAGCATATCCGCGCAATTCCCGCAACCAAGCGTCGGCATCCAGTGGCCAGTCATTCTTCGTCGCCTTGCGCCGTAAGGCTGCCAGATACTGCTCATCATACCGGCTTTCATAGTCAATCATTTCGATGAAATGCAGGTTGTTGCGATTCACTTCGCCCGTTCGCAAGTCCTGCTGTCCGGTGGCGCGCACACCATAGTCGCGGTAAAGGGGATTTCCTTCAATCCGCTTCAACTCTTCCTTTGTGGTTTGTAGAACCACTGTGCCAGCCTCGGCCGTTTGCAAATGAATGTTGGGCCGGGTTGAACCGCCCATGTCCGTGATGCGGCCATAGAAATAGAATTCCGCATCAACCCAGGTCACCGCCGTGCGCTCGTAATGCGTCGTGGCATCGATAACCAGCGTACTGGCATCGGCTAGTGAGGTTTTGATTTCAAATTGAAAGTCGTGCTGTCGGGCCTCCGCCTGGAAGTATTCTATCGCCTTCGCCGTGTCAGGCTGCAAAAAATCAAGGTCACCCTGCGTCTGTACTACCTGCAAAATAGCGTTGAACCCAATCACCGTTTGCAACGCCGTCGTCAGCAGATGCCGCACTGAACCGTCCTTGATTTCATAGGAAACCAAGGGCCGTTCCCGCTTCGAACTGCCAAACAAAAGTCCTTCCACGTGCTGGAGCGTGGCCAGCACATGTTTCACGTCATACGTAGCGGGCGAGAGTGCAAAAGCACCCTGCCGCCCACTGATATGAATCTCTATTTGACCGGTTTTTTCCAACATTGCTCAAACGCGCCCGAAACGCTCCGTAATGATAATACACCAATCACTTCTGATTGGGAAACGCGCTTTTCACCACCTGCGTTTCCCCGCCTGAAATGAAAAAGGGCGCGACCAAAGCCGCGCCCTCTTCAAAATCATTTATTCAGAATAATTAGTCAGCCTGTTTGGCGTAGCGCAGACGCTCGTTTTCGTCGAGCAGAATCTTGCGCATCCGAATCGACTTCGGTGTCACCTCCAGGTACTCATCCTTCTGGATATATTCCATGGCTTCTTCCAGCGAGAACTGGCGCTTGGGAACAATCTTGGCGTTGTCATCCGTGCCCGAAGCGCGCATGTTAGTCAGCTTCTTGCCTTTCTGGATGTTAATGGTCAGGTCGTTCGGGCGGGTGTGCTCGCCGATTACCTGACCAGCATATACTTCCTCGCCCGGGTCCACGAAGAACGAGCCACGGTCCTGCATCTTGTCGATGGTGTAAGCCGTGCCGGGGCCGGTTTCCAGCGAAATCAGCGAACCCGCAATGCGGCCGGGGATGGTGCCTTTGTGCTCCTCATAATCCACGAAGCGGTGGTTCATGATGGCCTCGCCGCCGGTGGCAGTCAGCACGTTGTTACGCAGGCCAATCAGGCCGCGCGACGGGATGTTGAACTCCAGGTGCTGCAGGTCGCCCTTGGGCTCCATGATGGTCATTTCGCCTTTGCGCATGCTCACCAGCTCAATCACCTTACCGGCCGATTCTTCGGGCACGTCCACCACCAGCAATTCAATTGGCTCCAAGCGCTTGCCGTTGTCGTCTTCCTTGAACAGCACCTGGGGCTGGCCCACCTGCAGCTCGTAGCCTTCGCGGCGCATGGTTTCAATCAGTACCGACAAGTGCAGAATACCACGACCAAACACGAGGAAGGTATCCTCTTTGTCGGTCGCCTCCACGCGCAGGGCGAGATTTTTCTCAGTCTCCTTGAACAGACGGTCGCGCAAGTGACGCGACGTTACAAACTTGCCTTCCTTGCCGAAGAACGGCGAGTTGTTGATGGTGAACAGCATATTCATCGTCGGCTCGTCGATGCTGATGCGCTCCAGTTGCTCGGGGTTGTCAGCATCGGCCAGCGTATCACCAATATCGAAGCCTTCGATGCCCGACACGGCGCAGATTTCGCCGCTGCTCACTTCCGAAACCTTGTTGCGGCCAAGGCCTTCAAATACATGCAGCTCGCGGATTTTTACTTTTTTAATGCTGCCATCGGCCTTCATCAGGCTCATGTTGGCGCCTTCGCGCAGCGTACCGCGGTGCACCCGGCCGATGGCGATACGGCCCACAAACGACGAATAGTCGAGCGAGGTAATCTGCATCTGGGGCGTGCCTTCCAGGGTCGGCGCGGGCGGAATCGAGGCCAGCACGGCGTCGAGCAGCGGGGTGATGTTGTCGGTTTTGACTTTCCAGTCGGTGCTCATCCAGCCCTGCTTCGAGGAGCCGTACAAAGTCACGAAATCGAGCTGGTCTTCCGACGCGCCGAGGTTGAACATGAGGTCGAATACCTGCTCGTGCACCTCGTCGGGGCGGCAGTTTTCCTTGTCCACTTTGTTCACCACCACAATGGGCTTCAGGCCCAAGTCGATGGCTTTGCCGAGCACGAAGCGGGTCTGCGGCATGGCGCCTTCGAAGGCATCCACGAGCAGCAGTACGCCGTCGGCCAGCTTCAACACGCGCTCTACCTCACCGCCGAAGTCGGCGTGACCAGGGGTGTCGATGATGTTGATTTTAACGTCTTTATACCGAACGGATACGTTCTTGGAAACGATGGTAATGCCGCGCTCGCGCTCCAAGTCATTGTTATCGAGGATGAGGTCGTCGAAGTGCTGGTGCGCGTCGAAAATTTTGGATGCGTGGATAATCTTATCCACCAAAGTTGTCTTGCCGTGGTCAACGTGAGCGATGATGGCAATGTTCCGAATATTCTGGGCCATATGGGTTGGTTTTGCGGGTGCAAAGGTACGGATAAAAAGGCGCAAAGCCTTGTGGTACTCAACTATTAACACGCGGCCGGCCGGGGTAAGCCGCCGAGATGCCCTCGCGACAGCCAAGCGTGTCGCCCTAAATCGGTTAGCTGGGGCGTAAGGTTCCCGACGATTATGCGTCTACCCCGCCGACCGAACGGGGCACCGCCGCCGTATGTTGGTCACATACTCTTCAACCCAACCTTCGCCATGCGTTTTCCCCTGCTCTTTCTTCTGGTTTCGGTGCTTTCGCTCAATTCGGCTTGCTCGCAGAAGCGCGACGTGGCCGCGAACGCCGCACCCCGCCCGCCGCGCACCGTGGCCGGCAAAACCTATTTCCAGCCCCAGCCCGTGACCGGCAAGCCCGATGAATTTCCGGTGCGCCACACCGAGGCCGAATGGAAAAAACTCCTCACGCCCGACCAGTTCTACATCCTGCGCGAGCAGGGCACTGAACGGCCTTTTACCGGAAAATACCACGACAACCACGCCGCTGGCAACTACTACTGCGCCGCCGACCATAACCTGCTCTTCACCTCCGACACCAAGTTTGAGTCGGGCACCGGCTGGCCCAGCTTCTACGCACCAGCCACGAATACCAGCGTCAAAATTGCCTCTGACAACAGCTTCGGCATGAGCCGCGACGAGATTGTGTGCGCCAAATGCGGCGGCCACCTCGGCCACGTTTTCGACGACGGCCCCAAGCCTACCGGCCAGCGCTACTGCATGGATGGCAATGCGTTGGTGTTTGAGCAGAAAAAGTAGAACAAGCTGTATTATTCTAGGAAAATTCACAAATGTCAGCCCTTCGGAAATCCAAGCCGAAGGGCTTTTTCGTTGGTGTTGGCAAGCATTCGGTCAATCGGGCCAAAAGCTCATCTGAGTATACATTTAAATATTTATACTTAACTTCCTTCTATGAAAACGACTTCTGACCCCATTGGCTACCTACAGCAAGCTGTGGAGCCTACTCGCCAACTGTTGCTCAACAACGGCCTGTACTACCGTCTGCGCACGCTGGCCGATTTGCGGCGGTTTATGGAACACCATGTTTTTGCGGTGTGGGATTTCATGTCGCTGCTGAAGGCCTTGCAGCGCGAGCTCACCTGCGTGCAGGTGCCGTGGGTACCAAGCGCCAACCCCGCCACCCGACGCCTCATCAACGAAATCGTGCTGGAAGAAGAAACGGATGTCGACCCCCAGGGCCAGCCAACCAGCCATTTCGAGTTGTATGTGCGCGCCATGGATGAGTGTGGGGCCGACACGGCGCCCATTCGCCGGTTGCTAGCCGCGGTGGCCGCCGGCCGCACCACGGCCCAGGCCCTGGACGAAGCCCAAGCGCCTGATTCAGTGCGGCAGTTTGTCGAAACCACGTTCAGCATCATCCATTCCGACCGGCCTCACGCCGTAGCGGCCGCTTTCACTTTTGGCCGCGAAGACCTGATTCCGGCCATGTTTCGGCAGCTGGTGGGCGAGCTGCGCAACCGCTTTCCCGGCCAGCTCGACACCTTCACGTATTACCTTGACCGCCACATCGAGCTGGACGAGGAAGTGCATGCTCCGCTGGCCCAGCAAATGGTGCGCGAGCTGTGCGGCGAAAGCCCCGAGCGGTGGCTAGAGGCCCAGCAGGTCACCATTCGGTGCCTGGAAGCCCGCATGGCACTCTGGGACGGCATCAAGCCCGTCAAGGTGAGTTCGGAGCTGGTATAAGCGCCAACCACCGGGTCGGTATCCGCGTTTGAAGCAGGCAGTCGATTCTCGGCTGCCTGTTTTTCATTGGTCATGCTGAATTTTCGATTTTTCCCCGCTCATTTGTGGGCGGTGGCCGGGGCCGCGCTGTTGGGCGCCTGCTCGGTATCAGAGCAAAATGTGGAAACCTCCGCGCCTACCACTGTCCCCACCCAAGTGCGTACCGACGCTGACCGCCGCGCCATCTACAACAGCAATGGCACCGGCACCAGCCAAGGCTACCCTGTGCCCGATGCTACGCCCAACCGCGTGCGTCTCGGCGAGCAAGCGGCCGACATCAACCGCCAAAAGCGCATTGAAAACGTGAACACCGACGACCCCAATAATGCGTCGCCCGAAACCCGGCTCCAGCGCCTGAACTATGCCCCGCCCGTTCCCGCCGATACTTCCCATCGCTAAAACAGACGCCTTTGCCCATGCAAAAGCCCGCCCCGGCAAACCGGAAGCGGGCTTTTTCTTTGAGTATGAGGCAGGCCCCTTGTGACGAGCTATTCGCTTACCTCGCCGGTGCTGGCACTATCGGCCGAGTTCAGCAAGCCGGTAGCTTCGGGTTCGGGGGCGGGAGTGGGGGCCTGGGGGCGGGGCTTGGGCCCACGCTTGGCAGCTGTTGCTGCCGCAGTACCGGGCGCGGCGGCGGGCTTGGAGCCGCGGCGTGCGCCGGCAGCGGGCTTGGCTTTGGTGCCGCTACCGGGCTTGCGGCCACGCTTAGCAGCCGAAGCAGCAGTGTCGGCTGAGGCATCTTCGGAGGCGATGGCGCGCACTTTGCGGGGCGTACCATCCTTGTTCAACGTTTGCCCATTTTTGCTGTTGTTGCGAGAACCCTTGCCGTTGGTGCTGGTTTCAGGCGTGCCATCGGTACCAGCGTCGGTGCCACCAGAAACGGAGTCGTAGTGCCGTACGATGGTGTGCAGGGCCTGCTCAAACATGCGCTCCGTGTCGCTATCCAACCGGCGCGTTGCCTCTTTCACCACTTCCTTCAGCTTGGCCTTCGTTTCTTTGCGGATGCGAGTCACCACTTCGTTCATGCGGTTGTTCAGCTCCTTTTGCAATTGCTTGGCCGCCGATTTCAGCGTCTTCTTCTGACTGGCCTTTTTGCTGGCGCGGTCATCGGTGAGTTCCGAAGTAGCGCGGCTGGTTTTTTTTGCCGATTTGCGCGCCGCTTTTTCTTCCGGTGTGCGTTTCGCGCGTTTTTCCGTTTGAACCGGAGAAGCAGGTTTTTTCATGTGAAAAACTGTTATTGAAAGGTGAAAAAGGGAGGGGAAATAGCCGGTTTGCGCAATACGTCAGAATTCAGACGCGCTCAAATATAAATGAATTAAGAGTCAAACGGTTTGCTAAGTTTTTTTGTTGATTTAAATCGGCGTTTTTTTTCGTTGTTCCTTTGCAGGCCATAATAATTGCTGGTACGCTCGCCTGAGAATGCCGCCATTATTTATTTGCAATTTCTCCTGTTTTATATGTCTGTTCTTCCTGAGCGTTACACTGTTACCGCTGCATTGCCCTACGCCAACGGCCCGGTTCACATTGGCCATTTAGCGGGTGTTTACTTACCGGCTGATATTTATGTGCGGTACCTTCGCTCGGCCGGCCGCGACGTAAAATTTATTTGCGGCTCCGACGAACACGGCGTTCCAATCACCATTCGGGCCCAAAAAGAAGGCGTGACGCCGCAGCAGGTCGTCGATAAATACCACGCCCTGATTCGCGACTCGTTTAAAGATTTCAACGTGTCGTTCGATGTGTATTCGCGCACGTCGTCGGCCACTCATGCCGAGGTTTCGAGTGGGTTTTTTACGAAACTGAACGACGCCGGGCAATTTATTGAGCAAACCACGCAGCAATATTTCGACGAAAAGGCTCAGCAATTTCTAGCCGACCGCTACATTGTGGGCACCTGCCCCAATTGCGGCAACGAAAATGCCTACGGTGACCAGTGCGAGCGCTGCGGCACTTCGCTCAGCCCCACGGAATTAATTAATCCGCGTTCCATGCTCAGCGGTGCGCAGCCGGTTTTGCGCGATACCAAGCACTGGTTTTTGCCGCTCGACCAATACGAACCCTGGCTGCGCGAATGGATAATTGAAGGCCACAAAAGCGACTGGAAAACCAACGTGTACGGCCAGTGCAAATCCTGGATTGACCAGGGCCTGCACCCCCGCGCCGTAACCCGCGACCTGGATTGGGGCGTACCCGTACCGGTGCCCGGTGCCGAAGGTAAAGTGCTCTACGTGTGGTTTGATGCGCCCATTGGCTACATTTCCGCTACCAAAGAAGCTTTCCCCCATGAGTGGGAATTGTATTGGAAAGATGCCGGGTCCAAACTGGTGCATTTTATTGGCAAGGACAACATCGTTTTTCACTGCATTATTTTTCCGGTAATGCTGAAAGCACACGGCGAGTTTATTCTGCCGGATAACGTGCCGGCCAATGAATTCCTGAACCTGGAAGGCGATAAAATCAGTACCTCGCGCAACTGGGCGGTGTGGCTGCACGAATACCTCGCCGATTTCCCCGGCCAGGCCGATGTGTTGCGCTACGTGCTGTGCGCCAACGCGCCCGAAACCAAAGACAACGATTTTACCTGGAAAGATTTTCAGGCGCGCAACAACAACGAATTGGTTGCTACACTCGGCAATTTTGTGAACCGGGCCGCTGTGCTCACGCACAAATTCTTCGAAGGCAAAGTACCGGAATTGGGCGAATTAACGCCCATCGAACAGGATGCATTCGCGCAACTGTCCGAGTTTCCGGCGAAAGTTGGCGAATTGATTGAAAATTACCGCTTCCGCGATGCGCTGGCCGAAGTCATTAACCTAGCGCGCCTCGGCAATAAATACCTGGCCGAAACCCAGCCCTGGCACCTCATCAAAACCGATGCTGTTCGCACCGGAACGGTGCTGAATGTGTCGCTGCAAATCGCGGCAGCTCTGGCTCCGCTACTAGAGCCTTTCCTGCCCGAATCGGCGCAGAAACTGGCCGCCATGCTCAATATCGAATTGGGTAATTGGACCAGCGCGGGCCGTCCGGATGCTCTTGCGGCCGGTCATCAGTTGCAAGAAGCTGCATTGCTCTTCGCCAAAATTGAAGATGCTGTGGTCGAAACCCAGGTGCAGAAATTGCTTGATACCAAAAAGGAAAACCAGTTGGCCAACACGCCGGTCACGCCGGCCAAAGACGATGTTTCGTTTGATGATTTTGGGCAGATGGATTTGCGCATTGGCACCATAACTGCCGCCGAGAAAGTGGCCAAAACCAAAAAGCTACTCAAACTCACCGTCGACCTGGGCTTGGAGGAACGCACCATCGTGAGCGGCATTGCCGAATACTTCATCCCTGAAGCCCTGATTGGCCAGCAGGTGCAGGTATTGCTCAATCTCGCGCCCCGCGAAATCAAAGGCATCAAGAGCCAGGGCATGCTGCTAATGGCCGAAAATGCGGACGGTAGTCTGGCGCTGATGCAGCCCAGCGTGCCTGTGCGCAACGGCAGCAGTGTGGCGTAAACGGCCTCAGAATAAATAATCGAAAGGCCGTCATGCTGAGCGCAGCCGAAGCATCTCTACCGCAGCAGTAACTAATTACTTGCGCGGTAGAGATGCTTCGGCTGCGCTCAGCATGACGGCCTTTTTTCTTCAGATATGTGCCTACTTCACGTTGACAATATTCATGGCCCGTTCCAACCCCATGGCGCCAAAAGCTAAAACGGCTTCGCCCGTCTTTTCAATTCGGGTGGGCAGTTCAATTAATTCCTCGGCCGAAAACGGATTAAGCACATAATCTACCTGCCGGCCTTTGGGAAAATTAGCATCCACACCGAAGCGTAGCCGCGCATACACATCGGTGCCGAGCGTAGCCTGAATATCCTTCAGCCCGTTGTGCCCGCCGGCCGAGCCCTGGCCTTTCAGCCGCAATTTGCCGAAGGGCAGGGCGAGGTCGTCGGTCACGACCACCATGTTTTCGACCGGAATTTTAAGCGTAGCCAGCCAGTGGGCCGCCGCTTTGCCGCTCAGGTTCATGTAAGTAGTAGGTTTCACCAGCACGTACGTGTGGCCTTTGTGCTTAAACTCAGTTGTAAAGGCATGACGGCCGATTTCGAAGCGCGGCGCGTCGAATTTGGCGGCCAGGTAGTCGGCTACCATGAAGCCGATGTTGTGGCGCGTTTCGGCGTATTCGGGGCCAATATTGCCCAGGCAAAGAACCAAAAATTTCATCTGAACCGCAGATTAAACGGATTAAACGGATTGCACAGCTCCTGGCGTCAATGCTCAGAAGCTGCTGCCACTTGATGCAGCGAAGCGCGTAATTTTCACAGCGCAAATAAAAAGCCGCCCCAAAATTGGAGCGGCTTTTTGGTTGAAGCACAAATTAACAGATGAAAGAATTGGTGCAATCCGTTTAATCCGTTAAATCTGCGGTTCAGAATTACTTGTTGCCGGCCATTTCGCCTTTCAGCGCACGCGGGATGGTGATGGTGGCAATCGGAGCCTCGGTGTTGGTCAGGATGGTGTAGCCTTTCGGCGTCACGGCACCTACCTTGATGGATTTGCCCAGTTCCATGCCGCTGATGTTCACTTCCACGTAGTCGGGGAGGTTGTCCATGGTAGCGCGCACGCGCACTTTGCGCAGCTTGCTCACCAGCTTGCCACCGGCCAATACGCCCGGCGAAACGCCTACGTACTTCACGGGGATATCCATCTTCACCTCTTTGTCTTCTTCCAATTCCAGGAAGTCAACGTGGAGGAGCATTTCGTTTACGGGGTGGAACTGGGCGTCCTGCACAATGGCCTTGTACATGGTGCCTTCCACGTTCAGGTCCACAATGTGAGCCTCCGGCGTGTACAACAATTCGCGGAACAGGATAGCGGGCACGGAGAAGTGCACGGTGTCTTTGCCGCCATACAATACGCACGGTACTTGAGCGTCGAGGCGCAATGCCTTGGCGTCCGTTTTACCGAGATTCGCTCTTTTAAACCCTACAATCTCGAGGCTTTTCATAAAAACAATTGGTTTGGAATGAATTACCGGCCCGACAACTTAGCCGAAACGGGCCGCAAAGGTAGGAGTCTGGGGTGGCAAAACCAAACTGCCTAATAACGGCTCGTGGGTAGTTGCCTGCCGTTTCTTGCCATCCTCTTCCAGCCCAAGCCCGACACAAACGCAAATGACCACCCAATAGGCATAGGCAGTACTTATTCCGAGGCCGACTAATACCAGAAATGAAAGGATGACCCGACTTCCCAGCAGCGGTGTATTTCCGAGCAGGCGCTGCACCAGCCATTTCACCAAGAAAAATAAAAATATTGCCTGCGGCCCAAAGGAGTACTGTAATGAGTAGGTCGCCCAGTATTGACTATACGCTAAACATGCAGCGGATACAGGGCTACACGAACAGCGAACTGATGCTCTCGTGCGTTACCACGTTGCGAATGGCGGCCGCAAAAAGCGGGGCCAGCGAAATCACCCGGATTTTGTCGTTCTCCTCGCGCAGCGGAATGGTGTCGGTCGTAATCAGCTCGGTGAGCTGCGAGGCGCGGATGCGCTCGTGGGCTGGGCCGCTCAGCAGCGGGTGCGTGATGACGGCGCGCACCGAGTTGGCGCCGCGTTCCATCACCAGGTCGGCGGCTTTGCAGATGGTGCCGGCCGTGTCCACCATGTCGTCCACAAACACCACGTCCATGCCCTTCACGTCACCAATTACCTGCATCGAGGCAATTTCGTTGGCCCGTAGGCGCATCTTGTCGCAGACCACAATTTCGGCCCCGAACTTTTTGGCGAAGGCGCGGGTGCGCACCACCCCACCTACGTCGGGCGAGGCAAAAATTAGGTTTTCAAGGTTCAGCGACTTGATGTAGGGGGCCAGCACGGTGGCGCCGTCCAAGTGGTCGACGGGAATATCGAAGAAGCCCTGGATTTGGCCGGCGTGCAGGTCGCAGGTCATCAGGCGGTCGGTGCCCACGCTCTGGATGATGTTGGCCACTACTTTGGCGCCGATGCTCACGCGGGGCTTGTCCTTGCGGTCTTGCCGGGCGTAGCCCATGTAGGGCATCACGATGACGACTTTGTGGGCCGAGGCGCGCTTGGCGGCGTCCACCATCAGCATGAGCTCCATGAGGTGTTCGGCGGGCGGGCAGGTGCTCTGCACGAGGAACACCTCGCAGCCGCGCACGCTTTCGTTGAAGCTGGGACCCATTTCGGTATCGGCGAAGCGCTGGAGGCTGAGGTCGCCGAGGGTGGTGCCGTAGGCGGCAGCAATATTTTCGGCGAGAGCACGCGAGGCGCTACCGGCGAATATTTTGACCTGTTTCATAGGGGAAGGTGCTGATTTTGTGCGGTAAGCTTTCGCTCGCCGATGAATGAATTAGCTGCGCACGACACTGCGCACGACACAGCAAGCGAAGGCTTACCGCACAAGGTAGAAAAGAGAAAGGCGCTGACCACTCCGGATATTGGAGAAGCCAGCGCCTTTTTCAGTTTACTCGAGCTTTGTCGTTGTCCGACCAGGGCTCGAACCTGGACTTTCTTGAATCAAAATCAAGCGTGTTGCCAGTTACACCATCGGACAATTTCCCATTGGGCTACGTGCCGTTTGGGAGTGCAAATGTAGTAAGAGAAAAATTTGGGGCAAGGTTTTGTTGAAAAAAAATGGAGAAAAAAATAGGTGATTCCGGCTCGAAAAACGGCTCAAGCATCATTTGTGCCTGATTTTCACCAGCTAGAGCATTGCCCGCAACGGACTTGCCGCATCCAGCTGCGCAAACGTTATGGTTGGAAAACCCGCGCTTCTGCCGTAATTTTGCGGCCTGAAAACCGCATAAACTTCATCATAAATACAACCAAATGGCCAATACCGGCAAAATCACCCAGGTCATCGGACCCGTCGTTGACGTAAGCTTCGCGGGTGAAAACACGAAGCTGCCCAACATCCTCGACGCCCTCGAAGTAACCAAAGAGAATGGCCAAGTGGTGGTACTGGAGTGCCAGCAGCACTTGGGCGAGGACCGGGTTCGGACCATTGCCATGGACTCGACCGAGGGCCTGGCCCGCGGCGCTGAAGTGCGCGACCTGGGCGCGCCCATCTCGATGCCCACCGGCGACGGCGTGAAAGGCCGTCTGTTCAACGTTATTGGCCAGGCCATCGACGGCATTCCGCAGCCCAAGAGCGGCGAGCGTTTGTCTATTCACCGCAACGCTCCCGCGTTTGAGGAACTGGCTACGTCGTCGGAAGTATTCTTCACCGGCATCAAGGTTATCGACTTGCTGGCTCCTTATGTAAAGGGTGGCAAGATTGGTCTGTTCGGTGGTGCCGGCGTAGGCAAAACCGTACTGATTCAGGAGCTTATCAACAACGTGGCCAAGGCCTACGAAGGCCTGTCGGTGTTTGCCGGCGTGGGCGAGCGTACCCGTGAGGGCAACGACTTGCTGCGCGAATTCATTGAGTCCAACATCATTCTGTACGGCGATGCCTTCAAGCATTCGATGGAAGAAGGTGGCTGGGACCTGAGCAAGGTGGACATGGCGGCGATGGAAAAATCGCAGGCTACCCTCGTGTTCGGCCAGATGAACGAGCCCCCCGGAGCCCGCGCCCGCGTGGCCCTGTCGGGTCTGACCATTGCCGAGAGCTTCCGCGACGGCGACGGCACCGGTGCCGGCCGCGACATCCTGTTCTTCATCGACAACATTTTCCGCTTCACGCAGGCGGGCTCGGAAGTATCGGCTCTGCTGGGCCGGATGCCTTCGGCCGTAGGTTACCAGCCCACGCTGGCTACCGAGATGGGTGCTATGCAGGAGCGCATTACCTCGACGAAGCGCGGTTCTATCACTTCGGTACAGGCTGTTTATGTACCTGCGGATGACTTGACTGACCCGGCCCCGGCCAACACGTTTGCCCACTTGGATGCCACGACGGTACTGAGCCGCAAAATCGCCGAGCTGGGCATCTACCCGGCCGTTGACCCGCTGGACTCGACCTCGCGCATCCTGTCGGCCGACGTGCTCGGTGCTGACCACTACAACACCGCTCAGCGCGTGAAAGAGCTGCTCCAGCGTTACAAGGAGCTCCAGGACATCATCGCCATCTTGGGTATGGACGAACTCTCCGAAGAGGACAAGCAGGTGGTAAACCGCGCCCGTCGCGTGCAGCGTTTTCTGTCGCAGCCCTTCTTCGTGGCCGAGCAGTTCACCGGCCTCAAAGGCGTACTCGTTGACATTAAGGACACCATCAAAGGCTTCAACGAAATCATCGACGGTAAGCACGACCACCTGCCCGAGGCGGCGTTCAACCTCGTGGGTAACATTGAGGATGCCGTGGCCAAAGGCGAGCGCCTGATTGCCGAAGCGAAATAGTTTTAGTTGTCAGTTGCTCGTTGTCAGTTGTTAGCATTGCTGGCACGGCAACGAGCTGCTGAAGCCTAACAACTGACAACGAACAACTGACAACTAAGAAATGCACCTAGAAATCATTACCCCCGACCGCAAGGTGTTCGAAGGCGAAGTGACTTCGGCCCAATTTCCGGGAGCCGATGGCTCGTTTGAAGTGCTGAACAACCACGCCCCGCTCATCGCCGCCCTTAAAGCCGGCGACGTGACGCTGACTGGTGGTGCCGGTGGCCGCGAGGTTATCCGCATCGAAGGCGGCGTGGTGGAAGTGCTGCGCAACAACGTGATAGTGCTGGCCGAAGGCGCCGTGGCCTAAGGCCTTACACCGCTAAGTACTATGAGAAAGCCGTTCCTGTTCAGCAGGAACGGCTTTTTTTGTGCGCAGGCAGGTGGCGAACCTGCCGTTTTGCCGTATAGCCTGATGTTGTGCTTATCAGCCTGATTTATGAAAGAACCGCTAAACCCTTTTGTAGCTGTCGAAAATATCTACACACCCCGGCAACGCTACGTGCTGCTGGTGGCTTCCCTGCTGGGCCTGGTGGGGCTGATGGTGTTTGGGTTGGCGCAGTATCTGACGGCTTTTCTGGCGGCGGGCATCCTCTTTGTTGTGTTTCGGCCGTGGTGGATAGCGCTGGTTCACCGGCGGCGCTGGGGCCGGCGACTGGTGACGGTGGGCATTTTGCTGGTGACGGTGGTGGTGCTGGTGGTGCCTTTCTACGCGCTGAGCTCCTTGCTGCTCGACCGGCTCATTGCCTTCGCGCAGAATCCCGAGCAGATTCTGGACGTGGTGCACAAGGTAGAAAAAGCCGTAGGCTTTAAGATTACGGAACAGCTGAATGTGCGCCAGCTGCTGCTGCAAGCCGGAGCCAAGGTGAGTGGCTGGCTGCCTACACTGGCCAGCAGCGCCCTAAACTTTCTGGTGATTGTGGGCCTGATGCTGTTTACGATGTACTACATGTTTATGCAGGAAACCTACTTTCTGCTGGGGCTGCACCGTTACCTGCCGTTTCGCAACGAAACGTTGCAGGAGCTGGGCGAGTCGTTGAAAAACAACGTGAACGCCAACGTGCTGGGCCAGGTAGTGGTCGCTTTGGTGCAAAGCATTCTGACGGGACTGACGCTTTGGATTTTTGGGGTGCCCGACTCGTTGTTTTGGGGCGTGGTAGCTTTTTTTATGGCGTTTCTGCCGGTGCTGGGCACGCCTTTGGTGTGGGGGCCGGCGGCACTCTACCAGTTTTCACAGGGGCACAATGGCCAGGCCATCGGAATTCTGCTGGTGGGTTTTATCGTGATTATCAACGTGGATAACCTGCTGCGTATCGTGTTGGCCAAGCGCATGGGCGACATTCATCCGCTCGTCACGCTGGTGGGGCTGGTGCTGGGGGTGGAAGTTTTCGGGCTCATCGGGCTGGTGGTAGGACCACTGCTGGTGTCGTATTTCCTGGTACTGATGGAGGTCTTTCGGCGCGAAAACCGGATGCACCGGGACGCAAACGCCGCTGCCACCGGCTCGCGCAATCCCTGACGCAATCCGGCGGTGCTGGGGCTTACCTTTGGCAAACCGCAGGGTGATACTTGCTACCCAGCCTCATGACCAATATCCAGCCCAAAATCACGCCCATCTACCAGACTTCGGTTTTCAAGTTTGAAGACCTGGATGCCGTGCAGCAGTACTTCGACGAGCCGGGCAGCCGCTACCTCTACTCACGCAACGGCAACCCCAATTCCGACGAGCTGGCCGAGGCCGTGAACCGCTGGGAAGAGGGCGCAGGGGCCGTGGCTACGGGCTCGGGCATGGCGGCCATCTTCGCGGCGCTACTCACCTATTGCCAGGCCGGCGACCATGTGCTGTGCGCGGCCGACATCTACGGCGGCTCGGCGGCGCTGCTGAATTTGGAGCTGTCGCGGCTGGGTATTTCGGTGAGCTATGTGCCCTTTGAAAGCCTGTACGACCTTGCGGCCTATGTGCAGCCCACGACCCGACTGCTGCTCTGCGAAACGATGAGCAACCCGCTGCTGCGCGTAGTGGACCTGCGCGCCGTCGCCGAGGAGTGCCACCGCCACGGCCTGAAACTGGTAGTCGATAACACGTTTTCGACCCCCGTGCTCACCCGGCCACTGGCTTTCGGGGCCGACCTCGTGCTGCACAGCGTGACCAAGTACCTAGCCGGCCACTCCGACGTGACAGCCGGCGCCGTGGTGGCCGCCACACCTGAAGACGCGGGCCGCCTGCGCCAGATTGGCGTGGTTTTCGGCCTGACTTTGAGCCCGATGGAGAGCTGGCTGGCCGTGCGCGGCATGAAAACCATGCGCCTGCGCGTGGCCGCCCACAGCGAAAATGCGCTGCTGATAGCCGGGTTTCTGGAACAGCATCCGGCCGTGCAGGTCGTGTACTACCCTGGCCTGGCCACGCACCCGCAGCACGCGCTAGCTGCTACCCAGGGCGCGGGCCGCTTCGGCGGGATGCTCTCGATGCGCTTGCCCGATGATACGGCCGTAGTCAACCGCTTTATGCAGCGCAGCCAGCGGTTTCCGTTTGCGCCCTCATTGGCAGGCGTGGATTCGTCGTGCTCGCACCCGCTTTATACTTCGCACCGGGCTTTGACTGATGCGCAGCGGGCGGAACTGGGCATCACCGTAGGGCTGGTGCGGCTGAGCGTGGGAATTGAGCCGGTGGAGGAACTGTTGGCCGATTTGGCCCAGGCGCTGGAGTAGCGGGAGGGCGACAATAAACATGTGCTTTCTCTCATCTGGCAACTTTTCGTGCCGGTAGAGGCCTCTCGCTTGCGGAGGACAAAATAATACCCACCAGTCTGTTCCGAGCAATCGGGACGAACTGGTGGGTATTGAATTTTAGGAAGCGGGCCTTGGCAATGAAGCCCGTCCGGCGCGGCTTCTTACAGCTTGTCCGACACCGAAGTCGAAATCTGCTTGGCGGTGCGAAGGGCCTGAAACTCGCCCTGCTGTGAGCGGATGGTCAGTTTGTCATCGAGCGAAAAACTGGAGCGTAGCTGCTGGTAGCGGCCATTGAGGCTGCTGAGCACGGCGGCGGCGTTGTTCCAGTCAGTGGGTTTCCAGTTCGAACGGTCTTCGCGCACGCGCTCAATAAAATATTCGTAGGCCTTGAGCAGGCCGGTAGCCGAGAGTGTACTTACGGTGGTTTTCTGGCGCAGGAAGCTGGTCACCTGGGCATCGGAGGCAGCGGCTACGGGGGCTTCCTCCGTCGAGCTGCTGGTGGTTGCGGTCGAGGAAGGAGTGGTAGTGCCCGCCGGTACATTGATGGTGCGGGTGGTACGCCGAATAACCTTGCCCGTGGCGGGGTCCAGGTCTTCGGTTACTTCGGTTTGCTGCTGAGTAGCCGGGGCCGTGGTGGTCGTGGTTGGCTTGGTGGTTGTGGAGGTCTTTGTGGTCTTGGTTTGGGCCATAGTGGCGAAGGGCAAGACCAACAGCAGGGCAACGAAAGCGTGGGAGTTGTTCATGGGAAAAAAGGGTTAGCTGCGCCTTTAACGACAAAACGAAGGTGTATGGCCGTCGCGCAATACATAATTTGCAATTATGGGACCAATCTGCGCCGGGATATTCGTGATGGCAGATGCATTCGCCAAATGATAAACGCGTAAGCCAATATGCTGATATGAAATGCTGCTTTTGGCCACTAGCGCCAGGCTTCGTGCAGGGCATCGGCCACCCGGCGCAGCTCTGCGTCGCCCATGGCGGTGCCGCTGGGCAGGCACAGGCCACGGGCAAACAAGTCGGCGCACACGGCCCCGCCATACATGGGCGCGGTAGCGAATAAGGGTTGCAAGTGCAGGGGCTTCCACAGCGGCCGGCTCTCGATGTTGTGGGTTTCGAGGTGCAGGCGCAGCGCCTCGGGCGTGAGCACAGCAGCGGCCGGGGCTTCGGGCTCCGGGGCGGCCAGCAGCACGGTGGTCAGCCAGCGGTTGGAGCGGCTGCCGGCCGGCTCCTGGGCCAGGGCCACGGTCAGGCCGGGCAGGTCGGCCAGGTGCTCGCGGTACCAGGCAAAGATTTCGCGGCGGCGCTTCACCCGCTCGTCCAGCAGTTCCATCTGGCCCCGGCCGATGCCGGCCAACAGGTTGCTGAGGCGGTAGTTGTAGCCCACTTCGGAATGCTGGTAGTAGGGGGCGTCATCCTTGGCCTGGGTGGCCAGGAAACGGGCTTTTTGGGCCAGCACAGCGTCGTTGGTCACCAGCGCGCCGCCGCCGCTGGTGGTCAGAATCTTGTTGCCATTGAAGGAAAACACGCCCACCCGGCCAAAGCCGCCCAGCGGCTGGCCGCCGTAGCGCGAGCCCAGCGCTTCGGCTGCGTCTTCCAGCACGGGAATGTCGAATTCCTGCGCCAGCGCCATTATTTCGGTCAGCTTGGCGGGCATGCCGTAGAGGTGCACGAGGATGAGAGCCTTGGGCTTTTTGCCCTTGGCCAGGCGGTCCACAATGGCTTCGCGCAGGCGCTCGGGGCACAGGTTCCAGGTATCGGCTTCGCTGTCGATGAACACCGGCTGAGCCCCGAGGTACACAATGGGGTTGGCCGTGGCCACAAACGTGAAGGAAGGGCACAGCACCTCATCGCCGGGGCCCACGCCCAACAAAATCAGCCCCAGGTGAATGGCCGCCGTGCCCGAGGTGAGGGCCACGCACTGCGCCACCCCCGTAGCCGCGCAGATGTCGGCTTCAAAGCCCGTGATGTTGGGCCCGGCTGGCGCCACCCAGTTGTCCTCAATGGCCTTGTGCACGTAGTTCAGCTCGTGCCGGCCCAAGTGGGGCGGGGAAAGGTAGAGGCGGTCGTAATCCTGGCTACGCATGACGCTTCGCTTAATGAGGAATTAAGAATGAAGAATGAGGAATTGAGTATAGAACACCAGGTAGAACGTCATGCAGCGCGCAGCGATGTATCTCGTATGGGGTAGTACTCAATCGTATTGATTAGTGACAGCGCGCGAGATGCTTCGCTGCGCGCTGCATGACGTTACTGCTTGCAAATTCTTTATTCTTCATTCTTCATTCTTAATTCTTTCGCTGGTACGCCCACGGCCGTCACGTTGGCGGGCAGGTCGCGCACGGCCACTGCGCCAGCCCCGATAATGGTATGGGCACCAATGCGCACCCCCTGAATAATGGTGGCATTGGTGCCGAGGTACACGCCGGTGGCAAGCCGTGCTGCGCCGCTCACGTTGGCATGGGGCATGAGGGAGCAAAAGTCGCCCAAATCAGCATCGTGGCCAATGGTGCAGCCCAGGTTCAGCAACACAAAACGGCCCAGCGTGATGTCGCAGGTGAGCAGGCAGCCTTGCTGAATGATGCAGCCTTTGCCCAGGGCAATGCGCTGGCGCGGGGCCAGCGCCACCCGCGGGTGCACCAGCGCCGGAAACGACAGTTGCGGCGAGTTGAGCCGCGCCACCACGCCCGCCCGTCCGGCCGAACTGCCCACCGCCACGGCCACCGCCAGCGGCTCCGGGGTGGCGTTGAGGTCGGCGGCGGTGCCCAAGTAGGGGAGGCCGGCCACCGTGGGCGTGGCGGGGGCCTGGTCGTCGTAGAAGCCGCGCACGTGCCAGGTGGGCTGCGTTTCGTTGAGCTGCTGGAGCAGCAGCAGTACCTCGCGGCCCAGGCCGCCCGCGCCAAAAATGACCAGCGGCGGGGCTTGCTCGGCTGATTCTATTTCGTAATCTGAAAAAAACAACTGGGTCATGGGTGGAAAGCTACGAGGAAACCGGCGGGGGCGGACTGCCCCGAAACGCCGTGGTGGTGGCTTGGCCCGGCGCGGTCACGTCGCTGCCGCGCAGAGCCCGCCCGGCCGTGCGCCACAAGATGGTGAGGTCGAGGCCAAAGGAAAGGTGGTCGACGTACCACACATCGTAGGCAAATTTTTCTTCCCAGCTAAGGGCATTGCGGCCGTTCACCTGGGCCCAGCCCGTCAGGCCGGGGCGCACCTCGTGGCGCCGGGCCTGGGTAGGCGAGTACAAGGGCAGGTATTCAGGCAGCAACGGGCGCGGGCCCACCAGGCTGAGGTCGCCGCGCAGAATGTTCCAGAGCTGGGGCAACTCGTCGAGGGAGGTGGCGCGCAGCCAGCGGCCTAGTGCCGGCAGGCGCTGGGCGTCGGGCAGCAGCTGGCCGGCGGCATCGCGGGCGTCGCTCATGGTTTGAATCTTATACAGCGTAAACAGCTGCCCGTGCCAGCCCGGTCGCCGCTGCCGAAACAGCCAGCGCCCCCGGTTTTGCGTGGCCGCCAGCAGGCCCGCGCCAGCCAGCAGCGGCAGTGTGAGCAGCAGCAGCGCCCCGGCTACTGCCACATCGAGCAGGCGCTTGCCGTGGCGAACGTAGAAGGAATGAGGAATGACGCTTCGCTTAGTGAGGAATGAAAAATGAGCAATGAGGAATTGCTACAGACATAAACAAAAATAGGCTGTTCCAGATTGGCGGTACTTTTACAACCCGGTACCGTGGCTTAAAGCATGCTTACATTGGAGCATTCCTCATTCTTCATTCCTCACTAAGCGAAGCGTTCAATGCTCGTCTTTCCCAACGCCAAGCTCAACCTCGGCCTCTACATCACGCAGCGCCGGCCCGACGGCTTCCACAACCTCGAATCAGTGTTTTTGCCCCTGCCCTGGACGGATGCGCTGGAACTGCTGCCTGCCCCGGTTGGCCAAGCCGCCAGCATCACGCTCACCGGCCGTCCCATTCCCGGCGCTCCGGAAACCAATCTCTGCCTGCGGGCCTACGAACTGCTGCAAGCCGACTTCCCTCAACTGCCGCCGGTGCAGCTGTACCTGCACAAAATCGTCCCCATCGGAGCGGGCTTGGGCGGTGGCTCCGCCGATGCCGCGTTTGCCCTGAAAGCTGTTAACGAGTTGTTTGGCCTGAATCTGTCGGTGGAAAATCTGACCAGCTATGCCCGACGCCTGGGTTCCGACTGTGCGTTTTTCATCCGCAATCAGCCCGTGCTGGCCGTCGAAAAAGGCGACGTTTTCGAGGGAATCAGCCTAAGCCTGGCCGGTACCGGGTGCGTGGTTGTATACCCTAATCTGCACATCAGCACGGCCGAGGCGTATGCGCGCATCACGCCGCAAGCACCTGTTCACCCCTTGCGCGAGGCTTTGGCGCAGCCCATGGAAACCTGGCGCTCCACGGTGAGCAACGATTTTGAAACCGCCCTCACGCCGGCGCATCCGGTATTGGCCGAAATCAAGCAGCAGCTCTACGCGGCCGGCGCTACCTATGCCAGCATGTCGGGTTCGGGCTCGGCTGTGTATGGCCTGTGGGCGGGCGCAGAGCCGCCGGTGCTGGCGTGGCCGGCAGCGTTCAGCGTGTGGCAGGGCGTGCTCTAAACCGGAATCGCCGGCTTCAAATCGGGCTCTTTGTCTTTCATCAGCCGCGCTACCAAGGGATGAATTAGCACGCTGAGCACAATCAGTAGCGTGCCAATGTAGAAGCCCGTCGACATCCGTTCCTGGTTGAATTGCGGTGCGTGCAGCACACCCTGCGTGTGCAGCCAGTAAATGGCCGCCGCCATGCTGATGCCATACACCGGTTCCAGGTTGATGGTCAGATTCACGGCAAAGGGCGAAATGCGCTTCATCAGTTCTACCGAAGAGGAGAAGGCATACACCGTGCACACGCCGGCCAGCAGGCCCAGCCGCAGCCAGTCGTAGCCGTGCCAGGCCAGCTGCAAGCCGTGGCCCTGGGTGAAGTAGTGGCTGTAAATAGGAAAAAACAGCACAATGCTCAGGCAAGCCCCCAGCATCTCGTAGAACGTGAGCCGCAGAGGCGGATGCTGCTTAATCAGCTTGGAATTTAGTACGCTGAACAGCGCCGACAACCCCGCCGACAGCACCGCCACGCCTAGCCCCAGCAGCTGGTCCAGCTCGGCCTGGCTCACCAGGTAAAGACCCACCATCGTAATCAGCCCCAGCCCCACTTCGTAGCCGCGCACCCGACGCCAGAGCAGCAGCGGCTCCAGCAGCGAGGTCCACAGCGCCAGCGTGGCCAGCCCGGCCAGGCACACGCTCACCGACGAGAGCCGTGCCGCCAGAAAAAAGGTTATCCAATGCGCCGCCACCAGCGCCCCCACCGCCAGCAGCCGCAGTGCCTGCCCGGTGGGAATGCGCCACGGCATGCGCCGCGCCCCCAGCAGCACCGCCAGGCCCGTGGCTGCCAGCAGCGTGCGCCAAAACACCAGCTCTACTGGTGGCACCGTCAGCAGCTTGCCCAAAATGGCCGTGAAGCCCCACAGGAGCACAATGAAATGAAGCTTGAGGTAGTCCTTAATCAATGGGTGAATTGTTGAACGGATGGATTGTTACTTTGGCACATAACGGTACAGCCCCAGTCCAATCACCGAAAAAACGGCAGTGGGAATCCAGGCGGCCACCAACGGCGACAGACTCCCCACCTGCGCTAGGTTGCGGCTCAGCATCACGAAAATGATGAAGATAAACGCCAACACAAACCCCAGCGCAATTTGCCCTCCTACCCCGGCCCGCGATTTTCGGGCGCTGAGTGTTACCCCAATCAGGGTCAGAATGACGATGGCAAACGGGTAAGAATACCGTTCGTATTTGGCGCTCAAGTAAATCTGCGTGTCATCGGCCCCGCGTTCAATCTTGGTGCGGATGTACGCATTTAATTCGGGCATGGTGAGGGTTTCTTCAATCTTGTAATTGCTGGCAAAATCCTTCGGAAACAGGTTCAGGGTCGTGTCGCGGGCCGGCATGGATTTCAGAGTTTCGTCCTGCGTTCCCACAAACGTGCGCACTAGCTGCGGCGACAAATGCCACACGTGCTTGGTCGAGTCCCAGTTAATGGCATCGGCAGTCAGCCGGCGGCGCAGCATGGTGCTGTCCACGGTTTCGAGCGCAAAATGGAAGCCTACGTTATTAATGTTGTCGTAGCTTTCCATGTAGACGTAGCTGCGCGGCCCAATCTTGATGTGCACGTTGCGCCCCTGAAATCGGTACGGCAATTTGATGTAGGCCCGCTCAAACGCAACCCGCGATTTGCTGCCCACCGGCAGCACCCAGCCAATCAGCCCAAATATTAGCAGGCCTACTACGCTGCCGCCCACGGCATACGGCAACATGAGCCGCCGAAAACTCACGCCACTGGCCAGAATCGCTACTATTTCGGTCCGGGCTGCCAATTGCGCCGTCACAAACACAACGGCAATAAAAATGGTAATGGGCGAAAGTAGATTGGCGAAATACGGAAACAGATAAATGTAATAGCCGAAAATAATTTTCGACATCGACAAATTATGCTGAATAAAATCGTCGTTTTTCTCGGTGAAATCAATCACGCAAATTACCGTCACCAGAATGACCACCGAGAAAAAAAACGCGGAGAGAAATTTCTTGATGATGTATTTGTCGAGGATATTCATTCTTTCTTTTAATGAAGAATGAGGAATGAAGAATGAAGAATTACCGAACGACACACTTGCCAATTCCTCATTCCTCATTCCTCATCTCTCATTAATTAAAGTCTGGTCATTACCTGCTTCACCATACGCTCTTTCCAGGGCCTAAACGTGCCAGCGATGATTTCCTTGCGGGCTTCTTTTACCAGCCACAGGTAAAATGCCAGGTTGTGGGCCGAGGCGATTTGTGGCCCCAGCATTTCCTGGCACTGGAAAAGGTGGCGCAGGTAGGCGCGCGAATAAAACGTGCTGGCGTGTCCGCCCAGTTCAGGGTCGATGGGGGAGAAGTCGGTGGCCCACTTCAGGTTGGTCACGTTCATAATGCCCTGCGTGGTGAATAGCATGCCGTTGCGGGCGTTGCGGGTCGGCATCACGCAGTCGAACATATCCACCCCCAGGGCAATGTTTTCCAGAATGTTGGCCGGCGTGCCCACGCCCATCAGGTAGCGCGGCTTGTCTTTGGGCAGAATGTCGCAAACCAGTTCGGTCATTTCGTACATCAGCTCGGCCGGTTCGCCCACGCTCAGGCCGCCAATGGCGTTGCCGGCGCGCCCTTGCTCGGCAATAAACTCCGCCGATTTCACCCGCAAATCCTTGAACGTGCTGCCCTGCACAATCGAGAAAAGATTCTGCTCGTGGCCGTAGAGGCCCTCGGTGCTGTCAAACCGCTCAATGCAGCGCTTCAGCCAGCGGTGCGTCATGTCGAGGGAGCGGGCAGCGTAGTCGTACTCGCAGGGCCAGGGCGTGCACTCGTCGAAGGCCATGATGATGTCGGCCCCGATGACGCGCTGAACGTCCATCACGCCCTCCGGCGAAAACAGATGCTGACTGCCGTCGATGTGCGAGCGAAATTTCACGCCCTCTTCCTTAATCTTGCGGGTGTTGCTCAGCGAATACACCTGGTAGCCACCCGAATCGGTCAAGATGGGCCGGTCCCAGCCGTTGAACCGATGCAGGCCGCCGGCGGCTTTGAGCACGTCGAGGCCGGGCCGCAGGTAGAGGTGGTAGGTATTACCAAGGATAATTTGGGCCTGCACGTCGTCCTTCAGCGTGTTCTGCGCCACGGCCTTCACGGTGCCGGCGGTGCCCACGGGCATGAAAATGGGCGTTTCGATGGCGCCGTGAGCAGTTTGGAGCATCCCGGCGCGCGCTTTGGTGGCCGGGTCCTGAGCGAGAAGGTCGAAAGTCATTCGGGAGATAAAGGAGTAAGGGGTGAGAAGAACGTCATGCTGAGCTTGCCGAAGCATCTCTACCGCGCAACTAATCAATACTGCTACAACGAAGCGGTAGAGATGCTTCGGCAAGCTCAGCATGACCGGCGATTTACAGTCTCACCTTTCTAACCTATCCGCAAAGGTAACCTGCCTATTTCGCGCCCCGTACTTTTGCAGCTCATTCGTACGCTTCCCGTTGCTGCTTCCTTACCTTCCCACTTCCCCGTTTTTCTGGCTGTTGCTTGCCTGTGTGCTGGTGCAGCTTTTCTACGCGGCGTATTTCTTCTGGCCCTTCGCCCGCCGCCCCGCCGAGGCCGCATCCAGTGAGCTCGGGCCCGATTCGGAACCAGTGTCCATCGTCGTTTGCGCCCGCAATGAGCTTGACAACCTGCGCCGCCTGCTGCCGCTGCTGCTGAAGCAGGATTACCCCGCCGCCTTCGAAATCGTCCTCATCGACGACCGTAGCCACGACGACACCTACCTCTACGCCCAGCAGCTCACGCAGTATTACCCCAGCACCGTGCGCCTTGTCACCGTCGACCGTACCCCCGACGGCTTCGCCCCCAAAAAATACGCCCTCACCCTCGGCATCAAGGCCGCCCGCCACGCCCGCCTGCTTTTTACCGATGCCGACTGCATTCCGGCCACCAACCAATGGTTGCGCCTCATGCAGCGCGGCTTTGCGCACCGCAACGGGGCCGATGTCGTGCTCGGCTTTTCGGCCTACGCCGAAACCCCTGGCTTTCTCAATAAGCTCATCCGCTACGAGACATTGCTGACTGCCGCTCAGTATTTGAGCTTTGCGTGGCGGGGCTGGCCCTACATGGGCGTGGGCCGCAACCTCGCCTACACCCGCTCTTGCTTCACGGCCACCAAGGGTTTTGCCTCACACATCCGCCAGCTCTCCGGCGACGACGACTTGCTGGTGCAGGACGCCGTGCGCCAGGGCCAGCGCGTGGCCGTGGTGGCCGACCCCTCGGCCCACACCATCAGCGAGCCGGCGGCTACCTGGGGCGCGTGGTGGCGCCAGAAGCGGCGGCATCTATCGGCCGGTCGCGCCTACCGGCTGGCCGACCGTTTGCGGATTGGCACCTTCGTGGCGGCCAATGCGTTGTTTTACCTGACTACGGTTGTGCTAGTTTTTTCGCCCAACAATTGGGTACCTTTGGCAGTCCTATGGGTTCTCCGAACGTTATTCGTGAGCGCCGTGTATGCCCGTCTCAACCGGCGCCTCGACCAGCCCGCAATCGGTGGGCTGCTCCCCGTGCTCGACGCGGTTTATTTTTTCCACTACCTGGCCTTAGGAATCTCGCTATTCCTTAACCGCACCCTTCGATGGAAGTAGACAACCAAGACATTCAAAAGCAGTTCTCAGCCAAAGCCAAGCATGACTTCAAGCTGATTCGCGCCGCCGTGGACCACGGCGACGAAAAAGCCTACGCCGAGCTGATGCACATCTACAAAAAGCCCGTGTACCACGTGGTGCTCAAGATGGTGCGCAACCAGGACGATGCCGAGGACCTCACCATTGAAGCCTTCGCCAAAGCTTTCCGCAACCTGCACAAGTTCAACCCGGAGTATGCCTTTAGCACGTGGTTGTTCCGCATTGCCACCAACAACTGTATCGATTTTATCCGCAAGAATAAAATCAAAACCATGTCGATTGACTCGGCCATCAAAGTCGATAATGGCGACGAAATCACCATCGATTTCCGCGACAACGACCTGAACCCGGCCGAGCACGCCGTGCGCAACCAGAAAATCGAAATCATGCGCCACGTCGTGTCGCGCCTGCCTGATAAATACCAGCGTCTCGTGAGCCTGCGCTACTTCGACGAGCTTAGCTACGAAGAAATTGCCACCGAGCTCAAAGCCCCCCTCGGCACCGTGAAAGCCCAACTGCACCGCGCCCGCGAGCTGCTCTATGACATGGTGAAGAACACCAAGCAAATTATTTAAGCAAAAAGCCCCGGCGCAAGTCGGGGTTTTTTTGTGGGGTTTGGGTTGGCCGATAAAAGATAGAACGTCATGCTGAGCGCAGTCGAAGCATCTCTACCGCGCAACTAATCCAATCGGCTCAACGAAGCGGTAGAGATGCTTCGACTGCGCTCAGCATGACGTTCTATGTCGTAGCAAAGGCGCAAACCGTGCACCTTTGCTCCTATGAATCTTTTGCAGCACTACTTCCCAGCCCTTACGCCCCAGCAGCTTCAGCTTTTTCAACAGCTCGAAACCGAGTTCCGTGCCACCAACGAAGCCATCAACCTAGTGTCGCGCACCGACATGGATAATTTCGTGGAGCGCCATCTGCTGCATTCGCTGGGTATTGCCAAAGTCATTCAATTTCCGAAAGGCAGTGCGGTGCTCGACGTGGGCACCGGCGGCGGCTTGCCCGGCCTGCCCCTGGCCATCCTATTTCCCGAAGTGCATTTCCATCTGGTCGACAGCATCGGCAAGAAAATTCGGGCCGTGCAGTTCATGGCCGCCGCCCTGGGCCTGAACAACGTAACGGCCGAGCAAACCCGCGCCGAGCAGCTGCGCACCAAATACGACTACGTGGTGAGCCGCGCCGTGGCCCGCCTCGCCACCTTTCACCCCTGGATTGCCCACCGCTTCAAGCCCCAGGGCGCCGCCGGCAGCGGCCTTTATTATTTAAAAGGCGGCGACCTGACGGAAGAAATAGCAGAGTCAGGCTTAAAAGCCAAGGTGACCGATTTGAGTGATTTTTTCGCGGAAGAATTCTTCGAGACCAAAAAGGTGGTTTTCGTACCTGCGAAGTAGGAACGCGCCATGGCGCGTTCGGCGCAGAAACGGTTTTCAACCTCCAAGAAGTCGAACGCACATAGCGGGTTCCTACGCGGGCACCTCCGCCGTTAAAAATTCCACGGCCCGTCGTTCCGAATAGTATTCGCCATCCGGAGCGCCTTCGCCAAAGCCTACGTGCCCGCCTTCCGAAGGCGTTTCCAGAAACACGAACGGCGAGTTGGCTGCTACTTCCCTAGGAAAGCACGAAGCTGGCAGAAAGGGGTCGTTTTGGGCGTTTACCAGCAGCGTGGGCACCCGAATGCCGCTCAGGTAGCGGCCCGAGCTGGCGTACTGGTAGTACGCATCGGCCGAGTCGAAGCCGTGCATGGGTGCGGTGTACTTATCATCGAATTGTGGAAAATTGCGCAGGGCTTCCAGTCCGTCCACATCTACTTGGCCCGGCAGCAGGGCCGCCTTATCACGAATTTTCTGGCGCAGCGACTTCAAGAAACGCCGCATATACACTTGGTTTTGCGGGCGCCCGATGTGTACGGAACTGGCCTTTAAGTCAGTCGGCACCGAGAACACCGCGGCCCGTTTCACTTCGCTGGGCACGCGGCCGGCATTTTCACCCAGGTATTTCAGCGTCACGTTGCCGCCGGCGCTAAAGCCCAACAAGTAAACCCGGCAGTAGCGCCCGGTGGCCAGGGCGTGGCGCAGCACCACGTCTAGGTCTTCGGTGTCGCCGAGGTGGTAGGAGCGGAGCAAGCGGTTCATCTCGCCGCCGCAGCTGCGGTAGTTCCAGGCCAGTGCGTCGAGGCCGGCACGGTTCAGGGCGCGCACCATGCCGCGCACGTAAGGCCGAGAAGCATCGCCTTCGAGGCCATGCGACACGATGGCGAGGCCATCGGTGGGCCGGAATTCGGGCAGGCGGCTCCAGTCCAGGTTCAGGAAATCACCGTCGGGCAGCTCCAGCCGCTCGCGTTGGTAAGCTACATCGGGTACGGTCCGCCACAAGCTGGGGACAATGGTCTGCACATGACCATTGAACAGGTAAAAGGGCGGCTGGTAATGGGACTCGGCAACTAGTGGCATGACACGGATATTGTAGCGGTTGCTAAGAGCAAAACTGGTAGAGCGGCTTATTGGTAAAGTTCGCACTTAATCGGCATGCATACTAATTTAAGTGCTGTAAAGTGAAAATGGCATGAACAGCAGGAGGTATTAAGGCGGGCCGGATAGAAACCCGAACAGCTTTTCGTTCAGTCGAAGGGCCTTTGCTCCAATATTTTTACGGTCAAGGTTTGATAGTGTCGGACCGTTTCGTACCTTTGCCCTCCCAAACACAGAACTCAAGCATAACGCTCCTACATATTCCTGCTCATGGCAAACCATAAGTCGGCCCTCAAACGCATCCGCAGCAACGAAGCCAAGCGCGTGTTGAACCGTTACCAGCACAAATCCACCCGCACGGCCATCAAGAAGCTGCGCACGACGACCGACAAAACGGCTGCTCAAGAGCTGTTGAAGAAGGTGACTTCGATGCTGGACCGTCTGGCCAAGAAGAACATCATCCACAAGAACAAAGCTGCTAACAACAAAAGCAAGCTGACAAAGCTCGTCAACGCGCTTTAGTGCGAGACGAGTTCAGCGAGGCCAGGCTGCGCCGCCCCAAGGCCTGGTCTCGCGCTCATCACAGAAGCCCCGCTTGGCAACGAGCGGGGCTTCTTGCGTTTGGCCGGCAGGGGGTTGGTAAATTGGTCAGGTTGCGTACCTTACGGACGTACTTCCACATTTACCACTACCCGTATGAAACACGCCTACCGTTGGGCGCGGCCTCTGTTGGCTGCGCTGTTCTTGTTTTTGGGGCTCAGGGCCCACGCGCAGCAGTTTTGGCGCCCGTTTCGGCCGGGGCTGATATATACATATGCCGACCCTACTCCAAGCAGCAGTCCCAAGGCGCACACTTTACGGGTTGATTCGGCTTACGCCACCGCTGCGGGCGACTCGATATACGCCTTTAACCGGTTGCTACGCTTGGCAACCTCTGCTACTACACAAGCCTACTATTACCGCAGCCGCAACAACCTGTTTGGGGCTCGCATGCGCTGGCGGCCGGGAACTGCCGAATACTTTCTGGAAACCAATGCCGAAATGCTCAATACCGCTTCGGCAACGAGCCTGCGACTGCTGCCCCGAATGCCCGTTGGTAGTACTTGGAATGCTAGCACACAACCCGCCCTCACAGCTACGCTCAGCAGCCGGGTGCTGGGTGCGGTGGGCGGCGTGCCAGATTCAGTTGTCACCATTACGCTGAGCAACGGCCAAGTAATTCGTCTGAGCCGGCAGCGGGGTTTGCTCGAAGGGCCGCAGTGGCTTGGCTTGGCGGCTACGGGCAGTGCTTCGGTGCCCTCTTGGGTGGCAGGTAAAGAACCTCAACCGTTTGCGCAGTCTCCTTATTATCCGCTGGCGCTCTTTGCAATGCAGCCCGGTGACGAGCTTGGCTACGTGTGGGACCCTTTTTACCTGACCGCATTTCAGTGTAGTAATGGCGTCGTCCTGCGCCGGTTCCTGTCCCGTATGCAAACGGCCGATAGCTTGGTTATTACGTTTCAGGAACAAATGCGCAGTGTAACTTACGGCTATCCCGGATGCGGCACGCCGGGAACCATTACGCGCCCTGCGGAGCTAAAGCGCTGGGCATTTTCGCTGCGTAATGGCAAGTCGCCGCAGTTTCCTGCCCTGCCACTGCTCACCGGCGAGTACATCTTTGGCCCTTTGATAAGTTCAGGGGGAACGTTACTAATGGGCATGGGGATTTTCGATTACGCAACGGGCGGGTCAGCCACTTCGTGCCCAACACCCGTGCAGCTTCGCTATCAGCGGGTATATGGGAATCAGACAGGTATACCTGCAGGTGGCTACCTGCCGGGTCTCGACTATTTGAGCTGGCAACAGGCATTTGGTGTGACAAGCGCGGCAACGCCTGGCATCAACGGGCTGGGTGACTTGCAAACAAACGATGTGGGTCTGCGCTACGTGCGCCGGCTGTTGCCCGGTGCTGCCACGTATACCTGCGGTTCGCCTGTTGCTTTTGCCGGCCTGCTGGCCACACGTGCCGAGCAGGCGGCCGCCATCGCCTCGCTGGCACCTAACCCCGCTGCTGAGACGGCCACCCTCACGCTGGCCCAGCCCGTTCGCCCCGGCCACACGCTACGCCTGACCGATGCCCTGGGCCGCCCAGTCTGGAGCACGCCCGTGGCCACCGGCCAAACGGCCGTCGCCGTGCCGCTGGCCGGGCAGCCCGCGGGCCTCTACCTATTGCACTTGAACGGGCCGGATGGTACCGCGGCCAGTTGGAAGCTCGTGCATGAATGAAGGTCTCCAATTTTACATTTCACTCCTTTCTACACTTCTGCAACATGAAAAACCCTTACCGCATTTTAGCCCTGGCACTGGCAGTGGGGTCCTGCCAACTGAGTGCCCACGCGCAGCAGCTCTGGCGGCCGTTTCGGCCGGGGCTGATTTACAGCTACGCCGCCACGCCGGTTACCAGCAGCAGTGAGTACTATACCCTTAGAGTTGATTCGGCCTATGCCACGGCTGGTGGCGACTCGGTATATGCCTTCAATCGGCGGTTGCGGACTACCGCTGTTAATTCTGGGGGAGGTGGTCCTGTGGTGAAGAGTCGGAATAACTTATTCGGGGCTATGCTGCGCTGGCGCCCCGGCCAAGCCAGCTATACGCTGGAAGCCTTGGCTCAAACGGGGGTGCAGGCTCCGGTAAGCCTGATGCTGTTTCCGCGCGCCGCCGTGGGGAGTAGCTGGGTGGCCAGTGCCTCGCCCGCGCAAACGGCCACGTTGGTAAGCCGTAGCTGGCAAACAATAAGCCCGGGCGTTCAGGATACGGTTGCCGTCATCAGCATCGCCGGGGCTACCATCCAAACGGTGCGTCTGAGCCGTCGCTACGGCTTGCTGGCGGGGCCGCAGTGGCTTGGTGGTGCAACGGGTGGGCAACTAGAGCAGCCAATTCTTCCTGCCAGATTCGAGCAGTCGCTATACAGTTCAACGCGCTTATTTGATATGCAGCCGGGTGATGAGTTCGGTTACAATGAAGAAGACCCGATAGCAGTGGTTCAATGCTATGATAGCAAAGTTTTACGGCGTGTAACACGACGTCAGCTTACAAGCGACAGTCTAATTATTACTTACTTGGAACAGACACGTTATGAACGGTATGGCTATCCAGGTGCGCATTGCAATGGTCCTGCTCAAGTCACGTATTATCCGATTGTAGTTAAGCGTTGGGCCTTGGCACTCAGCGGCAATGTCTGGCAATCGATGGGAACACCATTGCCACTTGGGGCCTTGCGACTACTTACGGGTGAATACGTCAATGGGCCGGTTCCGGGTAGTGGGCCGGTTACTTCGCCATCCTACCTCTTTGCAGGCCTGCCAATTGCAGGGCCGAGTTCCTATGGCTGTAGCACTGGTAGGACGGTATCCTACATTCCATTTTATCCGCTGAATGGAGGAAGTAGCTACGGCACCGGGGTCGATTACTTCGCTTGGAATTTTACTTTTAGTCCCGGCATGGGCCCCTCGTTTGAAAGGGATTACAACTTGATTTATTCCCGTAAAACAGTGAATGGCGTAACAACAATTTGTGGCAGCCCCCTCGCTTTCGTCAACCTGCTGGCCACACGTGCCGAGCAGGCGGCCGCCATCGCCTCGCTCGCACCTAACCCCGCTGCTGAGACGGCCACCCTCACGCTGGCCCAGCCCGCTCGCCCCGGCCACACCCTGCGCCTGACCGATGCCCTGGGCCGCCCAGTCTGGAGCACGCCCGTGGCCACCGGCCAAACGGCTGTCGCCGTGCCGCTGGCCGGGCAGCCCGCAGGCCTCTACCTATTGCACTTGAACGGGCCGGATGGCACCTCCGTTAGCTGGAAGCTTGTACACGAATAGCACCTGATTCAGGCACAAAAAAGAGCCCGTTGCATATGCAGCGGGCTCTTTTTTTATAATGCGTCAGCAGTAGCTTACAGCCGTTTCGAAGTCAGTGTGCGTGCGGGTCAGTAGCGCGAACTTTGTCGTTCGCGCGCCAGAACGAGCTAGCGGCGCGGGGACGCGAACGACACGGTTCGCGCTACTCTACACCAACCCCGACACCGCGCTAGGCAATGCTCACCTTCACCATGTTGGCTTTGCCCTTGTCCTGAATAGGCATTGAGCCGGTATTGATGAATACGTCGCCGGTTTCGAGGTGGCCGGTGGCCGTGAGGACGTAGCGAATGTCGGTAATGGTGCTGTCGGTGCTCACCAGGCGGTCGTAGTAGAAGCTGCGCACGCCCCACACCAGGCTCAGGGCAGTAAGGAGCTGGCGGTTGTCGGTGAAGATGAAAATGTTGGCTTTGGGACGGTACTTGGCCAGCTGGAAAGCCGTGTAGCCGTGATGAGTCATGCCGGTGAGGGCTTTAGCACCGGTGTTTTTGGCCAGGTGGCAGGAGGCTGACAGCACGCTATCGGCCATGAAATTCGGGCTGGCGGGGCTGATGGGCCACCACTTGTGGAACAGCTGCGGACTGCGGCTTTCCACGCTCAGAATGGTGCCCACCATCGAGCGGATAACTTCGGCCGGGTAGGCACCCACGGCGGTTTCGGCCGAGAGCATCACGGCATCGGCGCCATCGAGCACGGCATTGGCCACGTCGCTGGTTTCGGCACGGGTGGGGCGCGGGGCCGTAATCATCGATTCCATCATCTGCGTGGCCACGATGACGGGCTTGCCGGCCGCGTTGCACTTGGCAATAATCATCTTCTGGGCCATGGGTACCTCCTCCATCTTCACTTCCACCCCCAGGTCGCCGCGGGCTACCATGATGGCATCGGTAATGGCAATGATTTCGTCGATGTTGCGCAGGCCGTCGGGCGTTTCAATCTTGGCCACCACGCGGGTGGTTTTGCCGGCTTCCGCAATCAGGTTTTTGATAAAGCGGATGTCGTCGGCCTTGCGGGCGAAGCTCAGGGCCACCCAGTCCACGTCGTGCTCCAAGCCAAATTTCAGGTCTTCGATGTCCTTTTCGGTCATACTGGGGGCCGAGACTTCGGAATCGGGCAGGTTGATGCCTTTGCGGGGCTTTACGAGGCCGCCGTACACCACTTCCACGTCCACTTCGTGGTCGCGGTCGGTGGCCAGCACTTTCAGCTCAATCTTGCCATCGTCAATCAAAATCATGTCACCGGCCTTCACGTCGCGGGCCAGGCCCATGTAGATGGTGCTCAAGCGCGTGGCCGTGCTGATTTCCTTCTCGCCGCACACCAGCTTCAGCTTGTCGCCGGCCTTGATTTCGACGCCGCCGCCTTCTACTTCACCCAGGCGAATTTTGGGCCCCTGCAAGTCCTGCAGCAAGCCCACCGAGGTTTTCATGTCCTTGTTCAGCCGCCGCACGGTGTTGATAACCGAAAGGTGGTCTTCGTAGGAGCCGTGCGAAAAGTTGAGGCGGAATACGTCCACGCCTTCGCGCATGAGGATGCCGAGGCGTTCGTAGGTATTGGAAGCGGGGCCGACGGTGGCTACAATTTTTGTTTTATTAAACGTGGGAGCGTTTTCCATGTGTTGGTTCGAAGTGACAGAAAAAACTTCCTGCCTTTAATTAGGAGGAAGCCGACGCAATACGCCAATGAAAAAATCGGTGCCGAAAAGCCGGCGAGGCGCGCCATTGGCAAGGCCTGTGGGGCAAAAGTCGGTTAATTTCCCGGAATAGCCTATCGTTTTTGCACAGCACCGCTCAATGTTTCGAGAAGCAAACGTTTGTTTCCTTCCTTCGTCCTTGCTTGGCGCTGCTGGGAGTTGGGCCCCTGTGGCCCGGCCCGTTCACAGAATCAGATTTTCCTTGTACTTGAGCGTGTTGGGGTCGAACTGGCACACGTACTGCACCGCATCGAGGGCGGTGAGCCGCTGCAGGAGTTCTTCGTCGGCGAGGTGGCCGCTGCCGTTGCTCACGGCCAGCAAGTAATCGTATTCCTTGATGTCGGGGGCCAGGAAGGGCTTTTTGAGGGTAGATGGGGCCACGGAGCGGTTGCGCAGCAGCCGAAACGTGAGGGTTTCGGTGGCGTACAGGTAATGCGTGAACACCAGCCGGCCGCGGCTGAGCAAATTGAGCAACAGTTCGGGCTGCTTCACGAGGCGCAGGCGCAGGGCCCGGTTCAGCGTCCAGGCCAAGGTATAGTCGCGGGTGCTGCTGACGAGGCCAA
This sequence comes from Hymenobacter rubidus, assembly GCF_016734815.1. Taxonomy (GTDB): domain Bacteria; phylum Bacteroidota; class Bacteroidia; order Cytophagales; family Hymenobacteraceae; genus Hymenobacter; species Hymenobacter rubidus. Next base: position 170,236 of record NZ_JAERQF010000004.1, read on the forward strand.
ACAGGGCAAAGTCGCACTCGTAATCAACGTCGAGGGTGAAAGTCTTCATAACGGCCACAAATAAGGGCACCCGCAGGCAGGCAAGGGCAAAGCTACGGCCCGCAATGGGGCACCGCCATAATCTTGTACCCCTAAATGAAAAGCACGGCCGTGGGTTAGATGAAAATTCTCTCGTTACTTTGCGCCGTAGTTTTCCCTAAACCCCCACGGAAATGTCTGAAATCGCAGAAAAAGTAAAGGCCATTATTATTGATAAACTGGGCGTTGAAGCCTCCGAGGTTACCCCCGAGGCAAGCTTCACCAACGACCTGGGTGCTGACTCGCTGGATACCGTTGAACTCATTATGGAGTTCGAGAAGGAGTTCAACGTGAGCATCCCCGACGACCAGGCCGAGAACATCGGTACCGTGGGCCAGGCCATCAGCTACCTCGAAGAGCACGCTAAGTAATTTTTTTCACCCCGCGCCAAACGAGCCATTTGAGTAGACTCTTTTACCCAGGTTCTTCGTTTCGCCCGGAATGAATTCCTTCGTTCTGCGCAAACCGGCCGGCCCGCCGCCGGCCGGTTTTGCTGTTTACTCCCGTTCCATCTTTTGCGCCTCTGGCGCTTGCTTATGTCGTCCATCCGACGGGTTGTCGTTACCGGCCTTGGGGCCATTACTCCGCTGGGCAACACTGCCCCAGCTTATTGGGAAGGCTTGCGCACGGGCACAAGTGGCGCTGCTACCATCACCCGCTTCGACCCCACCAAGTTCAAAACCCGCTTTGCCTGTGAGGTGAAAGGCTACGAGCCCGACAACTTCTTCGACCGCAAGGAGCACCGCAAAATGGACCTGTTCACGCAGTTCGCCGTGGTGGCAGCCGATGAGGCCATTGCCGATTCGGGCCTGCTCGACAGCGGTGTGGACAAGGACCGCGTAGGCGTGATTTGGGGCTCCGGCATCGGCGGCCTGAAGTCGTTGCAGGAAGAATGCTTCCAGTTTGAGCGGGGCGACGGCACGCCGCGCTACTCGCCCTTCTTCATTCCGCGCATGATTGCCGACTCCTCTTCGGGCAACATCTCCATCAAAAATGGCTTCCGCGGGCCAAATTTCGTGACCACGTCGGCCTGCGCCTCGTCGAACGACGCCATTATTGCGGCCTTCAACAACATCCGCCTCGGCCTGGCCGACGCCGTGGTGACCGGCGGCTCCGAAGCAGCCATCACTGAATCGGGCGTGGGCGGCTTCAACGCCCTCAAGGCCATGAGTGAGCGCAACGACGACCCGGCCTCGGCGTCGCGGCCCTATGACAAGGACCGCGACGGCTTTGTGCTGGGCGAAGGCGCTGGCGCGCTGGTGCTCGAAGAATACGAGCACGCCAAGGCGCGTGGTGCTAAGATGTACGCCGAGCTAATTGGCGGCGGTATGTCGTCGGATGCCTACCACATCACCGCGCCCGACCCCAGCGGCAGCGGCGTGGTGCTGGTGATGAAAAACGCGCTGCGTGATGCCGGCATCGCGCCGGAGGAAGTGGATTACATCAACACCCACGGCACCAGCACGCCGCTCGGCGACGGGGCTGAAATCAAGGCAATCGAGCAGGTGTTTGGCGCGCACGCCGAGAAGCTGAACATTTCCTCGACCAAGAGCATGACCGGCCACCTGCTGGGCGGGGCCGGCGGTATTGAGGCCGTGGCCTGCCTGCTGGCTATGCAAAACGGCCTGGTGCCGCCCACCATCAACCTGCACACACCCGACCCGGAAATCAACCAGGCGCTGAATTTTACGCCGAACGTGGCCCAGGCCCGCGATGTGCGCGTGGCCGTGAGCAACACGTTTGGCTTTGGCGGGCACAATACTTCGGTGGTATTCCGGAAGCTGTAGTTTCAGCATACCACACATCGCCAGAACGTCATGCTGAGCGCAGTCGAAGCATCTCTACCGCACCGGTAATCCGTACGATTGGATTACTATTGCACGCGAGATGCTTCGACTGCGCTCAGCATGACGTTCTTTGTTTACAATAGCGCCGTCCTCTACCAACTTTAACTCTTCCTTTCCCTTGCTCGGTTTCGTTTCCCGTTTTTTTGCTTCTGATAAGTCGTTTCGGCAGGCCGTGGCGACGGTGACGGGCCAGACGCCGAAAAATGCCAAGCTGTACCGGCTGGCGTTTACCCATTCGTCGGCGGTACGGCAGCAGCCGGGCGTGGGCCGGCACCAAACCAACGAGCGCCTGGAGTTTCTCGGCGATGCCGTGCTGGGCACGGTGGTGGCTGAGTACCTGTTTAAGAAATACCCCTACGAGCAGGAAGGCTTTCTGACGGAGGTGCGCTCGCGCATCGTGAACCGCGAAAGCCTGAACGGCATTGCCCTCAAGCTGGGACTTGATAAGTTGGTGCAATTGGATGCCGCGCAGGGCCGCGCCGCCCGCTCGCGCTCCGTAAATGGTAATGCGCTGGAGGCGCTGGTGGGGGCGGTGTACCTGGATTTAGGCTATGCGGCGGCCCGGAAATTTGTGCTCAGCCGCCTTGTAAAGGGGTTTGTGGATGTACATACCCTCACCACCACCACGGCCAACTTCAAGAGCAAGCTGGTGGAATGGGCCCAGCGACAAGGCAAAGCCCTGCGCTACGACATCACCGGCGAAGCCCGGCCGGGCGGCATGATGGAATTCACGGCCACGGTGCTGCTGGATGAGGAAGTCGTTGCCACCGGCATGGGCCTAAGCAAAAAGCAGGCGGAGCAGCTGGCGGCGGAACGGGCGCTGACGGAGCTGGGGGTAGCTTAACGCTTCGCTTAATGAAGAATTAGGAATGGGGAATGAAGAATGGTTTGAGTCAGGTTGAAGAAAATGGGCTTGATGAAAACACGGCTTTGAATTGGGTCGTTGTTAAGCCGGAGAGCCTCCACTCTTCATTCCTCATTCCTAATTCTTCATTAAGCGAAGCGTCATGCGTATTGCCGGAGCCGCCCTCAACCAGATTCCCATTGACTGGGAGAACAACCTGCGCAACATCAAAACGGCCATTGAGCAGGCCAAAGCGGCCGGGGTGGAGCTGCTGTGCCTGCCCGAGCTGTGCCTGACGGGCTACGGCTGCGAAGACCTGTTTTTGAGCGACTGGATGCCCGAGGCGGCGCTGGCGCACTTGCAGCAGGTACGCGAATGGACGCAGGGAATTTGCGTGGTGGTGGGGCTGCCGGTGCGCCTCAACCACCGCACCTACAACACGGCGGCGGTGCTGCGCGATGGGCAGATTCTGGGCTTTGCGGCCAAGCAGTTTCTGGCCAATGATGGGGTGCATTACGAAACGCGCTTCTTCGCGCCGTGGGTGGCGGGCGAGACGACGACCGTGACGTGGGAAGGGGAAACCTGGCCGCTGGGCGACCTGATTTTTGAGCACCAGGGCGTGCGCTTCGGTTTCGAGATTTGTGAGGATGCCTGGCGGGCCGATAACGTGCGGCCCGCCTGCCGGCTCATGGGCAAGGTGGATTTGATTGTGAACCCCTCGGCCAGCCACTTTGCCATGAGCAAAACCGACGTGCGCTACCAGCTGGTACTGAAGGCCTCGCGCACGTTCGACTGCACGTATCTGTATGCCAACCTGCTGGGCAATGAAGCGGGGCGCATCATTTTCGATGGGGAAATTCTGATGGCGCGCAACGGCCACTTGCTGAAGCGTAACCAGCTGCTGAGTTTCAAGGAAGTTGATTTGGAATGGACGGACGTGGACTTTGCCACCAAGCCCGAGCCCGCGGCGGCAATAGTGCCTTTGCCCACGCCGGATGAATATAAGGAGCTGAACCAGGCCATGAGCCTGGGCTTGTTTGACTACCTGCGCAAGGCGCGCAGCCGCGGCTTCGTGCTGAGTTTGAGCGGCGGGGCCGACTCGTGCTTCTGTGCCGTGGGCGTGGCTGAGATGGTGCGGCTGGGCGTGGAGGAACTGGGGTTGGAGGAATTCAAACGCCGCAGCGGCTGCTTTCCGGTCTCGCCATCGGCGGGCAAGGAAGAATTAGCCGAATCAGCTAACCAGACAATTCCTCGTTCCCAAAAAGAATTGGTGCAGCAGCTGCTGACTTGTGCTTACCAGGGCACCGTCAATTCTTCGGACGATACCTTTAATTCGGCCAAAGAACTGGCCGATAGCATCGGGGCGCGGTTTTATAACTGGGGCATTGATGAAGAAGTGACCGGCTATGTGGGCAAAATTCAGAATGCATTGGGCCGGGAGCTGACCTGGAAAACCGATGACCTTGCGCTGCAAAACATCCAAGCGCGGGTGCGGGCCCCCGGCATCTGGCTGCTGGCCAACGTGCAGAACTGCCTGCTCATCACTACCTCCAACCGCTCCGAAGCCAGCGTGGGCTACTGCACCATGGACGGCGACACGGCCGGCAGCATTTCTCCCATTGCGGGCGTCGACAAGGACTTCGTGAAAAAGTGGCTGCGTTGGGCCGAAACCGAGCTGGGCTACCTCGCCCTGCGCCATGTGAACGCCCTGCAACCCACCGCCGAGCTGCGCCCCCTCGAAGACAAGCAGACCGATGAGCGCGACCTCATGCCCTACACCCTGCTCAACCGCATCGAGCGGCTGGCCTTCTACGACCGCCTCAGCCCGAAGCAGGTGCTGGCCGCACTGGGCGGGGAAGAAACCGGGTTTGATACCGAGCAGCTGAAAACGTTCGTGCGGCGTTTTTATACCCTCTGGAGCCGCAACCAATGGAAGCGGGAGCGGTATGCCCCGAGCTTCCATTTGGATGATTACAACGTGGACCCGCGCTCCTGGCTGCGGTTTCCCATCCTCAGCGGCGGCTTCTCGGAGGAACTGGCGGGGCTGTAGCTGGCAAAATAGGGTTGGGCAAGGCTTTTTGTGATAATTAGTTATTGCCAATCAGTATTTTACAAAATATATTGAGTTGCCGCCGCAAGTTTTGGCTGCTGATGGTACCTGACTGGCCATATCCCTGGTAATTGCCGCGACGAGCCGGCGCGGGGGATGCTTATCATACCTTCAGGCCTGTTCCTTTGGCTAATTCATTCCCGCTGCTTGTGGCTCAGGGCCTCCTCACTGATACTCGACTGAGCCCGCTGCCGGCCGCTGATGCTGCTTTGGTGGCGCAGTTGCAGCAGGGCAGCGAAGTTGCGTTTCGCACGTTGGTGGCGCGCTATCAGGACCGGATTTATCAGACCGCGTTTTCGCTCCTGCGGTCGGCGGAAGAAGCCGAGGACGTGGCCCAGGAAGTATTTGTAGAGGTTTACCAAACCATTGGCCGATTTCGGGGCGAGGCGGCCCTGAGCACCTGGCTCTACCGGCTGGCCACGTCGCGGGCCCTAAAAAACCGGCAACGGGCTCGGGCCAAAAAGCGCTTCGCCTTTTTCACCAGCTTGCTGGGTTTTAACAATGAAACCCTGCACGAGCCGCCCGACCATGGCCACCCTCAGGCACTGCTTGAAGGCCAGCAGCAGCTGCAATTGCTACTGGCCCACATCGCCCGCTTGCCCGACCAGCAACAGGTAGCTTTTACGCTGCGCCACGAGCAGGAATTGAGCTACGAGGAAATTGCGGCCGTGCTCGAAACCACCGTGTCGGCAGTGGAATCGTTGTTGTTTCGGGCCCGCCAAACCTTGCGCAAACACGTTAACCCTCTCCTTCGCCATGTCTGATTCTGCAGCTCACTCCAACTCTGATGAAGCCTGGGATGACTTGATGGGCCAGTTGGCTGCCCAGCCAAAGTACCAGCCCCAGCCCTTTTTTTATACTCGGGTGCAAGCCCGGCTAGCCGCCCAGTCGGCCACTCCTCCCATATTAGGTTGGCTGCGCCGGCCCGCCTACGCGGTGCTGCTGGGCGCTTTGGTGCTCATGCTAAGCGGCGACGGCTCGGCGCTGCGCCCGGCTGTAGGAGTTGTGCATGACAACGCCAGCCCCCGGTAGCTGGCCGCCTTCATTGTTGCGCCGATAAAGGCGCAAGCCCAAGGGGGAGTACCTTTGAAACCATATTTCACTTACGCTACGCATGTCGCCTTTTCTCGCCGCCATTTATTGGAACGTTAACCCCATCATTGCCCACATTGGCTGGGTTACCCTGCGCTGGTACGGGCTGTTTTTCATGCTGCCTTTCGTGGTGGGCACGTTCATTCTCACGCACATCTACCGCTCGGAGCGGGTATCGCCGCAGTGGGTTGATGTGATTACGATTTACATGCTGGTGGGCACCATTGTGGGGGCGCGGCTGGGCCATATGTTGTTTTATGACTTTGACGCCCTGATGGCTGACCCCATGGTGGTGTTTAAAATCTGGCAGGGCGGATTGGCCAGCCACGGCGCGACCATCGGCATCTTGCTGGCATGCTGGCTGTTTGCCCGCAACAATAAGTTCGACTACTTGTGGGTGCTCGACCGCATTGTAATTGTGGTGGCCTTGGGTGGGGCCTGCATCCGCACGGGCAATTTGATGAACTCCGAAATTGTGGGCAAGCCGACGAATGCGCCGTGGGCCTTCGTGTTCCCGCGGGATGCCGAACACCTGCAAAGCTTTGCGCCCAACCAGCCGGTACCGGCCGGCTCGTACGCCGTGCAGCGGGTGGCCAATCCGCAGGCCGACAAAGAGCCCGATGTAGTGGGCCAACCGATAAACGGGCCGGTTACTCCTGATACAAAAGTGGCCGTGCCGCGCCACCCAACCCAGATTTACGAGGCGCTTTTCTGCATCTTCCTGCTCATCCTGCTTTATTCGATGTGGAACCGCACCAAGGAGCGCACACCCCGCGGGCAGCTGTTTGGGTTGTTTGTGGTGCTGCTGTTCATCCAGCGTTTTCTGGGCGAATACCTGAAGGAAAACCAGGTTGATTTCGAGAATGGCCGCCTGCTCAACCAGGGCCAGCTGCTAAGTATTCCGCTGATTTTCATCGGTATCTGGGTGCTGTGGCGGGCCGGCAAAGACCCCGAAAATCCCTACGGCTACGCCCCGCGCGACCTGGGCAAGGAGGGCGACCCGCAGCCGAAAGTGGAAACGACTGCTCGGTAACGCTTTCGCGCGAAGTTTCGCGAAGTTGAAAAGGGAAGTCCCGCAAAGTTTGACGTTCTGCCAGACTTTGCGGGACTTCCCTTTTCAACTTCGCGAAACCCTGCGCGCCTATGGCAAAGTGTACTCAAAAAGCCCGCCCTGCTCGGTGCTGATGAGCAAGGTATTGTCATCTTTAAATACGGCACCTTCCGTCTGGCCGGCGCCGGTGAGAGGAATTTCGCGCGGCGTGGCTTTCAGAATTTCCGCCCAGGAATTTCCGTCGAGAATGAACAGCTCGCCCCGGCCCAGCAGCACCAGCCGGTGGCCGTCGGCGCGGATGGCGGCGTCGGTTACTTCGCCCGGAATGGGCAGCGAGGTTATTTTTTTGGCGGTGTAGGTGCCGGGCTGGTCGGGCACGGTGTAAACGTTGCTGGTGCTGGACTGGCCCCGGTCTTTGGTGAAAAGCCACACCTGGCCGTCGTGCCAAAGGCTGGCTTCGCAGTCGAAATTGCGTTGCTTTTTCTTGGGCGGAAACTCGCGTTGGTCGGGGTAGGAGAAGGAGATGGTGCCGACTTGCTTGGGCGAATCGGGCCGGAACTTGTAGAGCTTGAGGTCGCGGCGCGAGCTTTCGTTGTTGCCACAGTCGCCGATGTAATAGTTGCCCTGGCCGTCGCGGCTCAGGCTTTCCCAGTCGGTGTTGGTGGCCGGTACCTCAATGGTCCGAATGAGCTTGCCCACGCCGCTGATTTCGTAGAGCGTGGCCGAGTTGCCGTCGTCGCCGAAGCTATAGTAGCTCTGGCCCGAGGCTGCGGAAGCCAGGCCCGAGCTTTCGGGCACCACGCCTTTAAGGGAGCCTACTTTGCGCAGGCCGGGAATTTCGGCGGCGGCGCTTTTGTCTTTGCGCCGGTCGCCGCCTTTCACTTTCGCCGCTTCGCTGCCGGGCGCTTGGGTGGTATTGTCAGACTGGGCTTGGGAGCAGGCCGAGGTAAATAAGAGGGCCACTGCGGCCGGCAGGAGGGGAATGAAACGCATTAACAGAAAAGCAGAGTGTGAGGTCGGCTATACGAAGCCAACGGCTCAGGGTACGGGGTCGTAGCCGTGGCCGCCCCAGGGGTGGCAGCTGGCAATGCGCCGCAGGGCCAGCCAGCCGCCGCGCCAGGGCCCGTATTTGCCAATGGCTTGGGCCGCATACACCGAGCAGGTGGGCGCATAGCGGCAACTGGGCGCGGTGAGCGGCGAGATAAAGCGCTGGTAAAACCAGACGAGGCCGAGGAATAAGGCGCGGAATAGCCGGGAAAGCATCGAGTGAAGGTAAAGAAAACGAAAAGGTTCGGCTACTTCGGTAGCGCGTTCAGCTCCGTTTTCCAGTGCTGCCAATCGGGCATGAGGCGCGTTTGCAGGTCGTAGAAGGCCTTGGAATGGTCGCCTACCAGCAGGTGGCAGCACTCGTGCAGCAGCACGTAATCGAGGCATTCGGGACGGGCGCGCACCAGTTCAGGCGAGAGGCGAATACGGGCCGTGCGCGGCGTGCAGCTGCCCCAGCGGCTGCGCATCTGGCGTACAAACAGGGTAGGGCGCCCGAGGTGGAACTCGGCAAAGCGCGGCCACACCCGTTCCAGCGACTCGGCAAAAAGCGAGCGGGCCTGGCGGGCGTACCAGGCCTGAAGCAGCGTTTCGACCTGGGGGGCTGTGAGCGCGACGGGAGCGCCGAGCACCAGCTCATCGGCCTCGATGGCTACGGTGGGGCGGCTGGCGGTGGCAAAGCGCAGGCGGTAGGGGAAGCCCTGGTAATAATGTACGCTGCCGGCGTCGAACAGCCGGGCGGGTGCCGGGGCCGGGCGGTTGGCAAAGGCCTGCTGGTGCTTGAGAATCCAGTCGGCTTTTTTGAGCACCTGCTGGGCCACCCACTCGGGCGAAGTGCCGGCGGGGGCGCTGATGTGCACGCTGCCATCGGGCCGCACGGCGAAGCCGATGGTGCGCCGTGAACGGAACACGAGGGTATAGTGAAGCGACTGGTTTTGGTAAGCGAGGGTTTCGCGGCGCGGCGCGGCGGAGAAGGAGCGGGGCATAAAGGTGGCAAGTTCGGCAGGAGGGCCGCAACGAATAACCACGAAGCCCGGCAAAATAATTTCTTGCTGAAATCAGCCAATTGGGGCCAAAATGCTACCTTCCGGTTATGGAACACTGTTTACCCCGGTATTTTTCTATTCTCAGTCTTTTTTTGGCCTTGTTGGTGCTGCCGGTGGCTTCGGTGTGGGCGCAGGGCAACGGGCCAGGGGTGCGGGGTGCCCGCGCCGCCGGGCTCAGCAATGCCTCCGTGGCCCTGGCCGGGGAGGTATGGAGCATGGGCAACAACGTGGCCGGCATCAGCGAGATACAGCGGCCCAGTGTGGGCTTTTACGCCGAAAACCGCTACTTCAGCTCGGCGCTCAACGTGGGCGCCCTCACCGTGGCCCTGCCCCTGGGCCGCACTGCTGCCCCCAATGCCAGTGGCGTGATGCCCGGTGCCGAAGGCGCGGCTCCGGCTTTCAGTCCCGCCGCTCCCACATATGCCCGCAACGGCGTGGTGGCTTTCGAAGCCCAGCGCTTTGGGGGCGTGCTCTACAACGAAACCCGCGTTGGGGCCGGCTATGGGTACCGCTTTGGGCAAATCAGCCTGGGTGCGCGGGTCGATGTGTTGCAGGTGAGCATCGAAGGGTTGGGGAGCAAGCGCGTAGCGCTGGGCACGCTGGGCGGCCAGATTGAAATAGTGCCCCGGCGGCTCAGCTTCGGGGCTTCGCTCTACAACATTAGCCAGACCAAGCTGGCCAGCTACCAGGACGAGCGGGTGCCCACCGTGCTCAAGGCCGGCCTGGCCTACCGGCCCGGCTCGCAGGTGATTCTGCTGGTTGAAACCGAAAAGGATGTGGAGCGCGACGCCAATTTCAAGGTGGGACTGGAGTACCGGCCAGTACCGATTCTGGCGGTCCGGCTGGGCCTGGCTTCGCTCACGGAGCAGGCCAGCGCGGGCATTGGCGTGGTAGCCGGCGCGTTTCAGATTGACTACGCGGCGGCGTTTCAGCAGGCGCTGGGATTCAGCCAGCACCTGAGCGTGAGCAGGACGCTGCGCTCAATGAAGAATGAGGAATGAAGAATGAGGAATTGGCTAGTGTGGTGGAGGAAGGAAGTGAAAATATTATTGCTTTAAAATCCTTTGGTTTGGCAGTGCGTGTGGTAAAGCTGTGTCGCTTTCTGCGCGAAACCAAGCCGGAATATGTGCTCAGCAAGCAGCTTCTGCGCAGCGGAACTTCCATTGGAGCAAACGTGGAAGAAGCAATTGGCGGCATATCACGGGCTGATTTTTCGGCCAAAGTCAGTGTCGCCTACAAAGAGGCGAGGGAAACCGGCTATTGGCTCAAGCTCCTCTATGCCACCGATTACCTGACCGAAGAGGCGTTTCAGAGCATGCAAAACGATTGCGAGGAGGTTTGTCGAATTCTGAGAGCTATTCTGAATACAACAAGAATCAAAGGCAGCCGCAACGACTTATGATGAAATACTTTACTTCATTCATCACGAAATGGCGCAGAAGGAGCGGAGCGCTGGAAGCGTGCTTGCAACCTGACGGCCAGCGGCTGCTACTGCTCGCCATACTCATTCTTCATTCCTCATTCTTCATTCCTCATTCGCTGAAAGCGCAAGATTATGTGCGGCGCGCGCCCGACCTCGACCGCCTGACGCAGGAGTTATTCGCCGAAATCCAGTCGGATGAGGTGCCGTATGAGGACCTCTACGAAACGCTGCTGCAATACTACCAGACGCCCATCAACCTCAATACCGCCACCCGCGAAGAGCTGCGCTCGCTGCTGCTGCTGAACGAGAACCAGATAACTACCCTGCTGCGCCACCGCGAAGTAAACGGCGACCTGCTGAGCGTGTATGAGCTGCAAAGCATTGAAGGGTACGACCTGCGAACCATCGGCCGCATTCTGCCCTTCGTGAGCGTGCAGAGCAGCAACACAAATTCCAGCCGGGGCAATTTGTGGCAGCGCATTGCCCGTGAGGACAACAATGCCCTGTACCTGCGCTACGAGCGGGTGCTGCAGGAGCGGCAGGGCTACACGCCGCCCACCATCTACCAGGGCCAGCCCACCACGCGCTACCTCGGCTCGGCCGACAAGATGCTGATTCGCTACCGGGTGAGCCACACCAAGGATTTCAGCCTGGGCTTTTCGATGGAAAAGGACGCTGGTGAGCAACTGATTTGGAACCCGCAGAACGGTCAGTTTGGCGCCGACTACGTGTCGGCGCACCTGCTCATTCAGGAGCGAGGCAAGCTGAAGTCGCTGGCCCTGGGCGACTACCAGCTGCAGTTTGGGCAGGGGTTGTTGCTGTCATCGGGCCTGGGCGTGGGTAAGGGCGCCGAAACCATTACCACGCTACGGCGCTCATCGGTGGGCGTGCGGGCGTATTCGTCGCTGTTGGAAAATACGTTTTTTCGGGGCGGCGCGGCCACGTACCAGGTGGCGCCCACGGTGCAGGCCACGGCTTTCGTGTCGCACAAAAACGTGGATGCCAACCTGCAGCAAAGCCTCGATTCGCTGGCGCAGTACGATGAGTTTACGTCGGGCTTGCTTTATACCGGTTTCCACCGCACGGCCTCGGAGCTGGCCAACCGCCACCAGCTGGCCGAAACCATTGGGGGCGGCAACGTGACCTACACCAGCCGCGACGGCAACCTGGCCATCGGCGGCACGGGCGTGTTCACGCACTACGGCACGGCCATTCTCAAGCGGCCCGAGCCCTACAACCACTTCGAGTTCAGCGGCAAGGAAAACCTGGCCCTGAGCATCAATTACAGCTACGTGTACCGCAACTTCCTGCTGTTTGGCGAAACGGCGCGCAGCACCGGCGGCGGCCTGGGCACCGTGAACGGCCTGCTGGCCAGCCTGGGCTCCACCGTGGACGCGGCCCTGCTGGTGCGGCACTACGACCCCAATTTCCACACCCTCTACGGCAACGCCTTCAGCGAAAATACGCGCAACATCAACGAAACCGGCGTGTACATCGGCCTGAAAGTGCGCCCCGTGGCCAAATGGGAAGTTTCGGCTTACTACGACCAGTTCCGCTTCCCGTGGCTGCGCTACCGGGCCGGCGCCCCCACCGACGGCCACGATGCGCTGGTACGCCTGGCCTACTCGCCCACCAAAACCAGCCTGCTCTACGTGCAGCTGCGGCAGCGCCTCAAGCCCCGCGACCTGAGTACTGCCGAAATTACCGACCTCAACCCCGTCCGTGCCCTGCCGCTGCCGGGCGAGCAGCTGCGCCAGAGCATTCTGGTGTACTACAACACCGCCGTGACGCCGCAGCTGGAATTGCGCACCCGCATGCAGGCCCTGCGCCTGCGCGACGACATTGGCCTGCCCTGGCGCAGCGGCTACGTGCTGGCCCAGGACGTGGGCTACCAGCTCAACCGCACGCTCAAGCTCACGGCCCGCTACTCTATTTTCGACGCCGACGACTACGACTCCCGCCAGTATGTGTATGAGCAGGACGTGCTGCTGGCCGTGTCGGTGCCGGCCCTCTACGGCCAGGGCACGCGCCTGTACGGCATCGCCGAAATCCGCCTCAACCGCGCCATGACGCTGTGGCTGCGCTACGCCGAAACCCGCTACCGCCACCAGAACACCGTAGGTACGGGCCTGGAAACCATCCAGGGCCAGCTGCGCGGCGAGGTGAAGGCGCAGCTGCGGGTGAAGTTTTAGGGGAATGGGTAAGCTTGGAATTTGAACGTCCTGCTGAGCGCAGCCGAAGTATCTCTCCCGTGGATGTAATCCAATCAACTGGGTTTACTATTGCCGGTAGAGATGCTTTGGCTGCGCACAGCAGGACGTGCTGCTTACTTTTCAGATTTCCTGCCTAACTCTCGGTCTTTACTAACACCACCTGCGCCTTGTCCGCAGCGCTGATTTTGCGGCGGAAATCCACGTAGCCGGGGTAATCGGCTTTGGGCAACCGGGCCCGCTTAAGTTCCAGGCGGCGAATATATTGGATGGTTCCGTCGGGCAGGGTGGCGTACTGGCTGGCGTAGGTGCCGAAGGCGGTGCTGAGCTGCACGGCGGCAGGTACGTTTTCGGGCCGGAAGCCGGCGGGCAGGTGCAGCCGCACGGTATCGGCGTGCAGGCTGGCGCGGGGCAGCCACAGGTCGGACTGGCGCTCGCCTATCTGGGCGGGCAGCGCGGGCAGGCGACTCAGCAAATTGGGGTTGATAAACACGCGCTTGCCGCTGGGCGGCGCAAAGCCCGGCAGCGCCAGTGCCAGGTTTTCGACCACGCCCGGCAGCGGACCGGCCGGCGCGGCGGCCAGGTTGAATTTGGTGAGGGTGAAAGTGGGCAGCTGGAGGTGGTCGGTGATGTATTTTTTCTGCTCCACCGGGCCCAGCTCGTGCAGCAGCTGGGCGTAGAGGTCCTGCTCCTGGCCGGTGCGCAGGGTGCGGGCCGTGGCCGTGGCGCTGCCCGAAGCGTCCAGAAACACATCGAGGCGGCGCACCTGGCGGTTTTCTGGCAGGCCGTAGCGGGGCGTGGCCACCAGCTTGCCGCCTTCGGGCGTGAGCAACAGCGCGTGGCGGTTGCCGGTGAAGCTGCCCATGTAGCCGAAGGCCTCCGTTTGGCTCGTGCATTCCAGCCAGAGCGTATCGGGGCGGCCGGCCGGGGCCATGGGCACGCACACAACAACGTGGTTGAACTGCGAACCGGGAAAATCGGCCCGGACGTCGGCGTGGTCCGAGCCCGCCCCCACCAGGGCCACGTAGGCCGGCACGCCGGCGGCAGCCAGCAGGGCTTTGGTGTAATTGCTCAGGGCTTTGCAGTCGCCGTAGCCGCTGCTGGCCACGGCGCTGGCCGGGAAGGTTTGCCAGCCGCCCAGGCCCAGCTGCACCGAGATGTAGCGGGTGCTGCCCTGCAGCATTTCGTAGATGCGCCGGGCTTTGGTACGGGCATCGGGGGCATTTTTCACCAACTCGGCTACTTTGGCCAGGGTGGCGGGGGGCAGCACGTCGCGGCCGGCGTTCAGGTCGTAGTTCCACTGCCCGAAGCTTTGCCAGGTGGTGGCGGCGCCCTTGTGGCCCTGCACCTCAAAGGTGCCGGGGGCCAGCACGACGGCGGGCGTGAGGTCGGCCAGTGGCGGGGCGGCTTCCTCTTCTTCCACAGCGGGCAGGCGCTTCAAATGCCACTCGTAAGTTTCCTGGCCGCCGGCGGTGGTGCGGGCCACGGCGCAGCCAGCCGGCAACTGCCGTTCCTGGTAGCGCAGGGGCAGGGCGGCCGGGGTGGTCACGCGCAGCGACGCTGCTTCCACGGCCAGGCCTTCGGCTTCCTGGGGCTGCCAATCGGGGTAAAACAAGGTATTGTCCGACACCAGCTCGTAGTCAAACTCCACGGTGTAGGGCGTTTGGGGCTGGCGCAGGTCGGCGCAGCGCACCCGCACATCGGTCATAAAGTTGCCCGTGTAGCTGTCGATGGCGGCGTCGCGGATTTCGGCCGGGCGCAGCTGGTGCAGGAGGCGGCCATCGGCATCGTACACGGCCCCGCGCAGGTAGCTGAGGCCGTTGAGGGCGTCGTAGCTCACGCAGTGGCGGCCCAGGTCATCGCCGGCGCCATCGAGCACGGTGATGACCCGATGCACGGTATGCACCAGCCGACTGGCCGATTTCACGGTCACCACCTCGTCGTTAGCCCGCAGCACAGCGTGGGCGCCTTCGCGCAGGGCGGTTGGAATATCGGCCACGGCATATTTCAGCACCGGCGCCGCGGTATGCAGGGGGGCAGCGCCGCTCAAGGGCAGCAGGAGCAGCAGGGGCAAGGCCGTGTTCAGGGCCAGGCGGCAGACGAAAAGCGCCATAAACAAGGTAGGTTAGAAAGTGGGCGAAGAGGCGTGGTGCGGGGAATTCCGGCGCTAAACCTTTTTCTTGATAATGAGCTTTTCGCCTTGTTTTTCCAGCATCAGCCGATAAAACTCGCGCAGGCTGGCGTAGTCGGTGGCCGCGTACATGGCCTTGCGCAGGTTGAAGCGGCTGGTGAGCTGCACCACGCCGGGGGCAGCCGCTGCCACCTGAAACATAAAGCGCCCGCCACCGTCGGGCAGGTCGACCACGGCGGGCTTGGGCAGCTCGGCCAGTTCGTAGCCGGCTGGCAGGTTCAGGGTTATCATCGACGTTTCTTCCTGCGCGGCCCCAAAATCGACGGGAAACAGCCGCGAATCGTGGCGGAAGGGGTTTTGCTCGCTGGCAAACAGGCGCAGCGGGCTCAGGTAAAACGTGCCGGGCGTGGAGTTGTCGTCGGCGGGCTGCGCAAATTCGTATTCCAGGGCCAGGGGCTTGGCCACGTTTTCCTTATCCAGCACCGCAAATTTGGGCACGCTCCAGCCGTTGTGCGCCGCCGTTTGGGCGGCCATGTATTTTTTCTCGCCCAGCTCCCCCAGCTCTTTGCGGGCCTGCGCGCCGGCGTAGCCGCTGTGCTCGTCGTGCACTTTGCCCGTGAGGCCACCCTGCGCGTCCAGGGTCAGGGCCACCTGCTGGTAGCGCACGTGGCGCTGGGCCGGCACCAGGTCCACCCAGCGGCCATCCTCCGGTTTTTTCATGATGAGCCGGCCGGACTGGTTCAGGCAGCGCTCGGGCAGCACGCCGCAGGGCAGCAGCGGCTCGGTAGCGTCCACCAGCAGGTCTTTGCCGTCGGGCAGGGCCACCAGGCCCACCACGTAATTGAAGCGTTCGAGCAGGGGCAACGACTCGAAAATGCGGCCGTGGTCGCGGGTGCTCAGCAGCACGGGGTTGGCCGGAATGCCCGCCACGCGCAGGGCCGAAATCAGCAGCAGGTTCACATCGGCCGAGC
Organism: Hymenobacter rubidus; assembly: GCF_016734815.1. Taxonomy (GTDB): domain Bacteria; phylum Bacteroidota; class Bacteroidia; order Cytophagales; family Hymenobacteraceae; genus Hymenobacter; species Hymenobacter rubidus. Next base: position 186,083 of record NZ_JAERQF010000004.1, read on the forward strand.
TGCCGAGGTGGGCGTCGTAGGCCTTGCGCAGCGAGGTGCGCGAAGAGTAGTCGTTGCTGCCGTTGTAGCGGATGCCACTCATCACCACTTCGCGCACGGCGGCAGCGCGCTGGCTCAGGTCGGGGTATTTGGCCACCAGGGGTTGGAGCTGCTCTTTCAGAAAGCCTGCCCGGTCAAGCTGAGGGCCGAAGCTGTCGTCGTTTAGCAGCTCCATATCAATTTTGGCCCAGGTGCCGGCCACGTTCTGGTAGGCCTGCCCCGGATATTGCACGCCCTCCAGCTGGAAATTGAGGCGGTCGACGTAGTCCTGGGCCGTGGTCATGTAGGGCTCGTCCCGAAACGCGGGCACGTCCTTCATGGCCCAGCGGAAGTTCATGACGCGCGCCGACACGGGCTCGTTGGTTGCCGACTGGCGGGTGGTATTAAAGCCGCTGCCCGTGGAACTGCCACCGGAGTGCACGACAAATTGGGTGGTTGCCTCGTTTTGCTCCTGCACGTCGACCGTGTGGTAGCCCTGTATCAGCTTTTGGTAGTGAAAATATTCCGGAATAGACGCCCGAAATTCGCTCCACCGCACCGGAATGTCGCTTTGAAACCGCCAGTTTTGGAAGTTGAACAGGAAGTCCGAGGTCACGGTATAGGCGTACTCAATCACGGCGCCTTCCCGCACGTCGGGCATCGTAAACTTGCGCACCCGCACGTTGGGCGTCATCTCCTCGGTGAACGCATTGCTGCCGTCGAGCTTGGTTTTTACCACCTGCCCGTTCACCAAGTTGTAGGTGGTGCCGCGCAGGCCCGAAATCTTTTCCGTTCGCGTGTCGCGGTGGTAGAGCGGCACGCGCACCGTGGCCGCGTCGTAGCCAGATTTTTTCAGGATTTTGATGCGCGTCACGCGCTCCGACACCAGCTGGAAATCGTTGCTGATGTACTCAAATCGGGTGGTGCCGTAGTCGCACAGCACCACGGCCGAGGCCGCACTGTCGCCCACGAAAGGCGCGGCGGTCAGCTCCTGCGGCTCAATCTTGCCAAGCTTGATGGGCTCGGGTTGGGCCTGGGCCGCGAAGGCCCCAAAAAAGCCGGCCAGCGCCGGGAGCAGAAAAGGGTAGGGGTTTTTCATGCAGGAAAAGGAATGGTTTGAGGGAAATATTGAACAATAGCAGCGAAGACGCCAAGGGAGTGCTTTCGATGGTTAAGGCAGATTGGCAATTATGTTTCGCTGTGCTCGGCATGGCCGGTGGCTTATAGCAGGCTTAAAGGCACTGCCTGCACGGCCGCGCTATCAGCCGCCGGCTTTTTTCTGAATAATCAATTTTTCGTTTTGGCGGGCCAGCAGCAGGCGGTAGAGCTCGCGCAGGTTGGGGTATTGGTTGGCCGCGTACACGGTGTTGCGCAGGTTGAGGCGGCTGGTAAGCTGCACGTTGCCGGGGCCCACGGCGCTCACGCTGTAGATGAAGCGGCCGCCGTTATCGGGCAGGTTCACCACGGCGGGTTTGGGCAATTCGGCCAGTTCGTAGCCGGTTGGCAAGGCGAGGTCGACCACCAGCGTTTCTTCCAGCGGCACGCCCAAATCGACGGCGAATGTGCGCGCCTCGTGCCGGAAGGGATTTTGCTCGCCGGCAAACAGCCGGAGCGGACTTAGGTAAAAAGGCCCGGTTGCCGCCTTGTCGTCGGCGGGCAGGCTGAATTCGTATTCCAGCGCCAGCGGTTTTTCCACGGCCTCCACCTGGGCCACGGCGGCTTTGGTAAATGCCCAGCCTTCGTGCCGTTGCGCCAGAGCGGCCAGGTATTTCTTTTCGCCCTGCGCGGCCAGCGCGGCACGGGCATCGGCGGCGGCGTAGCCGCCGTGCTCGTCGTGCACCTTGCCCGTGAGGCCGCCCTGCGCGTCGAGGGTCAGGGTGGCCTGCTGGTAGTGCACGTGGCGCTGGGCCGGCACCAGGTCCACCCAGCGGCCGTCCTCGGGCTTTTTGGTGATGAGGCGCCCCACTTTGTTGAGGCAGCGTTCGGGCAGCACGCCGCAGGGCAGCAGCGGCTCGGTGGCGTCCACCAGCAGGTCTTTGCCATCGGCCAGCGGCACGGCCGCCACCACGTAGTTGAAACGCTCGAGAAGCGGATATTCCTTGCTGATGTGGCCGTGGTCGCGGGTGCTCAGCAACACGGGGTGCGCCGTGAGGCCGGCATCGCGCAGGGCGGCAATCAGCAGCAGGTTCACGTCGGCTGAAGTGCCGCGGTGGGTGTCAACGGCTTTGCGCAGCGGCTCCTCGGTGCTGTAGCGGTTGGTGCCGTTGTAGCGCACGGCGGCCATCACGAGCTGGCGCACGGCGGCGGCGCGGGCCGTCAGGTCGGGGTACTGGGCGGCCAGGGCCTGCGCCTGCTCGTGGAGCGGACTGTTCCGGCCGATGCGGCCTCCAAATGCTTCTTCGCCCAGCAGGCTGGCGTTCATTTTTTCCCAGCTGCCCGAGAGGTCGTGGTAGGGCGAGTTGGGCCACTGCTCACCGGTCAGCTCAAAGTCGAGCCGCGCCAGGTAGTCCTGGGCAGTGGTCATGTAGGGCTCTTCCCGAAACGCGGGCAGGTTTTTCAGCACCCACTGGTGCTCCTCGGTGGGCGAGGCAATGGTGAGCATGCCCGCCGACTGGCCAGAAGCCAGCCCGCCGCCGCTGGGTATCTTATTTTCCACCAGCAGGCTTTCGGAGCCCACTTTGGAGGTGCTGACGTCGAACTCCCGGTAGCCCTGGTACAGAATTTTGTACTGGTAAAACACCGGAATACTCACCCGGTACTCGCTCCAGCGCACCGGAATCTCGCGCTCAAACGTCCAATCCTGAAAGTTGAACAGGAAGTCCGAGGTCAGGGTATAGGCGTACTCAATCACGGCGCCTTCGCGCACGTTGGGCAGCGTGAACTTTTGCACGTTGATGTTGGGGGTGCGCTTCTCGATGAACGCGCTGGTGGCCTCCAGCTTGGTTTTTTCCACCTGCCCGTTCACCAGGTTGTAGGTGAAGCCGCGCAGGCCCACCACCTTTTCCTGGTCGTCGTTGCGGTGGTAGAGCGGGATTTCGACGGTGGCCTGGTCGTAGCCGGCCTTGCTGAGAATCTTGATGCGCGTGACCCGCTCAAACACCACCTGGAAGCCGCCCTGGTTGCCCTTCAGGCGCGAGCGGCCGTAGTCGCAGAGCACCACGGCCGGGGCCGCGCTGTCGCCCGCAAAAGGCGCGGCCGTCAGGTCGTTGCGGTCTACCTGACCAAATTTGATGGGTTCGGGCTGGGCCTGGGCCCCCAGGGCGGCCCCAAACAGGCCCGTGAGCAGGGGCAGCGTCCGCCGCCAGCCGTTGAGCAGTATCGCTGCTTGCATCGACGAAAAAGAAAGGAGTAGACAATCTTTGAATCCCTAAAACTATAGGAATTAATTGAAAGCTCACCCATTTTTCATCTATTTCTTTACCTGTATTTGAATACGGGGTGATATGCCCCGGCTCGCTTTGGAAAGCCAGCCGATGCAACGAGTATAAACGCCTCCAAATGTCTGACCAACAACCGGCAATGGTTTATATTACTTCTTCCGGGGTAGGGGAGGGCTCCATTTCGGGCGCAATTACCGGGGGCGTGGTCGGCGTCAGAACTAAATAAACCACGGCTGCCAGCACGCTCAGCAGGCTGAGGCCGTGCACGTAGGGCAGCCGGCCGGGCTGGTTGGCAAAAATCCAGCCCGCCAGCAGCGCGCCCGCGCCAATGCCCACCTCCAAGGCAATGTACATGGTGGCCACGCCCCGGCCCCGGCGCTCGGGGTGGCTCAGGTCGACGGTCCAGGCGTAGAGCGTGGGCGAATTCAGCCCCGTGCCGATACCAAAAACGACGGCCCCCAGCAAAAACACCGGCACCGACGGCGACCACACCAGCACCGCCAGCCCCACCGCCAGCACCCCCGCCGACCACCGCAGCACCGGCACCCGGCCGTAGGTATCGCTGGCCTTGCCCGCCACCAGCCGCACCACCAGCGCCGCCACCGTGTAGCAGATGTAGAACAGCCCTTTGCTGGGCAGGCCGAGCAGCTTGCTTTGGTCGGGAATGACGGTGAGCACGGCGCCGAACGGAAACAGGCACAGGACGGTAACGATGGCCGGGGCAAATACCAAAGGCTCCAGCACTTCCTCGCGCCAGTTCAGCCTGAGCAGGGCGAAGCTAAACCGCCGCCGCTGGGCCAGGGGCAGGGTTTCGGTGAGGGAGCCCTGCACCAGCACCGACAGCAGCGCCATGCCTGCCGAGCAATAAAACATGGTGTTGAGCGAAAAATGCGCCGCCACCTGCGTGCCCAGCCACGGCCCAATGGCCATGCCCAGGCTGCCCGTCATGCCCAGCAGGCCCATGGCTTCGCCGCGCTTGTCGGCCGGCACAATGTCGGCCACGAAGGCGGCCGTGCCCGTGGGCTTGAAGCCCGTGCTGAACCCGTGCAGCAGCCGCAGCGCCAGGAAGCTGCCAACCGTGAGCGCCCACGGATAAATCAGCCCGCACACCACGCACACCAGCGAGCCAAACACCATCACCGGGATGCGGCCCACGGTATCGGCCAGCTTGCCCGAAAAGGGCCGCGAAATGGCCGCCGTGAGCGTAAACAGCGCAATGATGAAGCCTTTGTACTGGCCGCCGCCCAGCCGGGTGAGGTGGTCGGGCAGCTCGGGCAGCAGCAGGTTGAAGCTGGCAAAAAACAGGAAGGACGACAAACACATCAGCCAGAATCCCATACTGTAAGTAGGGCCTGCCGGAGCCGGTGAAAAAGTGGGTTTTTGAACGCTCAAGAGTGTTTTGCTAAATCAGGGTGTGCCAGGGTTGGCTAGGTTTTACACGAGTCTGCCACCCTTTTTGCCACCTTTTTAAGTGTTCTTACGGGCTGTGCGGCGGTACCAGGCCAGCAGCTCGGCCTCGTTGATGCCCAGGTAGTGGTTGAAACTGGCCTCGGTCTGGTGGCCGGTGGTCATCATCACCTGGGAGCGGGGCACGCCCTGGGCAATTTTGAGGGTGGCGAAGGTTTTGCGGCCGGTATGGAAGAGGATGGGCAGACGCGTGATGCCAGCCAGGTGCTGCACGTGGGGCAGGTAAAGGTACGGAAAGGTGACGCGGGGCAGGCACCATTTCGGGTCCTGGCCGGCGTAGGTCCGCAGCAGGGAGGCCGGCTTGAACACGTCGTCGTCGACCAGGGGGATGATGCAGGTGACGCCGGTTTTGGCGGCCTTCACGCGGGCCACGTCGCCGTGCAGTTGGGCGGGCCGCAGGTTGTCCGCATCGCCGATGCGCAGGGCCGTATAGGTACAGAGCAGGAACTTGTCGCGCGTGAGCTGCAGCCGGCGCAGGTGCTCGGCCGTGGTAATCATGCGGCGCGGGCCGGCGCTGGCCTGCTCGGGAAACTGCTGCTGCACGTAAGCCCAGACCTCGGGGCTGGTGAAGTCGATGCTGGCGATGGCCAGCACCTCGTCCTCAGTAAAGGATTCGACGAAGGTGTGGTGTTCGATGGGCTGCAGCACCTCGCGGAACCGCCGGTTGACCGGGTGCCCTTCCTGCGCGGCCCAAATCAGAAAGGCCCGCACCAGGCCCAAATAGTGGTTGTAGGTGCCGGGGCTGCGTCCGAGCGTGCCGAGCAGGTGATTGCGGAAGGCCTCGTTGAAGCGCGCATCGATGCCGGCGTAGGTCAGGGCCGTGGGGCTGGCCTGGGCAAAGCTGGCCAGGTCGAGGGCGGCACGGCGGTGGTTGTTCACGACCTTGTTGTTGATGCGCTGGCCGGTGCGCCGGGAGATGCGGGCGGCCACGACCGTCTCGACCCAGTGCGCCATCTCTTCGGCCACGGCGCGCGGGGCTGCGGTGGGAGGGGCAGGGATATCCGGCAGCCCACTGGCGGTGCGCAGCAGTTCCAAGTAGCGGCGCTCGATTTCGGCGCGCATGGCTTCCTTGCCGAGCACCTGCCCTTTCATGGTGGCCTCGTGCTCGGCGGCCGTGGCAGCGTCGGTGTAGTACTGCAGTACCTTGTTGATGTCGCCAAGGAAGGTGCCGGGCTTGGCTTTGGCGCGATGTTGCCGGGCGTCCCAGTCCTTGGGGGCTACCTTCTGGCCGCTGCTCAGCCGTAGGCGCTGGCCCGCCCAGCAGAAAGTGAGCTGGATGCGGGCCAGACCTTTTTTACTGGCCCGTTCGGTGAGGAGCTGGCGGGTTACTTCCATAGGTGAGCTTAGCTCGCCATTCTACGGAGCCATTCAGATTCTGTCAATCCAACGCGAGAAACCTCAACTGCAAAACGCCCAGCAATACGCTGTGCGTGTGCAAACTTGAGGTCAGCAATCCAGATATAATCAACAGGCTCTCCTAATGCGTTGATTCCTTTAAAGACCCATTCCTGAATTTCTCCTTCCCTCTTTTCAGCTCTGATTAATTCGGCTTTTGGAGTAAAGGTGAATAGCTCCATATTGTATGGCTTTACATCTACTTTTAGCTCGCAAAATTCCCCTTTATCTTTAATTACTATATCAAACTTAGGCTTTTCAGGCTCTGGTACAGGAAGCGGAATTAGTTTTAAAAAGGGGAAGCGTCGAGCACAAGTTAACCTGACGCAATCGCATACTGGTTGTATGCAAACGTAGTAGTCAGACGCTTTGCCATTCCGAACAGCAACTATACTACCTAAAGTTAAATAGGGAGGAGGTTCATTATAATGTGACCGAATCGTTGTTAACATTGAAAAATCTCTGTCCTTGTCTTTGCCCGTATCATCACTGAGCATGGTATTAGTGAACCTGCTGGCTTTATCTCGTTCGGAAGCTTTCATCTTCTTCATGAAAGCATTCCATGCGGCGTTAGGGGTTGTGTAGACAGATTCGTCATGCACTCCTTTTACTACGGCATCTAATACAAAGTCAGGCAGTTGTTCTGCTGACATGTCTCTAAAATCTGATTTAAGCTTTACTTTGGTAGATAGTCCTTTTATCCAGAATTCTATCTGTTCAGGTGCAATTGATTCCGTCACCCCATTACCTTCCAGTACGTCCTGCATCTCTGAAGCAATTAGTGCGACTGGATGGGATTGTGTTTCCTCTACTGGATTTGTAAGAGCACGGTGGGTTAGATAAGGTGCGTCAAGACTAGGATTGAATTTTTGAAGGACTTTGTGGGTGTTTTGCCTCAAAGCCGTCATTGCTTCTATCGCTACATTTGACAAAAGCCCCTCAGTAAGTAACGTGAATTCATCAATTATCTTATCTGTTAAGGCAATTACATCGTAAGTCCGACCATCGGCAGCCTTGGTCGTTCCACCTGACTTTCTGAATACACAAATTCGGGTGGATTCGTGACCTAATTCATAATCACCGAGCTTTTTAAAAACTGACGGCGAGCCAGCATTCAGGTGGTCGTAAATCGCGTCTCTGATTTTAATAAGGTCTAGGCTCTGAGTATAAATCACAATCAATCGCAGCCTGCCGCTCGATTGAAAGAGATTGTTTCTTTTACCGTCGTCGCTCAATAGAATGCGGTCGATTATAGTGAGCGCGGTCCGTCCAGGTGCGTCTCCAACCTCCATTTTCCAATCAAGAATAACGATGTCAGCCCGTTTTGCTGTCTTTTCGACCCGGTCAATTATCTCTGCTTTCCCTGCTTCTGCTACAGGCGGACGCAAAAAACCACAAACTATTCCGTGCTGAGCGAAAGCTTCGTTCAGAGCTTTAATCGGTAGAACTTCCTCATCTAATAAGTTAGGAATAGGCGATGCTGGCTCCGTCGGAACAAGTACTGAGTGTAATTTTTCCTTGTCCTCGCCTTTGATGATTTGGTCGGTGGTTTCTGCAGGCGTTTTAGATAGAGTAGATACTTTTTGCCCTCCGCGGCTTGGTGAAGTCAATACAGATGTAGGGGTAGCTTCGGCGGCACCTGGTTTCGTTTTAGGGTCGGTTTCCGCCTTGTCGTCAACAACGACGACACTCTGTAAGAAATCTGCGGCGATGCTTAGGGAGTATGCATGGAACTCCGCGTAGGCTTCTTGAGAAGACATTGCAACAATCTACTTAGGTGAAATTCTGAATGTAATACTCATGCCCGGGCGGGGTGAATCATCCACGCGAATTGAATATCCTGCTTTATCCAACGCTTCTCGCGAGATGGATAATCCTAGCCCACGGCCACCGATTTTGTAAGAAACCCCAGACTCGAAGATGGCTTCGGAGCGACTGGGCAGTAACTCAGTCCCATTATTAGAAACCAAAAAGTCATTATTCTCGGCGTCAAACTCTATTGTTTTGCCCTCTTTTCTATCCTTCGACCAATAGATAGCGTTGTCAACTAAATTGACGAATACGGGTAGGAAAGAAGATAAATACCCAGTAATCCGCTGTTTATTAAATCGTGGAGTTACCACTAACTTAATGTTGTGACGCTCAAATCTGGTCTCAAATAGATTGGTGATGTATTCTACTATTTCCGGACCAGATATAGGGGCGGCGCGACGGTAAAGGCGGCGTTGAAGCGGCGTGAATAACGCAAGGTATCCATCTAAATGTTCGAAGCTGACGCGCAGGTCTTTATATACGCCGCTGAGGTTTTCGTTCATATCAGCCCACCCTTTAAGTCGACGCAGGCCATCGCGAAAGCCTTTGACCGTCGACTCGAACTCGTGGCTAATGATTTCAATGGACATGCCCAGCTGGCTGAGGCGCATCTGCTCATCATCCTGCTCTTCTAATGTCACTACCCGCTGCTCTAGAGCATCCAATTCGTCTACCTGACGGGCGGCATTTTCAGCAAGATTAATGTTTTCGAGTTGAGTGCGTATAGCCCGAAACAATTCCTGCTTACGGTCTTTTACTTCAATAATTCGGCTCTCTAACCGGTCTCGGACTTCAAAAACGGCGGATTCATCCATGTTAGTGAAATCGATGGTGTTGAATTCCATCAGCACATTGCGCACTTCATCATTGATTTGCACAACGCTCTCCTTGACTTTGTCCTTGACCATCTCATCCATCGACTCCAAGGTGGTGATGGTATCCTTGCGTTCGGTGCGGCCTACGCTTTCGGCTTGTGTAGCCAATTCTCGTAGAGAATGCTCGACGCGCACCCGCCGGTCTAATTCTATTCGGGCACGTTGGGCAGCTTGACTTACCTCTCCTTCAACCAACTCTCTGAAGACGGAGAAAGTCTTTCGTTGGAGCTCATCGTACAGGTGGAGGTAGTCATTGTAATCTCGTTCTAAAGCACGAGTGGTGGCAAAGCCTCGTGGTTTTGCCACACGATACTTCTCTTCCAAAGCTCGCAGTTGTTGTCGAGCATTAGATTCTATTGTGAGAAATTCATGAGCTGCCCGCCGACCATCGGCAATCGTAGAGGCAAGTCCCAACTGACGTTGAAATTGAGTAGTTAACTCGAAGGCTTCGCGCTCCGGGTCATTGTTGCGAAGGGCTTGGTTAAACGATTCTAGTTGAAGAGCAAATACCTCACGTTTGCGTTTGCTTTGCTTTTCGCGCGTTTTACGCAGCTCCTCAGCCTGCTCCAGTTCTTTGCGGCGACCTATAAACTCACCGCTGTAAACCCCGGTTTCATTAAAGAAATCAGCAGCCAGTTTTAGAAAGAAGTTTTTGAGAATATCCCGGAACTCCCGGTATGCTTTGTTTTCTCTAAAGCCCTCTCTTCCGGCCTTTTCACTCAATTCCTTGTTGCTAATCTGGTCTATCTCAACGGCCCCGAACATGCGCCGATGCGAAAAGAAGTACGTGCTGGCCTTCTTTGTTCTCCGTTTTTCAATTTCCAGCCAGTCGTAGTTGGTATCTCCGTAAGGTAGAATACGGATGCCGTTTTTGTAGATATAAAGACCACCAAACCTTTCAGCCTTTTGGAACAAACGGTTAAAGTCCTCGGTAACCAGAGTGGTCTGGTTGGCTTGCCCTTGGATATACGCAATGTTTATTTTAAACGGACCGCAAGATGTTTTCTTGCCTTTTGCGCCGTTCCATTCGATGGCGTAAGGAGTATCCCGTTCTCGGTATATTGAAATCCGGCCATTGAACTGGCCAAACTCATCAAACACGCCCTCGAAGTGGTGATCGGTGCTGAGAAATTCAGCGGATGTAAAGAATTCACCTTCTCCTATCAAGTCCCTTACAAAGTCGCTGGATTTGTGGTCTCGGAATGCCGTTTTGATATCAGGCTCCATGTAATCCGGCGTCATCGTGTTGGTAAAGCCCAACAAAGCTTTTTCAAGCGGTGAAGCCTCGTCGTTTGTGGCTTTGTCGATGTCGGCATCGAGCAGTTGACTTGCCGGTGCGATGATGAAGTGCGTGCCGTGGCCTTCGGCGAGGCTCATATAAGGCACATACCCGTCCACCTCCTCCAAGCTCAGTTGAGTTGCAGCGAAATCAGCTTGGAAGCGAGCTCTCTCTCCGTCAGAAAGGTATTTTAATTTGTCCAGATTGCGTGCAAATTCAGCCAGCATTTCCGCAACTTCATGCTCGCCAGGCAACACGCCGCCAGTGTAGGTACGGATGGGAATCTGTATTTCATCTAAGTCGATACCTGGTTGCTCGAAGATGCCCCAATGAATATAGGCTACGACGGTATCCTGCAGGCTTTCATCACGCAAAGCGCGGGAAACGATGAATACTTGGCTGCCGATAGCGGCAATGGCCAAGCGGCCGATGCCCTTCTCGCCTAGCACCGGACGTGGTGCTTTGCCCAATGCCTGAGGGGGCAGTGACATACCGGAATTACCTCCAACCTTGCTCTCAGTGCCTAGCGTTAACCAACGGGTTTCAAAATCTTCCCGCGTCATGCCTAAGCCGTCGTCGCGGAGCACGAACAGCCGGTCAGAACGGTAAAAATCTACCTCAACCCGGTCGGCATAGGCATCATGGGCATTCTTGAACAGCTCACTGATAGCCGTGGGGATACCAGAAATTTGCTGACGGCCGAGCATGTCAACCGCACGCGCTCTGGTTTTGAAGTTGGCCATGTAAGTAAATCCCTGCGGTAGAAGTGGTTTAAGGGCGTTTCAGCGATGACTCTTAATTAGGCCATCAATGAAAAACGCTAGCTAGGCTACTGCGTGTCTTTGCAGTGCTGCACTGATTTGCACGGCATGGGCTTTAATGAACAGTGGTGGCAAGGCATTACCTATCATAAGAGCAACTTTTTCCTTGTTGATAGGGGTATTGAATTTGTAATTGCCAGGGAACGTCTGCAAAAGAGCTGCTTCGCGCGGAGTGATGGCACGGTCTTGCTCCGGATGCAGGAACCGGCCTTTCGATGGGTTGGTGCAGCCGCCCGTGATGGTAGGAGCCACATCATTCCAAGCCATACGCCCATAGATGTCTGTGAAACCATTGCACCGTTGGTGGCACGGCAACTGCATCTCATCCGGCAAATCGGACCGACTTCCCCCGTCATGAGGAATAGCCCTGATTTTGGTCATAACGGCCTCTGAACGCCTTTCAACAACGTCGTGCATGGCATCACCGGTTTCGCCCGGCTTTTCCAAGCCACCTATAAACTGCTGGACGGTGGCCCGCTCAGCTATCGGCTGAGCGTACGTGACTGGCCCCTTGGTGCTGGTAAGTAGCACCATGCGCTTGCGGCGCTGCGGTACACCATAATCAGAAACATCGAGCACCTGCACAGCATCAGGGCCATTATAATAGCCCAGCTTGCCAATGGCTGCCAGAAATTTGGTCATCCTTCCATCGGCTGCTAGTGCTGGCACATTTTCCATCATAACGGTCTTGGGCTTGAGTTCCTTAATCAGCCGTAGGAACTGATAGACCAAGTTATTATTCTCGTTATCGATGGTGATTTTGCCGTTCTTGGTGTTGATGGAGGAGAAGCCCTGACAAGGCGGGCATCCGGCCAATAAATCCAATTCGCCTTGCTTGAGGCCTAGAGCAGCGAGCATGTCTTTGCTTCTGACTTTGCGGATGTCCTGCTTCCAGACATGCACGTTGGGAAAATTCAGAAGGTAGGTATCGACGGCCTTCGGTTCCATTTCAACGGCGCCGACCACGTCGAAGCCAGCAAGGTCAAGGCCGCAGGTGAGGCCGCCACATCCGCTGAACAAATCGACGGCCTTGGGCTTTGGAGAGGTAGGAAGGAGCTGAACAAGCGGGGGCATTGTGAGTAGAAGTCTTGGCTGGTAACACCCCTCTCAACACATAAAGTATGCTAAAATATGCGCCAAGTCATTTGTTTGCAAGGCGTTGGGCCCATGCATTTATTGAAAAGGACCGGTTAGTGCGAGGAAGGTAGTGTAGAATTGCGCACGAAAGGTAGTAAATCCGTACGTTTGTACAGTACGTTACACTAAAATAAATAGCAAAGGGTAGACCGCATTTTGCTGGTGCCTAAAAGGACGAAGTTAAGCCTGCTCGGGTGATTCGTCGGGGGCAAGGTCGCTGTCCGGGGCTTCCTTTTGTGTATGTGGGGCATTGGGGGAAGACTTATGACGGTCTAAAAAGTGCGTAAAAAAACCACCCGTCCCAGTGGCAATGTCGAAACCTGAATTAAAGGCTGTATTGTTAACGCCCCATATATTCTCATTGAGAAAGCGCATGATTTCGGCGGCAGTGAAAAATCGGCCTTCATTGATGGATGTGGCTACGTCCTGCAGCGTGGATTTATCCTCTGCTGAAATAGTTGCCTTGGCAATAATGGCCTCCAGTTTCTTAATCTGCTCGTTCTTCTCGTGAGTAAGTTTCTCTAACTCGAACTGGCTCTGGACCATGTGCGAATTGAGTTGCTGAACAAAGCTGCTCATCTCGTCAGCACTGCCTGCCAATCGGTTTAGCTGTGATAAGAGATTGTGAATTAGCGGGTCGTTCGAAAAATTGGGGTAGCGAAGTTGATGGTCCACCTCACTCCACCCCTCTTCAAAGATGGTGCGGACTTGAATCTCGACAAAGCGCTTTGCACGTGTAGGCGAGGTTTCGACAATGTAGTGTACCGAACGGTAGCCCTCCGGATGAGGCTTTACTTCGCAGTTCTGCTTTGTAAACATGTCTAATACCTGTTCCGAATCGCCCTCGCGGTAATATGCTGTAGGCTTCTCGTGCAGCGCCCAAGAATCAGTAATGAACTTGTGAATATGCTTCCAATCTGACTTAAACAGGTGCAGGGCTCTAACGCCAGCTAGGTCAGTTAACTCTTGCTCATAGTTATCGATAGTGATGATACGCTGCGAATTCTCTATACGCTTTCTGATTATTTTTTTCAGCAGATGTGTTGAATCCTTTACCCTGTAGCGCCCGGAGTGCACACTGTGCGCCTTAAGTAGAATGCCAGTAACAGACTCGGCGGCTTGCTCATAGCTAGCTGTCTTTTTCTCAAAGTCTTTCTGAATGGCTGTGAGTTCGTCCAAGTTGGTACCAGCTTTCTCGATATTTTCCGGGTTGAAATAGTCGATTGTTGCCATGGTAAGGGTAGATAGTGACGTTGTTAATTCGGCCGGTTATATCCCCCACGCAGCAGCGCCAGCATCTCGTCCTTAGCAGCCAGGAGTTGGTCCTTCATGGCCAGTTGCTCGCGGAGCGACTGGGCCTCTTGGCGGGCAAGGTCGCGCTCGGCCTTGTAGGCGTCGCGCTCTCTTTCGCATTCGGTTAGGATGATGTTAGTCTGGTTGGCTTTGCCACCGGCTACATTGACTGCGTTCTTTTTGCCGGCAATATTGGTTTGGGTGAGCCCTCCATCTGAGTCAGTCTTGAAAGCAGCCCCTCTACCTGTTAACAACCACTCCAAATTTGTCTGGGGAAATTGGAGGGCAATCTTCTCTAGTACGTCGGAGCTAGGCTTAGTCCCTCGGTCGGTATAGTTGCGAATATTGGTTTCGCTAACATCTATCGCCTGTGCAAACTTCCTAACACTGAACTCCGTTGCCTCGATTAAAAATTTAATCCTTTGGCCTATAGATTGTTCTGTCATATTAAGGTAGATGCGCCAAATATTTGTTAAAAATATTTGCGCCATATATAACGCATTGCCGTATGTTTGTGCAGTGTACAGTACAGAGCAGTTGCAAGAAAGCAACTGTCGGGTGAATTGTGCCAAACACGAATCATGACTGAGCGTCAGAAGTACCTGCGGCTGCTCTCCCTCGTCATCGAGGACCTGCCCAGCAGCGCCGTCGACACCGCCGTGCGCGACGACTACGAGGCCAAGGCCTCCATGCTCAACAACGTGCGCATCGGCCGGGTGATGAACCTGGAGCACCTCGTGGCGCTGGTGGGCTACGGCCTGCCCAAGTATGAGATTCCGGCCGAGCTGCTGCCGGCTCCCGTCCCCGTTCCCCTCGGCCTGTAATGGAAGCGCCCGCACCCTATCACACGGCCTCCAAAGGCCCCCGCGACCTCTCGGCCCCGCTGGCCGCTTGGCTGCGTACGCAGGGCTTTGTGGCCACTGAGCAGGTGCGCCCGACGATGGCCACCGTAGCTGCGCACTGGCTGGGGCCGCAGGGCGAGCGGTTCCAGCTTGAATACGCCTGGGTGAGTGGCCCGGTGCCCAGCGCCACCTGCTGGCTCACGGTGCAGTACCCCGGCCAGCCTCGGCCCGAAACCCTCTTCACCGGCCAGTTGGTGCGTCGCCTCCGCGAGGCCCGCCAGCTGCTGCTCGGCAGCGTGCGCTACGCCAACGCCCGGCTGCTGGCCCCGGCCATACCCGTTTCTCCTTCCTGCTAAACGCTTTTCTTTACTTCATGCAAGCCACCCTCCACCTGCCCGGCACCGCCCCGCGCCTTCTCACCGCCACCGAACTGGCCGCCCTTGGCATCCACCAGAGCCCCAGCGGGCCGACCCTGGACTTTGCCGCTGCCGAGCCCGTCCTGCGCACGCTGCTGGGCACGGCCGTCCCGGTCGAGACGCTGGCCAGCGGTCCGGGCTACCTCATCGTGGTGCCGGAAAACGCCGCCGACTACGATTTCGGCGTCACGCCCAGCGCCTCGGCCGACGTAAAGCGCCTGACCGGCGTGGCGATTGACGAGGAGGACCCGCTGACCGGCCCGCTGCTCGTCATCGAGGGCTAGGCCTCCTGAAGTAAGGAATGCGGTGCACGCGCACCGGTTGCCAGCACCCTGGCGGCCGGTGAACGGTACCCTCATGCCCATTGATTTCTGCTTTTTCCTCACCTGAAGCGCTGTTTCCCATGCACCTCAACACCGACCCCGCCGTGCCGATGCGCAAGCCCTGCATCCGCGATTTGGCCACTCTCACCGCCACGCTGCTGCCCCCGGCGCTGGTGCAGCTCGCGCCCCTGAAGCAGCTCCGGCGCCGGGTGCGCGAAATCAACGCCACCCACCCGCACTACCAGGAAGAAACCCCGCTGGTGCTGGCCTGGGAAGAGCAGCGGCGCCAGCGCCTGCGCGGGGAATTGCACGTCGCGGGCCGCCCGGTGGCGCCGGCTGCTTCCGTCCACTCCCGGCCCGTCTCGGCATGAAGACGTTCGCCACGCCCGTCTCGCTCACCGACGCCCGCACCGGCAAGCGCCTGCGCCTCGACGCGCTGCCGGCGGGGGCGGCCCTGGTGGCGGCCCCGGAGCCCATCCTGGGCTACTGCTACCGCGCCGGCCACCTCACGGTCTACGTCAACGGCTCGATGCCGCTCGACCTGCGCACGGCCCAGGAAGAAGGCTTTACCGCCGCCGAAAGGTGGCTGGTGGACGAGCCGCCGGCCGGCATCCGCGAAATCGACGTGACCGATTGCCGCCGTGAATACCACGTGCTCCTTCCCCCCAAAGCTGCCTGAATCCGATGACCGCCGCCGATTTGCTCACCGTGGGCTTTTTCGACCAGTGGGCCCGCGCCCTGCTCTCCCGCGTGGAAGCCCTGCCCACCGCTTCCGCTGCCGCCCCCAGCGAGGTGGTGCTCTACAGCATCGCCAAGCTCGCCGCCGTCTGCGACGTGGACGTGGCCACGGTGCGCCGCTGGCTCAAAACGGGCAAAACCGGCAAAAAGGGCCAGCCCATCACCCTGCAGGCTTACTACTTCACCTCCGAGGCCCGCATTCCCTGGCCGGCGCTGCTGGCCTACGAGCGCGGCGAGGCCTTCGATTTGGCCACGCTGCCGGCGCCGCTGCTGGCCGCCCCCGAGACCGTGGTGCCGGCCGTGCCGCCGCGCCCCGAGCAGCCCACCCCGGACAACGCTGCCCCGGACAACGCTGCCCCGCTGCGGCCGGCCTCCTGACCCCGCTTTTCTCCCTTTTCTAGCCTCCTTCGCATGGTTATCAACGTCTACACCTCGAACCCCGCCGACCAAGGGCTGGCCGGGTTCGCCCTGGCCCTGAGCCACAACCTGTGCCGGCCGGTGCGCCTGCTGCCGCTCACCCAGTTGCCCGCCCCCGACCCGCAGCGCCGGCAGGCCCTGCGCGTGGAGCGCGGGGAACTGCTCGCCTCCATTGCCGACGCCGAGCACGATTTGGAGCGCCTGCGCTACGGCGACGTGCCGGCCGACGCGGGCCGCGAGAACGGCCTGCTGGCCGACGTGGACGCGCTGCGCAGCCGCCTGCGGGCTGTGAATGCGATGCTGGGCGCGCCGAAAGAAGGGGGGAGCCGTGCCTGAGCCCACGCCCTGGCCCCGCTTCTGCGCCGAGCCGGAGGCCGTGCTGGCCTGGCTCAACACCGTGCGCCCCCAGGACAGGGCCGGGGCCAAGGCCGTGCTCACCCTGCGCTGGCTGCTGGGCGAGGAGCTCGAGCGCCGGCGGCCGGGCCCGGTGCCGGCGGCCATCACCCAGTTCACCCCCGACAACGGCCCCGTGGCCGGCTAGGGCGCTTTTTCTTCCCCGAGCCCACCGCGTAGGGCGCCCGCCGTGGTGGCGGGAGGGCCGGCTTCGCCGCCGGTCGGGGAGCACAGGGTCTGCAGCCGCAGTTCCGGCGCGGGGCGGCAGGGGCGGACACGCCCCGCCTGCCCACGCCACTTTTTCCTCACCCCTCACCTACGACCTCACCATCCTTTTCATGCTACCACTTCCGCTGACCCTGGCCCAGGCCCGCCGGCGCTGGCACCAGGACTACGAAACGCAGTGCGCGGCCCTGCCGCTGCAGCTGCGCTGCCGCACCCACCGGGCCAAGGTCGACGCCGAGGGCCGCGTGCTCGCGCCGGCCCGCACCGAGCGCTACTACGTGCAGCCCAAGGCCGCCCCGGCCACGGCCAAGAACACGATGAGCGAGTTGATTCTGCTCGGCCTGCGCGCGCTGGAGCGCCGCAACCGCGAGGGCCTGGACCCGGGCCCGGCCGGGGCCGATGGCCTGCCGCAGCCCCCCAGCATTTCGGTCAACTGCAAGCAACTGGCCGGGCGCTTCTCCATGTCGGCGCGCTCGGTGCGCACCCACCTGGACCTGCTGCTCAAGCTCGGCGCCCTTACGGCCAAGGCCTGGCACGGCACCCGCGCCGACTTCGAGCTGTGGATAAACCCCAAATACCTGTGGCAAACCCCCGAAAACGCGGTGGAAAGCGATTTAGACCGCCTGCAAATCGGCGCGATTCTCCAGGGTGAGCAAACAAAATTTCCGCTTAGTGTAGCATTTGAAACACTGGAAACACGGAAACTGGAAACTAGCCAGGGGGAAAAATTACTGCCGCACGAGGCCCCGGCCCCGGAACGGGCCACACCGGCAACACTTACTGGCAACACAGGGCCGCAGGCCGAAGCAGCACCGGCCGTGCCAGCGTCAGAAAAGGCCCACGCCGGGCCGCGGCGCCTGCCGCGGGCCACGGCCCGCCAAAAGGCCCAGGCCGCGCCCACGGCCCCGCCAGCGGGCCCGACCCGCGAGCAGAAGCAGTGGGTGATGTCGCTCTGGGCCTACGCCCGGCAGCAGCTCTACGCCGAGGTGGCCTTCGACGAGGCCCAGCACGCTCGGGCGCAGAACGCCATCTGGTTCGGTGTGTTCGGGGCCTTCCGGGCCGAGCTCAGCGAGCGGGAGTGGGGCCTCTACCACCAGCAGGCCCTGGAGCGGGTCGATTTGGTGGCCGACTGGCTCAAGCGCCACCCCGGCCGCTTCCTGCCGGCGCCCTACGCCGAAATCGTGCTGGGCCGCGGCTACTTCGACCGCGAAAACGCCCAGGGCTTCGCGGCCACCGAGGAGTGGCTGGCCCAGAAGATGCTGCGCCGCCATGATTACCACGTGGCCACCACCCTGCGCCGGGCCGGGGCCGAGCTGCGCGGCTGGCGCCTGAAAACGGCCAGCCGGCGCGTGCTGGCCCTGACCGCCTCGCAGCTCTACCACAAGCACCTGAAGAAGGTGCAGGCCCTGCGCGACCCGCGCGCCCTGGAAAAGTTCTACCTCATCGCCGCTGGCGGCAAAGCCTGATGCATTCTCCACCTCCACTTAATCCCGACCCGTTTATGTCACATCTGCCCTCGGCCGCCGGCCAGAAACTCAAGGACGAAGCCCTCACCAAGCTGCTGATTTACTTCAAGGACGGCAACTCCCGCACTTTCCACGGCCGTCACAACGCCAGTACCTACACGCCGGCCGACCCGCGCGAGCTGGAGATTAAGCGGCTGAAGAAGTACGCCGAGCGCGTGCAGCAGCACGTGAGTGTGGCCATCCTCTACGATTTGCAAACCGGCCAGGAAGTGGCCCGCCTGAAAAACGGGGCCTGGGTATGAGGCTGCCCGCCCTCGACCAGCGGGTGCTGCTCGAGCGGGGCGAGGCCGGCGTGCTGGCCGCGGCCCTGGGCGTGCTCGTGCGCGACGTGACCCACGCCACCCGGCCGGTGCCGCTGCTGGAGGCCATCGCCCTGCCGGCCCTGAGCACCCTGGCCACCCGGCTCGGCCGCCTGCACCAGCGCGAGCGGGCCGCGCCCCCGCGGCCCGGCCAGCGGCCCCGGCCGCGCGCCTTTCGCGTGAGCTACGACCAGCTGGCCGTGCTGCTGCACTACCGGCTTTGCCTGCCTTACTGCGGCCTGGGCGCGCTCGGGCAGCAGCAGGTGCAGGTCGTGGTGGGCAAGTTCCAGCAGCAAGCCCTCAACCTGGAGCACCTCCTGCGCATTCCCACCTGAGCCCCGGCCCGCGCCGCTTCTTCGTCCTTTTGCCCCGTCGCTGCCCGCGGTAGGTTTGATTACGCCAAGTCCGCTACCCCCGTGAAGAGAATTGACTTTCCCATTCGGCCCTACCTGCTCAAGTACCTGCAGGTGCACCTCAAACTCACGCGCCTCAGCGAGGCGCCCCTGCAACTGGAGGATTACGTGCTCTCGAAAAGCAACCGCTTCGGGCTGGCCCTGGACTTGTTGCTGCGCAAGCCGGTGAAGTCGGCGCGCCACGAGGGCAGCATCGACGACTGCACGGCCACGCTGGGCGTGAACCTGCGCAATTTCAACGCCGCCTACTACGACCTGACCCGCGGCAAGCTCACGCCCTACGCCATCTTCCAGTTCAACGACACGGTGGACGACCACTTCAACGCGGAGCTCTACTGGTGGGTGGGCAAGCACGTCGACCGGCGGGCCACCATCAAGGACGCCATCCGCTCCTTCATGGTCTTTTACGACATCATGGAGGACGACCGCTCCTACGAGTCGCTGCGCAAGCTGGTGCAGCGCAACGCCGAGTTGCCTGCCAAGAAGAAAAAGCGGGCCACCACCGGGAATTTTTCGATGAATTCGTCCCAAAAAATCGGCGAAGTGTCCCGAAAAAAGGGCCTGGTGTCCCTAAAAACGGGCGTTTTGTCCCACAAGGACACCTTTAAGGCTGTGCGTGAGCAACTTATGAAGCTGCCGATTGCGCTCTTTGAAACCGAATTTTACCATGCCCGCTCCTAAGCCCGAGGACCTGCGCAACCTGGCCCAGGCGCCGGACGACAACCTGGGCGGCATCGAGGCCCTGTGGTACACCCGCGCGGCCGACCTGCTCAACTTCCCCGCCACCGGCGAGCTGGTCATCGCCCAAAACCTGGTGCTGGCGCCGGGCGCCTGCTGGTACCAGCTGGTGAGCGTGCGCGAGAGCGTGCGCTACAAGCAAGCGCCCAAGGACCTGGGCCGCCACGGCAACAGCTACGCCCAGACGCTCACCGGCACGCTGGCCCGGCACACGGCCGCGCTGGCGGCCGGCCTCGAAGCGCTGGAAGGGCAGGAGCTGGTGGCCCTCTACCGCGACCACAACGGCGAGGTGCAGCTCGTGGGCACGCCCGAGCAGCCGCTGAGCTGGAAGGATGCCTACGACGCAGGCCTGGTCAGCGGCACGCGCAACAACTACGACTGGACGCTCAGCGGCGAGACGCCCCGCCGGGCCCGGCCCTACCTGGGGACCTGGGAAGTGTCGGGCCTGGGGCTGGAGTCGGGCCTGGTACTGGGTACTGCCGGCGGCAACATTGACATCCGCGACCGGCGCGGCAACCTACTGGCCACCGTCGACGCCGGCCGCACCGTGGTGCTGCGCTCGGGCTTCCGGGTGGCCTTTACCATCGTTTAACTTATGGCTGCTTCGACTACGCCCCCGCCCAGCCTGCCCATCGAGCCGGAGTTCCTCCCGGCTCAATTGGTGCGTTTCGCGGACAATGAGTTCATGAACATCACGGAGCGCTCCTTTCGGGACTTCAGTGGTGACGTGGACAAGACCTTCGTCAAACTGGCCGACCTCACGACCAACCTGGTGCGCGGGGCGGTGTTCCGCACGCCCAACGTGGTGCTGGTCGGGGGCCAGCCCACCGTTGATACGAGCCTGATTCCGCCCCGTTACCGCATCCTGGGCATGGAGGCGATGGCCGAGAACGGCGTGGATGCGGCCACCGCGGCCACCGGCGTGCGGGCCGACCCGGTGTATTTCAAGCTGCTGCCGTTGGCCACCGGCCCGGTGCAGGCCCTGGTCGACGCCAAGGCCACCACCGGCACGCGGGTCTGGGCCCAGTGGGTGCGCACCAGCGGCACCGATGAGCAGCGCATGTCCTCCTACCCGGTGCTGCCGCTGGATGACACGCCCCTTTATAAGGGGGAAGTGTACCAGCACACGTTTACGGACCTAACGCCGGCCGTCACGCGCTTGTTTGAGGTGAAGCAGAACATCAGCCAGTTTGCCACCCCGCTGCCGACCGGGCTGGACTCGGACCCGAACTACAAGCCGTTTGCGCCCCTGAGCGCCACCAGCCACGAGCAGAACAGCGACCTGGGCACGTACCAGCCGACGTTTACCATCCGCCTGGCTAGCCAGGAGCGCGGGACCGGTGCCGTGCGGACGGTGCTCGTATTCGAGGGGATGAACCGCCAAGCCGCGGCCCTGTCGTTTCGGGCCCAGGACGCTGATGGCGTGCGCCGGCCGGCGTTTGAAATGTGCCTGGCCTGGACCGGCCGCAGCGCCGACGTGTGGGTGCCGCTGGGCGGGGACAGCAGCGCGGCCGTGTCGCAGCTGCAGGCGGCCATTGATGCCCAAACCGACCGGCTCAATAACCTGGTCGCCGGCGCGCCGGAGGCGCTGGATACGCTGGCCGAGATTGCCGCGCAGCAGGCCGCCGACGAAACCGGCACGGCCGCCATGCTGGCTACCCAGCAGCAGCACACCCAGCAGCTTGCCGCCAATGCCGGCTTCCTTGGCACGCTGAGCAACCTGCTCACGACGGCCAAGGGGAGCCTGGTGGCGGCCGTGAACGAGCTGTACGGCAAAATGGGCACGGTCAAAACCATCAACGGCACCGCGCCCGACGCCGCCGGCAACGTGGTAGTGGCCAGCGGGGCCGCCGTGGCCATCGGCACCGGCACCGTGATTCACTTCGACCAGGACCGCGACTACCAGGAATTGAGCAGCGGCACGTTCACGTTTGACAAATCGGTGCTCACGCCGCATGCTGTCGTCACGGCGCTGCTGGGGACAGGCTGTACGGCTCCGGTACTGGACGGTGATTTCGAGGGCAGCGGCACGTTCACCGCTGGGCAAAAGCATCGCTACGTGTTCTGGATTGCACCCACCGCGACAGCGGGTAAGATTCAATACGCCATTATTCCCCGCGCATGAACCGCCGCCTGCTATTACTTATGGGGGCAGAAGCCGCCACCAGCCCCGCTGGAGTTCCCAAGGCCGTTACGCTGGCTTTTGTGACAGAAGCACTTCCGGGGGACCGGAGCTATTTTTTGGATTATATCCACGTTCAAGGGCTAGACGGGCAGTGGATACCGGGCATCATTGCCAACGAGAGCTTCGAGGCGCAAGTGGTTGGCTTTGGCAACATGGCCGACATGGACCCAGCTGTTAGCCTTTGGCAAAAGGTAAACGAAGGAAACGCCATCATTTGCCATCAAGTCGGCCCCTTTTATCCCGGCGACATTGAGGGTTCACAAGTCCTGGTTCTGCAAGGTGGCGGGGTCGGCGTTTCGCAGGTAATCACGCTAACGACCGGCCGATATTACCAATTTAACTTTTATGCCCGGCAGCGTTTTGGGGATTCCGGGCAACACATTTACGTCTTGCTTGACGGGCAAATGATACAAGCATTTCAGGTTGGGGATTGGACCCAGTGCATCACCGACCCTATTTTAATTTCTTAACTTTTCAAGTATGGAAACACCCCACCAACACACTGCTCTCGACGTTTGGGTGAACCCGCTTCTGTGGGATGGCGTCGTGTTTCAGCGCCGCACCCGCCGCATCGGCGTTAACGTGATTCAGCACCCCGACCGACTGGAACTGGCCATTCTCATCACGGTGCTCATCACCCACCACCACACACTGCCCGATGGTACCCCGGGCGAGGAAGCGCCCATTTTGTGCCCGCGCCGGATGCGAACCTACATGGCCTCGAACCGTGAGGTCCTGGACTTGGCCACCAGCCCGCCCGCGCTGGCTTTTGAGCGCGTGCAGGAAACCGATGCCGAATGGCTGGCGAAAATTGCGGACGATGCGCGTCCGCTGCTGCGCCGGGGCGACGCCTACGAGGCGCAGATGAACAGCGGGGCACAGGACATGGTGGGACCGGTGCAGGCCGCGATGGAAAGCGCCAACCAGGCCCCCTACTTTATTTACGGTGACCCGGCCGATGGCCCAGCTACGCAACACGCCCTGGGAAGCGTGCCCTACCGTGATAGCTTCCCTGCTTAAAATCGGTGGCTGGCTGCTGCTGGCTAGCCTGCTGTTCTGGCTGGGCTGGCACTGCCCGGCTGCGCTGCTAAATTCGTGAAGGCGTTTTCGTGAAGGCGTTAAAGCCCCGCCCCACCCGGCGGGGCTTTTTCGTGTCCTTTTTCCCGGTTTGGGCCGCCGGCAGCTTTGTGTCATTCAACCCGGAACGATGCTCGGCTTATTCTCCCGCCTAATCTCTTCGCCGTGGGCCATTTCGATGGAACACGCCCAAACGTACCTGCCGCTGCTGGCCAACCTGCTGACCGGCAACGGCCCGCTCGTGACGGGGGAGAACCTGGCCGAACTGCGGGCGGAAGCGGCCCCGAAAGACTTCGTGGCCACGGTCACGGCCGGCGGCATCATCGCTTACGGGGCCCGCCAGCAAGCGGCCAGTGGTGGTTCCAGCGGGGGTACCACCGACGGCCTCATCGTCCGGGTGATGGGCGTGAGTGGTCCGCTGCTGAAGGCCGACCAGTTTTGCGGGCCGGTGGGGCTGATGACCATCGCCGGTGACCTGCAGCGGGCGGCCCGCGACCAGGAGATTTCGGCCGTGCTGCTGAAAATCGACTCGCCCGGCGGGCAGGTGTTCGGCACCCAGAGCGTGGTCGACGGCGTGAAAGCCTGCCAGGCGGCCGGCAAACCCGTCGTGGCCCTGTGCGAGGACGGCCTGATGTGCTCGGCCGCCTACTGGATTGGCTCGGCGGCCAACACCCTCATCGCCACCCACGAGACGTGCACCATCGGCAGCATCGGCGTGATGGCCAGCTGGATGGACGCCCAGCCCTACTTCGAGAAGCTGGGCGTGCAGTTCCACGAGGTGTACGCCGAGCAGAGCACCCAGAAAAACGCCGACTTCGCCGCCGCGGCCAAAGGCGACTACACCGCCGTGAAAGCCAGCCTGACGGCCATCGCCACCGGCTTTCTGGGCGACGTGCGCGCCAACCGCGCCGGCAAGCTCGATGCCAAGCTCTTCGAGAAGTCCGGCGCTGCGGCCGGCAAAACCTTCTACGCCAGCCAGGCCGGCGAAATCGGCCTCATCGACGCCATGGGCTCCTTTCAGGATGCCCTGGGCGAGTGCGTGCGCCTGGTGCAGGAAGGCCAGAAACGCCCCTAACCTCAACCCCATTTTTTCAATAATCCCATGTTAAATCTGTTCAATAAAGCGGGTGCTGCCCTCGTCTTTGGCGCGGCCATGACGGCCCTGGTGGGCAAGGAAACCGTGACGGCCGAAGAGGCCGTCGCCGCCAACGAAGAGTTGACGGAAGCCGGCATCAAAGGTGCCCAGCTCATCAACGAGGCCTCGTTCACCGAACTGACCGAGAAGGCCGGCCGCGTCGACGTGGCTGAGAAAGCCGCGGCTGATGCCGCCAAAGCCACCACCGATGCGTTGGCTGCTGCCGGTGCCGATTCCATCGAGGCCCTCGTGGCCCAGCGCGACGGCTACAAGGTGAAAGCCGACAAGTTCGACAAGCTGCCCGGTGCTACCCAGACCACGCCCGTGCTGAAGGCCGGCGAGACGGATGTGGAAGAAACCGAGCCCGACGTCCACCAGCAGGCCATCGACGAGCTGCCCCACAACAAGGCCATCGCCGGCCACCCGATGTTCGGCTAAGCCCCTGCTTTTTCATTTCCGGCGACCGAAGCCGGCGCTCCATTCTCCTCACTTCAATCCCTTAACCGATGGATATCCAGGATATCATCACCGAGTACGGCAACTACTACCGCAACGGGGGCCAGAACCTCTCGCGCATCCTCAAAAAGCCCTACATCGCGTCGCAGACCGAGGCCCTGTTCGGTCTGATTCCGACCGACGACACGTCGTACCAGATGGGCTCGACCGAGCTCAGCCGCGTGCTGCAGCCCTTCCAACCCGGCTGGACCCCACTGGGCGAGCTCAAGGCCGCCCCCATCGTGCTCACCCAGACGCCCTTCAAGGTGGACCTGGAGGAGAACCCCGACAAGCTGGAGTCCTCGTGGCTGGGCTTTTTGGCCGACAGCAACCTGGACCGCGCCCAGTGGCCCTTCGTGCGCTACCTCGTGGAGGAGCACCTCTACGCCCGCCTGGACGAGGATTACGAGCTGAACGAAATCTATTTCGGCAAGTTCGTGGCCCCCACGGCCGGCACGCCCGGTGCCGCCGGCACCGGCATGGACGGCATCCGCACGGTCATCAACCGCGCCATTGCCGCCAGCAAAATCACGCCCATCGCCCTGGGCGCCATCCCCACCGACCCGCAGGCCTTCTGCGAGTACGTGGAAGCCTTCGCCGCCAGCTTCACGCTGCGCTACCGGGGCCGGGCGATGGAGGTGTGCATGAACACCACGCTGGCCCGGCGCTACGCCGTGGGCCGCCACGCCAAGTACCGGTTGGACACCAACGCCACCGAGGCCAACCCCATCATCGACGGCAACGGCGACCAGCTGCAGTCCTACCCGATTGAGTTCACCAACCACCGCGTGGTGGGCCTCAACTCGATGGGCGACTCCCAGAAAATCTGGGCCTCGCACAAGGACAACCGCAAGCGCCTGACCAAAAAGGCCGTGAACACCCGCGCCGTGCGCATCGAGAGCGCCAAGCGCCAGGTGTTCATCTACACCGACTTCTACAAGGGCCTGGGCTTCCCGGTGCTCGAGGCGGTGTTCACCAACGACAAGGACCTCACCCTGTAAGCAGCCACCCGGCCGGCCCACGTGACCGGCCGGGTGCGTCCGTTGGCATTTCAGCAGTAGTTGTGTTCCCTCATTTTCCAAGCTTAATCCCGCCGCATCATGGCAGACGATAACAAAGAGCTGACGCCCGCGCAGCAAATCGCGGCCCTTAAAAAGCAACTGGCCGACCAGGGCAAAGCCCACGGCGAAGAAATCCAGCGCGTGCGCGAGGAGTCCAGCGCCAAAGACGCCATCATCGAGGGTCAGGCCCAGCAGCTGGCCGCCGCCAAGGCCCAGGGCGCCGGCCAATTGTCAGTGGTGACCCACGAGGGCCAGCACTACCAGGTGCTGGCCGGCCAGTTTACCACCGCCGCCGGCCAACTGGTGAAGCACGACGAGCTGCAGGCCAACCCCGCGTTGGTGCAGCAGCTGCTCGACGACGAGTCGGGCCTGCTCCAGCTCCTCGAGGCGCAGGCCGAATAGTCGGGGTCGGCCCGGCGATTAATCCATTATCCACTGACTGAAGCGATTCGATATGAATACGTTTGCATTGAGCAACCTCGAAGGCCCCCAGGGCGACGACAACACGCCCGGCTTGCTGGGCTATGTGCTGACGGCGCGCGAGGACGACTTCACGACCATCGCCAAGGCGCCGAAAACCGGCACCACGCCCGGCGAAACGGCCCGCATCGTCGCGGACCACGTCTTCAAGACGGGCAAGGGCTTCACCAAGCAGTACATCACCCTCGACTCCAACCAGCTCAAGGCCGCCATTGTCGGCGAGCGCGACGGCCGGGGCCTGAAGGTGAGCTTCGAGGGCTTCCACCCCGGCAACCGGGCCGCGGCCCTGGAGTTCGCCCGCGTGGTGAAAAACCTGGGCCTCATCATGCTGGTGCCCGATGCCGACGGCACCTACCTGCAGGTGGGCTCGGAAGGCCTGCCGGTGGAGCTGGCCTGCGACTACGACTCGGGTAAGCTTTCCAGCGGCCGTCGCGGCTTCACCGTGAAAGGGGAGTGCTACGCCAACGGCCTCTACATCTACGAGGGCGACGTCACGATGAAGCCCTAAGCGATGGCCCAATCAATTCACCAGCTTCAACCCGAGGTCGCCGCCAAGTACCGGTGCCGCATCGTCCCCTGCCGGGTCGAAATCCAGCGGCTCGGGCGCACGATTGACCTGCGCACGCTGACCGTGGCCGAAGCGGACGAGTTGGTGAAGGACCCGCTGTTCACCTACTTAGTCCCGAAGCGCAAACGTCCCAAGTCGGCGAACTGAAGTCAGCCTGAACAGCCGGGAAAGGCCCCGTTGCCTCGCGCAACGGGGCCTTTTTACGTCCTTTTTTGCCGTGACATCCATCGGCAACTTCGGGGCATGGAACGTGGCAACATCACCGCCTGGCTGGCCTCCGCGCAGCCCTACGCGCAGGGCGCGGCCCTCTACGCGCAGGTGGGCACCAACAAGACCTACCTGCGCCTTTTTGCCCTGCCGGAGACGGTCCACAGCCGCCAGGCGCTGGTGCGCGAACTCCGCGCCCTGGTGGCCGGCGGGCGCCCGGAAATCGCCGGGCCGACCCCGCCCGCGCCGCCCGCTGCCGCTGCGGAGCCGGTGGCGCCGACCGGTGGGCCCACCTCGCCCATCCTGGCCACCGTGCGCCAGCAGCTACGGGCCGTGCGTGACGAGCGCAGCCAGCGCCACGCGCAGCTCACGGCCCGCAACCTGGGCAAACGGGCCCGCTACGAGCTGGCTGTCCGCATCCTGGCCCTGACCGACCAGGAAGGGAAGCTGAAGGCCGCCGAAGCGCACGTGCGGCAGCACGGCCGCCTGCCGGGCCCGGTGCCCACGGCCGAAATCACCGATGCTGGCGTGCTGCGCCAGCGCCTGGGCAACCTGGTGAGCCAGCGCACCAAGCTCCGCAAAAATCCCGACCGCGCTGCCGACCTGGCCGGGGCGGAAGCCGAAATCACCCTTATCCGCTCAAAACTTAAATCCTAATCCGTGTCTGACGAATTCATCCCCCTGGAGTGGCACAATGCCCGGCGCCGCGTGCGCGACCTGGTGCCGCTGAGCTACAACCCCCGCATCCTCACCGACGAGGGCCGGGCGCGCCTGCAGGCAAGCCTGGCCAAGTTCAACCTGGTCGAAATTCCGGCCATCAACACCGACGACGTCGTTGTGGCCGGCCACCAGCGCCTGGCCATGCTCCTCGATGCCGGCCGCGGCGAGGAAATCATCGACGTGCGGATGCCCAACCGCCAGCTCACGAAAGACGAGCTCGACGAGTACAACATCGTCAGTAACGTCGGGGCCGGCGTTTGGGACTACCAGAGCCTGATTGATAACTTCAGCCACCTGCACCTGCAGGCCATCATGGACGTGCCCGCGCTCGATGCGCTGGCCAAGCTCACGGCCTCGCTGCTGCCGCCGGCCGAGGAGCAGGAGTTCGACCCCACGCCGCCGGCCGTGCCGGTGTCGGCGCTGGGTGACGTGTACGAGTTTCACAGCGACGGCCAGGCGCTGCTGCACCGCCTGGTGTGCGGCTCCTCGACCGATGCCGACGTCGTAGGCCGCGCGGTGGGCGAGGGCGTGCTCGTTGACCTGGTCAACACCGACCCGCCCTACAACGTCGACTACCAGGGCAAAACCAAGGAGGCCCTCAAGATTGAAAACGACGCGATGGGCGACGGCGACTTCCGCCAGTTCCTCTACGACTTCTACGTCAACTGCTTTGCGTTTATGCGCGAAGGGGCGCCCATCTACGTGTTTCACGCCGATAGCGAAGGCGCCAACTTCCGCCTGGCCTTCAAGGAGGCCGGCCTGAAGCTGAGCCAGTGCCTGGTGTGGGTCAAGCAGCAGTTCGTGATGGGCCGGCAGGACTTCCACTGGCAGCACGAGCCCATTCTCTACGGCTGGAAGGAGGGGGCGGCCCACACCTGGTGTTCCGACCGCAAGCAGACCACCGTGCTGCAGTTCGACCGTCCGCAGCGCAATGCCGAGCATCCGACCATGAAACCGTTGGATATTCAGCAGTACCTCGTGGAGTGCTCCAGTACGCCCGGCGCCATCGTGTTCGACGGCTTCGGCGGCTCGGGCACGATGCTCATCGTGTGCGAAATGAGTGGCCGCCAGGCCCGCCTCGTGGAGCTGGACCCGCGCTACGTCGACGTGCACGTGCGCCGTTACCTCCAGTTTATGCGCGACAACCACCGTCGCTTCACCATCATCCGCAACGGGGAGGAACTGACCGATGAGCAACTCGCTGCCTTCGCCCAATAGCCTGCCCCACGCCGACCAGTTGCTGCTGGCCAGGTCCACCGCCGTGGAGCGCATTTTCGCCGCCTATCACGACGAAAACGGCACCGGGCTGGATGGCCTCAGCCGCGACGATAAGTTGGTGCACAGCCAGCTGGAGGCCGCGTATGGGCTGATTCTGAACTACCACTCCTTTGAGCAGGCCTGGCCGCTGCTGGCCAAGCAATTCGCCATCAGCCGGGCCACGTGCTACCGCCGGCTGCGCGACGCCCAGAACCTGTTCGGGGACGTGAAAAAGGTGAAGAAGGAGGGCCGCCGGGCCGTGCTGCTGGAGTTTGCCCGCAAATTGCTCCAGTTGTGCCTCACCATGCGCCCGCCGGACGTGAAAGGGGCCATGGCCGCCATGAAGTTCGAGGCCAACGTCTCGGGCCTGCTGCGGGCTGATGCGGCCGGCGAGGAGGATGGCTCTGGCTCGGGCAACACGTCGTATGTCATCCACATGAGCCTGGAGGGCCGCAAACCGCGGCAATTCGACATCAGCCAGCTCGATAACATCTCCGATGCCGATTACGAACTCATCCAGGACGCGGTGAGCCAAAACGTGTTTGGCGCCGATGCCATGCAAGTCATGCTGGCCGAAACCAGTGGAAAGGAGCTGCCGGATGGTAGTCGTTGACCAGGTCCAACTCACCTTTAACCAGCCCCAGCTGCGCTACGTCACGGCCCGCCGGAAAAAGGAGGGCGTCAGCGTCTGGGGCCGCGGGACCGGCAAGTCCAGCATCATTGCCTGGGACATTCACAAGATTGTGTCGACGATGCCCCGCAGCTGCTGGGTGATTGTCGGCTCGACCTACAAGCAGGTGCTCACCCGCACGCTGCCCTCGACCGTGGCGTCTCTGGAGCGGTTGGGTTACCGCCTGAACCGCGACTACTACATCGGCCGCAAGCCCCCGCCCACGTTGAACTGGGACCGGCCCTACGAAGGGCCGCTGAGCTACGACCACTTCATCATTTTCAAGAACGGCACCGGCTTTCACCTGGTCTCGCTCGATGCCGGGGGCAGTGCCAGCCGCGGCCTGAACGTGGACGGCTTTATCGGCGACGAGGCCCTGCTCTTCGATAAAAACAAGCTGGATGCCGACCTCTCGGCTACTAACCGGGGCAACGGGCAGTACTTCGGCAAAAACCCGATGCACCACGGCGTGTTCCTGTTTTCGTCGATGCCCTGGGGCGATAACGGCCGCTGGCTGCTCGACAAGTCGAAATATTACGAGGACGAGGGCGTGGACCTGGTGGAGCGGCAGAATGAGCTGATTGACGCGCAGGTGCGCTTTCTGGACGCCAAAACCGACGAGGAGAAGCTGCACATCTGGAAAACGGAGGTGCTGAAGTTCCTACGCGACATCACCTACTTCCCCTCGGCCAAGGACAAAGGCACCTTCTATTCGGAGGCCAACGCCTTCGACAACATCCACAACCTGGGCCTGCAGTACCTGCTCGACCAGCGGCGCTTCATGACGGACTTCACGTTCCTGATTGAGATGATGAACCGCCGCCCCACCACCGTGGAGGGCGGTTTTTACCCGCAACTCAACCAGGCTCGCCACGTGGTCGAGGCGGCCGATGACGGGTTTGTGCTGGACCTGATACTAGGCCAGGAGTTGAAGGCCAAGGCGCTGAAGGTGCTGGCTGATAAGGCCGATAACCATCTGGAGAGCGATAGCCGCATGGACAGCGATTGCCGGGCCCACCGGCCCCTGCGGGTGTCCGTGGACTGGGGCGCCAAGATTACCACCATGGTGGTGGGGCAGCCCCACCCAGACAAGCAGGAGTACCGCTTCCTGAAGGGCTTTCACGTCAAGCATCCGGCCTTCATCGACGAGTTGGTCGAGGACTTCACCACTTACTATGCCTACCACGGGAAGCGTGAGATTGAGCTGCTGCCCGATAGTGAGCGGGGCGATAACCGCCGCGAGGACAGCGAGCTGACCCTGAACGAGTCCCTTATCAAAGCCTTCAACGCCCGCGGCTGGCGCGTACGCCGGATGAACATCGGCCGGGCCCCCAGCCACGGCACGCGCTACCTGCTGGCCCAGAAGCTGCTCGCCGAGCGCGACCCCAAGCTCACGCGCATCCGCTTCAATAAGGTCAACTGCAAGGACGTGGTGACGGCCATGCTGCTGGCCCCGGTGAGCCAGGACAGCAAGGGCCGCATCATGAAAGTCAAGTCCAGTGAGAAGAAGGAGAGCTTCCCGCAGGAGCACGCCACCCACTACACCGACAACGTCGACATGCACCTGCTCAGCGTGGGCACCGACGTGGTCAATGCCGGCGTCGACTTCACTCAGCTCCTCATCGTGAGCAGTTAACTGACAGCTGCCAACGACCACCTAAGCCTCGACCCTGCGGTCGAGGCTTTTTGTTTGCCTGAACCCCAGCACGGTCGACGGCCATCGGACGGCCCTCCCCACAGATATCCCCGAGGCAGCCCTCGGCAACTGCCATCGGCCGACAGTGCAAGCCGGGGTCTTCTGCTCGACTGGTGAGACTGTAAAACACTGTCGCAGCCCAAAAACGGCCATTGCAGCGCGTGGGCGCAATCGGCAGTGAGATTGGCTTTTGGGGCCTTTTCGGGGCCGCTGATGCGGTTTTGTGTCCTTTTTCCGGCCTCGGTGGCGTGGCTGCTTTGTAGCACCAATGGAACAGCCCACTATCCGACTTAAAGATGCTTTGGACCTGCTCGACGGGCCCGCCCCGGTGGCCGTGCAGTGGGTCAAGTGCGACCGGCGCCGCGGCACCGGCGGCGACTTCGGTAAGCTGCCGGCCGCGCGCATCGGCCGCGGCCACCGCCAGGCGGCCGGTGAGTTGCGCACGCCGCGGCCGGAGGAGGAAACCGACGCCGACCGGGCTGCCGTCGCGGCCGACGGGCTGGTGCCGGTTCCAGCCGGCCCCAAGAACCCGGACCACTGGCGCCATGCCACCCGCAACCTGGTCGATACGCGCACCGGCACCCTGGTGAAAATTCACATTTACCTGCTCACGCACGTCGCGGGGCGCAAAGTCTACCTCTAAATGCAGCCACTTGTATTTGCCGGCAACGGCGTGGGCTACCACCGCCGGCTGAACGCCATTGTTCGCACGCCGGGCGCCCTGCGCGCCTCCGGCGGCAGGGGCAGCGCGCCGGCCGGGAAACCGGACGGCGCGGCGCCCACGTCCCCGGTGGACAAGCTTACGGCCAACGGCCTAATTGCCCCCTGGGGGGCGGGCAACGACTTTCCGCAGCAGGTGCGGGCCGCCATCGCCAAGAGCACCATCCTGGGGCCGGTGCTGGACTGGAAAACCCGCGCCATTTACGGCAAGGGCATCATCTACGGCACCGTCACCGGCTACAAAGCGGACGGCTCGGAGGTCTTTCAGCGGAAGAAAGACCCGGTGGTGGAGGCGTTTTTTCGCAAATCCAACCTGGCCCGCTTCGGCTTCGAGGGGCTGCAGGGCCTGACCTACTACGCCAACGCCTTTCCCGAGCTGGTCCTGAGCAACGACCGCAGCCAGGTAACCAGCCTCTGCATCCAGGACACGCCCTTCTGCCGCTACGCCGCGCAGGTGCTGGGCCAGGCCGTGCCGCCGTGGGTGTACATCTCGGCCAACTGGCCGGATGCCGCGCCCGGCGACGCCTACACCACCCGCGTGCCGGTGCTCGACCCCTACCACGACCCGGTGGCGGCCCTGCGCACCGACACGCGCGGGTTCAAGTACATTTTTCCGCTCTCGCTGCCCAGCCCCGGCCAGACGCTCTACCAGCTGGTGGCCTGGGACCCGATTCGCAAGTCGGGCTGGCTCGACGTGGCCCAGGCCATTCCCGAGTTCAAGAAGCAGCTCTTCATCAACCAGCTCTCGATTAAGTACATCATCGAGGCCGACCTGCGCTACTGGGAGTGGAAGTACCCGGACTGGAGCGAGAAGAGCGAGTCGCAGCGCAAGGGCCTCATCGCCGAGGAGCTGGAGGCCTTCGAGAAAACCATGGCGGGCACGGACGGGGCCGGCAAGTCCATCCTGGCCGTGACCATGCCCGACCCCAACGGCGGCCCGCCCATTTCGGTGTTCAAGGTCACGGCCATCGACGACAAACTCAAGTCGGGCCTCTACATCGAGGACTCGCAGGAGGCCAGCAGCCACATCTACACCGCGCTGCAGGTGGACCCCACGCTCAGCGGCATTTCGCCGGGCAAGGGCATGGGCGCCGGCTCCGGGTCCGACAAGCGCGTGGCGGCCAACCTCTTCCTCAACACGCACACCTTCCACCAGGACCAGATTCTGGAGGTGCTGCACTTCGTGCGCGATTACAACGGCTGGGACCCCGAGCTGGAGTTCCGCTTCCTCAACCCCGAAATCAACACGCTGGACAAGCCCACCGAGTCCACGCCCAACACCACGCCCTGATGGCCCTGCTCAACACCCCCGCCGAACTCAAACAATACGTCAGCCTCGATGTCAGCCAGGTGCCGCCGGCCCTGGCCCTGGCCCTGCGCGAAGTGGAAAACACCACCCTCGCCCTGATGCTTGGCAAAGACCTGCGCGCCTGGCTGCAGGCGCAATACGACGCGCCGGACTTCAGCCCCACGGCCGACTCGCTGGCTGCGGAGCTGCTGCGCCGGGTGCAGCGGCCCATCGCCCGGCTGGGCGTGGCCGCCGGCCTGGCCGAGCACCAGGTGAGCATCGACAACACCGGCATCCACATCCTGACCACGGAAACCAGCAAGACGGCCTTCCAGTGGCAAACCAACCAGCTGCGCACCCAACTGGAGCAGCGGGGCCAAGGCGACCTCGATGCGCTGGTGCAGTGGCTGGAGGAGAACCGGGATGCGTCCGACGAGTTGCGGGCCTGGGCCGCGTCGGAGGCCGGCCAGCGCCACCGCCGGGAGTTGTTCACCAGCACCGCCGACTTTCAGCAGTACGAGAACATCAGCGCCGCGCGCCCGGTGTTCCTGGCCCTGGGCCCGGTGCGCCGCCGGCTGGAGGCCTTCGAGCTGGCCCGCGTGCTCGGCCCCGACTTGCTGCAGGAACTGCGTGAGCAGGTGCGGGCCCGCAACCTGTCGTTGGACAATCAGCACCTGCTCCGCACCTACGTGCTGCCGGCCCTGGCCAGCCTCACCGTGGGCCATGCCATTGTTGAGTTGGGGCTGAAGCTGACCGGCGACGGCATTGAGCTGATGGTGGCCCGCCTCGACGACAGCAACTCGAAAGAGGCCGATGCCGGCCTCGACCAGCTCATGGCCAAGCGAAGCCTGGAGGCGCTGGCCACCGGCGCGCGCTACCTGCGCCAGCTCACCCGCTACCTCGACCGCACGGCCTCGGCCACGCGCTTTGCCCCCTACTTCCACTCCGCGGCCTACACCGCGCCGGCCCCGCCGGCCGCGCGTGCGCTCACCGCAAAAACCTTCAGATTCTGCTAATGGAGCCCACGGCCGACAAAATCGAAATCAGCCAGCAGCAGACCCGCAACTGGATTCTGGTGGGCGTGTGCGCCTTCCTCATGCTGCTGGTGCAGGGCCTCTACACCTTCGCCATCAACAGCACCGGCACGGAGCTGCGCGAGACGAACCGCAGCCTGGTCGAGCTGCTGGGCACGGTGAAGGTGCACCAGGCCCAGCTGGACTACCAGGGTGCCGAAATCAAGGACCTCAAGCTCAGCCGCAAGGATGCGGAAGCCATCCACAAGGCCATCGACAGCCGCCTCAACTCGCTGGAGCAGCGCGCCGCCCTGCACGACCAGTGGATTCAAGCCCATACCCGCTAACCCGTCGTTATTCCCCATGCCCATTCCCAATTACCTCCGTCGCGCGGCCTCCGGCCTGGCCATGGCCGCCGCCATTTTCCTGGGCTTGCCCTTTCTCATTCGGCTCTACGACCCCACGGCCGGCAGCTTCGGCGTGGACCTGCTCAATGCCCTGGGCCTGGCCGCGCTGCTTTTCAGCGGCGCCCTGCACATGGGCCTGTACGCCTACGAGAAGTTTCTGCCGCGCTTCCGCACCTACCAGGCCGAAAGCCTGGAAGGGGAGGGGATGCTGTTCGAAAACCTCACGACCGAGCTGCGCAAGCCCCTGTTCGAAGAAGCCAACATTTACCCCGACCGCCTGGCCCAGCTGACCGAGCGGCGCAAAGTCCACCAATTCATTTTCCTCGTGCGATGCGTTCGATTGTCCTTCTGCTTGCTCTCGCTGGCCTATTTGCTGCACCTGGCCGCGCAAATGCTGACCCTGGCCATGACGGCCGTGCCGGGCTCCGCGCCCGCATTGTAGCCGAGGCCCGCAAGCTGGTCGGCATCCGGGAGCACGGCTTCAACCGCGGCCGGGAAGTGGACGCCCTGGTCCGGGAAGCCGGCGGGCAGCCCGGCCAGGCGTGGTGCTCGTGGACGGTGGTGGCCATCCTGCGCCGGGCCGGCCTGCCCGTGCCGCGCTTCGGCCGGGCCCTGGCCTGGTTCGACCGGGTCCACACCATCTGGCGCAACGGCCAGCCGGTGGCGGGCCGCCCGCCGCCGCAGCCGGGCGACGTGCTTGGCTTTACGTGGGGACAACGGGCCATTTGCCACGCCGAGACCCTGCTGGTGTGGGGAAGTGGGCCCAGCTGCCGGGCCGTTGGCGGCAATACCGGGGGTGGGGGTGCCCTGCAGCGCGAAGGCGAGGGCGTATTTGAAAACTGGCGACTCAAGCGCATGGTAGCTGCCGTGGCCAACGTCGCCGATAATCCCAGGTACTGATGCAACAACTCCGACGATTTTGCCACGCCCTGGGCGTGTTAGCCAGCGTGTCCCTCCTCACCTTGTTGGCCCTGGCCTTGCTGCTGGCGGGCTGCAACCGCGAGGCCTATCAGGGCGCCCGGCTCAGCCCCGCGGCGGACAGCGTGGTTCGGGCCACGCTGCCCAGCGCGCGCAAGTACAAGCTGAGCGGGCCGGTGAACATTACCATTCAGCAGGGCCGGGGCAACGTGGCCAACCCCGTGGCCACCGGCAAAGCCAAAGCCGATGCCGCCGCCATCGGCGCGAGCCCCACGGCCTCCGCGACCAGGCCCACCCAGCCTTGGGTGACTTACGGGCTGCTGCTGGCTGGTGGGCTCACGCTGGGCGGTTGGGCCGGGCGACGGTTTTTCCCGGTATGATGTTTACCGGCAGCTAAGGGGTTACCTTTAGGCATAGCCTCCCCCTTAGCCGCAATTTCGATGCGCTCTTACCTATGCATGCTGCTGCTGCTGCTGTTTGCAAGCGGCATGAACAGCCAAGCCGCCGCGCAGAAAGTAATGCATGTTCCCGAGTTGCAGGACATCCGAGACGTTCTGCTCGACTCTGCAACGGGCCGCACGTACTGTTATGAGAGTATACCGGTGGAATACGTTTCCAAAGCGGAGCTTAATTGCCGCGCAAGAGAGCTGGCAGTTAATAATCTAAACGGCGATGGTTATGTCGTTTCCCACTCTAAATACCCAATCACCGTCATTAGAATTGAAGAATCTAACGTCGGAGATATCACCTTTCGCGGCTTTCACGACAAAATCGTGAAAGACTTCGGCAACGGCATGCAGCAGCGGCTCTATTTCACCGTAAAAATTTCAACCATAGATGGCCGCTATCGATACGAGTTGCTGGACTTCGATTTTCAGTCCGATGCCAGTGGCGAAGTCGTGCCGGTGGAACAGTTTTTGAAGGTTGCGTATTCAGCCGATGGCGAGCCCAACTACGCTGCGCTGACCTTTGCCGAAGTGTTCTTGATGTGCAGAAGGGTGCTGATTTACGACATCAAAAAAGGGATGAAAACCAATGGAAGCTGGTGATAGTTGGGCGGTTTATACCCCATCGGTTGACTGTAGTAGTGACTTCCAGTGCATTCCCCCCCCCTTAGCGGCCCGCTTGCACCCAGTGCAGGCGGGCATTTTTGATTCTGAACTTCCCCACTTGGCGTATCTTCGCTAGGCAAACACATCAGGGAAACGAAAGAAACCGATAGTCCTCGGCCGTCAGCTTACGGCCGGGGAGTAGAGCGGGAGCATGACCCGTATGCGTGGGACCGTCGGTCCTGATGTGTTTGCAGCGATTTCCCCGGCTTGCCTGATTGCTGCTATGGCTAAAACAAAGAATGCCCCGCCCATTGGCTTCGGCCGTATTCCTTTCGACGACCTCGACGACGCCACGGATGAGGGTGCAAAGCACCAGCCGGAGGAAAAGCCACTAGAGCCGCCGCTGGCCGAGCCCATCTTCGTCGACAACGCGGTGATGTACGAGTTGTTTAAGCGCTACAACCTGTGGCCGCTCACCCCACTCAGTCCCTTCGAGCTGCAACTGGTACAGGTAATCGGGGGCTTGGAAAAGCGCGTCCGGGAGCTGGACCCTGACTTATAAAATCTATCCTTTACCAAAGCCCCGCCCCACCCGGCGGGGCTTTTTTTGCACCGTGCCAGTCACCGATTCGACCGTGCCTGGAATCTGCGCTAACGCACTCAAAAACAAGTTATTTAACTTGACTTGTCGGGCAGAAGGATGCGTTGTTTGTCATACTAAACGACAGCAAAACAACGCCTTACGCCATGACCGCCGCCCAAATCCTCGCCACGACCGGAACCACCAAAACCTGGAAGATGCAGCAGCTCTTCCAACTCGGCCACACCCGCCGCGAGGTGGCCACGATGATGGGCGTCGGTTACGGCTTCGCCCAGAACGTCTACGCTGCCTGGATGGCCACCGGCGCCGAGCGGGCCCTGGTAACGCCCACCCGCACCGCCACCGCCCAGGCCCTGGCGCCCTTTACCACCGGCCCTTTCAACCGCACCTTCGGCGTTGAAATCGAAGCCTTCGGCGTAACGCGCGCCGCCTTGCTGGCCGAGCTACGCGCCCAAGGACTCGAAGCCGAAAGCGAAAGCTACAACCACAGCACCCGCCCCCACTGGAAAATCACCAGCGACGCCAGCATCAGCGGCGCCAACGCCTTCGAACTGGTAAGCCCGGTACTGCAGGGCCTCGAAGGCCTAGCTGACCTGGAACGCGCCTGCCGGGCCCTGCGCATCTGCGGCGCCCAGGTCAACAGCAGCTGCGGCCTGCACATCCACCTCGGGGCCCGCGACCTCAGCGTCGAACACATGCGCCAGCTGGTACGCAACTACCTCGTCCTGGAGCCCACCATCGACCAGCTAGTACCGGCCGAGCGCCGGGGCAACGCCGCCTACTACTGCCGCAGCCTCCAGCGTGGTCGGACCCTGGCCCAGGCCGAGCAAGCTATCTTGAGCGCCACCACGGCCGAGGCCTTGAGCGAAGCGGCCAACGGCGGCTGCCGCTACCACAAGGTCAACATGCAAAGCTATTTTCGCCAGCGCACCATCGAATTTCGCCAGCACAGCGGCACCACCAACTTCGAAAAAATCAGCTTCTGGATTAAATTTCTGGCCAATCTGGTCGACTTTTCGAAGCAGCGCCTCGTAACCCCGGCGCTCCCCGTAAGCGAGTTTGCTACCTTTAACCAGCGCGACATTGCCACCTTCTACCAGCGCCGCCGCACGGCGCTGGCCACCCGCTAAGCCCTACCTATGAAATATGAAATACTCGGAGGCGGCCACATCGAGGCCGCCTCCCCTTTGGAACTAGTCGAAGCCTTGCGCCAAATCGACCTGCAGTGGATTCACTCGGTCGGGGTGGAGGATTTTATGGAAAACATGGCCGAAGGGTGCAAAATCCAAACCGGGGCCCTCGTGCGCACCGATTCGGTGGAGCACTTCCTGCACGACCTGCAGCAAGGCGGGTTCATTACGCCCGTCTCATGAGCTACCAAGAGGATATGGAAGCCCCGCCCCACCGGCGGGGCTTTTTTGTGTCCTTTTTCCCCGTGGCAGGCGCCGGCAACTTCGGCCCATGGAAACCCTGCAAATCGGCACGACCACCCGGCAAGTGCCCTCCACCTGGAATGAGCTCACCCGGCCGCAGCTGCGCCAAGTGCTGGCCGAACTCTACGCCGGCCCACCTGCCGGCAGCCGGCTGCGGCTGCTGGCCATCCTCACCGGCTTCCGGCTGCCGCTGCTCAGCGGGCTGCCGGCCGACGTGCTGGCCCAGCTGCTGCCGCTGACCGACTTCGTTTTATCCGAGGACCACTGCCTGACGGCTCAGCTGCTTCCCACCCTGAAAGTGCCCGGCCGCCACGTCACCGAGCCGGTGGCCACGCTGCACGGCCCGCGCGCCTCCCTGAGCAACGTCACTTTCGGCGAGTTCATTTTCGCCGACACGTTTTTCCTGCAGTACCACCTGGCCACGAAAAAGGCCCGGCTGAATAATCGGGCTACTTACCTCGACCAGTTTCTGGCCGTGCTCTACCGGCCGAGCAAGCGAAACCCCAATCCGGAGGCCCCCGACTGGAACGGCGACGTGCGCATCGCCTTCAACGAAAACCACCTGGAGGCCCGCACCCCGCGCTTGGCCCCGGTGCCCGACCTCGACAAGCTGGCCGTGCTCACCTGGTACCGCGGCTGCCGGCAGCAGCTGGCCAGCGAGTTCCCCGACGTGTTTACCGTGGCCGATGAGCACGAGGCCGGCCCCCAAAAGGCGCCCGAGTGGGAGCGGGTGCTGCGCAAGCTCTCGGGCGGCGTCTTCGGCCCGGTGCAGCAGACGGCCACCCAGCCCCTGCGCCTGGTGCTGGCCGAAATGCAGGATGCCGCGGTGGAATACCTGCGCCTGAAACACCCATCCAAAACCGCTTAATCATGCGCAATTCAGCCTATGCGGCCCTGTTCAAGGGCCTGGCCGAGCGGCACGTCCGCATCCGCCACCGCGACGACTCGCCCCGCTTCGCCCGCATCATCGTCAGCGTCGACCCACTGCAGCGCCAGGTCGACCTGCTGGAGATGCAGGAAACCCTGCTCGGCCGCTTCCTGAAGCCGGGCGCCGGGGAACAAGTGTTGGTGCTGGAGTCCATCCAGACCCAGTTGGCCGACAACAACGGCGATAACTACACCCGCCAGAGCCGCGGGGCCTTCTTCCTGCTCGAGCAGAAGTCGGCCGAAGTCGACGCCTGGACCATCCTCGACCGCACCGAGCAGTCCGGGGAGGAAATTCTGGCCGCGGCCCGGAAGCAGTACGAAGACCAGGTAAAGGTGCGCTGGCCCAT
Organism: Hymenobacter rubidus; assembly: GCF_016734815.1. Lineage (GTDB taxonomy): Bacteria > Bacteroidota > Bacteroidia > Cytophagales > Hymenobacteraceae > Hymenobacter > Hymenobacter rubidus. The sequence goes on from NZ_JAERQF010000004.1 coordinate 226,147, forward strand.
CGGCGCCATCCTGAGCGACGCCGTGGGTCCGCTGCACGACGGCACCTGGTACGGCACGCGCTTCGACTTCGAAATCATTTCCCCCGCCAACGCGGCCCTGGCTTACAACCCGGCGGCCTTTACCCCTGCCCCCTGATGTATCTACTCAAGAGTACCTGGGTTTTCTTTTCGGCCGTCATCGACACCGATAACAACTACCTCGACCCGATTTACAAGGGCGACGTGTACGAGTTTGACGAAACCACCCGCACGGTGGTGCACAGCCCCGACGTGCAGCAGCAGGCCCCGGTGCCGGGCCCGCCCGACTACAGCCGCGACCCCACCCAGGAGTTCTACGTGTGGGTGGACGGGGCCACGCGCACCGGCTACTTCCACGACGGCAACGGGGGCGTGACCACCGTCATCACCACGCTCGTGCTCACGGCCACCGTCACGGCCGCGGTCTGTTACGGTGGCAACACCGGCGCCATCGCGCTGGTGACCGCGGGCATGGCCGGCCCGTTCACCTTCAGCTGGAGCGACGGCGTGACGACCCAGAACCGCGGCCCGGTGCGCGCCGGTACCTACCGCGTCGTCGTCACAGACGGCCCCAGCGGCGCCATCGCCCGCGCCACCGTGCAGGTGGGCACCAACCCGGAGCTGGCCGTCACCGTGCAAAGCATTGGCCCCAACATCACGCTGCAGGTAACCGGCGGCAGTGGCCTCTATACTTATTTATGGAGCGACGGGGCCACCACCCGCGACCGCACCGGCCTGGCCGCTGGCCCCTATTCGGTGACCATCACCGACGCCCTGGGATGCTCGACCGAAGTAGCCGTGCAGGTGAACACCGACCTGTTTTTTTGGTCGCGCAACCCCATCACCCTAGCCCTGGACGCCGGCAACGCTTACCGCCTGGACCACACGCTCAAGCCCAACTTAACCTTCCTCTGCGAGGTGTGGGTGGAGAAAGTGTACCTCAGCGGCGACTTTACGCTGGTCGGCGGCGTGCTCGAGCAGCCGGCCGACCGCGACGGCCGCACCGAGTTCCAGGTGCAGGCCCTGCTCGACACCTTCCTGCAGCATCACGTGCCGCCGGTCGGCGCCACCGGCGTGCTGCGGGCCGACCCGCTGTTCCGGCGCTTCTACTTAAAGCACGCCGAGAGCTTTGGCGACACGCCGGTGCGCGCGGCCACCACCGTGCTCGTGCAGAACTACGTGGTGCTGGGCGGGCTCAACTTCTACGAGTCGCGCAGCCGTACCTTCTTCACCACCTACCAGCCGGCGGTGAAGCCGTTTCTCACCTGGGAGCCGCCGGTGAAGTCGGTATTGGCCGACCAGCCTGAATTCCTCTACTACCTGGTGAGCGAGTCGCCCGCCGGCTTTCGCTTCCAACTCCGGGTGCAGTACACCGATGGGACCAACGAAGTGCTCAACCTGGGCGGCGTGGATACCGTGCGCCTACACGAGGTGTACTGCCGGCCGGTGGGCTACCAGGCCCTGGGCCTGGCCAGCCTCGCCGGCCCCAAGCAGGTGCTGTGGTGGGAAACGTGGGTCACCACCCCCGACGAAGCCACGGTGCTGAGCGAAACCCGCCGCTTCGTGCTCGATACGCGCGTGTTCCCGCACCGGCGCTACCTGCTGTTTGCCACCAGCCTGGGCGGCATGGCCACCTACGCCGCGCTGGGCGAGGCGCTCACTGAAGGCGAAGTCACCGGCGACGAGGGCGCCCGGACGCTGACGCCCTATTCGGACCCGCTGCTGGGCGACACGGCCGTGCAGACCCGCCAACTGCGGCCGGTGGTGAAGCTGGCCAGTGGCCCGCGCACCCGCGCCCAGATGCAGGCCGCCCAGGACCTGCTGCTCAGCCGGCGGGTGCTGCTGCTCGACCAGGGCCGCTGGGTGCCGGGCTTCATCAAGGCCAAAACCAGCCCCCTGCGCGACGAGAGCAAAAACGTGCCCACGCTCGACTTCGATTTCTACCTTACGACCGAGGAGCTGTACACCCCGCGGCTGGGCAGCGACCAGGTCACTTATGCGCTCGGCTCATGATTGGCTTAAAAGTCGCCGCCGGCTGGCTGGTACTGGCCCCCGGCACCATCACGGTGGACATCAACAGCCCGTTTTTCAACCCCGACAGCGTGCCGGGCACCATCACCTACCCCTTCGGGCTGCCGGTGGCCGGCAACGCGCAGGCCCTGAACTTCCCCGACGTGCGCGCCGCCCAGGGTGACGTAGTGGCGCCCGAGCCCTGCAAGTTCTACATCGACGAGCAACTGCGCTGGGTCGGCTCGCTGGTGTACCTGGAGTGCGACGAAAAGAAGGGCCTCTACGCCTACAACTTCGTGGCCGATGCCGCCGACCTGCAGGCCCGCATCGAGGGCGTGACCCTGCCGTCGCTAGACCTGGGCCGCGTGCCCCTGCAGCTAGTGCACAACGCGGCCGATTACGCCCTGCCCTGCGTGCGCAATTACACCTTTTACGGGGGCGAAGTGGCCAACTACGGCATGACGCTCAACTACTACGCCAACGGCACTTACCGCCCGGCGGGCACGCTGGCCTACCACCAGCCCATCGTGCCCTTCCTGCGCCTGGTGCCGCTGCTGCACCGCGTGCTGGGCGCCGTGGGCTACGCGCTGAGCGGCCCCTGGCTCGACACGCCCGAGGCCCAGGCGGCAATTCTGTACTCCGACCGCACGGTGGAACAGGCCGATGGCAGCCTGCCGGCCGATTTCGCCGTGAACCGGCACGTGCCCGACCTCGAGGTCGGTGCCCTGCTGGTGCAGCTGCAGAAAGTCTACGGCCTGGGCTACGGTTTTCACCCCAAGCGCCGGGAGCTGAGCATCCGCGCGCTGCGCGACGTGATAGCCGACCCGGCGTATCTGGACCGCACCGGCGGGCTGGGCCGCAGCACGGCCGTGACCCAGACCGGCTGGGTGCTGAGCATGGGGCTGGAGAGCGACGACGAGCTGAACAAAACCCTCGACACCGGCTGGGCCACGCTGCGCGTGGGCAACGGCAAGCAGACGCTCAGCACCGAGGCCGGCACGCTGCACGTGGTCGAGGAGCCCGACTACATCAACCCGGCCCGCACCTGGCGCCTGCCGGCAGTCGACGCCAAGGGCGCCTCGCTGGCCTTCGGCGTGGGCGACGACAGCCACTGCGGCCTGCGCCTGCTCTACGACCGCGGGCTGTGCCCCGACAGCCAGCAGCAACTCTACCCGTTGGCCACCTGGGACCGGGAAGACATGCACGGCAATACCGTGGGCCCCAGCACCCTGCACTGGGACGGCGAGGCCGGCCTGTACGCCACCTGGCACCGGGCCTGGCTGGACTTTCTCGACCGGGCCACCACCCGCGAAGTACTCATGGAGTTCCGGGTGGCCGACCTGCTCACCCTCGACCCAGCCCGCAAGGAATTGGTGTACTGGCAGAAATACCTCTGGGAGAAAGTCTCCCTGAGCCTGAAAACCACCGGCCGGCGCCTGGAGGCGGCCACCTTCACCTACCGCCTTAGCCGATGAACGCCAACCTAACCCCGCGCCAATTGGCCGTGGAGTGGCTCGACATCACCGTGGAGCGCTTCGTGGCCAACCTGCGCCGGCTGAAAATCGAGCACACCGGCGCCCTGCTGGCCTCCTTCCGCAAGGAAGTCATCGGCGCCGCGGAGGGCGACCAGCTCCGCCTGCGGCTGAGCTACGCGCTCTATGGCAAGTTCGTCGACATGGGCGTGGGCCGCGGCCACGGGGCCGGCATCCGGAAGGGCGACGACGGCTACGACCGCCTGCGCAACTCGCGCGGCAAGCTGCGCCGGCTGCAGCGCAAGGCCCGGCCCTGGTACTCGAAGGAGGTGGCCCACCAGACCAAGCGCCTGAGTGAGCTGATGCTGGAACTGTACGGCCAGGTGCTGGTGGCGAAAACCGTAGAGGCATTGCCCGGCGAGACGACCATCCGCTTTTAACAATTAACTGATAAGTAAGCCCTCATGGCAGCAGATAAGGAAACCCGGGAGTTAGAAATCCTCCTCAACGCCCAGCAGGCCAACGCCAGCATCAAGGACATGGCCGCGGGCGTGGCCCTGATGAACAACCAGCTCACGAAGATGAGCCAGGACGACCCGCGCCGGCAAGCGCTGCAGCGCGACTTCCAGGTGCTCACCCAGCGCGTGGGCGCCGCCCGCGCCGAAATGCGCACCTACGTGCAGTCGGAGGAGGAAGTGCGCGCGGCCACCGAGAAGATGAACCAGGAAAACCTGCAGGTCATCCTCAACGGGCAGAAAATCAACTCCTCGTTTAAGGACATGAAGGCGGCCTCCGCCCAGCTCGAAAAGCAGCTGCAGGAGATGAACGGCGACGCACCCGGCCGGCAGAAGATGTTGGCCGATTACCACGCCCTGCAGGACCGCATTGCCCAGGTGAGCACCGAAATCAAGGGCGCCACCGAGAGCACCGGCTGGCTGAAGCAGGGCTTCGCCAACGCCTTTGCCTTCCTCACGGCCGGCGGCATCATGGGCTTGGTGCAGCAGTTGTTCGGCTTCTTCTCGGCCTCGCGCGAAGAGTTTCTCAGCAGCGCCAAGTCCGGCGCCGACCTGGAGGCCACGCTGCACGCCACCAAGAACGCCGCCGGACTCACGGCCGATGAAATCCGGCGCATCGGCACGGAGCGGGCCAAGGTGACGCTCTTCGACGACGACGAAACCAACCGGGCCTCGGCCATGCTGCTCACGTTTAAAAACGTGAAAAAGGGCGTGTTCGAGGACGCCATCCCCGCCATTCAGGACCTGGCCACCAAGATGGCCGGCGACGGCCCGGCCGATATGAAGGGCGCCAGCATCCAGCTCGGCAAGGCCCTGAATGACCCCATCAAGGGCATTACGGCGCTGACGCGCGTGGGCGTAACCTTCTCCGACCAGCAGAAGGAGCAGATTGCCCAGATGGTGAAGGTAGGCGACGTGGCCGGCGCCCAGAAGCTGATTCTGGCCGAGTTGAATTCCGAGTTCGGGGGCTCGGCCGAGGCCGCCCGGAAGGCGGCCGGCGGGATGGCCACGCTGAGCCTGTGGTTCGGCGAGTTCAAGGAGACGGTGGGGGGCAAAGTCAACCAGGTGCTCGAGCAGCTGGGCCAGTGGTTCGGGCGGGTACTGGATAAAAGCCAGCCGCTGCTGGACATGGTCACCGAGCTGGTCGACCAGTTCATGGCCTACTACCGCGAAATCGGCGACGTGCTGGAGGGGCTGGGCTTGTTCAACGAACAGACCGACACGGCGTCGATGGCCGTTGACATCCTGAAAACGGCGCTCACGGTACTGCTGCTGCCCCTGCGCGTGCTGCTGGCCGTGAGCCGCGACGTGATTGACAACTTCATCGAGTGGTACAACAAATCGGAACTGCTGCGCGGCATCCTGGGCGGGCTGGGCGCCGTGGTGGTGAGTTTGTTTACGACCATCAAGGACGATGCCCTGAAAATCCTGGGCGGCGTGGGGGACATCATCATCGGCATTTTCACCCTCGACAAGGATAAAATCGTCGCCGGCTTCAAGTCGGCCCTCAGCGCCACGGCCGACGTGGCCCTGAGCAGTGGGCAGCGCGCGGCCGAGGCCTTCGCCGCCGGCTACCAGGCCAGCAAAAACAACCGCATCACCCGCTCGGTGCGCGTGGAAACCACCGAAACCAGCTCCGGCGGGGGTGGCACGGCCGCCAGCAGCGGCGAGGAGGCGCCGGCCGGCGAAACCGAGAAGCAGAAGAAGGCCCGCGAGGCGGCCGAAAAGAAAGCCAAGGCCGACCGCGACCGGGCCGACCGGGAGCGCCTGGCCGATGCCAAGCGACTGAGCAAGGAACTGGGTGACGACCTGATGCAGCGCAATTCCCTGCTCGACCAGCTGGACCGCACCCACCAGAGCGACGAGGAAGTGCGCCGGGAGGAGGAGCGGCAGAAAATCCTGGACGCGGCCACCAAAAAGGTCGACGCCCTGACCGGGCTGGAGGCCGACTACACCGAACAGGTGGCCGCCATCGTGGCCGAGCGCGACCTGCGCCTGCGGGAGTTGTGGGAGAAGCATGCCGAGGAAGAAGAGAAGCGTCGGCAGGACGACATTGATAAGCAGATTGCCCAGGCCAATGCCGATGCCGAGTTGCTGGAAGCGCAGGCCCAGTTGAACCTGGCCAACAAGCTGCTCACCCAGCAGCAGTACGAGGATGCGGTGTACGCCCTCAAGCAGGCCGCTATGCAGCGGGAGCTGGACCTGATTAAGCAGCGCGACGCGGCCGAGTCGGTGGCGTGGAAAAAGCTGCAGGCCGACAAGCTCAAGGACGAGGCGGCCCACGTGAAGAAGGTGAAAACCGAGGACGAAAGCCTGACCGAGTTCCGCAAGAAGCTGGCCTTCGTCGAGAAAACGATGCAGGACGAGGGCGTGAAAAACCTGGAAGACGCCCTGGGCGAGCAAACCATCTTATATAAGGTGTTCAAAGCGGCCCGGAAGGCGGAGGCCATCGCCAGCATCGGCATGAATTACGTGGACGAGGTGCAGGGCTATTGGGCCACGGCCGCGACCATGGGCCCGATTGCCGGCCCGCTCTACGGCTTGGGCATGAGTGGGCTAGCCACCTTCCGCGCCGGCATGGCCATCGCCAAGATTGCCGGCTTTGCCAAGGGGGGGCGCACCGGTGATGGCGCTACCGTTGCCACTGGCGGCCAGGCTGGCAGCCTGTGGGACGTGTTTGCCATGGCCACCGGCATGAGCATCGGCAGCAATGGCAAGCTGCAGGACGGCAGCGGGCACGCCGTGGCCGGCATCGTACACGAGGACGAGTACGTTGTGCCGAAGTGGATGCGGGCCGACCCGCAGGTGATGCAGGTGGAAGGCTGGCTGGAGCAACGCCGGCAGCGCGGCTATTACGAAGGCGGCCCCACCAGCGAGGGCAGCAGCCGGGCTTCGGTCGACGAGTGGGACGTAGTAGTGCCCAAGGCGGCCGTGAACGAGCGGATGCTGCAGGTGCTGGAGTCGTTAGATAAACGACTCGAAGGCGTGGAGCAGTGGGCCACCACCCTCGAAGTGGTGAATGACTTGCTGGCCCTCGACCGCGACCTGGAGAAGATTAAGCAAACGAAGGCCAAGTCCGAAATTCGGCCGAAGTAGTTTGAAAGCTTAATTTCTCTTGTTTGCTAATTCGAGCAAAACCAAGATCCGCTGGCGAAAAGCGCCTGAGCCGATGTGATTGAAACACCAGAACACCCCGAAATAGGTATTGTATGTATCAAATCACGACCATATTTTTGGGGTACAGTACAGCAAAGTACTTATATACAAGAATACTTAACCTCGTCTCATGCTTAAACTTATACTTCCTTGTTTACTGATGCTGCCCCTGTTCAGCGGCTGTAGTAAAAAAGACGCGACTCAAAACGCGCCGGTACTGCCCCCTTCTTATGCTTCTGCTTCCTTTGCTTACCAAATTACCGGTTATTCTCCTGTGAAGACCGGTGCTTTGGTTGAATTGGGGACATTTCCAGGCGCTCGAACCGATCGGTATGAAGTCAGGATTATCGCCAATTACCAGCCGAAGCCTGGCTCAACAACAAACGGAGTGGAAAGCATCTTCCTCTTCTATAACAAGCCCAGCAAAAGCTCGCCTGACACTGATTTCGTTCTGCACGATGCTCAACTCAATGGGTTCGATTCATTTGGGTTTTTTGGTACCAGATTTTCACCACCCCTTAATGGTACTTTAACCGCAGGTACCAAACCCGGAACGTGGTCTGGAACCTTCTCGGCTGGGAGCGGAGGCTCTGTACTTGTTGGCCAGTTTGTTAATCTAGAAAAAAGTCAATAAAACGGCCCAGTTCGCTGTATAACTTTAAGGTGGCTGCTGCTGAATCCGGGTTCAGCAGCAGCCACCTTGTCTTTTCTGAAATGCTACTTGGGCATGCTTGCGGAGGGCCTAACCTCGCCTATTGGCCTGAATAGAATTTTAGAAACTGGTTCACGAATCAAAGTTTACGAAACGCGCCAAGGAGATGAGTTTCGTAAACTCCGAGCCCTCCAAAAAACGGGGCAAAAAAACGGCCCGAAAAACCTGCGTTTCCGGGCCGTTTGGGCACTGTGCGAAACCCTCCAGAATACGTCCGTTTTTTGGAGGGTTCGCAGTTTACGAAACTCATCTACTTTACGCGTTTCGTAAACTTTGATTCGTAGACGAGTTTCTTAAACTCGCCAGGTACTGGAGCGGTCTGTTGGCCATCTTTTTCCAAGCTACTGGATTAGTTTAGTAAACCGAGGGTTATCAAGGCGCATCGCTAGCTACTTTTGGGGCCAATCCAAACAACAGAATAGCATATGCGAAAACATTGGTGGAAAGCCTTAACTGTCCTCATTCTACTCTATGTGTTTTGGGCTGGCCTGATAAATCCCGTCCCAAGATTGCCGCTGTTGCATGAAGCCATTCGCAACACCTTTTTCCATCCCCCCTTGTGGATTGCGATGGTTATTCTGCTGTTCGCTTCCGCTTGTTTTGCCATTCGCTACCTGCGTAAAGGCCGACCAGACGACGACCTTATTTCGGTGGAACTTGCCAACACCGCCCTTTTATTTGGCGTTTTAGGATGCCTCACGGGTTCTGCCTGGGCCTATTTTACGTGGGGCGCACTCTGGCCCAATGACCCCAAAACCAACGGCGTAAGTGTCGGCATGCTGATTTACTTGGCCTATTTCGTCTTGCGCGGCTCCATGAATGATGCCATGAGCAAGGCCCGAATTTCGGCCATCTACAACATCTTCGCTTTCTCCGTTTTCATTCCCCTTATCATCATTTTACCGCGTTTGACGGATTCATTGCATCCCGGGAATGGCGGCAACCCGGGGTTCAATCAATACGACGCCGACAGTTCTATCAAAATGATTATTCGCCCCGCGTTTGTCGGCTTCACACTGCTGGGCTTCTGGATTACCCAACTCCGCGTCAGAATCCGCCGGTTAGAAGCGCATTTCGATGAACAGGATGATGCCGATGTCAATAATCCAGTGAAAGAGGTTTACGCAACCAAAGACTTAACCTAAAATGATTTTGGTATCCCTTTCATTAACAGATTTTCTACGCTCCGATGGCAAATTGTGGGTCGTCCTATTGGTTATTGCCATTATTTTGTTAGGATGGCTGTTTTATGTTCTTCAGATTGGGAGCCGGGTTCGCAAGCTAGAACAAAGGAATAGGCGCTAAAACAAGGTGCCTTCCTTGCAACTAAGTAGTCTGCGAAAACGGTACTACGTTGAACGCGCTCAATTTAGAAAAACGAGCGTTTGCCAGTTTCATAACGTCAATAGAGTTGTGAGAATCAATGCTTGTTTCTTGCGCTTAATTCTCACAACTCACTTCGCTGCTTTTTCCAACTTGCCACTATTTTATGACGAACCTGTTACAAACGAATGGCCCTGGTGGCGCCGTGAAACTCTTGCGAGCTCTCGGCTGCGCCATTTCGTTTAGCGCCCTCCCCCTATTCACGAGTTGTCAAGTGCAAAATCAACCGGTGGGTTGCTACGCCCACTTCGCTGAAGAAGACACGCTTCGACTTTCGCTATTGACTCTATATCCTACTGTTTCTGGGACCATGATTTACGATGGCGGGTCTGACCATTACACGGGCACGGTTACCGGCACCATGCACGGAGATACGCTCCTGGGAGAATACACAGCGGGAGCGGGAGAAAATGGTTCGGCGCTCACCACGCCCATTGCTTTTTTGCGACGCTCCGACGGGTATGCCCAGGGCGGTTGTGAACTGGTGATGCGGGATGGAAAATTCGAATTCGAGCGGGTATCTGCCTTGAAATTCGGTAAAGAGGTCCTTAAACCAGTGCCCTGCACCAAATAGCTCTCTTCAGTCGAAGTGGAAATAGCTCCGTCGTAGTTCAGGAAAACGGTGATATAAAACTACACAGTAGCGGTTGGTAATTTTGGGTATGAGAGTCGCCATCTACGCCCGCGTGTCCACCAACGACAAAGGCCAAGACCCGGAGAACCAGTTGCACCAGTTGCGCGCCTTCGCTGAGCAGCACGGCACCATCTACAAGGTGTTCACCGAGGAAGTGTCCGGGGGCAAGGCCGACCGCCTGCAGTTTAAACTGCTACTCCTCGAAGCCTACCAGAAGAAGTTTGACCTGGTCGTGTTCTGGCGCCTGGACCGCTTCAGCCGCGAAGGCACGCTGGCCACGCTCAAGTACCTAAAGGAACTGAGCGACCACGGGGTGAACTACAAGTCCTTCATGGAGCCGTACCTCGACACGCTCGGCCCCTTCGCCGACGTGATTGTCTCGATGCTGAGCACCATCGCCGCCCAGGACCTGATTAAGATTTCGGAGAACACCAAAGCTGCCCTGGCCAAGAAGAAAGCCGCCGGCATCAAACTTGGTGCACCGACGAAAGGGTCAGTGGTAGTAGAGCAGGCGCGGGTCCTGAAAGGGGAGGGCAAGTCCAACGGATTCATCGCTCGCACCCTCGGAATTTCCCCAAGTACGGTGGCAAAGTACGTGGCAGTCGTAGTCTGATTTGCCACCATTTCTGCCACCCTTTTTTGTGAAAAGTGCGAAATTAGGCTGTGAACAAAATATTGATAATTCTCAGCCAGAAGCCGAGGGTGTAGGAATGGGAAGCAGGAGCGGGCGTTGCGGGCATGGGGGCCGCAAAGGTCGGCAGGAATGGGCGGCGGCTGTTGTGCCGGCCTACGGCTCGTCGTAGCGGGTGGGCATCGGCGGCAAATCGGAGAGAGGAAGCCAACGAAAGCCAGGGCCAAAATCCGGTCGAAGTAAGCCGCTGGTAAGGAGGGCGACTACTTTTGCCGCATGGAATTTCAAAAGAAGAAGTACACGTTTCGCGGCATGGACGGCTTTGCCGGTTTCCGCCGTGACAAAGAATACGAGCTGGAGTTGGGCATGACGGCGGCCGATGACGAGGAGCACCCGAGTGAAGTCGTCATCGTCAATCCGGTTTCCAGGCTCTGGAGCTATTGGAGCAAGAAGGACTTCACCGAGCGCTGGGAGAAGCATTGAGCCCTTCCAAAACCAACGCTTAGATAGGTTTCCTTTAGCTTTAGAGGCTTTCTGTTCTACACTACCCAGGGCTGTCAGCAACCCCGGACCAATGCTGTTCTGCTCCGGTAGTTCAATCAGTACCCGCGTAGCACACGGGTGGCTATACTGGCGCCGAAGGAGAAATACCTGATTCGATTTACTTCCCAAGACCAGGCAACTTTGCTTAACCTCTCGCCTGTATATTTCCGGCCTCATCCCACCCGACCACATCCATGGCTGCTTTTCGTCGCTGGCCCCCGGTCCTCGTCCTGGCTGGCCTGGCCGTGATGGGCCGGCCCCACCCCGCCCGGGCCCAGACCGCCGGGACCACGCTGTTGCCATGCAGATTGTCGGCGGACTCATTAGAATAGCGCTGTAAGCCTACAATATTGGTTTGCTTTTCTACCGTTTTCTTACACATCGTTATCCGCGCCTCCGATGGCCTTGCCCTACTCCCCCGCCCAGCAGCAGCAGTTCCGGCTCGATTTTGCTCCCGTCGTGGGCCGCTACCACCGGCGCAAACGGCGGGCCCGTCGCTTCGCCCTAACCAGCGGGGGGCTGTTTTTGGTCCTGGTCTTTACCGGGTCGTGGTCGGCGGCGTGGTTTGACCTGCTGTTCGTGCTGCTGGTGCCCCTGGTGCAGGCAACCATTGTGCTCACCATCTGGGCCATCATCCCCCCCAAATGCCCGGGCTGTGCCGTGCCGCTGCTCAAATTCGGGGCGTATTGCCCGGAGTGCGGCAGCGCCGGGCTGACCAAGCCCGGCAGCCAGTGGACGGATGAGCACCCGGCCCACTGCGCGGCTTGCGGCAAAGACATGCTCCAGCGCCCGCCGCGGCCCCCCGGTGCCCGGGGCCAGTCCTTCCCCTCGCGGCAATACCGCATCCGCGCCTGCTCCAGTTGCGGCTTGTACCTGACCGAGGAGGGCCTGTAAGTCGAATTCGACGGGCTAGCGCGGTTTCGGAGTCGATGGAAGTAGCGTGAACTTTGTAGTTCGCGTGCCCGCGCCGTTTCAACGTTTACAATCTGTGCAGGGACGCGAACTACACAGTTCGCGCTACTTCCATCGACTGTATACCGACCCCGAAACCGCTCTAAGCTTCGTTCCGCTCACGGCGCCCGCAGTGGCGGCTACCTTTCCACCATTTTTCTGAACCCATAGCACAGGGTAAAACCCGTTACGTGCCGCCTTGAGAAGCATTGCGCCGCAATAGATAGGCCATCACTACGGCAATGGCAGGCGCGAAGCCGCTACCATACAAAACAAACGTATTCATGTGTTTTACATGGGTAACGAGAAAGAATAAGTACAGCGCCGGATAAGCGAAAAACGCCCAGATTAGGACGTGATTACGTCTAATGCTTGGGCAGGGGAAGAGACGCTGCAATCCCCAATAAGTGATGCGGCCCAACAGGTACGGAGGCAGATAGAGCAAGAACAAGCCGTACACAAGTAGAATCAACATGGAGCTATGGTAGCGGTTAGTGGCACTGCTCTTTTCCTAAACCAGCGACGGTTTTTACCCTCCATTTGGTAAACCACTTGCAGCGGCCCGCTACTGGGTCCCTGCAAGCTACTGCAGGACCTACAGCCGTTTCGACGTCAGTGTACGTGCGGTCAGTAGCGCGAACTTTGTCGTTCGCGTGCCAGAACGAGCTAGCGGCGCGGGGACGCGAACTACACAGTTCGCGCTACTCTACACCAACCCCGACACCGCGCTAGTGAGTTTAAGAAACTCGTCTACGATTCATCGTTTACGAAATGCCCCGAAGGGATGAGTTTCCTAAACGCCAGTATCCCCAAAAAATGTCCGTGTGCTGAAGATTTTTTGGCATGCTTGAGCAGGCGCATGGCCGTAGCGCAGACGACAAAGTCCGCGCTACGGGCTGCGAAAACGGCCGCCTCCCAAACCCGGCCCCACCCTTGCCACCGCCTCGGCCATGTTTGACTTCCTGAAATCCATTTCCGCCAAAAACCCCAACGCCACCGCGCGGCCCCGAAAAGCCCGCCGGGCAGGTAGCGGCGTTGTGGTTGCTGCAGGCGTTGCGCAAGCACCGCCAGCCCCGCCGGCCAAGGTTGCTACCCCGCCGCGTCAAACACTTCGCTCCACTCCACGGCCAGGTCGGGCAGCACCGTGACCGGCATGGGGCCGGGCGCGGCGTACTCGCCGGCCACCTCGTAGCGGCCGTGCTCGTCCAGCAAGTAGGCCAGCACGGTTTGCTCGCCGGGAAACACCACCCAGTATTCGCGCACCCCGTTTTTCTCGTAGAGGTCGAACTTCGTTTTGGTGTCGTGCTTGAGGTTGCCGGGCGACACGATTTCGATAATCCAGTCCGGGGCCCCCACGCAGCCGCGCTCGTCCAGCTTGGCGGGGTCGCACACCACCATGAGGTCGGGCTGCACCACGGTTAGCACCTGCGCATCGCCCGCGCCCGCGTTGCGCGTGAGGCGCACATCGAACGGGGCGTAATACAGCTCGCAGGAGCTGCGCCGCAAATGGCTGTCAATCGCAAAGCCTAAGCGCCGCGACACCTGTTGGTGTCGGCGGCTGGCCCCCGCCATCGGCCGCAGCACCTTGCCCTTTATCAACTCCACAGACTCGTCAAACCGCCACGTCAGGTAATCGGCGTAGGTGTACACGCCGTTGGGGTCGAGCTGCGAGAGGGAGGTGATAGGGGCCATGACACGGGGCAGTTGAAGGGGGTGGAAGGCGTAAACAAATATACCGGGCCCAGGGGCAGAGCCCGCCGCCAGGCGTGTAAGGGCATGTTTGGAAATTTGAAAAGAACGTCATGCTGAGCGCAGCCGAAGCATCTCTACTGTGCAAGTAATCCAATCGACAGGATTTACTATTGCAGTAGAGATGCTTCGACTGCGCTCAGCATGACGTTTTGGAACAGGCTAGGCAAAACCCAAACACGTTCTAAGCCCGGCCAGCACCGGTGCGCCGAGACGCCTGATAAGTCACCGCCCCCGGCCGGAACCGCAAGAAGCCCCAGCCGCTGGCGGGGTCGGGGCTTCTTGCGGTTCATTTATGAAAAGCACGGGTTATTTGCATCTGCTCTTATGGCCGGTTCCTCCATTACCTGGTCACTTACACCCCTGCCATGTCCTTCTTGCTTCTAGCCACCTTGTTTTCGATTGCTAGTCCCCCGCCACCGGAGCAAACCGCGTTCAACTACTTCGCGACCGTACTCGTGGCCCGCTACTACCCAACGGCCAAGCACCTGTACTTCCCCGGGCACAGCGAGCCCACCGCCTCCTTGGCAGGACCCTTTGCCGCTTGCTTTCCCGGGACGGGTTTCGATGCCTTATGGGGGGAACAACCGACTTCGACGGGCGCACCAGTACCCATTACCACAAGCGGGTTTCCACTCTTTAAACGCACTGGCTTCCTGCGTCGCGGCGGGTTACAGGTTCGCATGTATCGCGCCGTGGCTGGTCCCGGCGGGGTTTACACCAATCTGTACGTGTACCGGGCGCAGCACTTTGTAGACCATTATTTAATCAAAGTTTCCGGCAGCACCCCAGCGGTGGTAGAGGTATGTCGGGCCAGTGAAATTATTTAAGAACGTCCCGACCCGGCCGGAACCGCCAGCAGCCCCAGCCGCGGGCGGGGCGGGGGCTGCTTAGGCTACTCTGGTGAATGAATTAGGGCTCCGCGCAGACTTGCGCCAGCGGGAACCTTTTTTTGGGAGTAATTTGAGCGTATCTATCTTTCGGAAAACCACCGTTTTCGTGAAAGAACTATTGCCGCAAGCTACAAGGCGGTATAGGTTAAAATGACTTTGCAAGAGTACGCCGGGGCCCACCCTTCGAGCACTAGGGTTCTGGGCGTCAGCTTGAGGATTTTATAGCGCCTCTCCACCGCCTGGGCTTGGCCTGGGGCCGCGTACCACATGGCGAGTTCGCGCCCTTCCGCTAGGAACCGCCACGCGAAGCGGCGAGCTTGCGGAAACCGCGGGTCGCACGGAAGGGCTCCTTCGTCGTCCACGTAGGTCCCATCCGCTTTAAACACTGTGAAGTCGTCCCGAACGCAGGGTTCTTTGTCAGCAGGCGGGTCATATGCACCGGGCAGTGGGGGAGCATCTGGGCAAAACACGTAGTCGCTTAAGTGCCACCTCGGCACCGTCAAGATGGCCAGCGAAGAAACCTCCTTGCGCTCGCACGCTACGGCCGCAACCACCCCGGCCAAGAACAAGACGAGGCGCACACTGTAGGATAATGGCATGAGACAAACAAAAGGTGGAGGCAAGCGCACAATCAAATAACGCTCCTTTGGGTAAAATATTAGCAGGGTCTCAAAACCAAGCGGCCATCAAGCTACTGCAATAAGCCCACCCCCTGCCAAAACGGCCGCCCCCCAAACCCGGCCCCAACCTTGCCCACGCCCGGGCCATGTTTGACTTCCTGAAATCCATCTCCGCCAAGAACCCCAACGCCGGGCGCGGCCCCGAAAAGCCCGCCGTGAGCGTACGCGAGCGGGTATCGGCCCTGCGCCACCTGCCCGCCTTCCTGAAACTCATCTGGGCCACCAGCCCCGCGCTGGCCTCCGCCAACCTCGTGCTGCGCCTGCTGCGGGCGTTTCTGCCGCTGGCCACGCTCTACGTCGGCCGCCTGATTATCGACGACGTGGTGGCCCTCACCAAGCTGCCCGCCGCCGCCCGCCAGCTCACGCCCGTGCTCACCCTCGTGGGCCTCGAGTTCGGCCTCGTACTCCTCGCCGATGCCCTGGGCCGCGGCGTGGCCCTGCTCGATTCGCTGCTCGGCGACCTCTTCGCCAATCAGTCCTCCATCCGCCTCATGGAGCACGCCGCCCGCCTCGACCTCGACCAGTTCGAAGACAGCACCTTCTACGACAAGCTCGAGCGCGCCCGCCGCCAAACCCTCTCCCGCACCGTGCTCATGAGCCAGGTGCTCAGCCAGGGCCAGGATGTCATCACCCTCGTGCTGCTCGCCGGTGGCCTCGTCGCCTTCCAGCCCTGGCTGCTGGGGCTGCTGCTGCTGGCCGTGGTGCCCGCCTTCCTCGGCGAGTCGCACTTCAACGAGCGCAGCTACTCCCTCTCGCACTCCTGGACGCCCGAGCGCCGCGAGCTCGACTACCTCCGCCAAACCGGCGCCTCCGACGAAACCGCCAAGGAAGTCAAGATTTTCGGCCTCTCCGATTTCCTCATCACCCGCTTCCGCACCCTCTCCGACGACTTCTACCGCCAAAACAAATCCCTCGTGCTGCGCCGCGCCGGCTGGGGCACCCTCTTCGCCGCCATCGGCGCCGCCGGCTACTACGGCGCCTACGTCTACATCATCGCCCGCACCGCGGCCGGCAGCATCTCGCTGGGCCAGCTCACCTTCCTGGCCGGCTCCTTCGCCCGCCTGCGCGCCCTGCTCGAAGGCATCCTCAGCCGCTTCAGCTCCGTGGCCGACGGCGCCTTGTATCTGCAGGATTTCTTCGACTTCTTTGCGCTCCGGCCGCGCATCGTGCGCCAGGAGCTCACCGGCGAACGGCCCATTCCCTTCCCCCGGCCCATTCAGCAGGGTTTTCAGTTTGAAAACGTCGGCTTCCAGTACAAGAATGGTACAAAATGGGCCATTCGGAACCTCAGCTTCACCCTGCAAGCCGGTGAAAAGCTGGCCCTCGTGGGCGAAAACGGCGCCGGCAAAACCACCCTCGTCAAGCTCCTCGCCCGCCTCTACGACCCCACCGAAGGCCGCATCCTGCTCGACGGCCACGACCTGCGCGAGTACGACCCCGCCGAACTGCGCCAGGAAATCGGCGTCATCTTCCAGGATTTTGTGCGCTTCCAGCTCCCCGCCGGCCAAAACCTCGCCGTGGGCCGCATCGAGGAGCGCCACAACCAACCCCGCATCGAAACCGCCGCCCACCAGAGCCTCGCCGATACCGTCATCGCCAAGCTCCCCGGCGGCTACGACCAGATGATTGGCCGCCGCTTCAACGGCGGCGTGGACCTGAGCGGCGGCGAGTGGCAGAAAATTGCCCTCGGCCGCGCCTACATGCGCGACGCCCAGCTCCTCATCCTCGACGAGCCCACCGCCGCCCTCGACGCCCGCGCCGAGTACGAAGTCTTCCAGCGCTTCAAGGAGCTCACCCAGGGCAAAACCGCCGTCCTCATCAGCCACCGCTTCAGCACCGTGCGCATGGCCGACCGGATTTTAGTTATCGAAAACGGCCAGTTTGTGGAAATCGGCAGCCACGAGGAGCTGCTAGCGCGGGGCGGGCGCTATGCCGAATTGTTTGCATTGCAGGCCGCAGGGTATCGGTAGGACCGGGAATAGGCGATAAAAATTGCCATAATCATAATGTTATCGCCCCTGCTCCGACCGCTAAGTGCCTTAGGTTTCGTATATTGGTAGTACTAAATCCCGATACTGCACATTTATGAAACCTACGATTACGCTACTGCTGCTGGCTGCAATGTGCCTGGCAGGCTGCATGACCACCCGCGAAGCCCGCGTGGATTCGGACTACAGCTACCGCGGCAATTTCCGCCACTACCGCACCTACGATTTCGTGACCGGCACGGGCCTCACCTCCGACAGCAGCCGCTTGGGCCAGACGCTACGCGAGGCCATTCAGCAGCGCTTCCTGGCCCAGGGCTACCGCAAAGCCAGCCGCCGCCCCGACATGCTGGTGAATTTCCGGGTGTACGAGGGCGATATGAACTTCCACGGCTTCCAGCAGGAAGACCTCAGCCAGTGGATTAAGCGCAACATTGAGGAAAACGACGACACGCCCAAGGAAGACCGCCAGGGCTACCAGCCCGTGCGCCTGCTGCTGGCCGAAGGCACGCTCCTCGTCACCCTCATCGACGTGAAAACCAACCGCGCCGTGTGGAACGGCTACGCCTCGGGCGTGACCGTGCCCGAAGGCCCCATGGGCGAAATCGTACTCAAACGCTCCGTGCGCTCCATCCTCGACCGCTACCGCGTGTTCACCGAAGAGTTTGCCAACGGCAACGTAAACCCCACCGGCGCCAACGACACGGAGCGGTAAGGACGCTGGAATTAATGAAGTACGTCATGCTGAGCTTGTCGAAGCATCTCTACCACAGTAGTAATCCAATCGAAAGGATTTACGCTCGCGGTAGAGATGCTTCGGCTGCGCTCAGCATGACGTTCTTTTTTCCACACTACTCCGCTTCCCGCCGCACCTGAATCAGCTCTGCCGCGATGCTGATGGCAATTTCCTCCGGCGTTTGGCTGTAAATGGGCAGGCCGATGGGGCCGCGCAGGCGCGCTATTTCGGCGACCGAAAAACCTTCTTCCCGCAGTCCTCGCCGCAGCTCGGCTACTTTGGCTACGCTGCCCATCACGCCCAGGTAGCGGAAGGGCCGGCCCAGCAGCTGGCGCAGCACCACGGCATCGGTGCGGTAGCCCACGGTCATCACCACCACGTAGCGGTGCGGGCCGGCGGTCACTTCGGCCGCCACATTTTCATAATCGATGACGTGCCGGTGATGGGCGGCGTGGTTGTTGTCGAGCGTGGGCAAGTCGGCGCGGTCGTCGAGCACGGTCAGCTCGAAATCCAGCGCCGCCGCCACGTTCGACAAGGCCAGGCTCACGTGCCCGCCGCCTACAATGGTGAGCTGGTCGCGGAAGCCCAACTTTTCGCGGTAGCGCCACGCCGGGCCGGGCCGGTAATCGTAAAACGGCGTGTCTGCAGCAGCGGCGGCCACACCGGCCGCCAGCGCTTCCAGTCGCAGCCCAGTAGTTAGGCTCAGCGCCACAGAGCCGCCTGTGTTTGTTTGCAGGGCCTGTTCAATGGCTCCCACGGTGGCCAAATCAACAGGCGTCAGCGGCCACAGCAGCACTTCCTGTTCGCCCGAGCACATCATGCCGGAGCGGTCGGCCGGCGCCTCGCGGCGGTGAATCTGGGGCCGCAACAGCGACGCGGTGTCAGCCTCGCGCAGGCGCTGGCGGGCCAACTCCACCCACTTGTGCTCCATGATGCCCCCGCCAATGGAGCCCGCCACGGTATCGGCCGTCACGGCCATTTTGAAGCCCTGGCGGCCGGGGCTGCTGCCTTCGCTCCGCACCACGCACAGCAGCGCCACGGGCGTGCCGGCCCGGAGGCTGGCCGCCGCCAGGGCCCAAACGGGGAGGTCGCGGGGGTAGGAGGGCATTAGGAGGAGGGGTTTGAAAAGAACGTCATACTGAGCGCAGCCGAAGCATCTCGCTTGCCACCACTAATTCAATCGTTGAATAAAAGAATTGCTGCCACACGCGAGATGCTTCGGCTGCGCTCAGTATGACGTTCTTTTCGTTATTGCTCAAACGTGCTACTTGTTCTGCGCGCCTTGGTTAATCCAGCACCCAATGAGGTCACGCTCTTCCTGGGTAATCTGGGTTTTGTTGTTCTGCGGCATCGTTTTCGTTACCACCACGCGCTGCATTATCTTGTCTTTCAGGCGAATGATGTCCTCCGGAGTGTCGTACACCACACCATTGGGCGGCGACTTGAATACGTCGTCCGTCGGGTGAGCGGAGTGGCACTGAATGCAGCGCTTCTGCACAATCAGGTTCACCTGGCTCATGCTCACCTGCTGGGTGCAGGCATTGGCCGCGCCCGCCGTGCCACCGCCCGACTGAGCGGGCGGGGCCGTTACAAATACCACGCCCAGGAGCAAGGCCACGGCGGCAGGCAGCACCCACACGGCGGTGTCGGTCTGGTGCTTTTCGCGCAGGTTCAGCCAGTGCTTCACGCCGGCGGTGCCCAGCGTGATGGCCGCCAGAATGGCCCACGGATAGGAGTGCCCGAAGGTGCTGGGGAAGTGGTTGCTGACCATCACAAACAGCACCGGCAGCGTGAAGTAGTTGTTGTGCAGCGAGCGGGCCAGGGCGTTTTTGCCCAGCTGCGGGTCGAGGGGCGTGCCTTCGGTGGCCGCCTTCACCATGGCTTTCTGGGCCGGGATGATGGTAAAGAAAACGTTGCCCACCATGAGTGTGCCCAGCATGGCGCCAAAGTGGATGTAGGCCGCCCGGGCGCTGAATACCTGCGCATAAAAAAACGCAAACCCCGTGGCCAGAATGAAGCCCACCACCTTGAACCACGGGCTGCGCACAAAAGCCGTGCGGCACAGCCCGTCATAAATCAGCCAGGCCGCCACAAACGAGCCCACCCCAATGCCCACGCCCGCCAGCGGCGAGATGTCCAGCACGCGCGGGTCAATCAGCATGGCGCTGGCGTTGAAGTAGTACACCACAAACAGCAGGCTGAAGCCCGAGAGCCAGGTGAAATACGCCTCGTACTTAAACCAGTGCAGGCTTTTGGGAATTTGCTTGGGGGCCGTCTTATATTTTTCGAGGTAGTAAAAGCCGCCGCCGTGCACGGCCCAGAGGTTGCCGGCCAGCTCTTCTCGCACGTTATCGGTGCGGTTGAGGGCGTTTTCGAGGAACACGAAGTAGAACGAGGCGCCAATCCAGGCGATGCCGAAGGTGATGTGCATGAGGCGCACCACAATGTTGAGCCATTCCATGATGTGGCCCGACCACGGCGAGTCGCGCGCCAGCACGTAGGCAATGCCCACCGCCGCGACGACGGCCAGCAGAATCAGGGCGTAAGAATAGCCTTCGAGGGTGAAGCTGCCGTCGCCCACGGCCCCGCCGCCGGGCCGCGTTTTAGCCGCCCGCTGCAGGGCGAAGATGACACCCAGCAGCAGCAGAAAAGCGAGAATCAGGGCAAATAGGGTAACGTATTGGAGCATGTGGGAAAGCGGGTAATTAGGGTATTTTGGGTAGAGGAGGAGAGCGGCAAGAATTAATCGTAACGTCATGCTGAGCGGAGTCGAAGCATCTCTACCGCGCAACTAATCAATTTTAGTATTGCGGTAGAGATGCTTCGACTCCGCTCAGCATGACGTTCCATCTCTTTCTTCCCGCCAATTAATTAAACCGGGAAAAAGCCCCCAATTTAGCGCCAAATTCCCTACTCATGTCAACTCTCGCTTTGCGCAGCCAGCGCGTCGTCACGCCCGAGGGCGAGCGTGCCGCCACCATTCTGATTGAAAACGGCCGCATCAGTGCCCTGCTGCCCCACGATGCCGACGTAGCCGGCGCCCCGTTGCTCGACGTGGGCACCCACGCCGTCCTGCCCGGCGTCATCGACCCGCACGTGCACATCAACGAGCCCGGCCGCACCGACTGGGAAGGCTTCGACACGGCTACCCGCGCTGCGCTGGCCGGCGGCCTCACCTCCTTGGTGGATATGCCGCTGAACTCTGCGCCCGTTACTACCTCGGTGGCCAATCTGGAGCTGAAAAAAGCCGCGACCAAGGGCCAGCTGCACACCAACGTGGGTTTCTGGGGCGGCGTGGTGCCGGGCAATGCCGCTGAGATTGAACCGTTGATTACGGCCGGCGTGCTCGGCTTCAAGGCCTTTTTGACGCACTCCGGAATTGATGATTTCCCGAATGCGACGGAGGATGATTTGCGGCGGGTGATGCCCATTCTGGCGCGACACAAGCTGCCGCTGCTGGTGCACTGCGAACTGTCGGAGGATAGTGACGAGTGGAAAAAAAACGACCACCGCTCGTACCCCAACTACCTAGCCTCGCGCCCCAAAAAGTGGGAGGACGATGCCATTGCCATGATGATTCGCTTGTGCGAGGAGTTCGACTGCCCGGTGCACATCGTGCATTTATCGTCGGCCGATTCCATTGCGCCTATTGCCGCCGCCAAGGCCAAGGGCCTGCCGCTGACGGTGGAAACCGGCCAGCACTACCTCTATTTCAACGCCGAGGACATTGCCGACGGCCAGACGCAGTTTAAGTGCGCCCCGCCCATCCGCGAGGAGGCCAACAACAACCAGCTGTGGGCCGCTCTGCAGAGCGGAGTTATCGACTTCGTGGCCACCGACCACTCGCCCGCGCCGCCCGATTTAAAGCAAATGGACAGCGGCGATTTTACCACCGCCTGGGGCGGCATTGCTTCGCTGCAGTTTGCGCTGCCGGTGCTCTGGACGGCTGCCCGCCGGCGCGGCGCCAGCCTGTCCGACATTGTGAAGTGGCTGAGCTCCAACCCGGCGAAACTGGCCGGCCAAAGCAAGAAAAAAGGACAAATAGCGCCCGGCTTCGATGCCGATTTAATCGTGTTCGACCCCGAAAAGACCTTTGAGGTGAGCGAGGAGATGATTCTGCACAAACACAAAGTATCCCCTTACATTTGCCAGGAATTGGCGGGTGTCATTGAATTAACTTTTCTCCGCGGCGAACAGGTTTTCCAGCGCCCGAATTTCCTCCGCCTCAACCACGGCGAATTTTTAACCCGGTAGCGGAATGCAGCAGGAATACACCGCGCGCGCTGAGCGAATCATGCAGCGCATCAACGAGTTGGCCGCCATCAGCGAAGACGCCGACGGCGTGACGCGCACCTTCGGCACGCCCGCCTTCCTCGAAGGCCGCGACTTGGTGCAAAGCTGGCTCGAAGCCGCCGGCCTGCTCACCCGCGTCGACGGCATTGGCAACCTGCGCGCCCGCCTCGAAAGCCCGAACCCTGACGCGAAGACTTTCGTGCTGGCCTCGCACATCGACACCGTGGTGAACGCCGGCAAATTCGACGGCCCGCTGGGCGTGCTCATGGGGCTCGATTTGTTGGAAAACCTGCGGGCGCAGAAAGCCGAATTGCCCTTCCACATCGAGTTGATTGCCTTTAGTGACGAGGAAGGCGTACGCTTTCACACCACCTACCTGGGTAGCAAAGTGGTGACGGGGGCCTTTGACCACGCCCTGCTGGGGCGGTGCGACGAAGCCGGCATCTCCCTCGACCAGGCCCTGGTGGCCATGGGCGGCGACGCCTCGCAGCTCTCGCTGGACGCCATTCCGGCCGCCGAGTGGCTGGGCTACTTCGAGCTGCACATCGAGCAGGGCCCGGTGCTCTGGGAGCGCCACGTGCCGGTGGCGCTGGTAACGGCCATTGCCGGCCAGCAGCGCGTGGAGCTGACGTTCCGCGGCATGGCCGGCCACGCCGGCACCGTGCCCATGAACATGCGCCAGGATGCCCTGTGTGCCGCGGCCGAGTTCGTACTGACGGCTGAGCAGTTTGCGCAGGCGCACGGGCAAGGCCTAGTGGCCACCGTGGGCAAGCTGGCCATTAACCGCGCGGCCAGCAACGTTATCCCCGGCGAAGTGACGTGCAGCCTCGACCTGCGCAGCCCCGACGAGCAACAACTGGCCCAGGCCTACGATTTCCTGCGCAGCCACGCCGAGGCGTCGGCCCTGCACCGCAACGTGGCCCTGGACTGGAAGCCCGTGCAGCAAACCGCGCCCGTTGTTTGCGATGCTGATTTGAACGTCCTGCTGGCCCGGGCCATTGCCGACAGCGGCTATGAAACCATCCGGCTGGTGAGCGGCGCCGGCCACGATGCCGTGCCCGTATCGTTCGTGGCGCCGGCCACCATGCTATTCATTCGTTGCTACAAAGGCATCAGCCACAACCCGTTGGAAAACGTGGAGTTGGCCGATTTGGCCGCTGCCATTGCGGTGGCCGACCGGTTTATGACCCTTCTCCGCACCCAACATCCCACCCGTTAATTACTATGGAAATGTCCGCCCTGACGCGCTCCGTTGTGAAGCGCAACCACGCCATCATTGCCCCCGACGGCTACATCAACAGCAACGTGCCCGGCTGGACCGGCTGCACCACCAACGTCATCATCAACGAGCAGATGGGCGCGCGCCTCTGCCAAACGCTCATTACCCTCACCGAGACCGGCCACGTGCAGGGCGAGACCGAGGCTTCGCAGATTTTTTTCTACGTGGTGCAGGGCAGTTGCACGGCCACCGTGGGCGGCGAAACCCGCAAGTTGAAAGTGGGCGAGTACGTGTACGTGCCCGTCGGCCAATCCTATAGTTTCAGCCAGCCCGAAGCCGGTACGCAGCTTCTGACCTTTCATAAAGTGTACGAGCCGCTAGCGGGCCACGCCACGCCGGGCATTTTCTGGGGTGAGCGCGACTACAGCAAAGCGCCCATCTACATGAACGATGAGGCCCTGCGCATCCAGGAATTGCTGCCGAACGAACCGAGCTTCGACATGGCCGTCAACATCTTCACCTACGGCCTCGGCGGCAACCTGCCGATGGTGGAAACCCACATCATGGAGCACGGCCTGATGTATCTCGAAGGCCAGGCAATCTACATGCTCGACCAGTGCTGGTACCCGGTGAAAAAAGGCGATTCCATCTGGATGGCGCCGTATTGCCAGCAGTGGGCCACGGCCATGGGCCAGGAGCCGTCGGTGTATATCTACTACAAGAACGTGAACCGGTTTCCGACGGTGAAGTAGCGAAATCAAAACGAAAAAGAACGTCATGCTGAGCTTGTCGAAGCATCTCTACCGCTTCGTTGGACGAGCCCATACGAAGCGGTAGAGATGCTTCGACAAGCTCAGCATGACGTGCCGAATTGCCTGTCAATGACCCTATCAGAACTAAATAACCTCCCCAAACCCGCCCTCGCCGAAGCCCTGCAAAAGTGCTGCGGCTCCACGGCCTGGGTGAAAAATATGGGCGCGCAATTCCCCATTGCCAGCACTCAAATTCTGATGGAGCAGGCCCAAACCCAGTGGAATAAATTGACCGAAGCCGACTGGCGCGAAGCCTTCACCCACCACCCCAAAATTGGCGGCGATGTGGAAGCTCTGCGCGCCAAATTCGCCAGCACCAGCACCTGGGCCGAAGGCGAACAAGCTTCTGTGAAACAGGCTTCGCAGGAAACTTTAGAAGCCTTAGCCACGGGCAATGAGGACTATGAGTGCAAGTTTGGCTACATTTTCATCGTGTGCGCCACCGGCAAAACGGCCGCCGAAATGCTGGCCCTGCTGCAAGCCCGCCTGCCCAATAAACCCGAAGATGAAATCCTGATTGCCGCCGGCGAGCAGGATAAAATCACCCGCATTCGCCTCGAAAAACTCCTCGCCGCATGAGCCAGATTACCACCCACATTCTCGATACCACCAAGGGCAAGCCGGCGGCCAATGTCAGCATTGCGCTGCTGCAGCAGGTTGGTGATAATTGGCAGGAAATTGCGCGCGGCAAAACCAACGCCGATGGCCGCATTCCCGATTTATTACCGAAGGAAAAACAGGTGGAATTGGGCGTGTATAAAATGAAATTCTATACCCAGGAATACTTCGCGCAGGACGGCACGGCCAATTTCTACCCCTTCGTGGAAATCGTATTCAACGTAGCTGAAAACGCGCATTATCACGTGCCGCTGCTGCTGAATCCGTTCGGCTATTCCACCTATCGCGGCTCGTGAAAAAATGCCGAACGAAACACTAGCACGTCATGCTGAGCTTGCCAAAGCATCTCTACTGCACAAGTAATTCATTTACTATTGCGGTAGACATGCTTTGGCAAGCTCAGCATGACGTGCTAGGCGCGCCCGACATCAAATAATGAACACCCAGATTCCCACCATGAAACTCAGCTTACAAGATTCCGACAAAGCCGCCCTGCTCGACCAGTTGGGTGAAGCCAATATCAAGTTCCAGCACACTTACCCCGGCGACCGGCCCGACCGCCAGCCCGTGCACACTGTGTACGGCGGGGCCAACCTCTTCAAGGCCGATACCTGCGTGCGGATGGGCGAAATCGCCCTGAATAACCTGCTCACCTACGCGCCCAACTTCGTGGAGCTGGCCCGCGCGCTGCAGTTTAAAAACCACGAGTACTTGCCGCATTTGGAAGCCGACGTGGCGGCCTTAACGGCGAAGCTGGATGCCATGAGCCCGGAGGACCGCAAGCAGGAGCCCGCTTGGCTGGCTTATTCGGTCTACAACAAAATCGTGGCGAAGCTGAAGCGCGAGGCCGTGGAAGACTTCCGCGTCGACTTTGAAGATGGTTTCGGCAACCGGCCCGATGCCGAGGAGGACGAAACCGCCGTGCGCGCCGCCAAGGAAGTGGCCAAGGGCATGCAGCAGGGCACGCTCTCGCCATTTATCGGCATCCGCATCAAGCCCTTCACCGAAGACCTCAAGCAGCGCGGCGTGCGCACGCTCGACATCTTCCTGACCACGCTGCTGACCGAAACCGGCGGCAAGCTGCCCGACAACTTTGTGGTGATGCTGCCCAAAGTCACCATCCCGGAGCAGATGACGACGATGGTACGCCTGTTTGAACTGCTGGAGAAGGCCAACGGTCTGGCCCCCGGCACCCTCAAAATGGAAACGATGGTGGAGGCCACCCAGATTATCATGGACGAAGAAGGGCGCAACCCGCTCATGCGCATCATCCGGGCCAGCGAGGGGCGCTGCATCGCGGCCCACTTTGGCACCTACGACTACACGGCCAGCTGCGGCATCACGGCCAAGTACCAGACCATGGGCCACCCCGTGAACGACTTCGCCCACCACATGACCAAGGTGGCGCTGGGCGGCACCGGCATCTTCCTCTCCGACGGTGCGACCAACGTGATGCCCATTGGCCCGCACCGCGGTGATAATCTGACCTTCGCCCAGCTGCGCGAAAACCGCGAGTCGGTGCACAACGCCTGGCGCCAGGCCTACCACCACAGCACGCACTCGCTCATCAACGGCTTCTACCAGGGCTGGGACCTGAACCCCGCGCAGCTGCCGATGCGCTACGCCGCCACCTACAACTTCTTCCTGAGCAGCTACGAAGACGCTGTTTTTCGCCTGAAAACCTTTGTAGAGCGCGCCGCCATTTCCACCCTCACCGGCGATATTTTCGACGACGCCGCCACCGGCCAGGGCCTGCTCAACTTCTTCCTCAAAGCCTTGAACTGCGGCGCCATTTCGGAAGAGGAGATTCTGGCGACTGGTTTGACGCTGGAAGAGGTGCAGACCCGCTCGTTCTACCGCATTCTGCAAGGCCGCCGCGCCAAGGCTACGGCGTAGCCGGCGACTGCCCGAAAACGAAAAAGGCTTCTCCCGGTGAGAAGCCTTTTTCGTTTTCGGGCAGTCGCCTGGCCGTACCGGGCCTTTTCGGCTCAAGGGCCTTAGTACTGGGTTTGGGTGCTGCTGTACACTTTCTGCTTCCCGGCCATGCTCTCCGTGTATAGCTTATAGTACCCAGCAGCTTTTTCGGGACCATACGCTTTTTTCGGCAGGCTTTCCACGTCGTAGTCAGCTCCTTTCTGCACGGGGTCCATAATAAATAGGTAGGAGTAGGTGCCATCGGCCTCAGCCTTGGTCGGGTTGAGCACCCGTGTATGGCGGAAGGCCTGCTGGTCGGCCCCACTCACCTTGGCCGCGCCCGGCCAGAAAATCTCATTAATAAACCGCTCGTACTGGGTTCGCTTGTCGGCTTTCACCGGGGTCACGATTACCCACACCGCCTGCCCGGTGCTGGCCATGGCGCGAGGAGCCGTTTTTTGGGTGCTGGCGGTGGTTCCCAGTACGCTTAGGGCTGCTATAGCGAGTGCAGCCATGGCACCACCCAGGGTCTTTGGATTAGAAGTGTGCATAAAGAAAGTGGTTGGAATGGAGGTAAGCCGCTTGTTGAGCCCGGCTGAGCTACTAAAGCGAACAAACATGGTTAATCCAACTAATAATAGAAAGTTTTTTATATATTCGCCGGCTCACCTACACACTAAGAAGGTAAGGCTGTATGAAGGCGTTGTATACTCTCGGGCTGGCACTTCTCCTGACTGGGCGCACATGGGCGCAATCAGCTCACCCGGACGTGATTCTGACCGGCGGCAAAATTTTCACAGCCGACCCGGCCCGGCCCTATGTTCAGGCCCTGGCCGTGCGCGGCGAGCGCATTGTGGCCGTTGGCAGCACCGCCGACATCGCCAAACTGGCCGGCCCGCGCACCCGCCGCATCGACTTGCGTGGCCGCACCGTGGTGCCGGGCATCAACGACGCGCACACGCACCTGCCGCCCGGCCATCCGCTGGGGCTTTTTTTCGATTTCCCCAAGGCGGAGATGATAGCCGGCCCCAGCCCGGCGCAGCTGCTGGATACCCTGGCGGCGCTGGCCCGCCGGCTGCCGGCCGGCACCTGGCTGGAAGGCGAAGTAGGCCTGGCGGTGCTGCAAAGCCCGCTGGTGCGCCGGGCCCAGCTCGACCGCGTGGCGCCCAACCACCCGGTGCTGCTGCGCACGCCCTGGGGCCACGGCAGCGTGGTAAACTCGGCAGCACTGCGGAAGCTGCGCATTGCCGACGGCGACCCGGACCCGCTGGGCGGCTCGTTCGAGCGCCAGCCCGGTTCCCGGCAGCTCACGGGCTTCCTGTCGGAATACGGCGACTGGGGCCCACGCCGCGACTTCAATAACCTGGTGCCCGATGCCACCTGGGTGCAGCAATTGCAGCAGTACGGGGCTGAGTCGGTGCGCTTTGGCATCACCAGCGTACAGGACATGGCCAGCGACCTACCACCCGCCCAAACCCTGCGGGTGGTGCGCGCGGCCCGGCTGCCCATCCGGCTGCGCGTTATCCCGTTTCCGATGACGACAGCGCGGGGCATCAACCACCGCGAGTGGCGCGGGGTGGAGAAAAATCCCGCCCCGCTGGCCCGGGTCGATGGCCTGAAATACATTCTGGACGCCACCCCGCTGGAGGGCGGCGCGCTGATGCGCCGCGCCTATCCGGGCCGGCCGGGCTGGTACGGCCACCTGAATTTTTCGGTCGATACCGTGCGGCAAATGCTGCGCGATGCCCTCACGAGCCCGCAGCAGCTGATGCTGCATATCTCTGGCGACAGCACGGCCAGCCTGGTTCTGCACCTCATGCACGAACTGGCCGACGACGCCACCTGGCGGCGCAAGCGTGTTCGTTTCGAACACGGCGACGGCGTAGCCGCCGACCTGCAGCCCCGCGCCAAAGCCCTGGGCGTGGTCATCGTGCAAAACCCTTCGCATTTCATCAATGCCGCGGTAGATAAGCAGCACGGCGCACCGGCTGGTTTGCACGGGTGCTTCCGTTCCTTGCTGGAAAGTGGCGTTCCCTTCGCGCTTGGT
Source organism: Hymenobacter rubidus (assembly GCF_016734815.1). Lineage (GTDB taxonomy): Bacteria > Bacteroidota > Bacteroidia > Cytophagales > Hymenobacteraceae > Hymenobacter > Hymenobacter rubidus. The sequence continues at coordinate 255,118 of NZ_JAERQF010000004.1, forward strand.
TCCGATGGCCCGTCCAACCCGTACCTGAACATCCTCTTCGCCACCACGCTGGCCGACCCCAAAGAAGCCCTGACCCGCGAACAGGCCGTGCGCGCCTACACCGCCGGCGCCGCCTACGCCGAGTTTCAGGAGCAGCACAAAGGCACCCTGGCCCCCGGCAAGCTGGCCGATTTGGCGGTGCTCTCGCAGGACATTTTCACGGTGCCGCTGCCCGCCCTGCCCGCCACCGTGAGCGAGCTGACAATGGTGGGCGGCAGGGTGGTGTATGAGGCACAGCCCACTGGCAAGCCCCATGAAGGCTTTTAGAAAGAGAATACACAAGGCGGCGCGTAAAAAAAAGCCGGTTCTTTGGAACCGGCTTTTTCGCTTAAAAACTTACTGTGGGCTAGTTACACCTGGGCTGCGCCGCCGTCTACGAACAACTCGGCGCCCGTCACGAAGCTGCTATCGTCGGAGGCCAGAAACACGAGGGCTTTGCCCACTTCATCGGGCGTGCCCAGGCGGCCCAGCGGCACAGTGCTGGCCAGGTAAGTCTTGATTTGTTCGGCCTGCACGTCATCGGCCGCCAGGCCGCTGAGGCCGGGCGTGTCGATGGGGCCGGGGCTGATGGCGTTGACGCGAATTTTGCGGTCCTTCAGGTCGGCCGTCCAGGTGCGGGCGAAGGAGCGCACGGCGGCTTTGGAGGCGCTGTACACACTGAAGTTGGCGCCGCCCTGCGAGCCGGCGGTGGAGGCCATCAGGATAATCGAGGCGCCTTCGCGGAGCAGGGGCAGCGCCTTTTGCACCGTGAAGAGGGTGGCCTTCACGTTCAGGTCGAAGGTGTTGTCGAAGTGGGCTTCGGTGATGCCGCCCAGCGGAGCAAACTCGCCGCCGCCTGCGTTGGTGAACAACACGTCGAGCTGGCCTTTTTCGGCCTGAATGGTAGCGAAAAGCTGGTCGAGGTCGGCCGGGCTGGTCACGTCGCTGCGAATGCCGCGGGCGTTGGCCCCGAGCTGCTGCACGGCGGCATCCAGTTCGGCCTGGCGCCGGCCGGTGATAAAGACGAAGGCGCCTTCGGCAACGAAGCGCCGGGCCGCGCCCAGGCCGATGCCCGTGGTGCCGCCGGTGATGAGGGCCACTTTACCGGCTAATTTCAGATGGTTGCTCATGGCAATGAGATAAGGAACAGGGATGAATTTGGTGGAACAGCGGGGCGTGTTTCGCCCGCTTTGGCAGCGAAGCGGTACCCGTTTGGCTGGCTTCAGTTGCTGTTACAAAGGTCCTTTTCTGCTCACCCTCACTCCATTGACATTTGTCAAAAAAGCGTGCTGATAAATGTCAACGATTGTCGAATAAAATATTGATTAACAGAATATTGTATGTGTAACACGTGGCTTGGCGGCTACACAATGTGCCGGCGAATGCGGCTCAGGGTTTCGGTGGTCATGCCCAGGTAGGAGGCCACCATGTGCTGCGGAAGGCGCAGAGCAAAGGCTGGGTACTGTTGGAGAAAGGCGCGGTATTTTTCCTCGGCCGAGTAGCTGATGGCCGCCTGAATACGGTTTTGGGCGGCCAGGAAACTGCGGTGGAGAATGTCATTAACCAACTCGTTTAGCGCGGGAATTTCCTGGCGCAATTGCTTAAACTGCTCGTCCCTGATGAGCACAACGGTTGAGTCCTCCACGGCCTCAATGTTATAGCTCGATGGTTGGCCGGAAGTCAGGCTCTGGCGGTCGCCCGTCCACCAGTTTTCGACCGCGAAGTTGAGGATGTGCTCCGCGCCTTTGGCATCGATGGTATAGGTGCGCAAGCAGCCACTGGTTACGAAGGCATTGTAGACCCATACCTCACCCTCCTGCAGCAAAAACTGACGCTTACGCAATTTCCGGACAACGCTGGCTGCTTCGATTTGCTGCAACTCGTTCGCCGTAAAAGCGGCCTTGCTCAGCAGGTACTTCTCAAACAAGTCAAACATCTGTGCGGAGGCTAAAGGGCTATTCCGCGCAAAGAAAAGGCTTTCTGAGAGTGCTGGCGCGAACCAGCCGCCCTGGCCCTGCCCAACTGCCACCTAAACTGGGTAGTCGAGCCCGGCGAATTCGAAGTGCTGGTGGGCAGCTCCTCGACGGATATTCGGGCGAAGCAGACGTTCGTGAGCAAGGCGGAGTAGCTCAAAGCTGCCCAACGCCTTCCCCAAAGCTCTGAGCTGCGGCAGAAACTGAAAGAGGCTGAAGCTACGGGAGCTTCAGCCTCTTTCAGTTTGCGAAGGGTTAATCCGCGGTTTCTAATTCTGCTGTCTGAAGCAGGTTTCTATTTAAGAACATTTTTGCACCTGTGCGCTCTATCTGGTCGGCGATGAGTTCGGCTTCGTCAGTGGGCAATACTTTCAACATTGGTTCACCTTGGATGGCGCGCCAAAACTTATGCTTATCTGCGTCAACCTGTTCGTCCGGTTCATCGGCCAGCAGATACAGGACATTTGACTGCGGCTTATGCGGCCTGTAATGCTCTGATAAACTCTTTATTGCAAAACGACATTCGCTGAAGTGCTGCTGTAGTGTATCAATTCCCAACTGGTCAATTGGTAAGCTATGAGCTCCAATAAGTGAACCATTCATGCCTACACAATCCAAGTTCAAATTGAAAAACAAGTCAGGCAATAGCTTTGGCGTTAGCTTGACATTCGTATGAACAGTTGACTTAACACGTTGGATTAACGTTCGAACGGCACCCTTTACCAGCGGTTTTACTCGGTTGGGTTTCAGCGGCTCGTTAGCGTCAACTAGGTTCGCATACAGCTGGTTGAATACTGTGGTAACATCATCATCTGGAAACAGGGCCACGTTCATCAGGCTGTCAACCCTAACCATTCCATTGGAATAACGAGCCAAATATTCCCAGTCGGCGCGATTCATTAGGCGTGATGATTCAGGCAAACTTCCTGTCAATAACGCTTGACGCCTTACCGTGGTATCTGCTTCTACACGAGCTTCAATTTGACGTACCGCGTAGCGGATGGTCGTTTCTGCCTGTTTGGCAAGCAATACTGCCAAGCGTAGCTTGAGAGTAGAGACTTGCATTTCATGACGTGTCCCATCAAAGAGTACCAAACCTACCACCACGGCTTCGCCAGATGCCGGATTGGGCACAACGCGCAACAAGGTGTAAAAAGGGGTGGTATTCATTATTGAGGCAAAGAAGCAAAGAATTCGTCCCAAAGCGACGAAATCCGTTTACGGCAAAACAGGAAATAGAATAAATGAGTTTGCTCCGATTCGCTTAATTGGTAGGGCTCCGGCAGCAAGCTACAGATGAACGCAAACTGCTGACGACAGTTCGCAATGCGAAGGTAATAGCCATCCTTCAACTCACTTTCCCACCAAAGCGGCCGCTGCTCCTGCCACCGGTTTAACGTGGCCCGCGTTGCAGCTGCTTGTGACAGGTTTGCATTGTAACTGAAGTAGGTTTCGTTATGGTCAAGCTGTTCAAACGGTTGGGAGGTGAACGTGAATGCGTGGTCAATGGCCCAGCATTTAAACTTGCCTCTTCCGGAAGTGGTATCGGGCGCTACGACCAGATTATGATGGCTAGCCCTTCTGTCGTCATTCGATACCCAAGCATCGAATAGCGCAATCCATAGCAAGTCATCTGAGTTTGTAAGCGAGGCCAACTCTGCGGGAGAACCTTGCTGAATGAAGTCGCTACTATCAATCGCGCCTTGAATCAACTGTGAGCCGAAGGCAGGACGTTGCAGGTAGCGTATTGTCGATTGAGCGGCTGCTGGAAAGGTTGGGAAGATTTCTGGCGGCACCGTCAATAGCGCTGTTTCAGGAGTAGGAATATTCCACAGCTTGAGTAAGTAGTGGCAAATCCATTCGCACTTCAACTCATAAAGTTGATGTCTGGCATACTTGAGGTAATAGATTTCCCCATTCTCGGCCAGTACCAGCAGTGGCCGATGTGCTGTCTCAATGATGTCCCGTACCGTCCGAACTCTATACGTGTCCGGTGGCTTCAGCATTTGATGTCGCGCAATGAGTTATAGAACATAAAAGCGCGTGAGGTCAGAATGATAGATTCGTGGGAATTGAAGGGCCGCGAAGTTACATAAAGCCAGTCAACTGCAAGCTGTTCGTTGCATTTGAAAGGATTCATCACGTAGAAGCCCCAAATCCCACCCTAATCCCGCGCCACCGCAGCCGCCTCACTCACCCCCACAAACTCCGGGTACAAGCTCACCAGCACCTTTTCCGGCGTCATCGGCGCGGAGAAGGGGAGGGCCGTGTGGCCCTGGAAGGCCCGCACCGCGTCGCGCAGGGCGAAGTAGGTGCCGATGCCGTACATGAGCGGCGGCTCGCCCACGGCCTTGGAGCGCAGGATGGCCTTGGGGTGGCCCGGGGTGTCGAGGAAATGCACGTCGAGCACCCGGGGGGCGGCGTAGATGTCGGGGATTTTGTAGCTGTTGAGCGAGTTGCTGAGTAGGCGGCCCTCGGCGTTGTAGGCCACTTCTTCCATGGTCATCCAGCCGATGCCCTGCACCGCGCCGCCCTCAATCTGGCCCCGGTCGATGACTTCGTTGAAGCTCTGGCCGAAATCGTGGGCAATGCGCAGGGCGTCCACGGTGTAGGTGCCGCGCAGGCAGTCCACCGTCACGCTGGTGAGGGCCGTGCCGTACACGTGGTAGGCGAAGGGGTGGCCCTGGTTCACGGTGGGGTCGAAATGCAGGTCGGGGGTGGCGTAGTGGGCGTTTTCGGTGAGGGCCACGCGCTTCCAGAAGGCCGACGACACCAGCTTCTCCCAGTTGGTATCGGCGGGCACGCCGGCGGCCAGCACCTGCTCGTCGTGGATTTCGAGGCCCTCGTAGTTGAGCGTGTACTCGGTGCTGGCGTGCTCGAGCAGGCGCTTGCGCAGGGCGGCGCAGGCCATTTCGGTGGCCTTGCCGTTGAGGTCGGCGGTGGCGCTGGCGGCGCTGGGCGAGGTGTTGGCCACGCGGGTGGTGTTGGTGGTTTCGATTTTGATGCGCGAAATCGAAATACCCAGCGTGCGGGCCGCCACCTGCGCGATTTTCGTGTTCACGCCCTGGCCCATTTCCACCGCGCCCGTGCTGATGCCCACCGAGCCGTCGGAGTAGATGTGCACCAGCGCCCGCGTCTGGTTCATGGGCGTTTTGGTGAATGAGATGCCGAAGCAGATGGGCATCACCGCGAAGCCCTTTTTCTTTAGCTTATTGGTCTGGTTGAACTTCTCCACCTCGGCCCGCATGCCGGCCAAATCGAACTCGCGGGCGGCCGTGTCCCAGGCCTGCTCGGCGTGGCACATTTCGGCCGCCTGCCGGTACGAGAACAGGTCGCCCTCGCGCAGCAGGTTGCGCCGCTGCAGCTCGTGGGTGGGCAGGCCCAACTCCTCGGCCGCCTTGGCCAGGGCCGACTCAATCACGAACATGCCCTGCGGCCCGCCGAAGCCCCGGAAGGCCGTATTCGGCGGCAGATTGGTGCGGCACGAAAAGGCCGTGGCCGTCACGTTGGGCACGAAATAGGCGTTGGTGGCGTGGAAAAGCGTGCGCTCCATCACGGCCGGCGAGAGGTCGGCCGCCGCGCCCGCGTTCTGGTAGAACGTGACTTCGTAGGCCACGATTTTCAGGTCGGCATCGAAGCCGATTTTGAAATCGGACGAGTAGGGGTGGCGCTTGCCGGTCATGCGCATGTCGGCCATGCGGTCGAGCACCAGCTTCACCGGCTTCTTAGTGATGAAGGCGCCCAACGCGGCCAGCGCGCCCCAGGGCGTGGCCTGGTCTTCCTTGCCCCCAAAACCGCCGCCGAGGCGCGTCACGTCCACTTCTACCTGGTGCATGCCCACGCCCAGCACGTGGGCCGTGTGGCGCTGCACGGCCGTGGGCCCCTGCGTGGACGAAATCATGCGCACGCCGCCCATTTCCGTCGGGAAAGCGTAGGCGCCCTGCGTTTCGATGTACAAATGCTCCTGCCCGCCGTTCTCGGCCACGCCCTCAAACACATGCATGCAAGCCGCCCAGGCCGCTTCCGAATCACCGATTTTGAAGGTGCGCGGCGGCACGATGAACTCGCCCTGCGCCGCCGCCACCCGCGGGTCGGTGATGATGGGCAGCGGGTCGATTTCGACCTTGATGAGCTTGAGCGCGGCGTGGGCCTGCGCCTCGGTGCGGGCCAGCACCAGCGCCACCGGCTGCCCCCGGAAATGCACGTGCCCTTCGGCCAGCAGCGGCTCATCGGCCACGATGCCGCCAATCTGATTTTCGCCGGGAATGTCGGCCGCCGTGAGCACGCGCGCCACGCCGGGCGCCGCCAGCGCGGCGCCGAAATCGAGGCTGCGGAGTACGCCGTGGGCCAGCGGGCTTTCAAACACGGCCGCGTAGAGCGTGCCCTGCTGGGTGGGCACATCGTCGAGGTACTGCGATTCGCCGCGCACGTGGCGCTGAGGGTCAAGGTGATTCATGGGGGTTGTTGTTCTAACGTGCGCCTCACCCCCTGACCCCCTCTCCGAAAAAGAGAGGGGGCACCGGCTATGCGCGGACGAAAATCGTCAGGCTCCCCTCTCCTTTTCGGAGAGGGGCCGGGGGTGAGGCGCTCCGCGGAGGGCGCTCGTGTAAGTTCTTATATCAATTCATCCACCGCCAGCTCCGGCGCGAACTCTAGGAAGTGCGCCCACAGCAGCTGCCGCAGCAATAGCCGCTTGTAGTCGCTGGTGCCGCGCACGTCTGAAATCGGGCTGATTTCGGACTGCATTACCTCGTTGGCGGCCGTCACGGTTTCGGGGGTCAGCTCGCGGCCCTGCAGGAAGGCGCTGGTGCGGGCCAGGTACAGCGGTACCGGCCCCACGCCGCCGGCCGAAACGCGGGCTGCTTGGATGACGCCGTTTTCGACGCGCAGCCAGGCAGCGGAATTTACGCTGGCAATGTCGAGGTGGGTGCGCTTGGACACCTTTTCGAAGTGGAAGAAGTCGCTGGCCAGCGGGGCGGGAAAGCTGATTTCGATGACCTGTTCATCGGCTGCTTTCGCCAGCTTTTTGTAGCCGAGGTAGAGGTCGGGCAGGGCCAGTTCGCGGGAGGCTCCGGCGGCATCGAGCAGCGTGATGGACGCGCCCAAAGCCAGGAATAGGATGGTGAGGTCGCCGATGGGCGAGCCGTTGATGAAGTTGCCGGCCACCGTGCCCATGTTGCGGATGGGCGTACTCGATACCAGTTTCAGGTACTGCGGCAGGTTGGGGAACAGGCCGCGCATCAGGTCCGATTCGAGCAGTTGGCTGGCCGTGGTGGCGGCGCCCAGCACCACGCGGCCAGTGGTTTCGTGGCGGATGCCGCGCCGGCCGGGCTGGTCGAAAATAAGGCGCACACCCGGCTGCTCGCGCAGCTCTTCGAGGCGTTGTACCATAAGGTCGGTGCCGCCTCCCACGAGGGGATGGGTAAATGGGGGAGTGGCCGAATGGCCGTGGTCGTTCTGGTTCTGGGCGTGGCCGTTGGATGAGGTCGAAACGCTGCCGCCGTTGGCGTGGGGCGTAGCTGCAGCGGCTATTGTTACTGCAGCGGCTCCCGTTGTCGTGGCCTCGGTGAGTTTCAGCTTGGCGAGTCTGGCTGGAATTTCGGCAAAATAGCCGGGCACAAACTGCTTCTCGCTAAGCCAGGCCAAGGCGTTTTCACTCGGGCGCTGTTCCAATTCGGCAGTAAGCCTGGCGGCGGCGCGCTCCAGTGACTTGTAACCCGTGCAGCGGCAAATGTTGCCGTCGATGGCCGCGATGGTGCTTTTTTCGGTGGCGGGCTGGGTGCTGAGGCTGTGGCCCGTCAGCGACATCACGAAGCCCACCGTGCAGAAGCCGCACTGCGAGCCCCCTTCGTCCACAATAGCTTTTTGCACCGGCGTGAGTTGGCTGCCGGCCGCGTTGATGCCTTCCACCGTCACGATGTGCTTGCCGTGGGCATTGCCCAGCGGCGTGAGGCAGCTGGTCATGCTCTGGTAGTTCACGGTCTGGCCGTCGGCGTTCAGTTCGCCTACCAGCACGGTGCAGGCCCCGCAGTCGCCCTCGCGGCAGCCGATTTTCGTGCCCTTTAGCTGCTCATGGTAGCGCACGAAGTCGAGCAAAGCGCTGGCTGGGGCCTCGCTGGTGCGGATGGGCTGGTCGTTGAGGTAAAATTCAATCATAAATTGGAATCCAATAGGAACGTCATGCTGAGCGGAGGTGAAGCCTCTCTACCGCGCAACTAACTCGGAATTTAGTGAATTACTGCTGCAGTAGAGAGGCTTCGCCTTCGCTCAGCATAACTACCTTTTCAGTTGACTAATACTCCGTCTTGCCTTCCAGTTCCGTCCACGCCTGAAAACCGGCCAAGGCCTCGTCGCGCAGCAGTTGCGTCATGGGCAATTTACGGTTTTCCATGGGCTGGTCCAGCTCTTCGTAGATGAACTGGTCGTCGAAGCCGATGGCGGCGGCATCGGCTTTGGTATTGCCGTAGAACACCCGGCGCGGGCGGGCCCAGTAGATGGCCCCGAGGCACATGGGGCAGGGTTCGCAGCTGGTGTAGAGGTCGCAGCCGTCGAGCTGGAAGGTGCCGAGTTCCTTGCACGCTTTGCGGATGGCGTCGACTTCGGCGTGGCAGGTGGGGTCGTGGGTGGTGGTGACCTGGTTGAAGCCGCGGGCAATGATTTTACCGTCTTTCACCACCACAGCGCCAAAGGGGCCGCCGTGCCCGGCCTGCATTTTTTCGATGGACAGGCGAATGGCTTCGCGCATGAATTCGGGGTTGGGAGCTTCCATAGGGTGGGAAAGTGGAGGCGGAGAGAGTGCCTAAAGTTTTGAAAAACGGGCAACAAAGAAAGCCATAGAATGCCACATTCGCAGTGCAGCGCAGGGAGGCCGTATCGGGTTGATTGGCCAGTACAACCCCCGCTGTGGCACATGAACCAAGCAAATGAGGCGGCACCACGCCCGAAAAGTCGTGGTGCCGCCCCCTGCATGTTGCGCATTAAGCCCCTGTGCTTACTTGGAAAAATTGGGAATGCGCACCTGAAAGGCTATCGAGGGCACAAACGTCATGCCGCTGAGTGAGGTGCTGGCCCCGTTCAGCAGGGCGTATTCGCCGTAGTTCTGATAGAAGATGGAGATGGCCGGAATCACGTAGAAATAGCGATACCCCAGCTTGAGATTGAGGAAGCCCCCGAAGGAAGAAAAGTTGCGGCTCTGGTTGGGAAGCTCCGGAATCTTGTTGGAATTGATGTATACATTGCCCGGCGCAAAGCCGTAGTTCACCCAGCTGTGGGCATATACTACGCCGTAGCTAACCGCCCCAATTTCTTCTTCGGGTCCGAATGACTGGCTGAAAATGAGCGGGATAAGTAAGTCGTTGCGGGTGGCTTTGAAATTCAGCACCGAGTTGATGTCGCTCAGGAAAGGCAGGCTGGGCAGCTTGGCGCGCTGGGTGGCAAACTGCAGGCCGACGCTGCCGTAGGTGACGCCGCTCACGGCCCCACGCTCGGGGTTTTCGGGCGAGCCGGTGGGACCCATGAACTGGTACTGCGCATCGAAAACGTGCGAGCCGAAAGCGTATTTGTACCCTGCATCGAGGTGCGGCACAATGCCGTAACGAATGCTTAGGTCGGCGGTGGGCTGCACGGGGTCCAGGATGTAGGCCAGCGCGGCCGCCTGCAGGTTGGTGATAGAGCCGCCGTAGCCCACGGTGTCCTTAGTGGCCGCCGTAGTGGCCGCCGATTTCAGGGCCGAGCCGGCTTTGCTCAATGGCGCGGTGGCAATGTTAAACCCTTGGTTGTACGCCACCCGGAACTCGCCCTGGGGCGTGACTTTGCCCGTGGCCACAATGGCGCGCGGGGCCGTGCAGGAGCTGGCTAAGAGCAACGCCGAAGCAGCCAATAAGCTGGCCAGCGGCCGACGGATATTCTGGTAAAAAAACATATTCGTGAAGTGAGCGAGAGGCCTTTTTAGCGGCTTAAACGAAAACCGGGCCGAAAATGACGGAACCGCTGTTGGCCGGTGAGCGTCTGGTACGTGCCCGCCACCGCTAAGCGGGCGGGCTATTGCCGGTTTGCTATGTAACTTTTGGGCTGCAAGCCGGTCCAAGCCGGCACCCTGCAACGCAGCCACCTCACCGGTTCTTGTTGCCGGGTGCTGCCCAAACGGATACCACCGGCTTTTCCTTATCTGCGATGCCGCTTTTGCTACTCTTGCTGCTGCGCTTTTTCGGCCACGCGCCGGCCCCCGCACCGCGGGCTACGGTGTACGTGTTTCTGGCTGAAACCTGCCCCATCAGCCAGGCGGCCACGCTGCCGCTGCGCGAGCTATACGCCCGTTATGGAGCGCATGGCGTGCGGTTTGTGGGCGTGTTTCCGGCGCGTGAAACGACACCCACCGGCCTCGCGGCCTTCGCCAAAACCTACCAACTGGCTTTCCCGCTGCAAACCGACGCGGACCACAAGCTTACCAAGCAGCTGCACGCCCGCGTAACCCCCGAAGCGGTGGTGCTCGGGCCCAACGGCCGCACCGTGCTCTACCAGGGCCGCCTCAACGATGCCTACGCTGGCCTGGGCCAGCACCGCGCCGTAACCTCGCACCACGAGCTGGCCGATGCGCTGGCCGCTGTGGCTGCTGGCCAACCAATTATGGTGCCTCGCACAGAACCAATTGGCTGTTTTATAGAGTAAATTTGAATTATCTAACTTGTTGTATTTGACAAGGTAAACGGAACGTCATGCAGCGCGCAGCGAAGCATCTTTACCTCGGAAGTACATCTGATTAGTCACACAGTAAAGATGCTTCGCTGCGCGCTGCATGACGTTCTGAATTGTTCTAAACTACCTTACTGAACCCTCCTCTCGACTAACCGAACACCATGATGAAACGCTACCTCTCTTTATTCCTGCTGGCGCTGAGTATCGGCGGCATTCGGCCCGTGGGCGCGCAAGCCTCGCCGTACACGTTCAGCCAGGACATTGCGCCGCTGGTGTACCAGCACTGCACCAGCTGCCACCGCACCGGCGAGGTAGCGCCGTTTCCGCTCACTAGCTATGCGGAAGTGGTGAGCCACGCGCAAACCATTAAGTACGTGACGGGTACGCGCTACATGCCGCCGTGGAAGCCCGACCCCAACTACCGCCACTACCTCGACGAAAACACCCTGACCGATACCGAAATTGCCAAAATCCGCACCTGGGTGGATGGGGGCATGCCGCAGGGCAACCCCGCCCTCACGCCGCCGGTGCCCACGTACCCCAGCGGCTCGCAGCTGGGCACGCCCGATTTGGTGATTCCGATGGCCCACGCCTTCACTCACCAGGGCAATGGCCAGGACTTGTACCGCATTTTCGTGCTGCCCGTGAACCTGCCCACCGACCGCGACATTGCAGCCATTGAGTTCCGGGCCGGCAATAAAACCATTGTGCACCACTGCATTATCGGGATGGATACCACCCAGCAGGCCCAGGCCCTCGATGCCGCCGACCCCGGCTATGGCTACACCCAGTTCGGTGGTTTCGGCTTCAACCCCGTCGAGAATATTTTTGCGGCCTGGGTGCCCGGCATGCAGTCGCGCTTTTACCCTTCGGGCATGGGCAAGCGGCTCTACCGCCACTCCTCGCTGCTGCTCCAGATTCACTACGGCCCCAACTACGTGACGCAGAACGATTCGTCGGTGGTCAATATCTTTTTTGCCCGCCAACCTGTCACGCGCTACGTGCAAACGCTGGCGGCCATCTCGCCCACAGTGCTGACGAACGGGCCGTTTGTGCTTCCGGCCAACCAAATGAAGACCTTTCACGCTCAGCTCACGGTACCGTTCGACCTGACGGTGCTGAGCACGGCGCCGCACGCGCACTTCCTCAGCAAAAGCTGGAAAGTGTGGGCCGTGAAGCCTAATGGGGACACAATTCGGTTCGTGAAAATCAACAACTGGGATTTCCGCTGGCAGGGCAACTACCGCTACACCAACCTGGTGCGGCTACCGGCCGGCTCGCGCCTGATGGCCGACGCCACCTACGACAACACGGCCCAGAACCCGCGCAACCCCTTCAGCCCGCCCCAAACCGTGACCTGGGGCGAGAGCACCACCGCCGAAATGCTGCTCACCTACTTTGAGCTATTGCCCTACCGCACCGGCGACGAAAACATTGTGCTGAGTACCGCGCCGGGCCTGGCCACCACGCCAGGCACCGTGCAAATGGCCGTGTATCCCAACCCCACCAGCAGCGCCACCACGGTCAGCTTTCAGCTGGAGCGCCCCGGTCCCGTTACGGTGTCGCTGCTCGATAACACGGGCCGCCTGGTGCGGACCGTGACGCGTGAAAAGGCTTACCCGGCGGGCCCGCAACAGCTGCCGCTGCCGCTTTCGGGCCTGGCGGCGGGCATCTACGTCGTGCGCCTGGAGTCGGACGAAGGCACGCGCACCGAGAAGCTGGCTGTCACGCAATAAATTATGGATTGACGCGGAACACAAAAGCCCTGACTGCTTCCAGTCAGGGCTTTTTGTTGCTTGGTAGCGGGTCCAGGCACTGCCGGGGCCGGCAGAATTTTGGTTATTTGCCAATCAATTGACTGAATGCTCTGTCCATAATCAGCGGCAGCAGGGTTAATTCAGCCAAAAACAGTGCTATGAACATACTGTACGGAGTACCCGGCGAGGGTTTGGGCCATGCCACCCGCAGCAAAGTTGTCATCGGTCATTTGCTGGCCCAGGGACACCAGGTATGCGTGGTGAGCAGCAGCCGGGCCTACAAGATGCTGGCCGCCGCGTTTCCGGGCCGGGTGCACGAAATTCGGGGCTTTCACCTGGCTTATAAGGGTTTGGCCGTGAGCAAGGCGCGCACCGTGGCCCTCACATTGCGCACGGCCTCGGAAGATTTGCGCATCAACTTTGCCAAGTACCGCGAGCTGCTGGGTGATTTTGAGCCGGAAGTAGTGATTTCGGATTTTGAATCGTTCAGCTACCTGTTTGCCAAAATGCACCGGCTGCCCATTGTCAGCATCGACAACATGCAGATTATCAGTCGGGCCAAGCTGAACATGGCCGTGCCGAAAGCCGAGCGCGGCAACTACAACCTGGCCAAAAGCATTGTGCGGGCCAAGCTGCCGCACAGCCGGCACTATTTTGTCACTACCTTCTTCGACCTGCCGCTGGCCAAGGAGCGCACTACGCTGGTGCCGCCCATCATCCGGCCCGAGATTCTGGCAGCCGTGTCCACCAAAGGCAGTCATATTCTGGTGTATCAGTCGGCCACCACGCAGCAGAACCTGGTGCCGCTGCTCCAACAGCTGCCCGACCAGGAATTCCGAGTGTACGGCTTCAACAAAGAGGAAGACCACGGCAACGTGCAGCTCCGCGCCTTTTCCGAAGCCGGGTTCATTGCCGACCTCGCCGGCAGCCGGGCTATTGTGACTAACGGCGGCTTCTCGCTGATTTCGGAAGCCGTTTTCCTGCACAAGCCCATTTGCGCTATTCCCATTCCGGCGCAGTTTGAGCAGTGGCTAAACGCTGCCGAGGTGGAGAAAATGGGCTACGGCCGACATTTCGAAACCATCACGGCCGACAACCTGCGGGCGTTTATTTACGGATTGGCCAGTTTTGAAAACGCGCTGACCAGCTACCGGCAGAGTGGCAACGAAGTCCTGTTTGCCCAGCTCGACCGCGTGCTCAAGGACATTGGCGGCGAGTATTTGCCGTCGGAAGCCGCGCCGCAGGCCGACTCGTGGGGCGGCGAGTGATGCCCGCGTGCGCCGGAGCCCGGTCCGGCCCCAATTCCTTTTGGGCCGTAAGCGCAAGCTGAAGCCTGCGCTATTTTCAACTACTATGCTCATTCGTACCCTTCGCTGCTGGCCGCTGCTGTTGCTGGTGGCCGCCTGTGCCCGCACCCCACGCCCCAGCGCCGACCTGGCCAACAAGTACCACGACGCCACTATTCGCCAAATCGGCACGGCTCAGGACGAGCGCAACACCGCTGCGCTGCTGCCCTTTCTCACCAATGCCAACCCCACTTATCGGCGCGAAGCCGCTTTAGCTTTCGCCTCGGTGCAAGCCCAAGCGGCCGTGCCCGGCCTGATTCCGTTGCTGCGCGATGCCGACCCCAGCGTGCGCCGCGCCGCTGCCTATGCCCTGGGCCAAACCGGCGACAGCACCGCCGTGGACAGCCTGCGGGTGCGCGTGCTGAAGGAAAACGATGGCCAAGTGCGCCGCTACGTGCACGAGGCACTGGGCCGGACCGTCACGCGCACCAGCCTGCCCGAGCTCTGGCGCGTAGAAACGCTGAACGATACGGCCCGCGCCACCGCTTTGGCCTGGGGCCTGGGCCGCGCCGCCTTACGCGGCCTTGGCTCCGCTGAAAGCATCCGGCGCACGGTGGGGCTGCTAAACCTGCCCAGGCTCTCGACGGGCGGGCGGTTGGCAGCGGCCGTGGGGCTGGCACGCACCCGCGGGCTCGATGCTGATTTGGCGCGTCTGGCCGAAACTACCCTGTTGCGGGTGGCACAGAAAGACCGGAATTACGCCGTGCGCGCCGCCGCCGCCAGCACCTTGGGCAAGCTGGCGGGCGTGGCCGAAAATGCCACAGCCGCCAGCGGTAGCGCCGTTACGCCATCGCCTTCCCCAGCCGGCCCGGCCGCCGTACTGGTGCGGCTGGCCACCAAAGACCCCGACTACCGGGTGCGGCTGAGTGCCATTCGGGCGCTGCCTTTCGGGACCAGCAATTATGCAGCTAGCCGCAAAGCGGTATTTTTCGCGCTGAGCCACGACCGGGCCCCGGTGGCCCTCACGGCGGCCGAATGGCTCCTGGCTCACGCAAAAGGAGAGTCGGGCGCTTCTCTGGCGGCCCTAGCCGATGGTAATAAGCAGGCTTCGGTGCGGGTGCGGGCGGCTTTGCTGCGGGCAGCCGTGCGCCACGCCACACCCGCCGCCCGCCCCAGCCTCGTCGAAACCATTGAGAAGCGCTACCCGACGGTTTCCACGGTGTATGAAAAAGGGTTTTTGCTGGAAGCGCTGAGCGAAGCGCCCGCCGCGTTTGACTTCGTGCGCAGTGAGGCGTTTGCGGCGGGGCAGTCGCCGGTGGTGGCGGGCTACGCGCTGGCGTCCCTGCTCACCATGCGCCGCAATGCTGATTTCCCAGCCGCCCGCGCCGCTGATTTTGCGGCGGCTATGCGCCAGGGCTTGGCTGGTGGCGACGTGGCCCAGCTCGGTACCGCCGCCGAAGCCCTGGCCGACCCCAAGCTCTACCCCGAAGCGCAGGAAGCCGACCTCACGGCCCTGCTTCAAGCGCAGGGCAAGCTGCAGCTGCCCCGCGAAATCGAAGCCTGGCAGGGCATTCAGCAGGCGCTGGACAAGCTGACGAAGGCCCCGAAGCCCACGCCTACGCCGCTGGCCACGGCCGCGCAGCACCCCATCGACTGGGCCGTGGTGCAAAGCGTACCGGTAGGCCAGCAAGTGCGGCTGCGCACCAGCAAGGGCATCATTCTGCTGGAGCTTAAGCCCAACGAAGCGCCCGGCGCGGTGGCTAGCTTCGTCACGCTCATCGGCCAGAAGTTTTACGACAACCTGTATTTCCACCGCGTGGTGCCCAACTTCGTAGCCCAGGGCGGCGACCCGCGCGGCGACGGCAACGGCAGCGCCCCCTACAACCTGCGCTCCGAATTTGGCGACTTGCGCTACCAGGAAGGCAGCGTGGGGTTGGCCTCGGCCGGCAAGGATACCGAAAGCTGCCAATTCTTCATCACCCACACGCCCACGCCGCACCTGGATGGCCGCTACCCTATTTTTGCCGAGGTGGTGGGCGGCATGGATGTGGTGCACAAGCTTGATATTGGCGACCAGATTCTAGGTGTGGAATTGGTGCCGGTGCAGTAGCCAATTGGGGCAAGCCCGATTGCTCTCTATTTTTACAGGCGCTGCCTGGCACTGGCTTGCCGGGAGCAACTTACCAGCTGCCGCAGCACCATGATTGAAGTTGACCTCATTACCAAACACGGAAAAAAGGCCTTGGGCATGGAAGAAAGCCACTCCGCAGCAAAAGGCTGGCGGCATCGGCTGCCGGAGATTCTATTAGAAATTGGCATCATTGTGTTCGCCGTCACGCTGTCCATTCAGTTGCACGCCTGGCACGAGCACTCGGTGGAGCGCGCCGAGGAACGCAAGTTTCTCACCGGCCTGCGTACCGACTTGCGGGGCGACCTGACCGAATTGCGGCTCGATTCGCTGGCGTATGCGCAGCTGTTGGACGGGTTTCGCTACTTCCGCACCCTCACGCCGCAAACCCTCAGCGTCGATACCGTGCACCGGTACCAGTGGACGCTGTACAATTCCACGAACCTGCTGCCCAACACTTCCCGGTTCGAAGGACTAAAATCGGCCGGCAAGCTGGGCGTGATTGAAGACGACGAACTGCTGAACGACATCCTCGACAATTACCAGGAACTGGTTCCCGGCCTGGTGCGCATGACGCTGGGCTTCACGGCCTACAAAGAGCAAAACATTCAGCGCTACCTCGACGAGCACCTCCAGGCATCGGGCAATAATTTCATGGCCGTGATGCAGTCCGACCCCATGCGCAACTACCTGAATAAGGAAGTGGGCGTGCACGAGATTATTCACAAGTACCACCTGGTGATGGCGCAAAACCGCAAAATCATCAGAAAAATCAATTCGCAGTTGGCGTCCGAGTAAGGTCCGCCGGTTGCCGCCACCGTCCTTGTCCCCTTCCCGTTATCTATGAACCAAGTCGCCACCTACGCCCAGCAGCTTCAAACCCTCGCGCTCCTCTACCTGCCCCGCGTGCTGATGGCCACGGTGGCCTTGGTAGTGGGCTGGTGGCTTATTGGCTGGGCCAGCCGGCTGATTGCGGCGGCCACCACGCGGCTCGATGTGTCGCTGGCCTCGTTCCTGACCAGCTTGGTCAACATCGTACTCAAAGTGCTGCTGCTGATTACGGTAGCCGGCATGGTGGGCTTCGAAACCACTTCGTTTGTGGCCATTTTGGGGGCGGCTGGGTTGGCGGTGGGCTTGGCCTTGCAGGGCACGCTGGCCAACTTTGCGGGCGGGGTGCTCATCCTCATTTTCAAGCCCTACGTGGTGGGCGACACGATTGAGTCGCAAGGCAAATCGGGCGAAGTCAAGGAAATCCAGATTTTCAACACCATCCTCGTCACGCCGCAGGGCGACACCATCATCCTGCCCAACGGCGCCACTTCAAACAACGTCATCGTGAACAAAACGGCCCAGAACAAAGCTCTCGTCGAGATTCTGGCCGAAGTCGACAACAACACCAACCTCGATACGCTACGGGGGTGGGCCGTCCCGCTCATGCAGGCCGATGCGCAGGTGCTGCCCAGCCCGGAGCCGCAGGTGGCGGTGACCGGCCTCAAGCCGGGCGGCATGTCGGTGGCGTTTCGGGCCTACACGGCCGCCGGCCAGAACGCCGGCGCGCAGGCCCGCCTCATCGAGCAGCTCCAGCGGGGCCTGGCCCAGCAGGGCGTGGGTGCTCCCGTACCGGTGTCGCACAGCTACGTGCGCACCTTGCCCGGCTAAAAAGCACAACGGCTGATGACAGCTGGGCGCAGGATGTAAACAAGTAAGCCTAAAAAAGCCAGAAAAAGACGAGAAAGCACTACCTTTTGGCCAGTTCCGGGGCAACACCGTGCAGCCCGATGTTGCTGATACGTAACGGACCAGAAACCATTGTTGTCGGGTCGGTTCGAAACCTTCGCCTGCTGGGCTGGTTAAATCCCCCGCTGCTTTTTGCTATCTATTTTCTGTTATTGTGCTTCCCGATTCTTTTGCAGCCGAGCTGGCCCATGCCCACGCCTCTGTGCCCGATGCCTTGCCCGGTGCCGCCTTCTGCGCCCTGGCCGATAGCCTGCTGGCCTTGTTGTTTCCACAGCGGGCCGAGCGGCCCCTGCCCACCGCCGATGCCGTAGCGGCCGACTTGTACCATTTCCGCTCCGAGCTGGCCGTGCTGTTGGCCAAAGTGCCGCACCTGCCTGCGCCCGCGCCCGAACTGGCCGACGAGTTTACTTCTCAGTTGCCGGCTTTGCGAGCGGCCCTGCTGCGCGATGCCAGCGCCATTTTGGCCAGCGACCCCGCCGCTCAGGGCCTGGGCGAAATCATCAGCTCGTACCCCGGCTTTTACGCCACGGCTCTGTACCGGCTGGCCCATGCGCTGCACCAGCGCGGGCTGCCGCGCCTGCCGCGCCTGCTCAGCGAATACGCCCACCAGCGCACCGGCATCGACATCCACCCCGGCGCACACATCGGTCCGGCCTTCTGCATCGACCACGGCACGGGCCTCGTCATTGGCGAAACGGCCATCATCGGGGCCAATGTGCAGATATACCAAGGCGTAACGCTGGGTGCCCTCAGCGTCACCAAAGGCCTGCAAGGCACCAAGCGCCACCCCACCATCGAAGACTACGTGGTGATTTACGCCGGGGCCACCATCCTGGGCGGCAGCACCGTCATTGGCACGCGCAGCGTCATCGGTGGCAACGTGTGGCTGACGGAAAGCGTGCCCTCGCACTCGCGCGTGTACCACCGCGCCCACATCCAGATTTCCCGCTCCGTGGACCCCGCTGCCGAACTGGTTTTTTCCATCTAGCGGTGAGGTGGTGAAATAGTGAGGTGGTGAATCATGTCTTTCCAGTCTATTAGACGTAGAAGCACATCCCTTACCATCTTGCCTTTTCATCGACTCACCATTTCTCAACTCACCATTTCACCATATGAAAGCCACT
This sequence comes from Hymenobacter rubidus, assembly GCF_016734815.1. Lineage (GTDB taxonomy): Bacteria > Bacteroidota > Bacteroidia > Cytophagales > Hymenobacteraceae > Hymenobacter > Hymenobacter rubidus. The sequence continues at coordinate 273,835 of NZ_JAERQF010000004.1, forward strand.
TCCATTCTTGACACCATTGGCAACACGCCCCTGGTACGCCTCAACCGCCTGTTTGCCGCCGTGCGCCCCGATGTGGAGGTGTGGGTAAAGCTGGAGCGTGCCAACCCCGGCGGCTCCATCAAAGACCGGATTGCGCTGAGCATGATTGAGCAGGCCGAAAAAGACGGGCTCATCACCAAAGACAGCCTGATTGTGGAGCCCACCTCCGGCAATACCGGCGTCGGGCTGGCCCTGGTAGCGGCAGTGAAAGGCTACAAGCTCACCCTCGTCATGCCCGAAAGCATGAGCATAGAGCGCCGCCGCCTCATGGCCGCCTACGGCGCCAACCTGGAACTCACGCCCCGCGAAAAGGGCATGAAGGGCGCCATCGAAAAAGCCCAGGAGCTGGTGCGCACCACGCCCGGTGCCTGGATGCCCATGCAATTCTCCAACCCCGCCAACCCGCAAATCCACGCCCAAACCACGGCCCAGGAAATCCTGCGCGATGCGCCCGAAGGCTTCGATTTCCACATTACCGGCGTGGGCACCGGCGGCCACATCACGGCCGTTACCGAAACACTAAAACCGCATTTCCCAGGCATGAAAACTTTTGCGGTAGAGCCCGAGGCGTCGCCCGTCATCAGCGGTGGCGCGCCGGGGCCGCACCCCATCCAAGGCATTGGCGCCGGCTTCATCCCAGACAACCTGCACGTTAACATCCTCGACGGCGTTATCCAGGTGTCGCAGCAGGAAGCTTATGAGATGACGCGCCGCGCCGCCCGCGAGGAAGGGCTGTTCGTGGGCGTGTCGTCGGGCGCCTCATTGGCCGCCATCGCCAAAAAGCTGCCCGACGTGCCCCAGGGCGGCCGCATCCTTACCTTCTGCTACGATACCGGCGAGCGGTACCTGTCGGTAGAAGGATTGTTTGTTTAGCCACTCGCGTCGACGCAATCGACTTCGCTCGAACGCCGTGTAGAACCGGTCGAAGCATCTCTCCCGCGCAAGTAATGCACATTACTTGCGCGGGAGAGATGCTTCGACTCTGCTCAGCATACCGGTGATAAGCAAAAAGCCCGGCCAGGAAACTGGTCGGGCTTTTTGCTTCATGCACTTCTTCTGTGGAGAATATCGGAGTCGAACCGATGACCTCTTGCATGCCATGCAAGCGCTCTAGCCAGCTGAGCTAATCCCCCAGATTTGTGGGTTACCACCGTGCCTACTGCGCTTTGGTTCGACAAAAGTACGGTGAGATTTCAATAGCGCAAGTGCGCAGGCAAAGATTTTAGCTAAGCGGCGTAAAGTCAGGCCGAAAGATTTCCATGCGGGCTGCAAAAAAGCCTTCATGCCTAAAAAACAACAGCCAGCTTCGAGGCGAAGCTGGCTGTTGCACCGGTAACCAAGGCGCAGCTAGTAGATGGCTACCCCGAGGTCGGTTTGTTTGCGGAACGGCGGCGCTGGCGTGGCCGGCGTAGTGCTGGTGGCAGCCTTGGGCCGAGCGAAATCGAGCCCACTGTAGGTCGTGGTGGCCCGCACCGTGGTTGTGCTGTTCACATACAGCGCCGTGGTGATGCGCTGAGCACCGGCCCGACGGCCCGGCAGGTTGTCGCTGCTAAATACGAGGCGTACGACTGGCGCTGGCTGGCCATCTGCTACCACAATGGCGGGCACCGTTACGGTTTGCGTCGTCGTGGTGGGTGTTACCGTGGCTACGGCACCAGTGGCCACATAGGGGTAAAGCACGCTCCCGTCGCTCTGAGTGGCGGGGGTTACCACATACACTTCCAGCTTGGGATTCACCAATACTGTGTCGGTGCTGAGGGGAGAGGTTGCGGCTAAGCTGTAGTTCACAGTCACCGTCTGGCTCTTCGTGGGGCGCGCGGGGGCCGGGTCGGTGTTGATTTCCGAGCATGAAGCCAAAGCCATGCCCGCAAACAACAATAAAAAGCTATTTTTCATGGAATAAGAAATTAGGTTCCGGAATGAACGACTGATTTAGTTGAACGTGTAGCGCAGGCCCAGCTGAATGCGGTAGCGCGACGATTCCGTGGTGACGTAACGGGTCGTGGTGTTCAGCGTTTGCACGTTCAGTGAAGTCGAGCCATCCGGCAACACCGTCCGCGCGTTGGTGATAGGGTTGAAGTTAAAACGCGGCTGGCCCGTAGCTTGGTCGAAATTGACGGCATCCAAGCTAATAGGGTTGTTGCGCTGTTGCGTCTGGCTTACACCCCAATTCCGGTTGATAAGATTGCCAATGTTGAACACGTCCAAGCTAAACTGCAGCGTGTTGCGGTTCTTACCAATGTTGGTGAACACGTCTTGCAGCAAGCGGGCATCGACAAAAGCCACCCAAGGCAATACGGCGCCGTTGCGCTCGGCAATTTCACCGCGGTGCTGGCTGAGGTATTTGTCTTGGTTGATGTAGTTGTCAAGGTCGGTCCACTGTTGGTCAGCACTATAAATAGTCTGCTGCGGGGTGCCACTGAACAGCGTCAGAGGGACGAGATTGATTTCGCTGCGAGTGCGCGGAATGTACATCAAGTCGTTGTTGCTCACGTTGTCACCATTTAAGTCGCCATTATACACGTACGAGAAACGGCCGTTGGGACCCAAATCGAGGAAACCGGAAAGCGTAGTGGCCAAGTGACCAATGTATTCTTTGCGGTACGAGAGCGAAGCAATAACGCGGTGCGAGCGCAGGAATTCTGAGTAGCCGAGGACGTTGGCATTGGGGTCGCCCGAGATGGGGCGTGCCGACCACAGCGAGAAGGGCGTCGAACCGCCGATGGCCACGTCGCGCGAGTCAGAGTAGGTGTAGCCCAAGCTGGCCGCGAGGCCATTGCTGAACGATTTTTGCAGCATGGCCGTCAGGGTATAGGAATAGCCTTTGTTGGTGTTACGCATCACGATGGCCCCGTCCGTGTTCACGATTTTAGGGCTTACTTGGAACGACTTCGTATTCAAAGCTGTCGGCAAGCGGTAGAGCTGACGGGTGTCGGCACCTTTGGCGTTGGCGAGGGGCTCCGGCAGGTTCACGTTGTCGAAGTACACCGCGTTGATGTCCTTCGTGAAAATAGCGTCCAGGGTCAGCACCACGTCGCCGGGCAGGCGCTGGTCAACCCCAAGGTTGGTGCGCCACACTTGCGGGAACTTGAAGTTGTGGTCCGTAACGGCCAGGTTGTAGGTAGCCGGCAGTTTGGTTTGGTCGATGGCTGCCGAAGTAGGAATATAGCCGGCCGTGGGGTTGAAAGCCACGCCGCTGGCGCTGTACACACCGCCGAGCAAGCCGTTGTTGCTGGCCTGGTTCGAAATCCATACGAAGGGCACGCGGCCGGTGAAGATACCGGTACCACCGCGCACCTGGGTTTTGCCGTCGTTGTTCACGTCCCAGTTCATGCCGATACGGGGCGAGAACATCACCGACGTTTTCTGCACCTGGTCGGTCAGAATCTGATAATCGCCGCGGAATTTGATGCTGGCCGCGTCGTTGTTGCGCTGCAGGTCGCTGAGGATAATCGGAACGTCGATGCGCAGACCGGTCGTAATCTTCAGGTTGGTTTTGGCGTTCCATTCATCCTGGGCATAGAAACCGAGCTGGGCAGCTTTGGTCTCGGCCAGGGGGAAGCTCAGGCTGGGGTTGCCGTTGTCCACGTTGAGCGGGTAGCGCACCGTGTAGTTGTTGGTAGCCGAGGCTAGGGGAACTGGAGTTCCATTAAGGTCTGGGTTTGCCGTGCCGTCGGCCATACGTGGTGCCGGCACCCCTTGGGCGTTTATTACGTAACCTGTGGAGGCGTAAAAGTCGCCGAGTGAGTTGAAGCGGTAGCGGCCATAGAGGTCGGGCGCAAAACCGTTGGCGAACTTGTAATACTCGTTGTAAGTGCCCAGCGTGAGCACGTGGTTGCCCACCGTCTTGCTGATGTTGTCCGACAGCTGATAGATGTCGGAGTTCAGGATGTTGATGGGCGAGAACAGCTCGTAGCCGAACGAAGTGAATTCGTTGTTGACAGCGCCGGGGCCGCTGGCATTGTACAGGATGTCAACAAACGGGAACGGCGAGCCGCCCAGCGAAGAACGGAAGTCGCGCTGGGCCGTGTAGCCAGCTTGCAGCTGGTTGGAGATGCCACCGCCGAGGGTGGAGTTCAACTCGGCAATAAACGAATTGAGGTTGTTGTTGATGCGGTAGTACGCTGCCTGATAGGGGAGCGTGTTGGTCGACATCGAGCGGCCACCCGTTACCGTGGGCGAGCCCGAGCCCGAGGGCGACACGTCGCGGTACGACTTCAGGTAGTTGTACTTAATGGAGAAGGTGTTCTTGGAGTTGATGTTCCAGTCCAGCTTGGCCGTAATCTTGTCCGAGTTCTGAGCCAGCTTGTAGCCTTCGTAGGGGCCCGTGCTGTAGTTGTATTTGTTTTTCAGGAAACCCGACAGCACGTCGAGGTCAGCGGCGCTGGCGGCCGAAGTCGTGCTGGTAGGGCTGGGCACGGGCAGGCCGGGGCGGTTGGCCACAAACGTGCCGGGCGGGTCGTCGCGGCGCTCCCCTTCCACGCTCACGAAGTAGAACAGCTTGTCTTTGATGATGGGACCGCCCACGCGCGCACCCAGCTGGGTCAGCGAGAAGTCCGGGAATTTCTGGTCGATGTCGCGCACTTTGCTGCCCACCAGGCTGCTGGAGCGACGGAAGCCGTAAACCGACGCCGAAATGTCGTTGGTACCCGAGCGGGTCACGGCGTTGATGCCGGCACCCGTGAACGAGCCCTGGCGCACGTCGTAGGGCGCCAGGTTCACCTGAATTTCCTGCAAGGCGTCCAGCGAGATGGGCTGGGCGTTGGCTTGGCCCCCCACTGTGCCGCTCAGGCCGAAGGAGTTGTTGAAGATGGCACCGTCGATGGTGATGTTGTTGAAGTTGCCGTTGCGGCCGGCGAAGCTGTTGTTGCCGGTGCCGCTGGCCTGCGGCGTGAGGCGGGTGAAGTCGGCAAACGAGCGGCTCAGCGAAGGCAGGCGCTCAATTTGCTCGCGCTGCACCGTGGTGCTGGCGCCGGTGCGGCCGGCGTTGATAACCGGGTCGCGGCGGCCGCTCACAGTCACTTCGGCCAGCTCGGTGGTGGCGTCGCTCAGGGTCTGGTCGAAGCGCTGGTTCTGGCCCAGGCTCAGGTAAATGCCCTCGCGGGAGAGGTCCTTGTAGCCTACAAACGTGACGCGCACCGTGTAGGGGCCGCCCACGCGCATGTTCTGGATGTTGAAGCGCCCGTCAGAGTTCGTAGGGGCTACGTACTGCGTGTTGGTGGGCGTGTGGATGGCAATAACGGTGGCGCCGGGCAGGCCCGCGCCGGTCTTGTCCGAAATAACACCGCTCATAGCGGCTGTCGTGGCGCCCTGGCTCCAGCCCAATCGGGCGGTCAGCAGCAGCAGCGCCAGTAACAGGAAATGGCGTAAACTTAGATGATTCATACAGGAAAGCTTTGGTGAAACAAGTGAGAATGGTGAGAAACGAAACAAAGGTAAGACCGGGCAATATCGGCCAATATTACGGAAATTTTACTATTGACCCGACGGGGCATATCGGCACTTTTAGGCTGCAAAGGTAGTCGGCACGCCTCACAATCGGGGCCGCACCGCCCGAATAAAACGGCTCAGGTAATAATCGGATTCCAAGCTATTTTCCACTACTCCCAGCGAAGTAGACGCGTGAATGAAATCAACACCCTCCTCATCCACCACCGTTACCAGGCCCACGTGCGTGATGGTGCGGCTGCCCGGCGAGGCCCCAAAAAATACTAAATCACCGGGTTGCAGGTCGGTGGTCTTCACCGGGTCGCCCCACACGGCCTGTTCGTTAGACGAGCGGGGAATCGTTACCCCGGCTTCGCCAAAGGAAAGTTGTAATAAACCAGAACAGTCGAGGCCCAGCCGCGTAGTGCCGCCGTAGAGGTAGGGAGTGCCCTGGTAGGAGCGGGCTGCCTCAATCACCGAGGCCAGCGTGCCCGTAGCGCTGCCCACGCGGGCCGGGCGCTTCACCACTACTTTGGTTTTGCCGCCGCTGGGCGTGGTACCCAGTACTTTGGTTTTGCCGGCGGGGCGTGCCACCACGCGGCTGCCGCCTTTTTTGAGGCGTACCATCTCGCGGGCCGAGCGGTACTGGCCGTCGCGGTAGTTGAGCTTGCGGTGGCAGCCTGCCAAAAGAGCCAAGGCCAGCAGCAGTGGTAGTATCTTCGTTGTCACCCTCCCCATCGGCCGCAAAGATAGTTTGCGCGGCCTTTCTAGTTTTGCCGCTCATGAATTTTAACGACCTGACCCCCGAACTCATTGTGGCCTTCGAGGCAATTGTGGGCCCCGCGCACGTGCTCACGGCCCAGCGCGCCGAAGCGGCCGCCACCGCCGATGCTTACGCCGACTACGGCCGCGACCACACCGAAGACTTTCACTATGCCCCCGACGTGGTGTTGCGCCCCGGCTCGGCCGAGGAAATTGGCGCCGTCATGCGCCTGTGCCACCAGCACCGCCTTCCCGTCACGCCCCGCGGGGCCGGCACTGGCCTGAGCGGCGGCGCGCTGCCCATCCACCACGGCGTGGTGCTCAGCACCGAGCGGCTCAACAACATCATTCAGATTGACGAGCGCAACCTGCAAGCCACCGTGGAGCCGGGCGTGATAAACGAGGTGTTTCAGAATGCGGTGAAGGAAGTGGGCCTGTTCTATCCGCCCGACCCGGCCAGCAAAGGCAGCTGCACCCTGGGCGGCAACCTGGCCCACAGCAGCGGCGGCCCCAAAGCCGTGAAATACGGCACCACCAAGGACTATGTGCTCAACCTGCAAGTGGTGCTGCCTACCGGCGACGTCATCTGGACGGCTGCCAACACCCTCAAAAATTCCACCGGCTACAACCTCACCCAACTGATGGTGGGTTCGGAGGGCACGTTGGGCATCATCACCAAAGTGGTGTTCCGGCTGCTGCCGTATCCGCAGCACAACATCCTGATGCTGGTGCCCTTCCGCCAGGAAGCCCAGGCCGCCGATGCCGTTTCGGCGGTATTCCGGGCCGGCATCATCCCCTCGGGCATGGAGTTTATGGAACGCGAAGCCATTGCCTGGTCTTCCGATTACCTGAAAATTCCGCTCACGCTGCCCGAAGACATCAAAGCCCACCTCCTCATTGAGTTGGATGGTCAGGACCTGGACCAGCTTTACAAAGAAGCCGAACAGGTGTACGGCGTACTCGAAACCTACGACGTGGGCGAAATCCTGCTGGCCGACACCGCCGGCCAGAAAGACGACCTCTGGCGCATCCGTCGCAACATTGGCAATTCGGTGCGCTACAACTCTGTGTATAAGGAAGAAGATACCGTGGTGCCCCGCGCCGAGCTGCCCACGCTCCTGAAGGGAGTAAAGGAAATCGGCACCCGCTACGGCTTCAAAAGCGTGTGCTACGGCCACGCCGGCGACGGCAACCTGCACGTTAACATCATTCGCGGCGACCTCGACGACGAGATGTGGAACGTGGGCCTGCGCCAGCCCATCAGCGAAATTTTCGAGCTTTGCGTGAAGCTGGGCGGCACCATTTCCGGCGAGCACGGCATCGGGCTGGTGCAGAAGGGCTACATCGGCATTGCCCTCAAAGAGGCCAACCTGAACCTGATGCGTGGCATCAAGGGCGTGTTTGACCCGCATGGGATTCTAAACCCGGGCAAGATTTTTTAGGCAGTCGTTTTCAATCCTGTCATCCTGAGCATCAGCAAAGGACCTTGGCGCGCTAGCATTGGTGGCAGCAAACCACTAGCACAAACCTGATAAGGTCCTTTGCTGCGCTCAGCATGACAGCATAAATCCGTTACACCGCCACCGTCGGCAGAAATTTTGGGGCCGTGCGGTGATGCGTGGCCTGTTCATACGCATACCCGAAAGCCAGCAACGGGCCTTCCTGGTAGGCCGACCCTACAAACGACAAGCCTACCGGCAGCCCCTGCACCTGCCCCATGGGCACGGTGAGGTGCGGGTAGCCGGCCATGGCCGCTGGCGAAGAAAAATCGACGCCCGTGGAGTAGTCGCCATTCACCCAATCGATGCACCAGGCCGGGCCCGTTGTCACGCCGATAATGGCCGTCAGGCGGTTGGCTTTCAGCAGCCCGTCGATGGCCTGGCGGGCGCCGGCCACAGTTTTTTGCACGGCGGCTTTGTACTTGGCATTGCCCAAGCCATCGGTGGCTTCGGCCCGAATCAGGGTTTCCTGCCCGAAAACAGGCATGGCCTCGGCGGCGTGGGCGTTGTTATAAGCAATGACGTCGGCCAGGTTTTTTACGGTGGCGCCCGCGCCGGCCAAGTATTTATTCACGCCCTCCTTGAATTCATAAAGCAATACGTCGAATTCGGCCTCGCCCAGCGGGTTTACCAGCTTGTTCAGTTCGACTTCGACTATTGTAGCGCCTTGGGCTTTGAGCGCGGCTACGGCTGCTTTTAGCAGCGCGGCCACTTTGGGCGGGCCGTTCAGGTGCGCTTTTTCCACGCCCAGGCGCTGGCCTTTTAGCGCATTGGGTTTGAGAAAAACCGTGTAATCGGGGGGGGGACCGGCCGGGATGGGCAGTTTGGCGGGGTCGGCGGGGTCGGGGCCGGCCAGTGCGCCCAGCAGCAGGGCCGCGTCGCGCACGGTGCGGGCCATGGGGCCGGCGGTGTCCTGCGTGCTCGAAATCGGAATAATTCCGCTACGGCTTAGTAGGCCTACCGTGGGCTTAAGACCCACCAACCCGTTCACCGACGAGGGCGACACCACCGAGCCGTCCGTTTCGGTGCCAATAGCCATGGCACAAAGGTTGGCGGCCACGGCCGCGCCCGAGCCGGAGCTGGAGCCGCTGGTGTTCCGGTCGAGTACGTAAGGGTTGCGGCTTTGGCGGCCCCGGCTGCTCCAGCCGCTCACCGAGTGCGAGGAGCGAAAGTTGGCCCACTCGCTGAGGTTGGTTTTGCCCAGCAGCACGGCTCCGGCGGCCCGCAGCTTCTGCACGATGAAGGCATCTTGCCGGGCCTTGTGGCCGACGAGCGCCGAAGCCCCGGCCGTGGTCATCATCTGGTCGCCGCTATCGATGTTGTCCTTTATCAGCACCGGAATGCCGTGCAGCGGGCCCCGCAGCTTGCCTGCTTTTCTGGCCTGGTCGAGGCCGTCGGCGAGGTTCAGGGCATCGGGGTTAATTTCGATAACGGCCCGCAGCATGGGCCCGGCTTCATTCAGGGCTTTGATGCGGGCAAGGTATTTCTCGCAGAGGCTACGGGCCGTCTCGGTCCCCTTGGCCATGCGCTCCTGCAAGTCGGCCACGGTCGCCTCGTGCAGCGCAAAGGGCTCATCGCCCGCTTTTTCAGGGCCTGTTGCTCCGGCTGCTTCTGCGCGAGTATCAGCGGCAGCCTTATCGGGAGTAGCATGACAGGCCACGGCGGGCAACAGCGCGGCGGTTAGGGCAACTCGGGTGCCCTGATTCAAAAAAAGACGACGGTCCATGGGTTGAGCGCAAAATGAGGGAGAGCACACGCCGTGTGTGCCGCCGCTGGCAATGATACAGCACAATTCCCGGCCAGAAACCAGTGCCGTGTGAATAATCCGACTTTCAACAAAACGAAAAGCCAGCCCCAGCAAGGGACCGGCTTTTCAGTGCGGCGAAAATACTTTTGAGCGGTGGCTTACGTAGCCTGCTGTCCTTTTAGCTTGTCCTCGCCACCATAGGGCGCGCCCGCTGTGATATCGCCGCGCAGGCCGCCGTGGTCCGTTGTGCGGGGGGCACCCGTCTGGCCGTCGGTGGGCACTTCGCTGGCCCCGGTGCCCGCGCCTGCCGTACCCGTAATCTCGGCAGCGCGGGCCACGTAACGGCGCTTCGCTTCTTCTTCGGGTACCCCCTTGAATTGGTTCCACGAATCCCACTGCGCCTGCGACAGGCCGGCCGGGCCATTGGCCTGGTCGGCAGCGGTTGCATCTACTTCACCGGGCTGCATATTTACGTCGCCTTCGGTGGCCTGCTTGTAAAGGCCGTAAAGTTCGGTCATATGCTTGGCCGCGACGTCGCCGGGAAGGTTGTTTATTTGCTGGGCGGCCGCTTGAAATTGTTCGTTAAGCTTCATGTGTTGGGGGCTCAGGGCGAAAAATGAGTGAATAACGTGGGCAGGGCGTGCTCAACAGTAGAAACCGCTTGAAAATCAGTAATCCACTGCGTCACACGACCCATCATGACACGGGGCTGCGAAAAATTTGCAGTCAATTGTGCTATCCACAATACCTCGGCGCGGACCTTTAGGTTGCGGGGGCGTACTTTTGCGAGCTACTATGTGCGGAATAACCGGAGTATTTGCTTTTACCGAAACAGGTCGTCAGTCACTGGCCAACCTGCAGGCGTCCACCGACGCCATCATCCGTCGCGGCCCCGATTCGGAAGGCCATTACGTGTACGACCAGTGCGGCCTGGGTTTTCGCCGGCTGGCCATCCTCGACCTGTCGGCCGACGGCAACCAGCCGATGACCGATGAGTCGGGGCGCTACACCATCGTCTTCAACGGCGAAATTTTTAATTACCGCGAGCTGCGCGAAAAGCTGATAAAGCGTGGCTGTCGCTTTCATTCGCAGACGGATACGGAGGTCATTCTCCAGCTCTACATCACCGAAGGGCGCAGCTTTATCAAGAAGCTGAACGGCTTTTTTGGCTTCGCTATCTACGACAAAGAAGAGAATTCACTGCTCATTGCCCGCGACCGTTTCGGTGTGAAGCCCCTGCTCATCTACCGCGACGAGGACAAGCTCTTCTTCGCTTCCGAGATGAAGTCCATCATGGCGCTGGGTGTGCCACGCAAGCTCGACTACGTGGCCCTGAGTCAATACCTGCAGCTCAACTACATTCCCGGCCCCGCCAGCATTTTCAAGGGCGTGAAGAAGATGCTGCCCGGCCACTACCTCTACATCAAGGACAACAAGGTGGTCGGCAAAGCGTGGTATAAAATCCCCTACGACCCCAAAAAAGTCGCCAAAAACAAGCTCAGCTACGAGCAGCAGCAAAAGAAGCTGGTCGAGCTAATGGACGGCGCCGTGCAGCGCCGCCTCGTGGCCGATGTGCCCTTGGGGGCCTTCCTCAGCGGCGGCATCGACTCCAGCGTGATTACGGCGCTGGCCGCCCGCCACACGCCGCACCTCAACACGTTCAGCATTGGTTTTAAAGACGAGCCTTTCTTCGACGAAACCAAGTACGCCAACCTCGTGGCCGCCCGCCACAAGACCAACCACACCGTTTTCTCGCTCACCAACGACGACCTGTTCGAGCACATCCACCAAATGCTGGACTACCTCGACGAGCCGTTTGCCGACTCCTCGGCCTTGGCGGTGTACATCCTCAGCCAGCGCACCCGCCAGCAAGTAACCGTAGCCCTGAGCGGCGACGGAGCCGATGAGATGTTTGGCGGCTACAACAAGCACATGGGCGAGTTTAAGGTGCGCCAAGGCGGTGTAGCGGCCGAAGCCGTGACGGCTCTGGGCTTCGTGTGGGACGCGCTGCCCAAGTCGCGCAACGGCTTCTTTGGCAACCGTATCCGTCAGCTCCAGCGCTTTTCGCGTGGCATGTTGGCCGGGGTAAAAGACCGGTACTGGGACTGGGCCAGCTTCGCCTCCGCCGCCGATGCCCGCAACCTGCTCAGCGCCGCCAGTCGCCGCAAAGTGGGCAAGAAGCTCGCCGCCAAGCGCCGCAAAGACATCTTGGAGCACCTCCACGCCGACGGCGACCTCAACGAGGTATTGCTCACGGACATGAACCTCGTGCTGCCCTACGACATGCTCACGAAAGTGGACCTGATGAGCATGGCCAACTCGCTGGAAGTCCGTACCCCATTCCTCGATTATAAAGTGGTCAACTTCGCCTTCTCGCTGCCCGTGAGCAGCAAGGTGGACGCCACCATGAAAAAGCGCATCGTCCAAGATGCATTCCGCTCCGAACTGCCGGCTGAGCTTTACGACCGTCCCAAGCACGGCTTTGAGGTGCCGCTGCTCAAGTGGATGCGCGGCGAACTGCGCTCCCTGATTGAAGACGATTTGCTACGCGATGAGTTCATCGAAAGCCAGGGCATCTTTGATGTGGAAGCCATTCGCGCCCTCAAAACCCAACTTTTCTCCCGCAGCCCCGGCGATGTACACGCCCGCATCTGGGGCCTCATTGTGTTCCAAACCTGGTGGAAGCAGTACATGGCCGGTGAAGCCAATGCCCTGTCGAAGTCGGTGAAAGGCATCCAATACTAATTTTACGCAGCTACAACCCAGTTTCTTCCCAAATACATTTCACATGAAAATAGCAGTAGTAGGTACCGGCTACGTCGGTTTGGTTACGGGTACATGTTTTGCCGAGGTTGGTATTGACGTGACCTGCATCGACATTGACCAGAAGAAAATAGACAATTTGCACAAAGGCATTTTGCCGATTTACGAGCCGGGCCTGGAGGAAATGGTAAGCCGCAACGTAGACAAAGGCCGTCTGCATTTTTCCACCAACCTGGCCGAGGCCATTCAGGGCTGCGACGTGGCCTTCATTGCGGTGGGTACGCCTCCCGGTGAAGACGGCTCGGCCGATTTGAAGTACGTGCTGGCCGTGGCCCGCGGCATTGGCGAAAACATGAGCAGCTACGGCGTCATCGTTACCAAAAGCACCGTGCCAGTGGGCACGGCTGCCAAAGTGCGCGCCGAGATTGAGCAAGCCCTGGCCAAGCGCAACGTCGAGGTTGCATTTGACGTGGCTTCCAACCCCGAATTCCTAAAAGAAGGTGCTGCCATCGACGACTTCCTGAAGCCCGACCGCATTGTGGTGGGTATCTCCTCCGACCGCGCCGAGGAGGTGATGCGCCGGTTATACAAGCCCTTCCTGCTCAACGGGCACCCCATCATTTTCATGGATATCCCGTCGGCGGAGATGACGAAATACGCGGCCAATTCTATGCTGGCCACGAAAATCAGCTTCATGAACGACATTGCCAACCTGTGCGAAATCATGGGCGCTGACGTAAACAAGGTGCGACAAGGCATTGGCTCCGATGCGCGCATTGGCACCAAGTTTATCTATCCAGGCATCGGCTACGGGGGCTCCTGCTTCCCCAAAGACGTGAAGGCACTCATCAAAACGGCCGAGGAAAACGGCTACCACATGCAGGTATTGAAGGCCGTGGAAAGCGTGAACGAGGACCAGAAATCGGTGCTGTTCAACAAAGTGAGCCGCCATTTCGGCGGCGAACTCAAGGGCCTGAAAATGGCGCTGTGGGGTTTGTCGTTCAAGCCTAAAACGGATGACATGCGCGAGGCGCCTTCGCTGGTTATCATCGAAAAATTGCTGGCTGCCGGCTGCACCGTGACGGCCTACGACCCCGTGGCCATGCCCGAAGCTGAGCATACACTCGGCGGTAGCATTACCTACGCGAAGGATGAATTCGCCGCCCTGATTGATGCCGACGCGTTGTTGGTGATAACGGAGTGGCCGGATTTCCGCTCGCCCAACTTTGATGTAGTGGCGCGCCTGATGAAGCAAAAAGTCATTTTCGATGGCCGTAACATCTACGACGCCAATGAATTGAAAAGCCTTGGCTTCGCCTATCACTGCATTGGCGTGAAAACCGACCACAAAGAGCCCATAAAGGCCTAGCATATTAAAAAGAACGTGGTGCGGCAGTTGCGCCCAGCATGACCAACGAATTGACAAATTCCCAATGGCTGAAGAAAAAAAACGTGTCCTTATCACCGGCGGTGCCGGTTTTCTGGGCTCACATCTCTGCGACCGGTTCCTGGCCGAAGGCTACCACGTGGTAGCAATGGATAACTTGATTACAGGTTCACTCCAAAACATCGAGCACCTGTTTGGCCGGCCCGATTTTGAGTTCCACCAAGCCGATGTAAGCAAGTTCGTATTCGTGCCCGGCAAGCTGGATTATATCCTGCATTTCGCCTCGCCCGCCTCGCCCATCGACTACCTGAAGATACCGATTCAGACCCTGAAAGTCGGTTCGCTCGGCACGCACAATTTGCTGGGCCTGGCCCGCGTGAAAGGCGCCCGCATGCTAATTGCCAGCACTTCGGAAGTGTATGGTGACCCTGAAATCCATCCCCAGGTAGAAGAGTATTTCGGCAACGTGAACCCCGTCGGCCCTCGTGGCTGCTACGACGAGGCCAAGCGCTTCCAGGAAGCCATTACCATGGCCTACCACAACCACCACGGCCTGGAAACCCGCATCATCCGCATTTTCAATACCTATGGCCCGCGCATGCGCTTGGACGATGGCCGTGTGTTGCCGGCTTTCCTCTCGCAGGCTCTGCGTGGCGAAAACCTAACCGTATTCGGCGACGGTTCCCAGACCCGCTCGTTCTGCTATGTTGACGACTTGGTCGAAGGCATATATCGCCTGTTGCTGAGTGACTACCACCTGCCTGTGAACATCGGCAATCCGTCGGAAATCACCATCAAGGAATTCGGCGAAGAAATTGCGCGCCTCACCGGCGTTGAGTTTAAGCCTACTTATCAGGCATTGCCTGAGAACGACCCCATGAAGCGCCGTCCAGACATTACCAAGGCCAAGGAAATTCTGGGCTGGGAACCCAAGGTGGACCGCGCCGAAGGCCTGCGTCGCACGCTGGAATATTTTAAAGAACACGTTAAGTAATTGGTAATGATAAGCCGCTAGTAGCCGAAAGGACCACCGGCTTATGCTAACTCTAAGTGCATGGCCGAATATCCTGCCCCATATCTTATCCAGTTTCCAAAGCTGGGGGCGCCGGATATCGGCTACATTTCGGTAAGTGAAAATGTTCAGGGCCCGTTGCCGTTTGCCGTGCAACGGGTCTTTTGGACGTACTACACGCCGGAAAGCATTGTGCGGGGCCGTCATGCCCACATGCTTACTGAGCAGGTCGTAATTGCCGTGTCTGGACGCATCACCCTGACTACAGAGCTAGCTGACGGGACCATCCATATTTTCCGTTTGGAAGACCCCAACGTAGGGCTTTACGTGCCGCCGTGCTCCTGGCACACCATGCAGTATTCGCACTCAGCTGTGCAGTTGGTATTGGCGTCCCAGCCCTTTTCGGCCGCCGATTACATCCGGGATTACGAAGAATTTCGTCGGATATGGGCCCCCAAGTCTTAGCCGAACTGGTTGCTGCTCGGGAAGCCGCACTGACCTACTATTCGCCCTACTATTTTCTGCGGCACTTATCCGTCTCGCGGCAGCAGGCGCTTTTTGGAACGGGCCTGGTATTGGCCTGGGGGCAGAAACCCGGAACCGAGGTGTATGATAGTCCGGGGACCCAATGGCTAATGCAGCAACTATCATGGGACACCGATTATTTTGGCGTGCCGATGTTTCGCGTCTTCACGGGTCTTTTTAAGAACGGCACTACCGTTCAGGATTTAGTAGAAGCTGCCCAGAACCTACGCCTTCAACTATCTACCCGTCATCCAACGCACCATGCCTTTGCTATCGTACCTGCCGAAGACATCCGACTTCTGCAGGGCCTTACCGGGGCGGGCTGGAGTCTCGTAGAAACCCGTTTAACCTATTACCGGGACAAACTTTCGCAGTTTACTCATGCATCGTATCCTGTTCGCGCCGCCGAGGCAGGAGAGGCCGCACTTATCGGACGCATCGCCGCCGCTGCCAGAAATCCCTATGACCGGGTACATGCTGACCCTTGGTTTGGAGACGTTCGGGCCGATGTGTATTTGGCGCGCTACGCCGAAAATACAGTTGCCGCGGGCTTGGCCACCACCGTGTTAGTGCCCGATATAGCCGGGCTAGCGGTAGATTCCTTTTTAGCTATTAGTGATTTAGAGACCGATGCCGTTGCATTGGGTACTCGGCTTTCGCGGGTCTTGCTCACCGCAGTAGGAGCGGCTAATCGGGGCTGGCACGTGAAACTGGTTGCTGAAACCCTGCACCGCGCCCAAACGCTTGGCCATGAGGCTGTACTCATGACAACCCCTGCCACCAATCACGCCGTATTCCGAACGTGCGAGAAGCTTGGCTTCCGTTTAGGAGCGACAAGTCACGTATTGGCGTGTCATAGCCGTTAACTTTGCCCCATGAATGTTCCGGCATTTTCATTCGAGCCCCAGCACGCCCCATTGCGAGAAGCACTGATGGCCGCATTTACCCGCGTGTATGACTCACAGTGGTATGTACTGGGCAATGAAGTGGAACAGTTCGAACAAGAATATGCCTCCTTTAATCAAGTAGCGCATGCCGTAGGTGTCGCCAATGGCCTTGATGCCTTGGTGTTAGCGCTGCGCGCTTTGGGGATTGGCCCCGGTGACGAGGTTATTGTTCCGTCCAATACCTACATCGCGACTTGGCTGGCCGTTACGCAGGTGGGGGCCACCCTTGTACCTGTAGAGCCAGACCCCGCCACGAGCAACCTCGACCCCAATGGCATTGGGGTAGCTATTACGCCCCGCACCAAGGCTATTATGCCGGTTCATCTGTACGGTCAGGCTTGCCGCATGCCCGAAATAATGGCTTTAGCAACGGAACATGGTCTTTTTGTGGTGGAAGACAATGCCCAGGCTCAAGGAGCAGCATTTGCCGGCATTCCTACGGGTAGCTTTGGCCATGTCAATGGCACAAGCTTTTACCCAAGCAAAAATTTGGGTGCCCTGGGCGATGCCGGTGCCGTGACTACCAATTCAGCAGAACTTGCACAGAAAGTGCGCGTGCTGCGCAACTACGGGTCACAGCAGAAGTATTATAATGAAGCCTTGGGATACAACTCCCGCCTCGATGAGCTGCAGGCCGCACTACTCCGCGTAAAATTACCAGAATTGCCCCGCTGGACCCAGCAACGTCAGCAGATAGCCGCTTGGTACGACCAGCATTTAGCCAACATTCCGCAGTTGCGCCTGCCCATCATCGCCGATGGAGCCACCCACGTCTTTCATCAGTATGTAGTACACACACCGTTTCGCGCTGAGCTGCACCAACACCTGACTTCCCTAAGTATTGGTGTTCAGGTGCACTACCCGTTGCCCCCGCACCTCCAACAAGCGTATCAGTCTTTGCAGTTGCCAGCCGGAAGCTTTCCCGTTGCGGAAGAACTGGCAGCTACCTGCCTCAGCTTGCCCATGTGGCCTGGCATGAATGAAGCTCAGGTCCAAGCCGTTGCGGGCGCTATCCGTTCCTTTCAGCACCAATAACGGATATGCCTACTCTATCCATTATTGTTCCATGCTACTTCAACGAGGAGAATATCCCCGTTACGGTGCAGGAACTATTGGCCAACGAAGCTAACTTCCCCCCGGAAGTAAGCTTCGAATATGTGTTTGTGAACGATGGCTCCGGTGATAATACCTTGCGTGAACTATTACGGGCCCAAACACTGCACCCTTACCGCATACGGGTGGTCGACCTAGTTGCCAATGTGGGCTCCTACAACGCCATTATTGCAGGCATGGCCCACGCTTCCGGCGAGTGCCTATCAGTTATTACTGCCGATTTGCAGGACCCGCCCGAATTAATGGTGCAGATGTATGAGTATTGGAAACAAGGCTTCAAATTAGTGATAGGAAACCGGCAGCAACGGGAGGAAACAGGCTTTTCACAACTATTAGCCGCCGGCTTCCATTGGCTAATGAAGCGCTTAGCCCTTCATAATATTCCCGAAGGCGGCTTTGATTTTGTCTTCTTTGACCGTCAGGTATCAGAAGAAGTGGTAAAGTTACAAGAGCGCAATTCCAACGTTTTTTACCTTATGGTTTGGATGGGATTTACTTATGTCAACATCCCTTATGTGCGGCGTAAGCGGACCATTGGCAAATCGCGTTGGACACTATCCAAAAAAATTAAGCTTCTGGTTGACTCGCTATTGGCCTTTTCATTTGTACCCATTCGCGCTATTTCGGTGGTGGGCTTGGTGCTTGGGCTCACGGCTTTACTTTACGGCTTCTACGTAATCGCCCTAAAGATTTTACATCCTGACGAACCAGCAGGCTGGACAACACTCATGGTTGTTCTGTTATTCGTTTCCGCTTTCCAGATGGTTGCTCTGGGAGTTATCGGTGAGTATGTGTGGCGCGGCTTGGATGCAGCGCGTAACCGGCCTCTGTATATGGTCAAAAGCTTTTACGCGCCTAAAATGGCAAATTATTTGTAGAAATTCTCATTAGCCAAGTATAGTTTGGGTAATAATACTATTTCAGTGCAATTGACATTGCAATTGCCTGTGACACGCTCAGAAAAACACTGAAAAACCTAAAGCTTAAATTGATATGAACACGAGTGAGGAAAAATCCAAATTAGCAATGGTTTACTTAGCTTATGGGCTAGAGTCAGGTAAATATCAGGCTATACTCTCAATATATACATTATGTCATCATATTGGAGCTAATATCAACGATTTTTTAATTGTTATTTACACTGATAGTAGTTGTGCTTTGTTTGATAAATACTTGACAGGGCTTCCTGTGAAATTAGAAATTATTTCTAGAGAACAAATAAAGCAATTTCGTGGTCCGGATGATTTTGTTTTCCGTATAAAACCCCTTATTCTGAAAGAGTTTTTTTTAAAATATAAGTGTAATTTGCTTTACGTTGATACAGATACTTATTTTTTGCATAATCCAATGCCATTATTTCAGAATATCAAGCCAGGTTATTCAATTATGAATATTGAAGAATATAATTTTGTTGATGCTGGGCCCATTGAGCCTATTCATTGGTTCAGCTTACGGCAAGCTCTTAAGCGTTACAAGTATTCTATAGGTGGTCAAGAAGTCACAATACCCATTGCAACCATGATGTGGAATGCTGGAATTATTGGCATAAGCTACAAAGATTGCAAATTGGTTGATTCAATTATCGAACTCACCGATGAAATATATAGCAAATGCTCTGCTTTTATAGTGGAGCAATTTGCGACATCCTATATTTTGCAAACTCACACTACTGTGAAATCCACTGAAAACTATATAGAGCATTATTGGATAAAGGGATTAAAAAATGTTTTTAACATTATGATTCCTCGGTTTCTAAAACAAAATAGCGATAAGTCTGGCCGCAATTTATACGAAGCAGCCTTTAATTTTGCTTTGTCTACCGTTCAATTACCTCATTTGCATACTGAGCCACTTGTCGAAAGAATAAAAAAGCGGATGAAGCTTATAATTAAGGTTGCACGCAAAGGGCACTTGTGAAATATGATGATGCAATCACATTAGTATTAGTATATGTGTGCTTGCATAGCAGTATGTACAAAAACAAGTATTTAATCGAGCAATTTTGAACACGTAAATTAAAATTTGCCAAATGTTGACTACTTGTATCATTGGAGGAGCTGGATTTATAGGCAGAGCCGTAGTTGAAGAACTTCTTTTGCGCGGTGACCGTAAATTAGTCGTGGTTGGCCGCGAAAACGAAGCACCTCATTTACCGGATGGGGTGCGTTATGTACACCATCCACTCGAAACCTCTGACGAACTCATGACGCAAACTCTGAGCAGTGTTGACGAAATTGTGGATTTAGCATATGCCACCGTTCCTCAGACTAGTTTCCAAAACCCAGTTCATGATATCTTGGTTAACATTCCGGAAACCGTACGATTGTTCGAACATGCTGCCAAACACCCTCTACGCAAGTTTGTATGGATTTCATCAGGTGGCACGGTGTATGGTCCCGCGCAGTTCCTGCCTCTTACTGAAGGCCACCCAACTAATCCAATTTCGCCTTACGGCATTACCAAATTGGCGCTCGAGAAATACGCACACTTTTACTACCATATGACTCAGTTGCCCATTGTGTGCGTTCGGCCAGCTAACGCTTTTGGAGAAGGACAACGAGTATACGCGGGCCAAGGCTTTATTGGAACAGCCATTGCTTCCTTGCTAGACAGAAGGATTATAAACATCTTTGGGCAAGAAGGCACAGTAAGAGACTACTTACATGTGCAAGACATGGCAAGTGGGATTGTTGCCGCATTAATTGACGGCCAGCCAGGCGAGGTTTATAATATTGGTAGCGGTATAGGTTACAGCAATAAGCAAGTGCTTGATTTTTTGTTGCCATTAGCTGCTGCCCAAGGCATTGAATCACGTATCCAAGTATTGCCTGCTAGGCTATTCGATGTGAAAATCAATATATTAGATACTACAAAATTGCTTAATCATACTGGATGGCAGCCAGTAGCCCCATTTGAGGAAATGCTTGAGCGTACGTGGAACTGGTATGTCGCCAATTATGTGCGCGCGCCCGTGAATTAGCTTTTACTACAAATTCCAATTGCTACAATTATCCGTAGCGAAATTATTAATCCATCTTGGATACGGAGATAGTGTCTTTCTAACTAAATATTTTTTTCGACAATGGATATTGGTACTGGCAATCGCCTGCGCATTGGCTTCATCACCAGCACCGACCCTCTCAACCGGCGCTCGTGGTCAGGGGTACACTATTCTATTTTTAAAGCCTTAGAGCGTAACCTAGGTGAAGTGATTGCACTAGGGCCCATACACATGCGTTGGCCCTTTGCACTTGGTGACCGACTCAACAGCTGGTTGATTGGGCCTCTTCTTCGTAAGCGCTACCATTACGGGTGGAGTGTTGCTGTAGCACGGTGGTATTCTTGGGTTTTCAAACGTAAGCTTGCACGTCAACACTTTGATTTGTTGGTAGCTCCAGCAGCTTTCACAGAAATTGCATATCTAAGCACTAAAATACCCATTGTATATATAGAAGATTCCACCCTAACACAGCTAATCGACTTTTACCCAGGCCTAACAGGTTTATTAGATATAAGCAAATCTGAGTTGAATCATTTGGAGAAAAGAGCACTAAGCCAAGCCAGTCTTGTATGTTATTCTTCTAATTGGGCCGCAACATCCGCTCGGCAGGACTACGATATATCGGCTGGTAAAGTAACAGTCATCCCTTTTGGTGCAAACTACCCTTTTCCACCTACCCACGACGAAGCGTTACGCCACCAATTGTTACCTAGTGGCTGTCGCCTGTTCTTGCTTGGGGGCGAGTGGGGACGAAAGGGAGGAGACATAGCCTATGGTACCATGATAACGCTTCAGGAATTAGGTATACCTGCTACGCTGACAGTAGTCGGTTGCACTCCACCTGACCCCGAAAACTACATTAATCCGGGTTTCCGCACTATTCCGTACTTGAATATGGGTATTGCGGCTGACCAAGCCCAACTTCATGAACTTTTCAGTACGGCTGACTTCTTTTTAATGCCTTCTCGGGCTGAGTGCGCTGCTATTGCCTTCTGCGACGCAAATGCTTTTGGCTTACCAGTCTTCACCACTAATGTTGGGGGAATTAGCAGCTTCATACAAGAGGGAGTGAATGGCTTTATGCTCCCATTGTCAGCCACTGGGCACGATTTTGCACTTCGTATACAAAAAATATTGGCTGATCCGACTTCATACCAGCAATTACGATATAGAAGCCGGCAACAGTACGAACACACGCTTAATTGGGATGTATGGTCTAAGAAGTTGCAACAAGTGCTGTACGAGCGCAATATCTTACTAGAGCGGGTTTCAAGTTAGTGTACGTGGTAGCCACAATGGCCAAACCAGTTTTTAGCGTCCTGTTCGCTTATCCATTCCGTGGCGGTCTGGATAACGCTTTCCAGCGCCTCTCGGGTG
>NZ_JAERQF010000050.1 GCF_016734815.1 Hymenobacter rubidus
CCAGACGCCGTATCACACTCACCAACAACTCCTTCAACTTAACGCCCTAAACTGTCCAGCGTAAATGGACCACCTCATTTTACTCTATGAAGAAAATATCATTTTTGTCGAACTAAAAGACAAGAAAAGAGACTGGCTAAAAGGTGCTGTTGGACAAGTGCAGGCCACAATAACTGAGTTCAGGGCCTCACACGACTTAGAGCAATACAGGGTGCGAAGGGCTTATGTGGCTAACAAAGCACAGCCACAATTCAATGAAGGGCGAAATCAGCGTGCCAACTCTTTCTTCACGGAAACAGGCGTTGTGCTGCGCCCAGGTGCAGATATAGACCTATCGCCATTGATATAAAAGACGTTATGTCAAGCAGAAACTGTTGAAGAGGCAGGGTGAAGTATAAATCCTCAATACAAAGGCTTCATGATGCCATTTGTCGCTGTAGCAGCCGTTGCACGGACATGGGCAGGAACAGCTTCCCTCTTCGCGTGCGGTAGCCGCCTTCGTTGAGTTCGTGGGCAATCTGCTGCAGCGTGTGGCCCTGGGCGTGCAACAGTCCTCCAAGTCGGGTGGCTTGCTGGTTCTGCTGGTTGGTGCGGGCGTTTTCCTGGCGTACGACCTGGCTCCTGGCAATGGCCTCCCTCGTCAAGTTGGCCGGCGTGCCCAGTTTGGCTCCCCGGGCCTTCTTGGCCGTGAGAGCGTCCTTGGTGCGTTTGGAAATCGTCTCCCGCTCGTGCTGGGCGATGACGGCGAACAGGCCTACCGTCAACGTATTCGCGTCGGGCATGTCGCAGCAGACGAAGGCCACCCCCGAGTCGCGCAGGGCGAAGATGAACCCCGCGTTCCTCGACAATCGGTCCAACTTGGCAATGAGCAGCGTCGCCCCTACCCTTCTGGCTTCGGCGATGGCCGCCAGCAGCTGGGGCCGCTGGTTCTTCTTCCCGCTCTCCACCTCGACGTATTCGGTCAGCAGCTGGGCCGGGTCCTGGACGAAGGCGCGCACGGCGGCTTGCTGGGCTTCGAGCCCCAGGCCGGACTGGCCCTGGCGGGCGGTGCTCACGCGGAAGTAGGGCACGTAAGAAGGAAGGGCAGCAGCCATGGTCGGGGGCGATTTCTGGCAAAGCTACGGCCTATAACGTTTTTCAAACGCTCGTTCAACAAACGTTATAACAGCCCCTCCTGTGCTGTGCTGTGCGGCCTACTACTTCGAGCTACGAGCTGCTGATAGGCGTACCGGCAACGAGCAAGGTCGCTCCAGCCAAGCGCGCAGGGGGCGCAAAGGGGAGAGAAAGGATAGGTTTTATAAGTCGGGTTCGGCCTCGGCGAGGCGATTAAGTAGCTCTTCGGCATCCTGGCCCACGTAGGCGTGGAGCAGGTACTCGTGGGCCTGGGTGAGGAACGCGACCGTGTAGACGACTTCGCCGAGCACCACCGGGTCGCCCTCGTCGAGAAGCAGGAAGAAGCGGCCGCGCACCGTCTCGGGCGGGTCGGTGCGCCGGCGGGCGTCAAAGCGGACCTGCACCTCGCCCGCCAGCGTAAGGGTGGTGGCAAGAATGTCGGCCAGGGTCTTCATGGTCGTTCAGGCGGCAGGCTGCCCGTGGGCTCCGGTGAGACAGGCGCGGAAAGGAATCAGCAATTTAGCGGGCAAGTTACGGGCCTTGAAACGCGACACAATTATCCGCTTCAAATCCGTAGTGACAGGCACGTAATATGTTGAAATCAAGTACGGTGATAAGTATAAAGTAGTACAATCATTTACGCAATTTAGTACTTTTTTATACCCTTATCTAATTGGATTGCAACTACTAAAAGGCTCTAAAGCGGTATTAGGAAATTGGCGTTCTCAGAGCCATGTCAATTTGCTGCTATCCAAATAGAGTGCTCAAGTTCCTACCTACTTCTATTACAAAAAGCACGACTAATATGTATTACAAAAAGAGATGCCCTTCGTGCTTTTTGTAATACAGACACTTTCTCGAACGGCTAACTTGCTTTTGGCGTGGCTTTCGTGCTTTTTGTAATAGCTAATCCACAAGAACAAGCTGAATTACCAGCAATTCCATTGGTAGACAATTATTTACAGGTAATATGATTGCATATGCTATTACAAAAAGCACGAAAAAACATTTGGCCGCAACAAGCCCTTTTTGCAGTAATAGGTTGGAGTTGAGTTGCTCAAAAACGAAAAAAATAAACAAATCAAAACGGCCTCTTTTTTAACGGTCGTTTTTTTTATTTATAGTATTACCTATATTATAGTCTGCGTAAGCTATTGATATCCAGGATAAAACATAGTAAAAATATTACAAAAAGCACGAATTAGCTATTACAAAAAGCACGAACAAGCATTACAAAAAGCACGAAGGAGTATTACTAGAAGCACGATTTGCATACAACCTCTTATTACTAAAAGCACGAATATCTATTACAGAACAGTTTTTTGTAATAGATTGCATAGTAATCGGCCCCTACCCCACCGTCCTATGCAAGTTGCGTTGTTCGAAAATCCTAAGCTAGAGAGTACTAATAAACTAGTTGTTCAACGCAACGATTTAGTGAACGCCCGTTTTGCGCTCACTACTTTAGAAATGCGCTTGTTTATGGCGATGCTGTCTCGGATTCATAGAGATGATACCGAATTCAGTGAAATGCACATTCCAGTTACAGAAGTTGTCGCGTTATCGGGCCGTCGTCCAAGTAGTAATGACTACCAGCAACTCAAGGATATGTGTGCACTGCTGGCCTCCCGGGTCATCTACATTGAGCGCCCAAGCAAAAAGAAGAGAACCAGCAAGTCAATTGAGGATGCTCCTAGCTTTTCCAACACTCCCTTGATGGCTTACGCCGATTATAGCAGCGAGGAAAGAGCCCTCGTTGTTAGGTTCAATGACCGGGTCCGTGAACATCTACTTCAGCTTAATGAAGGGAACTTTACGCAAGCTCAATTAATGCAGCTGCTAAAGCTTAAGAGCGCTCACTCCTACCGAATCTACTGGCTCCTTAAGCAATATGGGAGCTTTGGCTCTCGGACGGTCCGCGTTGATGACCTCAAACGACTTTTGGATTTGGAGGGGCAGTATAAGCAGTTTCCATTATTCAAAATGCGGGTATTAGACCGGGCTAAGTCGGAGCTTGCTCAAACCAATCTGGCCTTCGAATACGACCTTTTGCGGGGCACTGGCAAGGGAGTCGAACAAATTCGTTTTCGGTTCACACCCGTTGGCAGCGAGGCGTTGCTGCCTTCTGCATTGCCACTGAGTGAGTGGCAAAAGGCATTGGTAGATGTTGGCGTTTCAACAAGTAGCATTGAAACGATTAATGCCCTTATAGAGCAAGGAGAAATTGACCCTGCCTACGTACTATTTGTTGTTAGCCAACAACGAGTCAAAAGCAGCAAAGGCAAAATCAGCAGCCTTGCCGGGGCAGTATTTACTGCCATTACCAAAGGGCATGCACTCGAGGACTACCGGAAGTCACTTGAAGTACGTCAGAAAGCTGCTACTCGCAAAAACACGAAAGCTGTTGCAGAAGTGCTGCGTTACAAGCTAGCAGAAGTTCGCGAGGCTTATGAGCTCATGCAACGTAAGGGCCTGGCTAAAGGAGCAACATTCGAAGAGAATGTAGAGCTCGTGTATCTATCACAGGGTTTCCGAAGAATTCAAGATGCAAGCGGAGTGGATTGGTTAGTCAAAGACTAGTTAATGACTTTATGGATGATAAATATGGTAAGCGGTGGAGCACACATATTTATCATATTTATGAAAAATATGTATTTATAGTATGTATGATGTTGATGGCTTTAGTTAGCTTTGCGGCTTAAGCAACCTCCTCATTCATGCATATTCTCTCTTTTGCTAATAACAAGGGTGGTGTGGGAAAAACCACATCCGCATTATGTGTAGCCCACGCTTTAGGGGAACAAGGCTTTCAAGTAGCCTTGCTTGATTGTGACCCACAAGCCAATGCTAGCAAAACGTTTAAGGTGCCCACCGGAAGACATCATATTGGTGAGGTACTAGAAGAGAAAGTAAGCCTAGCAGAAGCACTCTACCGTGTTGGTCCAAACTTGCAACTAGTTCGGGCCGAACGTTCTCTAGCACAGCAAGAGAAGGTCTTTGGCACCCAGCCTGATTATATTTTCTTTCTAAGAGACCAGCTGGCGGGGGTTAAGGATGTCGATTATGTTGTAATTGATACTCCGCCCTCACTTGCAGCTTTGACGGTGGCATCTTTGGTAGCTAGTGAAGCAGTTTTTGTGCCTTTGCATCCAGAATTCTTTGGCAACGAAGGAATGACAGCACTATTAGATATGTGCTCGCGCTTGCAGAAGAACTTCAATCCGAAGCTCCGCGTCGGGGGAATTTTCTTCACTGAATATGCCTCATCATATCGCCGAGCTCTCCACCATCAAGTTGTACAACAATTGCAAGACGACCCCACTCTCGGGCCTTTAGTCATGCAAACAACGATTCGTGAGAACGTGGCTCTCCCAGAGTCCCAGAGTATGCAGCAAAGTATTTTCTCTTGGGCCCCTCAGTCCAATGGCGCATTGGACTATAAGAACTTAACAAGCGAAATCCTACAAAAGCTCAAGTAGGTAAATCTCATACATATCATAAATATGATAAATATGAAAAAGTCAGGCAAGATGAGCATGGTCGGCAATATGACCAAGGTTGAGTCCGTTCCAGCACGGGATGCAGACGCATTGCTTTACGACTTACCTGCTCAGACTACAATGAGCAGTAGAGCAGAGACGCCTTCACCAATGAAGGAAATGTCAAAAGCCAAGGTGCCATTTACTAACCAATTAACCCCTGAGACCTTTCTGCGCCTCAAGCAATTTGAATGCTGGGGTGGCATGGAGATTCAAGATATCTTAGAGGAAGCTCTCACAGCTTTTTTTGCTGATAAGCCTGAGGCAAATCGTGAGCTGCCACCTAAGGCAAAAGAGAAACTCAAAAAGAAGATTCCTAACATGAAGTAACTAATTTAACATAACCGGTGCTTCTGGGACCAGCTTACTTGCTGTTATCGTAAGTGCCCGCCGCGGGCAGGGCCGGCGGGGTAGGGGAGGGATACGCTGGGACCAACGGCCGCACGCGTTCCGGCGGCAGCAGGTGGTCTAACTGCGCACGGGAGGCGATGGGCAGCCACGCGCCCGCGGTGGTTTCGCCGAAGAGCACGCCCGCGGCGGCGCAGTAGTGGAACACGTGCCCGCGGTACACCCCCTGCACGGCCAGCTGCGCGGCGGGCCAGCCCGGCAGCTGCACCCACTGGCGCAGGCCCGTGGACCCGCGCAGCTCGGCCGGCACCCAGGCGTCGGGCGCCGGGCGGGCCAGGGCCCGCACCGCGTACGTGCCGGCTTGCACGGCCAACTGCCCCACGGCCGTGCCCACGGCAATGACCCCCACGTTGCGGAAGGAAAAATCCAGCGCCTGCGGCCCGGCCTCGGCGGCGGGTGGGGCCTCCGGGACGGCGCGGGGAGCCGGCGCCAGGGGGCCCGCCAGGGCGCGGCGGGCGCGCCAGGCGAGCGTGTTGCAGGACGAGCTGCAGTAGCGCCGGCTTTTGTGGGCGGCCGAAAAGACGGCGCCGCAGTGGGCGCAGGCGCGCGCCTGCGCCGGACGTTTGTGGTAAGCCACGAAAAAAGAAGACGGGTTAATTTTCAATCAAATGTAATCAATGTTGATTGAAAATTAACCAAATAGTGGCTTAATAGGGGTTCTTCTTCCAAAAGGGCGGATTTACACGCTAAGCACTTTTTAGCTTCTGGGCATAGTTGTAAACCGTGCCGTAGGCCACGTTTAACTGCTTGCTGACCTGGTTCATGGACAGGCCTTCGCGCAGGAGCTGCGCAATGGCCTCCTGCTTGGCTTGGGCGAGCGGGGGACGGGCCACGTGCTTGCCCTGGGCTTTGGCGCGGGCCATGCCGGCGCGCACGCGCTGGCTGATAAGCGCGCTCTCAAACTGGGCCAGCGAGGCCATGACGTGGAAAATCAGCTCGCCCGTGGGCGTGGTGGTATCAATGTTTTCCTGGTAGGAGATGAAGTCTACGCCCAGCCGTTGAAATTCCTGTAGCGCGTTGACCAGCGCCTGCGTGGAGCGGGCAAAGCGGTCGTAGCGCCAGACCAACACGGCATCGAGCTGCCGTTTTTTGGCCGCCGCCAGCAAGCGTTTGTAGTGGGTCCGGTCCTCACTGGTGCCCGAGGCCTGGTCGACATACTCTTCCACCACGACGAAGCCCCGGTGCTGGGCGTACTCGCGCAGCGGCCGCAGCTGCGTTTCGGGGTCCTGGCCCTTGTCGAGAGTGGAAACGCGGGCGTAAAGTCCTACGCGCTTGAGTGGGGCAGTTGAGTGAGCCGGCATGGCGGTGGGTTAGAAGCTGGGAGCAAGTAGTTGTCCAGAAGGATTAACCCCGTGGGGGTTCACGTAGCGTGGTCATCATCCGAAGCTGTGCCAGTCCAGGGGCGCGGACCTTCATTTTTTGGCGGCATTCAGTACGGGGTGGCTGCTCAGGGGCAGCGGCTGGCAGAAGGGTAGCCGCGCCAGCACCTGGTCGTCTTGCTGCTGCCGAGCCAGCCGGGCAGCCGAGGGAGTGGCCGTCTGCGTCGACAGGACTTGGCCCTGCTTATCCAGCAGTTGCAGCGTGAGCTGCTGGCGGGCGGCGGTCACGCGCAGGGTAGCTCCCGCCGGCACCGCCACTGCCACCGGCTCAAAGGGCAGCACGTCCACCCGCGCCGTCAGCGCGCCGTCCGCAAACGTGTACGAGTAGGTGGGCGTGGGGGCCGCCTGGTAGTGACCCGCCACCTGGCTTTGCCCCACGGTGAAGCGGTAGCTCAGCTCCGTCAGCTCGGCCGGCAGGCGGGGGGCCAGCGTGAGCAGGTGGTTGGGCACATCGGGCCGGATGCCCAGAAAGTACTGGTACCACACGCGCAGCTGCTCGGCATTGGACCAGGCCTGCAGGTAGGCGCCAGTGAGCTTGGGCCACTGCTGGCCCGGATGGGGATAGGCGTCCAGGTTTTCGCTCAGGCCCCCCACCACGCCCCGGGTCAGGGCCTGGCGGTTGGTGTTGACGAAGAGCCGCCAGGCGGTTTCAACCTGCCCGGCTTCGAGCATGCGCTGCATGGCAATGCCGTTGAGCCAGGGCCAGATGGTGCCCCGGTGGTAGGCCGCGTCTTTGTGGTAGTACCCGGGCGCGAGGTGGTAGGGGTGAAAGTTGGGGTCGTGCCGGTCAAGAGTGGCCACGCCCCAGGGATACACCAGCTCGGTCCAGCTTTTGCGTAGCACCTGCCGCGTAAAGGCGGGGTCTGGGAGCAGGTCGAGGGCAAAGAGCTGGTTGGGGCGCAGCGTGAAATCGGGGCG
The DNA here is from genome assembly GCF_016734815.1 of Hymenobacter rubidus. Taxonomy (GTDB): domain Bacteria; phylum Bacteroidota; class Bacteroidia; order Cytophagales; family Hymenobacteraceae; genus Hymenobacter; species Hymenobacter rubidus. The sequence goes on from NZ_JAERQF010000050.1 coordinate 7,358, forward strand.
GCCCTGGTGGTCGAGGCGGTCGGCCAGGTAGTCGTGCCCGGCATCGCGGTAGTCCTGGGCGAAGTGCGTTTTGACTTGCTCGGCCAGCTGGTTCCAGCGGGCCTGGCTCGCCCCGTCGTGTAGCAGGGCCGCGAAGTACGCCCCGGCCCGCAGCTGCTGGTACCAGAGCGCCTGGATGTCGTTGGCCCGGCTGCCGCGCTGGGTGTAAGACACCAAGTTGGCATCGCGGGCGTCCATCCACGTCTCGTTGTCTTCGTGGAGCAGGTAGCCCTTGGCATCGGTCCAGTGCCGGAGCGCGCCCGCGATGCTGGCTTGTACCGTAGGGTAAAGCTCGCGCACTAAAGCTGTATCGCCGGAGTAGCGCACGTAGTCCTGCAGGGCCAGGACGAAGCGGGGCGTGCCGTCGGTGGTGTGGTAGTCGATGTTGCTCGGGTTGACGATGTTGGGCACCCGGCCGTAGAACTTGGACTGGGGGTCGCGCTCCTGGTACTGGGCAAAGGAGCGCAGAATCTGCCGCGCGGTCGCAAACTGCCCGGTGACGAGTACCGCGCCGGGCAGGGAGATAAACTCGTCGCGCCCCCAGTACTCGTTAAACCACGGCAGGCCCGCGTAAATGCCGTCGCCCTGCTGCCGGGTCACGAGCTGGTCGGTGGTGAGGGCCAGCCAGCGCAGGGCCCGGGTTAGCGAGTCGTTGCTCGACGTGAGGTAGGCGTTGGCTTCCAGCAGGTGGCGCAGGCGCTGCTGGCGGGCCCGCTTCAGGGCCGCGCTGTGCTGCTGGCCGTCGCGCAGCAGGGCCAGGGCATCGGCTTCGTCCCGGCCGCAGGCGATGAAAAAGCCGTCGCCCGGCGCCACGACGCGCTGGTCCTGCACGGTGAGCGGGCCGGGCTGGCGGGCGGCCACGGCCAGCACGAAGGAGCCTTCCCGGGCCGAGAATAACGCCACGTCGCCCTGCTGGCGCAGCAGGCGCACCTTGTCGCCTTTGAGCTGGATGCCCAGCGGCTGGCTGGCCCCGGTGAGGTCCACTTCGAGCAGGTTTTTCTCGTCGAACAGCCACAGTTCTTCCTGCAACTGGGGCCCGTGCTGGCGCACCAGCTTTTCGGGGTACACGGTGACGGCTGCCTGGCGGTTGTCGAGCAGCTGCCCGTCGACAAACAAGTCATAGCCGCCAAACACGCGCTGTTTGGCCACGTTCAGGCCCTCGAACCAGCTGTATTCCGGGTGCGTGACCTCGTGGGTCTGGGCGCAGTAGAAGGCCGCCACTTTATTACTGAACGAGGCGACGCGGTTCGCCGCACGGGGCACGGCAATGGGCAAGGTGGCGAGGACATCGGGCGGCGCAGTCACGGGCAGGGTACGGGGTGGGCTGGTTTGGGTGCAGCCCAAGGCGAGCAGGAAAGGCAGCAGCAGCCAAGTGGAAGGGCGTAGTAGGGTAAGCATGGGCTTAGGAAAAAGTGCGTGGTAAAACCCGCGCAGCGGCCGTCGCTGCGTTTCCGGGTCCTCCCGGTTGCGGGTGGAGACGCGAGCCTACAGGGCCACGTACGGGGGCCGGTTAGTCGGGTATGTGGGGTATCAAAAAGGAGTTCCTTTGCAAAGCTACTTTTTGGGGCGTAAAATCGGCCTTCCCGCCCCCCAAAACGCGGGTGGTTTTGCCGCCCCTTTTTGATACCCCATGCCGCAGGAGTTTCTCACCACCCCCGAGCGCCTGCGCTACCAGACCGTGCCCGCCACGCTGCTCGAAGCCGACATCCGCCAGCACTTCCACTTGACGGAAGCCGACCGCACGTTTCTACTTCCCTTCCGCGGCGCGGCCAACCGGCTGGGCTTAGCCTTGCAGGTGGGCGTATTGCGGCTGATGGGCTTTCTGCCCGAGGGCTGGGCGCGCCAGCTGCCGCCCGAAGCCGTGGCTTTTGTGGCCGCCCAGCTGACGACGGACGCCGTGCTCCTCGCCGACTACGGCGCGCGGCAACAAACCCGCAGCGACCATTTCCTGGCCGTGCTGCTGCACCTGGGGTACCGGAAATGGGAGCCGTTGGATGCCGCCTGGCTGGAGCCGTGGCTGGTGGAGCGCGCCCTGGAGCACGACGGCGAGCGGGCGCTGCTGGCCATGACGTGCCTGAAGCTGCACCAGGCCCGCATCGTGCGGCCGGCCATCGGCACGCTGGAACGCCTGGTCGGGGGCATCAGCGAGTTGGCCACCCAGGAAACCTACCGGCGGCTGGCCCCCTTACTCACGGACGAGGTGCGCCAGCAGCTGGATGCGCTGCTGGTGCCCGAAACGGGGCGGCAGCTGACCAGGCACCGCTGGCTGGTGCAGCCGGCTACCGTCAGCAATCCGGCGGCCATCGTGACCGCGTTGGATAAGCTCCGCTATCTGGACGGCCTCGGCGTGGCGAGCTGGGACGTAAGCAGTTTGCACCCGAACCGGCAGAAACGCCTGGCGCTGTTGGCCCGCAGCCGCTCGAATCGGCACCTGGAGCGCCTGCCAGCCGCCAAGCGCTACCCCGTGCTCGTGGCATTTGTGCGCGAGAGCTACCTGACGCTGACCGACGAGGTGCTGAGCATGGTCGATGCCTTCTGGGAGCAGAGCCTGGCCAAGGCCCGCCGGGCGCACGACCAGTACCAGCAACAGGTCGCGGCGGCCAAGGATACGGCCCTGCGCACGCTGGCCCAGGCGGTGGAAATCGTGCTCGACGAAGACCAGACCCCGGCCGGACAGGTACGCCCGCGCATCTACGACCAGGTGCCGCGCGAGGACCTGGTGCTGGCGTGGGAGGCCGTGCAAACGATGCTCTACCCGACTCGCCACTCGCACCTGAGCTTCCTGGCCAAGCGATACCCGCTCTTCAAACAGTTTACGCCCCGGCTGCTGGAGCAGCTCGGGTTCCAGCAGGGCTTTGCCGGTGACGACTTCGGGGCCGCCCTGCGGCTGGTCAGCGAGTTGCAGGCCGGTCGGCGGCGCAAGCTGCCTGCGCAGGCCCCGACCGGCTTCCTCAAACCGACCTGGCGCAAGTTCGTGCTGGGGGACCAGCTGAGCGCGGAGCAGCAGCGGCCGGCCTACGAGCTGGCCGTGCTGGCCACGCTGCGCGAGCGGCTGCGCTCGGGCGACGTGTACGTGGCCCCGTCGCACCGCTACGCCGACTTGAGCAGCTACCTCATCCCACCCGCGGAATGGGAGCAGGCCCGCCCCGAGCTGTGCGCCCAACTGGGCTTGCCGCCCGTGACTACGGACCGACTCGCCGAGCGCGTGCAGGAGCTGGCCGACTTGCTGGGGCCGATGCAAACGCTACTGGATACCGGCGGCGACGTGCGCCTGGAAGCCGGCGAGCTGGTGGTGACGCGGCCGGCCGCTGAAGACGTGCCCGCCGGGGCCCAGGCGCTGCAGCAGGAAATCGGCCGCCGCCTGCCGGCCGTAGACCTGACCGACATCCTGGTTGAAGTCAACGCCTGGCTGGGCTTCACGGCGCACCTGCCCGGGCTGGAACACGCCCCGCGCGGCGACGAGCACGACACGCGGCTGCTGGCGACGCTGCTGGCCACGGGTTGCAACATTCCCCTCGCCGACATGGCCCGCAGTGCCACGCTGCCGTACCAGTCGCTGTGGTGGACGGCCACCAACTACCTGCGGGAGGACACGCTGAAAGCGGCCAACACCCTGCTGGTCAACGAGCACCACCGCCAGTGGCTGGCTTCTTACTGGGGCGATGGCACCTTCTCTTCCTCGGATGGTCAGCGCTTTGCCGTCAGCGGCAAGGTGCGCAACGCCCGCGCGCTGCCCACCTATTTTGGCACCGGGCGGGGCGTAACGATGCAAACCCATTCCTCCGACCAGTACGCCCAGTACGGTAGCAAGGTGGTGCCGGCGACACTGCGCGATGCCACGGTGGTCCTGGATGAAATCGTCGACAACGAAACCGACCTGGCCATTGCCGAGCACACGACCGATACGGCGGGTTACTCAGACCTCATTTTCGCCCTGTTTGACCTGCTGGGCCTATTTTTCTGTCCTCGCATGCGGGACCTCTCGGACCAGCGGCTCTACAAAATCCGGGGCCAGGATTGGGCCTATCCCAACCTCAAGTTCACGGGCACGCTCAACCCGGACTACATCCGCCGGCACTGGGACGAGTTGCTGCGGCTGGCCGGCTCCATTAAATCCGGACGCGTCACGGCTTCGCTCTTCCTCAGCAAGTTGCAGGCTTACCCCCGCCAAAACCACCTGACCCACGTGCTGCAGGCCTACGGCCAACTCATTAAGACTCGCTTCATCCTGCGCTACCTGCAAAGCCAGCCCCTGCGCCAGCGCATCCACGCCCAACTCAACAAGGGCGAAGAGCTGCACGCGCTGCGCGCCTGGCTCTGGTTTGGCAGCGAGGGCGTCATCCGCCGCAAGCAGCAGCAGGCCCAAGCCGAAGCGGCCCGGTGCCTGACGCTGCTCACCAATTGCGTGCTGCTGTGGAACACCGTGTATATGCAAGAGGTCCTCCAGCAACTGCGCGCCGAAGGGTACCCGGTCGAGGAAGCCCACTTCGAGTACTTATCGCCCAGCCGCTACGAGCACATCAACCGGCTCGGCAAATACTCTTTTGCCAACCCGGCCCACCTCGACCCGTTGCACCGCCGCCCGCTCCGCCACCCCAGCGACCCGATGGCTTAGCGTGTAAATCCGCCCGTTTGGAAGGAGAACCCCTAATAGAGGACATTAGTGTCTATGTGTTGCCCTTGATTCGGAATCCCACCGGTTTCTGAATGGCGACCCGCTGGGCCCTGACCGGGCCCGGAGTCGTCGTAAAGGCAGATTTTTTCGGGCGGGCGGCGGGAGATTTTTCGAACGGCTGTTGCCAAGTGACGAGCCCCCGTTACTTTCACCGCCGGCGACCGGCGCGGCGACCGGCGCGGCGACCGGCGCGGCGACCGGCGCGGCGACCGGCGCGGCGACCGGCGCTTCGGCTCATCCGTGTCTTCGCCCACGGCAGCCGGGGAAATCAGCCGCAATGAGGCTGGCACGCAAACGGACGCGGTTTACCGCGTCCACGGCACTCCAACCGCTCCCCTTTCCACCGTTTGGCTAAACCTGTCAGGTGCAAAAGGGAAGCTGTGGTAGCAGCTTGTTCAGGCTGTATTTTCTGGGCATTAGCCGTCAACCGTGCGCTTTTACTTCATCGACCCGTGTAGAACGGTTAAACTGCGGAGGAAGGCGACCACGCACAGCGCGTGAACCCCCAGATAAAACCATACCGGCAACGGCCGCTGCAACGCGAGAACGTACACTTCATCCGGATTAGAAGCCGGATACACCACTTCCAATTGCGTATGCCCCTGCAATCGTTGTGACTCATGAAGTTGAATTTCTCTTCGAAAGAACAACGTCTTATCGCGCGAGGGAACGTAGAATTTGTACTCCACGCTCCTGGGGGATAAGGCCACGACGGTGGCCCGGGTGTTCACGGGGTGCCAATACAACGCATACTGCGACCAAAACAAGAAGAGGAAGCCAACGCTGAATGAGAGAAGCAAGCCCGTTCGAAGCAATGCCTCACCGGGTGTCGGCATTTTAGCTTCTGGTGCATTCATGGTAGTAAATAAAGGCTCCATTTCCTAAACGGGCGTTTTCTTACCTCTTCAGACCCGCTACCTTTGCGCCATGGGGCACTATACCGACGCACCGGAAGATAATTTGCTGGGCTTGACGGACAAGGCGGCCCTGAACGAACAGGAAGCACTCGGCGTGACCCGGGTCGAGCGCTTTCTGCTCGAAGAATTTGAGTACCCCGTGGAGCTTTCGGTCGCGTTGCTGCAGGACCTGCACCGCCGGGCCTTCGGCCACCTCTACGACTGGGCCGGGCGCTGGCGCACGCAGGTACCCAATGTGGGCGCGTACCTGCCGCCCCCAGCCCACCGGGTACCGCAACTGCTCTACGAGTTCATTGACGAACTGCGCCACCGGCAGTCCCTGCTGCCAGTGGTGCCCACGGATGCACAGGTGGCGGCCCTGCTGGCCTACGCGCACCACCGGTTGGTGGCCATTCACCCCTATACCAACGGCAACGGCCGGACTGCGCGCTTGTTCACCAACCTGTTGGCGTACAATTACGGCTACCAAGACGTGGTCTTGTACCACCGCGAAAACGGCGCCGGGCGGACCGAGTATTTACAAGCGATTCGCCACGCGGACGCTTACGAGTTGGGCCCTTTGCAAGCGCTGATCAGCGCCCAGCTGCGCCCGCTGGAGACGTAGGGCCCGTTTGCTCATAGAGCGCTTCCAAACGGTCCAGCGAGACGGTTTGGTTCTCTAGCGCCATCGAGGCGTACACCGAGCGCACGACCATGGCCTTAACCACGGCGGGGTCCTGTAGCTGGCGGAAGCGGTCGCGGAGTTTCATGGCAAAGGGGCGTGCGTAAGCAGAAGCCCAAAGGTACGGGCGAAGTTCCGTCACGCCGCCTCCGCCCGGCAGCGCGGCCAATCGCCGCACCAAATGCGGAGAATAGCGCCCCTAATCGCCGCACCGCGGCTCAGTCCGGGGTGGTCACCGGGCTGGGCAAGGGCTGGACGTGCAAGGCTACGCCGCGGTGGTGCAAGTACTTGTAAAAAGTGGCCTTGCAAATGCGCAGGCTCCGGGCCATGTCGTCGACGCTGAGCTCCCGGGCCTTGTATAGCAACTCGGCCGCGCGGGCCGTGCGCTGGGCCCCTTCCGACAAGCCGGGCTTGCGCCCGCCGACGCGGCCCCGAGCGCGGGCCGCGGCCAGCCCGGCCAAGGTGCGCTCGCGGATGAGCTCGCGCTCGAACTCGGCGAGCGAGGCGAACAAGTTGAGCACGAGCCGGCCCTGGGCGGACGACGTGTTGATGGCGTCGGTCAGGGAGATGAGGCCGATGTCCCGGCGTTGCAGGTCAGCTACCAGGTCGAGCAGGTGCTTGAGCGAGCGGCCCAGCCGGTCGAGCTTGTAGATGTAGACCGTGTCGCCCGGGCGCACCTGCAGCAAAAGCTTGTCGAGTTCGACCCGGGCGGCCAAGGCGCCGGAGGCCTTCTCCTGGTAAATGAGTTCGCAGCCGGCTTGGGTCAGGGCGTCGAGTTGGAGTTCCAAGTTTTGGTCGCGGGTGGAGACGCGGGCGTAGCCAATCTTCATGCAGTCGAGTTTACGAAACTCATCTCCTAACGCAGTTTCGTAAACTTTGATTGGTAGACGGGTTTCGTAAACTCAACAACGGCAGCAAATTTTTGTCCAAGGCCTGTGCAGAACTTGCAGGCTGTTTAGTTTAGTCGTTCACGAAATGGAGCGTTTCTTTGATTTGGAGCATAGTCCATCGAGCGCATGAGGAAACGTATCAAAAGGAAGTTGGCCCACCCGCCAGTGGACCAGGAATGGACGCGGATACGCAATCGGCTGACCCAAGCCGTGGCGACTTCTAACCCAACCCAGGCAATTGAACTGCTGGATTTATGCCGCGCTGATGCAGAACTCAAGCAGTGGCGGCCTTATCTGAGCATGGGCCGGTTATGCCTAGAGCGTCCTGCCGGTTACGCGCGCTGCTACAGCTTTGACTTTCCCTGCCTGTACTTTTTTCAGGGGGACTATACCGTTGCGGACGCTGGCAACTATAAGAAATGGCCCTTTCCGACGGCAGAAGCGGCCGTCTACTTTGCCCGGCAACATTTGTTCACCGTCCCGTTGAGCCCCGAGTTCCAAGTACTCTTGGAGCAGGAAGCGACGGTGGCGAGTTTTCGAATGGAATGGAGCAACGGCACGGCATTCGTGGAATTACGCAGCGCGGCTGGGCCATCATGGATATCCCTGAGCGGCGTCACCGCGTGCGAGGCAACCAATTTCAACATCATCGCCGAGCACGGCTATGCCATCCTGAGTTTGGAATACGACAACGAGAGTATGCGCCTATATTTAAAAAACGGCGACCATATCCGGGTTACAGCAACCGCTCTAGCCATTCAGCCAGCTTAGTTCAGCGAAACGGTCGAAACAGCTGGCGCCGGCGTGGCTTATATTCCGGCGCTCGTATATTCAGGCGAACCGGCGCCGGCGCGGCCAATATACGAGCGCCGGAATATAAGCCACGCCGGCGCCGGCCCGCCAAAACGGGTGGGAATCGCCCGCCTTTCAGGCAAAGGAGGGTTAATTTGCTGCCATGCAAAAGCACGTTGGCACCTTCGCCGTTGAGGATTGTTTCTGGCTCGCCAGCCGGGGCTGGGTGCTCGTCGGAACAGTTGTCGGGCAAGTGGTCGAAGGCCATCAGCTGGTCTTTGCGAACGGAACGGCCCTTTCCGTCGATGCCGTTGAAACGCTCAGGGTAGCGGAAGGGGAAAAAGATGCGCTTGTCAGTCAGAGCCCATCATTGGGTCAGAGCGACAAGCTAGAAACGCAAATTGTTGGGCTTACCGCTCAAATCGTCGCCTAATAGGCTTGATAGCCGGGAAAAAAGCTGTCTGAGTAAACGGTTGGAAAGGTAGTCGTTTGATGCGCGCTGGACGGACGCGATTTACCGCGTCCGTGGCCGGCTCGGCCAGCAAAACGAGGGATTCACTTGCGTTTACGTTCGGGCTGTACCGGGACATGGCACACGCAAGCACAGCAGTGGTGCACCACGACAACAAAAACGTCCCCGTCCCTGGCCGGGGACGTTTCGATGCACGGGGGGCCTAACGGACCGATTGCTTATTGCACGCTTAAGCGCAGCGCGCTGGTCCCTATGCGCACGACGTAGACGCCCGTGGCCATCCCGTAGGGCAATGCCAGCGCCGCGCTGCCGGCGGCATCGGCCGCGGTGGCCAGCACCTTGCGCCCCAGCGCGTCGTACACCTTCACTTCAGCCCCCGGCCATGCGCCGGTGAGCGTGGCGGCGCCCGTGGTGGGGTTCGGGAACAGCGTGAGCACGGGCGTGGTGGCCACGGTCACGGTGCGCACGGGGGAGTAGCGGCTCGTGCCGTCGCGGTCTACTTGGCGCAGCCGGTAATAGAGCAGCGGGGCGCCGTAGGCAAGCAGCTTCGGGTCGGGGAACTCGTAATCGGTCGGGCCGGAAGTGGTGCCCTGGCCCGCTACTGTCCCAATCGGGTGGAAGTTGCGCCCATCGGCCGAGGCTTCCACCGCGAAGTAGTCGCTGTTGAGTTCCTGCGCCGTCGTCCAGCGCAACCGGGCCACGTCCCCCTCCTGCGCGGCCGTGAAACGGACCAGCACCACCGGCAGCGGCGACGTACCGAAGGTGCCGATGACCGTCTGGCTAAAGGAGGTCACCGGGAACCGCACGGTGCCAGCCGCCGCGTTGGCCGCGTTGGCCGCAATGGGTTCGCCGAAAACACCGTCCTCGTTGCTGCCCCGCTTAAAGAGCTGCAGCGTGTTCGCGAAATTCGCGGCATCCGCGGGGCTGATGTCGGTGGGGCTGAGCGTGTAGGTGATGTTGGCGGCGAAGGCGCTCGTGCTGTAGCGGTCCACTATCCAATAGGCCGGGGTATAGATTTTCTTCAGGCCTGGGGCGCTGGGCTGGGTGCCCAAGGGCAAGCCCTCAAGGCGGCTCACCACCACGTCGTAGGACGCACCGCCAGTTGTGCTGAAGTTGATGGCCGCATTGGTGCCGGAAAACGTGTAGTTGCCTGCTCCCGTTACCGACAACAACTTGCTGGTACCGTAGCTCACCGGGGCGGTGCTGCTGGGGCGCGTGCCGCCCGTGAGCGTGCCCATCGAACTGCTGACGAAGTCGGTGGCCGTCGTGCCGCTTTCGTTGAATTGCAGGTACGACACCAGGTCCTGCTCCGAGCCGCGCAGCGTGAGGTGGCGCAGCTGGCGGAGTTCCGACTGGCTCAGCGTCCGCTGCCACTGGCTCACCTCGTCGATGTCGCCGGGGAAAAAGCCGGTGCCGGAAGTGCCCGCGCTGCCCACGAAGTTGACGCGGGTGCCGCTGCTTCCAAAACTGGAGGTGAAGCTGGTTACCAATTCCCCGTTCAGGTACACCCGCAGGGTGGTGGCGTCTTTGGTCGCGGCGATGTGCTGCCATTGATTGGGTGCCACGACGTTGGGCCCCGTTTGCGCCAGCACCGTGCCACTGCCCGTGCCGCTGCCTGTGCCAAAGCCGGCCCCGAGGCGGCCGTCGTCGGTTACGGAGAGGTAGGGGGCGGCCGTGGTGCCGGTGCCATTGCCCAGCACGTAGTACGTGGCGCTGCCCGTGCCAAGGGCCGGCTTAATCCACGCCGTTTGGGTGTAGTAGCCGCTCAGCTGCGCCCCCGCGGCCGTGCCGAAGGCCACGTAGCCGGGCGTGCTGCCGCCGGCGAAATGCAGCGCTGTGCCCGCCGTCCGGCTCGCTTGCACAATGGGACGGGAGCCCGCCGGGTCCGAGACGGTGGCCGCGTAGGTCTGGCCGCTGACGGTCACGCTGGTTAGGGTGGCGTCGAGCACATTGCCCGCCGGCGCGGCGGTGGCCACGTTGTACACCAAATAGTAGTAGTAGGTGTTCCCCATCAGGGTAGTGGAGGAGGTGTTGCTGGGAAGACTGATGGTGAAGCTGCCATTGGGGTTGGAAACCGAGCCAATCGCCCCGAACAACGGGCTGAAGGAGGAAGCGTTGCCATAGTATAGGCGAGCGGACGTAATGTCGGCGGGCGACGTGCTACCGCCGGTTGTAAACGTAATGGCCTGCAGGCTGAGCGGATAGTCCGTGCCGCCGGTGATGGCAATGGCCACGCGCAGGATGGCTTGGTCGGTGCTTCCCTGAATGACGGGGTCGGTGCTGGCCTGGCTGGCCGAGTTGCTGCCGTACACGGCCTGATTGATGGCCCTGAACCGATTGGTGTTGCTGTTGGAGCTGACCAACAAACCACTGCTCTGGGCCGTGACGTAGGCGTTGTAATCGCCGGAGGCCAGCGGCGAGGCGGGCGTGAAGCTGAAACTGCCGCCGCTGGTGGCCGTGGTGGTGCCCAGGTTCTGCGTCGAGCCGCCGATGGGCGTGAGGTAAACGGTCACGGTGCTGCCGGCCGGGGCCGTCCCGGTGAACGTGTGCGGAGCGTACAGGTCAGAAAGGTTAGCTGGGGTGCGGAGCACGGGGGTGGCCGTGTATCCCGCCACGTAAGTGAGCGAGTACGGCGCCTGGGCCGCGCTCGGGTTGCCCGCCCGGTCGCGGAAGGCCCCGGCCAACAGCGTCACCGTCGTCACCGTGCCGGGGGTGGTCGGCGTCACCGTGAACGAGTAGGGGCCATAGCCGCTGCCGGTGGGCCCGCTGGTTACCACGCCGTTGGTCACGCGAATGTTACTGGCCGAGCCGGTTACGTCCTCAATGGTGGATACCTCGAACGGAATCGGCGTGGAATGGGTGGTGCTGCCACTGGCCCCGGCGGGCGAGTTGAGGAGGAGTAAGGGTGCCGCCGTGTCCACGGTGAAGGTAATGGTGGCAGACTGGGCGCTCACGGCTAAGCCGGTGGTCTGCGCCGTGGCCCAAACCCTGTGGCTGGTTTGTGAAAGACCCGTGGGCTGGGCCAGCGTCCAGTTGCCGCTGGCCGAGGCCGTCGTCGTGGTCGGCAGAACCGAGCCGTCGACGTACACCCGTACGGTGCTGTTGGCCGGAGCCGTGCCGGTGTAAGTCGGCGTGGCGGTGTTCAGAAAACTAGCGTCGGTCGGGGCCGTCAGCACCGGGGTCGCTGTGGCCTGCGCCCGGCCCAGCAGCGGAGCGAAGAGGAGCACGGCCACCGTTAGGCCGCGCAGGAGCAGGTAGAGGGCTTTCATGGCAAGGAAGGCAGTAAGCCAACAGTAAGCCCGTTGGCCACACAAATATCGCAGCCTGTTCCCTCCTGATTTGTCACATTTTCATGCGACACACCCGCCTTTTTTGAGTTGTTTTTCTTAACTGCGGCCCGTACGGTGGCGGGCCAGCAATTCGGTTCGGGAACTGATTTCCAGCTTTTCGTACACGCGCCGGATGAAGGTGCGCACGGTGTTTATCGAAATGCTCATTCGCTCGGCCACCAGGCGGTAGCTCAGGCCTTCCTCGATGGCCTGCACCAGTTGCAGCTCGCGCGGCGTGAGGACCTCGGTGAGGGAAGGCGCGGGCTGGAAGTGCCGCACCACGTGCCGCGCAATGGCCGATGACATGGGCGAGCCGCCGTCCAGGACCTCCAGCAGGGCGGTTTTCACGTCGCGCAGCATCGTGGTTTTCAACAGGTAGCCCACGGCTCCGGCGCACAGGGCCTGAAACAGCCGCTCGGCGTCGCTGTAGACGGTGATGAGCACGACGTCGGCCTTGGGCAGCACCCGCTTGATGCGCGAGACGCCCTCGATGCCCGACAGACCGGGCAGCCCAATATCGCTCAGCACCAGCCGAGGCGGGCGCCCCGCCGTGGGCAGCGCGGCCAAAAACTCTTCCACCGAGCCCGCCACCACCACGCAGTCGAACTCGGGCTGGGCGCAGAGGTAAGCGGCGTAAGTCTCCCGGATGGAGGGCTGGTCTTCAATAATGGCGAGGGGCACGGTGCTGAGCATGGGGCAAAGGTACCGGCCGGTGCCGCGCGCCCCTAACGCATTTTGATGCGACAACGGCCACCCGTTACCACTGCACCGGCACCTGCACGCGTACGGCAAACACGCCCCCGGGGCGCGCAGTCGCCGTGGCGCTGCCGCCCATGGCCTGCGCCCGGGCCTGAATATTGCGCAGCCCGTGCCCCGAGTTGCGCCGCGTCGCGGCGGCCGAAGCATCCAGCCCGTCGTTCACAATTTCCAACACCAATTGGGAGCCCTGGCGGTGCAGCCCCACCGTGACGGTGGCCGAGGTCGGGGTGTATTTCAGAATGTTGTGCAGCGCTTCTTTGTAAATGAAATAGAGGTGGCGGCGCACGGCGGCGGGCAGCAGCGGGGTGTGCCAAGACGGGTCGGTTTCGAAGCGCACGTCGCGGCCGGTGGGCACCAGCACGTCGTGGGCGTAGTCGCGCAGGCGGTCGAGCAGGTTGGGCACGGTGTCGTTGTGCGCGTCCAGGTTCCACACCACGTCGTTGAGTTGGCGCACGGCCATGCGGCTGTTGTCGGCCACTTCGGCCAGGTACTCGTGCTGCATGTCGGGCGGGCCCAGGCCTTCCTGCAGCAGGTCGGTTTGCAGGGCAATCTGGCTCAGAAGGGTGCCCACGTCGTCGTGCAAGTCGGCTGCCAACTGGTGGCGCAGCGCTTCTTCGCGCTGCCGCTGCTGGCGGCGGTACCCGGCCAGGGCGCCCAGCCCGAGCACCAACATTCCCGCCACGGCGGCTCCCAGTAGAAAGCGGTTGCGCACCGTGCGCTGCGCGGCCTCTAGCTGCGTGATGCGCCGTTGTTGCTCCAGGGCCCTTATGCGCGCCCGCTGGCCGTCGGCGTCGAAACGCGCCTGGGCTTGGGCGACGGCTTCGGCGCTGGCTTGACCTACCAGGCTGTTCAGCAGCAGCACGTAGTGGCTCAGGGTATCGAATGCGCCCGGCTGGCCCGTGGCGTGCAGGGCCCGCGCCAGCACCAAGGTGTTGTCGGTAACCTGCGATTGGTTGCCGAGCTGGCGCGCCAGCTGCAGGGCCCGCTGCGCATACGCCAGCGCGGCGCGCGGCTGCCCACGTTGCAGGCCGGCGGTAGATAGGTTGGCGGTGGCGTAGCTCTGGGCCCGCAGGCTGCCCACCCGGTTGGCCAGCGCCAGTTCGCGCTGCCATGTCATCACCGCCGAGTCGAGGTGCTGCTGGTGCTGTTGCAGCAGCCCCACAAGGTCGAGCAGGTTCAGGACGGCGGGCGCGTCGGTGGCGGGCGTCACCCGAGCCAGGGCCTGCCGGAGCGGCCGTTCGGCTTGGGCAAACCGACCGGCTTGGATGTACGTGTTGCCGATGTTGGTGAGTAGCAGCACCTCGTTGCTAGGATTGCCGGGCGGGCACTTGGCATAGGCCCGGCGCGCTTGGTTGAAGTAAGCAATGGCCCCAGACGGGTTGCCCAGCGCCTGCCCCACCAGCCCCATGCCATTGTAGGCTTTGCCGGCCACGTCACACTGTTGCGTGCGTTGCGCCAGTCGCACGGCCGCTTCGTAAGCCCGACCCGCGGCAACGAATTTACCGGCGTTGTAGAGGTCGTTGGCCACAGCCACTTGGGCCCGGGCCTCACCAGCGCCGAAGCCCAAGCGTCGCGACAAGAGCAGGGCCTGTTGGTCGTAATAGCGTGAGCTGTCCAAATTGATGTGAATCAGTGATTTACCACGGATTAGGTAGCGGCTCACCTGAATGGTGTCGGAACGCGCCGCGCCACGCGACGTTCTGAAAAGAGCAGTGGGGCGCGTGCTGAGAAGCCGCGGTTGCGCGCGTAGGCCAAGTTGTGCTTGAACCGCCGTACCAACTAATAGCCAAAGGCTAGCCATCGTGAACGCCCGGGCCATCGGGTGCACGGGAAAAAAAGGGAGCAGCGGCAAAGTCGAAAAAAGTTAATGGCAGGTGTTACCAGTCCTCGTTCACAAAGTCATCTGGGCAGAAGCATAACCGCGATGTTCAAGTCGGTTATCAATAAAAAACCATCAAGTTCACCAAGCGTACGTCAAAGTGCCGCTGCTGTTTAGGCACTAGAAACCGTAAGATGCGACGCCAGCAATCTTTGTCAGTTCCTAACTGTTCACTGAAACGGTCGGAATCGCTAAAACGAGTCTATCTGTTGGTAAAAAGAGCCGCAACGGGTCCGAACCACTTGGCGCCGGTTTCGTCACCGGCTTGGCGCCGGTTCCGTCACCGGCTTGGCGCCGGTTCCGTCACCGGCTTGGCGCCAAGCTGGCGAAAACGATAGTAGCGTAAACGCATTCTGTTCAGGTGAAGGAGCCATTATTTGATATAATGCCTATCTGAACTTGGGGTTGGGGAATTTTCCGTCAGGCTGGATTCGTAAAAAACGGTTTCTTTCTTGTTCAGCAGGGTTGAAGAAGCATATTTCGTAATACCACAGGTCTGTGCCTAACGTGTAAGAATAGGCACGAAGAACCTGAGGCCCTGCTGGGGACCATCCCTTCAGTATGCTCTTCCTCAATCTGCGTTGTACAGGTTTAGGTAAAGTACTTCCTTGCACTTCAAGGAAAGCCTCATCCACCACGCCAGTCGCGTAGAAAACAGCTCGTTGCACGCCTACACTTACTTCATATGAGTAGTCGTCAGTTTGACCAAGCGTCTTCCACTGGACTACTGTGTCTTTCGGAACAAGTGGAAATAATTGGCGGAAACGCGTTACCACTGCTGCTGGAATTTCGACGCGCACTGCCGCGCTGTCGTCCTTTAAGGCGTAATACTGTGCTTGTGCTAGGCTGGCATTCAGCCCAAGAATCAAGAAAGCAAGCAACGCAAAACGCATTTTAAGTGCTGGTACCATTGTTCAGCGAAACGGTCGAAACAGCGGGCGCCGGCGCGGCTTATACGCGGCTTATATACGGGCGCTCGTATATGAGCCGCGCCGGCACCCGCTCGGCCAATATACGGGCGCCCGTATATATGCTGCGCCGGCGCCGGCCCGCCAAAACGGGCGGGAATCCCCCGCCTTTCAGGGAAACGAGCCTATTACTTGCCTGCTTTTGTTTTCGCTTTGGCGAGGTACCACTGCGATACATAGCCTTCAAAGCCCACATCTTCGCTCATGAACTCCACTTGGGCCCAGTTGCGATTGGGCAACGCGATGACGGTCCCTCGCGTGTTGCGCGATACCGTGAGGGCGATGTTCCCGGTGCCGTCGGCGCGCGGGCGTGCTCGAACGTTTAGGCCGCTAGCAGCGACGTAGACGGTATCTCCGACAAGGAACTGCGGCCACTTTGATGCCAGAGCAGCTTGCGGAGGAGTTTGTCCGGCAGGGGCATGCAAGGGACCGGTTGGGACGGTGGCGGCCGCCATTAAGCTGAGGAAGCAATAGGCGAGCAGAGGAAGCAGGCGCATAGACCAAATATAAAATCGGAGCCTTCTGCTGGGCAGAGGTTGATGGGACTAACTACTGCATCAAGTCTACCAAAACGGTCTCAATACGAACTGACCGCTACGGGCCGGTGCTGGCGCCGCTATTGGCCGGTGCCGGTACCGGTACCAGCACCGGCCCGTTAGTCCGAACCGAAACGGGTAACAGCACGGCAATTTATCGAAACGAGGAGGAGAATTATAGACATTGGGTGAACCCGTAACTTAGCCATGCTCCTCACCAAGGGCCTGCTCTGCAGCAGAGTACGGCCCGTGGTAGTGGTCGGGCTAAATCGTCGCCTCTGCCCAGAAAACTAATGCACAAGAAATGGGCTAAGAGGGGCAATGAAACCACTTGCTTTCAGGCACTCGCCCCCAATCCGCTGCTACGACCTTCCCCTTTTTTACTTGGCTCGCTATGGCCAGCCTACTGCCCATTATTGCTTCGAAACCCCAGGTTGTGGCCGTCACGGCGGTCGTGACCAAGCTGCCCTCCGCGACGGTTACGCTGAAACTCTATTTTTACAACGTGAAGGCTAATTTTCTGGTCTGCAACCAGTAGAAGATGCCACCCCGTTCTGTCCAGATTTAGCCGACCACCTCACCACATGCCCATTCATAATTAGGGCTTAAAAAACCGAGTGGTAACGCTGCCCATAGCCGTACGTAGGGTCGCGAAGTACCAGCCCGACGACAAGCCGGTTACCGGCAGCGTACCGGTCGCTGTTACCGCCGTGGTTTGCTGCCACACGCATTGTCCCATGAGGGAATAAACAGCCAAGGTTGTGCCCGGAGCCAAGGCTTCGCCGGTGTACGCGTAGTGCGGGTCTTCGCCGGTTCCCACCGTGGGGCTCACCACGAGGGTGCCTCCTGCCGCCGCATGGGCACTCGTCGTGGCCAGTTGCGTGCCCCCGTTGAGCCGCACGCTGGCGGTGTTGCCGTCGTTGACGGTCAGAATGTCCAAATCGCCGTCGCTGTCTACATCACCGACGGCAATGTTGTTCACCCACTGGCTGCTTATCCGTACGTTCGAGCCGTTGCTGAACACGCCCGTATTGCTGCCGGCCGCATCGCCGCCATTCAGCCGCACGGAGACGCTGCCATTGCGCGTCCCAGCGAGTAGGTCCAGGTCACCGTCGGCATCAACATCCGCGAGCGCGACGCTATAGGGGTTTGAGTCAACGGGTACCACGCTGCCGTTGCTGAATGTGCCCGCATTCGTGCCCGTGGCGTCGCCCCCGTTCAGCCGAATGGTAGCCGTGGCCGTATTGGAACCGCCGCTGACAACCATGTCGAGGTCGCCGTCGCCGTCGACGTCTCCCAGGGCAATGCCGCCGGCATAGCTTAATGTGGGAATGGGATTGGTGCTTCCATTGCTAAAAATGCCGGTGTTCGACCCTGTGGCATCCCCGCCATTAAGGCGCACCGAGACATTGTTGCTGGAACTGTTGTTGCTGGTAACGACCAAGTCCAAGTCGCCGTCGCCGTCGACGTCGCCCAAGGCAAGGGCATGCGGAGCGGTTACAGCAATCGTGCTGCCGCTGCTAAAGGTGCCGGTGTTCGACCCCGTGGCATCCCCGCCATTAAGGCGCACCGCTACATTGTTCAGGTTTTCATTGGGTATTACTAAGTCGAGGTCGCCGTCGCCGTCGACATCTCCCAAACGAATATCGCCAAAAACGTCACCAGAAGGCAGGTCGCTGCCGTTGCCGAAGGTGCCCGTGCCCGACCCCGACGCATCGCCGCCGTTCAGACGCACACTTACCACACTCCGGTTGTTATTCCCGGTAACCAAATCGAGGTCGCCGTCACCGTCCACGTCCCCTAAAATTAACCGCCCGCCTCCTACCGGCAAGGTGCCGGTGACGAAGAACGTCCCAAATCCATTCGAGCCGTTCCGGGTATTCAGCAGCGT
Organism: Hymenobacter rubidus; assembly: GCF_016734815.1. GTDB lineage: Bacteria > Bacteroidota > Bacteroidia > Cytophagales > Hymenobacteraceae > Hymenobacter > Hymenobacter rubidus. The sequence goes on from NZ_JAERQF010000050.1 coordinate 25,166, forward strand.
GGTCACGGAAGAACTTTGGCCGTTGGAGGTAAGCAGGTCCACTTGGCCGTCGCCGTTGATGTCGCCGACGGCGATGCCGACTGGCCAGGTCCCAACCGTAAAATCAGCACCGGGCACGACGAAGCTGCCGCGCCCCGTACCGGCCACGGCGGCGGTGAACTGGACGACTTTGCTCTGCGCCAGGTTCCCGCTGGAACTGGCCGCCGCCGTTGTAACGGTACTGCTCACCGCCTCGCCGGGCATAAACCGGTAGGCAGTGGGCGCGAAGGTGAGCGTATTCCCGCTCACTACGGCCGGGGTGGTACCCCTGGTGCGCAACCCGCCCCGTTGGGCCGAATACACCTTCAGCGCGGCCGAGGAGCCCGCCGTCAGAGCTTGGCTAAAGGTCACGGTGACCGCACCGGTGCGGGGAGCTGCTTGGGCATTGGCCACCGGAACAACTGCTGTAACCGTGGGCTGTGCTTTGGCAACGCCCGCCTGGGTTAGTTCCATTCCCAGCACAAAAACGCTGGCAAATGCACGAATGAGGCCAATTGGAGGCAAACCGTAAAGGGACTTCATGCAGAGGACAGGTTAATTTACTCCACCACCACGCGCTTGACCACCGGCCGCCCGTCCAGCCACACCCGCAGCGAGTACACGCCGCTGGCCAGGCCCGGCAACTCGACCGCGGTGGTAGCGCCGGGCAGGGCAACGCGACGCACCACCTGGCCCAGCGCATTGAGCAGTTCGGCCGAAGCCGTTGCCGTCGGGGGCCGCTGCACGATCAGGTAGCCGCGGGCGGGGTTCGGGAACACGAGTACCTGCGCGGCCCGTTGCGTAGCGGCCGTGCTCGTCACGGTGCTAACGGCCTCCAGCTGCAGGCGGGTGGCACTGGTGCCGCTGGGCAATTGGACCGTCAGTTGGGTGCCGGGCAGCAACTGCGTGCGCGCGCCGCTGCCCCGGTCCACCAGCGTGAGGTCCACGCCCGGCGGCAGGTTGGTCACGTCCGCCGTCAGCGCGTAGGAACCGGTTTGCGGCACCTGCACCGTCAACGGCGTTACCTGCCCGCCTACGAACGCCGGCCGGCCGTCGATGGCCAGCGCGTCGCCGGCCGGCGTCACGGCCGCCAGGCTCAGGCCCGAGGGGTTCCACAGCTTGGGGGCGTCGTAGTCGGGGTCCCAGCCCAGGGTGGCGCCGGCTTCCGCGTAGACCACCAGCGTGTCGGTTAGGCCGGCCCCGGCCAGCGCCAATTGCAGCTGCGGACGCGAGCCCCGGCGGACGGGAGCCTGCCGGGCGTAGGTCGTCACGCGGTTGGCGTTGGTCAGGGCCAATGCGCCGGTGGTCTGGCCGCTGCTGACCCGGATAAGGAAGGCTTGTCCGGTGCCAATGAGCGGAGTGCCGACGCCGTTGACGTAGCTGCGGTAGCTGCCGCCGGTGGACGAGCTGCTTTCGAACGTGTAGACGGCCGCGTCCACGTTGACGCGTTGGCTGGCCGCGACGGTGCTCAGGTCGAGCGGGGACGGGTAGGGGTTGCCGACCAAGTTCCAGCCTGCCTCGGCGGCCGTGGGCCCACTGTTACGGCTTCCGGCCAGCGCGGTGGGGCCAGTGCCCACCGCGCCGGTGAAGCTCAGCGTTTGGCCGCCGGGCACCTGCACGGCGAAGCCGGTGCTGCCCGGTGAGGCCGCGTCGGTGGGGCCGCTGGGCGTCACCCAGCCCTTGTCAAAGGCGGCGAGCGTCGTGGCCGGGGAGCTGGCCAACCGGCTTTGGTCGTAGCGGAAAATGGAAGGGTACGGCAGGACGGCACCGGGGTTGGGCGCGGTGTTGTAGGCCGGGTTGAAAACCAAGGCCGTGCCCCCGGACCCAAAGGCGGCCACCGTCTGGCCGCTAACGGGGGCCGCCACCAAGCGCCGGCCCGGGCCAGGGTTCGTCGACGGGTCGAGGTAGCGCTGCACCGTCACGTCGCCGCTGACCACGCCCGCGCCCAGGTTGGCAATTAGGGCCGTACCGATGGCGTCGGAGAGCAGCGTCAAGGCCTGGCCAGACGTGTTCAGGTTGCCGGCATTGAGCGTGAGGGCTTGGCGGACGGCCACCGGCTGGGAGAGCGCCAACGCATTGGCGTTTGTGGAGGTCAGGTTCAGCACTTGGCTAGGCAACCCTGTGCCTGTGGCCTGCACTTGGGTGCCGTTGTAGAGGTAGCTGGCAGCCGGCGAGAAGCTGCGCGCGCCGGTGGTGCGCACGGCGCCGAGGCCGGGGGCAACGCTCAGCCCGTCGGGGTCGCAGATGCCCAGCGTAGCACCGGCGGCCAATGTGAAACTGGCCGCGCCGGTCAGGGGCTGGCAATGGGTCAGCAGCGTGCCGTTCACGCTCACGCTGCTGTTCACCACCGTGCTGCCCGTGAGTTGGGCTACGCCGGTGGTGGTTACGGTGAGGGCATTGTAGGTGCCAGCCGCCACAAGCGTGGGGCTGGCCAGCGTGCCGGTACTGACGACTAAATTGGGAAACGTAGCGGGCTGGTTAAGTCGTACACTTACTGTGTTCGCGTTGCTAGCGCCCGTGGTGAGCAGATCCAAATCACCATCTCCGTCTATGTCTCCTAGTACCACGCTGGCTGGAGCAGTTCCTAAGCTAACCTCGGGATTGGTGCCTGGGACGGTGAAGCTGCCCATGCCATTGTTCAGCCGCACACTTACCGTGTTACTATTCGAGTTAGCGGTCACGAAATCTAAGTCCCCATCCCCGTCCACGTCGCCTACGGCGATGCGCAAAGGTAAACTACCTACCCCGACTTCGGGGTTAGTAGTCGGAGCGGTGAAGTTGCCGGCGCCGTTATTCAACCGCACGCTCACCGTGCCACTGACTCGGTTGGCCGTCAGCAAATCCAAATCTCCATCCCCGTCCACGTCGCCCACGGCTACGCTGAAAGGCTCAACGCCCACCCCGACTTCGGGGTTAGTAGTCGGAGCGGTGAAGTTGCCGGCGCCGTTATTCAACCGCACGCTCACCGTGCCACTGACTCGGTTGGCCGTCAGCAAATCCAAATCTCCATCCCCGTCCACGTCGCCCACGGCTACGCTGAAAGGGCCAGCCCCCACAGCTGGATTGGGGTTAGTGGCCGAGGGCGAGAAAGAGCCGGTACCGTTATTCAACCGCACGCTCACCGTACCGGCCGTATTGTTCGCCGTCAACAAATCCAAGTCGCCGTCCCCATCCACATCACCCACAGCCAAACTAGCCGGGGCAGTGCCCACGCCAACCTCAGGGGTGGTGGCCGGGGGGGTGAAACTGCCTGTGCCATCATTCAGCCGTACACTTACCGTGTTGGCTAAGTAGTTCGCCGTCAACAAATCCAAGTCGCCGTCGCCATCCACATCGCTCATCACCACAAAATTGGGGTTCGTGCCCACCCCAGCTTCGGGGTTGCCGGCTGGGGCCGTGAAAGAGCCAGTACCGTTGTTCAGCCGCACGCTCACCGTGCCGGCGCTACGGTTGGCGGTCACGAAGTCCAAGTCCCCGTCCCCATCCACATCGCCCACGGCCACACTAAAAGGGTCGACGCCCACGGCAGGGTTGGGGTTGTTGACCGGGGCCGTGAAAAACCCAGCGCCCGTGCTCCCAACGGCCGTAGTAAACTGCCACACCCAGGGCAGGGACAACGCCCTTCCTGTAATAGAAGTTGCTGCCGTAGTAACCGTGGCCTGTACGATTTCGCCTGGTTGCCAGGCATACGTGGGAGCAAATCTTACGGTATTGGCGTTTCCAGTCGTGGTGCCGCTGCTGGCCGTGCGCCGCCCGCCGCGCTGTGCGCTGAATACTCTGAAAGCCCCCACTGCGCCCGCACCTATTGCTTGGTTGAAGGTAACCAGTACGCTGCTTGCCGTTGCGGCGGCCCGGGTGCCATTGGTTGGGCTAGTGCTGTTAATTAGAAGGGGTAAGGCAAGAGTAGTAAAGCCTTGAGTTACCCCGTAGCTGGTGCCGGCCGCGTTGATGGCATAAGCGCGCACAGTATATTGCGTAACTGCGTTCAGGCCTGTGATGGCTTGCGCATAAGGGCCCGTTCCGCTGCCGATAACGATTTTTGAGTTGCTCGTGGTCGGCGTGCCCGAACCTTGCATGTACACCACCCCTCGCTCAGTCACGAGGCCTCCTCCATCTGAGGAGACGTTGCCGCCAAGGGTAACCCCTGCGGCGGTGATGTTACTAGCACCAGCAGTGCTGACCGTGGGTGGGATTACCGGTCGGTAAATACCAAAATGGCCGGATACCTTGGAGCCATCGGCAACGGTGGCAAAAGCTCCGCCCGCGTACACGTTGCCGAAGCCATCCATGGCCAATTTGTTTACAGTACTATTCAGTCCCGTACCTGGGGTGCTCCAGCTACTGCCGTTCCACTTGGCTATATTGTAAGCTGCTGCTCCCCCGGCGGTTGTGAAGTTTCCCCCTGCGTAGACGTTGCCGCTGGCGTCTGCAGCCAAGGCCAGAACCTGGTTGTCCACTCCCGAACCCATAGCGCTCCAGCTGCCGCTCCACTTCGCTACATGGTTGGCTAGCGTTCCCCCAGCCGTTGTGAAGTCGCCTCCAGCGTACACGTTGCCCGTGCCGTCCACCGCCACGCTCCGCACCGTGTTATTGACGCCCGTACCCAGGGGGTACCATTGCCCATTGCTGTAATGGGCCACGTTGTTGACGGTTAGCCCGGCTGCTCCAATAGAGGCGAACCCACCTCCTACATAAACTCCTCCATTACCGTCGGTGGCCAAGGCACGCACGCTGCCGAACGGACCTGCGGAACCCAACGGAATCCAGTCGGTGCCGCCCCATCGGGCTATGTTACTGAGCAATATGCTTCCGGAGCCGGCGCTGGAAAAGCTGCCCCCTACATACACGCCGCCATAACTGTCCGTCGCGAGGGCATAGATAGTGCCGTTCATGCCCGATCCCATAATGCTCCAAGTAGTCCCGTTCCACCTCCACACATTGCCGCCGGTTCCCGCAGCATAAAGGTTTCCGTTCACGCCATCCACTGCCATGGCGTATATCTCAACGATGCCGATTCCCGTACTCAGGCTACTCCAGGCAGTGCCATTCCACTTCGCGACATTGCTAGCCCCCGTAAAGCCATTTGTTGATACACCCCCAACATACACATTGCCACGGCCATCCAATGCGATAGCCTGTGCGTCAAAACTTAGTCCGCTGCCTACTCCATTCCAAGCGGCACCGTTCCACACGGCAACATTGCCGGCTAACACGTAGCCAGCTGCCGCGAAGTATCCCCCGGCGTACACGCTGCCGCTGGCATTAGTCACCAGGGCAAAAACCGAGTTGTTCATTCCTGGGCCCATCGCACTCCAAGCCGTGCCGCTCCACTTGGTGATGCTAGCCGTTGGAATTCCCCCGGCCGCCGTGAAGTAGCCCCCGGCGTACACGTTGCCCGTGCCGTCCACCGCCAGGCTCCGCACGGTGCTGTTTACGCCCGTCCCCAGGGCAGACCACTGCCCATTGCTGTAATGGGCCACGTTGTTGACGGTCAGCCCGGCTGCTCCAATGGTAGCAAACCCGCCCCCTGCGTATACCCCACCGCTGCCATCGACGGCCAGAGCACGCACACTGCCGAACGGACCCGCGGAACCCAAAGCGTTCCAGAAGCCAAAGGCATCGAGGTACGCTACAGAACTGACAACCACACCGCCAGCTGCGCTAAAATTGCCCCCCACATATACACCGCCGAAACTGTCAGCCGCCAGGGCAAAGACGACGTTATTCGTGCCCGAGCCCACGGCGCTCCAGTTCGTGCCATTCCATTTGGCCACAAAGCTGGCCGATACCCCCCCGGCCGTCGTGAAGCCGCCCCCGGCATAGACGGTCCCAGTGCTACTAACCGCTAATGCGAGCACACCAGCTGTATTGCTGTTCGTGCCCGAGCCCATGGCAATCCAGACCGAGCCGTTCCACTTGGCAACATTGTTGGCCGCTACGCCTCCAGCGGTGGTGAAGGTGCCCCCGGCATAAACGTTGCCGCTGCCGTCCACGGCCAGCGCAGATACGAAACCGTCAATCCCGCTCCCCATGGCACTCCAGGTCGTGCCGTTCCACTTGGCGATGTTGTTGGCGCTCACGTTGCCAGCTGCGGAGAAGCTGCCTCCTACGTACACGTTGCCATTGGCGTCTACGGCCATGGCCAGGACATAGCCAGACGTTCCTGGAACTGTAAACCCATCCTGCCAATGGTCGTCGCCGGTGCCTGTGGGACGAAATACCGGCGCGCCGGTGCTCGAGTCGGGCGTCATGCGGTAGCCCGCGGCCGAGAACGACCCTTTGGCTCCAGCGCGCAGCGTGCCATCGGGATTGAGAACTTGTCCTATCGAGGAGGCCTGAGAACTTTGAGCCTGGGCTTGGCCTGTCCACAGTGTCAAGAGCAGCACCAGCCCGGCAAGGAAGCGGGGCCACCGCAGCGGAGGAAGCGAGAACATAAAGGCGTGCATAGGTCAATTAAGCGAAGATGGGCTGTTCAGTTTGCGGTTCCGCTGGGTAAGATGAAGCGCCACTAGAGCCGGGAAGAAGGGGCAGGCAAACGCGTCATAGGCGAGCGGCAACGCGGTAGAAATACCTGCCCGCGGCTACCCGCGCCGGAAGCCCATGAAGACGAAAAAAAGGCACACCGGCACGGCCATGGGACCGGGGTAACCGACCGCCTGTTGGAGAGTATAAAAATAATTATCAGTAGGTATTCAAGCAAAAGAATTAGTCCCAACAAGACGCAGCGGGTAAGCTTGAGGTGGTCGGGTAAATCTGGACAGAATAGGGTCTTATCTTTCGAATGTCATGAAAGACAGCCCTTCACCCAACAA
>NZ_JAERQF010000051.1 GCF_016734815.1 Hymenobacter rubidus
TCGCGCAAATCAAACGAATAAGCTTTCATCGGCAGAAGGTACGTCCAAATCCGTAAACTATCCTGAAATCCGCTCTAAATGTCCTCTTATTGCCCACTTCTCCTCTGTATGCAACATCTTGACAAAACCCCATTAATCAGTGATATAGAGATAATAAGTTGTCCTGATTGCGAAGAAGTTGAACCGCTGGTCGTTTTCAAATTGCTGGTGCCCAAGGCCGCCAAGGTGCCGGCTTTCCGCCACTGCTCCGAAGCCGCTAAAAAGGTGGTACAACAGGCCGTCGTCACCAGTACGGTTCCCGGTACTGTGCTCACACTTTTGCGTACGAACAATACGGCCCTCAGTGCCGGCTGGTGCATCACGGCTACGCTTACCACCGCGCCGCAGGCCTGCCCCGCACCCCGCGCCTGAGGCGGCGCGCGGCTACTGCAAATGCTGCAGCAGGCGCGAGGCCAGTAGGCCGGCGGGCACGCTCAGCTCGCCGGTGTGCGGGTCGAGCAGGCCGTTGCGCTCGTCCTCAATGTTGGTGGCCTGGGTATAAACGTCGCCAGCGATGGGCCGGCGGCGCAGCTCTTGTTTAAAGGCCAGAATGCTGTTGGTGCGCGCCTCGGCATCCTGGGGCCCGCCGTAGTCCGAAAAGCCGAAGCCGCCCCACTCGCTCACGATGAGCGGCACTTGCCGACGGTAGAAAAACGGGTCGCCCACCACCAGCGGGAAGGCGGCGGTACCTTCCATTTCGCCGCCCACCAGCCGGTCGAGCAACTCTTGCCAGCGGCCCAGGTCGGGCGTGTAGAGGTGGGCCGTGAGCAGGTCCGACTTCAGGCGGCCGGTGTACGAAACGTGGTGCCAGCCGTCATTGTCGACCACCAGAAACTGGGGGTAGGCAATTTGCATGAAGTGGTAAGTGTCGACGATGTACTGGCGGGTAGCGGCGTTGGTGGCAATGTCCTGGGCGCCCCAGTCTTCGTTGTACAGGCTCCAGATGATGATGCTGGGGTGGGTTTCGCTGAGCGTGACCATGCGCAGCAGCTCGGCGCGGTGGTTGTCGCGGCTGCGCGGGGTGGAGCTGTGCGGGCTGGGTACTTCCACCCACAGCAATAGGCCCAACTCGTCGGCCAGGTTGTAGATGCGGGGGTCGATGCCGGCAATGTGGACGCGGACCAGGTTGCAGCCCAACGCTTTCATAGCGTGCATGTGGCGTTGCATTTCGGCGTAGGTGGCCTGGCCGGGCTGGTACAAGATGCCGTCGAGGTAGGTGGGCTCGTTGTTGAGGTACACAAACCGACCGCGCGCTTCAATCTTGCGCAGACCAAACAGGGTTTCAATCTGCGCGGCGTAGCCTTCGGCGTCGATGAGCTGAGCCACCAGCCGGTAACGGTTCGGGGCTTCGGGGCTCCACAGCTCGGCGGCCGGCACTTCCATCACCAGGCGCTGCTGCCACTGCCCGGCTTCGAGGTGCAAGGGGAAATCGGAGGTGGCCAGGGGCTCGGTGTTGCGGGCCGTCTCGGGGTCGAATACCTGGAGCCGAATGGTGTAGGCACCGGCATCGTGAATGCGCAGGGTCAGGTTGAAGCGCACCAGCTGGTCTTCCACAATGCTGACCACGCCCACGCGGGAGCGCAGGCGGTTGCGCTCCACGGTTTCGAGCCACACGCTGCGCACGGCCCCGGTGTAGGTCTGGTACCAGATGCCGCCGCGCTTGTACACGTGCGATTCCTGCTTGCCGCGCGGCAGCTCGGCATCCATGGTGTCGGCAATGCGAACGGTGAGGCGGTTGACGAGGTGCAGGTTTTCGGCCGGCAACTCGTAGGAAAACGACGTGTATTCGCCAAAGTGCACGTCTTCGCCCTCAATGGTGCGGAGCAGCTGCCCGTTGAGCCACACCCGCGTTTCGTAGCCGCAGGCCCCAAACGTGAGCTGAATCATGGAGCGAACCTGGGGCTCGGCCACCTCGGGCAATTGGAATTCGCGCTCGTACCACACCACCACCTGGTCTTGCCAGGTGGTGCCGCCCTGCTGGCCGCGGGCCTGGGCCAAGTGTTCTTCTACCGAGCCGGGCCACTGGGCCTGATGCTCGTATGCGTGGCCCAGGGCCCAATCGTCGCGCAGGCCCACGTCCTCGGCATCGTGGGCAAAGTGCCAGGTGCCATCCAGCAGCATGTGGCTGTTCATGCGCAGCACGGCGCGGGGCAGCGGGTTCACCAGTTCCTCCACGGGGGCATCGTCGGGGCGGCTGGCTGAAAGGGAGTAGTTGGCTTGATGCAGGTCTTCCATGCGAAGCGTAAAAGGCATGAGGCGAAAAGCCAGCTGGCATCATACCCGATTGGCCCACCATTAACGCCCTTTTAACGAGCCCCGCCGCATTATGATGCAAATCCGCTTTTTTAGCGGGCCGCGTCCGTTAGTAGCTCAAGGAGAAGCTGCCGTTGGAAATGGTGATGCGCCCGGTGCGCAGCGGGGCTTCGGCGGCAGTAAACCCAAAGCTACCGCTCACTGTACGGGCCGCTGGGTCGACGGCCGTGATGGTAACGGAACCGGCCGGGCTGGCCTGATAGCGGGTTTCGTAGGAGCCCGTGGGCACGCCGCCAACGGTACGGAGGTAGGTGGCGCTGGCCCCGCCCACCTGGTTGTCCATCAGGTACACGCCCGCGCGCCCGCAGTAGGAATACAGGCCCAGCACATCGGCGGCGGTGCCATTCAGCGCATTGGCCGACAGCGAGAGGTATTGGGGGATGCCATTGCTCAAAGACATGGTGCCTGAGAGCGAAGTGCTGGTGTAGGTGGTGCTGCCCTCGGTCCAGCGCAGGGAGCCACGCAACGTCGCGGTGGTCGTGCCCGACGGAGTTACCGTTACCACACCCAGCGAGGCCGTGGCCTTGGCCGTCACGGTGACGGTGCGCGGCGCGGGTTGCAGAAAGCCCGATGTGGGGCTGAACGACACGTTGTAGGTGCCCGGCACCACGTTGGAAAACCGGAAATACCCGGTGACATCGGGCTGCACGGTGGGGCCGTTTTGGGTGCCGGCCGCCGTGAGCTGAATGGAGCTGAGGCTGTTGGCCGGGCTGATGGTGCCTTCCACGGCCCCAGCCAGGTACTCGCTCACCCGGATGGTGCCCAGGGAATTGGTTTCGCCCGCGGCTACCGACACGCTGCGGTCGGCGGGGTCGAGGAAGCCGCTGGCGCCGGAGAAATGCAGCACGTAGGTGCCGGCAGTCAGGTTGGCAATGGAAAAGTCGCCGGAGTCGCTGTTGGGGGTTACGGTGGAGGAGACACCGCTGGCATCGGTAGCCGTGACGCTGGCCAGGGCCGTGGCCGGAACGGCTGTTCCCGTGATTTTGCCCACCGTTGGGCGGGCTTCTTCCTTTTTGGAACAGGAAACAGTCATCAAAAACAAGAAGCTAGCCGCCCCAAGGAGCAAAACCCAGGTGCGCGCAAAAAGCAGGTTAATCATGCTATGCAAGGAAAGAAAAAGGGATAGGTTGTCGCAAAGGTCGGGCCGGCTGGCCAAGAGTGGCTATCTGGCTGCAGTTAGGACGACCAAAGAGCAGATTTGAAACGGAAAGTAGAGCAGGTTGGGTGGAAAGAGGTAATTATTCGACCTAGCGACAAACGCGAGCAGCCGAATAGTGATACAGAAACCACTAGCTGCTGCTCAACAGGCATTGGATACGGCCACGAAAAAGCCCCGGTCATTTACGACCGGGGCTGGTGCGAAACCGGAATCCGGTGACTTATGCGGCTACGACAAGTAGCTTATTGCAAAGGAAGGTTGGTGAATACACCGTTCGTAACAGTGGCCGTACCCGTACCCAGGAAAGCAGTGCCAGTGGCTGTGAAAGTGCCAGAAGCCCGGCGCGTCGTCGTATTCAGGCTGGTTACGACCATTGAGCCGCTGCTGATTAGGTAAACGTTGGCCGAAGTGTTGGCTGTGCCAGCGTTGATGGGAAAGGTGCCGGTACCAGTCACGTTGCTTGCCGATACCGTCACGCCGGAAGTCGGGCTGCTACCACCCACCGTTAGGGTGTTGCCGCTGTAGCTGCCAATGAGTGCCGAGGGAGTAATTGCCGTGCCGTTTAAAGAGAAGGTAACAGCGCCGGGCACAGTCGCCACGGTGGTGGTGGCCAGCGTCGTGGTGGTTCCAGCCGTGACGGTTGCCGTTTGCGAAGCAGGGGCCGTGTAGCCAGATGCGGGCGTGTAAGTAACAGTGTAGGAACCGGCCGCCAAGTTGGCAATGGTATAGGCACCCGTGCTGGTAGGAGTTGCCGTGGTGGGTGTGCCCGAGGCCGGGGTGGCCGTAACCGTCGTGATGGAAGCTGCTGGGTTAATCTGTCCGGCAATGGTGCCAGGGGCAGGAGTGGCAGTGTTGGAATCTGACTTGCTGCAGGCCGAAAAGGTAAGCACTGCACCGGAAAGCACGGATAGGGTAAATACGCGTAAAGAAGGGTTCATGAAAAGAAATGTGAAAAATGTAAAAATGGTGAAGTTACAAAGAAATGGCTTTTTCCTCAAGCATCAGATTGGTTAGCCGCTTTTTGCTAAAATAAATGACAAATAATTTTTTATATCATTGATTGTCAAGTTATAATATTTTATATTTGATACTATCGTCCGTGTAAAAGGTCTGCGCACTTATGCATAAATAGGCCTTTTGTATGCGGAGAAGGAGTCGATGCATCAGGGCTGAAATCCCAATGCTAAGCCCGCCCCACCCGCCGGGCTATAGGTGGGCACCAGCAGCATCTTGTGCGCCAGCCGCGTCGGCAGCAGTTTGGTGAGGGCCGGGTAAACGCGCCATACCGTTTCGGCCGAGAGAAAGCCGATGGCCGCGCCGGCCAGCACATCAGTAGCCCAGTGCTTATTGCCCAGCACGCGCATGGCGCCGGTGGCCGTGGCCACGGCATAGCCGCTCACGCTCACCCACGGATATTGGTGGCCGTATTGCTCGTGCAGCAGCGTGGCGGTCAGGAAGGCTTGCGAGGTGTGCGACGACGGGAAAGAAGTCAGGTCTTCAGCGCTGTACGGACGGGCCTCAGCGGTAATGCGTTTGAGGTTGCTCACCACGCCTTCGTCCAGCTCATGGGCGAGCAAATAGATGAGCGTGAAGCCAACCGCCGTGCGCTCGCCCTTATGCCCGGTGGCCATTAGCCCATAGGCTACGGCGAGGGGCACATGGCGTGTATAGTCGTCCACGCCGTGGGCGTCGAAGCCGGCAAAGGCTTCCTGCGTTTCAACCTGAAAGTCTTGCTTGGCCTGGTACAGCGTCTGGTTGTATGTCGGGCTGTGCGCCAGCACCCCAACGGCAATCAGGGCCGAAGGAACGGCAATGCGCAGAGCCGTCGCCCGCAGTTGCAAGGCAGGCCGGGTGGCTGCGACTGCCGAATCGAGCTGAACCTGCTGGGCCTGGGCCGTCAGGCAAGGCCAGCCAGCTAAAAAGAACACGAATAAGCGTAGACGACGCAACATAGCGGGCTGGACGTGGAAAGGGACTTTAAAAATACTAATCCGCTGCCCAACCCCGTGCATGAACCGCCGGGGGATTCCATATTCTGGCCAAAAGAACCCTTTGCTGCCGCGAATGGCCGGCTGTCAACGCAGGGCCAGCATCAGCCGAGCGCAAAAAAGCCCCAACCGCATTGCAAGCGGTTGGGGCCGACGATGACGGGGTACGGGGCCTAGGTTTTTTGCTTCTTCTTCTTTGCCGCCGGGAACAAGATGTTGTTCAGAATGAGCCGGTAGCCGGGCGAGTTGGGGTGCAGCGACAAGTCGGTTGGTTCTTCGCCCACCAGGTGCTGGTAGTCTTCGGGGTCGTGGCCGCCGTAGAACGTCCAAGTGCCCTTGCCCAAAGTGCCGTGGATGTAGCGGGCCTCGCCGGTTTGCTTGGTTTCGCCCATGATGACCACATCGGATTTTATCAGGCTTTTGCGGAAAGCCGTGGTCTGGCCCATGAAGCCGTGGATGGTTTTCTCGTGGTTCTGGCACAGCATGGTAGGCACCGGGTCGTACTTGGCTGAATAGGTAAAGAGCGAGAAGTAGTCGTTCGACTCGCCCAGGCCGCGCTCGCGGGGCTGCATGTCGATGTTGGAGTATTCGTACTCGTAGGGGTTGCGCTCGAGCTGGAAGTTCTGGAAGGCCAGGCAGCGGTTGTAGTTGAGTTTGGATTGGGCGTTGGGGTCGGCGGGGTCGCCGTCGTACATGCTTTCCACCATGTCGATGCCCAGGCCGGCCAGCGCAATGTCGTAGCTGTCCGTGGCCGAGCACATGGCAAAGAGAAAGCCGCCGCCGGCAATAAATTCCTGCATTTTTACGGCCACGGAGGCCTTCATCTGGCTCACTTTGGTGAAGCCGTTGCGCTTGGCGGCGGCTTCGGCATCGCGCACCTGCTGCTGGTACCAGGGGTAGTTGCGGTAAATCTGGTAAAACTTCCCGTACTCGCCCGTAAAATCCTCGTGGTGCAGGTGCAGCCAGTCGTATTTGGGCAGTTCGCCGTGCAGCACTTCGTCGTCGTAAATCTGCGTATAAGGAATTTCGGCGTAGGTGAGCACCATCGTCACGGCATCGTCCCAGGGCTGCTTGCCTTTGGGCGTGTACACCGCAATTTTGGGCACTTTCTCCAGCTTCATCACGTCCATGTTGGCGTTGGGGTCGGCTATTTCCTGCAGGATGCCGGTGTACTGCGCCTCGCTGATAACCTGATACGTCACGCCGCGCACGGCCAGCTCGTTTTCGGCGCCGGCCACGGTTTCGAAGGCGAAAGAACCGCCCCGGTAGTTCAGCAGCCAATCGACGGGCACTTCGTGCTGCAACAGCCAGAACGCCACCCCGTAGGCCTTGAGGCTCTCTTTCTGGGTGTTGTCCATGGGGATGAACACGTGGTTGGCGCGGGCCGCCAGCGGGGCCGCCAGGCCGGCCACCGCCAAAAGCACAAAAAGCAGAAGTCGCTTAAACAGCATAGTTTTAGTTGAAAGAAACGCACCCAACCAACGAGGTTGCGGCGGCCGTGGTTCAAGTTAAGCGCCGGCCGCCGAACTTTGGACTTGTGGCACACGCGGAAGCTTGTGCATTCCAGCCGGCACGGGCTAAGGCGTGTGCCACAAGTCCCTCGTCATGAATCCGTTCGAAAACGTCCGCGAAGCCTTCCGCTCCATCCGCTCCAACCTGTTGCGCACCATCCTCACGGCGCTGATTCTGAGCATTGGCCTGTTTGCGCTGGTGGGCATTCTCACCGGCATCGACGCCATGAAAAATTCGCTGGCCGATACCTTCGCCAGCCTCGGGGCCAATTCCTTCGAGCTCCACGCCAAGGGCTACACCAACCGCTTCCGGCGGGGCGGTGTGCAGGGCAAGCAGTACCCGCCCATCAGCTTCTTGCAGGCCAAGCTCTACAAAAAAGCCATGGCCAACGATGCCCAGGTGGGCGTGTCGGCCTTCATCAGCGGGGCGGCCGAAATGAAGGGCAACGGCGTGAAAACCAACCCCAACATGCAGGTCATTGCCGGCGACGAGAATTACCTCAAAATTCAGGGCTACAACCTGGTGCAGGGCCGCACATTCTCCCAAACCGAGCTCAACAGCGGCGCCAATGCCATGATTGTGGGCGATGAAATCCGGCTCAAGCTTTTCCCCCGGCAAAGCCCGGTGGGCCAGTACGTGTCGGCCATGGGCCGGCGCTTCCTCATTGTGGGCCTGCTCGAAAAAAGCGGCAGCGACGGCGGTGGGGGCGGTGGCGCCGACCGCCTGGCCCTGATTCCGCTCGAAACCGGCAACCAGCTGCCCCGCCAGCGCGCCCTGACCTACGACATCAAAACGGCTACCGACCAGCCCGGCACGCTGGCCTTCCTCATGGGCCAGGCCACCGGCAAAATGCGCGCCGTGCGCCACGACCGCCTGGGCCAGGAAGACAGCTTCACGGTGGAAAGCAGCGAGTCGCTGGCCGCCACCCTCGATTCCATTTCGGGCAAGGTCCGGGCCGGGGGCAGCGTCATGGCTTTCATCACCCTGCTGGGGGCCAGCATTGCCCTCATGAACATCATGCTGGTATCGGTCACGGAGCGCACCCGCGAAATCGGCATTCGGAAAGCGCTGGGCGCCACGGCCGTGCAAATCCGGCAGCAATTCCTGATTGAAGCCATTGTTATTTGCCTGCTGGGCGGCACGCTGGGTATCATCCTGGGCGTGTTGGGCGGCAACCTGGTGGCCAAATTCGTGGGCTCCGGCGCCTTCCTGGTGCCCTGGGTCTGGATGATTGTCGGACTCGTCATCTGCGTAGGCGTAGGGCTGGCCTCGGGCTACTACCCCGCCAGCAAAGCCGCCGCCCTCGACCCGATTGATTCCTTGCGCTACGAGTAGACTCAGCCAAAATGCCGCTCAAAAGCCTGCTATTGCTCGCGCTTTTGTTACCGCCAAAGGTTCCAGCGCCGACACCGGCCAGCGGACGGGCCGTGGTAGTAGATGTGCACGCCGGCAGTTTTCACGTGCCGCAGGTGACGCTGCCGAATGCCACAGCCGCCCGGCGCATCAACCGCCAGCTGCTCCGCCTGCTCCTCGAATACAGCGACCAGGTCGATTCGATGGCTAGCCCGCACCAGCAAGTGCGCCAAGCCAGCCGCGCCTGCTGCTACGATGCCGAAGCCAAAAGCTGGATGGCCGCCGGAGAGGGCATGACCGGCACCCAATATGACGTGTTGCTCAACCAAGACAATATCCTGTCGTTTTCCTTTACCAAAGACTACAACGGCCTTACGGCGTTGGAGTCCGAACACCTCACCTTTGACCTGCGTACCGGCCGGGCGCTGCTGCTGGCCGATGTCATTGCCGACCCGCCTGCCCAGCTGCAACGCCGCCTACGCGCCGCTATCGACCGGCGGCTGGGCGCCGAAATGGACCGCATTGCCCTCGAATACCAGGACACCGCCACGCTGACCTATGTGGCCGATGAGGTATTTGACTGGGACCGGCGCACCCGCCACGCCCGAGCCACGAGCAACCCAGCTTGGCCGGCTATTGGCGATTTTGCGCTCACGCCCGGCGCGCTCTGGCTCTTTTACCCCATCAGGGCGCGGCGCCTGGATATTCCGTTTCTGCCCGATGGTACCTATCGGTTTCCTTACCCACGCGTGAAACCTAGGGGTCTGCTGGTGCCAGTGGCTCAAGCGGCCACCAAAAAGCACTAGCCAAAAGCTAACTGGTATTTTTTATACATTTGCGCAACTACTCATTTGTGCAAATGGCCATTTCTGTCTCGCCTCCCGTTCCCATCGACCAGCGCTTTGCGCAGCTAATCAAGCAGTTTGGTTTGACCAAAAATAGCTTTGCCATGTCGTTGGGGAAAACGGCCAGCGTGGTTCAGCACCTTATTGACGGGCGTAATAAGCCGGGCTACGACCTGTTGTGCAAGGTGTTTGAGATATACCCAAATGTGTCGCGCGACTGGCTTCTGCTTGGGCGGGGGCCCATGCTGGTGAGCGGCGAGCCAACCCCCAAAGCCATTGCGCCTATTGCTATTGCTCCGATTCCCGAGCCTCCGCTTGAGCCCATCGACTTGTCCGATGTTGAGCTGCCCGCGCACCGGCGTCCGGCACCTGGCGTGGCCGGAACCCGGTTGCAGCCGGCCGAAATCGCCGCGACCCTCGCGCTGGCAGCGGCGGCAGCCCAGCCGGCGCGCACTTCCAGCGCCACAGTTTCGGTAGCACCCGAAACGCCACTTGCCGCCGATATTCCTGCAAGTGGTGGCGATGTTGGTATTCCTGCTCCAACAATTCCCCCGGCTTCAGCTACTCCTCCGACACAAGTTCCTGTTCCCGACCCCGTGCCGGTAGCTGAAGTCCTTTCCGCCCCCACGACCTCGGTGCCGCCACCGCCGAGCATGAGTTCAACGGCATCTGCGCCCATGCCTGCCGCCGGTGTCGGACCGGAAACTTACATGGCGGCCGCTTTGCACGCCCAGCACTTGCAGCATCAGCTGGCCCTGGCCGAGCTGCGCAACCAGCACCTGCTGGAGCAGCAACAGATGCTGCGCGAAATGCTGGCCATGGCCCGGCAGGCCATGGTTTAGGCCAGAATGCCCACTTCCTCCGCTTCCATCAGCCCGGCGGCGTTTACAGCACTGAGGCGGAGCGTTTTCATTTCGCCCACCAGCAAGGGGTCGTACTTGGCCGCTATTCGGATGTAATTGGGCGTGAAGCCCTCCATGCGGCCATCGGTTACGTCGTCCTCAAACAACACTTCGGTTTCCAGGCCGAGGTGCTGTTCGTAGAAAAACCGCTTTTTCTTTTCCGAAAGGCTGCGCAGTTGCGTGGTGCGCTCGTGCCGCACCCGGTCCTGCACCCGTCCGGGCAGGGTCGGCGCCAACGTATCGGGCCGCTCCGAGTAGGGGAAAACGTGCAGGTAGCTTATCGGCAACTCGTTCAGGAAATTGTAGGTGTCGAGAAAATCTGCGTCCGTTTCGCCCGGAAAGCCCACAATGACATCCACGCCGATGCAGGCGTGCGGCATCAATTCCTTGATGCGCGCCACTCGGCTAGCGTATAAAGCCCGGCGATAGCGCCGCCGCATGAGGCCCAAAATCTTGTCCGAGCCGCTTTGCAGCGGAATGTGGAAGTGCGGCATGAAGCGTTGCGAACCGGCCACGGTTTCCAGAATCTGGTCCGTCAGCAGGTTCGGCTCGCAACTGCTGATGCGGAACCGGCGAATCCCCGTCACGTCATCGAGCGCTTTTACTAGCTGCGTAAAATCTTCTCGGCGCTCGCGCTCGGGGCCCTGCAGGCCAAAATCACCCAGGTTCACCCCGGTCAGCACAATTTCCTTCACGCCGGTTTCGGCCAATTGCTCCACCCGTTCCACCACGCTGGCAATGCTGCCCGAGCGGCTGCCGCCCCGCGCCAGCGGAATGGTGCAAAACGAGCAGGAATAGTCGCAGCCGTCCTGTACTTTCAGGAAGGTCCGCGTGCGGTCGCCGAACGAGTGGGCGGCCACAAATTCGGTAGCGGCCGAAATAGGAGAGGCATGCACTGCCCCCGGCTGCCCGGCTGCCGGCTTTTTGAAATCAGCCAGAATATCTACCAGCTGAAACTTCTCGGCGGCTCCCAGCACCGCACTCACGCCCGGAATGGTGGCAATTTCCTGCGGCTTGAGCTGCGCGTAGCAGCCCACGATGGCCACAAACGCATCGGGGTTGTGCTTGAGAGCCTGTTGCACCACTTTCCGGCATTTGCGGTCGGCGTGGTCCGTGACGGAGCAGGTATTGATAACGTATAAGTCGGCCCCGGCTTCGAAAGCCACTTTGGCAAAGCCCTTGTCCTCAAACTGCCGCCCAATGGCCGACGTTTCGGAAAAGTTCAGCTTGCAGCCGAGGGTATAAAAAGCAACGGATTGGGGAGTGGGCATAGCAGGCGCAAAGATACGGCCCCGCCCGCCTTGCTACCGCCGGGCAAAGTCTTCCAGCGACACCTGTTCCATGGCCTGCCCCAGGCGGAACTGCGCATCGGTGACGCCGGCATCCCGGCCCAGGGGGGTGCGCAGCACGTTGTCGAACCAGAAAGTGCCCGTGGGCGCCACAGTGCCAAACCCGTTGTTGTAGCAGTAGTAGGCGAAGGGTACCGCGTGCGGCGCCAGCAGGTCGCGGCTCCAGGTGAAGGCCTGCGCGGGCAGGCCCAATTGGCGCAGCAGGGTAGCGGCCACGTCGGTTTGCGAGCCGATAACCGGCACCACCCGGCCCCGCGCCGCCGGTTGCAGGGCCCCGCCGGCCAGCACCAGCGGAATATGGAAGCCCACCGGCCAGTCGTGCGGCGTGTCGCCGGGCAGGCGATGGCCGTGGTCGGCCACCAGCACCAGCAAGGTGTGCGCGTACCAGGGCTTCTGGCGGGCTTCCCGCAGAAATTTCCCCAGGGCCTGGTCCGTATAATAGACCGAGTTTCGAAACTGAGCCGTTTCGGATTTTCCCGGAAACTTCGTTTTCATCGGGACATCGAACGGCTCGTGGCTGCTCAGCGTGAAGGCCGTGACGAAAAACGGCTTGGGCTGCGCAGCGCGCAGGTCGTTCAGAATGCGGTCGAACAGCACGCCGTCGTGGGCACCCCACTTGGAATTCTGCTCACCAACCGAAAAATCGTTCCGCTCCGTCAGATGCTCGTATCCCGCCGTCTGCAAGTAGCTTTTCATGTTAGCGAACGCCAGCTCCCCGCCGTAATAATAGCTGGAGCGGTAGCCCGCCGCCGCCAGCGCGCGGCACAGGTGGGGCAGGTGCTCGGTTTTGCGCGGAAACTTGATGATGCTGGTGGTGGGCTGATTCGGGTAGCCCGACAACAGCGACACCAATCCTTTCTGACTGCGGTCGCCGGCGGCGTAAATGTTGGGAAACAGCACACCGGTGCGGGCCAGGCTGTCGAGGTTGGGCGTCACGCCCCGTTCGCCGCCCACGCTGCCCACCAGCTTCGCCGTAAAGCTTTCCAGAATGATGAACAGCACATTAGGGCGCGTTTCCGCGAGTAGCAGCGCCGACGAATCGGGCCGGGCCGGTGCGCCCACGGCCAACGGATACACGCCCGCCACCAGCCGGCGGGCCGTGCTATCGGCCATGAAGGGTGTGAGCGGTTGCTCGTCGCGCCGCAGCATCAGCGCGCTCATCAGGTTCCAGGGCGCATTCAGGGCCGCGTGGTTGGCGAAGGCAATGCGCGAGAAGTACACGTCGCTCTGGTTCACCGGAATCTGCTGGGTGCCACCGCGCAGGGGCAGCACCAGCAGCGCCGTATACAGCAGGCCCGCCAGCGCCGCCCGGCCGCGCCCAAACCATGCGGGCAAGGGCGCCAGCGGCCCAACTACCCCACGGTACAGCCACCAGCCCCCAGCCACGAGGCCAACAAATAACCCCAGCAGCACAACCAGCGGCGCATTGCCCGCCGAAGCCGCCATCTCCCCGGGCGAGTTGAGGTATTGCAGGGGAGTGTCATCCAGCCGAAACCCCCAGGTTCGGTACAACTCCAAATCGGCCGTAATAAGCAGCGCCAGCACCAGGCCCGTCGCGGCCGTATACCCTCCAATCAACCGGCGCAGGGGCAGCCGCGGCCACAGGCTGCCCACAATGAAGAGCAAAAAGGGCGGCAAGCACACATAAGCGGCGGCCGAAGCATCGAGCCGCAGCCCATAACCAAAAGTACCCAGAAGGGTGTTAACTGAAAGTTTGGTTGCCGAGGTGTGTTGATACGCGAGGAAAAGCGCCCGGCTAAGTCCAAAAAACAGCAGCCAGAACAAAAAGTAGCGCGGCTGAAACGCAAAGCGGTTTTTCACAGCCCAAAGATAGCCCCGGGGCCAGCCGCCTAAAAAAGGCGGGCAAAAGCCACCTTTTTCTATTTGCTGATGAAATCAGGGGTTTAGCTTTGAAAATGGAGGGGCACATCGAGGAAAATGGTGGTTTCGAAGAATAATGCCCCATTATTTTGGGGTACTTTTGGCTTGAAAACGAATTCCTGGTTTATCTTTGCTTCCGAAATAAATCTTTAAGCCAACTACTTTTTCCCGGTTCGGTAATTCCCTTATGGCCATCCTTCGCTTCAAAGCCCTAGAACTCGTTAATCTGCGCCGTCCCATCACGGTGAAGTCAGCCGCTGCGCGTCGCTCCGACAGCTTCGGCCAAAGCGTGTTCAATCTGGAAGCCATGCGGGCCACCATGCCCGGCGATTATTTCAAGAAGCTGCAAGCGGCCATCAAGCAGGGCGCGACTGTGGAGCGCAACGTGGCCGATGCCGTGGCCTCGGCCATGAAGACCTGGGCCATGGCCAAGGGCGCTACCCACTACACCCACTGGTTTCAGCCCCTGACCGGCGCCACCGCCGAAAAGCACGACTCCTTCTTCGACCTCAATTCCGACGGTCGGCCCATTGAAAACTTTAAAGGTTCGGCGCTGGTGCAGCAGGAGCCCGATGCCTCTTCGTTCCCCAACGGCGGCATTCGCAACACGTTTGAAGCCCGTGGCTACACTGCTTGGGACCCCACTTCGCCGGCTTTCATTATTGAAACGGTAGGGGCCAAAACGCTCTGCATCCCCACCATTTTTGTGGCCTACACCGGCGAAGCCCTCGACTACAAAGCCCCGCTGCTGAAGTCGCTGGGTGTGCTGGAAAAAGCCGCCGTGGAAGTGTGCCAGTACTTTGACAAAGACGTAAGCCGCGTAAACACCACGCTGGGTATTGAGCAGGAATATTTCCTGGTTGACAAAGCCCTATACGATGCCCGTCCGGACCTCGTGCTTACCGGCCGTACCTTATTTGGCCACTCCCCGGCCAAGGGCCAGCAGCTCGATGACCATTACTTCGGCTCGATTCCGGCCCGTGTGCATGGGTTCATGCTCGAGTTTGAAGAAGAAGCCAACCTGCTCGGCATTCCGCTACGCACCCGCCACAACGAGGTAGCGCCCAACCAGTTTGAGTGCGCTCCGACCTTCGAAGATGCCAACCTGGCCGTGGACCACAACCAGCTGCTGATGGATGTGATGGACCGCGTAGCCGAGCGCCACAACTTCAAAGTGCTGCTGCACGAAAAGCCCTTCGCCGGCGTAAACGGCAGCGGCAAGCACAACAACTGGGCCATGAGCACCGACACCGGTGTAAACCTGTTGGCCCCCGGTCGTCGTCCGAAAGAGAACCTGCAGTTCCTCGCCTTCTTCATCACCACCATCAAGGCGGTGCACCGCTACGCCGACTTGCTGCGCGCCAGCATTGCTTCGGCTAGCAACGACCACCGCTTGGGTGCCAACGAAGCCCCGCCCGCTATTGTGTCGGTGTTCGTGGGCTCCATGCTGGACTCGGTGCTGGATGAGCTGGAGCGCACAGCCAAAGTGCCGCTCGACAAAGGCGACAACATTTACCTCAAGCTGGGCATTGATAAGATTCCGCCCATCCTGCTCGACAACACCGACCGTAACCGCACTTCGCCTTTCGCCTTCACCGGCAATAAGTTCGAGCTGCGCGCGGTAGGCTCTTCGGCCAACTGCTCTTCCGCTATGACGGTGCTCAACACCATTGTGGCCGACCAACTCATCGACTTTAAAAATTCGGTCGATGCGCTGATTGACGAAGGCAAGAAAAAGGAGGTTGCCATCGTTGAGGTGCTGCGCGAGTACGTTATCAGCTCCAAGGCCATTCGTTTTGAGGGCAACGGCTACTCGGACGAGTGGAAGCAGGAAGCCGAAAAACGTGGCCTGAACAACATTGCCACCACGCCGCAGGCGCTGGATGCGCTGGTTCGTGACGACGCCGCGGAACTTTTTGCCCGTCATGGCATCTTCTCTCATGTCGAACTGCACGCCCGTCACGAAATTTTGTTAGAAGAATACCAGAAGAAAATTCAGATTGAGAGCCGCGTAATGGGTGACCTGGCCGTAAACCACGTTATTCCGACCGCCCTCGCCTACCAAACCAAGCTGATTAACAACGTGCGCGGCCTGCGTGAAATTGGCCTCGACGACGAAACCAGCAAGGTGACGGTGGAAATGATTAAAGACATTTCGCGCTACGTTTCGGCCATCAAAACCAACGTGGACGAAATGACCGAAGCACGTAAGCAAGCCAATAAAATCGCAGACGCCCGCGAACTGGCGGTGGCGTACTGCGAGCAGATTAAACCAAAATTCGACCCCATTCGCCGCGCTGTTGACAAGCTCGAGCGCATGGTGGCCGACGAGGACTGGCCTCTGGTGAAGTACCGCGAACTTTTGTTCAGCCGGTAAGTCGTCAGCGGACGGAATCGGGTCCGGTGTTGGGTGGGAATTCTCGCCGCGCCCCGGTTTTGAAAGAGCCATCTCGGGTGAGGTGGCTTTTTTTGGTTGTTGGCTGCAAACGATTGTGGCGAGGTGAGTACTGGAAAATAGCTTTCTCAAGTGCTGCTGCGGCTATTCTGAGCTTTTGACTGGCGCAACGGCTGGCGCTGCTAGAAGCAATGGTAGGCGAGGGGATTTAGCATCCGCTTCTTCGTCTACCACTTCGGCGCTGCTGCCGGGGTCGGGTACCAGCATGCGCCAAGTGGCACTACGCAGCTCATCGAGCTTGTCGAGGGCTTCGCTGATGGTTGGATTGGCCTTGAGCTTGTCGAACAGGCCGCTTTTGTTGCCGGCCACAATCAGCTTTTCTATCACGAAGGGCAGCACCCAGCCCACCACGTTGGAAGCCAAGGCGCCACGCAGGCCCAGGCGTAGCAGCAGGCGCGTGGTCATTTGCTCTACCAGCAGCAACCGGGCGGCGGGCAGGGCTTTGTCGGCCAGAAAGTCGGCCACCAGCTTCAGGTTGCCTTTCTCTACTTCGGCCCGTAGCACATCCTGCACGCTGTCGAGGGCACGGGCGGCCAGCTGGCGGAACAGGCGGCCGGTTTGCCAGGCCGCGAGGCCGGTGAAACGGGCCGCGCCAATAAGCGTGGGCAGAAAGCGTGGGGTTTTCATTGAATAGCGGCGCCGGTAACAGCAGAAGATTTATTGACTATGCGAGGAACGCAGTAGCCACAATTTGGGTTAAGCCCGGCGGTATGTAAAAGTGGGCGCGAATGATTAAAAATCAATTAAAAATTCGCTTCTGGTAATCAATTTGATAACCCTGGCCCATATTGCCTGTTAAGTTGCTGCCTTCGGGCTGATTTATTCTTCTGTATGTCAGATTTGCTGCTGGATATAAATTTACAACAATCACCCGACGAGTATTTCGGCGGCGAGTGGCAGGTAGCCAACCGCGTGCTGAACCACAACGACCCCGGCAGCCCACTGGCGCGGGCCGAGCGGCTGGTGCTGGCACCGGGCCAGCTGGAGGCCAAGCCGGTTCCGCCGGAGCCCAGCCAGACCGGCCAGTGGGCCGTGATGCGTGATGAAATTCTAAACCGGCCGTACCTGAACTTTGAGCTGCCGGACGAGGCCACGCGCGCGTTGGTGACGCGCCTGCGCCGCTCGGCCGATGGCCTGCGCAGCCAGCTGAACCTTTATTTTGCGTCGGGCATGGAAATGCAGCTTGACCGCGCCTGATGCTTAACTTTCCGAACCCTAAACCCCTCCGTTTGTTCGTGAGCAATTCGCCTTCCGTTAATCCCTTGCCCGCCAAGCCGCTGTCCGTTGGCAGCGAGCAGGGCTTGGTTGGCCCTGAGCAATTTACGTTCCTGGCTGACCTGATTCCGCAACTGGTCTGGATTACGGACCCGACGGGTTTCCATACCTACTTCAACCAGCGCTGGATTGACTACACGGGGTACGACTTGGCCGGCAGCGTGGGGCCCGATATGTGGAACAACCTGCTGCACCCCGACGACCAGGCCCGCGCCCGCCAGATTTGGGGCCACTCGCTGGCCACCGGTGCCGACTACGAAATCGAATACCGATTCAAAGGCAAAGACGGGGCGTACCGCTGGTTTTTGGGGCAGGCCCGGCCCCGGCGCGACGAAGCCGGCAACATCATTGCCTGGTTTGGGACCTGCACCGATATTGAGGACCAGAAAAAAAACGAGCAGGAGCTGAAGCAGCGCGAGCAGGAGTTTACCACCCTGGCCGACAGCATCCCGCAGCTGGCTTGGATTGCCCGGCCCGACGGAGAGATTTATTGGTACAACCAGCGCTGGTTCGACTATACCGGTACCAATCTGGAGGAAATGTACGGTTGGGGCTGGAGCAAAGTGCACCACCCCGACTATGTGCAGCAAGTGGTAGATACCGCCAAAGCGGCCTGGCCCGCCGGCCAGCCTTGGGAAATAACGTTTCCGCTGCGCGGAAAAGACGGCAATTACCGCTGGTTTCTGACGCGGGTGGTACCGCTACGCAACGAGCAGGGCGAAGTGGTGCGCTGGTTCGGCACCAATACCGACGTGACGGCCATGCGCGAGCTACAGGAGCAGCTGGAAAGGGCGTACTCGGACCTGGAGGCAAAGGTGATGTTTCGCACCCTGGATTTGGAGCGCGAAGTGAAAGAGCTAAAGGAGCAAGCCGGGAAATAATCAGGCGGCATTAATTGACTATTTGTGGAAAAACGGCTCTTCGGAGCCGTTTTTCGTTAGCACCTTTACCGCCGAAAAAAATGGTGCGGTCAATTCACATTTTCTTATGAAAGCCATTGTTATCCGGCAATCCGGTGGCCCCGAAGTGCTGCAAATTCAGGAGCGACCCATGCCTCAACCAGCGGCGCACGAAGTGCTGGTGCAGGTGCGCGCAGCCGGTGTGAATCGCCCCGATGTGCTGATGCGCCAAGGCAAGTATGGCGGTGTAGCTGATGTGGCCGGCATGGTACCCGGTCTGGAAATAGTCGGCACCATAACTGCCTGCGGAGCTGAGGCAACGCGCTGGCAGCCCGGCGATGCCGTGTGTGCCCTGCTGCCCGCTGGTGGCTACGCCGAATACGCTGTGGTAGATGCCCGCCACTGCTTGCCTGTGCCGCCTGGCCTGAGCATGGTGGAAGCCGCCGCGCTGCCCGAAACCGTTTTCACGGTGTGGCACAATGTGTTTCAGCGCGGAGCCTTGCAGCCGGGCGAAACGCTGCTGGTACACGGCGGCAGCAGTGGCATTGGCACCACGGCCATTCAACTGGCGCGGGCGCTGGGCAGCCACGTGGCCATCACCGCCGGCGATGACGCCAAATGCTCAGCTTGCCTGGAATTGGGGGCCGACTGGGCCATCAACTACAAAACCCAGGATTTTGAACAGGTGCTGAATGAGCAAGGCGTCGACGTAATTCTCGACATGATTGGCGGCGATTACATCGCCAAAAACCTGCGCCTGCTGAACGAGGATGGCCGCTTGGTATTCGTGAATGCCATGCAGGGTGGCAAAGGCGAATTCAACGCCATGGAGGTGATGCGCCGCAGATTGAGCATCACGGGCAGTACCCTGCGGCCTCGCTCGGCCGACTTTAAAGCCGCGCTGGCAGCAGAGGTAGAAAAGAATGTGTGGCCGCTGATTGCAGCGGGGAAATTCCGGCCGGTTATCTACAAAGCATTTCCACTGGCAGAAGCGGCTGCCGCACATGAGCTGATGGAAAGCAGCGCGCACATTGGGAAAATTGTGCTGGAGGTTGGAAAATAGAGGTGATAAAAAAGACCGTCATGCCGAGCGCAGCCGAGACATCTCGCGGGCAGTAGTAATCCATTTCGTATCCAACGATTGAGTTACTACCCCACGCGAGATGCCTCGGCTGCGCTCGGCATGACGGTCAAGTATTGCTTTTTTAGCTCCCTATGCTCGCTTCCACTTGATGGTGCAGCCGATGGCTTTGGTCGAGTTGGTGGTGGCGGGCTTGCCGGCTAGGATTTCGGTCATGGCGTTTTCCACGTATTTGGTTTTTACTAGTTTGGCATCTTCGGAATTATCGTCGATGGCACCGATGTAGCTTACCACGAAGTCGTTGCCCTGGCGGGTGAGGACGTAGAGGTGCGGCGTACGGGTGGCGCCGTAGGTTTTGGCCACCTGCTGCGACTCATCGACCAGGTAGGGGAAGGCGTATTTCTTTTTCTGCATGTCGGCGTAGGAATCGCCGGGAGTTACGGCCGGGTCGTTGGGGTTGATGGCGACTACGGGGTAGCCTTTGGGGGCGTACTTGGTGTTCAGGTCGACGATGCGGCTTTCGTAGGCTTTGGCGAAGGGGCAGGTGTTGCAGGTAAACACCACGATGCATCCTTTGGCGGCTTTGTTATCGGCCAAGGACACCATTTTGCCGTCGAGGTTTTTCAGCTTGAAATCGGTGGCTTTGTCGCCCACTTTGTAGCCGTCGGCGGTGGGGCGGGCAATAAAGCTGCTCAGCAGCAGCGCAAAGCAGAGGCTGAGATAGGGCAGGAGCTTTTTCATGATGCGTGGTTTGTAAAAGAGAGTGAATGAAAATACTTATTTCGGGAATTTCTGCAAAGCGGCCGTAAGCTCAGCTTGCGAAAGCTCCTGCTCAAATGTAGCGCGCTGCTTGGTTTTGTTGTTGACAATGAGCGTGAACGGCAGCGCGCCCGACCATTTAGCATCCAGTTTGTCCATCCACGTATTAGGGTCGGATTCGTTGAGTAGCAGTACTTCCGATTTTAGGTTGCGCTGCTTCACGAAAGGCTTCACCTTTTTATCGACCTGCGAGGCATAATCCATGCTGACCAGCAGCACCTTAACCTTTTTGCTGGCATTGGCCGTGCGCAACTGCTCGAAGCTGGGCAGTTCCTTCACGCAGGGTGCGCACCAGGTAGCCCAGAAATTGACCACGTAGGTAGTATCAGTGGGCTGTGCCAGCCGCTTTTGCAGCTCGGGAAATTTGATGACAGCCACTTGCTGCGCGAAAGCGGGAGCGGCGAAGAGCAAGCCGATGCTAAGAAAGAGCGGTTTTGAAAGGCGCATGGTGTAGGGCTGGGTGGCGACGCAAAGTAGGGGCCCCGCGGTTGCGGCGGCAGTGTAGTCGGCTGACCGGGCTTGTTCAACGACGAAGCGCAAAAGTTTGCCTTTCTGCCTCGTTCAGCCAACATCTGAAAGAACAGACAGCGCGGCACCACCGGAAGTTGCGGCCCGGCCTGCGCAACATGCCGCCCCGAACCGCTTTACCTTTGCACCACGGCGCAACTTTCACCTTCCGACCGTAGTTTTTGGCTCATGAACAAAACGTATTGCCCCAGCCTGACCGAGTACAAGCGCCGCGTGTCCCGCGTGGTCAACATTGGCGGCGTGCCGATGGGCGGCGACTTCCCCATCCGCGTGCAAAGCATGACCACCGTGGACACGATGGACACGATGGGCTCGGTGGAGCAGACGTTGCGCATGGTGGAGGCCGGCTGCGAATACGTGCGCATCACGGCGCCCAGCATGAAAGAGGCCCAGAACCTACTGGAAATCAAAAAAGAACTGCGCAAGCGTGGCTGCAACGTGCCGCTCATCGCCGACATCCACTTCACGCCCAACGCCGCCGAGCTGGCCGCCCGCATCGTGGAGAAAGTGCGCGTGAACCCCGGCAACTACGCCGACAAAAAGAAATTCGAGGAAATAGAATACACCGACGCCACCTACGCGGCCGAGGTGGAGCGCATTCGGGAGCGGTTCCGGCCGCTGGTCCAGATTTGCAAGCAGCACGGCACCGCCATGCGCATTGGCACCAACCACGGCTCGCTGAGCGACCGGATTCTGAGCCGCTATGGCGACACGCCGTTGGGCATGGTGGAGTCGGCGCTGGAGTTCCTGCGCCTCTGCGAAGAGGAAAACTACTACGATGTAGTGCTGAGCATGAAGGCCAGCAACACGCAGGTGATGGTGCAGGCCTACCGCCTGCTGGTGCAGAAACTTGATGAGGAAGGTCTGCAGCCCTACCCGCTGCACCTGGGCGTGACCGAAGCCGGCGAGGCCGAAGACGGCCGCATCAAGAGCGCCGTGGGCATCGGCACGCTGCTCGAAGACGGCCTGGGCGACACCGTGCGCGTGAGCCTCACCGAAGCGCCCGAGGCCGAAGCACCGGTGGCCCGCATGCTGATTGACCGCTACACCGAGCGGGCCGCGCTGGCCCAGCCCATCAAACCTTTACTAGCTGTTAGCTCTTCGGAGAAGGAAGCCAACAGCTCACCTATTAATCCCTTCCAGTACCACCGCCGTACCACGCACGAGGTGGCCAATTTCGGCGGGCTGAATGTGCCGCGCGTCGTGGCGGATTTGTCGCGCCTGCCGCGCCGTGAGTATGCCGACCTGCGCGCCGCCGGCCACTTGTACTCGCCGTTTCTGGACAAGTTTCAGATGGGCGACCTCGGGGCCGACTACATCTACACCGGTGAGCGGCCCGTGCCCTACATGCTGCCCAACGGCCTGAAGGAAGTCGTCACGTTCACGGCTTGGAAAGACGCCGGCCGCCGCGCCGACCACTACCCGCTGATGACGGCCGGTACCTACCTGGAAACGTTGGCCGACGTGCGCCACCCGCAGCTTAACTTCCTGCTGGTGGAGCCCAATGCCCTGGATAAGCGCCTGCTGGATTTCTTGCGCATCGACCGCGCCGTGGTGCTGGTGCTCGACACGCCCAACCCCCACGCCATGCCCGACCTGCGCCGGGCTTTCTTCGAGCTGATTAACCACGGCGTGACCTGCCCGGTCGTCATCGCGCGTTTCTATCCCGCGCAATTGCCCGAGAAAACCCAGCTCGACGCCGCCACCGACGTGGGCGGCCTGCTCATCGACGGACTGGGCGATGGCGTGGTGCTGGGCGCCCGCCTACTGCCCGTGGACCGGCCCCAGGACGACTGGTTGCGCGACATCGACATGCTGAATCAGCTCTCGTTCGGCATCTTGCAGGCGGCCCGTACCCGCATGAGCAAAACCGAATACATCAGTTGCCCCAGCTGCGGCCGGACGCTATTCGATTTGCAGGAAACCACGGCCATGATTCGCAAGCGCACCGACCACCTCAAGGGCATCAAAATCGGCATCATGGGCTGCATCGTGAACGGCCCCGGCGAAATGGCCGACGCCGACTACGGTTACGTGGGCGTGGGCAAGGGCAAAATTTCCCTCTACCGCGGCCAGGAAGTCATCAAGAAATCCGTGCCAGAAGAACGGGCCGTAGACGACCTCATCGAACTCATGCGCGAGGACGGCCGCTGGATTGAGAAGGAAGTGTTGGGGGAGCCGGTGGGAGCGTAGTGAATAACAGTTGATTCTATCTGTAAATGCTAGGCGTCGAACAATTGCACCAAGCACTCGCGGCAGCCTCCATCGATTTGAGGAAGCATGCCGAAATGTTGCGCCAAGAAAATAAGGATGCGCTTTATAGCGCTTTTGAAAATCAACAGCTTCGAAATTTCTTTTCTGAATTCTCTTTTGACAGCGAACTCACAATCGGCAGCTTTAGCCTGCGTCAAGCCAATTGTTTAAAAAAAGACCTGGTTTGGGATGAGGACTTTAAGCGGGGGTTGAAATACAGCCTCCTAATCCTGGGCAGTGGAATCAGCGGCGATATGGTTACCGTTGACTTACTGGATTTTCAAGCAGGCATTCTCTTTCAGGACTATTTCTGGGAGCGCCCAGAAGAAGACCCGAAAGAATTTCTAGTAAAGTTGAATTGTTCACTTGGACAATTCTATTTGAATTCAATACAGCTGCCCGAATATCCTATTGATGCTTATGAGGCGGCAGAATTTATGAATTCGCCCTTTACGGGTTATGCTGACATATAATTGAGCCGTTCACCGCCCCAAAAAGAACGCCCGAAACAGGGCCAACTCTTCCAATTCCCGCTGCACATAGGCCCGAAAAAACGACTCGCCGACTTGCCGCTGCAAGACGGAAATGCCCACGTCAATCAGGCGTAGGCCCTGCTGAGTGAGCAGAATGTTGTCGTACCGGTCGCCGGGCAGGTGGGAAGGGCGTAGCAAGTCGCGGTGCACGAAGCCCGCCGCGTGCAGTGCCCGTAATTCGTCGGCAAATACGCCGAACCAGATTTCGCGTATTTCGACTTCATAAGCGCGGTAATCGATGGGGTAAATGCGCTCCATTGCCAACATATCGGTGCCGAGAATTTCGTTGGTTTCCAGGCGCAGAAATTTGACCACCAGCCCATTTATCTCGTTGGCGAAACGCATTTTCTCGGCTTCCGAGCCGATGTCGGAACGGGTATCGTCGCTGAATAATTTGCCAACTTCCGTTTCGGAAAGCGCAATGGCCGCATTGTTGGCCCCGCGCGAAAGTTGTCGTGGGTAGCGTTTGGGTTCCATTGGGGCGCCGGGTTGAGTTTGGCCAAAAGTACAGGTACTTATCGGCACTTCTCCTTGCGCCGCGTGTCGATAATATGCGCGATTTTCCAGCCGTCGGCCAACTTCACCAGCTGGAAAGAGTCGTAGCCGCAGTGGCTGAATTTGCTGCCCAGGTAGAACTTGTAGGGCGCCCACACGCTGGCCAGGTTGGCATCGATTAACACCCGCTCGAACTGTACCCGCTCGTCCCAGACGGCGGCGTGGGGCGTACCCACGGCTTTCAGGAAGCCGTTGATGGATTCGATTTCCAGCGTGGGCGGCTGCCCGGGCTTGCCGCCGAAACCGTGGAATACGGCCGCCGGGGCCAGCGTGCGGCGCACGGCGGTGCTGTCGCCGCGCCGCATGCCATCGAAAAACGCGGTGACGGTTTGCTTCACGGCTTCTGTTTCGGCAGAAGCTTTTTGGGCGTGGGCGGCAGGAGTTGCGGCGGGCAGCAGCAACAGGAGCGGAAAAAGCTTCATGCGTTTCGGTTTTAAGGAAGCAAACGACGAGGGAAGGCCGGCCGCGTTGCAAATCTTTCTGGCGCGGCGGGTGTTACCTTAGCTACTCCCAAACCTGCTCTGATATGAACGGCAAGAACCTCTTCAACTTTGGTCCCGTGCTCGGCTATTATTTCCGCAAGCACGACCCCAACCGCAAGAACAACTTCAACATGAAGACCATGCACTTCATCAATAAGCTCAGCCTGGCCATGTTCCTGGTGTGCTTGGTGGTGATGCTGTTCCGCTACGTGCTGTAAGAAAATCCGGGATGAACATTGAGGATTTTCGCGACTATTGCCTGCAGAAAGCCGGCGTAACCGAAGAAACGCCCTTCGGCCCCGAAACGCTAGTGTTCAAAGTTGGCGGCAAAGTGTTTGCCCTGACTGATATCGACACCTTCGGCAGCATCAACCTGAAGTGTGACCCCGAGCGCGCCGAAGAGCTGCGCGAGGCCCACGACTACGTGCGGCCCGGCTACCACATGAACAAAAAGCACTGGAACACAGTGCTCATTGGCACCGGCGCCCCGGAAAGCCAGTTGCGCGAGCTGATTGACCACTCCTATGAGTTGGTACGGGCCTCCCTGCCGAAGGCGGTAAAGGCGTCGTTGGAATAGTTTTAACTGGGATAACGTCATGCCGAGCGCAGCCGAGGCATCTCGCGTGCAGTAGTAAACCTTGACGGTAGGAGTTACTACCCCACGCGAGATGCCTCGGCTGCGCTCGGCATGACGGGCTTTTGGTGGCGTATTTTGACAAGCTACATCACTGCCCAACCAAAAACACTGCGTTGCCAAACATCAATTTCCCGCTCTGCCAAAAGGCGCGGAATAGCGGGTTGTCGCCCAGGTAGACCACCGAACCGCGGCCCAAATCCTGGGTGCCGACTACGAACGTATCGGTGAGTTCTTTGCGGGCCTTGGAACCGGTGAAACCGGCCGAATAGCTGTCTGTTTTAATGACGCCCACATTCCAGCCGCCTTTACCCAGGAAGCTATAGTTGAGTGGGTTGCGCACCAGCGCGAAGTAGGTGTCGCCGTAGCCGAAGGCCAGCGGATGGGTATTGTCGAGCTGTACGCGGTAAATACTGCCCTGCACCGCGTCTTCGGCTTCCTCGCGCTCGGCGTCGCCGTAGCGGCGCAGCAGGCGGTAGGGGTTGGCTTTCAGCTCCTTTTTGATGGCGGTGGAATCGGTGGTTTTGGGCTTGAGCAGGAAGTCCTTTTTGCCGGACAAAAACTTCGCTGCGCCTTCGAGGGCGATGAGGCGGCCGCCGTCGCGCACCCAGGCCTTGAGGCTTTCGAGTGTTTTTTCGGGGTAAATGTCGCCGTACCCGCTGCCGTTGGGCAGGATGAGCACGTCGTATTTATTGAGCGACACGCGGCTGAGGTAGTCGGTGCCGAGCACCGTGAGCGGGTAGCCGAGCTGCTGCTCGAAGAAGTGCCACACCTCACCAAACGCGGTGGCATCGACGCCGGGGCCGGCCACTACGGCTACGTTCGGCTGCTTCACGAAGTGCACCGAGCTGGAGCCGAGGTCGCGCCCCGAAGTGGAGAAGCCCGATTTCACGGCCATGACGGTGGTGCCGGCCGAATCGGCCTGGGCGCGCACCAGCTGGTCGAACCGCGCGCCGAGGCCCTCGTTGCCGGTGCGGGTGATGATGAGCGTGCCGGGCGCGTACTGCTGGCCTTCCGACTCAAAGGCTTTTTCGGCGTAGCGCACCTTCACTTTCTGTTGCAGCAGGCGGCTGAGGAAACGCACGTCCTGCAGGCTGTTCCAGCGGGCGATGTAGGCGTAGGGGCGGTCGGTGGCGGCAGCGGTGCCCTTCACGCTGGCGGTGGCGGGCGCATCGGCCGAGGCCGCGAGGCGGCTGGCTACGGCGTACGATTTCAGGCCAAACGCGTAGGGCAGGGCCCAGGAGGTAATGTCGTAGGTGAGTGAGTCTTCGAGTTGGGACTTGGGCTCGAACAGCACCTTCACCAGCGTCGACTTGGGCTGGAACATGCTGATGACCACGTCGCGGGGC
The DNA here is from genome assembly GCF_016734815.1 of Hymenobacter rubidus. Taxonomy (GTDB): domain Bacteria; phylum Bacteroidota; class Bacteroidia; order Cytophagales; family Hymenobacteraceae; genus Hymenobacter; species Hymenobacter rubidus. The sequence continues at coordinate 26,205 of NZ_JAERQF010000051.1, forward strand.
TCGATGGTGACGTCGCCGGTTTTGCCGGTGGTGTAGCTGAAGCCGTGCGTTTTGGTGCGCTTGGGCGCGTAGCCGTAGCGAATCTGGTTACGGTCGAGGTACTGCGTGAAGGTGCGGAGCTGGCCGGGGTCGTTTCCGGCCGCCATCACATAGCTCTTGAACTCGCCCTGGGGCTTGCTGGCGGCGTTGGCGAAGTAACTTTGGAACTCGCGGACCAAATCATCGTGCCGCTCGGCGGTGGCTTGAATGGTGGCGCGGCTGGCGGCGTGGTGGTGCGCAATGCGCTGGGCCAGCGTGAGGGTGTCGCCGTCGAGGCGGGCGTAGGCCACGCCGGCGGGTCCGCCGCCGCCCTGCTCATACGTCATGCCAATTGCGCCGTTAAAGCTGGGCCAGGTGTCGCCGTAGGTGGGGGCGTACAGGTCGTAGACTTCGCGGGTGAAATACAGCCAATTATTCTTGTCGAAAGCCACCTTGTTGTAGTCGCCCAGCACGCCCTGGAACTGGCGCTGCCAGGCCGTGAGGTCGGCGTGGTAGGGCTTGGCGGCGGGCGAGAAGTAGTAGGTGTTGTTCGGGCCCATCTCGTGGAAGTCGGCGTGCACCTCGGGTAGCCACTGGTTGTAGAGGGCAATGCGCTGCTTGGTTTCCTGCTGGGTTTGCCAGGCCCAGTCGCGGTTAAGGTCGAAGTAGTAGTGGTTGTAGCGGCCGCCGGGCCAGGGCTCGTGGTGCTCCCAGGAATCGGGGCTGGTGTTGGGCGAGAGGTTGCGCACGCGGTTGTACCAATTCACGTACCGGTCGTGGCCGTCGGGGTTGATGCATGGGTCGACGATGACGACGGTGTTGCGTAGCCACTCCTGCATCTGCTGGTCTTGCGGGTTGGCCAGGTCGTAGAGCACCTGCATCACGGCTTCGGAGCTAACTGCTTCGTTGCCGTGCACGTTGTAGCTCAGCCAGCACACGGCCGGCTGCTGGCGCTGGGCGCTGCCGCTTTCCAAGCCGGCGAGACGCAGGTTGTTGTGGCGCACGTCTTCGAGCCGGCCGAAACTCTCGGCGCTGGCCACCTGCACCACTTCCAGCGGGCGCTGCTCGTAGGTGCGGCCGTAGCGCACCAGCTTCATGCGGCCGGGCGTATGGGCCGTGACGTGGGCCACGTAGCGCAGCAGCTCAGTGTGGGGCGTGAACTGCGCACCCAGCTTGTAGCCGAGGAATTGCTCGGGCGTGAGGAGTGGGCCGGCGTCCGGTGTTTGAGCTGCGGCATGGCAGCTCAGGAGCACGGTAGTAACCCAAGAACCCAAGACCCGCCGCCAGGCTCGGGAGAAATTGAGCTGCGACCAGGAAAATTGTTTCATTGCAAGCGCATAAATTCAAAGGGCAAACGTACTGCGTACCTACGAAAGGTGGACGCTTCTGCCAACTGCGCCGGCGATACCGAGGATTTTTTTGACGGGGAAAACCTTTTGTAACCGGCATGGTTACATTTGCGGGCAGTCGTTTGTGCCCGCTTCCAGGTAATGCAGATAAGCAGTCGTTTTTCCGTCGCCGTACACATTCTTTCCCTGCTCGCCACGCAGCCGGAAGATGAGTTGCTGACGTCGGAGCGCATGGCCGGGAGCGTGAATACCAATCCGGTGGTGATTCGGCGGCTGTTGGGCCAGCTCAAAAAGGCGGGTTTGGTGGAGGTGCGGCCGGCGGCCGGCGGCACGTTCCTGCGCGGCCGGCCCGTCGATGTCACGCTGCTCGATGTCTACCGGGCGGTGGAAGTGGTGGAGGCCGGCCATCTGTTCAGCATCCACAGCTCGCCCAACCCCAAATGTCCGGTCGGCCGCCACATTCAATCGGCCCTCAACGGCATCGTATCGGAAGCCCAAACGGCCATGGAGCAGGTCCTGGCCGGCGTTACCCTTCAGCAGGTGGTAGCTGATTTGCAGGCCAAAACGTAACTACTAACTTTTTTTAGGCTCAGCTGTAACCGCTGTGGTTACATTGTTTTTTTTCATCCCCAAACTCATTTCATCATGAACATTGCCCTCATTGGCGCCACCGGATTTGTTGGCTCCAAGCTTTTACACGAAGCCCTGACGCGCGGCCACCACGTCACGGCCATTGTGCGCGACGCCGCCAAACTCACCGAGAAAAACAATTTGCTGACCGTCGTGACCGGCGACGCCACCAAGCCCGACCAACTAGCGAGCCTGCTCGCCGGCCACGACATTGTGCTGAGTGCCTACAACGCCGGCTGGGAAAACCCCAACCTCTACAACGACTTCCTCGCCGGCTCGCGCGATGTGCAAGCCGCTACCGAGAAGGCCGGTGTGCCACGCCTGCTGGTGATTGGTGGGGCGGGTAGCCTCGAAATCAACGGCCAGCAACTGGTAGATGGCCCGGATTTTCCGCCCCACATCAAGCCCGGCGCCACGGCAGCCCGCGACTATTTCAACGAGTTGAAAGGCAGCTCCCTGGACTGGACGTTCTTCAGCCCCGCCATTGAAATGCACCAGGGCATCACCACCGGCCGCACCGGCCACTATCGCCTGGGCACCGACAGTCCGGTTTTCAACGAAGAGGGGCGGAGCATTCTTTCGGGCGAGGACCTGGCCATCGCCGTGCTCGACGAGGTAGAGAAGCATCAGTTCAGTCGCCGGCGCTTCACGGCCGCGTATTAATCCGCGTATGAAAATCTGCTCATAAAAAAAGGCCTGCCGCATCCGGCAGGCCTTTTTTATGACTGAAAACTTGGTTGTTTGGGCGGTCTCGGCATCCGTGTACAGTCCGAAGCAACAGCAGCAGCGCGAACTGTGTAGTTCGCGTCCCAGAACGACCACCGAACGGCGCGGCGACGCGAACTACACAGTTCGCGCTACTATACAGCAACCCCGAAACTGCTCTAATTAGTTAATTAAGCCTAAGCGCTGGTCTTACTACTTGTTACGCCGTTCTGAATACTTATTTTACCACCAAGCGGTTGGTCCATTGCTGACCGTCGGGCGCGGTGGCTTGCACCACGTACACGCCCGCCGCCAGGCCATCGAGCGCTAGGCGCAGGCCCGCGGGGCGCCGCACCACGCGGCCCAGCGCATCGGTGAGGGTGAGCGAGGTGCCGGCCGGCAGCGGCGGCAGATTCACGGCCTCCGTTGCCGAGGCGGGGTTGGGGTAGAGGGCCAGCTGAGCCACGGGCTGCGCCGAACGGGTGGCCGTGACAATCGCGCCCAAGTGGGCCACAAATAGGTTGCCAACGGGCGCATTCTGGCCAGTGAGGGCCGTGGTGCCAAACAGGCCGGCCCCGTTCAGGATGCCAGCCACCGCCAGACGGTTGGTGCCGTCGAGCGATACGTACAAGGGCGACTCGTCGCCGACACCACCGGTTTTGACCGACCAGTTCACGTTGCCGGCAGCAGAGTAGCTGACAATCAGACCATCCAGGCCGCCGGCGTTGGGCAGCGTGGCGCTGCCCAATGTGCCCGCGCCGCTGAACTGGCCGGCGGCGTAGATATTACCGGCTGCATCGGCTGTTACGCCCCGGTAGGCCGCGCCCACGGCACCACCCAGGCCGCGCACCCAGCTGCTGGCCCCGGCAGCCGGGGTCAGCGTCCACACGTAGCCGCTGGGCACACCTGCCGAGCCGGCCAGGGTCTGGCTGCCGAAGGTGCCCGCGCCCGTCACAAAGCCCGGCACCACGAGGCGGCCGTTGGCATCAAGCGCCGTGTTGCCGGCAAAATCGAGGCCGGGGCTACCGGCGCGCTGCAGCCACTGGGGCGTGCCCTGGGTGTTGTATTTCACCACCACCACGTCGAGGTCGCCGTAGCCGGCGGGCATGGTCAGCGCCCCGAAACCGCCCGCGTTGGCATTGCAGGTCCAGGTGAGGTACACGTTACCGCCGGGCTCTACGGCCAGGCTGTTGTAGTAGAAATTGGTGCCGGTGCCCGCTGGCGCTACCGCCCGGCCGCCCTGCTGAGCCCACAGCGGCGTGCCCTGCGGCGATACCTTAACCAGAAATTGGTCGAAGGCAATGCTGGTGCCCGCAATGGGCGTGGTGAGCGAAAAGTTGCCAAACGCCGCACTGAGGCCAAAGGTCCCGCTGATGTAGCTATTGCCCGCGGCATCGAGGGCCAGGTCGGCCACGATGAGGTAAGAGCCGCTGCCCACTTCCGTAATGGAAAGCACCTGGCCCTGCGCATCGAGTTTGGTGAGCACCGCTACCGGGCCAAAGCTGTTGCTGGAAAACGTGGTGCTGCCCAACTGGGCGCCGTCGCTCGACATGCCCACCAGCGTCACTTTGCCGGTGCCATCAATCAGGACTTTTTGAAATCCGTCGTTGAAAAAGCCGGCCAGCTGCCGCGACCACAGCAGCGCCCCGGAGGGGTCGTATTTGGCCACGAAGCCATCCTGGCCGGAGCTGGTGGTGAGCACGGTGCCGGGGGCCAGCGTGAGGGGTTGGCTGAAGCTGCCGGCCAGGTAGGTGTTGCCGGCGGCATCGGTGGTCATGGTGCCGGCGCTAGTCAGGTTGCTGCTGGCGAGCATTTTGGCCCAGGTCCAGGCCGGGGCCGTTTGGGCTTGCGCACCCAGGGAGAAGGCGCTCAAGAGAAAGGGTAGGAGTTTTTTCATGAAATAGGTTGGTGAAGAATAAAGCAGACAAAGATACCCGCAGCATCTGGCCTGTAATGAGCTGCATAATTTTTATTTTCGCTCGTCATGCTGCAATTGCGAATGTGCCAGTTAGCAATGCCTCATGGTCGCGCCAGCAGGAATACTACCCGGTTTTTTACTGGTAGGTGAACAAAAAATCGGTTGCTCGCCGTTGCCACTGAAACCATGAAGCTGTTTAGAAAGTCAAAATCGTTGTCATCCTGAGCGCAGCGAAGGACCTTATCACGTCAGAACAACGCCTATT
>NZ_JAERQF010000052.1 GCF_016734815.1 Hymenobacter rubidus
TTCATCCTGAGCCAAGATCAAACTCTCCATTGTAAAATTCTTCTACACCCATCCGAAGATGGGCTGATGTCGAGTGCTGACCTTGCTCACATATTGACATTATGGTCAAATTCGTTTCGCTTGGTTTGTTTCACTGTGTTTCTTCCGAAGAAGAAACAGCAAGTAGAACACTTACTATTTTGTCTATTTCCGTCATTCAAAGAACGTGTAATGCTTCCATTTGAAGCATCAGTGTGGGTTGGTGATTTAACCCAAGGTTGGCGTTATCAACCTTTGTTCGTTTTGGGAGTGCAAAGGTAGAAACTAATTTTGATTTGACAACTTGTTTTCGAAAATCTTTTTGGTTTTCGATTTGTTTTTCAAATCAATTGCTTTCGTTTAAAGCAAGTCTTTTGTTTGTAAGTCAGCGTTTTAAAATTGACTTTCGATTACCTCTGTTCGTTTTGGGAGTGCAAAGGTAGTTGAATTTTTTGACTTTCAAATTTTTCGGCGAAAAATTTTTTAGAATCTTTTCGCTTCGATTTTAAAGTCTGGTCGCTTCCGGTTGAAGCGGGTTGCAAAGGTACGGCGGCTTTTTTCGCCGGTGCAAGCTATTTGAGAAATAAATCTCGACACTTACGGCTGGCCGCGGTGGGTAAGACAAGCTTCTTTCCGCGGGAGTTCCCGACCTTTCAATTTGATGCCGGAGCGGCTGCTTTTGGCGTTTCCGTTGGTCCGTTTGACGTTTCGGGACTGCAAAGGTAGGGGGAGTTTTTGGGGCGGCAAGGGGGTTTTTACGAAATAGCTGGATTAGGGTTGTAAGTGACTGATTGATGCGGTTAAAAATTTCGTGGAGGTTTGTGGTTTGATGCGATGGTTAGGTCGGTTGAGGTCGATTTTGAGCTTTTGTATATGGGTGGCGTGGCTATAAGAATGTCCGCTGGTGGGTACTAGAGTTAGGTTAAATAGATGCTGTTGCTTCTCCTGTAGCTCTTGAAACAAGGAAATGGACCCCTACCCTACTATTTACTTAGTGGCTTTTTGAGGTGGGATTATTTCCTTTTGGATTCGATTGAAGCGTATTCTTTCATGCAAAAGCCCCGCAGCCCTTTCCAGAATTAGACTGGAAAGGGCTGCGGGGCTGGGTAATGCGGATAGAATCGTTAGGTGAGTAGGATTAGTTACGCGGTAGAGATGCTTCGGCTGCGCTCAGCATGACGTTCTGTTTATCCCTTTGACTTGCATAGCCTTCTAGCGATATAGGGTGCTTACTCTGTCGGGGCCGACGCTGACGATGCGGATGGGGACTTGCAGTTCCTTTTCGAGGAAATCGAGGTAGGCAACTAGATTAGTAGGCAAATCAGCAGCTTCTGTAATAGTGGTGAGGTCGGAGTACCAGCCGGGGAGTGTGATGTACTCGGGGGTGATGGTGGTGAGTTCGCCGGGGTCGGGGAGCTGGGGGGTGCTGGCGCCGGTGGCGGTGCGGTAGTGGGTGCAGGCTTGGATTTCGGTGAAGCCGTCGAGGACGTCGGCTTTCATGAGGTGAAGCTCGGTGACGCCGTTTAGCATGATGGCGTAGCGGAGGGCGGGCAGGTCTATCCAACCGGTGCGGCGGGGGCGGCCGGTGGTGGAGCCGAACTCGCGGCCGGCTTGGCGGATTTGCTCGCCGACTTCGTCGTGAAGCTCGGTGGGAAATGGGCCGCTGCCGACGCGGGTGCTGTAGGCTTTGATGATGCCGTAGACTTTGTCGATGTGGCGCGGGGCGATGCCGAGGCCGGTGCAGGCCCCGGCGGCGATGGTGCTGGACGAGGTGACGTAGGGGTAGGAACCGAAGTCAATGTCTAGCAGCGAGCCTTGGGCGCCCTCGGCGAGGATGCGCTTGCCTTGGGTGAGGAGGTCGTTAAGGAGGTATTCGGTGTCGATGAGCTGCAGGGTGCGCAGGAATTCTACGGCGGAGAAGAAGTCGGCTTCGAGTGATTCGATTTCTAGCTCCTTATTATGATGGGCGGCGATGGCAGCGTGCTGGGCAACGGCTTCCTTATAACGTTGCTCGAAATCGGGAAGCAGGATGTGGCCGACGCGGAGGCCGACGCGGCCGATTTTATCGGAATAGGTGGGGCCGATGCCTTTGAGGGTGCTGCCGATTTTGGTGTTGCCGCGGGCTTCTTCGCTGATGCGGTCGAGGGCGCGGTGCGAGGGGAGAATGAGTTGGGCTTTTTTGGAGATGTAGAGGTTTTTGGACCAGTCAATTCCTCGGTCGGTGAGTTTTTGGAGTTCCTGTCGGAAGACGATGGGGTCGAGGACGACGCCATTGCCGACGATGTTGAGGATGTGCGGGTGGAAAATGCCGCTGGGTACCTGGTGCAGGACGTGCTTGACGCCGTCGAAGAAAAGGGTGTGGCCGGCGTTGGGGCCACCTTGGAAGCGGGCTACGGCATCGTAGGTCGGCGCTAGAACGTCTACGATTTTGCCTTTGCCTTCATCGCCCCACTGGAGGCCTACTAATACGTCTACTGGCATGGTGGTTGGGGGTTGCCCTCCGTGGGTTACCTCACCGCCCGGCCCCCTCTCCCACGGAGAGGGGGAGCCTAGAGATTGAGATGATTTAGGAGGGGCTACTTAAATAAAGGTGGTTGGTGTTGGGGATTGAAATTGCTGCTGATGATTTGCCCGGTGCTTTTTTGCCTATTGTTATTCTTGCTTGATAAGGTCCTTCGCTACGCTCCGGATGACAGGGGCTTACCGATTAAGCAAAAAAACAGCCGCCCTATTGGGCGGCTGGGATGAGTTGCTGGCGGGCAGTGGCTTCGTCGGCGGATACGGTGAAGATGTTGTTTAGCTTCGTGATAGCCAGCATTTTCTTGGGGTGGTCGGCGGGGTTAATGAGGACCAACTCGCCGCCGCGGCTGCGGAATTTGGTGAGGAGCGACACGAGGACGCCGATGCCGGTGCTGTTGATGTAGCGGATTTCGGAGAGGTCGACGGCGCATTGGTTGAGGTCTTCGCCGAGGTGGTTGTTGACGGACTGGAGGAGTTGGTCGGTGTCGGGGCTGCCGATGAGGTCGCCGGAAAGCCGGACGAAGAGGATGCCGTTTTGGACGGTGCTGGTGGTGGTCATGCGGGGTTGGAACGGGCGGCGGCCTGGGCGCGACAGTCGCCGCAGATGCCGTAAAGATTCAAAGAATGGTGCAAGATATGGAAGTTCAGCAGGTCGCCGACCATGGTTTGGATGCCGTGGATGCGCGGGTCGCAGAATTCCACCACTTTATGGCATTCGGTGCATATGACGTGGTCGTGCTGGCGGTAGCCGTAGCTCTTCTCGTACTGGGCGAGGTTGCGGCCGAACTGGTGCTTGCTGACGAGGCCTTGCTCGACGAGCAAATCGAGGGTATTGTAGACGGTGGCGCGGCTCACTTGCAAGCCGCGCTCCTTCATGCCGGCGTAAAGCTCTTCGACGTCGAAGTGGCCGGAGCGGGCGTAGATTTCTTCGAGAATGGCGTACCGCTCGCCGGTTTTGCGCAGTCCCTTGTTTTCGAGGTGGGCGGTGAAGAGTTTTTTGACCTCTTCGAGCTTGTCGGTATTGAGCGTGGCCTGGGAAGCAGCGCTGGGCGTGTGCTTGGCGGCGTAACCGGTTTCGGAAGAGCCGCCTACCCCCTGCTCGGCTTCCTCAGCGAGGTCGGCGGGACTGCGGGTAGCTGCTTGGGACTTGTTCACGAGATGCAATGAAGGGGATAGTGGACTGGCTGGGAAGCCAAAGCTAAACAAGCAGCAACGGTTGCTTTTGGTTATTAATGCTCGAAATAGAGATGGTAATGGTTGGCGCAGCCGGGATTGAAGGCGGCTTGGCAAACCGGGCAGGTATTGCCGCACGCTAAGTACTCGGCAATACTAAGCGTGCCTTTGCAGTTGCCGCAGTAGATGGCCTCGGCCTCGAATTCTGACCTGGGCCAGACAACGGGGGCGTGGTTGGCGGTTTCGTGATGGCATTCGATGCAGGCGTAAAAAGCATTGCAGCACTTGAACCTGATGGCAATAATATCGCGCGCGGAATGATAATGGGTGCATTGGGTGCGCTCATTTACGTCGGTGCCGTGCACGGTGACGGGGGCAGCAGGCATCACAACTTATGAATCGAAACGGTCAACCTGCAACACGCCGCTCACCTTGCTTAAGCGCTGAATGAGCTTGTTTAAATGGTCGGTGTCATTCACAAACACCATAATCTGGCCGTCGAAGAAGCCGTCGTCGGCCGTGATGGTAATAGAGCGCATGTTCACCTTGAGGCTGGAGCTGATGATGCGCGTAACATCGTTGACGAGGCCCACGCGGTCGGAGCCTTTGAGGCGGATACCGGCGAGGAAAGCCAGTTCAAGCTGGTCGGTCCATTTGGCGCGCACGATGCGGTTGCCGTAGTTCGACATCAAATCGACGGCGCGGTGGCAGTTGGTGCGGTGGATGATGAGGCCGGTATCGGTTTCGAAGCCGAACACGTCGTCGCCGGGAATGGGGTTGCAGCAGCGGGCGATGCTGTAGTTGAACTTGTCGGTGTGCTCGCCCACGACGAGCATATCCGGCTTCACGCCGCGGATTTTCTGCACTTCATTGTCGAACGTTTTGGGTTCGAGCACAGAGGGCAAAGGTTTGGGTGAATTGAAAATAGACTCCCGAATGGTGCGCCCATCGACCTGGCCCACGGCCAAGCGGTAGTAGAATTCCTGGGCGCTGGGCACATTAAAATAAGCCAGCAGGCGGTTGAAATTCTCTTGGGTATTGGGCACGCCGATGAGTTCCATCCGCTTTTCCAGGATGTAGCGGCCATCTTCGGCTTTGGCGCGCTTGTCGTCGCGCAGGAAATCCTTGATGCGCGACTTGGCCTTGCTGGTGATGACGTAGTTGAGCCATTCCTGCGTGGGGCGCTGCTTGTGCGAGGTCAGAATCTCAACCTGGTCGCCGTTGTGGAGCTGGTAGCTCAGGGGCTCCAGTTTCTGGTTCACCTTGGCCCCCAGGCAATGAATGCCGATTTGGGAGTGAATTTCGAAAGCAAAATCCAGTGCCGTCGCCTTATCAGGAAGAATAACCAGCTTGCCTTTCGGCGTAAAGGCGTAGACTTCCTTCACAAACAGGTTCTGGCGGAACTCGTCCATGAATTCCAAGGCGCTGGAATTGTTGGATTCCAGCATGTCGCGCACCTTGTTCACCCAGCCTTCGAGCGAGCTTTCGGGCTGAATGCTGCCCGTATCCTTGTACTTCCAGTGCGCGGCGTAGCCCTTCTCGGCGATGTCGTCCATGCGGCGCGAGCGGATTTGCACCTCCACCCACTGGCCGGCGCGCGACATTACCGTGGTGTGCAGACTCTCGTAGCCGTTGGCTTTCGGCGTCGAAACCCAGTCGCGCAGGCGGTCCGGGTTCGGCTGGTAGAAGTCCGTCACGATGGAATAGACCTGCCAGCAGGCGGCCTTTTCCTGCTCCGGTGGCACGTCCAGAATTACCCGAATGGCAAACAAGTCATACACCTCATCGAAGGTGATGTTCTGCTTCTTAATCTTTTTGAGGATGGAATAGATGCTCTTCGGCCGGCCTTTGATTTCGTACTCGAACCCTTGCGCCTTCAATTCCTCATCAATCGGCAGCACAAATTCCTTAATAAAGCGGTTGCGCGCCGCCTGGCTCTGGCGCACCTTCGCCTTGATTTCGTTATACGTCTCGGTGTCAGTGAATTTGAGGTACAAATCTTCCAGCTCGCTCTTTATCGTATAGAGCCCCAGCCGGTGGGCCAGCGGCGCATATAGATACAGCGTTTCCGACGCAATTTTCAACTGCTTGTGGCGCGGCATCGAATCCAGCGTCCGCATGTTGTGCAGGCGGTCGGCAATTTTGATGAGAATCACGCGCACGTCCTCGCTCAGCGTGAGCAGCATTTTGCGAAAGTTCTCGGCCTGCTCGCTCGTGCCGTACTCGAAAACACCCGAAATCTTGGTCAGCCCATCAATAATGCGGGCCACTTTCGTCCCAAATTCTCGCTCAATATCCGAAATCTCGGTGGGCGTGTCCTCCACCACGTCGTGCAGCAGCGCCGCCACAATGCTCGTCGTGCCCAGCCCAATTTCCTCTACCGCAATCTGCGCCACGGCCAGCGGGTGCAGAATATACGGTTCGCCCGACTTGCGCCGCATCTCTTTGTGCGCCTCCAAGCTCTGATTAAACGCCTTTTTAATGAGCTTGGGGTCGCCGTCCTTCAGGTACGGCTTGGCCGTGCGCAGCAGGCGGCGGTAGTGACGCAGGATTTCCTGACGCTCGGCTTCGGGGGAGATAACGGGAGGCATAATAGGTAAAGTAACAACGAAGAGCGGGAAAAGGTGGCCGGGAACGGTGCACAAGCACAATAACAGAATGTCCTCATAGCCCGTCATGCTGAGCGCAGCCGAAGCGTCTCTACCGTGTAAGCAATCATTTGCTGCTGCACGCGAGATGCTTCGACTATGCTCAGCATGACGTTCCATCATATCCTATTCAACACAAAAGGCTTTTTCACCCCAACCAAAATCCTGTTATAAATCCCTTTTGCGCGCTACAAATTTCCCGAGTACCTTTGCGGGCCCATAGCAAACGGCTACACGGGAAAGACCACGCGGATATGGCGAAATTGGTAGACGTGCCAGGTTTAGGTTCTGGTGCCGCAAGGCGTGTGGGTTCGAGTCCCTCTATCCGCACTTTTATTTGATACAGGCCTTCAGTCGTATAGGCTGGAGGCTTTTTTTTCAACCTTTCAACCTGGTCGGCAGCAGCCGGCTTCTCTGTTTTGAACATTACCCTCGACAAAAACGACGAGCAGCTGACCGGGCTGCTGACCGTGCACCTGACCGAAGCCGACTACGCTCCCACCGTAGACAAGCAAATCAAAGAGTACAGCAAGCGCGCCCAGGTCAAGGGCTTCCGCCCCGGCATGGTGCCCGTGGGCATGGTGCGCAAGATGTACGGCAAAGGCATCCTGGGCGAGGAAATCAACAAAATGCTGGGCAAGGCGGTGGACTCCTATATTAAGGAGCACAACATCAAGCTGCTGGGCGAGCCCCTGCCCGTGCCGAGCAACGTGGATTTCGACACCGATAAGGATTTCGATTTCTCGTTCGAGCTGGGCCTGCTGCCCGATTTCGAGCTGCCCGCCGAGCTGACGGCTGAGCTGCACAAAGTGTCGCTCGACGACGAGACGCTGGCCCAAACCAATGAGCAGATTGCCCGTCAGTACGGCGAGACGACCAATCCCGAGGAGTCGGAAGCCGGCGACTATCTGTTTGGCAAGCTGAAAAAGGCTGGCGAAGAAGGCGAAGGCCGCACCATCCTGCTGCCCATCAGCAAGGTGACCGGCGACCAGGCGCAATTCATCGGCAAAAAAGGTGGCGACGTGATTACGTTCGACCTGCAAGCGGCTTTCAGCAATGACGCGGCTTCGATTTCGAACTTCACCGGCCTGAGCAAGAAAGAGGCGGAAGAAGCTACCGGCGACTACGAGTTCAGCGTGGAAAAGGTGAACCGCACGGCGGCACCCGAGTACAACCAGGAGCTGTTCGACAAAGTATTCGGCCCCGAGGCGGTTTCGTCGCAGGAAGAGTTTGATGCCAAGGTGCGCGAGACCATCCAGTCGAACTACGACCGGGAGGCGGAAGGCTCGCTCAACAACCGCATTGTGGAGCAGCTAGTGACGAACACCGACATCAAAGTGCCCACGGAGTTCTTCAAGAAGTGGCTGGTGCGCGCCAACGAGGGCAAACTGACGCCCGAGATGGTGGAAGAGCACTACGACGACTACCTGAAGGAGCTGAAGTGGAGCATGATTCGCAACAAGGTGGTGGAAGAAGCCGGCCTGAAAGTGAGCAACGACGAGATTGTGAACCGCACGCTCGACAAAATCATGGGCCAGTTCAACATGCCGAACATGCCCGACGAGATGCGCGAATCGATGCGCAACTATGCGAACGAGTACCTCAAGCAAGACAACGGCAAGAACTACGTGAACGAGTACGAGGCCATTCTGGCAGAGAAAGTGCTGGAAAACCTGCGCGGCAAAGTTGTTGTTACGGACAAGCCCGTAACGGCCGAAGAATTCCGGACCCTGCACAGCTAAGCGCTGCGTAGCCCGATTTTTGGAAAAGCCCTTACGGAGACGTAGGGGCTTTTTTGTTGGGTTTCCGACAACATTCACTTACTTCGCCCGTCTTACTAACCTCACCCGTGCGAGCGCAGGCCCGCACCACATTTTTCTCCAATGAACCCATTACTGAATAGACAAGAATTCCGCAAGTTTGCCGTGAAAGGCCAGGGACTGAGCGGCCTGGGCGTTGACCAGTACCTGAACCACATGGAAGGCCAGGTGCGCAACGGCATGATGCTGCCCACCAACATGACCCGCTCGGTGATTGAAGAGCGCCCGCAGAACTTCCGCGAAATCGACGTTTTCTCGCGCCTCATCATGGACCGCATCGTGTTCCTGGGCACGGCCGTGGACGATTACATTGCCAACATCCTGACCGCGCAAATGCTGTTTCTGGAGTCGGCCGATGCCAAAAAAGACATTCTGCTCTACATCAACTCGCCCGGTGGCTCGGTATATGCCGGCCTCGGCATTTATGACACGATGCAGTACGTGAACCCCGACGTGGCCACGATTTGCACGGGCTTGGCGGCTTCGATGGGTGCCGTACTGCTGGCGGGCGGTGCGCCAAACAAGCGTTCGGCCCTCCCCCACGCCCGCGTGATGATTCATCAGCCGAGTGGCGGGGCGCAGGGTCAGTCGTCGGACATCGAAATCACGGCCCGCGAAATTCTGAAGCTGAAGAAGGAACTGTATGACATTCTGGCGCAGCACACCGGCAAAACCTACCAGGAAATCCACGACAACTCGGACCGCGACTACTGGATGCGGGCCGATGAAGCCAAAGAATACGGCCTGATTGACGAGGTGCTGGAAAAGAAGAAAGCCTAAGTTCGTATTTAACGAATTCGTTTAACCACAAAAAAGCCCTTGCTGAATCAGCAAGGGCTTTTTTGTGGTTAAAATTTGGTGCAGAAAAAAGGAACAAGCAAGGAATTATTCTACCGTTAGGCGTTGCAGGATTGGAGGTGCAGTGGGAGAAGTCAGGCGAAGGGTATAGATGTCGGGAGTTAGACCAGAGAGGTCGAACGTGTAGGCGGGCGTTGGGGTTGGATGGACCGTGCGTACTACAACGCCCAAGGCATTGACCAAATCGAGACGAACTGGAAAAGTTGGCAGCGGCACGGTAAGCGGGCCGTGCGTGGGGTTGGGGTAGGCAAGCCCGGGCGAGGCCGGAGCGGAGCGGGCGGCCAGTGCAAGGTCGGTGAGGGAAGCCACGAAGCCAGCAGCAGCTCCAAAACCGGCATTGGGGTTGGCGAGAACAGTGGAACCAAAAGTTGCGCTGGCGCCGTACAATTCTCCCACAACGAATACTCCCGTACCGCCCACTGCTACGGTCTGGGCGCCATCGTCGCCGGGGCCGCCCGCCCGCTGAGCCCACGCAAAGCTGCTGAAACTGCCCGCATCCACGAGGCGGGTGACGAACACATCGCCTCCACCGGCATTGGTGAGCACCGTGCTGCCCAGCGTCAGGCTTGGGCTGCTGAAGGTGCCGGCCGCGTACACGCTGGCTCCGCGCACGGCCAGGCCCAGCACGCCGTCGGAGCCGCCGCTGCCGCTGAGGCGCTGGGCCCAGGTATTGCTGAAGCTGGCACCGGCATCGGTGAGCTTGGCCACGAAACCGTTGCGAGCACCTGTGCCGACCAGCGTGGTGCTCCCGAAACCTGCGCTGCTTGTGAAACTACCGCCCAAGTACACACTGGTGCCCGTGGCCACTACGCTGGACGCCATGTCGCTGCTGAAGGCGCCGAATCCCTGCGCCCAGGTCCAGGATGCGCTGTTACCCGCATCGGTGAGCTTGGCGACAAACCCGTCGTAGCCGCCGCCATTGGTCAGCACCGTACTGCCGAATGCGAGGGTAGGGTTGTCAAAAGTACCGGCTACGTACACCCCCGTTCCACTCACGGCCACGCTAAAAGCCAGTTCATCGCCGGCAGTGCCCGCGCGCAGGGCCCAGGACCAAGCGGCGCTGCTGCCGGCATCCACGAGTTTGGCCACGAACACGTCGTTGTAGCCCGCGCTAAACAGCGACGTGCTACCAAACGTGGTTGTGGACAAGAAGAATCCGGTTACATACACGCTGGTACCGTTTACGGCAAGGCCCCAGGCCGATTCCTCATCGGCGCCGCCCGCGCGCTGGGCCCAGGCAAAGGAGGCGCTGCTGCCCGTGTCGGTGAGCTTGGCTACAAATACGTCGCTGAAGCCCGCACTGGTGAGCGAGGTACTTCCGAAGTTGGCAGAGCCCGAGAAATACCCTGTCAGGTACACGCCGGTATTGTTCACAGCCAGCGCATACGCCCGGTCCTGACCAATGCCCCCGGCCTGCACCACCCACACAAACTGGCCCGTAACAGGGCTCCATTTGGCCACGAAAATATCGCGCCGCCCAGCGCTGGTCAGGCTGATATTGCCCCAGGTAGCCGTGCCCTGAAAGCCACCCGCCACGTACACGTTGCCAGCGGCATCGGCAGTCGTTGCCGCTACATTGACGAAATTGGCAGTGGCGGAGAAAGCCGCCGCGTATTGCCACGCCGGGGCCTGGGCCTGGACGGCCGGGCTAATTCCCAGCAACAGGCAAAAAAGCAACACAACCAGGCGTAGTAATCTATTCATCAGCGGGTTTAAAAGGCAGGCTTGGGTAAATAATTATTTTTAAAATCTCGGGCTACAAAAACAAGTGGCCATGCCTGTGTCCTAGAGGTAGGGCGAGCAACGGAAAGCACGGGCTGACATTAGCATGCGGGGCAAAGCCCGATTTGTTCCCAAATAAATTTCTGATATCCCGCAGGTAGCTATCGAAATAAAGCGTTGTTTCACCAGTAGCCCTGTGAGGAAAACTGAACTGCGCCGGGCGGTGGCACGCCAACTGGTGCGTTGGCTTGGCCGGTCAGGCAGCCACTACCGCCAGCCGGAGCCGTACCGGCCGTGCAGCCGGGGTGGCTGGGCGAGCTGGCAGCACCGGGGTGGCGGTGAAAACCCAGCCGGCGCCCGCAGCCGGAGTTAGCGTCGAAGCCAGGAAAACGAGGTCAAGGTGTTGGGATTGAGGAAACATTGGCGGTTGCAGTTAAGGTGAGCTAAAAGAAGAATGGTGGTGTGACGAGCGTAGGCTTAGAATTTGGCCGAAAGGCCAATTTTGAGGTAGGACTGGTCGTAGCCCAGTTCGGCAAAGGCCCCGATGCCGGGCGTGAAGTAGTAGCGGCCGCCCACGAAAAGGCCCGAGGCGGCCCCGGTGGTGCCATAATCAACGGCGTAAGGGCCGGTGTAATTGGACGAATACCCCAGGTGCCGTACCCCTAGCCCCAGACCGGCATAAGCGTCGAACTCATCGGAAACAGGGTAATGAAATGCCCCGCGCACCATCACGATGATATCGGTGTACTTATCCTTAAAAGTCGAATACTCGTAGCTGGCGCTCTGGTAGCCAGCGAAAACACCGACGCCTAGTACGCCCGGCCCCAGCGGAATAATGCCCCGCTCAAACGATACGCTGATGGCCGGCGTGACCGAGGTATTGCCACCATAAAGGGCCGTATACCCATAGCGGCTACCCAATCCCACGCCCAAGTTGATGACGCTGGAACCCACTGCAAAAGGACTATTGGTGGGCGTGGCGGCCGGGGCCGGCGCAGCAGGTGGTGGCGGCGGAGGGGTGGCGGGCCGAGCGGCAACAGCCGGGGCCGGCTTGGGTGCGGGTTTTGCCACCGGCTTGGCTGCTGGTTTGGGAACGGGTTTGCGCGTTTGGGCCTGGGCAATGGGCGAGCCGATAGCCACACAGGTGGCAGCAAGGAGGGTGCAGAAAAGGTGTTTCATAATGTGTTTATAAATAATGAAATGGTTCACAAAACGAGCGTACTATGCCGATGCGTTGCCCTCTCGCATCAGGCCCCAGGTAGTGGGACTGCCGGTGCCCACGTTGGCCGGGCACTGCCCCATCAGCCGGAAGCCGACACGCTGAAAAAACGGCAGCTGCTCGGGCACTTGGGTATCGAGATAGCAGGGAGCCTGCGCGGCTTGCATAGCGGCCATGGTGGCTTGGAGCAGGCGGCGGCCCTGGCCCTGGCCACGGCTGCCGGGGCGCACGGCTATTGCCAACAGGTAGTGATGCCGGGCAGTGGCCAGGGTTTGGCGACGCAGCCAGGCAGTGGCTGCCAGAAAATGCCGCAACCGCTGAAGCCCCGTCACCCGCAGCCGCCACAAAGCGGCCGGTAGCAGCCCCGAGCGCACCAGTCGCCAAAGTGTGGCAGCCGGACGGTTCGGGCCCAGCCACACCGCCAAAGCGGTGCTGCTGGCATTGGCATATACCCGGCCGTAGCACAGGCCGAAACGCAGCAGTTGTTGCAACAGCCACATGCGCTGGGCCGGAGCATCGGGGCCGGCGCAGCAGTAGGCTAGCACGGGGTGCGTGGCGCAGGCATCGGCCAGGAGCGGCGTCGCCCAAACCAAATCGGCTGGCTCGAGCCGGCGAGCAAGTGGCGTTGAGGGCCGCATGGTTAGAAGAAGTTGCGGGTGCACAGGTAACGGCCTTGGTCCTCGCCAAGGGCAGCCGCAACTTCATTACTAAAACAGGAGGCAAACAGCGAAAAGTAGTATTTTTTCACGGTATTGATGGGTTTCACTAGGAGTGACTTGTTGGTGTCAAAGCAAGTTCCTTGCCCGGCCGAGTGGCTTTTGCCAGCGTTGCATATCCGTTTGTATTCGTTGCGTGAACGGTGTTTTTGTGACGAATTCGTCTGTTTTTGTCACGCGGGCTTACCATCTGAGCCAAAGGCCCACAAAAAAACCGGTAAGCTGGGTTGCTCACCGGTTTTGAAAAATTGTATTTTAATCGTATTAAATTCAACTTATCGGCTTCCTTTCTCTTCGTCGGGCTCGGCTTCGGTCTGTCGAACTGCCGCGCTGGGCGGGTAGCCAAACTGCCGTGAGAAGGCCGTAGAAAAGGCCGCCGGACTGCCAAAGCCTACCTGATATGCTATTTCGGCCACGGTGCCCACCTGCGCCCGCAGCAACGCCCTGGCCCGGTGCAGCCGCGTGCCCCGGATGTGCTCGCCCGGCGACTGCCCGGTGAGGGCCTTCAGCTTGCGGTGCACCTGGGTACGGCTCATGCCAATGTCGGCCCCTAATTGGTCGACGCCGAAATCCTCATCGGCCAAATGGTTGAGCACCGACTCATTGAAGCGCCGCAAAAACGCCTGGTCGAGCGACGGCAAACTGGCCACCGCGGCTGCATGGTCTTCCCGCGCGCTGAGCAGCACGGCTGTGGCCGGCCGCACCGGCGCAGCGGCCGGCGGGCTGGTGGCATCGGCTGGCTCGCCGGCAAATCGGGCCTGCATTCGCCGGCGTAGCAGCAACAGGTTACGCACTTGGGCGCGCAGTTCGCGCGGGTTGAACGGTTTGGCCAGAAAGCTGTCAGCGCCGGTTTCGAGGCCTTCGATTTTGGCTTCCGGGTCTGATTTTGCGGTCAGCAATACCACCGGGATGTGGCTGGTGGCGGGGTTGGTTTTGAGCTGGGCACACAGCTGGTACCCGTCGAGACCGGGCATCATTACGTCGCTCACCACCAAATCCGGCACTTCGGCCTTGGCTATTGCGGCCCCCGTCAAACCGTCAGCGGCGAGCAGCAGGCGGTAGCCTTCGGGGGCTAACGTAGCCCGAATAAATTCCCGTACTTCTTCATTATCCTCAACGATGAGAACAACGTCGGCCTCACTGTTAGCTATTTCAGCTAACGACTCCTCTCCTATAGGCTCAAGGCCAGCGGCTGTCGGTGCACTGGAGGGAAGGCTATTCGGACCGGGGCTGGCGGCGGGCCACGCGGCCCCGGAAACAGGCTGCAGTTCTCGGGGTAGCTGCACTGTGAACGTGGCCCCTGCTCCCGGCTGGCTGGTGACGGATACGGTACCACCGTGGAGGGTGGTGAGTTCGCGCACCAGGGCCAAGCCAATGCCGGTACCGGTGCGCAGGCTGTCACCGCGCGGGTTGGTGGCTTGATAGAACCGGTCGAACAAGTGCGGCAGGTCTTCGGCGTCGATGCCCGGGCCGGTGTCGCGCACGGCAATGGTTACGCCGCCGGCGGGGTCAGCAGCCGTCGGTGGGGTTTCGCTCACCGTTACCACTACAGTGCCACCGGGCGGCGTGAAACGTAATGCATTGGCCAGCAAATTGGTAAGCATTTCCTCCAGCTTCACGGCATCAAATACCAGCGGCACCGGCGCTGGGGGAGTTTCGCAGCGCAGGGTAATCTGACGGCTTTTGGCCAGCGAGGCGAAGGACGACACCAGCTGACGCACGGCATCGGCGGCATCGCCGGAAGTGGGGAGCAAACGCAGCGCGCCAACCTCCAGCTTGCTCAAATCGAGGAGTTGATTGATGAGCGTGAGCAGCTTACGGGCATTGCGCAGCACCAGCCCGCCCTGCTGCCGCGCCGTGGGCGAGTTGGGGTCAGCCGCCAGGGTTTCGGCCGGGCCCAGGATGAGGGTAAGCGGCGTGCGCAGCTCGTGGCTGACGTTGGTAAAAAAGTCGGTTTTTATCCGGTCCAGTTCCTGCAGGTGGGCCAGGGCCTGGTGCTCAAGCTGGCGGTCGGCGCGTTCCCGCTCCCGGTCGCGGGTGTAGGCCCGCACGCCATATAAAACGAAGCCGAACGCGCAGCCATACAGCACATACGCCCACCACGTGCGCCACCAGGGCGGCCGAATGCTGAAGGCAAACCGGGCTGGGCGTGGGCTCCACAGCCCGGCCTCGTTCGCGGCGCGAAGCTCAAAGGTATAGTCGCCGGGCGGCAGGTTGGTGTAGGTGGCCGAGCGGGCTGCCAGTGGGCCGTTCCACCGTTGCTCGAACCCGGCCAGGCGGTACCGGTAGCGAACCCGGCCGGGGTTGGTGAGGCTGGTGGCGGCATAGTCGAAAGTGAGGTGGTTGAGGTGAAAAGGCAGGCGCGTGCCCGGCCGCAACATCGTATCGCGCATGAAGAGGCGCAGCCCGGTCAGGCGCGGGTTGGGCGGCACGCGGTTGGGCCGGGCGCCGCCGGGCGTGTAGCGCATCAGGCCAGCCACCGTGCCCGCCCACAAGGTGCCATCGGAGTCGGCCAGCACAGCATTAATACCAGTTTCCTGCCCAATAAAGCCATCTTCCCGCCCAAAAAAAGTCTGCTGGCCGGTGGCGGGCTCGTAGCGCATCAGGCCGCGGGTGGTGCCCAGCCACACGGCCCCGGCAGCATCGCACTGCACAAAATAGGGGTTGTCGATGTGTGCGCCGGGCTGGCCCTGCAGCGGCACCCGGCGCAGGCCCAAGGTCGGCCGGGCGGGGTGGTAGGTAAACATGCCTTCGCCAAAGCTGGTGAGCCATAACTCCCCCCGATTGTTTTCGCTTATGGAGAAAACAGACAGGGGCTCAGCGCCAGCCGGCCGGGGTGCTACCGGCCGAAAGCGCTGGCTCAGAGCAGCTCCCGTCGCGGCTGCTGCTTCGGCCTTCAGAAGCCCCGCGCCTTCTGTGCCCAGCCACATGGTGCCAGCCCGAGCACGGAACACTTTCATTACGCGGCGCGCACCGGCCAGCGTGGGACCCACATACTGCTCAAAATGGTTCGTAGCGGGGTTGTAGATAATAAGGCCATTGCTTTCGGTGCCCAGCCAGATGCGGCCCTGCTCGTCTTCGGCCAGCGACGTCACGGTGGCTTCGCCCAGCGGAGGCACTTTGGCAGTCAGGGCTTGCCAGCGGGCACTGGCCGACTGCCACACGGCCGTGCCACCCTTGGTGGCTCCTACCCACACGTCGCCGTTGCCGCGCACCAGCAGGGCCCGGATGATATTGTGCACGTCCGTGGAGCGCTTGGGCAGCACCTGGCAGCGCCTGGCCTCCGTGGGGGCGCCGGGGCGCAGAATGGCCAGGCCATCGTTGGTCCCCACCCAGTACTCGCCCGGCAGGCCCCGGGCCAGGGCATACACCTTGAAGCCCGGCAGGCCATCGGCCGGGCCATACAGGGTAAAGCGGCCGTCGGGGGGGTATTGGGTCAGGCCATCGGCCGAGGTTGCCCAGAGGTTGCCTTCGCGGTCCAGCAGCAGGTCGCCGCGGCGGTAGCTGTGGCTCACGAGTCCCGTGCCCGGCAGGCAGCGCGCCTGCGAAGCGGTGGCCGAAGCCAGGTAGCTCAAGCCATTGCCGGTCAGTATCCAGACGCGGCCGGCCGGGCCCGGTGCCGCCACGGCACGCAGCACACGGTTGGAACACAGGCCCTGGGCAGTGGTGTATTGCCGCACGCGGCCTCCCAGGTCAGCAGGGTCGAGCACAAACAACCCCGCCGTGGGCGTAGCGCACCACAGCCGCCCGTCGGACGAGGCGCGCAGGCCCAGCACGGCGCCGCTGTCGAGGGCGGGGGGCAGCGGCCTGGGCAAAGCACGGGGCCGGCCAGTCGTTTCGTCCAGCAGCCGCAGGCCGTGGTCGGTGCCCACCCAAAGTCCTCCGGCCGGCCCCGGCGCCAACGCATTGATGGCGTTGGGCATGGGCGCCGACGTGGCCAATGACAACAGAGGGCTGGCCGGCCACGCCACGCGCTGCACCAGTGGCGCGGCCGGGCGGCTCGCGCGCTGCGGAGTTGTGGCCGGCCAGCGCAGGCAGTACATTTCACCGGCCGCCGTGCCCACCCACACGCGGCGCTGGGCGCCGGAATCGCGGGCCAGCACGGCCCGCACTTCGGCCGGGTAGCCCGGTACACGCGGCATCACCCGCCGAACACGGGCCGTGGCGGGGTCGAAGTAGCACAGCGAGCCATCCCGAAACCCCAGCCACATCCCGGCGGCCGGGCCGGGGTCGGCCGCCAGGGCCGATACGCGGGTGTTGGGCAAACCCGCTTGGGTGGTGAGGGAGTGAAAATCATGGCCATCGTACCAGGCCGCTCCTACCTCCGTCACCACCCACAACCGTCCGCCGCCGTCCTGGGCCAGGGCAATGACGCTGGTTTCGGGCAGTCCTTCGGCCAGGCTGAAGCGGCGCGAAGGCAGGGTTTGGCCGAAGACCGTCGCCGTCGCCAACAGCAGCACCAACGCCCTCAGCAGGAGGGCCGTCCGGTATCTTATCTGCGTGACTTCAGGCCATATCACACCGCTGCTGTTTAAGAGAACTGCATATACCTATTTAGGCAAATGTACTGGCTAATGCTGAAGTCACAAAAGTGCCTTAGTAGCGCTGCAATCAGCTCTTTGGCCGAAGCAAGCCACCTAAACCGTTGCGTCCGGCAGTCCCTGGCTTTCAAACAGAGTCCAATGTGCGCTGTTGTGGCAGGGCCAAGCAGTCACGGCCGGCCATTCCTTTGCGGGCGGTGGCGTGGGCTCAACTAAATGGCCGTTGTAAAGCCGCTATATTCAGGCAATATTGTATTTTTTCGCTTGCATCATGGCACCAATTTTTCGGCGTCAGACGTTGGGCTTATCGTATCTTTGAGCCCGCTTGTCCAAAAGCCAGCCCCTCCCACCCCATCTATTCCTTTCTCCGTGGCCGAAATATCCTGTTCCTTTTGCAATAAGAGCAAGCGCGAAGTCGCCGTTATGATTTCAGGCATCAACGCCCACATCTGCGAGAAATGCGTGGGCCAGGCTCAGCACATCCTCGACGAAGAGGCCAAAGCCCAGGATGCCAGCAAGCAGCCCAAATTCAACCTCATCAAGCCCCGCGCTATTAAGGAACATCTTGACCAATACGTAGTTGGCCAGGACGAGGCGAAACGTGTAATGGCCGTGGCGGTGTACAACCACTACAAGCGCCTGATGCAAAAGCCCACGGAGGACGAGGTGCAGATTGAAAAGTCGAACATCATCATGGTGGGCGAAACCGGCACCGGCAAAACCTTCCTGGCGCGCATGCTGGCCAAAATTCTGCAAGTGCCCTTCTGCATTGCCGACGCCACCGTGCTCACCGAGGCCGGCTACGTGGGCGAAGACGTGGAAAGCATCCTCACCCGCCTGCTGCAAGCGGCCGATTACAACCTGGAAAGCGCCGAGCGCGGCATCGTGTACATCGACGAGATTGACAAAATTGCCCGCAAGAGCGACAACCCCAGCATCACGCGCGACGTGAGCGGCGAGGGCGTGCAACAGGCGCTGCTGAAGCTGCTCGAAGGCACCAACATCAACGTGCCCCCGCAGGGCGGGCGCAAGCACCCCGAGCAAAAGATGATTTCGGTGAACACCGAGAACATCCTCTTTATCTGCGGCGGCGCCTTCTCGGGCCTCGACCGCATCATCAAGAGCCGCCTCAACACCAAGCCGATGGGCTTCGCCAAAACGAACCTTGATGAGCAGGTAGACACGCAGAACTTCCTGCGCTACGTGTCGGCCCAAGACATCAAGAGCTTCGGCCTGATTCCGGAGTTGATTGGTCGTCTGCCGGTCCTCACCCACCTAAACCCGCTGGACCGCAACACGCTGCGCATGATTCTGACCGAGCCCAAGAACTCGCTCGTGCGCCAGTACAAGCGCCTGTTCGGCATGGAAAACATCGACCTCAGCTTCACGGAAGATGCGCTGGAATACATCGTGGAGAAAGCCGACGAGTACCGCCTTGGCGCCCGTGGCCTGCGCTCCATCTGCGAGAGCATCATGACCGATGCCATGTTCGAGATGCCTTCCGAGCAGGGCGCCGACGCGCTGCAAATCAACCTGAGCTACTGCCGCAGCAAATTTGAGAAGTCGCCGCTGCGCCACATGCGGGCGGCATAAGTTCTCACAGCGAACTACTGGTGATGGGAAGCCTGGTTTCGGCCGGGCTTCCCATTTATGTTGCCTTGAGGTGGCATTACCTTTACCGCACTCACGTTAGGTTTGTCCCGCGCCGAACGGCTCACTCTTTGTAAAAAGAGAAGCCCGACTGGTTGGAACAGACGGGCTTCGAGAAGTATCAAGGTTGTATCACCCTTTTTACTTCTGGCAAGAATGAAAAAGGACAGCGTGAAGAAACTGCTGCAATCGGTTGGTAAAGCTGTATTGCTAGGAGTTGCGAGCGGTGTAGGGAAGGCTATTGGCCTCTTCTTACTCTCGCAGCTACTGAGGTAGTTGGCAAAGGCCGCGCCGGGAGGCCCGGCCTTTGTTTTTGCTACCCCTCAATCATGGGTGATATTCAGGTCAAATATACTATTGCTGTTGCTTAACCGTAACGGTCCGTCACAAAAAATAGTTTGACTAAAAAAGGCCCGCCAATTGGCGGGCCTTTTTTAGTCAAAACCGTGATACTGCTTTACTGCACCACCACGCGCTGAACGCTCGGTGCGCGGCCTTCCATCTGGACCAGCAACAGGTAGGTTCCGGCGGCTAGGTTCGTGGTGGGCAGGTCGGTGGTAGTGCCGCTGAAGGTGCGGGTGGCAACGGTCTGGCCCAGCACGGTGCGCAGCGAAACACTGGCGTTGGCCGCTGCCGAGGCCAGCGTGACGTGCAAGGCGCTCTGGCCGGCTACCGGGTTGGGCCACACGCTGAATTCGGTTCCATTGGCGCGAGCGGCTGCGGTGGCGGTGGTAATGGTGAAGAGCGTGCCGGTGCTGGAGCCGGCGGCGTTGGTGACGACCACGTTGCCAGTAGCGGCACCGGCGGGCACCGTGAACGTGATGGTCGTGCCATTCACCACGGTGAAGTTGGTAATAGTTACCCCATTCAACGTAATGGACGTAACGCCAGTCAGGTCAGTACCGGTGATGGTAACAACTGTGCCGGCCGGGCCACTCGTGGGGGTCATGCTGCTGACGGTGGGCGGCAGAATCACCGTGAATATCGGCCCAACAACCGTACCGGCAGCCGTCGTCACGGTAACAAAGCCCGAGGTGGCGCCGCCGGGTACCGAGAATGTGATGGTCGTGCTATTCACCACGATAAACCGCACCGCGTTTACCCCGTTCACGGCCACCGCTGTGGCGTTGGAAAGGTTGGTACCCGTGATGGTAACCACGGTACCCACCGGCCCACTGGTGGGGCTGATGCTGGTAATGGTTGCCGCCGGCGGCGCCACATACGTGAACACGGAAGTGGAAACCCCAACGCCAATGGGCGTCACCACCGTGATGTAGCCGGTAGCGGTGCCAGTGGGCACGGTGGCCGTGATTTGGTTAGCCGAGCTTACAGTAAACACCGTAGCGAGCACCCCGTTGAAATACACCTGCGTGGCTCCGGTGAAGTTGGCGCCCGTGATGGTTACGACCGTGCCCGGCGAGCCGGAAGTAGGCGTGAAGGAGGTGATAACCGGCACCAGCGGCACCGTGAAATTGGTGGCAGAGGTAGCCGTGCCCGATGGCGTGGTAACGGTGATGGGGCCAGTGGTGGCGCCGGCCGGCACAAGTACCGTAACCTGGGTGGCCGAGTTCACGAAATAAATGGGAGCCGCCGTGCCGTTGAAAGTCACTTGCGTAGCGCCCGTAAAATTCGTGCCCGTAATAATTACCGTCGTTCCGACCGAGCCCGTGGTGGTGCCCGTCGGGCCCGAAGTAGGCGTGAAGCTGGCAATGGTGGGCGGGGTGCCCACCACAAACGGCGTGGCCGAAACAGCAATGCCGCCGGGGGTAGTCACCGAGACGAGGCCGCTGGTGGTGCCCGCTGCTACCGTGGCACTTATGGTGGTAGCCGAAGTCACCGTGAACGTAGCGGCCGTACCGTTGATGCTCACGTCCGTTGCGCCCGTGAAGTTGGTGCCCGTGATAACGACGGTAGTACCCACCGGCCCGCCGGTGGGCGTGAAGCTGGTGATGGCAGGGCCCGTGCCGGGCACAATGGTAAAGTTGGCGTTCGAAATATCGAAGAAGTAGTTATCGGCCGCCTCCACCATCACGCGGGCCAGGGCAGTGTTCAGGTTGGGCACCGTGATGGCGGCGGTACCGGAGTTGGCTACGTTCGCGGCCAGCAGTACGGGGTAGGTCAGGCCCCCGTCCACACTCAGCCGAAGGTTCACCAGGGCGCAGCTTACGGGGGCGGCCGTGGTATTGGCCACGTCCCAGGTCACTGTTTGAGTGGTGCCGCCGGTCCAGCTCAGGGCCGTGTTGGGGGCCGTAACCAGGAAGGGGCCGGCCGTGCTGGTAGTGCTCAGGCTTACCAAGGGGCTGTAATCGAGGCCACCAATGACCCCGACCGAACTGACGTGGTTGTCGCGAATCGAGCAACGGAACGAGAGTGTGCGCGTCACCGTGGGCAGCCGCTCGCCCAGCACGGTGGTATTGTTCACCAAGTCGGTCAGGCGCGGGAAGTAGCGGGTGGGGTCGGTGCCGGGCACAAAGTCCCGGAACAGCGGGGGCGTGGTGCCGGCCACCTGCGTGGCCGTAGGCGCGCCCGCAGTGCCAAGGTCCATTTCTTCCCACATATAAGTCAGGGGGTCGCCATCGGCATCGGTGCCGGCAGCCGTCAGCTTGAAGGGCGTGCTGATGGGCAGCGTTTTGCCACTGGCCGGGCCGGTCACCACAGGTGCGGTGTTGCCGGTAGCCGTGGTCGTTGCGCAGGAAGTGCTGCTGATGTAGGCCTGCATTTCCTGGTAGTTGCCCGTGTGAAACACCGCATCCGAATGAGGCTGCAAGTCGTTGGCCGAGCCACAGATACCAGCATAAGCCATGATGGTTGAGCCCGAGCCGGGCTCCCAGGCCGTGTTGGCATTGCGGTTGCCGCTGCCGCAGCTGCTCGTGTTGCCATTGAAGGGGTGGTTGCCGCCAAACTGGTGCCCCATTTCGTGGGCCACGTAGTCGATATCGAACGCATCACCGACGGGGTTGGACGAGCCGGTTACGCCCCGGGCTTTGCTGGAGCCGCACACCACCCCAAGGCCTGCTACGCCGCCGCCGCCGGTGCTCACCACGTGGCCAATGTCGTAGTTGGCCGAGCCAATAATGGCGTTGATATTCGACACGTTCTGCGTCAGCATGTTGCTGCCGTTGGCGTCGGTATAGGCGGTGGGTGGCTGCGTGCCAATTCCTTTCAGGAAAATCAGGGAGCTGTTGTTGGCAACCAGCACTAGGCGCACGGCCAGTTCTTTCTCATACACGCCCACCACGCGGTTCACGGTGGTTACCTCGGCGGCCATGACGCCCAGCACGGTGTTGCCTTTGGTGTAGGCGTATTCGGGAGTGCAGGCCAGGGCCAGGCGGTAGCTGCGCAGCTGTGCCCCCGTCAGGAGCGCGCCCGCGCCCGAAGCAGGGGCCGAAGCCAGCCGTGCCACGGTCGCTTTCACCTCGTCGGCGGTGGGCACAAAGCCGCAGCTCATGGTAGCACCCGCCGCGGCGCGGTTCATGTGGCGCCGGTAGAAGCCGAGGTAGTGCTGAGAATCGGCCTTGCTGACCGGGTCGATATAGAAGCTGTTGCTGTTGCCGGTCAACACCTGGGCATGAAAAGCCTGCGGCGTCATGTCGAGGCGAACCGAGGCAGCCGCGTCGTCGAGGCCCACGCCGGCGTAGGTTTTAATGGCCGGAAACTGGGCAGCCAGCTCCGGCGCCATCACGGGGGCTTCGCGCAGGGCAAAGCGGCCGGTGCTGCCGTCGGGCAAAGGCAGCGTCAGCACCAGCGGCACCGCGCTGGCCGCGGTTTCGGGCGGGGCCGTGGCCAGGGCGGCGCGCATGGCGGCCACGTCCAGCGTAAGCGGCTGCGAATGAAACAAGGCCGCCGACAACGGCGAAACCGCCGCCGCGTGGAGGGCTTCGGCGTCGGTCCGGAAAAAAGCGGGGGCCGTTTGTTGGGCCTGGGCACCCAGGGCCAGCCCCAACAGGGCCAATAAGCCGGAACCCGTCCGGCGTAGTCGCGCTCCAACTGCCAAGACGGAAGCTGGTCGCTGAGTGGACGACTGGCTTAGGTAAGGGTAATGCATTAAGTGGGGGATTGAGGTGGAAGCAGTAAATATACCGAATGGGCGATGATAGACCCGGTTTCATTCGGCGACTCTAGCCCTTTAATCGACCAAATTCCAATTAGCACCTTACAGGCAATGGGGGCACCTTAAAACGAAACAGCAACCGTTGGTTGCAGCTTCGCCGGCTGGTAGGCCCAGGGCCCTACCATGCAGAAAGCCGCTCGGCCTTCATGGTCCAAGCGGCTTTCCCGTCAGGCAGACCGAGCTGGCCCTAAGTGGCTTGCAGGTAATTTACCATTAGCTCGGCTGTTTTTTTGGCGGCTTGCTGCTGGCCCAGCTTCTCGCGGAGTTCGGCGTAGCCGGCTTTGATGCGGGCCAAGTAGTCGGCGTCGTCCAGCATGGTGCGCAACTCGTCGAGCAGGTTGCGCGCATTGAACTCGCCCTGAATCAGCTCCTTCACCACTTCGCGCCCCGCAATGAGGTTGACCAGCGAGATGTAGGGCACTTTAATCACCATTTTGCCAATGGCGTAGCTCAGCGAGCTGGTGCGGTAGCACACAATCTGGGGCACATCGAACAGGGCCGTTTCCAGCGTGGCCGTGCCGCTGGTGACGAGGGCGGCCGTGGCATGGCTCAGCAGGTCGAAGGTCTGGTCGAAAACGAAACGGATGCCGTTGCGGTGGAAGTGCTTGTAGTAGTTCGGGTCGAGGTTGGTGACGCCCGCCACCACAAACTGGTATTCCTGGAAACCCGGCAGAATGGCAATCATCTCGTGCAGCATTTCCTCGATTTCCTGCTTGCGCGAGCCCGGCAGCACGGCGATGATGGGCTTTTCGGGGTCGAGGCGGTTGCGGTCGAAAAAATCAGGGGTCGGCTGGAATTCGGCCACCGCGTCGGCCGTCGGGTTGCCCGTGTAATCGACGCCGTAGCCAAATTTTTGGTAGAATTCTTCCTCAAAAGGCAGAATGACGAACATTTTGTCGACGTAAGCCTTCACCTGCTCGACGCGCCCCTGGTTCCAGGCCCAGATTTTGGGCGAAATATAATAGAACACCTTGATGCCCTGGTCTTTGGCGAACTTGGCCATGCGCAGGTTAAAGCCGGCATAATCCACCAGAATCAGCACGTCGGGCTTGTACTCCAGAATGTCGCGCTGGCATTGCTTGAGGTAGCCCCGGAACTTGAGCACGCTGGTAGCGGCCTCCAGAAACCCCATGATGGCCAGGTCCTGGTAGTGGCGCACCAGCTCGCCGCCCTCGGCCTGCATCATGTCGCCGCCCCAAAAGCGGAAATCGGCGGCGGTGTCCTGCTGGCGCAGCTCGCGCATGAGATGGGAGGCATGAAAATCGCCCGACCGTTCGCCGGCTATTAAGTAATATTTCAATTTGTTACGTCATCCTGAGCGCAGCGAAGGACCTTATCACGTCCGCGCCACTGGGGTTAGCAATTCTGACAAAAGCGCCCGTGATAGGATGCTTCCTTCGTCAGCATGACCGGCGTTTAACCGCCATAATATTCCACGAAGTTGCGGGGGGTTTCGTAGAGCTTTACGCAATGCAGCTTGGCGGGGGTGATGGCGGGCAGCTCGCGCTCGATGATTTGCCAGAAGGCAACGGCCAGGTTTTCGGTGCTGGCCATCTGGCCGGCCATGAAAGGCACGTCGAGATTGAGGTTTTTGTGGTCGACCTGGTCGGTGATGTGGGTGCGCAGCAGGTCGGACAGAGCCTTCAAATCGACCACGAAGCCGGTTTCGGGGTCGGGGTCGCCCTTCACCGTCACGATGAGGTCGTAGTTGTGGCCGTGCCAGTTGGTATTGGCGCAGGGGCCGAACACTTCGCGGTTGCGCTCCTCGCTCCACTTAGGGTTGTAGAGCTTGTGGGCGGCGTTAAAGTGTTCCTGGCGGCTGATGTATATCATTCTGTTAGTTGTCAGTTGTCAGTTGTTGGTTGTCAGTCTGAAACGGTGCTTCCATCGCCTGACAACTGACAGCCAACAACTGGCAACTAAGTAGTTTTCCGCAGCAAATATACGAAGAAGGGTACCCCGAACAGGGCCGTGACCAAGCCCACGGGCAGCCCGGCTGGCGGGTAGAGCAGGCGCGCCAGCAGGTCGCAGGCCAGCAAAAAGCTGCCGCCCAGCACCGCGCACACCAGCACATTGTAGCGGCCCGTGGTGCCCAGCAGCCCCCGCGTGAGGTGCGGCACCAGCAGGCCCACGAACCCCACCGGCCCGCACAGCGCCACCACCCCGCCCGTGAGGCCCGCCGCCAGCCCCACCAGCAGCCAGCGCCGCCGGGCCACCGGCAGGCCCAGCGCGGCGGCCCGCTCCTCGCCAAGCAGCAAGAGGTTCAAGTCTTTCTGCAGGAAAAACAGCACCCCCAGGCTGATGGCCAGCGCGGCAGCCGGATACAGCAGCACGTTCCAGCCGGCCCGCTCGAAGCTGCCAAACGCCCAAAACACCACGCTACGCAAGCTGCCCTCGGGCGAGGCCAGGAAAGTGAGCAAACTGCCCACCGCCGAGGCCAGCGCCCCTACCGCCACGCCCGCCAGCAGCAGCGGCGCCGGCAAAATCCGCCCGCGCCGGGTGCCCAGCGCCACCACCAGCAACGTGGCGGCAAAGGCGCCAACCAAAGCCGCTACCGGCGGCAAATACACGCCCATCAGCGTGAGCGAGGGCACCAACACGTAGGTAGCAATGGCCCCCAGCGATGCCCCCGAGGCCGTGCCCAGCAAATAAGGGTCGGCCAGCGGGTTGGTGACCAGGGTTTGGAGCAGGTAGCCGCTCACGGCCAGGCTGGCCCCGGCCAGCAGCGCCAGCAGCAGGCGCGGCAGCCGCAACTGCACCAGCACCAGCTGGGCGGGGTCGGTGGGGTCGTAGTGGCGAAACGTGTTCAGAATGAAGGCATAGGAAGTGGCGTAGCTGCCCACGCGCAGGCCCAGCACCAGCAGCGCCAGTGTCAGCAGCAGGCCGAGAGTCAGCCACAGAAGTGGGCGCGAGGATTTCAAAGAATGATACTGGTTAAGTAAACCGTCATGTCGAGCGCAGCCGAGACATCTCGCGTGCCATAACTAATCCATTGGATTACTGGCCCGAGCGAGATGTCTCGGCTGGGCTCGACATGACGGTTTTGGTTTGGATATGCTTGCTCAGCAATATCCCCTGCAGCTCGCGCACAGCCTCTACCACGCGCGGGCCGGGCCGCTCCATCAGGTTGCCGGTGATGGCAAACACGCGGCGGCTCTGATACGCCTTGATGCGGCGCAGCTCGGGGTAGTTTTTAAAGAAGGTGCTGTCCAGCTTCCCGAAGCGGCCGCCGAGCAGCACCTCGGGGTTCAGCTTGAGCACGTACTCGCGGGTGAGGGCCGGGTAGGGCTGCGGGAAGGTTTCGGTGATGGCATTCTGGCCGCCGGCAAGGCGGATTTCATCGGTAAACAGCGTGTTCTGGCCGTAGCAGTAAATGGGGTCCTGCCAGGTAATGGCCAGCACGTTGGGCGGCGCAGCCACTTGGGGAGCCGAAGCGGCAAGTGCTTTCAGCTGCTGCCGTAGCGAATCGGCCAAGTGCTTGGCCTGGGCCTCGCGGCGCAGGAGCCGTCCCACGTCTTCAATGCCTTTGAACACGTCTTCGACACGGTGGTAGCGCTGGTAATAGACCGCAATACCCAACTCTTTTAGGCGCTGGGCATCGTCCACGGAGGTGATGCCTTCGATGGTGAAAACGATGTCCGGCTTCAGGAGCACCAGTTTTTCCAGGTCGAGCGGGTAGTTGTTGACCACGGGCTTGCGGTAGACGGCGGCGGGGTAATTGTCCTGGGGCACGCGGGCCACGATGGTGGCCGTATCGGCCACGGCGTAGAGCATTTCGGTCATGCTGGGGGCCAGGGCCAGTACGCGGCGCGGGCGGATGGGCACGGTGAGGGCACGGCCCAGGTCGTCGCGCACCTGCACGGTGCCTAGTTGCTCCGAATCGGGTTGGCAGCCCAGCAGCAGGGCCAGGGGTAAAAGCAGCAGTCGAAAACGCATGGCGCAAAGGTAGGCCGCACCTTGCGGCACGGGGGTTTACCTTTGCACCCGACCCCAAAACCGCTTCCCATGATAGTAGTCACCGGCGCGGCCGGCTTCATTGCCAGCTGCCTAGTTTCCCGCCTCAACGCCGCCAATTTCAACGACATCGTGGTGGTGGATAATTTTTCCATTGAAAAGAAGCTGCCCAACATCGAAGGCAAGAAGCTGCGCGAATACGTGGACCGGGAAACGTTTTTTGAGTGGCTCGACGCCAACCACGAGCAGGTCGAATTCATTTTCCACCTCGGTGCCCGCACCGATACCACCGAGATGGACCCGGCCGTGTTCGACGTGCTCAACCTCAACTATTCCAAGCAGATGTGGCGGGCCTGCGTGCAGTATAATTTGCCGCTGGTGTACGCCTCCTCAGCCGCAACTTACGGCGACGGCAGCCTGGGCTACACCGATTCGGACGAGGCACTGTTCCCGCTCTATCGCCCGCTCAACCCCTACGGCGACTCGAAAAATGACTTCGACAACTGGGCCTTGCAGCAGGCAGAAAAGCCGTATTTCTGGGCCGGCTTGAAGTTTTTCAACGTCTACGGCCCCAACGAGTACCACAAGGGCCGCATGGCTTCGGTCATCCTGCACGCCTTCCACCAGATTCAGCAGTCGGGCTCGATGATGCTGTTCAAATCGCACAACCCCGCCTACACCGACGGCGGCCAGATGCGTGATTTTGTGTACGTGAAGGACGTGGTGGAAGTATGTTTTTTCCTACTGAACCACCGCACGCACTCCGGCATCTACAACCTGGGCAGCGGCACGGCCCGCACCTTCCTGGATTTGGCACTGAACACTTTCAAAGCGCTGGAGCGCCCGGCCGATATTCAATTCAAAGACACGCCGGAGGACATTCGCGACAAATACCAGTACTTCACCGAGGCCGATATGAGCAAGCTCAAGAGCATTGGCTACAACCAGCCCTTCACGCCGCTGGAAGATGGCATTCAGGACTATGTGCAGAATTATCTGGTGCCTGGCCGGTATATGTAATCACCTGAAACGTCATGCAGAGCGCCGCGAAGCATCTCGCGTGCATTAGTAACTGATGTTACGCACGAAGTTGGCCGAGTTGGTGGTATATAGCTTTCAGG
>NZ_JAERQF010000053.1 GCF_016734815.1 Hymenobacter rubidus
TTCATGACCCCAACCGAGTTCCGTCAAGCCGCCTAACCTCTACTTTTCGCTGGCCTACCTGACGGGGAAGCGTACATTATCTTCCAAAAACCTCTACTCACCCCATGACTATCGACCTCACCGGCATCGACACCAAAGCCGCTTTTCACATGCTGATGAAACGCGAGCTAGGCTTTCCCGAGTGGTACGGCGTGAACTAGGGCGCTTTCTGAGCTGCCATCATCGGGAAAACAAATCCTTTTAGGTTCATAAATTCGCTACTCATGAATTCAACCAATCAGCTGACCAACCTGCAACAGGAAATCCTGAAGCTATACGCGCAGCAAGTCAGCGAAACCGACCTGCTTAATATCCGCGCCCTGATTGGCCAGTACTTCGCCCAGCGCCTCACCAAGCTCGCCGACCACGCCTGGGAGCAGCAAGGCTGGACCGAGCAAACCATGCACGACTGGCTGAACGAACCCACCCAGTAGCCCCATGCGCGTTGTTTTCGATACCAACGTGCTGCTGGTCGCCTTGCCCAGCCATTCGCCGTTTCATGCGCTATATCAGGCCGTGGTAGATGAGCGGCTGACGCTCTTTGTAACCACCGAAACGCTGGCCGAATACGAGGAGCAAATAAGCAGCCGCCTGGGCGTGGCCCGCACCGATGTACAGTTGCGCGAATTGCTGAATCTGCCTTCCGTGCAGGAGCTAACCGTTTATTATCAATGGCATTTGCTGGCGGATATAGATGCCGACGATGACAAATTCGTGGACTGCGCCATTGCCTGCGGAGCCGATTACCTGGTGACGAATGACCGGCATTTCGACAGACTGCGCAGCATCCCCTTTCCTGTCGTGAATATCATTCGAGCCGAGGATTTTCTGCGGTTGCTACAAGCAGGAAAGTAGCTTCATCGCACCCCATTGTTTCGACCAGCGCACAGCTCGGACGTGCGCCAACGCAAGTACTTCCCCCCGCCATGAGCATCGAAGACCTCCAAACTATTTGCCTGCAGCTGCCGGGCACCACTGAAGACCTCAAATGGGACGTGCATTTGTGCTTCAGCGTGCACCGCAAAATCTACCTGCTGACCACGCCCGACGACTTTCCGCCCACTGCCACGTTCGTGGTGCCGGTGGAGGAAGTAGAGCTGCTGGAAAACAGTCCGGGCTTCAGCCACAACAAGCAGCTGGGGCGCTACGGCTGGATAAACATGGACGACATCACCCTGCTCACTCACGCGCAGTGGGAGCACTATATTCGGCAGTCGTACCAGTTGGTAGTGGCCAAGCTGCCCCTGAAAGTGCGCAAGCAGCTGGGCGCGGTTTGAAGCCATTAGAACGAAGCTCGACCATAACCCCGGTCAATCCGGAAGCGTTAGGAAACCCTCCACTTTCTAACCTTTCCACACAAAATGGCAACCCAACCAACCGCCCTCATCACGGGCGCCACCAGCGGCATTGGCCGCGAGCTGGCCAACTGCTTCGCGCAGGACAAGTACAACCTCGTCATCGTGGCCCGCAACCAGGGCGAGCTGAGCCAGACCGCCTCAGAGCTCAAGCAGCAGTTCGGCATCGAAGTCACAACCATCGCCAAAGACCTGTTCCAGCGTGACGCCCCGTTTGAGGTGTACAACGAAATCAAATTAAAAGGGCTGAAGATTGACGTGCTGGTGAACGACGCCGGCCAGGGCCAATACGGCACCTTCGACACCACCGACATCAACCGCGAGCTGGACATTATTCAGCTCAACATCGGCGCCTACGTGGTGTTCACAAAGCTGTATCTGCAGGAGTTTAAGGCGCGCGGCGAGGGCAAGATTTTGCTGGTGGGCAGCATTGCGGGCGAGCTGCCCGGCCCGCTGCAAGCCGTGTATCACGGCACCAAAGCTTTCGTGAACTCCTTCGCCGAATCCATTCAGGAAGAAAACAAGGACAGCAACATCACCATCACCAACTTGCTGCCGGGCGTCACCAAAACCGATTTCTTCAACAAAGCGCACATGACGCAGGCCAAAAACGTGGCCGACGGCAGCGGCATGGAGCCCGCCGACGTAGCCAAAGACGGCTACAAAGCCCTCATGAATGGCGAAAGCCGCATCATTTCCGGCTTCATGAACAACGTGCAGGTGGGCATGAGCAAGGTGACGCCCGACCCGCTGGTGGCCGCGCAGGTACACAAGCAAAGCGCCCCCGTTGACGGCGACGAAAGCGCCCGGTAAGCCGCGCTTGCGGTGTAGTTTTCCAAAGCCGGTCGGAATGAACCTGTGCATCCCGACCGGCTTTTTCGTGCCCGGCGATGTTGGGATGTCCAAAAAGCTGTTTGAGTTATTTTTTAGTCGCCCGAACAATGTAGAGACGCATCCTTGCGTCTCGTCGTTGAATAAAATCGGCCAACGACGAGACGCAAAGATGCGTCTCTACACCGCTCAGCAGGACATTCCCTCTTAGCCGGCCACCGTATTCTTCATGAAAAATATGTTTTTGGTGCAACACCTTTGCTGAATTTCGTACAAGCCCAACGCTAGCTTTCACTTACCCTGCGCAGCTCCTTCAGCTGCATTTTCATGCATCTTTTTGTTTATTCTCCTCTGAGCGTTTCGGCGCGCAAGCATTTGCAAAAGCAGCTGCCCGCCGGTACCAGCGTCACTTTTGCCAACGATTTAGCAGTTGACCACCAATTCTCGGCTTTTCAGGAAGCGGAAGTGCTGATGGGCAACCCGCCCCCGGCCTGGTTTGCGGCCGGCCCTCCGCCCCTGCTCCACTTCTGGCAAATCGATTCGGCGGGCTTCGAGCGCTACCGCCACTTGGAACTCAATATTCCGGTGGCCAACATGGGCGACTTCTTTGCCTGGCCCTGCGCCGAAACCATGGTGGGCGGCCTGCTGGCCCTCTACCGCCACCTACCCGAACTGGCCGTGCTCCAATCACAGAAGAAATGGGTGGGCGGGGCCTTCGTGCGCAACCGGGCGGGCCTGCTGCGCGGCAAGCGCGTGGTGGTGCTGGGGTCCGGCGCCATTGGGCAGGCCGTGCGGCAGCAGCTCAGCGGCTTCGAGTGCCAAGTGCAACTGCTGGCCCGCACCGATGCACAAGCCCAGTTGCATACTAAAGAAGAACTAAAGGCCGCCCTCCCCGAAACGGATATCGTAATAAACACCCTGCCCGGCAGCGCCGAAGGCTTTTTCTCGGCCGATTTGGTACAGGCCATGCGTCCCGGCAGCATCTACGCCAGCGTGGGCCGCGGCAACACCACCGACGAGCCCGCTCTGCTGAAGCTGCTGCAAGCTGGCTACCTCGGCGGGGCCGTGCTCGACGTTACCGCCATCGAGCCCCTACCCGCCGATAATCCGCTCTGGAGCCTGCCCAACGTGCTGCTCACCCAGCACACCGGCGGCGGCCAGGCCCTGGAAGACGAAAGCAAAGTCGACGTGCTGCTGCACAACCTGGAGCAACTCCACACCGGCCAGCCCCTTGAGAATCTGGTGGAACTAAGCCGGGGGTACTAGTCCAAACGAGAACGGTCCTGCTGAGCATGTCGAAGCATCTCTACCGAGGAAGTAATTATTTACTCTTCGCGGTAGAGATGCTTCGACATGCTCAGCAGGACCTTTTTTCTTCCGTTGCT
Source organism: Hymenobacter rubidus (assembly GCF_016734815.1). Classification (GTDB taxonomy): domain Bacteria; phylum Bacteroidota; class Bacteroidia; order Cytophagales; family Hymenobacteraceae; genus Hymenobacter; species Hymenobacter rubidus. The sequence goes on from NZ_JAERQF010000053.1 coordinate 3,611, forward strand.
ACTTGCCCGGCAGCCAAGGCTCGCTGGCCGCGAAAATGGCCTTTAGCGTGTACTGCTTGGCTTCTTTCGCCGTGAGCTGATGCGACCAGGCTACCCGGCCGGCTGGTTTGGCGCCGGGGCCAGTGGATTTATACTCGGCGAAATAGGCCGTCTTTTCGTTTTCCGGGTTCTTCCAGTTTTCCCAGCCGGCGGGCGTGATGTGGCTGCCCATTTCGGTGTTGAGGTACACCACTTTGGCATTGGGGCGCCAGGGGCGGCCGAGGTACACTTTCTTGGCCAAGGTAGTGTCAGCCGTCAGCTTACAGTCCAGAAACACGAAGCCAAAGGGTTGCTGCGCCGGCGTCGAAGCCGCCGTGATGAAGGAGCTTTTCTTGCTCTTAATCGTGCAATGCTCGAACACGGCGGTGCTGGCGCCAAAAATAAAATCCGTCGTGCCTTCTAGGTAGCAGTCCCGGAAATACTGCCTAGTGTGGTCGGCCGCCAGAAACAGAATATCCTGGTTGCCCAGCACGCGGCAGTTACGGAACGTGCAACGGTCGCCCTCCACGTGCAGGGCCACGGCTTGCCCGGCCGTGTAGCCCGCGTTGTTCTCGAAGGTGAGGTTTTCGGCCGAAAAGTCGTTGGCTTGCACCAGCACCGAGTGTGACGTGTAGGTGTTGTGGCCGCCGGCGTCGCCGGTATGGTCGTTGAACGTGAGGACGGTGTTGTCCTTGTCTTCGCCCACCATCTTGATGTGGGTTTTGAGCGTAGGCACCACCAACTTCTCTTTGTAAATGCCTTTTTTGATGAAAATAGTCACCGGCTTTTGCGACTGATTGGGCACCGCATCCACGGCTTCCTGCACGGTTTTGTAGGTACCGGAGCCGTCCTGGGCTACGGTAATGGGGCCGGTTTGGGCCTGCGTGCCTAGCACGAAAAACAGCAGCGGGAGGAGCAAAAGCTTCATGAGTTTGTAGTTACAGACGACGGTTCGCGCAGAAGACGCGGAAGATTTACGCAGGAGATGCAGAAGGCTAGCGGGCTTCCGGCTGCCAGCCGTGCAGCACGTTTTCGCGGGTGTAAAGCCGGGCTTCGGTCTCGGTGAGTTGGTGCGACCACGGCACCCGCTTAGTGGGTGCGGCACCGGGGCCGGTCGATTTATACTCTGCGTAGTAGGCCGTTTTCTTGTTCGACTCCTGCCCCCACGGGTCCCAGCCTTCTGGCCGAATCACGGCGCTCATGTCGCAGTTGAGGTACACGGTTTTGGCGTAGGGCCGCCAGGGCCGGCCCAGTCCGAAGCTACCCGCCGGCGCGTCGCCCCCAATGCGGCAGTGGCTGAATACGTAGCCAAACCGCGCTGTGTCGGGCGTAGAGCCAGCCGTGACGTAGCCGCTTTTCTTACAGAAAATGTCGCAATCCTCGAACCACGCCGTGCTGGAGCCGAAGATAAAATCCACTGTGCCTTCGATGTAACAGTTCTTGTAAAACTGTCGGCTGCCGCGCCCATACGTGTACAGTGTGTCCTGAAACCCCAGAAACCGGCAGTTCACAAACGCGGCTTTGTCGCCATCAACCCACACGGCCACTGCCTGCCCCACCGGCCCCGACGAATTCTGAAACGTCAGGTTCTCGGCCGAAAAATCCGAGCCGTAGACGTAGCAGCTCGCCGAACCCGACGTGCCTTTGTCCTCCCCAAAAATGTTCTTCTTCTGGTTGTAGTCGTCGTAGGTCAGGATAGTCTGGTCCCGGTCCTCGCCAATCAGCTTCACCAGCTGCTTCGAGCCAGCCAGCACCAGCTTCTCTTTATAAGTGCCTTTTTTGATGAAGATAGTCGTGACTTTTTTCCGGAAATCGGGCACGGCATTGAAGGCCTCCTGTACGGTGCGAAACTTGCCGCTACCGTCCTGCGCCACCACAAAATCGTAGCCAAAGGCCTGGACCAAGGGCAGACAACTTAAGGCCAACATCAGCACAAAATGTTTCATATAATGATGCAACTGTTTAGTAATCTCCAAGCTTCCTTATCAAGGCCTCATCACCCTTTTTTATTTGCAAGCGCCCTGTTAGATTTAAGAAAAACCATTGTCTGAATTTGTAAAATATATTATATGTCCTGCCATTTATAATAATAGCATAATCTCCATAGTCACCATGATTTCTAAGCACGTCGTTAGTAAAAAATTCTTGATGTGTATCGACAAAATCAATTATTGCCTGGTATGTCAGCTTATCGGTTATCACAAAATCATAATGTAAATTCAGGTAGGCTTCTTTTAACTCCGGCGTAAGAGGTTTCTTGGAGCCAAGGAATACTATATCGCTTTTATTGACTTCGAGATAGATTTTTCTGGTGCTAATAATTATTGGCTTAACAGGCTTGTCTTCCATGCCGGTATGCCTAATTTCAATGTATTCGCTTAACACAACATTACCAGGTTTAATAGCGTCATGTTTAACAGTATCCTGTTCACAGTTGCTCAAGAGGAAAAGCAAAACTGTAAATACTAAAAAGCTTTTCATATGGGCTCTCGTTTGTTGTATCGTTCAATAATAATATTGTTTAATGTTTAATACTCCAAACTCCAACGGTTGATACTTCCGTAAACCTAGCAGTTATCCGGGTCCAATCCGTAATTTTTCTGCGCAATCGATGCCGGAACCGTTACCGTTCTGAGGGCACGAAAAAAGCCCGACCAACCGGCCGGGCTTTTTCATCAGTACAAGCAAAAACTACTCCTGCGCGCCAGCTGCCGCGCTCACCAGCTCCACGATTTCGGCCGAGATGCCGGTGGTACTGAAGCCGCCGTCGTGCATCAGGTTTTGCATGGTCACGTAGCGGGTCAGGTCCGAGAACAGCGAGATGCAGTAGTCGGCGCAGGCTTCGGCCGGGGCGTTGCCCAGAGGCGACATCTTGTCGGCGAACTCATAGAATGCGTCGAAACCGCTGATGCCGGTGCCGGCTGTGGTCTTCGTCGGCGACTGCGAGATGGTGTTTACGCGCACTTTTTTCAGCTTGCCGAGGCGCTGGCCGTAGCTGCGGGCAATGCTTTCGAGCATGGCCTTGGCCTGGGTCATGTCGGTGTAGTCGAGGAAGGCGCGCTGGGCGGCGATGTAGCTCAGGGCCACCACCGAGCCCCATTCATTGAAGGCGTCCTGCTTCTCGGCCACGGCTAGCATCTTGTGCAGGCTCAGGGCCGAAATGTCAATTGTTTGCTGGAACCACTGGTAGTTCAGCTCGCCATAGTGCTTGCCCTTACGAATGTTCGGGCTCATGCCAATGGAGTGCAACACGAAATCGAGCTTGCCGCCCAACTGCTCCTGCGCACCGCTGAACAGCTTTTCCAATTCCTCAGTTGAGGTGGCATCAGCGGGAATAATCGGGGCGTTGCACTCCTCGCTCAGCTTGTTGATTTCGCCCATGCGCATGGCCAGCGGCGCGTTGGTGAGCACGAAACGGGCACCTTCGGCGTGGGCGCGCTGGGCGACTTTCCAGGCAATGGATTTCTCGTTGAGGGCGCCGGAAATGATGCCGACTTTGCCGGCGAGGAGGTTGTTGGACATGGGTCGTGAGGTAAGCTTTGGCTTGCCGTGCAATGATAACGGCTGGACAAAAGTAGGAATTCGGCGGCAAGCTAAAGCTTACTGCACTACGCCGCCACCTCTCCGCGCAGCGCCAGCAACTCACGGGCACTCTGAAAGGCATTTTCGCTGGGCTTGGCGCCCGCAATCATGTGCGCAATTTCTTTAATCCGGTCCTCCTGGCTCAGCTCGCGGATGCGGCTCACGGTACGGTCGGCGCGGTCTTCCTTGTACACGAAGTAGTGTACGTCGCCGGCTGCGGCCATTTGCGGCAGGTGCGAAATGGCCACGAGTTGGTGCTTCTGCGCCATCTGCTGCATCATGCGACCCACCTTCACGGCAATTTCGCCCGAAATACCAGTGTCAATTTCGTCGAATACTATCGTGGGCAGCGCCGTTTTGTCGGCCAGCATGTACTTGATGCACAGCATCAGCCGCGAGAACTCACCACCCGAAGCCGCCTTGCTCAGCGTCTGGGGCTGCGCACCTTTGTTGGCGGTGAAGAGGATGCTCACCACGTCGGTGCCACTGGTGGCGGGGGCGCCCGTGCTGTGCTGGATTACAATGCGGGCGTTGGGCATGCCCAGGTCGGCCAGCAGCAGGCCCAGCTGCTTTTCGAAGGTTGGAAACGACTTGCGCCGGCTTTCCGACAGCTTGGCCGCCTGCTTGGTTACGGCGGCCAGGGCCGCATCGGAGTCTTTGCGCAAGCGGCCAATTTCCTTATCCAAGTTCAGCACTGAACTCACTTTCTGGCGCAGCGTGTCGCGCACCCCAATCAGGCCGGGCAGGTCGCGGGCCTGGTGCTTGCGCTGCAAGGTGTAAAGCACGTTGAGGCGGTCCTGCAGTTCCTCGGCGCGGGCCGGGTCGCCCTCAGTACGACGCTCAGCAGTTTCCACTTCGTCGGCAATGTCGTGCAGTTCAATCAGGCAGCTTTCGAGACGTTCGCGCAGCTCCTTGAAATTATCGGCGTAGCTGGCCACTTGGCCCAGCAGCACCGACGCTTCCTTCATGGTGCCGGTGGCGCAGGTTTCGCTGTCGCGCAGGCCGTGCAAGGCTTGGCTTAGCTTGTACTTGATTTCCTCGGCGTGCTCCAGCTGCTTCACTTCCTGCTCCAGCGCTTCCTGGTCTTCGGTATCAAGCTGGGCCTCTTCCAGTTCATTTAGCAGAAAGCTGTTGTAGTCCAGCTCTTTGCTGGCCTGGGCCGCTTGGCTTTCCAGCGCGTTCAGGTCGGCTTCCAGCTTGCGGTACTGGCGGAATGCGTGGCTGTACTGGGTGCGCTGCGGCACCAGCCCAGCGTACAAGTCGAGCAGGTTGAGTTGGAAAACGCCATCGCCCAGCAGCAGAGTGTCGTGCTGCGAGTGAATGTCCATCAGGTTGGCGCCAATTTTTCGCAGGGCTTCCAGCGTCACGGGCGTGTCGTTCACAAAGGCGCGCGACTTGCCATTCGGGCTTATTTCACGTCGCAAAATGCAATGCGTATCATAGTCCAAATCCTCGGCTTCGAAAATATCCTGCAGCTGGTAGTTGGCAATATCAAACTGGCCTTCAATCACGCATTTGCGCTCGGTATCGAACAGCATGCGCGAGTCGGCCCGGTTGCCCAGCAACAGGCCAATGGCCCCGAGCATAATGGATTTGCCGGCCCCGGTTTCGCCCGTAATAATATTGAGCAGCGGCGATGGACGCAGTTCCAACTGTTCAATCAGCGCGTAGTTATTTATGCGTAAATCGACTAACATTTTTATAATGAGGAATGAGGAATGAAGAATGAGGAGTTAGAAGGAACCATTCAGGCAATTCTTCATTCCTCATTCTTCATTCCTCATTTATTTTAATACGGTTTGATATTTGGCCGAATTGGTGGGGTCCACTTCCGTGAGCATGGTCACGAGCTGCTGCTTCTGCTGCTGGTCCTGGCTGGTGCGGAAAATATTGGCAATTTCCTCGGATTTTGCATCGAAGAAAGCGCGGGCAAATAAGGTACCGGGACGCGTCACGGCGGCTTTCTGGATGCCCGTCAGCGCTGTCATCACCGAGGTCCGGGCTTCCTCCGGCTTCTCGATAAATACGTCCATGCCCAGCCGGTAGTAGTTGTAGAGGCCGGTGCGGAAGGCTTCGAGCTGCGGGTCGGTGATGTTGTCGAGCAGGAAATGCCGCTCACGCGAGCCGGTACCGCGCCAGCCTTCGTCGGCCTCGCTGGTCTGGGTTTGATTGGCCGAGTAGTTCACCACGTTGCGGGCCTGCTCGTAATACGGCGTGCCACCCAGGCGGCCAAAAGTGTCGCGGTCGAGCCCAATCACCATGTAGGCATAGAAACCGAGCAGCGACGACAAGTTGGAAACGAAGCTGTTGGGCGAAAAATCCAGCGGGTTCTGCGGCGAGTAGTTGAAATTGAAGCTGCGGTCGACCACACTCACCACGTTGGTTTCGTAGCCGGTGCCGTACACCGGCCGCGTCGAAATCAGGCGCATGGTGGAACTGTATGTTCCGTTCTGCGGAATGGCCGTAATGCCGATGAAAATTTTCAGCTTAATCCGTTCTTCCGGCCGATAGGTCTGGGTTGTCCAGGCCCGGCTGTTGAGGAAGGTGCGGATGTCGTTCTGCATCTGCGTGACGATGGTCGGGTCCGATATCGTGACGTTTTCGGTCGACACGCGCACTTCGGCCAGCAGCTCCTGCGCCTGAGCTGCGGAGCCAGCCAGCAGAAAAACGAGGATGGGCAAAACCGCGAGGAATTTTCGCAACATGGGCATCAGGCAGTGGGGGCCCGGCGGGCCAAAATCAGGCTAACCAGTCCGCGGGCCACGTCGGCCTTGGACTGCAACTCAAAATTAACGATTTGGCCCGCGGCATCCAGCACCGTCACCTTGTTGGTGTCGTGGCCGAAGCCCGCGCCCGCGTCGCGCAACGAATTCAGCACCACGAGGTCAAAATTCTTGCGCCGCAGCTTGTCCTGGGCGTGGGCCAGCTCGTTCGTAGTCTCCAACGCAAAACCGACCGCAAATTGTTCAGCCCGCTTGCGCTGGCCCAGCGAGGCGGCAATGTCCACGTTTTTCACCAGTTCCAGCGTCAGCGTTTCGCCCGATTTTTTTATTTTTTCCGTCGCTACCTGTGCCGGCCGGTAATCGGCCACGGCCGCCGCAAACACCCACACATCGGCTGTATCGGCCACGGCCGCCGCCGCCGCAAACATCTCGGCCGCCGTCTCCACCCGCACCGTGCGAATTGCCGGGCTGGCCGGGTCCGGCAGCTGGCTGGGCCCGCTCACTAGTGTCACCTCAGCGCCCTGCGCGGCAAATGCCTCGGCCAGCGCGTAGCCCATCTTGCCCGTCGAGCGGTTGCCGAGAAAACGGACAGGGTCGAGCGGCTCGTAAGTAGGACCGGCAGTTAGGAGAACGTGCATTTCCATAGCTGTGATGAACACCACAAAGAACGTCATGCTGAGCGCAGCCGAAGCATCTCTACCGCAGCAGTAACCATTCTCGTTGAACGATTGAGATTAGTGATAGCACGCGAGATGCTTCGACTGCGCTCAGCATGACGTTCATTTTTCAAAAAAATGCACCAGCTCGTCCACAATATCCTCGGGCTCCAGCATGCGGCCGTGGCCGATGAGGCCGCTGGCCAGCTCGCCGCTGGGCGAATCAAAAATGTGGTTACCGAAGGAGCGCAGCCGCGCCAGATTCTGGGTCACGGCCGGGTGGGCGAACATGTCCAGGTCCATAGCAGGCGCCAGAAATACCGGACAACGGGCTGATAAGTACACAGCGCAGAGCAGGTTGGGGCACAAACCATTTGCCAGCTGCCCAATGGTGTTGGCGCTGGCTGGGGCAATGAGCAGCGCATCGGCCCAAAGGCCTAGCTCCACATGGTTGTGCCATTCGCCAGCAGCGGCATCACGCAAAAAACCAGTCAGGACGGGCTTTTTGGAGAGCGTCCCCAGCGTGAGCGGCGTTACAAACGCAGTGGCGGCTTCGGTGAGGATGACCTGCACTTCGGCACTAGCTTTTACGAGCAGGCGAGTGAGCGGAGCTGCTTTGTAGGCCGCAATGCTGCCGCTCACGCCCAGCAGAATGCGCCGGCCAGCGAGGGCAGTGGTTGCGGGTTTTTCGTTGCTGGGTTCGGGCATTACTACTGGGGTTGAAGCACAAAAGAACGTCATGCTGAGCGAAGCCGAAGCCTCTCTACCGCCTTGCTAAATCTAATTAGTTACGCAGTAAAGTTGCTTCGGCTTCGCTCAGCATGACGTTCTTTTGAGAAACGAGCTTACGGGAAAGCCGCGACCTAGAACAGCTCGCGGGGCACCGGAATTTCCTCCGGCTCGGGCGTGCTGTAGTAGATTTTGCCCTGCAAAAACTCTTCAATGGCCAGGCTGGTGGGCTTGGGCATACGCTCGTACTGCTTGGAAACCTCGATTTGCTCGCGGTTTTCGAACACTTCTTCCAGGTTGTCAACGGTCGATGCAAACTCGGCCAACCGGTCGTTCAGCTCTTCTTTTAGCTTCACCGACAGTTGGTTGGCGCGCTTCGAAATCACGGCGATGGCCTCGTACACGTTGCCGTTGTCGCCGGTGATGTCGGCCACGTTGCGCGTGATGATGGAGCTCGACGGGGTGTTGGGATTAGGTTTCATGGGCACAAATTAGTTGTTAGTTGCTGGTTGTCGGTTGTTAGGCTTTGTGCAGATGCAGAACTAGCTCTGACAACTGACAACAAGCAACTAACAACGAAGGATTAATTGGTGGCCGCCGTGGGCAGGGCTTTCAGCTTGGCAATCTGGGCCAGGCTGACGTCGTACATGTCCTGGGCAGCCTTCAGGTTCTTGCTCTTAGGATAGGCGTCGATGAACTGCTGGTAAAACGCAACCGCGTCCTGAAACCGCTCCTTCTGCTTCGATTCGATACTTTCCTGCGCCCAGGCGTATTGGGCAGTCAGACGCAGGAAAGCAGCCTGCTCGGCGTAGGCCGAGGCGGGGTATTGCAGCTGGAAATTGGTGAGGGCCACCACCGCTGCCTGGTTGTAGCGGAGCTGGTAGTAAAGCTTGGCACTTTCGAAAGCCTTGTTTTCCAGCTTCTTCTGAAGCTCTTGCGCCATGTTGTCGGTTTCCGTCCTGAACTTGCTTTCGGGGTAGCGGTTCAGGAAATCCTGGATGGATTCGAGGGCCGAAATGGTGTTGGTCTGGTCCAGTTCGTAGCCGGGCGAGTCCAGAAACAGCGACTTGGCGTGCAGGTACGAGGCTTCTTCCGCGTAATCAGAGTTCGGATAGGTATCGGTGAACGACTTGAAATAGAACGCGCTCAGCACATAGTTGCGCTGCTTGTAGTTCGTATTGGCGAAGTAGAACTGGGCTTTTTCGGCCTCGGGCCGGCCCTTGAGGAGCGGAATCAGGTCTTCGAGCAGGGTTCCGGCCCGGAAGAAGTCGCCTTTGTCGTAATACTTTACGGCAGCTTCGTACTTTTTATTGACATCGGTGCTTTTCAGCAGGCGTTGGTAGCCACTGGCGCAGGAGCCCAGAATGAGCGTACTAACGAGCAGAAACAGAACCGTGAGGCGGGAAATCAGCATAAGGGGTGCAAAGGTAACGATTTGGGCCGGCGAAGGCAAACCGGGCGCCGCAGCGGGCCAGCCCATCGGGAGTAAGAGCGTCGTCGGGCGGCGAATGGTTGCAGCTAGCGACCAGTTGGGGCGGCTGGTTTCCTGGTGGGCAGCTTGATGGCGGCCGGAACGGCGGGTTTGAGCACCGGGGCTGGTTGCGGCTTTTGAAGTTTAGGCGTAACAGGGGTTTTTGGAGGCACCGCCCTGGGCTTGGCTTTGGGCGTTGGCTTAGCCTTTTTCTTCACCAAGGGCTTCTTTTTCTTTTTGGGTCGGTCGTCGAACTGCTTGCCCAACACCTGGCGGCGGGTGGGGCGTTCCTTGGCCCGCCAGCTAAAGCCTTTGAGGCGCTCATCGTCGGGCTTGAGCTCGTGGGGCGGGATGAATTTGGCCTCCGGGTTGGCCAGCACAGATATTTTATTGAGCTTGCTTTCGACAAAGAGCAGGCGCATGTTGGCCGACAGCACCCGGTTCATGCCCGTGGTGGCGGTGTCACCATCCAGGGCATAAAAGATGCTTTCGGCATTGCCCAGCACGTCCACGCGCCGTAGCTTGTTGTCGCGGAAGTAGGCCATCATGTTGCGGCCCTTGGTCTGGTTGAAGTTCAGCAGCGTGTCCTGGTCGGCCGCGAAGGCGTGGCCGTAGAGGCGCATCTCGTCCACCTTCCCGCGCTTCGAGCGGATTTGTATCGAATCGGCCGTGAGCTGGTTTTTGGCCTGCCACAGCACCGGGTCTTTGCTGAGGTAAATGATGCTGTCCTGCCGGTCGTAGGTCAGCGAGTCGCAGATTCCCTGGAGGTTGCCCCGGAAAATCTGCACCTTCGGGTAGGCGTAGAGGATGGTGCGCTTGGTGGTTTGGCCCGGCTTGGCTTCGATGCTGATGAGCGTATCAGCGGCCATGTAGAGCGTGTCTTTCTGAGTGCCGATGTTGCGCACCACCGGCCGGCCGCCAAATAGTTTGGTGCGGCCCAGGGCCCGCCAGTACTTGCCGTGGTCGCCATGCAGCACCAGGTTGTCTTTCTTGGAAGTAAGCGAGACGTGGCCGTGCGCCTCGCCGTACAGCTTCACCTCGTCGTACACCAGTTGGTCGCCGCCCAACAGGTAGTTAGGCGTGTCGATTTTGGCGTTTTTCTTGAAGTTTGAAACGCGGGTTTTGGTATTGTACGTGCCGCCCTCCGCGTACAAGTTGCCCTGCTTCCCCTTGATGCGCGTGGGGCCGTAGATGGACGCAATTTTGCTGACGGTATTATAGTGCAGCGTGTCGTTGTTCAGCTCCGAGTCGGGCGTGACGAGGTGGACGTTGCGAATGAATACGAAGACCTTGGAGTTGGTGTCGTAGAAGCCCTGCTGGCTGTCGAGGGTATTCTGCGGGTCGGTGAGGTGGCCGGTTTCGGTGTAGGAAGCCGTTTTGCGGCCCAGGTCGTAGTCGAGGCTGGGGGCGGTCAGGGTCATGCGTGGGTCGCGCATCACCACGTTACCGGTCATGCGGGCGGTGCGCAGGTTGCCGTCGTAGTTGCCGTGGTCGCCGGTGATGGTCATGGTGTCGCTCTGCACCACGCGCACGTTGCTGAAGGCCTCCACTTGGTTGCGCTCGATGTACTGGTAAGCCGAGTCGCAGTACAGAAACACGTCGTCCTGCTGAAAGCTGACGTTGGTAATCAGCTTGCGGATTTTCACCCCGTTAAACTCGCCCCCCACCAGCTCACCGGCCGTGAGCAGCTTGATGGGCGAGCCTTTGGCGGCCGGGGCACCTTTGCCGGGCGGCACCTGGCCCGGACGTTGGGCCTGCCCCAGCAGGGGCAATAGTAGCAGCAGAAGGAAAAAGAAACGGGAGCACAGCATTCTTCAGGCAAAGGTACGCGGGGCCCGCGCTAACGGCCATCTTTGCCGCATAGTGCCCCGCGGCCGTTTTTGGCACTTACTTCCTGATGAAAATCTGTGGCGGCAGCCGACCCCTGGCCAACCACACCGAATGGCCTAGCTAGTTTGCCTGCCCGGTACTGGAGTTGCGCGGCGACCTTCCGGTGAGCACGCGGCTGGATGCGGTGCGGGCATAAACAAGAAAGGCGGGATTGACAAAATAACCAGCCCCAGCTTTCAGAACAATTGAACCACGAGTTGAACTGCGTCCTTATTCGACTACCAGCCGGCGCACGGTGCGCAGGGTGCCGGCCTCCACCCGCAAGGCGTACAGGCCGGGTGCTAGACCGCTCACCTTCATCTCGTATAACAGGCCAGTGGCGGGTAGCGCAACTGTTTCCGTGCGTGCCGTCCGGCCCAGGGCATCGGTCAAGGTAAGCGTGGTGATAGTGGCTCCCGTCAAAGCGGGTACCGCTACCGTAGCGGTAGTGTGGGCCGGGTTGGGGTGGACGCTTACGTCAATTGCCTCGGTAATGGGTATGGTACTGGTGGACACGGTGGCGCACACCGGTAGCTCAAGAATGTAAGGCGGCAGTGGGTTAACAGTCGGCACATTACGGTTGTCAGCGTCATTCCACTGGCCGTTGGCGCAATCTATCGACACATAATCCTCGCCATTAGGGTCTATTCCCGTGTAGTTGTTCGGGTTGTTTACGCACCAATTGAAGTAGGTGGCCAGCGAGTTGTCGCTTACCCACCGGAATTGTCCTTCCACCGCAACGTCGTTCAAACCAATCCAGTATTTGATACCGCCCGTTGCCGTCACCAGCAGCGCACTGGTAGCTGCGTCGGGAATTTTGGCCAGGTTTCCGCCCGCGGCTTGGCAATTGGCTTGTGCACCCGTCCAGGTGGCTGTGCCGGTTGAAAGATAAAAAGCGCTTGTCTGGTTGCCACCAAGGAAGGTAAAGCCGGCACGCACAGGGGCGGGACCGCAGGCAGCGAAATTGGCAGCCGAGGACTGCGTGCCGCTTGGTGAGGTTACGCTGATTAATCCACTCGTTGCTCCTGCTGGCACTCTTACGGTTACGCTATTGCCGGCACCATTTACAATAAAGCCGGGAGCATTCAGTCCATTGAACCTGACACTGGTAAGTCCTCCGAAGTTGGTGCCGGTCAGCGTAACAACGGTGCCTTCGTAGCCGCGAGTTGGCGTAAAGCTGCTGATTACAGGAACAGGGTTTACCACAAAGGTGGTGGCGCTGACGCCTGTACCGCCGGGGGTAACCACCGAAATGGGCCCTGTGGTAGCACCGCCGGGTACCGTAGCTATGATGCTGGTGGCCGTCACACCCGAAAATGAAGCTGTAATGCCGTTGAACCGCACGCTGGTGGCCCCCGTAAAGTTGTTGCCTGTTACCGTGACAACGGTGCCCACCGACCCACTGGTGGGGCTGACGCCAGTGACCGTAGGCGCCTGTGCATAAGATTGTTCCAGCAGTAATCCAAGGATGACGGTGGCATAAAAAGCAAACCGTTGTTGCATAAAAATGATATATGAATGAGGCAGTAAACTTGGTACACCCATGCAGCATTCGCAATACCCGGAAGCAGGTATTTTTCTATGGCCTTCACCTTTAAATCAGGTCAAACGCCCGCGCATACTGCCCCAGTTCGAAGCCGCTGACGACGCCCAGCTTCTGGCGCAGGTTGCGGCGGTGCGTGTCCACGGTCTGAATGGAGATGTGGAGCGCCTCTGCGATTTCAGCCGAGCTTTGGCCACGGCTCAGATGGGCCAGCACCTGCCGCTCGCGGGTGCTGAGGCTGGAGAAACGGGCCGCGTGCGAGCGCAAGAAAGCATTTTCATCGAGCAGCCGCTGCACTTTGGTGTTGATGTGGCTGTCGCGGTCGATGGCGCAGGACAGGCAGATAACCAGCAACGGCTGGCCATCCCGGCCCTGGGCCAGCACCCGCGCCGTGCTCAGGTGCAGCTCAAAGCCGCCATTCGGTCCGGTGCGCACCTGCTGGAAAAACGAAACCGAATAGTCGGGGTCGTTGCGCGTGAGCAGTTCCACCACTTTGGGCACGTACTCCTGGGCCTCGTCGGGGTTGAAGTACCGGGCATAGTACTCCTCGCCCATGGCCGTTAGCTCAGGGATGGTTGTGTGCAGCTGGCGCAGGCCGCGCTGCGACATATATAGTACCTGCCGGGCATCGTTGTTGAGGATAACAACGACGCCGGGGTGGTAATCGGCGGTGGCGGCTACTTCGTCTATTCGATGGGCAATAAGTTCTTGGTCAGTCATTAAGGAGAAATAACAGGCAACTCTATAGATGAACGCAACATGAATTGAGTTGGTAAATAGCATCAGAATAGGCGAATCAGCATAATCAGAGCACTATTTGACTCAAAAATCAATACTTGGCAACTCGGTGCCGCATCTTTGCACCGCAGGGCTCGGTGCAGCCCTACCCCACCCGTATGCTTGAGAACGTTCGCCAATTCATTCAGGAACACCACCTTTTCGACCTCGAAAACGACCCCATTCTGGTAGCCGTGAGCGGTGGGCTCGATTCGGTGGTGCTGCTCGATGTGCTGCACCGCCTGGGCGTGCAGGTGGCGGTGGCGCACTGCCACTTCGGCCTGCGCGGCGAGGACGCCGACGCCGACGAGCAGTTTGTGCGCAAGCTGGCCAAGCAGTACGGCCTCCCCTACTTCGCCGAGTTTTTCCGGACCAAGGAATACGCCGAGCAGGAAGGCATTTCGACCCAAATGGCGGCCCGCTTCCTGCGCTACCGCTGGTTTGAGCAGTTGCGGCAGGTGCAGGAGCTGGCCTACATTGCCACGGCCCACCACCAGCGCGACGAGGCCGAAACCATGATTCTGAACCTGACGCACGGCACCGGCCTGGCCGGCCTGCACGGCATCCAGGTGAAGAATGGCCACATCATTCGTCCTCTGCTGGGCCTGGGGCGCGACGACCTGCACGAGTACCTGGTGGAACGCGGCCTGCGCTGGCGCGAAGACGCCAGCAACGACAGCCCCGTGTACCAGCGCAACCTGCTGCGCCACGAGGTGCTGCCGGTACTGCGCGAAATCAACCCCAACCTCGACCAGACCATGCACGCCACCGCCGAGCGCGTGGGCGGGGCCGAGGAAATCGTGCGCCGCTACGTGGAAGAAACTGCCGCCCAGGCGCGCCGCGACGAGGCCGAAGTGACTTACCTCAACATTGCCACCCTGCAAAAAACCGCCGCCACTGCCCTGGTCCTGCACGAGATACTGCGGCCCTTCGGCTTTTCCTGGCCGGTGATGAAAGACATCGTGACGGCTTTCCACGGCGAATCGGGCCGGCGGTTCGACTCGCCCACGCACCGGCTGGTAAAGGACCGGGACAACCTGGTAATCACGCCGCGCCGGCTCACGCAGTTCGGCACCTTCCAATTGACAGCCGGCCAAACCGACCTGCTGGCCGACGGCATGCGCCTGAAAGCCGAGTTGCACGACGATGCCCGCCATTTCATCATTCCGCGCTCAAAAAGCACCGCTGCGCTCGACGCCGACAAGATTAAATTCCCGCTCACACTACGCCGCTGGCAGGAAGGCGACTGGTTTATGCCACTGGGCATGAAAGGCAAAAAGCTGCTCAGCGACTTTTTGATTGACCAGAAAGTGCCGCTCAACCTCAAGGACGACGTACGGGTGCTGACCTCGGCCGATGGCAAAATCTGCTGGGTGGTGGGCTGGCGCGTCGATGAGCGGTTTAAGGTAGAGGAAGCTACGGAGCGCGTGCTCACCGTGCAGCGGATGTAAGAACGTGTACCCCGAAATTCCATTTCGGTTCACCGAACCAATTCGCGCATTCGGCGCCAAAGCGGACCGAAATGGAATTTCGGGGTACACGTTCTTGCGGCTCGTGCCGTACTTTTACCCGCGAAACTCCAACCCCCCAATTCTTCTCAATATGAAAGTTACCGTAGTCGGAGCCGGCAACGTGGGCGCAACCTGCGCCGATGTGCTCGCCACCCGTGAAATTGCCAACGAAATTGTGCTGGTTGACATCAAAGAAGGCATTGCCGAAGGCAAGGCGCTTGATATCTGGCAGAAAGCCCCAATTATCGGCTACGACTCGCGCACCGTGGGCGTCACCAACGACTACGCCCGCACGGCCGGCTCGGATGTGGTGGTCATTACCTCGGGCCTGCCCCGCAAGCCCGGCATGAGCCGCGACGACCTGATTGCGACCAACGCCGGCATCGTGAAATCGGTAACGGAGCAGGTGGTGGCTTACTCTCCCAACGCCATCATCATCGTGGTGAGCAACCCGCTCGACGTGATGACCTACCAGGCGCACCTCACCGCCAAGCTGCCCCGCGAAAAGGTGTTCGGCATGGCTGGCATTCTGGACACGGCCCGCTACCGCGCCTTCCTGGCCGAGGCCCTGCACGTGAGCCCCAAAGACATTCAGGCGGTACTGATGGGCGGCCACGGCGACACCATGGTGCCCCTGCCCCGCTACACCACCGTGGGTGGCATCCCCGTTACCGAACTCATCGGCAAAGCTGAGCTGGACGCCATTGTGCAGCGCACTGCCGTAGGCGGCGGCGAGCTGGTGAAGCTGATGGGCACTTCGGCTTGGTACGCGCCCGGCGCGGCCGCCGCCCAAATGGTGGAAGCCATTGTGCGCGACCAGCGCCGCGTGTTCCCCGTGTGCCTGGAGCTGCAAGGCGAGTACGGCATCAACGGCGTGTACCTCGGCGCCCCGGTTATTCTGGGCAAAAACGGCGTAGAGCGCGTGATTGAGCTGCAGCTCAACGACGAAGAAAAGGCGTTGCTCGAAACCTCGCGCGGCCACGTGAAAGAGGTGATGGATGCACTGGACAAGATGAGCAGCGCCCAGCCTGCTTAGTTGTAGAGCCGCCGTCGCTACTCTTGCAAAAAGAGTCGTTCCGCAATTGCGGAACGACTCTTTTTTTTGGCAGAGTTTTGCGATTTGCGCAGAATTAATTGCGCAGAAAAGGTGGTCCTGCTGAGCGCAGTCGAAGCGCCTCGCGTGCTTCGTCACTTCCATTTAGATTACCTTGCGCCGCCCGTTCCACCTACCTACCTGCAGCCATGAAAAAAGTGCTTACAAATTCGTTTGACAAAGTGTACCTGACCATCGAATTTGATGAAGCCAATCAGTGGATTTACAACAACTGGGTAGGAGTGCTGCCCACCGAAAAAGTAATTCAGGGCTGCCAAGCCACCATCGATTTCCTGCGCGAAACCCGCTGCCCCCACATGCTGAACGACAACCGCGAGGTGGTTGGCTCGTGGAGCTCGGCCAACGACTGGATTGCCAACAACTGGATGCCGCAAGTGCTTTCCATGGGCCTAAAACGGTTTGCGCACATTGTGTCGCCCGGCATTTTCGGGCAGGCCTCGGCAGCTGAGATGGTAACCCGCGTAGGCACACAATTCGAAATGAGGCTCTTCCAAGACATCGAACTGGCCAAGGCTTGGCTGCGCGAAGCGTAGATTTTACGAAAGAAACCTGCCCATCCCCGTCATGCTGAGCGCAGTCGAAGCATCTCTACCGCAGCAGTAATCCAATCGGACCAACGAAACGGTAGAGATGCTTCGACTCCGCTCAGCATGACGTACCGTTTTATTGTTTGCTGTTGTTTACCACCTACTGCTGGCTGGCGCGAAACAACTTCTGCTTTTCTTCTTTGGAAAGGCTTTCGTAGCCGGAGCGCGAAATCTTATCGAGGATGTTATCAATCTCATCCTGAAGTGGCTGGCCGGGTACGGCGGATTTCTTGCTGCCGCTAACCGAAGTGGCCGCGACGGGCTCGGGGCGGCGCGTGGTGCTGCTCACGCGCATGGCGGGCCGGCGGTTGGTCAGGTTGCTGAACCAGTTGCCCACGGCCTGCACCGGGCGGCCTAAGTCGCGGCCCGCCTGGAGTTGCTTGATGAACACAAAACCCAGCAGCGCCCCGCCGAGGTGGGCAATTTCACCGCCGGGGTTGCCGCCGTTCACGCCTGCCAGCGAAATCAGCACCACCACGGCCGCAATCCATTTAATCTTGACCGGACCAATGAGAATCAGCATAAAGGTGTAGTCGGGCAGTAGCGTAGCACCGGCCACAATGATGGCCGTGACGGCGGCCGAAGCCCCAATCATGGGTGAGCCCACGGCCGGCTGAAATGCGGGCACTAAATTGTAGCTCAACAGGAAAACAGTGGCACCAGCCAACGCCCCCAGGATGTAGATGCTTACTAGGCGACGGTCGCCGAGGTACTCGCGTACCAACTGCCCGAACCAGTACAGATTCAGCATGTTGAACAGGATATGAAAGAAGCCTTCGTGGGTGAAGGCGTAAGTCAGTACCGTCCAGGGATGGCGCAGGAGCACACCCAAGTCCGACGACAGCTCAAACTGTCGCATTACCGGCGGATAGTAGCCGCTGGCACTGCTGATGGTGAGAATGGCCCGCAACACAATCAGCCCCGCAAACACCAGCACATTCAGCAGAATGAGCTGATTGAGGGCATTGTCGCGGCGGCTGAACGCGGTGCGGATATCTTGAACGATGCTCATAGCAAGAGGTTAGCGGATTCTATAACTTTTTGCGAGGTGAAGATTATCGCTTGTCGACCACTTATCATTTAATAAAATCTTTCGCGGCCGCGTTCCCAAAATTTAAGTATGATAAAAGCAATTAATAATCCCCCAAGGTGGGCAAAGTGAGCAATGTTGTCGTCTGGCGAAGGGTGTAGGCCTTTATACAATTCGAAAGCGGCATACCCAAAAACAAGATACTTAGCCGCAATCGGCACAGGGATTGGGAAAATCATCATTTTGCTATTGGGAAACAAATACGCAAATGCGAACAGTATCCCAAATACTGCACCAGAAGCGCCTAACATTCCTACACCTAGGCGGCTATCCTCCACAATGGCGTCGACAGTGGCAGTGGCTGAAGCAACGTATTCAGCATTCTCTGGATTACGAGTCATAGCTCTGGCTAAAGGCTCATACGTTTCGTTGCCGGGCAAATTATTGCGATAAAACTCAGCGAATGTTGCGCCCGAAGGGTTAGCTCGAAACTCCTGCTGTGAGACAATCAACTTGTTGATTTCGTAGTACTTTACCCCTTCATAAAGAACTCCTGCGCCTACTCCGCAAACCAGCCAGAACACCAGAAACCGCTGAGCACCCCAGCGCTGCTCCAATAGCGGCCCAAAAGAAATAAGGGCGAACATATTAAACAGAATATGAAAGAAGCCTCCGTGCAGAAACATGTATGTTAGAAACTGCCACGGAAAGAAATTCGGCGAACCGATTGGATATAAGCTTCCTACTTTAGTAAGGAGTGGCAACAGGCTAATTTGCGCCAGATAGCACGCAATGTTTGCAAAAAGCAGGGTGCGAACAGTGGGCGTGAGGTTATTAAGATTGAACATGAAACGAAGGTAATGCGCCGCGAAACCGCACGGCTAACGGGTCACTTACGGAAGAAATCGGCCAGCTGCTGCCCATCCAGCAACACCAACGTTTTGCGGCCGTCGGGAGTGTAGCCGGGGGTTTGGCAGGCAAAAAGGCGGTCGGCCAGGGCATTGAGCTCGGTTTCGGGCAGGCGGGTGGCGGCGGTGCCGGCGGCCACGCGGCGGGCCAGGGCCCGCGCCAGGCTTTCGCGTTGGTCGAGTTTGAGCGGGCCGGCCGTGGTGCGGAACTGCTCGATGAGGCTTTCCAGCAGGTCTTTTTCGTCCTGGGCGGGCATGCCGGCCGGAATGGCTTCCACGGCAATGGTGTTCGGCCCGAACTCTGCAAACAGGAAGCCCAGCGCGTGCAGCGGCTCGGTGAGTTCGCGCAGCACGGCAAAATCGGCCGGGCTGAACGTGACCGTACGCGGGAACAACAGCGTTTGCGAAGTGCCAACGGCGCGGCCCAGTTCCTGCCGGTACTGCTCATACAGAATTCGCTCGCGGGCAGCCTCCTGGTCAATCAACAGCACCCCCGATTTCACCGGCACCAGCACGTAGCGCTGTTGCACCTGCACCGCCCGGCTCACGGCTCCGCTCTCGCGAACCGAGGCAGGCTGTGTTAGTGGCGCTTCCGGCATAGCCAGCCCCAGCGAGAACTTGTCAGTGCCCACGGGTGGGGCCGGAGTAGCGGTGGGCCCTTCCAATGTATCCGGCTCAAAGCTGCGGGCCGTGGGGTTATCGGGGCCTACGGCCTGGTCGGGGCGCACGGGCTGGCCCAGCTCGCGGTAGAAGGCTTCCAGCTCGCGGCGGGCCTGCTCGGTAGGGCGCGGCGGCAGCTGACGCTCGTAGCCGTCGCGGCGGGTGTCGGGCGAGAAATTAGAGAAGCCGGATGCGTTAGTGACATGGCGCGAGGCGCTCGAAGCGGCGGCCGCCAGGGCGTCGGGGCGGTGGCCGTCGGCGCTGGCGGCCCGGTCGGCAGCCGTGGCGGCGGGCAGGTGGTCGTCGGTTTCGGTGGGCAGGCCGCCGAGGCCCTTGCCGGCGCGCAGCGGCCGGATGGGCGCAAAATTCACGTCGCCATCAAAATCGAGCGACGGCGCAATATTGTGGATACCCAGGCTTTGTTTGACAGCGGCGCGCACCACGGCGTAGACGGTTTTCTCGTCCTCAAACTTTATTTCCGTCTTCGTAGGGTGCACGTTGATGTCGATGGCCTTGGGGTCGAGCTCCAGAAACAGCACGTAAAACGGGTGCGTGTCGCGGGCCAGCAGGCCCTCATAAGCCGCCAGCACGGCGTGGTTGAGGTAGGCCGAGCGGATGAAGCGGTTGTTGACAAAGAAAAACTGGTCGCCCCGGCTTTTTTTGCTCGACTCTGGCTTGCCCACAAAGCCCCGCACCGAAATGGAGTGCGTCACCTCCTCACAGGCCGCCAGCTGCTCCTTGTAGCCGTTGCCCAGCAGCGCCACGATGCGCTGGCTGAGCTTACCGGCCGGCAGGCCAAATACCTCCAAATCGTTCTGGTACAGCGAAAAGGCAATCTGCGGATTGGCCAGCGCCACGTGCTGAAACTCGTCCAGAATGTGCCGCATTTCCACGGCGTTGCTCTTGAGGAAGTTGCGCCGGGCGGGCACGTTGAAAAACAGGTTTTTGACGGCAATGCTGGTGCCGTCGGGGCAGGCCGTGGGCTGCTGGCTGGTCACCTGCGAGCCTTCTACCAGCAACAGCGTGCCGGTGTCCTGGTCGCGCTGCTTGGTCCGGATTTCGACCTGAGCCACCGCCGCAATGCTGGCCAGCGCCTCGCCCCGAAAACCAAGGGTACGAATGCGAAATAAATCTTCGGTCGAGCGGATTTTGCTGGTGGCGTGGCGTTCTAGGCTCATGCGCGCATCGGTGGGCGACATACCGGCGCCGTTGTCGACCACCTGCACCAGCTGCTTGCCGGCCTCTTTCACAATGAGTTGAACCTGCGTGGCCCCGGCGTCGACGGCGTTTTCCAGCAGCTCCTTCACCACCGAGGCGGGGCGCTGCACCACTTCACCGGCCGCAATCTGGTTGGCGAGGTATTCGGGGAGCAGGTGAATGATGTCGGGCATAGAATAGCGCGTAAGCTGCTGCTTACGCCGAAGTAATCAAGAGAGCTAACCAGCACGTAAACAAGTGAAAACGTGCCCCGCAATAACCGAAAACCGGCGACGTTGTCGTTCGCCACCCCGGTTTTCTGCGTACCTTCGCGGCTAAATAGCGGAGTTCCAGCGTGAAATTTTAGGGCCTGAGCTCTACCTTTTAACGTTGGGGCCGGCCGGGTTTGGAACCTCCAAACACGGCCGGCGGGTTCCGCAGCTACCCACGACAAAAGTACGGCCTTCGCGGCCCGTTTGCCTCTTGAACCACCCTTCCACCCCAACGGGGCTGATGCGCATCCCATTTCAGCTGACCATGGCCGCCCTGCTGCTGGCGGCGGGCTTGTTGCTGTCGTTTGCCGAAGTAAAAAAGCTGCCCGCCGACCCGCTGCCCAACTCGCCCACCGAGATGGCCTGGGTCGACAGCGTGTTCAACTCGCTCACGCCTGAGCAGCGGCTGGGGCAGTTGTTTATGGTAGCCGCCTATTCCAACAAGGACCGTAGCCACACCGAGCGCATCGAGCGACTGGTGCGCAACCAGAACATCGGCGGGGTGATGTTTCTGCAGGGTGGCCCTAAGCGCCAGGCCCTGATGACCAACCGCCTGCAGGCCGCGGCCAAGGTGCCGCTGCTCATTGCCATGGATGCCGAGTGGGGCCTCGACATGCGCCTCGACTCCTCGGCCCACTTCGCCAAGCAGATGACGCTGGGGGCCATGGACGACCCCAAATACGTGTACCAGATGGGCCGCGACATTGCCCGGAAGATGCGGGCGCTGGGCGTGCACATCGACTTCGCGCCGGTTATCGACGTGAACTCCAACCCCGGCAACCCGGTCATCGGCAACCGCTCGTTTGGCGAAGACCAGAACCGGGTAGCGGCGCTGGGCATTCAGTATATTAAGGGCCTCCAGGACAACCAGATAATGGCCGTGGCCAAGCACTTCCCCGGCCACGGCGACACCGATACCGACTCGCACGTAGCCCTGCCGGTTATCAATACCGACCTGGCCCGACTCACGAAAGTGGACTTGGTGCCGTTCCAGCAGTCGTTCGAGGCCGGCGTGATGGGCGTGATGGTGGCCCACCTCTACATGCCGCTGTTTGACACGACCAACGCCAAAACCACCACTCTTTCGCACGCGCTGGTAACGGACCTGCTGAAAGACAAGATGGGCTTTAAGGGCCTGGTTTTCACCGATGCGCTCAACATGAAGAGCGTGAGCAAGCTGTACAAAGACGGGGAGTTGGATGCCATGGCCCTGGCCGCCGGCAACGACGTGCTGCTGTTTTCGGAAGACGTGCCGGCCGCGCTGCTGCGCATTGAGGAAGCGGTGAAGGCCGGGCATTTGCAGCAGGAAGATTTGGATTTGCGCATCAAGAAAATTCTGCGGGCCAAGTACTGGGCCGGGCTGGCACAGTACAAGCCCACCGTCATTGCCACGCTGCGCGACAGCCTGAACCAGCCAAAGTCGAAAGTGCTGGCGCAGGAGATTTTTGAGCACGCCGTGACGGTGGTGAAAAACGACGACCAGCTTCTCCCCTTCCAGCGCCTCGATACCTTGCGCATTGCCGCCATCACCATTGGCACGCAGGCCGAGGGGCCGTATGCCACCATTTTCAATAAGTACCAGCCCGGCCCGGTGTACGCCGTGCCAGACCGCTACGCGCCCGACAGCACCTTTGCGCGTATTTCATCGCGCTTGCAGGGCTATAACGTGTTGGTGGTGAGCCTGCACGCCATGAACAACACGCCCAGCCACAACTACGGCATGGGCGAAGGCGCCTTGAAATTCATCAAGCAGTTGGAAGCCAATCGGGGCTTTAAAACAGTGGTGGTGGCCATGGGCAACGCCTATGGCCTGAAATTCCTGGAAGATGCCCGCACGCTGGTGTGCGCCTACGAGGACCATTATGCGGCACAAATCGTGGTGCCGCAGGTGCTGTTTGGGGCGCTGCCCGCGCGGGGCAAGTTGCCCGTCACGGTGTCGCCGACCATGAAAGTAACCACCGGCATCGCCACTGCCGACCTGCACCGCCTGCGCTACGCCACCCCCGAAAGCCAGGGCCTGAGCTCGCGGGTACTGGCCCAGATTGACAACATTGCCCTCGAAAGCCAGACCTATGCCGCCGCGCCCGGCTGCCAGGTGCTGGTGGCCAAAAACGGCACCGTGGTATTCGACCAGAGCTACGGCTACTGCACCTACGACCAAAGCCAGCCCGTGACCAGCAGCACGTTGTATGATTTGGCCTCGGTGACGAAAGTGGCCGGCACCCTGCAAGCGGTGATGTACCTGAAGGACCAGGGCAAGCTCAATATTGAGGAGAAAGTATCGACTTACCTGCCCGAGCTGGCCCGCACCAACAAGCGCGACATGACCGTGCGCGACGTGCTGCTGCACCAGGCCGGCCTGAAGCCGGGCATTCCCACCTGGGAGCGCACCCTGCGCGACGGCCAGCTCAAGCCCACTTTCTACGCCAGTATCCGTTCCGATGATTTCCCCAACGAAGTAGCGCCCGGCGAATACAGCACCAAAGCGGCCGATGATTCCGTCTGGGCCTGGACCATGCGTTCCAGCCTGCTGCCCAAAATCAAGGGCCGCTACCCGACGGATTATTCCGACCTGAGCTTCATCGTGATGAAACGGGTGTGCGAAAAGATTCTTCAGCAGCCGCTGGAAGGCTTTTTACAGGACAATTTCTACCGGCCGCTCGGCTTGGGCAGCATGACCTACAATCCCTTGCAGCGCTTCCCCAAAAGCTGCATCGCGCCCACCGAAAACGACACGTATTATCGCCGCGAGCAGCTACAAGGTACGGTGCACGACCAAACCGCCGCTCTTGTGGGCGGCGTGGGCGGCCACGCCGGCCTCTTCGCCACTGCCAACGACTTGGCCGTGCTCATGCAGATGAACCTGCAAAACGGCAACTACGGCGGCACCCGCTTCTTCCAGACGCCGGTCGTGACCGAATTTGCCCGGCCTCAGCTGGTGGGCAGCCGGCGCGGCCTGGGCTGGGACCACGGCGACCCCAGCAAGCCCGAAGGCCCTACCAGCCGCCTGGCCCCCGCCAGCACCTTCGGCCACACCGGGTTCACCGGCACCTGCGTGTGGATGGACCCGGATAATCAGATTCTCTACGTCTTCCTATCGAACCGCGTGTACCCGGATGCCGGCAATAACAAGCTGCGCCAGTACAACATCCGCACGCGGATACATGAGGTGATTTATAAGTCGTTGGCAGCGGGGAAGGCGAAGGAGTAGCTCTATTTAAACCTTTCGCGAAGTGAAAAACGAAAGTAGTTGGTTAATCTTGCCGCATGAATGTTTCTCTCACCGACACGG
>NZ_JAERQF010000054.1 GCF_016734815.1 Hymenobacter rubidus
CCCCTTGGACGCTTTCACCAGCAGCCAAGGGGGATTTTTGCTTGTGCCTTCCATGAAGAAGTTACTGACCTTCAATGTTAGAACATTCGGTTTACCTAAAGAAAAGCTTGTAATTTTAAAGGGTTATTAATCAAAAGAATCTGTGCAAGTTTCACCGGCACGTTATAGCCGTAGTATTGATTGGATAACGGTGCTGCTTTATGTAGTGCTCGTGGGATTGGGGTGGGTTTGCATTTATGCATCCAGCTATTCACCAGATTCGCCTGATAATCCATTAGCAAACCTCAGCTTTGATAAGCTGATGGCTTTCAACTGGTTTAAACAACTGTTGTGGATTGGAACAGCACTTGTATTGGTGGTGGTACTGTTGGTAGTAGATTACAAGGCATATGATACGCTGGCCTATGCGTTGTATGCGGGCATGATAGTGCTGTTGCTGGTAACAATGGTTGTTGCGCGACCAATAGCGGGGTCGCGGTCGTGGCTGGAGTTGGGACCGGTACGGCTGCAACCAGCAGAATTTGCCAAGTTTACCACAGCGCTAGCGGCTTCTCGGTTTATGGCCAGCATTAATTTGCGGTACCAAAATTGGCGTGACCAGTTGATGCTGGCGGGGATTACATTACTGCCGCCGTTGTTAATTGTCGCTTCAAATGAATCGGGACAGGCCTTGGTATTTGGGGCATTGTTGCTGGCATATTTTCGGGAGGGGATGTCGCCATTAATCTTATTATTACTAGCAGTGGGGGGGGGGATTCTATTACTGGCGTTGCTGGTGCCGAAACTATGGCTGGTTGGGGCATTCACGCTGATTTTACTGGCTGTACTGGGATTAAATCGGCGTGTATTGCGGCACCATTTGCCGTTGGCGATAGGCGTGTGGCTAGCAGTGTTGGGAATGGTGGTGGGAGTGGATTTCTTTTATCGTAAGGTATTGCAACCGCATCAACGGCAGCGAATAGAAGTATTGATTAATCCTTCGTCCGACCCTTTGGGGAAAGGATGGAACGTGACGCAAAGCAAAATTGCGCTTGGCTCAGGCGGATTAGTTGGCAAAGGGTTTTTGCAGGGAACGCAGACCAAGTTTGACTTCGTGCCCGAGCAAAGTACCGATTTCATCTTCTGCACGGTTGGGGAGGAGTTTGGCTGGTTGGGAAGCTTGGTGGTAATAGGGCTTTTCCTGACATTGCTTTGGCGGATTATCTATGTGGCGGAGCGTCAGAAATCAGTTTTTGGTCGTACGTATGGGTATTGTGTGGCGAGTGTGCTGTTTTTTCATATGACGGTGAACATGGGCATGACCATGGGACTCGCACCAGTCGTTGGGATTCCGCTGCCGTTTTTCAGCTACGGTGGCTCGTCGTTGTGGTCCTTTACTATTTTATTGTTTAGCTTGCTAGCACTTGATGCTTACCGCAAGCAAGATTTAGTCCGCTGATGGGAATCGGGCGAGTGCCGGGTTGGGTGTGGGTCGTCCTGATTGGCGCGCATGGGCTGGCATTGGGATGGGCACTCCACGCCAGTAGCTGGAGTTTCCCGGATACAGATAGATACCTGAAAGCGGCCGAAAACTGGCGTTTGTACAGAGAGCTTTATGCCCGGACTTGGCCCGCACTTTGGCCGCTTGGGCAAGCGGTGCAGGAATTTACAATTCGTCCGCCGGGCTATCCGTGGACGATATGGGCGCTGGACCATGTGGGGCAACGGCCGGTGCCGCTGCTAATCGTTCAGAACTTACTGAGCTTGTTAAATCTTGGGTTGGTCCTGAGCTGGTGGGGACAGCGGGCCCGGCCTACGCGTGGTGAATGGATGCTGGCACTGAGCGGCTTCCTGTCGTTTCCGGCTCAGCTAATTTATGCCAACGCGGTGATGAGCGAGGTATTGCTGCAAACGCTGGTGGTGGCTTTGGCTTGGTTGGCGCTGCTTTTTCTTCGAAGGCAACGCACAAAGTACTTTGCCGGGGTAGCGGCTGTGGCCGCGGCTGCGCTCTTACTAAAACCGGTTTTTTTTCCTTTGTCGCTGGTGATAGCAGGCATTGGTATAGGATTAGCGGTTCGGTTTCGGCGGGTAAATTTGGGGATGGTTGGTTTGGTGCCGATGCTTGTTGCCGGGCTTTATATGGGATGGAATGAGCGTCGAACAGGGTATTTTCACTTCTCCAGCATTGCTGAGATTAACCTGTTGCACTACAATGCCGCTGGGGTGATTAGGCAACTGGAAGGGCCAAAAGCGGAAGAAACATGGGTTGCCGGAGTGTTGCAGCAGGCCAATGCTGCCCCAAGTTTTGCAGCGCGGCAGCAGACGATTCAGGCCCGTGCGGGAGCGGTGCTACGGGCTCATCCGATGGTGTATGCGCGGCAGCATGCTCAGGGCATGGCAGCGTTATTCCTCGACCCGGGGCGTTTTGATATTGGTACGTTTTTGCAACTGGCTCCGCCGCAGGGGGGAGGACTGTTAGCGCAGGTGCGGGTTGGTGGCTTGTGGCGAGCGGTAGAACAATTACCACTGGGCTTACTGGCACTGCTGGGCACTGTCCTGGCCGCAAACATTGTGCGGGTGCTTTTGGCCATTCGGGGATTCTGGCGGCTCAGAAATGCTGCATCGGTACTGCGTTACGGACGATGGGTAGCGGCAGGCCTGCTGCTATACATAGCACTGCTAACGGGACCTTTGGGGGCCGCGCGGTTTCTGGTGCCGGTGTGGCCACTGTTGCTAGCGTTGGCTCTGGTCGGACTGCCGCGTAAAGGACGACTTATTGAAACCAGTGCAGCCGACGCCAGTGAGTAAAAACCAATGCCAGTGCCGTGCAGAAAACCGGAGCAGCCAGATAGCCCATGCGGCCCAAATCGCCGGAAAGCAGCATGTGAACGGCTACTACGGCAAGCAGGGCGACTTCAGCTGCCCCAAGTATGCCGAATAACGGTGGAATTTTCTGGTCCTTTACTAGCCAGACGGCAATGGGGGGAATCAGGATGAAAAAACCGAAAATGCTAAGTAGCTCGCCCAGCCCTTTAGCAGAAGCAGCTCGACGGATGGAGTAAGTGATGTTCCCAACGTGCTCAAGCGCATTGGACACAGATTGGGTAGCCGGCGCCCCGACGCGCGCATCAACGAAAGAATGCACCAGGACCAAGGCGGCCACCCCGCCTGCTAACGCCACCAATTGCCGGTGCCAGGGCAAACTGCTGCGGCCATACCAAAGCAACCAAGGCACTAGGAATACAAAAGATTCTTTCGCTAGCGGGCCCAGCAACAACGCAAGTACCAAGGCCCAACTTCCGGCAGGGCCGCGGCGAAAGCCATAATAGCCGAGGCCAAAAATCAATAAATACAAACTATCGGTTAGGGGAAGGCCGGCCGCGTACACGGCCCAACGGCTGGTGAGGACGGCCAACATGGCCAAGGCCGCCGCTTCGGAAGAAGCAGCGGTGAGGCGCGCGGCATTGAACCAACAAGCAGCGGCAGCGGCTAGCAGCAGGCAATTGACCAAGTAAAAAGCAAAGCGCAGCGGCCACAGGCCGGCCGGGCGCTGGGGCCAGATGTGGCCGTACACCCTGCTAATGGGAGCGGCCACTACAGCGGCAGCGGCTGGCACCAGCACCCGGTAGCGGTGCGTGACACGCACGCTGTCGAACCGCCCGGCGGCCATGCGCAGGTAGCTGCGCGTATCGGGCGAGTGCGTGAAATCGAAGTGCACGTACATCGGATAGGCCAAATTGGCCAGGGCGGCCAGGGCCAGAAGCCACGGCAGCAACCAGCGGCGCAGGCGGGTACCGAAGACGAACTGCATCGGCGCTGGATTAGGCAAATTTGCGCTCGATGAGCTTCAGGAGCTTGTTGACGTGTTCTTCTTTGCGGCTCCAATCGTAGCGCTGCGAGAGGTCGCCGGTAACATAGAGGCGGGCTTCTTCGGCAGTGGGTAGCGAATCGAGGTGCTGAATGGCAGCGTGGTAGTCCATATTTTCGCCACCAAACAACTCGTTAATGAAGCTGAAGCGCTGATTGATGGAAATGGCTTCGCGCAGCGTTTCAACTTTGGGGCCGGCCCGCTCGGCCAACGAAGCCGGCGCAGCAGTGGCGCGGAGCGTTTCGGAGAGGGAAGCAGCGGCCGGCTGACTGGCTTTTAGCTTCTCATGCAGAGGCACGGTTGCCGTGTCGGTATTGGGCAGGGGGCGGGCCGGCTGCGCAACAGGAGCAACTGGGGCAGGCGGTGCCGTTACAGGCGCTGATGCAGGAGCCGCGGCCGGCGCTGATGGGCTGGTAGGCTGGGGGGCCACGAAGGACGGGGCCGCTACCGGCGCGGGCTCGGGAGGGGAGGCCGGCGCAGGAGCCGGCACAACCGGAATTGCGGCGGTTGAAGCGGACACCGGGCCGTCTTCCAGCAAATCGGCGGTGGTGAGGGGGAGCAGCGAGCGGAGCTGCCCCACTACTTGCTCCAGCGGTTGGTGCGCCTTGTAATTGGCCGCGTGGTAAAGCTCAAAGCGGTGCGTGAGGAAGTCACGACTGATGTCGTTGCTGACCGGAAGGCTATCGACAAAGCCTTGGTAGAACGTCTTATCAATGTCGATGTAACGCAGGTTTTCGCGCAGGCCGACCAGGGTAGGCGTTTCGGTGCTGCCAAGCAGCAGGCGCTGAAAGCTGCCAATCGGGTCGGTCACGATGCCAAGCGTGTCGGTTGCAGCCTGGGCAAGCAGGGGCTCGAAGGCAGCGCGCCGCAGGCTGATGTGCCGCGACAACACGTTCATAAATTGCGTGAGGGCTGCTTGCACGGGAGCGGCTTCAAAATCGAAGTAATCGCTGCGAAGCCGGGCCGTTTCGGCCTGCCACTGGCCCAACAACTGGCGAATCACCAAGAGGTTGAGCTGGCGCACCGGCGTGAATTTGAGAATGGCCGGGCCGTCGAGGGTGGCGGTGGGCTGGGTGCCGAAGTGTTGGTCGCAGAGCCGGGCAGCTAGGCGGCGGCCATACTGTGCACACTTGGCAAAGCTATATTTGTCGTTCATAAAAAGGCCGGGTTTCGGTGGCCGAAGTTAGGCACAAATGCATCTGTTGACGATTGAAAACTTGCCTGGCGCAACCATTGAAATCCCGGTCGGCGCCACGCTGCTGGCGGCCTTGCAAGCCGCTGGCATTGACTGGATGCACGCTTGCGGCGCCAAAGGCCGTTGCACCACCTGCCGCCTGCAAGTGCGTACCGGGTTCGAAAACTTAAGCGTCCGCACCGACGCCGAACTGCGCTACCAGGCTGCCGGCCGCTTGCTGCCCACGGAGCGGCTGACCTGCCAGGCCCGCCTGCTCGCTGGCGACGTGGTGGGCCGGGTGCCCGAGGCCACCCAGTTGCCGCATGTGCAGTACCGCGAAGCGCCAACGCCCCCCAAGCAGAATGATTGACCCCCAGACCGGATAGTCGAGCCGCAGGCTGTCAATTGGTTTGGCTTTCGGCGTTGCCTGCTCAATTGCCGAAGGCGTGGGATGCTCCGGTGTTCGTTCCTAACTTTAGGGTTCTAAATCCACGCAAGCCCGTTACTGCTTTGTTTATTGAACCCCGCGTCGGCAACCGCCACAACGCCCCCCGCCGGGGCTGGATTGAAGTGGTGTGCGGCTCCATGTTCTCGGGCAAAACCGAAGAGCTGATTCGCCGCCTCACCCGCGCCCGCATTGCCCGGCAGCGGGTCGAAATCTTCAAGCCCGCGCTTGATACCCGCTACCACGCCGAAGACGTGGTGAGCCACAATGCTGCCCGCATCCGCTCCACCCCGGTGGCCATCGCCTCGGAAATTTTGCTGCTTGCGGCGGGTTCCGATGTGGTGGGCATCGACGAAGGCCAGTTCTTCGATAACTCCCTCGTGGAGGTGTGCGAGCAATTGGCCAACAACGGCACCCGCGTCATCGTGGCGGGGCTGGACATGGACTACCTGGGCCGGCCGTTCGGCCCCATGCCCGCCCTGCTGGCCACGGCTGAGTTTGTGACCAAGGTGCACGCCGTGTGCGTGTGCTGCGGCGAAATTGCATCGTACTCCTTCCGCATTGCGGCCAGTGCCAGCCAGGTACTGCTCGGCGAAACCGATTCGTACGAAGCCCGTTGCCGGCCGTGCTTTCTGGAAGGCATGCAGGGCAAAACTGTAGTGCCGGAAACCCGCTCGGCCGCTGCGCACTAAACGCCGGGACGGAGCGTTGGCAAGGGCAGAAGCCGCCCAGGGGCTGCGATTATCCTGATTTGAGTTTTTGCTGAGCGTATGCCGTACATTTTTCGTTGTTTTCTGAGTTTGGCCGGGTTGTTTTTGCTGGCAGGTACTGTCAAAGCCCAAAATGCCGTTGGCTACGGCGACTGGCAGCTGCATTTGCCTACCAACCACCCCTTGCGCCTCGCCGATGCCGGCGACCGGGTGTATGTGAAAACGGAAAACGCCTTTTACTTTCTGGATAAAAAGCAGAACACCACCCAAGTCCTGTCGTCGCGCGACGGGCTGCACGACGTGGGCGTGGCTGCCCTGGCCTACGATTCGGTGACGCGGCAAACAGTACTGGCGTACCGAAATACCAACATTGATATCCTGCGGCCCGATGGCAGCGTGCGCAACCTCAACGACGTGTTGCGCAAGGCCATTCAAGGGAGCAAGGAAGTCAACCAAGTGTCGATTGGTGGCGGGAAGGCCTATGTGTCGACAACTTTCGGCTTGGTCGTGGTTGATTTAACCAAGCTCGAAGTGAGTGATACGTACACCAACATCGGCCCTGGCGGAACCGTGGTGGCCGTATACGACGCAGCGGTGGCCAATGGTAGCCTATTCTTAGCCACCTCAGCCGGACTACTCCGGGGCTCCCTGACTACAAACTTGCTCGACTACCGCAACTGGGTTGCCTACCTGCCCGTGGCATTGAATCCCACGCAGCCCATTTACCGATTCCTGGCAGTTGATGACGGCAAGGTCTATGCCTCGGTAGAAAACGCTGGTGTGTACCGGTTCGTGTCCAATGGCTGGCAGTTGATTTCTGGTTCTTATGCCTATCAATATCGCGGCTTGCGGGGGAGCGGCATTGGGGTACTGATAGTAGATGACGGCGCCGGCGGGCGTCTTATCGACCGAATGACCGGCGTTGTGAAGACGGTGGCACCTCCCGCGCCCAATACCTCCACCCAGGATGTGGTCCGCGCGCGCGACGGCAGCTATTACGTGGCCAATTATCACCTGGGCCTGCAACACGTACAGGCGGGCGTGGTCACGGATTCGTACGTGGCCAATGGGCCCGAAAGCTCGCTGGCTTTTGGTCTGTTGGCCGATGCGCATACCAACACCGTCGATGTCTTTACGGGCGGGTATTCGGAGCGCTACGCGCCGACGGGGCGCCGGGCAGGCTTCTATGAATACACCAATGGGCAGTGGACCAATTTCACGTCCACCGCTTTCCCGCGCATCACCGATTTTCCCAATCCGAATAGTCCGGTGCGGGGCACTCGCACACCGGATGGCACCCTCTATGTAGCCAACAACGGCAGCGGCTTGCTGGAGTGGAAGGGGGTGGGCAACTTTCGACAGTTTGGGGAAGGCGTTCCAACAGGCAGTCCGCTGTTAGGCACGTTTGGCGGTGGCAATAGCCGGGTGGAAGTGACCGACGTGGCCGCTACTGCCGAGGGCAAGGTATGGGTAATAAACCGACATCTTCAAGCTGGTAATTCGGGCCTGTTCATCTTTGACCCAGTGGCCACCACCTGGCAAACCATTCCGTGGGTATCGGGCCTGGAAGTGCTCGAGCGCATGGCGCTGGACGACAATGGATATGCCTGGGTGTCGGTATCGCGCAAAACGGACGGTACCAGCGTGGGCGGCCCATCCATCGGCATATACGCCGTTGACCCAGCCCTGGTGAACCCTCGGCCGCCGCGTCTTTTCAATACATCTTCGGGCTTGCCCGATAACCAGATTTATGACGTGGCGAAAGACCGGCGCGGCTACATTTGGGTGGCCACCATCAAAGGCGTGGTTTACTACAACGACCCCTCCGGTCCCTTCAATTCAACGACTGGCTTTACCCTGCCGCGGGTAGAAAAAGGCGAAGGCACTGGCTTTCCCCCGCTCTGGACCGAAGCCGTGCTGGCCATTGCGGTGGACGGCGCTGACCGGAAATGGTTTGGGACCAACAACGGCTTATGGCTCTTCAGCGCCGATGCAAGCGAGGCGCTGGCGCATTTCACTACTGCCAATAGTCCGTTGCCCTCCAACCGCATTGTGGACGTGAAAGTGAACGACAAAACAGGCGAAGTTTGGGTGGCTACCGATGCGGGCGTTGTTACCTACCGTGGTTCGGCCACCGTTACGGAGGGAACCCCGAACTGCACCGCTGCCTTCCCCAACCCCGTCCGGCCCGACTTTCAGGGCGTGGTGGGCATCACGGGTCTCGCCAACAATGCCTTGGTGAAGATTACCGACGTGGCCGGCCATTTGGTGTACGCCACCACGGCCACCGGCGGGGCCGTCACCTGGAACCTGACCAATCCCAATGGGGAGCGGGTCCGCTCGGGCATGTACCTGGTGCTGTCGACGGATGCGGATGGCAAAAACGGCTGTGTCAGCAAAGTAGCCGTACTCAGTCGATGAGGGAGAGAAAATGAAGATAGAGGAAGCCCCGGCTTGCCTATTCATTCTTCATTTTTTAGGGCCTTTCTTCGTTTTCCGTTATGCTAATCAAGACCCGGGGCATTGTCCTCAGCTACCTCAAATACCGCGAAACCAGCATCATTGCCCGCGTTTACACCGAACAGTTGGGCGTGCAAAGCTACGTGGTGAACGGTGTGCGCAAGGCCAAACCACCCGGCCGGATAGCTCTGTTCCAGCCCTTCACGCTGCTGGAACTGGTGGCCTACGTGGCGCGCGGCAGTGGCGGCCTCACCCGTCTATCGGAGTTTCGCTGTGCCGAGCCTTTCCAAACCCTGCCCTATGACGTGCAAAAGGGCAGCGTGGTATTGTTCCTGTCCGAAATAGTGGGCAAGGCCGTGCGGGAGGAAGAGCAGAACGAGCCGCTTTTTCGGTTTCTGCACGATTCCATACTGGCTTTTGACCGGCAAACTGCTGGCAGCGAGAATTTTGCCCTCGGCTTTTTGCTACAACTGGCCAGCTACCTGGGCTTTGGTATCGCCTCAGGTGCCGAGCTGACCGACCAGGTCATCATGGCCGGCCATTCCCCCGTGGCGGCCGGCAGCACGGGCCCGGCTACACTGCGCCTGCGCGAATTCGAGCACTATTTCGATGAACTGCTGCGGACGCCGGTCACCAGCACCATCCCCAATGGCCGGGTGCGGCACGAGCTACTGAATGTGCTCATTCGCTATTACCAGCTGCACGTCGAGCAGCTAGGCGAAATCCGCTCGCTCGATATTCTATCGCAGGTATTGAATTAGCGGGTTGAAAGCCGGGATTGCGCAAGCGCCGTGGCGGCTTTCCCGATTACTTAAAATCCACCAGCTCAACTTCGAAGCGCAGCACAGCATTGGCCGGAATGTCGGCGCCGGCACCTTGGGCGCCATACGCCAAGGGCGACGGAATGAGCAGCACGGCCTTGCTGCCCTTGGTGAGCATGGCAATGCCCTGGTCCCAGCCCGGAATAACCTGGCCCGTACCCAAGGCGAAAGCAATAGGCTCGTTGCCGTGCTTGGCGGAAGAATCAAACTCCTGGCCCGTGGCCAGCACGGTGCCCCGGTAAAGCACGCGAACCGTTTGACCGGTTTTGGGCGAAACCCCCGTGCCCAGCTTTTTCATAATGTAGTAGGTGCCACCGGGCGTTTTGCGGGCCGTGGCGTGGTTTTTTTTCAGATACGCCTGAATCTGGGCATCGTCTTTGGCCATCTGACCGGCGGCCATGGCTTTGGCCTTCTGCGCGTATTCGGCCTGGAGTTTCTCCTGGCGGGCTTTCATGGCTTCCATCGTAAGCAACTCGCGGGCGCTGGCCAGCACCAGCAGCGTGTTGCCGCTTTTTTGCACGAACGGCGGCACTGCCTGGTGGAAGGTTTTGGCAAAGAGGCTATCGGCCGGAAAGCGGAACACGGCGCTGTCGCCGGGCAGCAGCAGGCCCAGGGCTTCTTCCATGCCGCCGGGAATGGGCTTTTCGGGCAGCAGCACGGGCTGCGGGGCGGGCTGCATGCGGCGCGAATTCATCAGAACCGAGTCGCGGCCCGTACGAAACTCCAGAAATACCGTGAGCACGTGCCCGGCCCGGCTGGCGTAGGGGGCATCGGCAGGAGCCAGGCGGCGGGCTTGGTAGTGCCCGGCCGCATCTTTGCGGAACAGGCGGTATTCGGTGCCCGTGGGCAGGCGCTCGAAGGGGCCAGCAGCGGCCGGTGCCTGGGCTTTTCCAACAAAAGGAAGCAGCAGGGTGGCTGCAAAAGCAAATAAGTAACGCTTCATAAGTTCAAAAAGACAGGCCGGGGCTGGCCACATTAGCGCACGCTGATAACGTGCAGCTCGAAGACTAATTCGGTATCAGGAAGAATCAAAAATCGTGTAGCATCGTCGGGGTCACGCAAGCCGCTGGCACCGTAGGCCAAGGCGGCCGGTACCCAAGCCCGCACCCGCGAGCCGGCAGGCAGCAGCGGCAGCAAGTCGTCCCAGCCGGGAATTACCTCGCCCCGGCCCACCCGAAACCGAAGCGGCCCGCCCGAAGGCCGGGTGGCATCGAAGACATGGCCATCGGGTAAAAAGCCGGTGTAACGCACTGCTACGTGGCTGCCCGTCCGGGCTGGCGCGCCGGTGCCGCGCTCATGAAACACAAAACGAACCCCGCGCGGACTCCGCTGCGTGACGAACCGAACGGTCGTATCGGGAGTGGTGACCTGCAAAACGGGAGAAGCTGCCGAAACGGGCGGCGTGCTCAAAGCCTGCGCGTGGGCCGCCGTGGTTAGCATTGCCCCAAGCATCCAAGCACCCGGTGTAAGGCCGGCAATTCGTCCCACGGCTATTGAATTAGTAGACGTCGAGAATCTCCACGTCAAACATCAGCGCGGAATCGGCCGGAATGCCGGTGGTGCCGCTGGGGCCATACGCCAGGCGCGAAGGCACCAGCAGGAGCTTGCGGTCGCCCTTGCGCATCAGGAGCAGGCCTTCGCTGAAACCCGCCGTCAGCCCGCTGCCGGCCGTGAAAACCGAGCAGCCGCAATTCAGGTCGTGGTCAGCGGAGTTATCAAAGATTAAGCCCTGCGGATAGTTCGCATTGCCATACGAAGCCGGGTAGCCCGACGACTCGGGGTGGGCACCGTTGCTCAGAAACCGACCCACATACTTCAGCTTAACCTGCTTGCCTGAGGTAATGGGCGTACCCGTGCCGTCGACAATGGAAACCAGGTACAGGCCGGAATTGGTGCGCGTAGCCTTGCTGACCAAGTTGTTGCGCTGCAAATAGTGCTGAATGGTGTCCTCGTCGATGGCCTTTAGCTGGTTCTCATGGTCAGCCAGCTGCTTCTGGAGGGTGGTTTGCGAGTTGCAGCTCCACAAAGCCGGAGCTGCCAGCAGCAGGCCAGCCGCGAGCACCAGCAAGCGCGAACGGAGCAGAATTTTTTTCATGGCAAAGGGCTAAAAAGATTCCGGCCAACGGAGGCCCGGGCAGCAGTGCCGCGCCGCCCGTTGGCCGGAATCGGGATAGGTAAAAGGCTTATTGAACGTCAACTAGTTCCACCTCGAAGCGCAGGGGCGAGTTGGCCGGAATGGCCTCGCCCGAACCGCGGGTACCGTAGGCCAGCGATGAAGGAATGAGCAAAATGGCTTTGCTGCCCTTGTTGAGCAGGGCAATGCCCTCGTCCCAGCCCGGAATTACCGCGCCCTGGCCGATGGGGAAGTCAATCGGCTTGCCAGCTTTGGCCGACGAATCAAATTCTTTGCCGCTAAGCAGCGTGCCCAGGTAGTTTACGCTCACCGTCTGGCCGGAGGTCGGCTTGGCACCGGTGCCGGGCTTCAGCACTTGGTAGTAGAGGCCCGAAGGCGTTTTCTGCACATTCAGGCCGTTTTTCTTGATGTAGTCCTGCAGCACGGCATCATCTTTTTTCAGCTGGGCCTGCACTTCGGGCGTCGCCATCATTTTGGCCTGGGCGTCCTTCTGGGCCTGCATCTGCTTGGCGTATTCCGGCGAGGCCATACGCTGCTTCATTTGGGCAGCCATGGCCCGCTTTTGCAGCTCGGGCTGCATGGCCTGGGCTTCGGCCTGGGTGATGAGTTTGTTGGTGGTGGCCACGTACATCACCACCACATTGCCGCCCCGGCGCAGGAATGGCGGCACGGGCTGGCCCGACTTGGGCTTGATGAGTGAATCGACCTGGAAGCGGAACACGCCGCTGTCGCCGGGCTGGAGCAGGGACAGCGCCTCGTCGGGGGCACCCTTCAGCTTGAGCTCCTGCAGGGGCAGGGGCACGGGCATGCCCACGTCGCGCCGGGTGTTTTGCAGCACCGAATCCTTGCCGGTGCGGTATTGCATGTTGCCGAGCAGGAACTTGCCCACCCGGTCCTTGTAGGTGGGGTCGCCGTCGGCGTTCACATCGCGCCGCTCGTAGCTGCTGCCCACTTTTTTGAAAATCTTGTACTCGATGCCGGACTTGGTTTTGGCAAATTCACCGCCGTCTTTGTTGCAAGCGGTGAGGGAAGCGAAGCCCAGCACGCCGGCCGCCAGGGCCAGCTGCCGCGCAGAGCGGGAGGAAAAACGCATGAAAATAAAAAAGTGAAGAGTCAGAAACGGTTCAAAGTTACGCCACCGGCGGCGCTACGGCGGCAGGCACGCCCGTCAACTGCTCCTTATACTCGGGCAGGATGCTCAGGAAGCGCTCCACGGTTGCATCGAGGGGAGCGTAGCTAATGCCGCCAGCCGCGTTGTGGTGCCCACCACCGTCGAAATGACGGCGCGAAAAGTCGCTGACGGAGAAGTTGCCCACCGAGCGAAAAGAAATTTTGACGGCCACGCCGCGGTCGATAAAAACAGCCGCAAACACAATGCCTTCGATACTGAGGGCATAATTCACGAGGCCCTCGGTATCACCGGTTTTGCTCTGGTATTGGCGCAGCTCGTCCTGCGTGATGGCAATGTAAGCGGTGTTGAACTCGCGGTTCACCACCAGCTTGTCCTTGAGCACAAAGCCCAGGAAGCGCAGCCGGATTTCGGAATGCGAGTCGTAGATGCGCCGGTGTACGGATGAGAGGTCAATGTTCACCTTCAGCAGCTCGGCAATTATCAGGTGCACGTTGCGCGAGGTGCTGGGGTGACGGAACGAGCCCGTATCGGTCATGATGCCCGCGTAGAGGGCTTCGCCAATGCCTTGGGTGATGAGGCCCTGGTCGCCGAGGTCGCGGATAATTTCAAAAATAAGCTCCGCCGTGGCCGCTGCTGTAGGCACCGAGAATACGATGTCGGCAAAATCTTCGGGCTCCTGGTGGTGGTCGATGAGCACCTTCACGGCGCCCGCCTGCCGCACGTATTCGCCCAACTCGTTGATGCGGCCCAGGCAGCTGAAATCGAGGCAGCAGATGACTTCGGCCCGGCTCACCAAATCGCGAACCTGGCGGTCGTTCTGGCGGCGGTCGTACACCACCACCTCGTCGTTGCCCTCCATCCAGTTCAGAAACGCGGGGTAGTCCGATGGCGTCACCACCGTCACGTGGTGGCCTTTTTGCTTGAGGTAGCCGGCCCAGGCCAGCGACGAGCCCAGGGCGTCGGCGTCGGGCTTGTGGTGAGTGGTGATAACAACCTGCTTGGGCTGTGCCAACAACGCCTGCAGGGCGGAAATGGAACTAGACATCGACAACGTGAATGGCCCCTTAACAGAACGAAGGGCCGGTGGCTTACAAATAATTGGGCCGGCAAAAGTCGGAAGAAATCTTGTCTTAACAACGCGTCTCCCCCGGAAGGTTCTCGTCGGCTGTCTCAATCGTCCTTCGGACTCGACTAAGAAACCACGTCGGCTTTGTGGCTACTTTTGCAGCCGAATAACTTTTTAACCAACCCCCTCGCCCTACAAATGGCCACCAACCGCACATTCACGATGATTAAGCCCGATGCCGTTCAGGACAACCACATTGGTGGTATCCTGAGCATGATTGAGGCCGGCGGCTTCCGCATCGTGGAACTCCAAAAAGTAACCCTCACCGCCGAGCGCGCCGGCCAGTTCTACGCCGTGCACGCCGAGCGCCCTTTCTACAACGACCTGGTGAAATACATGTCGAGCGGCCCCATCGTGGCGGCTATTCTTGAGAAGGACAACGCAGTAGCCGATTTCCGCACCCTCATCGGCGCTACCAACCCGGCCAACGCCGAGGAAGGTACCATCCGGAAGAAGTACGCCAAGAGCATCGAAGCCAACGCCGTGCACGGCTCTGACTCCGATGAAAACGCTCAAATCGAAGGCGATTTTTTCTTCGGCACGAAGTAATTAGCATCACCAAGCTGCAAAAAGGCCGCTCTGCATAGCGCAGAGCGGCCTTTTTTGTGCCAAAAGCAGACTTTTTTTGTACCAATCTTGTATTGATGAGCTTATCCAGCGCAGTTCCTGCCCTGCATTCTACGCTTGCTCGACTGAGAGCAACGGTGCCGTTTGCGTTTCCTGGGCGGGCTGCGTGGTGTGCTTGTGCTTGAAAATGAATACAAACAGCACCGCAATGGCCAGCGAATAGCCCGCAAACGTGAGCCAGATGCTGTGCCAGTCTTTGTTGCCGGCCGCATCGGTGAAATAATGCTGGATGATGAGGCCGCTCAGCGAGCTGCCCAGCACGGCCCCGAAGCCATTGGTCATCATCATAAACAAGCCCTGGGCGCTGGCCCGGATGCTGGGCTGCGTCTGGGTTTCGACGAACAGCGAGCCCGAGATGTTGAAGAAGTCGAAGGCCATGCCGTACACGATGCACGAGAGGATAATCATCCAGAGGCCCTGGCCGGGGTTGCCGTAGGCAAACAGGCCGAAGCGCAACACCCAGGCAATCATGCTGAAAAGCATTACCTGCTTGATGCCGAAGCGGCGCAGGAAGAACGGAATGGCCAGGATGAACAGCGTCTCGGAAATCTGCGAGATGGACATGATGATGGCCGGGTACTTCACCGTCATCGTACCCTGGTAATCCGGGTTCTTGTCGAAATCGTGCAGGAAGGTATCGCCGTAGGCGTTGGTGAGCTGGAGCGCGGCGCCGAGCAGCAAAGCAAACAGAAAGAAGGTGAGCATCTTGCGGTCGCGCAGAATAGCGAACGACTTGAGGCCCAGGATTTCGGCCAGGTTCTGGCTGGATGTGCTGGCCGATTGGGGCGGGCAGGCGGGCAGCGTGAACGAATAGATGCCCAACAGGATGGCTGCGCCGGCAGCTACGTAGAACTG
Source organism: Hymenobacter rubidus (assembly GCF_016734815.1). Taxonomy (GTDB): domain Bacteria; phylum Bacteroidota; class Bacteroidia; order Cytophagales; family Hymenobacteraceae; genus Hymenobacter; species Hymenobacter rubidus. The sequence goes on from NZ_JAERQF010000054.1 coordinate 15,332, forward strand.
GCTGGCCGATTTCTCGAAGCCCAGCAGGCTCACCGTCCACATGGCCACAATGAAGCCGATGGTGCCCCACACCCGAATGGGCGGGTAGTCCTTCACCACGTCAAACCCCTGCCGTTTCAGAATGGAGTACGACACGGCGATGGACAGCGCCAGCGTGGGCATGTAAAAAATCATGTTCAGCAGGATAACCCAGAAGAACGTGCCGGGGTCCGTCACCATCGGAATGGTGCACAGCACCAAGCCCCCCAGAATGTGCAGAATGCCGTAGAGCTTCTCCGCATTCACGTACTTATCGGCCACGATGCCCATGAGCGAGGGCATGAAGATGGACGCAATGCCCATGGTGGAGAAAATGGCGCCAAACTGCGCGCCCGACCATTGCTTCGTTTGAAACCAATACGCGCCAATGGTTATCAGCCACGAGCCCCAAATAAAGAACTGTAGAAAACTCAGGATGGTAAGGCGCAGCTTCGTGTTATTCATGCGGGAAACGAGAGAAGAGAGGGTGGAATAAGGCGAACGCAAGCGCGGCGCACGGGCCGCGACCGTCAAAGATAAATAAAAAAGCCCCTGCGAAGCGCCCCGTTGGGAGCGGACTTCGCAGGGGCTTAATTAGCCACTGGGGGCAGGTTTAGGCCTCGTAGCTGGGCGAGAACGTGCCGGCCGGCTGGCCATCGGCGGCCGGATAGTCGGTGTAGCCGTCGGCAAAGCCGTTGGGGCCGGGCGCGTAGTACGTAGCCGGGTCGCTCTCGGCCAGGGGCAGGCCTTTTTCAAGGCGCTCCACCAGGTCGGGATTCGAAATGAAGGGCCGGCCAATGGCCACGAGGTCGGCGTTGCTGTTCAGCGCGGCATCAATCTGAGCCACGGTGTTGTAGCCGCCGCTCAAAATGAGCGTGTTGGTGAACTTGCTGCGGATGAGCGGCACCACTTCGGCCGGCACGGCAGGCGCGCCCATGCTCTGGTGGTCGACCAGGTGCAGGTACACGACGCCGATTTTTTGCAGCTCCTCGGCCAGGTAGGCGTAGGTTTCGTCAATCTCGGGATAGTTCGGCTGGTCGTTGAACACGCCCCAGGGCGAGAGGCGGATGCCGGTGCGCTCCTTGCCGATGGCGTCGGCTACGGCTTTCGTCACTTCGAGCACAAAGCGGGCGCGGTTCTGCACGCTGCCGCCGTACTCATCGGTGCGCTGGTTGCTGGCCGGGTTCAGGAATTGCTCCAGCAGGTAGCCGTTGGCGCCGTGCAGCTCCACGCCATCGAAACCGGCTTCGAGGGCCAGCTTGGCGCTCTGCACGTACTCGTCGCGCACACGGGCCAGCTCGTCGGAGCGCAGGGCACGCGGAGTGGGCTGGTCCTGCATCTGCTGCTGGTCGGTCCACATCTGGCCTTGGGCAGCCACGGCCGAAGGCGCGATGCCCTCAGCGCCTTCGGGCAGGTTGAGGGGGTGGAACACGCGGCCGGCGTGCATCAGTTGCACGAAAATGTGGCCGCCGTGGTGGTGCACTGTCTCGGTGATGCGCTGCCAGTTGGTCACCTGCTCCTGGTTGAACAGGCCGGGAATGCGGGCATAGCCCAGGCCGTCGGCCGAGGGCGAAACGCCTTCGGTAATGATGAGGCCGGCCGTGGCGCGCTGGCGGTAATACTCAGCCATCAGCTCGTTGGGCACGTTGCCCAGGGCGCGGCTGCGCGTCATGGGGGCCATCACAATGTGATTGGTGAGGGTAAGGTTGCCCAGTTTGGCGGGCTCAAAAGCTTTGCTTGACATATCGGTACGGGTAAGGGCGGTGCGCAAAGGCCGCCGTCATTAGATGAAACGCGGCTATAAAGCAGGTACGTACACGAATTGTTTTGGCTGGTCGGGTTCTCGCTTGGTCAGGTTCACTCTGAACGTCATGCAGAGCGCAGCGAAGCATGACGTTCCTTTCCCTTGTTCTGAAAACAAAAAAGCCCGCTCCAGAATATGGAGCGGGCTTTTTTGTAACAATCCTGCCGTTGAAAAATCGGCAAAAAGAAAATTACGCAGGCGTAGCAGCCGCAAAACGCTTGTTCACTTCATCCCAGTTGATGAGGTTAAAGAAAGCAGCGATGTAGTCGGGGCGACGGTTCTGGTATTTCAGGTAGTAGGCGTGCTCCCACACGTCGAGGCCAAGGACCGGCAGGCCTTTGCAGCCCGAATCCGGCATCAGCGGGTTGTCCTGGTTGGGGGTGGAGCAAATTTGGACCGAGCCGTCGGCCTGCTTGCACAGCCAGGCCCAGCCCGAGCCGAAGCGCGTGGTGGCCGCCTTGGTAAATTCTTCCTTGAACTTGTCGAAAGTGCCAAACGACTTCGTGATGGCGTCGCCTACTGCGCCGGTGGCCGGTCCGCCGCCGTTGGGCGACAGGATGGTCCACCACAGCGAGTGGTTGAAGTGGCCGCCGCCGTTGTTGCGCACAGCCGCCGGCGCCTTGGCGATGTTGTGCAGAATTTCCTCGATGGACTGGTTTTCCATCTCCGTGCCCGCAATGGCAGCGTTCAGGTTCGTCACGTAAGCCTGATGGTGCTTGCTGTGGTGAATTTCCATGGTTTGCGCGTCAAACGTGGGCTCGAGCGCATCGTAGGAATAAGGAAGTTTCGGAAGTTCGAAAGCCATGATAAAAGTGGTTTGGGTGGTGAAGAGTAAGAATGGTGAATAGTAATAAAAACAGCCATTCCCAAGCATGGTTACGGCTGCTTCGCACTTAAGGTCAAATGTATAATATTGCCGCTGAATTCTGAAAGCGGCCGAGGCGTGGGCCCAGGGGCCAACGGGCCGCCGCTAGCGCTGCTGGCGGGCCAGAAAGTCCAGCGTTTCGCGGTGCCGCTTTTCCGCCAAATCCTCCCGGTAGGAAGCCACGGCCCAGATAGCGGCCGGAATCCAGCCAATGAGCGTGATGTGCAGAATGCCGCACAGAATGCCCTTGAAAACATGGCCCCGAACTATCATCGAGATGCCGGGCAGTAAAATGGCGAACAACATGGAAGCAGGCAAAAGGGTGAGATGAGCAAAAGAAAAGGTTGGCGCCGCAAGTTATTTCCGCTTCAAACTGAAAAACCGGCGCATCAAGTCGGCGCATTCCTCGGCCCGCACGCCGCCGCGCAGCTGGGTGCGCGGGTGCAGCAGCTGCCCGTGCCGCCGGAAGCCCACTTTCGGCTCGTCGGCCCCGAACACCACGGCCTTCAATTGGGCCCAATAGCTGGCGCCGGCGCACATCACACAGGGTTCGATGGTGACGTAGAGTGTGCAGTCGGCCAGGTACTTATTGCCGAGGTGGTTGGCAGCGGCCGTCAGAGCCAGCATTTCGGCGTGGGCCGTCACGTCGCGCAACTGTTCGGTCTGGTTGTAGCCGCGCCCGATGATTTGCTTTTCGAACACGACCACCGCACCGATGGGGATTTCAGCAGCGGCTAACGCTTTTTCGGCCTCGGCCAGGGCCTGCTGCATGAAATAGTCGTCCGTCACAACTTACTTCTTCATCACAATGGCTCCCATCACAGCTTGGGCCGTGGCCTGCCATTGGGCTTGTTCCTCAGCCGGGGCCACGAACGTGAATACGTAGAGTTGGGTCCCTTCAATGGCGTATTGCACCGCTTGGTAGCGCTTGATGGGGGCCAGTTGAGCGCCGCTGCGCCGGGCATCGGTCACCGTAGAAACGAATTCGAAATAGATGAAATCGCGCCCGTTCACGGTCCGAATATCTTCCTTCAAAAAATCGACTTTAGAATAAAGCCGCTGAATGCTGGACTTGTAAATCTTTATCAGCACGCCGTAATCGAAGCTTTCGAAGGTGGTGGGCCGCACCGCCACACTGTAGTCGACGCGCCCGCTGGGGTTGGAATACACCGCCAGCGGCTTGCGCGGCGAGGGATATTTTACCGCAATACCATCATCGGGCAAGGGCGAAAACCCCACCGGAACGCCCACCGACAAGCCCGAAGCCAGCTTGACCGTGGTCAACTTAGGCTTGGGCACAAATGCCGTGAGAGCGAAAAATAGCAGCAGAAACGCGGTGAATTTCATGAATAGGAGCAGTTTGGGGATTACAAAAGAACGCCATGCTGAGCACAGCCGAAGCATCTCGCGTGCAGTAGTAAACCAATCGAAGGAATTACTGCCCCAAGCGAGATGCTTCGGTTGCGCTCAGCATGACGTTCTGCATTGAGCCAATACGTGACGCACCTACCGGCGCAAGGCGGGGTACTTAATCCGGACCTTTTTCCAGTACACGTAGTTGCCGGTTTTGGCCTCCACCAAATAGGTGCCGGCCGGAATCTTGCCCAAATTCACTGGAGCGCCGGTATTGTTGGCCGGGTCGAGGTCGGTCTGGTACACCACTTTGTCCTTGTAGTCCGTCATCACCAGCGTGCCGGGCTTGGTGAATTGCTGGGTGAAGCTCAGCAGGATATCGGTTGAGTTCGGCTTGGGGAAAACGTCGATGCCCGACAGCGTTTCGATGCGCTTGACGGGGCCGTCGAGCGTCACGGCGCCGGCCGTGCCCTTGGATTTAATCTCCGTACCTGAGGCATCGGACTTGCTCTTGGTCTTGATTTTGGTCTGGGCCTGCGCGGAGCCGGCTACTAACAGGGCGGCGCTTAGAGCGAGGGCGGGGAGTAATTTCATAGGTATTTGAGGGGATTGAGAAAACAAAGGAACGCAGTTGCTAGTGCCCTTTGCATACTCCGTACCAAAGTTTGGGTTTTGCCCCGCCCGCCCAGTGGCTACCTTCGCAGAAAAAAGCGGAACAAGAACAAAACCATTCGAGTCCGTTCTTATCCGTCCAATTCGTTAAATCTGCGGTCCATGCTACGTACCCACACCTGCGGCGAACTCCGCCCCGAACACATCGGCCAAACCGTCACCCTTTGCGGCTGGGTGCAGCGCACCCGCGACAAAGGCGCCATCCTCTGGATTGACCTGCGCGACCGGTACGGCCTCACCCAAATCACGCTCGAAGAGGGAGTGGAAGCCGAAGCTGTGCGCGAAACCGCCCGCACGCTCGGCCGCGAGTTCGTGCTCCAGGTGACCGGAAAAGTATCGGAGCGCTATTCCAAAAACGACAAAATCCCGACCGGGGCCATCGAAATTCGCCCCGAGAAAGTCGAAATTCTGAACCCCGCCAAACTGCCGCCCTTCCTCATCGAAGACGACACCGACGGCGGCGACGACCTGCGGATGAAGTACCGCTACCTCGACCTGCGCCGCACCCCCGTGCGCAACAACCTCATGCTGCGCCACAAAATGGCCCAGGCCGTGCGCCGTTACCTCGACGGCCAGGACTTCATCGAAGTCGAAACGCCGGTGCTTATCAAGAGCACGCCCGAAGGCGCGCGCGACTTCGTGGTGCCCTCGCGCATGAACCCCGGCGAGTTCTACGCCCTGCCGCAGTCGCCCCAGACGTTTAAGCAGCTGCTCATGGTGTCGGGCTTCGACCGGTATTTTCAGATTGTGAAGTGCTTCCGCGACGAAGACCTGCGGGCCGACCGCCAGCCCGAATTCACGCAGATTGACTGCGAAATGGCCTTCGTAACCCAGGAAGACATCCTCGATATGTTTGAGGGCCTGGTGCGCTACCTATTCAAGGAAATCAAAAACCTTGATTTCCCCACCGTGCCCCGCATGACCTACGCCGACGCCATGCGCGACTACGGCAACGACAAGCCCGACACCCGCTTCGAGATGAAGTTCGCCGACCTCACCGAAACCGTGAAAGGCCAAGGCTTCCCCGTGTTCGACAGCGCCGAGCTGGTACTGGGCATCAACGCGGCCACCTGCGCCGCCTACACCCGCAAGCAGATTGACGAGCTGACCGAGTGGGTGAAGCGGCCCCAAATCGGCGCCACCGGCCTCGTCTACGCCCGCGTGGAGGCCGACGGCCAGGTGAAATCCTCGGTCGATAAGTTCTACTCGCAGGAAGAGTTGCAGAAGTGGAAAGCCGCTTTCAGCGCCAACCCCGGCGACCTCATCCTGCTGCTGGCCGGCCCCGAAGCCAAAACCCGCAAAGCCATGAGCGAGCTGCGCCTCGAAATGGGCCGCCGCCTCGGCCTACGCGACCCCAACTCGTTCTCGCCGCTGTGGGTGATTGACTTTCCGCTGCTCGAATTCAGCGAAGAGGAAGGCCGCCACTTCGCCATGCACCACCCCTTCACCTCGCCCAAGCCGGAGGATTTGGCCCTGCTCGACAACCCCGCCACCATCGGCCAGACCCGCGCGAACGCCTACGACCTCGTGATAAACGGCGTGGAAATCGGCGGCGGCTCCATCCGTATCCACGACCGCGCCGTGCAGGCCCGCATGTTCTCGCTGCTTGGCTTCACCCCCGAAGAAGCGCAGGCCCAGTTCGGCTTCCTGCTCGATGCCTTCGAGTACGGCGCCCCACCCCACGGCGGCCTCGCCTTCGGCTTCGACCGCCTCTGCAGCCTCTTCGGCGGCTCCGATTCTATCCGCGACTTCATCGCCTTCCCCAAAAACAACTCCGGGCGGGATGTGATGATTGATTCGCCCTCGCCCATCGCCGATGCGCAGCTGAAGGAGCTGAGCATCAAGACCAACGTGGTGGCGAAGTAATAAAAAAAGGCCCGGTAGCTACCGGGCCTTTTTTATTTAAAAGCCGCTGCTTCTTTGCTTAGGAACGTAAGTTTTGTTGCCATTGCTGTTGATATAATACTGTCCACCCCGTGAGCCAGTTTGTATCGGAGCGCCGCCCCCGTAATTGCTGGCTGGGGCGCTATAGTCTTGAGCGCGGCTTCCAGAAGTGCCGGTATATGGGTTAGTATTGCCTTGTGTACTGTAATTATCTACGTTAGTGCCGTTGGGGCTAGTGCGGGTATATGGCGCAACATAAGTCCCGTTGCTTTTTGTGTAGCCATTAGTAGTTGTGGTTTGGGCGAAGGCTGAACTTGCAGCAATGAAGGCAAGCCCAAGTGTAAGCAGAATTTTTTTCATGAAACTATCAATTACAATTATTTGCCTACTCTAATCGGTTTTCAGCTTCGCCGGCTTGATAATAGTCATCACATCAGAAATATATATAAAATAAATTTGAAATAATAAAAAATCTATTTTAAACCTTTCGCGAAGTGAAAAACGAAAGTAGTTGGTTAATCTTGCCGCATGAATGTTTCTCTCACCGACAC